>CAWGJM010000037.1:0-444745 GCA_963822795.1 uncultured Alphaproteobacteria bacterium
GTACAACGTTCCAGAGAAGCCTTTCCAACATATCGGTCAGGTCACAACTTCATGTATCGGGTACCGATATTTGATAGCGGGGAGCACCTTATTGTCCATGTGCACCATCACATGGAGTCGATTGTGGGGTATTTCTCTTCTCGCATCTGGCCGCGTCGATATCCTCGTAAGCCTGCCCGCCAGGCTGTCATGCGTTCCGATGCAGCTATCTCTAGGGATGGCGCATGACCGGCGGATTCCTGCGGAGCTTCAGTGCGCTCATACATCGTGTAGTCGCGAGTGATCTCGAAGGCCTTGCGATCTGCCGACGTGTTCTGCACGCTAGGCGGCTGCTCGGACAGGACAAGAAATTTTCCTTCCCGGTAAACGCTCTTGAACAACTCGCCGCCGGCCGGCCTCGCCGGCTTAGCATCATGATAGAAAACCCAAAGGCTGCGAGCCGCTGAGGCACGCGAAGCGTCGACGGCAGGCCCGATCCGCAACCGATAGTCCTTGAAATGCTGCTCGCGCCCTGCTCGCGTGGTCGCACGATGCTGGGTGTGCGCACGCCAGCGGATTAGGGCTCTTCATCCGCCCACGATTGGTGCGATAGGATGACATCGGGTCTGTCAGCACTGGTATAGCGATCGATGAATAGAACGCCGCCGCTCCGTTCCAATTCTGGTCGCAGAACGGCCGCCAGTTCGAAGTAGCGAGATGCATGACCTTCCAGCGGGATCACCTCAAAGAACAGTCCAATCATGGCCTTACCTTCGGCGCGAATGCATTGCGGCTTGCTCGGGCGTTTCGTGACCGGCGCGTGTCGCGACGCAATCCAGGATCTCGTCCAATCGCTTCGCGCCTAGTCCGTTTGTTACCGACGCCTGACGATTTCCCTTGGCTACCGGGTGGTCGTTGTCCAAAAAGAGAACGGGAACAGACGACTCGTCGCTATTCCGTGGCGCGTGAAACATGCACGATCGAATGGCAAGGATGTCTCCCGCCTCTGCCCGAATATTACTAAACGGCGTTGCAAACGACCGCCATCCCGCGAATACGGCAACCATCTGGGCTTGATCGTGAAAATGGCCTGCCTGAAATAATTCGCTGGTGGCCGTGCCATGAGCCATCTCACTGCGCTCACCCTCCAGCGCGGGTATATAGTTCCAGTGGATCGGCATGTCTTCAAACATAATGCTGTCCGGCGCAGACGTTGACTACCCTCGCAGGAACATCGCCTGGTCGCCTTTGTCACGCTCGACCCGCTTCGGAAGTCGCGCGCCACTCTTCGCTGATCTTAACGGCGTGCAGCGAAGCTGGTCCCGAGCCGCTACTGCTGCGGGAAAACGCCACTGATTTGCCCGTCGGGCAATTTTTCGATTTTGCTGTCTAGCCCCTCAGCGAAAAATATTTCGCTTTTTCCGCGACCCAAATCAAACCTACAACTCCCATCGTCCCGTCCTCACAAGAGGGGCGGCTCGTGATCGTCACGGACGTTGAGGCGGGATGCGGTGGACGCAAGCGGTGTCGCTGGACCAGTGCACCGGTGCGGACGGCGAAGGCGTGTGGTTCTGGCCCCCCGACGTTGGTGCTAAGGTCGCGAACGACGGTGGCAAAAGAGCCCGGTCACCGGGTGAGCACGAAGTAAACCGTCAAAACCATTGCGCAGGGAAGGCCGGTTGATCTGGCACCACCTGTGGTGGACTACCGTGTGCTTTCTACCGATGCACACGGGCCGCGGGTGCGAGCTGAGCACCCGGTCTTCCCTGCGCTCTCTTATTTCGAGGGTGGTTCGCACAATAACTCGGGCGCGATCCGCGTTGCGGGAATGCGGAGTAACGTTCCTCTCTGCTCTTTGAAACTGAAATCGGAAATGGCTCGGCCGATGGTATCGCAAGATAGGTCAACTCGACTGACTATCTTTTGGCATTGCGGTTTTGGGTCTTTCTCGTCTAGAAAGTCGCTGGCGCCCCATTCCCGGCAACCAACCGTCAATGGTTTTGACCGAGGATTATCAAGGGTTTTTGGGCTCCAAAGGGTCTGGCAATGCTGATTCGCAGCGCAACGATCGGAAGTGAAGGGGAGGCGGCCCGCGCCGTCGGTCCTCACGCGATTGCGGCTGCGTCCCTGCCCACCCTGCTTCTCGGCGGGCTGCTCCTTATCTGCCCCTGAGGGCCGACTGGGCGGTTAGCGCCTGGGCACTCAGGGGTTGTGCGAGATCACCAGACCCTTCAGCGCTCGCGTCAAACGGCGCACCACCGAACAAGGAATTTGCAAGCCATGACCACCGTGAACAAGTCCGAAAAGGACCGCGTTATCATTTTCGACACCACCTTGCGCGACGGCGAGCAGTGCCCCGGCGCCACCATGAGCTATGAGGAAAAGCTCGAGGTTGCCGAGATGCTCGACGACATGGGCGTCGACGTCATCGAGGCCGGTTTCCCGATCACTTCCGAGGGCGATTTCCAGGCGGTCAGCGAGATCGCGCGCCGCTCCAAGAATGCCGTGATTGCCGGGCTGTCGCGCGCGCATCCGAAAGACATCGACCGCTGCGCCGAGGCGGTTAAATTCGCAAAACGCGGCCGCGTTCACACGGTGATTGCGACCTCGCCGTTGCATATGCGGGTCAAGCTCAACATGACGCCGGAGCAGGTGATCGAGACCTCGATCGCCAACGTCACCCGCGCCCGCAACCAGATCGACGATGTCGAATGGTCGGCCGAGGATGGTACCCGCAGCGAGATGGAGTTTCTGTGCCGCATCGTCGAGGCCGTGATCAAGGCCGGTGCGACCACGGTCAACATCCCCGACACCGTCGGCTACACGGTGCCCGAGGAATACACCCATTTCATGCGCACGCTGATCGAGCGTGTGCCCAATTCGGACAAGACGGTTTTTTCTGTCCACTGCCACAACGACCTCGGCATGGCGGTGGCCAATTCGCTGGCCGGCCTCGCCGGCGGCGCGCGGCAGGTCGAATGCACGGTCAATGGCATCGGCGAGCGGGCCGGCAATGCCGCGCTCGAAGAGATCGTGATGGCGATCAACGTGCGCAACGACAAGTTTCCGTATTGGAACAAGATCGACACCACCCAACTGACGCGGGCCTCGAAACTGGTATCGGCGGCGACCTCGTTCCCGGTGCAGTACAACAAGGCGATCGTCGGCCGCAACGCCTTCGCCCATGAAAGCGGCATCCATCAGGACGGCGTGCTGAAGGATGCATCAACCTATGAGATCATGCGGCCCGAGATGGTCGGCCTGAAACAGTCCTCGCTGGTTTTGGGCAAGCATTCCGGCCGCCACGCCTTCGTGCACAAGCTGGAGGAGATGGGCTACAAGCTCGGCCAGAACCAGCTCGAAGACGCGTTCGCGCGGATGAAGGCGCTCGCCGACCGCAAGAAGGACATCTACGACGAGGACATCGAGGCGTTGGTCGATCAGGAGATCGCGGCCTCCCACAACCGCATCAAGCTGACTTCGCTGACGGTGATCGCGGGCACCCATGGGCCGCAGCGCGCCACCATGAAGCTCGACGTCGACGGCCAGACCAGAATCGAGGAAGCCGAGGGCAACGGCCCGGTGGATGCGGTGTTCAACTGCATCAAGGCGCTGGTGCCGCACGAGGCCAAGCTCGAGCTCTACCAGGTTCACGCGGTCACCGAAGGCACCGACGCGCAGGCCGAGGTGTCGGTGCGGCTTGGACATGAGGGCCGGTCGATGACGGCGAAGGCGGCGGACCCCGATACGCTGGTCGCCTCCGCAAAGGCCTATCTCGGGGCGCTCAACAAGATCGTCATGAAGCACCAGCGCGACCGGCCGGCGGCGGCGGCGAGCTGATCGTTGTCGATCGTCATTCCGGGGCGATGCCAACGGGTCCGCGCGAAGCGCGGCCCGATGACAGGCTCCGCATCGAACCCGGAATCTCGAGATTCCGGGTTCACGCTAACGCGCGACGCGGAATGACGGCGCGAAAATACCAACGCGGCGCTGCCAACGTCGCGTTTTTGCGTTGCAGCAGCTGTTCCTCGGGCCCCTGCTAATGGAGCAATGGTATTCGCCGCGGCTTCTCTGTATTGGTGCCGCAGGATCAAAAAAGGGGCGATGCGGCACGGCCGCGCGTCCCGCTGGTTCGCGCGGGAGGACACATGCATAAGTTGATTTTGGCTGCGGCATCTGTTGCCGCATTGGCTCTGGTCGGACCGGCGTCAGCCGCGGATTCGCCGATCGTCCTCAAGTTCAGCCACGTGGTGGCGTCCGACACGCCGAAGGGTAAGGCCGCCGACAAGTTCAAGGAACTCGCGGAAAAATACACCGACGGCAAGGTGAAGGTCGAGGTTTACCCGAACTCGACGCTCTACAAGGACAAGGAAGAGCTGGAAGCGCTGCAACTCGGCGCGGTGCAGATGCTGGCGCCCTCGAATTCCAAATTCGGTCCGATCGGGATCAGGGAATTCGAGGTGTTCGATCTGCCCTACATCCTCCCCGACCTGAAGACGCTGCGCAAAGTCACGGACGGCCCGTTGGGCGAGAAGCTGCTCAAGCTCTTGGACGCCAAGGGCATGACCGGTCTCGCTTATTGGGACAACGGCTTCAAGCAGATGAGCGCCAACAAGAAGCTGCTCGCGCCGGCCGACTACAAGGGATTGAAGTTCCGCATTCAGTCCTCGAAGGTGCTGGAGGCCCAGTTCCGCGCGCTGGGGTCGATCCCGCAGGTAATGGCATTCTCGGACGTCTACCAGGCGCTGCAGACCGGGGTCGTCGACGGGCAGGAGAACACCTGGTCGAACATCTACACCCAGAAGATGCATGAGGTGCAGAAATACGCCACCGTCACCAGCCACGGCTACATCGGTTACGTCGTGGTCGTGAACAAGAAGTTCTGGGACGGTTTGCCGGCGGACATTCGCGACCAGCTGTCGAAGGCGATGAAGGAAGCCACCGAGTTCGGCAACAGCCAGTCGGCGAAGGAGAACGAGGAGGCGCTGGAGGCGATCAAGAAGGCCGGCAAGACTGAAATTATCAGCCTGACCCCTGAGCAGGACGAGGCGATGCGCAAGGCGATGATGCCGGTCTACAAGGACATGGCGTCGCGGGTCGGTCAGCCCCTCATCGACGAGTTTCTGAAAGAAACAGGCCGCGGCCCGATGAACTAAAGCCAGCGTCAACCTCGCCAGCGATCCGCGGGCCGGCTTACGCCCTGCGGAAGCGTGCGTGATCGGGCGGTTTTTCAAAGATCGCCCGACTGTCGTAGAGCATTCCGAAAGGATCATGCTCGAACAAAGGCTACGAGATCATTCTCCGATCCAGTCGGATCATGATTCTCAAGGGACATCCATGTTGTTACGCATTCTCGACCGGCTTGAGGAAGTGATCATCGCGAGCCTGATGGGGGCAGCGACGCTGATCACCTTCGTGGCCGTCGTGCACCGCTTCCTGGTCGACGTTCCCGTGCTGTATCCCTACCTGTTTGGGATCAATCTCGCCTGGTCGCAGGAACTTTGCATCTACATGTTCATCTGGATGGCGAAGTTCGGCGCCGCCTATGGCGTGCGCACCGGCATTCATGTCGGCGTCGATGTGCTGATCAACCAGCTCAACGATCGCTGGCGCAAATGGGTGATCATGTTTGGGTTGTTCGGCGGCGCGTTGTTCACGGCGATCGTCGGCACCATGGGCGCCAAATTCGTCTTCGAGCTGATGTCCACCGACCAGGTCTCGCCCGACCTCGAACTGCCGAGCTGGCTGGTCTATGCCTGCATCCCGCTCGGCTCCTATCTGATGTGCTTCCGCTTCCTGCAGGTGATGTGGGCCTTCTTCTGGACCGGCGAGCTGCCGCATCATGACGCGACGCATGTCGAAGGCATCGAGGTCAGCGAGAAAGCGCCGATCGCGCTCGGAGAAGCGTGATGAGCGCCGCGCTGATCTTCGGATTATTGTTTGCGCTGATGCTGACGGGCATGCCGATCTCGATTTCGCTCGGCCTCACCGTTCTGACCTTCTTGTTCACGATGACAGAAGTGCCGATCGAAAGCGTCGGGTTGAAACTGTTTTCCGGCCTCGACAATTTCGGCATCATGGCGATTCCGTTCTTCATCCTGGCCGGCACCTTCCTGACCCGCGGCGGCGTGGCGCGGCGAATGATCGCGTTCACGACCTCGCTGGTCGGCCATCTGCCGGGCGGGCTCGGGCTTGCCGGGGTTGCGGCCTGCGCGATGTTTGCCGCGATTTCCGGATCGAGCGTCGCGACCGTGGTCGCGATCGGCTCAATCATGATGCCGGCGATGGTGGACTACGGCTATCCGCGCCGGTTCGGTGTCGGCGTGATCTCGACCTCCGGCGCGCTCGGCATCCTGGTGCCGCCCTCGATCATCCTGGTCCTGTACGGCGTTTCCACCAACACCTCGATCGGCGCGCTGTTCATGGCCGGGATCGTGCCCGGCGTCATCCTGGCGCTGATGCTGGCCGCGGTGACCTGGTTCGTCGCCTGGCGCAACGGCTATCCGCGCATGAAGCGGGCGACGATCGGCCAGCAGTGGAGCGCCTTCCGCGAAAGCGTCTGGGGGCTGCTCCTGATCGGCATCGTGCTTGGCGGCATCTATGGCGGCGTCTTCACGCCGACCGAGGCCGCGGCGGTCGCCGCGGTCTATGCCTTCTTCATCACGGTATTCGTCTACGGGGAGTTGAAGCTTAGCGAAGTGCCGAAGGTGCTGCTGCAAGCCGCGAGCATGAGCTCGATGCTGCTCTACATCATCACCAACGCGGTATTGTTCTCGTTCCTGATGACGCACGAGCAGATTCCACAGGCGATGGCGGCCTGGATCATCGACAAGAATTTCTCGGTCTGGATGTTCCTCCTGGTCGTGAACGTCATCTTGCTGATGGCGGGCAACGTGATGGACCCGTCGTCCATCCTCCTGATCATGGCGCCGATCCTCTATCCGCTTGCAACCAAGCTCGGCGTCAATCCGGTTCATCTTGGCGTGCTGATGATCGTCAACACCGAGGTCGGATTGTGCCATCCGCCGGTCGGTCTCAATCTCTACATCGCATCCAGCATCGCGAAGATGGGGATCAGCGAAATTACCGTCTCGGTGCTGCCGTGGTTGTGCGCGATGCTGGTGTTTCTCGCGATGATTACCTACATCCCGGAGATTTCGCTGTGGCTGCCGCGGCTGCTCGGCATGATCTGAAGGTCTTGCGATTTGATTAAGCTTAAGAGATTACATCTTGGTAAGACTAGGCTCTGTTGCCAAACTGTAAGTTGATTGCCTGCCCTGTCGCGACCATCCTCGGACAACCTTGTTAAGGAGGTTCGTTATGAGAAAGTTTGCCATCGCCGGCGTCGCCGCGCTCGCTATCGCCGCTTCGACCGCGGTCTATGCCCAGCATAGCTCGTGGTTTCGTGAGCACATGCAGCACATGCGGATGAGCCCCGAGGACCGCGCGGCCTTTGCCGACGCGCGGATTGCGGCGGTGCACGCGGGCCTGAGGCTGACGCCCGACCAGGAAAAGCTGTGGCCGCCGGTCGAGGCCGCGGTGCGCGATTTGGTCAAGCTGCGGATCGATCGCGCCAACGCGCGGATGAAGGCGCAGGATGACGCAAAGGATCAGCAGGCCGACGATCCGGTGGCGCGTTTGCGGGAGCGCGCCGACGTTATGGCGACTTCGGCTGCGGCGTTGAAGAAGATCGCCGACGCGGCCGACCCGCTCTACAAGACGCTCGACGACGGCCAGAAGCGCCGCCTCACCTTCCTGACCCATCGCGGCGGCCGGTTCGGCGGCGAAGGCGGCTGGCGGCATCGCTGGATGGAGCGCGGCATGGACCGCGATGGCGGCCCCGGCATGGACCGGGATGGACGGGACGGCCCCGAGCGGCTCTGAGCCGCGCGCCCAAGCTCGATCAAGATTTGGAGAAGCCGCTGGATTCCAGCGGCTTTTTTGCCACTGGCGGGCCGGCCCGAAGGATGGGAAAACCCTGTCCGCTTTGCTGGACATTGGGGGGTCGCTTTGCTAAACGACGGCCGCTTGCGAAGGCTTTCCGGACCTGACGTTCCGGGCGCATAGCTCAGTTGGTAGAGCAGCTGACTCTTAATCAGCGGGTCCCAGGTTCGAGCCCTGGTGCGCCCACCAAGCTTATCAAGCACTTACAATACTACGGATCAGAACGGCTCTTTCATTTGGGAGCTCATTTGGGAGTTTTTTGTTCGTCATCCGTACGCCCGCTCAAAGGGTGGCCGGATGGCTGCGCGTTACCGCAGCGGCTAGCTCGTCTCCCGGCGTCGTGGAGCGCTCTCTCAGGCAGAAGCCTTGGCGACCGGGAACGTCTTCACCTGGAATCGGTCCACATCCCAAACTCATTTCTATCCCCGTCCGTACACCTCGCTGAGCTTCTTGATCGCTGACTCCGCGAGCTCGACGCGACCGCCAAGGTAGTGCGCGTCGAGGATCTGCTGCACTGTTGTCATCGAATGCCCGGTGATCGAGGCGATCTCCGGCACCGAGCAGTTCGACAGCGCGAGGCGCGTGACAGCGGTCCCGCGCAAATCGTGGAAGTGCAGGTCTTTTAGCGATGTCTTCCTGAATGCCTTATCCCAGCTCGTCCTGAAGCCATCCTCGGTCCACGGCGCACCGCGCGAGTTGGTCAGGATGGTGACGGCCGAGCGGTTCCTCTCCTTCAGTGCGGCGTCGAGCACGGCTTTGAGTGGAGGACCGACAGGGATCGTCACCCGCCGGCCCTTGCTGCGCCGCGCTTTCGATTGCCGCAAGCGAATGTACCGGCCGTCGTAGGCCTTCCACGTCAGTCGCAGGAGATCCCCCTGACGCTGGCCAATCCACAGCGCAAGCAGCATGGCAGCTTGAAGCTCGACAGACGCGACGTTGCAGAATTCACGAATGTCGTCTGCCGTCCAGATGTTTTCCGAGCGGTCGGCATCGTAGAGGCGACCGCCGCGCTCGCAGACGTTCACAGAAATCTTGCCATGGTCCTTGGCGACTGACAGCACCCGCGCGATCGTTGTCCAGAGGTAGTCGGCCTTGCGCGGCGTGTCGACGAACGTGTTGCGGAAAGCCTTGAAGTCCCCCCGCGCACGCCTGTCTTCGAGCGCGCCGATCGGCATCGAGCCGAACTTGGCATCGATCAGCTTGAGGTACAGGTCATAGGCGCGCCCTCACTGTAGAGGTGCACGAACTCTGGCGTGCCGGGCTCCGCGTCGATACGCGGGCCGCTTTTCCAGGCGTACCAATACGTCTTGACCGTCCCGTCAGCGAGCCTTGTTGTGAAACTGTTGATGCCCTTCAGCCGGACTCGCATTTTGCGATGCCTTCCATTCGTCGTAGGGTGACAGCTGGGGTTCGATTGTAGACTGGAGGCCGGATAGCCGGTCAAGGGCTGCATCGATTGCTTTCCTATCCCATTTGTGCGTTCCAGGGATTGGACCCGGCAGAATTCCTCGTCGAATCCAATCATTGAACGCCGATAGCGTCTCGCAACCGGCGTAAGCTGCAGCCTGTTCCTTCGACATACCGCGGGGCGGGATCATTTGATGAGCATCACCATAGTCAGAACTTCGGAAGGGATGACGATCACTTTACGTTCACCGGAACGCCGCCGCTCAACGATGCAGCTTTTCGCGATCAGCAGGGCCGTTGCGCGCGCCAGACGATTGCTCGGCGGCGCCGCCGACTGCGACCAATACTCGGAACGGCGCGTGGTTTCGGTGGCGATCTCGTCGAGCAGCGTGCGAAGCCCTCCGGCTTCGTTCGAAGCATGTTCCAGACCGCAACCGCCACGGCACATCCGCTTCGAAAGCTGCTTCGGACACATCGCACCGATTGTCACTGTAGGCCGCGCCCTGCTGGAGCAGAATCATCGGTATGGAAAACCGAGAAGGCTGCCGACAAAAGAGTAACGAGGTGTCCGTCGGGCATTCGGCTAGATTGGAGTGGAAATCGGACGGGCAACTCAAATTGATGCAGGCCGTCGAGGCCGCTCGATTTACCCCGTGGAACGGGTCGATTGCCGTTCGCCCGTTTCTCTGTACGCGTCCAAGCGTTCGTTACGTGCGAAGTATTTCAGGATTCCCTGGTCGAACTTCCCCGAAGTGGGCGTTTCTGCTACGGTAATGCAAAGCGACGTTCAACAACCCGCATTTTCACTGGTGGGCCCGCAGGACGCTAACCTGCAACCAGACCGTTATGAGCGTGAGGATAAAGGTCGCCGCCATTGATTTTCCTGCGCTTTCTTGGATACATTCATTTCGCTTCGTACCGATTGTTTCTGGTGCGAAACTAGCGCGGTTCATTGTAATCGAAACGGGGGCGTGCGCCGCGACGGACCGTTGACTCGCCTATGGAATAGCAACGAGAAGCCCGACGGTAGCTACGATGCTCAGCTGGATAGAGCACCAGACTACGAATCTGGGGGTCGGACGTTCGAATTGTTCCGGGCGCGCCATTTATCAATGACTTAGCAAGCGTCGGGGTAACCGGGGCAAATTTCCGGGCGAACTGGGTGGCGTTAGGAAGGGGCGGGTCGGATAAGTTCGGCAAGTGGCGGGATTTGGGTGCCGATCATGCCGAGGCGAGAACCCAGGTATTCATAGAATGACAGTTTGAGCTTCCTGCAAGTTTTCGCCAGTCCGAGCATGGTGTCACGGGCGTCGCGGCCGTTGTGGCTGACGGTACCGCCGGAGATTTTCCGTTTCGTCACCAAGGTGCGAATGTCGTTTTCGGAAGCGTTGGTGTTGAGGGGAATTTCCGGGCGATCGAGGACGCGCAGCAATTCATCCTTGTTGCGAAACAGTCGTCTGAGCAGCCGGTCGAGCATCACGTAGCCAGTTGCGCTGCGCTTGAAGACGCGGTCGAAGCGGGCGCGCAGGACCTGGGCCTGTTGCGGGCTGGGCGCCAGCTTGTATTGCTTCAAGGAACCATAGAACCACCAGATCATCCGCTTGGCGATCTCGATGGCATTGCGCTGCTTATCGTTGGAGGGAACCAGCTTGTGGACGAGGCGTTCGGCGTGAACCCAGCACAACGCATGGAGGCCGACGCGGAACTGGCCGGCGTCATCGGAAACGATGACCGTGTCCAGCAATCGCCCTTGATGGCGGATCGCGCCCCATAGCGCGCCTTCGCTGGCGATCATGACCGGATCGGGGGCGACGTTGAGGTCAGTCAACCCCAGTGCCTGCAAATGCCGCGCCCAGTCCTCCGGGCGGGAGAAAATTCGCTCCTCATGATCCGCCAATTTGTCGATGACAGCCTGCGGCAGGTTGCGGTTCTGCATATAGCCGAGCGCTGCGTCGTTGATCACGTAGAGCGCCGTGCCGCCACACAGCCACGACAGAAACGCCTGGCGCGACTTGCTCGGACCGGTACGAAACACCGTGAAGGTATCGGAGCCGATCTGCGTGGTATAGCCGTTCTTGCCGGCGTGGCGCGCGCCGGTGTCGTCGACCGTCACATAGGCGCCGCTGAGGCCGGCTTTCAAAACCGCTTCGTCCTCGGCCCGGAAAGTCTCGAGCTTGGCCGTCAGCAAGCGGACGACTTGCCGCTTTGAAATCATCACCCCCATGCCATTGAGAAGCGCGACGATCCGCTCGCAGGTAACTTGGCCAGAGAAATGCAGCACCAGGACAAAGCGATGCAGATTGGGGCCATATCCCCCGACAATCCCGGAATCGAGTTCGGCGATGATCGTCTTGCCGTCCGAAGTTTGCCAACGCTCCCGCCGATAGCGCGTCACCCGCGGGCTCAGGTTCAGGTCCTGAACCACAATCTCCTCGTAGCCCTTGTGGCGCGAGCCGGCCGGCGCCTTTGTCCTCACCACCACGGTCGCGTCAATCGTCAGCTTGTCCAGTTGGCTGCCGCGTCGACGGCTCGACTTCTCGCCCTTGGGGCGCGGTCCGTCGTCGCCTTCCAATCCGCTGCGGTCCGTCGCCTTGTCCATTCCGGAAGGCTTGTGCGGCGGGCGCGGCGGAAGGTTCTTCAACCGCGCAAGCTCGTCCTTGACCGCCTGATGTTCCGCCTTCAGCTGCGTCAACGCGAAGTTGACCTTCTCATTCTCCGCCCGCAGACGCCCAACCTCGCCAATCAAATCGCGAACCACGCCAATCAGGTCTGCGTGCGATAAACGTTCCAGCGAATCAGGGACGCCCGAGGTCATCCTCAGCTTGAATCACATTTTCGACTCCGTGACTCCCCCTCCGCCCGGAAATTTGCCCCGGTTACGCGTCGGGAATTTTTTGGCTCTTTTTTGGCACCTGAGCCCACCCAGCGTGGAATCGGCTTTGGACTAATTGTTGTGCAAGATTATTCTACGGCGGTGCCGCACCGCATTTCCCTCGCCGATCTCGATAATGCTAGGCGCAGTTTTTCCTGCGCAGGTGCGACATGAATGAGAATGCCAAGCGTCTCCGCCTCATGGGCCGGGTATCTATCCATGACCTTCGGCAGCGCATTACTCGGCTGCGGCGTTCGGATTTGCGGACTCTCTCGCAAGAAGCTGTGGCTGCCCGCGTGGTGCGGATTATTGATCAATATCCGTTCCAGATACGACCATGGATGGTAGGCGGCGTGTACCGCGCCCGCGTGAACAAGTCAGGTGTGCTCTACGAGTCCGCGGCAGAGCTGTGGTATCCACCGAAACCAGACTTCGTCAGGAGCCCAGGTCGGCTAAACAAGCCAGGCCAAGTTCTGTTCTACGCAGCGAATGCGCCTAATACGGCTGCTCTAGAATTGCGCGTGAAGCCCGGTGACATGGTGACGGTGCTTGTGGCCCGTACGCGCTCCGGAGCCTTGGAAAAACTGAACACCGCTTTTGTCGGGCTTGAGCGGGCGCTCGCGCGGGAAGTGAATACTCTGGGACCGAGCGACAGGTTCCGAACTGCACCGCACTTCCGTAGGCAGTTGGGCGAAGGCAACTACAAGAAGTGGCTTCTGGTTGATGACTATCTGAGCGAAATTTTCGGAGCCATCGTTCCAGACGACGAGCCGCATTTGTACTATCCTACTATCGCCCTGGCAAACTTACTGTTCGGAGCGTCAAGGATAGATGCGATCCAGTACCCAAGTGTCGCGACTCAAGACCATGGTATCAACGTTTGCATGCTGCCGGGTCGGGCGGATGCCTTGTTCAGAGCTTCCGAGGCTTGGATGATCGAGATAGGAGAAAAGGAGCTGCATCCTAAGACGAAGCAGCCTCTTATGCGAGTTCGTTTTCGCCTGCGTTCACATGAAATTGGTTCTGATGGTGTTATCCATTGGCGATCGGAGGGTGAGGGCATCGACGAAGAGACAATCAGGGGCTTTGTTCGGCAGCGCATGGAGCGACTGGAACGTTGGCCTACGACCGGGTAGAGATCGGGAGTTAGACCGTTGGATACTGTCCAACGTTCGTTCTCAGGCGCTCACGCCCGCGGGACACGAACGTGTTGTGAGCCAAAACCGCTAACCAGCCTTTCGCCGCCCGGACGCTCGTTCGGTCTTGGCCACCTTCTTTTCAGCTCTGGGCTTTCCTTCGATAGGAAGCAGCATTTCTTTTTGGCCTGCGACAGCCTTCCGCGGTTTCTTGCTTTTACGTGGCGCTTCGCCCGCGATGCTCTGCCTGAGCGCGTCCATGAGGTCTACGACGTTTTCGCCGCGTGGTCTGGGCTTCTGACCGACCGTCTTGCCATTACGTTTGGCATTAATGAGTTCAGTCAAAGCTTCTTCGTAGTGGTCCTCAAACTTCGCCGGCTCGAACGTCGCGGCCTTCTGGGAGACGATATGCTTCGCTAGGTCGAGCATGTCCTTCGTAACTTTCACGTCTTGGATTTCGTCGAAGTATTCCTTCTCGTCGCGCACCTCGTAAGGGTATCGCAGAAGCGTCCCCATCAAACCGTTGTCTAAAGGCTCCAGCGCTATGATGTGCTCTCGGTTCGTAAGAACGACGCGGCCGATAGCTACCATGTCCATGTTGCGGATGGTTTCCCGGATGACGGCGAACGCGTCATGCCCGACTTTCCCATCGGGGATCAAGTAGTACGGACGGATGAGGTAGCGGGGATCTATGTCGCTCTTCGGGACGAACTCGTCGATGTCGATTGTCCGGGTAGATTCCAGCGCAATGTTCTCCAGTTCGTCCTTCGACACTTCGATGTAGGTGTGGGTGGCGAAATATAAGTCAGGCGGCGATCGGAGTCTGAAACAGACCGCGGCAATGTGGCCGCCACGCGTGACGGTCAAGCGAGGCTGCAACAGCTGAGGATACGCCGGCGCGTAGCGCGGGGGTCGAGCCGTCGAGCGAACGATGGACTCGATGCGAGTTGTAATACATTTTGTAATCGTGCAGCTTGCGCGCCAAGTCCGCGGCGTTCCAAAAAATACCCGATCAAAGTACTCCCGCCGGATTGTTCCGATGAGACGCTCGACGAACGGATGTGAAACCGGAGCGGACGGAACCGATTTAATTTCCTCGATCTCCAGCACGCGCAAGTTTGCGAGCCAGCGGTGAAACCGAAAGAGTGGATCGTGATCCGTACTGAGGTATTTCGGTTTCGGTTGCCCAGCAGTGGCGCAATTGAACATGCGGCACACCGACATGCCATCAATGGACGTGGGAGCGATGCCGAACCCAATGATTCGACGAGTGAAGACGTCCATGCCCAGCATCACCCAATGGCTCCGCAGGAGGATCAATTCAACGCGGAACAAATCGACCGACCAGACGCTGTCCTTGGCGTGAGCGATGAGAGTTAGCCATGACGGACCATCGGCACCCGGCTCGGGTCGACAGTGTGTGGCAAGCACGCGACGCACGACATCTTTGTCAATTTTGATACCAAAAGCGTAATTGATCTGCTGGGCGATGCGGACACAACCGAACTTTGGATTGCGGCGCTTCATCTCGACGATGGCCGCGATGAGTTGTGTGGAAGGGCCTTTCGGTCCAGGCTTTCGTTTCCGGCGGGAAGGGGAGAACAGCAGACGGTATTTTCGATGGACCAGCGCCTTGTGGAATTCGAATAGCGTGGCCGGCTTGAGAATCGCGGATAGCTTCGGAATGCGATGTGGGCTCACAAAGAGGGTAGTCAGCCCGAGCACAAGGCGATCGAGCATGGTGAGATTCGGCGCACGCTGTCGGGAGCGATTGCTGATCAGGAGTTGATGTTTGAGCAAGAGCAATTCAGCTGCGACCTGGCGCGTGCCGCCCGGGCCGAGGAGTTTCGCGAGGGTCACGAGCAGATGGATCGCCAGGAGGAGCAGATCGCGCATGAGTTGAAATTATCATGCCGGCGTGTGCTGTAGAAAACTATGGAGGGAGGAGTAATGACCTAACAACATAGGGAAGCTGTTTGAAAGATGGTGGTCGGCCCACCGGCATCGGCTTTCAGAGGCGGGTGTCAAACCGCTCCAAGCGGCGATGATTAAGTGTCATGGTCGTGAGCGTTGGAGGAAAAGTACGGATTAAACCGTGCAGGTGAGTGTCATAGAGATGAGCGCAAGCAAACCTTCCGATCACGCGTCGTAAATATAACAATGCCGTCAAAATCAGAGGCGACCGGTACTTCTGAGATAAGTCTGCTGGATATCTGGTTACTGAGCAGGCGGCGGTCGGCGTAGAGGGGGCATGAATTTGACACAGGCTTTCAAACGGAACTGCAGGAACCAGTCGTTCTAATGCAAAGGGAAAAGCACAAGTGGTCACAGCCATGAGGCGAAAGTACCGATGTGGAGCACTGGGGCGGAACGATCCGTACGAGCGTTGAAGGTTCTGTAATGGAGCTGGAGCAAAGGGATCGTGTCAGGTGTTGCATCTAACGTGCAACTGGAAACAGGATGAAACGATGGATGCAACAAAGACGAAGCCGTTTAATATCGACAAGAAGTTAGTGTACGACGCCTACAAAGCGGTCAAAGCCAATGCGGGCGCGGCCGGGGTGGATGGGCAGTCGCTCGAGACGTTCGACAAAGATCTTATGCGGAATCTTTATAAGATCTGGAATCGGATGAGCTCGGGCAGCTACTTTCCGCCTCCGGTGCGCGCTGTTCCCATTCCGAAAAAGACTGGCGGACAACGCATTTTGGGGGTGCCCACAGTGGCAGATCGTGTGGCGCAGATGGTGGTCAAGAAGATTGTGGAAAGAGAAGTCGAGCCTATCTTCCTGCCGGATTCCTATGGGTATCGGCCGAATAAATCGGCCATAGATGCCATAGGTGTAACGCGCAAGCGCTGCTGGCAGTATGACTGGGTTCTCGAGTTCGACATCCGCGGCCTTTTCGACAACATCGACCACACGCTGTTACTGCGCGCTGTTCGCAAACATGTGAAGTGTAAATGGAGCCTGCTCTACATCGAAAGATGGCTGACAGCGCCGATGGAAATGGA
Source organism: uncultured Alphaproteobacteria bacterium (assembly GCA_963822795.1). GTDB lineage: Bacteria > Pseudomonadota > Alphaproteobacteria > Rhizobiales > Xanthobacteraceae > Bradyrhizobium. The sequence continues at coordinate 16,349 of CAWGJM010000037.1, forward strand.
GGATGGCACGCGGGTCGCAAGATCCAAGGGCACTCCGCAAGGCGGTGTTATCAGTCCGGTGTTGGCGAATCTTTTCCTGCACTACACGTTCGATGCATGGATGGCACGAGAGTACCCAGACCTCCCTTGGTGCCGGTATGCGGATGATGGATTGGTGCACTGCCGGACAGAGGCTGAAGCCGTAGCCGTAAAGGCAAAGCTTGCAGCTCGTTTTGCGGAATGCCATCTGGAAATGCATCCGGAGAAAACCAAGATCGTCTACTGCAAAGATGCGAAACGCAAAGGTAAATATCCGAACACGATGTTTGACTTCCTCGGATATTGCTTTGGACCAAAGACTGTGAAGAACAAGAAAACCAAAGAAGTTTTCACAAGCTTCAAACCACAGGTCAGTGCGTTGTCTCTCAAGTCGATGCGGAAGACGATCAGGGAGCTACAACTTCGTAGACGCACACATGTAGAGCTGGCAGATATAGCTCAGGAGATCAATCCAATCCTTCTAGGCTGGTTGAACTACTATGGAGCCTATACCCCGTCGGCTTTGCAACCGATATGGCATTACGTCAACGCCACATTGGTCGCGTGGGTCATGCGAAAGTACAAGCGCTACCGGGGCGCGAAGATACAGGCTGGTCGATTGATTGAGGTCATTGCGGTCAAAAGACGCAGACTGTTCGTACATTGGAAGCTCGGTGTTACCGGCATGTCTGCCTGATGGGAGCAGTGTGAAGCGAGAGTTTCAAGCACTGTTCTGCGAGAAGCCGGAGGTGCAATCCCTTCGGCTTACTCTCCCAATCTGCGCAAGACTGCACCACAGCGGCGATTTATGCCAAAGTTGCCAATTCGCCACCCACAAGCTCGCGATGCGCCTCAAACTCAGTCGGCAAATCCCGCGCCGAACTCCTCCAACCACCAGCCAAGTTACCAAGCGCCGCACTGCTGATCCGGCATTGCACAATTTGCTCGCAATTCCTCATCGTGAACTTGAACGTCATCAAGTGGGCATCATACCCAACGGCCTCGCCTCGCGTCAGCGGCATGAACCCGGCTCCTTTCCAGCAGTCCGTTGAAGGATCGCGAGGTGGGCTCGCCAGCGGAGGAAAATGGCCAGTGGCCCCTCGATGCAATCCCCACTCAGCCCCGTGCGTGCCGACGCCAGAACCCCTGACGCAAACCGGTCTCAACTCGACCGCCTCTATCACCGCGTCATCGATGACCTTGACGCACGAGGACGCGCTTGACTTCGATTTCCGCGTTTTTGTTAGTGAAGTCGCGATTCCAAGGCATGTGGACTTCAACGCATCCAGTGTGTAGGCGCCCCTTGCCGGTCCCACCTCTCGCAGAGACGCACCGATTGCAACGATTCTTTCGTTTAGATCGCGAGGTCCGGCAACAGACGCGCGATCTCTGACGAGAGTTGCTCCTGAGTATATGGCTTCGCCAGCCGCGGAAGTTCGATGGGCAGCTCGCCTTGAAGTTCGGCATATCCCGTCGCCAAAAGGATCGGCAGTGTGGGATAGCACGCGCGCACCGTGACCGACAACTCGATACCCGTCATGCCCGGCATCGCGTGGTCGGTAATGACGAGGTCTGGGTTCAAGCCGTCATTCAGTATGGCGAGAGCTTCTTTACCAGAGTGTACTTCGACCACGCGATGACCGAGATCCTCAAGCTGGGCGACCGTGCTTGCTGCGATCAAGGCGTCGTCGTCGACCAGCAATATCGTCGCTGGGGATGTTAGCGCCTCGGATGTCTGAGGTTGGGCGAAAGTCTCGGCGGCGCGGTCTGCCACTGGCAGCCAGAGCTCGGCTTTCGTGCCCACACCCAACTCGCTCTTGAGACGGAATGTACCGCCGGATTGATCAGCGAGCCCATGCACCATGGAGAGACCAAGCCCGGTGCCCTTGCCGACCCCCTTGGTCGAGAAGAAGGGTTCGACCGCCCGGGCGAGGGTCACGCAATCCATTCCCTCCCCAGTGTCTTGGACCGAAAGGCGGACGTAAGGGCCGGGCGCCAGTGCGAGCTCGCCCGCCGCTACCAGCTGGTGGTCCAGCGCAATGGTCAACAGCCCACCTGACGGCATGGCGTCCCGTGCATTTACAGCGAGGTTTAAAAGGGCCATTTCCAGCTGGTTCGGGTCGATGCTGATCGCGGGCGTGGATCCCGACGCGACGATCCTCACATCAATTATGGGACCGACCGACCTGGTGATCAGGCCTCGCATATCTTCGACAAGGGCAAGTACATCTGTAGGGCGGGATTGCAGCTCCTGCCTGCGAGCGAAGGCCAACAACCTCTGCGTCAGGGTAGCCCCTCGGCGTGCGCCTTCCAGGGCGCCTTCCAGCAACCTCGTCTTCCGAGGATCGTCGCCAATTCGTTTGGCGAGCAAATCTAGGTTCCCGATGACCGCCATGAGCAGGTTGTTGAAGTCGTGCGCCACGCCACCAACAAGCTGACCCATAGTCTCTATCTTCTGGGCCTGCAAAAGCGCCGCCTGCGCCCGCTCGCGCCGTTCACTCTCAGCGCGGAGCCGATCGTTCGCCTCTTCCAGGGCGGCGGTGCGCTCGGCGACCAGACGTTCCAGCTCCTCGGCCGCGTGCTGTTGAGCTTCCAGGTAAGCTCGGGCTTCGTATTGGCGCGCGCGGCCGCGTTCCGCGGTCAAAGCCGCCGCCTGGAGAGAGATCGCTTGCATTGGCCGTTCAAGGAACGCGATGTTGCGGAGCTTGCGGACAAGGTCTCGGCGAAATTGGGTGAAGCGCGCACCTTCATTGTGATTGGTCAGCACGACAAACGGCAGGTCGGACCAGGCCGGTTGACCGGTCACCCATGCTTCCAGGGGGTCGAGAGCCTTGCCATAGAGCGCTTCTTCTGTGATCAAGACCACGTCCGCATGGCGGTCCAGCTGCGCGATCAGATCGGACACATCGCTACACACCTGGGGAGACAGGCCGGCCTGCTCGACCAGTTGGGCGCAGGCGCCGGCATCGCGACCCACTGGTGTGAGAATAAGTACATTGGCGGTCGGCATGCTAGTCACCTTTGCTTTGGCTGTCGCCTAGCAGCGGAGTTTCCTCGCCCTTGTAGATCGGGGTTCCCGAAAAGATCCCGCTGAAGCCTTTTAGGGGGGGTCCGAGCTTGACACCGTCTCCGGTCAATCGGAACTCGCGGATCGTATGCTCGTGATTTCCGCTGCGTTTTTTTACCACAGAAAGCGCACGACGGACCGTGCCGTCGAACTCGAAGTAGCGCAGCATCAAAACGGCATCGCTGAGATAACTAATATCCAACGGCGTATCCATCGGTCCCACTAACCCGTGTTGGGCCAGCACCAGGATCGTGAGCACACCTAGCTGGCTCAGATAGCTCAGCAATTCGTGCAACTGAAGCACGAGGAAGCGCTCGTCAGGCATTGAGTTGAGATAGCCGTTCAAGCTGTCGATGATCACAATTCGTGCTTTGTCGATCTCGACGGCGTTCCGCACTAGATGGGCGAATTCTCCTGGCGACAGCTCCGCCGGATCAATCTGTTCAACGCGAATCGTGCCGCGCGCGAGGGCTGCGTCCAATGGCAGACCGAGCGTTTTGGCGCGCGCTTTCATCGTGCCCTTGCCTTCGTCGAATGCAAAGACGATCGAGTGCTCGCCTCGTTCAGCGGCCGCGATCGCGTAGGTCACGGCGATGGATGATTTGCCGACACCCGCCGCTCCGATCAGGAGGGCGTTCGTGCCCCGCTCCAAACCGCCGCCCAGCAGCGCGTCGAGTTCCTTATTGCCACTCGGGACGAAATCACCCTCGAAGTCCTTATGATGCTCCGCCGCAACCAGGCGCGGATAAATCTCAAGTCCCCCGCGCTCGATGGTAAAGTCGTGGAAGCCGCCCTTGAACGGAATGCCCCGCATTTTGACGACGCGCATGCGGCGACGTTCTGCGCCGTAGTCGATCGCTAGTTGTTCCAGCAGCACAACGCCGTGCGCGATGGAATGGAGCTGCAGGTCGTTTTGGTGCGCGGTAAGATCGTCGAGCAGGACAACGGTGGATCGGCGGCCGGAGAAGAAATGCTTGAGCGCCAGGATCTGTCGCCGGTAGCGGAGTGCGCTTTGGGCCAGAAGTCGCAGCTCGGATAGACTATCGATGACAATGCGGTTCGGGTTCAATCCCTCCACCTTATCGAAGATGAGACGGCTCGTCTCGCTAAGCTCCATCTCCGCCGGATGCAGGACGGTCAGTTCCTGGCTTGGGTCCAATGTCGTTTCGGGGGGAACGAGCTCAAAGACAGTAATGCCTTCCAGAGGCCAGCCGTGGCGTTTGGCAACGAGACGAAGTTCGCGTTCTGTCTCCGACAGCGTTATGTATAACGCACGCTCCCCGCGGCGAACCCCCTCCAGCAAGAACTGCACTGCAAGAGTTGTCTTACCCGACCCTGGCCGGCCCTCATAAAGGTACATGCGTTCGGGATCGAAGCCGCCGCCAAGGATGTCGTCCAAGCCACGGCTGCCGGTCGAAATTCTGGGGAGTTCTTCATCAGGATCAACGTTCGAATCGCCCTTTTGCTCGTTCATCGAATCCCTCCCGAATGAGAATTTATCTCGCCCGCGCGCCTGGCACCGATGGGTTCATAGACGTCGTGCGAGGCGGGCGCGCCGGTATCCCACCTGGTCGCGCAGCTAATCTGGTGGATCGCGACGGAGGGTCCATCGCAATCAACCCTCGCAGGGTCGAATTAGATCCAATCAGTAGATGGATCGATGAAGCTCCCAAGACAGCGGGGTGCCTGGAGTTCTTTCTTTATGTCGAGGCTTCGCACCGGACGCCGTCCGCAGTGCGAGCCGACTAGCTTCGCTTGCCGTCAACCGGAGTTGGAATTCGCGGTCGTGGAAATCTCCCATCTTCAGAGCGGCACTGAGGGAAGAGCTCGTTCGCCACGAAGACCACTGATAATCTTTTACAGAAAATCTGCGACTCGCAGATCATCAAGAAGAGGCTGGCCGGCATCAAACGGTCGCCAAACTGGTTTAGGAACCATCGAGCGCCCTCTGCGTTATTCAATGTTTCGCGTTGCAAAATCGCTTAGTTCGCTGGTCTCATCTTCACGGGGGAAGGACGCCGCATTAACGGCACCTAAATTTTGGTGCTGCAGCGGCAGGTCGCCATCGGGGTAGGCGGGGCCCCGGCGCCGAGTTTCCGAGAGTGAGCACCGGGACCACCGACGGCAGCGGGGCAATCAAGGGTTGCGCCGCCTGTGATACCGCTGCCCACGGCCTTCGTTGCTATCGAGCATTCACGATTGCGAACCTCAACAAAACGGCCACAGCTTGAACAGCTGAGGCCTTTTTTTGGGAACGTGATTGTGCGCCTTGGGCAATGTAGAAAGCGCACTGCCACTGAACGTCACACAGCTAAGATCGTTCCAAGGATCGATGCGTAAAGAGCTCCGCATTTCGGGCAACGTATTCCGCCCAAAGCTCTCGCATGATTCGCTCCACCTCGTTGAGGCTGTAGCTATGTCCGTTGGGAAGCATATTGCCGAGTTGACCGAAGTGAATAGTCGCAGAATGAGGATCGCCCGGATGTGGTGTGAACGCGGCATTAGTCGGCTTATGAATGATGCCTTGGGAGGTGATGGTGAATTGATCGCGTCTGACGAGTGTGTTGGCCGTCGTCTCCTGAGATAACGCCTCTTGCAGGGGCGGGCTGGAAATGGGGAGGCTGGCCGCCCGCTCCTCATATTCCTTAGCATCGTCCATGAGCCGCGTTGCCGCGGCTTGATGATCCCCGGCCGCGTGCGCGGCGCGACGGCAACGCTCGGCCTGTTCTAGAAGGGCGGTTTTTTCATCCATGCTTCTTTAACCGTTGGATGAAAGGTAAGTTTCCGAGAGCCACGCTAATGCCATCGATTTAATCGCGACGCTGGGCGGCTCTACAATGAGCTTGTTCCACCGCCGCCGCCATCTTGACGTTGTCCCTGCTGTCCGCGCTAGGTGCAGCGCAGCGCAATTCGGTCAATTAGACTGGCCTCTCCCTAGCCTAGCGTCGTTGTGCAGAGGGGGCGCGGAACAGGGTGGAAAAGCCGAAGCTCCCGCGATTTCGAATCCCTCCCATGTGTTACCAGCCTGGAACGCGGAACGGCGTGAAGGAGTCTTACCGCGTTGCGAGGAGGGATTTCGCTTCTGATGATGAAGGAAAAGCGGACCGCCTTCCGGACGATCGAGGGATCGGCGAGGTCGGTTCTACTCGAAGGCGGCGCCATCCGCGGATGCGAGAAGCACGGCTGGATGAAGCACTGGGCCGATCCGCACGCGCGCGAGCGCGCCCTTCTCGTCGCTCGTGAGGATCCTCCGCCCGGCGCCTCCCCGAAGGCAGCAGTGGCCGCGAGCGAAGACGTGTTCGGCTCGATCGGCGACACCTGCCCGAATGCTACCTGGATGGAAAAAAGCCCCGATGGAGGCTTGGACATCGCGCTCCTCCTCACCCGTCGCGCGGACGGCGGTGTGCGGCCAGAGCTGCATCATCGAAACGCTGTCCGCGCGCGCCACGGGCCTTGATGGACCCGTGATGTTTTGCGAAAGCATGCGCGACTTCCGCGCCCATCAGGATGATTTGTGCCGTGTAATAGACCCAGATGAGCACGACGATGATGGAAGCGGCAGCACCGTAGGTAGATTCCAGACCCTGTTTTCCGATGTAGAAGGCGATCGCCGACTTTCCGATTTCAAACAGGATTGCCGTCAAAACGGCACCCAGCCAAACGTCGTACCAGTCGACAGCGGCGTCCGGAAGCCATTTGAACATCATCGCGAACAGCAGGGCGATGACCGCCAGCGAAACCAGGCTGCTGATGAGATGCAACAGCCACTCCGCTATGTGCGGCGCGGCATATTTTGAGAGTGCCGCCAGGCCCGCGGTCACCATCAATGAGACCAGAAGGAGAAAGCCAAGCGCCATAACGGCGGCGAGCGACACGACGTAGCTGCGGATGAAATGCCACGTGCCATGGCCCGGCGTTTCCTCGACTTCCCAGACGGTATTCAACGCATCTTTCAGCTGGACGACAACGCCAGTAGCCGCGAAGAGCAGGGCGCCCAGGCCCAGCAGCGAAGCGATGGTGCCCTCGCGCGGCCGCCCGGCATCGGCTAACATCGCTTGCACCGCTTTGGCGCCCGTTTCGCCGAGCAAATCTTTGATGGAGCCTGCGACCTGGCCGGTTACCGCTTCACTACCGAAGAAAAGGCCCGCGACCGCGATCGCAATTACGATGATGGGCCCCAACGAGAAGACAGAGTAATACGCCAGCGCCGCTCCCTGGCGCGAATCCTTGTGATTCGACCAACTGGCGGCAGCTTCTGTTGCTATGAGCCACAGCACGGTCAAGCAGCCCTTCTGCCAGAGAGATTCACCAATTAAAAAGAACGACTGCGGTTCCTTCGCCGTGCAAAGCGTGGAACCCTTTTGATACTGCTTTCATTAGTAGGGTCGCGGTGACGCCATTCACGACGACCGGCTTCGTTGTCGTTTTTCTGATATTTTGTCTTTTCCAGCGTGGATCTATTCGAAACCGCTTCCTACGGTTGGCTGGTAGCGAAGATCTAGAGCGAACCACGGCCGCGCTTGACGCCGTCGGGAGGCGCCTGGGCAGGTTTTTCCTGACGCAATTGATTCTGAATGCGACCTTCGGGGCCGTTATCGGTCTTGGCCTAGCCGCCATCGGGTGCCCAGCGGCCCCGGCCTGCGATCCGAAGTACCATCCGTCAGACAAAGCTCAGCACGGGCCGCCGTATTCGGCCGGGATGTCCTGACCTGTAGCCGCTGGGAAGCTCTGATGGTCAGCGTACCACTTCAGGCAGGAACGAGCCGTTCTTCGGTGCCATTATCTAATGTTGCCTTCCTCGACGATTGCATCTCGGCTTCAAGCTCTTCGGTGACGACCCTGAAGCGAGCTAGACTAGCGGCGCCGAATTGGGTCGAAATGGCGGTATCGGCGGCATCGCGTCCGCGTGCCATGACGATCCGGCCAATACGCGGCTGATTATGCCGCGCGTCGAAACTGAACCAGCGGCCGTCGAGGAAAACTTCGAACCACGCGCTGAAATCCATCGGCGCCGAATCCTTGGGGACACCGATGTCTCCGAGATAGCCCGTGCAATACCGAGCGGGGATATTCGTGCAACGACAAAGCGTAATAGCGAGATGGGCAAAATCTCGACAAACGCCGATTTGTTCGGCGTGTCCCTCGGACGCGGTGCGATCACATCGCGCGTATTGATATCCGAATCTAATGTGGTTATGGACGTAATCGCAAATCGCCTGAACGCGTTGCCAGCCGCCGGCGATGTTGCCGAACAGCCACCAAGCCTGATCCGAGAGCTTCTGGGTGTCGCAGTAACGACTGCCATACAAAAATGGGAGCACATCGTCAGGCAGTTCATCGACGCCTGACTGCTTAGCGCCAGGCACGACCTCATCAGCGATGCCGCTATCCCTGATAACAAATTCATTTCGAATTTCGAGGCGACCCGGCGGAGCGATAAAACGCGTCCACACGTTTCCGAACGGATCGAGCCCCGTGCGAATGATGATGTCAGGCGTGAACCGGATACGATGTGGCGTCAATAAATCCTTCTGACGTGACGGATGCACCGTCAGCAAAAGCACCATCGGCACATTCTGAAAACAGTCAAAGGCAATATCGTATCCAGCCCGGATTTTCAATGGTTTCTCCATTCAGTGCAAAGCGCTTCGACAAACGTCGGATGCGCGCTTTGTTCCCAACGTAAGAGCGCAAAACCCAAGGTGGTCTCGGCGGACGACCGAGCGCTCGTTGATAGTTCCAGTGTTACCTTTGGAACACTTTGTTCGGAGCGGCCTTTAGGAACATTTGGAAGCGCCGCGGATTGGGATAAACAACCCGAAACGTAGGAGGAATATCGTGGCTATTGAAGATCGGGAAACCGGAAATCTCATTGGCAGTGACAAGGTGGAAGGCACTGCGGTTTATGGAGCAGAAAACCAGAAGATCGGCTCCATCCAACGCGTGATGATCGACAAACAGAGCGGCAAGGTGTCCTACGCGGTATTGAGCTTCGGCGGCTTTCTGGGCATCGGCGATGACTATTATCCGCTGCCTTGGCAGTCGTTGAAATACGACACCAGCCTTGGCGGCTATCGTACCGGAATAACTGAAAACCAGCTCAAGGGAGCGCCAAAATACAACAACGACAATTCCTGGAACTGGAGCGATCCGGCGAGAGCTCGCTCCGTGAACGACTATTACGGCGTTCCGATCTAAGAACCTAAAAACGCTCTTAAAGAGAACGCCTGGGCTCCCACGGGAGCTTTTTTGTCGCTCAGGCACTCGCTGGCGCTCAGAAACAGATTGGACAGCTCCGTTATGACCGTTCTCCCGCGACAACTTATTGTGGTTTCGCAACGGCATTGAGGTGAAGAAGTTGTCGAACATTCATCAGAGCATCAACTATGTCGGAAAAGTCAAAAGTAACGCGAAGGACAATTGTCGGTACCGCCGAAATCGGCGTTGCAGCAGCTCCCTCGGCTTTTGCCAAAGGAAACTCAGAAATGGAAGCGCAGGAATTGCAGAAACCCGCCGATAAATATCCCAAGCCGCCTTACAAGAAACAGTCCCAGCCTTGGCCTGGATAGGCGAGCCAGATGGATCCGCGTCCAGACCGCGGCGAAAAAAGCTATCGCGGATCGGGTCGGCTCGCAGGCCGCAAGGAGCTGATCACTGGTGGCGATTCCGGCATGGGTCGCGCGGCCGCCATTGCCTATGCACGCGAAGGCGCAGACGTTGCGATTAACTACTTTCCGACTGAAGAGCCGGACGCAAAGGAAGTTATCGATCTTCGCGATGAGAAGTTCTGTCAGGAACTCGTCGCCCGCGCGATCGAGGACCTGGGTAGTCTCGACATTCGTGCGACGAGACGTCCAGGATCGAGGCGCGTGTCTGCTGCCGACCAGCGTTACTTATAAATATCTACGCGCCCTTTTGGTGCCGCGCTGCCCCACCTCAAGCCCGGCTCGGTCATCATCGGCACTGCTTCGGAGCAGGCGTACGACCCATCCCAGGATTTATATGACTATGCGCAAACAAAAGCTGCAACCGTGAACTATGTAAAATCCTTAGCGAAGCAGCTTGCGCCGAAAGGCATTCGGGTCAATGCCGTCGAGCCTGGGCCGATCTGGACTCCACTTCAAGTGTCTGGCGGCGCGACGATGGAAAAGCTCGAAAAGTTCGGAGCACAGACGCCGATAGGCCGCGCCGGTCAGCCTGCAGAGCTGGGCTCTATCTACGTCCAACTTGCTGCTGCGGATGCCAGCTTCGCGACCGGCCAAGTCTACGGGTCCGCTGGTGGTTCCGGTCAACCGTGACAGTGGGCGCGGATTTGGGAGTTGTCGACTAAAGGATCGTGAGGACGGTCTCGCCTTTGGGTTGAGGGGTACGGCGAGAGCCGTTGCAGATCACGTATCGGCGGGACAATGACCACGAAGAAGATAATCTGATGCACTGGCATCCTTCTGTAACGTTTCGGGTGAGGACGGCTGGGGCCGTACGCGGTGGTAGCGCCGCGCTACGGGGGAAAGCCCAGCAGGCCAACGGCGCGGCCTACGAATTTCGAAACGCTCTGATTGGGATTTCCGAAATCTGCGCCGAGCCAATTTCCGCCTTTAACGCTGAAACAATCTGCCACGAAAAGAGTCATCGCAACGGGAGCGATCTATTTTCGGGAGTAACGACCATGTTGCGTAGAGCGATGATCGCCCTCCTGGCGATCGTTTTGATCGGACTGTCGCCTACTAGCGCGTCGGCACGCGGCGGTTTTGGCGGCTTTGGAGGCCACGGCTTTGGCGGTGGAGGCTGGCACGGTGGTGGCTGGCGAGGACCGGCTTTCGGTGCGCTGGGCTTGGGACTCGGTCTAGGAATCGCCGGAGCCTGCGCCGGCTACGGCGATGGCTACCCCTACGGCTACGCAGCCTATGGCGACGTCTAAGGCCAATCGATTATCTAATGATGGTTTAGGCTGGTTGCGTTTGGCGCGAAGCATGTTGGCGCTCCCTAACGACGGGCGGGAGCACAACACTCTCAGTCACCGATAGCTGCCGAGACTTGGGCGGTGATGGGGTGACCATAGCCGGATGGACTGCCCGGCGTATGTCCACTTGTGCACTTAAGATTCGAATCAGGTTAGTCGGGAACCGGACATAAGTAGCCCTGCATCTCGGTTTCGGAATTACATGCGAGGGTTCGCAATGCTGCAATCCAATCCATCAATGATGCGACCTCGTTGCTCCAAGTGCGGAGCGATTATGGCGCCCGCCAGCGTCATACCGGGACTTGGGTGGTTCAGTCATCGCATCTTCAAATGTGACCGGTGCGATCAGGCCGAGATAGTGCCGGAAGTTTATGCCCAGAGATTCTAACCCTTAAAAGGCCGCCTCAGTTGGCGGCCTTCTTCATTTGGGATTAAATTCAAGTTGCTGAAAAATTCTGCGGAGATCACCTTTATCTTCTTTTGATCGCCCGACATCTGGTCCCCTCAAGCGAGAATCTCGGCGCGTTACAATACCGCCCGCTCATCAGAAATGGCCCGTCGTGCGTGGTCGAGGTGTGTGCAAGGTCGTAGGGGTGCGGGTTGAGCGGCCCGAGATGCGGACGCTCCTGTGCCAACAAATCTATGGGTCGCGAAGCATCATGAACACGTTTCACAGGCCACGATGTCCTGCTGGCACGGATCACCCCCGGCCGGTCGGGCTTTGACATCCGAACATTCGAATGCCCCGCCTGCGATCACGTTCATCAGCGCGTGGTCGAGCTTCTCGATCCGATGAAATCTCGGGAAACAGCTGGCTGGCTACGGGGCGAATTGCGAGCGCCGACGTAAGGTCGCCCCAGTCGCTGCTGGAACAAAAGTCCCACAGCATTATTGTTTCTCCAAACAACGGAGGAACATCATGATTTTGAAATGCCTTACAATTGCAATACTAGCTGCCGCGACGATGACAGGCACGGCGTCGGCTCAAACAGCCACAAAAGTGGATGCGACTACCAGTGCTACCACGCACGAGGAGCATGGCTGGCGCGGGTCCAAACTCGCCGGCGTCGAAGTGTACAATGAAGCAAACGAGAAGATCGGCGACATCAACGATGTGATTTTGGATAGGTCGGGCAAGGTGGCCAATGTCATTCTAGGCGTGGGTGGCGTTCTCGGCTTGGGCGAGCACTACGTGGCAGTCGGCTTCGATAAGCTGAAATGGGTCGACCAGCCGGTGACCTCAACAACTGCCTCAACAACATCCGCACCGGCGACTGCTCCTGCAACTACTTCCGCTCCAGACGGTACCACGCGAACTACCACGGGCGCCGCAACTACCACCACGACAACCACCACAACCAGCGCCAGTAATCGTTGGTATCCCGATCACGCAGTGTATAACGCCACCAAGGATGAATTGAAGGCCATGCCGGAGTTTAAGTACTAACTCTCAATAGATCCAAGCCGCCCTCGCGTAGGCGGCCTTTGTTGAATGGCCGGCCGCATCTACCGGAGTTGCCCTCATTAGCCGCAGGCCGACACCGAGGCCATGCAAGCGCACCTTGAGGCGATTGGCCGCGCGGTCGCGCCCTCGTCGCATGCACTGCTCATCCTCGATAAGGTTGGGTGGCACACCACGCGCAAGCATACGGAGCGTTACACCGAATTGTCGCCGGATCAATTCAAGGATTCCGCGCTGAACGCGCGATGGCTCCGCGGCTAGCGTCTTTTTCGGCTTGCTCTGGAGCGCCGCGCGCGCATAGTTGCTGTGATGGGCTTCCTCGATAACGCGCTAACGCTAATTACTCTGGTGTCCCTCTTCTTACTCGGGCCCGCTCTCGGGCGTGCCTTGGTCGCGTGTTTTGAGAACTGGCAGGACTGGTGGCTACCGATCCAGCACCTCGCCGTTGGAATCTGCACCATGATTGCGGTGACAGCGATGATCCTCGCCTACGGCGCGCTATGGAAACTGAGTCCCAAGTCTGTGGCTTGGTACAGCTGGATCCAGGAAGTGCCAGTGGCCGGCAATGTCAACGTTACCGGGCCGGTCGAAGTCCGCCAGCCGTTGAAAAGGTGAAGGCGCGCGAGCGGCTTCAATGAGTTGGCTTTCGTGATCTCCGCCGCTGCTTGCAAAGCTCTTCGAGGACGACATCCATATTGGCTTGAACGCGATCGCTGAATGCGGACACTTCCATCTGCCCCGGTAGCGAGCATTTTCTCTGCGGCTTCGTTCCTGCTCTGCTTGGTGCAGGGCTCAACACTTGCGCATTCCATTCTGTTGAGCCTTGCCATCGCATTTGTCGTGCAGATCGGCTATCTCATCGGCCAATTCTGCAAAAGCCACGGGGATAACGGGTTGCCGCTGAGGTTGGCGTCTTGATAAGCGTTCTGGTAACTTTTCCTCGAAAGGACCGTCTTGATGACAATCTTTATCGGATGGCGCGCCCCCACGCACGCGATGAAGACGATCAAACGGCTGTCGCGCTAGGGGCACGAAACAGAAACTCCGTACCGGTCGAAATATGATGTTTCCAGGCCGGCTCCGCATCGCGCCGCTGCGAAGCGCTCAACCGGTGACGTGGTTTGCTTTGCCGTTCCGCCTTTTTGGAACCTTTTGGAAGTTTTGTGGTTTTAAGGAGAAATAGCAGGCTATTGGAGGAGTTCATGAAGCGACACGCGCCACCCACAACCGACGCCGTCGAATTGGTGGTTGCCCCCGCCGCTATTGAACGCGCACTCCACGTCTATGAGCAGTTACGACCACATGACCCTTCCGTGATATTACAAGCAAGAAAAATTCTGACACAACATATTTACGGAATGGTCGATCGGGGCGAGCAAGACGAGCAACGGCTGACCGTAGGCGGTCTCGCTCACTTGAAAGCAGTTGAGCGCGACCATGCAATAAAGTCCGCCCGCATAGCGCTGAAGAAAATCGGAAGGAACAAGTCACCATTCCTGGCTTAATAGAGCCCGTGCCACCGTCGTGTACGTATGGCGGCCGCTCATCGCATATGATGACTTAGGGGTTTGACCCGGTAAATGCGCCACGTCTTTTTCAACCCCGCGTACAATCGAGCCGTCGAGGAAGGATCATTCTTAATGGAGCGCGTACCGATATTGGCAGTCGGCGATTTGAAATCTGAACTCAGCAGATGGACAGACGACACCTCGGTGACCTTCTACTCCCCTGTGTGTACCGAAAACTTAAATCCGACTATAATGGTGATGAAGTCCGCCAAGGATGGCGCGTGAACGAATGACACCGGTGCGCTGTACCGAGCGAGATACGGGCGCATCCTTGTTCAAATACCGATGCGTTCTGACTCCGTTGTAGTAACGGGCGTAAGATTTCAGGTTGCGATGCAGATGCGCCTCGCCCAGGACAATCATATGATCGACGCTCTCTCGCCGGATCGAGCCGACCAGCCGTTCAGCAACACCATTCTGCCAGGGTGAAGCCGGTGCGGTAGGCTTGTCCCGGATGCCTGTGGGTGGCGAAATATAAGTCAGGCGGCGATCGGAGTCTGAAATAGACCGCGGCAATGTGGCCGCCACGCGTGACGGTCAAGCGAGGCTGCAACAGCTGAGGATACGCCGGCGCGTAGCGAGGGGGTCGAGCCGCCGAGCGAACGATGGACTCGATGCGAGTTGTAATACATTTTGTATTCGTGCAGCTTGCGCGCCAAGTCGGCGGCGTTCCAAAAAAATGCCCGATCAAAGTACTCCCGCCGGATTGTTCCGATGAGACGCTCGACGAACCGATGTGAAACCGGAGCGGACGGAACCGATTTGATTTCCTCGATCTCCAGCACGCGCAAGTTTGCGAGCCAGCGGTGAAAACGAAAGAGTGGATCGTGATCCGTACTGAGGTATTTCGGTTTCGGTTGTCCAGCAGTGGCGCAATTGAACATGCGGCACACCGACATGCCATCAATGGACGTGGGAGCGATGCCGAACCCAATGATTCGACGGGTGAAGACGTCCATGACCAGCATCGTGCCGATGATCTGGAAAGTGATAAAAACTTCGTCACTTTCGACAAGCTTGCGTACCTGCTCGACTGTCTTAGGCGGACTGTAGGCATCGTCGTACTGAATGAGATTGATCTTGCGCCCGTTGATTCCGCCTTGGTCGTTTATCATGCGGATATAGGCGGCCTGCACCTTGCCGATGCTGCCGTAGGCGGAAGCCGGTCCGCTGAGAGGAATGGTCTGACCGACCTTGATTTCCGTGTCGCTGGCGCCGGTGTCGTATTTCTTCTGTGCGAGCGCGGGCGTTGCGAACGTCGCGCCGAGTGCCAAAACGAGGACAACCGTCGACCTGAATAGAACCATGCTTTCCTCCCAAGATGCGGTCGCGATACTTCGCCGGACCGTCGTTCGTGAGCCTATACCAAACGAAAGCGCGATGAAAAGTGCATTGGAAGGGTCTCATGCAACTCTACGCTGCCGCCGGGTCGCCAATTCGAACCTAGTCTCCAAACCGCCGCTTCCCATGCACCGCCGGCCAGAGACTTTCTCAATTCTGGCCTGGTGTTCGACTTTTATCACCCCGCCTATATGGCCCGCCCGCGCCGATGGGTCGATCAAATGAGGCTGGCCTGCTGCAGCGCATGAGTCCCCTTATGGCGCAAAGCGGACAATACCGTAGTCGCTTCAATTCGGCTCGCCGGCGGGTGTGAAGGTTCGCACGACCTCGTAGACGCCGGGTTCAAACTTGGCGATCGTGAGCGCTTCCTGAAGAAACGGAAGCGGGGCAGGATCCTGACGCATCGCCTGATAATCATCGATGCTCCGCCTTTGTGCATACATCGTGACCTTCGTCCCGTCAGTGCTGCGATGGAGGCTGGCAGAAACAAAGCCCGGCGCCCGACGCACTGAAACTTCCGTGGCTTCGGTTAGAAGTTCAATGAGCCGTCGCTGGTTTGCCGGTTCAACCGTGAACATGTTGATCAGGGTCATTACATCGCTTTTCGCAGAAATCGTGGTCATAGTGTCGCTTCCCTCAGAGAGGGGTCGAGATAAGGCCGGAGCTACGCTGCTGGCGCTTCGTTCACATTCAAGTAGGTGCCTTGAGTGGGTTGCGGAATCCGATGGCCAGCCGGTTATAGGCATTCATCAGCCCGATCGCGATCGTACGGTGCTTGGAACGGTTTCCGCTGTCCGACATTAGGTAGCGTACATTGTAGGTTAGTTGGGGGCATCAAATGAGCACCTCTCAGCAGCGGTTTATGACCGCCGACCCTGAGACGCTTCTTTCAATCCTCTCCCGCGACGCAGCCGATCTCCATCTTCAGTTATCCGAATTGAACAGATTGCGCGACCAGGTCAGGCAAGCGCAACGATTTTTGGCCCGGTCGCGGCGTCCCCGTCGAATAGGCGCCGGGCCTAGCCGGTCGGTGGGGCTGGCTGGCATCCGACCGGCCAAGTGGTGATGCGCGCTTGGGAACGAGTTGTCCCGACGATTTGCTCGGGCAATGAAAGAGGCCGCCAACTGGGGCGGCCTTTACTCGATCAGTCGGGAGAGGGCTCAACGTCCGAAGCCTGCGGATTAGGATCGGGTTTAGGCGGGCTTCCGATGTTGAGGAGCTGCGAAATGGCCGTGACGAGTTGGGCCGGTGCGAATGGTTTCTCTAGGAGGATGCTGCTCGGGACCCCCTGCGACGCCCACTGATCCGCCGCAGCCCCGAAACCCCGGTGCAATCTAAGCCGTCACAACTCCATCAGTTTCCTGCCGGCGTTGCTGGGCGACGCGGACTAGCGTGATGCCGCGTCTGTCCGCCTCGGCCTGCAAAGCGGCGAGAAGGATCGCACGCTCTACTGGATCATCGTTGGCGAATTGCCACAGTGCTTCGAGGTCTGCGGCTGAAGTCAGCAATGGTTCAACACACGCGCGATTGGCTGGTGATCAGATGATAGCCGGAAAATCCAATGGTCGCCCGAAGGGCGCTCACCCGAACGAAGTGAGGGTGAGTGTGTAGGGATCTCGATCGGCCAACTAGCCGGCTTCGCCGCGGGCGAATATGGATGTCCGCTTTGCTCCTGATAGCGACCCAGCAGCGGACATAGCCGGATGTCTCAAACGTGCCATTTGGCGACATCGTGCGTTCGGTTTGGAATAAAAAGAGGCCGCCTCAGCTAGCGGCCTACCCTCTTTCCCGCTTTTTACTCGATCAGATGAAATTGCCGTCGTTTCTCTCGCTGAACGCAAATGATCGCGCGATTAGCCGTTTTCACGTCGGCTTTTCCATACAGCGTTATCTTGACAGAAAAGTTCCCAGGCTTGTTACCTCGAAGGATTTGAATGCCAGCAATGGACTCACAACCGGGCCATTGCCTGACGGCCTCAAGGCACTCTTTCCGGAGAGCCCCATAGCTTAGGCCGACTGTTTCGATTTTCACCATGTCGCCTGACCAGAGCGAGCAATGCACTTAGTTCGAACGTCTTCGAGACGGATGTTTACGAAAAACACGGCGGCCAGTGGCAGTTAGTATCCCACTCCGCATTGCGGGCTACCAAGTAATTCATAGTTCATTCTAATGAGACACGCCGCTCGGTTTCGGCCGAGCGGTGTCATCCGAAGCCAAGGCATCGCAGTTTACGGTACGCGAAAGCGTTGCTGACTATCGCTATGCGGCGGCTCTTGTCGCAATCGCCGTGCGCATGTCGGCGATCAATTCTCGATAGTGCACAGCCAGCCGAAGATATAACTCGCGTTTCGCCCCATCCGTCGCCACCTTGGCAATCAGTTCACATTCGGCAGCGAGGGTCTCAAATCGTTCCAATTTGCATTCAAGGTCGGTCATGGTATGTCCCCCTGACCCAACGGTAAAACAAGAAGGCTACGCCTTTGAATTATGTCATGGCGAACATGATTATCGAATAGAACTATTTTTTCGGCGGTCCCGGCTCGCACCCCCGGCGAGAACTTAGCAACATCGGACTTGTCGATGCAGCACACACCAGCTTTGACGTCTCGCCGTATGCAGCAGCTAGCGCAAACTCTTTGAAAAAGTATCAAAATGCGTGGCGGTAAAAAACCGGGATCGGGTAGGAAAAAGAATGCGCCGAATCGGGCGAGTGCAAACCGTGAGCGTAAGGTGGCAGCGTCGGGCGAGACGCCGCTCGATGTAATGATCAAGTCGATGCGCCACCTGGCGCTTGCTGATGAAAACGCGAGCGACAATCGCGCTCGATCACGGGCCATCATTCTTACGCAGTGATTGAGCGTGATTACGTTGCTGCCGGACCCTCGCTCGGCGGCTACTTTTAGACCGCTTCCATGCCGCCTCTGTAAGTTCGCGCGACGCTTGGTCACACCGGGCGAGCGCCTGCGGCATCCCGCACCACGCGACTTATCTAGCTGCGACGTTGCCCTTGATGCATGGTGCTGCGATCATCTCGATCGCAGCGTTTAGCGGGTTTGCCATCGTATACGCACCAACGCTTGCTCGGCCAGTCCGTGCCCATCCCCTTGGTGAGGGCATTTTGTATAGCGGGTTGAGGACCGATCGTTCGGGCGCGGGGAACGTTGAAGGTATGAGTAGTGTTGTGAGCAGATATCGTCGTCCTCCGGGTATAGGCACTCTATCATTGCGATCGCCCTCAACTTCGGGTCGCGATCACCGACAACGATGTCGCCTCCTGTTCGAGCCATAATAATGCGCGTCTATCGAAATGAGTCGGCAGATAGCCCAAATAGCAGCGCACTCATCAAGATTCAAAGTCTCGAAAACGATTGGCGCGCTCCACGAGATCGACCATGTGGGCCGCCGCATGAATCGTCAGAGGATGCTGGGTAAAGCCAGGCCGCGGGGAGATATAGCCTGCCATTTCGCGAGCCAATTTGAGTTGGTCATCCGAGGCTGTCGCCAGCAGAGAAATCATCAGATTTTCTAAAGCGATGACACGGATACGCAGCGTCACGAGTTCGGCATTGGTCAGCTCCGGAATTGCAATTCGCTCGTCGTCGGGCGCCGAAGCCGTGGCTGGACCATCGGGCCCGGCGCCTCCTTCGTCGTCCCATCTGGACAGAGCGCGTTGACGCTGGTTCCAATCGCTGGAGGTATCGGAGTTTTCTCGCGGCATGGGTAGGTCCCTCGAGTGCCTGCAGAATGCGCGCAGCATGTTGTCGGCAGTTCGAATCAACATCTGATATGTAGTCAAGAAGCAGGATCGTCATCCCAAGGAAGTCGACGGCGTCGCGCACCAGGCAATTCGGGGGCACCACGAGTAGTTCTTGATTCTCAAGCTGAGCGGGACGGAAGCCCCGACGCTGGACGAGGAAACCATTTTCGTGGGACAGCGAAACGGGCTCCGGCACGACGCGAGGTTACTTCTCCGATCTCGACGTTAAGAGAATGGCGTGATTGGTCGATCTTGCAGCACCCCATCGATGTACAGGTCGATGCGCTCGTTGTAGAAGCTGAGCAGGTTTTCGATCTTCGGGCACTCGGGAATTGGCGCCGGATAACTCCACACGATGTCCTTGACGAGCTTGTCGCCCACCCGAGCCGACCAGTGGCGCGCCACTCCTTTATACGGGCAGCGGGTGACAAACTCAGAGGGCTCGAGCAGATCCATGCGCACGTCCAGCTTCGGAATATAATAACGGGTCGGCAGTCCAGTCTCGAAGAGGAGCATGGGTCGGCGAGTTTCACCCATTTTCGTTCCGTCGATCTCCACGCGCACGTGCCTCGAGCTGTGCAACGTGTCGACCCTTGTGTACGGATCTCGAGGATGAACGAAGACTTGCTCATCCTCCTCGAACCACGCGTCCATCTGATCCCAGTAAAAGGTGAGGTGGCCCTCCAGTGCGGCTCGATGACCAGCTGGTTTGAGGTAAGCAAGGGCCGCGTTGTGAGTGATGCGATCCTTTACCACTAAGTGCCAGCGAATGTTGTCCTCCGCTTGCTGTGACTGCTCCAGACACTCCATCCGGACATCCGCAATTGGAAACCAGTAGGCCGGCGGTCGCTTCGTTTCATAGACGAGGAGCACGTGCTCGCTGTCGGCGATCAGCTTGTTACCAAAGTACGTCCGTACCCGGCGAGAACTACGCTCGATGTGTACTCCCTCCTTCAGCCTGGCCCGCTCCTCGGCGGCTGGAGCGACCGGTCGTGCGAGTGTCTCAGTCATCTCGAAGCTCCTTCTTTGGACCATAGATCAGGCGTTTGTGACTGTCGTCGGGTGTGAAGCATCGCTCGGGACCACTCAGATTACCCCCGAGCGGATGCGGTGACCCGCGTTGATCAAGATCACGTCAAACTTCTACGAGGCGCCTCGCTGAGACGGGAGTCTGATTGTGAGTTTCGATCACAAGGCGCACCATTTGGTAGCGTTCTGGAAGCGCCGCCGGCCTCGGCGGGACCAACGTGCCCATTGCTACTCCACGTAGGCTTGGCACTCGATCTCGACCTTCATACGCGGATCTACCAGCCCCTTCACCTCAACGAGCGTAGAGACCGGTAGGTTGTCGCCGAAATAGGCGATGCGGCGCGGGTTGATCTTCGGTCGCTCCGTGATGTCGGTCATAAACACCTGCACCTTGACGACGTGCTCAGCGCCGGCACCGGCCGCTTTCAGGCACTTGTCCATGATGGTGATGGCGACATCGAACTGATCGACGACATTGGCGGGGATGCTACCGTCTTGCGCTTGGCCGACGATGCCGGCGACCCAAACGTGGGGCCCGGCACGCGTCACGTGGCAGTAATGGCTGACCGGCGGTCGGATGTCAGGAACGATGATCCGCTGAATTGTAGGCATGACTCACCTGGAGTTGAACTTAGTCGACGCGCAAACTAAGCACACCTGCCTGTGCCCTACCAGTAGGCGTGTCTCGGCAAGTAGCAGGCTGGCACCGGGTCGACGAGCTGTTCAGGTCACTCCCTAATGCGATGAGCATTGTGAGCGATGCGATCAAGGATGGCATCTGCGCAGGTGGGATCTCCGATGAGCGTACCGTTCAGCAGAGCAGCTAAGGAAAAACTAATGCTGCTGAATTGACCTAATTCAACGGGGCTGCAGGCATAGCCAGTAGGAACGCCTCGTTTGGCGCAGAAGTCGATATTGGCACGTTTGAGACATGTCGACTGGCTCTGATGATGTCCGTTGTCCAAGGTAGGCCGGAAGTGGCCAGCTCACTGTCAGAATGACGCGATTGACCCAAGGCGGACCTCAGATGGTGATGTGTTCACCCCCTGCTTCGCCATTCGCTTGGGCGGAGTTTCGGGCGGCAATGAGACCCAGGGGTGGCGTGACTCCTCCCACACCGAGACGGTCGGCGCGGGGAAATTCGGATCGGCGAAGTTTCCGATGGCAACAATGACGTATCCAGGAAAGCTTTCGCTCTCCCAGTAGACCGTGGAGCCGCATGTCGGACAGAAGTGAAAGGTCACCACGTTCCCGCTTTCGGCTGTCCAATTCCACGTCGTAGCCTTACTGGTGAAGGTGACCTGCTCGCGCCGGAAGCGCGCTTGGTTGCTAAATACGGCGCCAGTACGGCGCTGGCACGCCAGACAGTGACACATGGAGCTACGCGCCGCCTTCGATCGTAAGGTAAAGCTGCCCACAGCTGCAGGCGGCGTGTCGGGTGGTCATGGCTCAGCTCCTCGGCTGTTGATAGGGGGCAGAGTGTAGGCTGGACTTGAGAACAACGCACCAGACGCAGCGGGGTCGCGCCCGCTCTCCTCTTGGTGCTCATTTAGCCAAAGTTGTTAGGCTTGCTGGCGCGGCCCGACCCCGTCGCGAATGACTCATCTCCGACACTCGGTAAATTTCGAAGTGAAGTTTCCTCCTGTCTTCTTTTGAATTTTCGGCGTTCGCTTGGGGGGTCCGCTCGCCGGAGCAAGACAACCGCCGCTGAACTTTCCAGCCAAAGGTACGGTGGACGTGATACTATCTCCGCTACCTGCGGTGATCCGCAGAGGGTATCCCGCGGGAGGGAAACCCGGATGGCTTCGGATCAGGTCAAGCGCAAGCTCGCCGCCATACTCGCCGCCGATATTGCCGGGTATAGCAGGCTGATGGGTGCGGACGAGGCCGGCACGCTCGTGCGCCTCAAGGAATATCGCCGAGAGCTGATCGACCCCAAGAACAAGGAATATCGCGGTCGCGTCGTGAAAACGACGGGTGATGGCATCCTCATTGAGCTTCCGAGCGTCGTGGATGCGATATCCTGCTCGCTTGAGATCCAGCAGGGCAGCCTGGGAGCACTCGGCTGCACGCCCCGCCCCGATGCCCTGGTCGGTACACGACCCCTGGGCACGCACACGTGTGCGGCTGAGCAAACGCGAATTTCAGCGCATAACAATAACGGGAGGAGGAAACATGGCGCGCATCACCCGACGTAGAGTTCTCAAATTGTCCGGAGCCGGTGTTGTCGCGGCACAAACCGGCGGCCTCGCTGCCATCCTAGCCACCGGACGCGCACCGGCCTACGCGCAGGGGACGAATATTCATTGGCTGCGCTGGGCGGATTTCGTGCCGGCTTCGGACGTGCTGCTCAAAGGTAAGATCGCGCAGGAATGCCAGAAGGCGACCGGCATCACGCTCATGGTTGAAACTATCAACGCCAATGATCTGCAGTCGCGCATCGCATCGGCGATCCAGTCGGGAACGGGAGCCGACATCACCATGGCGCTCGGAAACTGGTCGCAGCTCTACGCCGAGAGCCTCGCCGATGCCGGTGACGTGGCCGAGGAGATCGGTAAGGCCCAAGGCGGCTACTACGACGTCTCCAAGCTCGTCGCCACTGTCGGCAACAAATGGATCGGCTTGCCGTGGGCCGTCGGCGGCGGGCTGGTCGCCTATCGCAAGTCGTGGTTCGAAGAGATTGGGTACAATACCTTCCCGGAAACCTGGGACGCGTTGCTCGATGCCGGCAAGAAACTCAAGACCAAGGGCCGCCCCATCGGCCAAACCGCTGGACACACGTTCGGCGATGCGCCGGGCTGGTGGTACCCGTATTTGTAGTCTTGGGGCGGGAAGGAGGTCGAGGCAGACGGCAAGACGGTCGTCTTGAACAGCCGGGAAACCATCGAATTGGTCAAGTTCGCGGTTGGTTTTTGGAAAGACACCTGCGACGAGGGTGGGCTCGCCTGGGACGACACCAACAACAACCGCGCCTTCCTGTCGGGTACCATCAGCGCCACCAACAACGGCGCCTCGATCTACATTGAAGCCAAGCGCAAACCCGAAGTGTATCCGACCGAGAAGGGAACGCCGATGTGGAAGGACATCCTGCACGCGCGCATCCCGAAGGGTCCCGGTGGCCAGTTTAACCTTCCAGGTCCCTTCACCGACATGCTGATGGGTTACTCCAAGAACCAGAAAGCGGCCAAGGATTTCCTGCGCTGGATGCACTCTAAACCGGTTTTTGCGGAATGGTTCACCTCGCAGCAGGGGTACACCGACGGCGCTACCAGGGATTGGGAGAAAGACAAGGTATGGGAAGTCGATCCGGTCCTGCTGCCGTTCCGCGATATCCCTCCTTTCGGCCGGTTGGCAGGATATGCAGGGCCGCCCAATCGCAAGGCCGCCGAAGTGGTGACCAAATACATTATCACGGACATGTATGCGAAGGCGATACAAGGCATGCCGGCCGAGGACGCGGTGAAATGGGCGCATGATGAGGTCGTTAAGGCTTACGCGTAATCAGCAGCCCCGGCCCCCACGCGCGAAAGATCGAATAAAACCCGAGTGATGTCGCTTATTGGCACTGAACGGACCAACCAGGCCGGTCTGTTGATGACCGTTGTCCGATGTAGACCGGAAGTGGCGTTTCGGGGCCGTCAGGGCAGGTTTTGACCCCCGGAAGTCGAAGCCTGTTACCATTGCTGTTGGTTCGGTGGTCCGGGAAGCGGTCGAGGTTGCAACCTCCTCGGACCCACGCTACTCCCAGCCCGACATTCTTAAGGTCGGCGCCCCTTGTTAAGGCTTCACTCCGGGATACCAGCTTTCCGCAGGCCCTCCGCTAACCGAGCAAAATCATCGGGCCTGCGAAGACTGATCCTTTCACCGAGGTTTGAAATGCGTAACTCGGGATCGAGCATCTGTAGGCGAGCGAAGTACTTCTTCGCATCCTCCGTCTTCCCGAGAAGGGCGGCGCTCGCTACAGCGACACGCGTCCCCGGCGAAAAGAACGGGTTCTGACGCAGGGCATTTTCTGCTGATGCAAAAGCTTCATCGTTCCTACCGGCAACGAATGCGCCAGTGCCGCCGCTCCCTCCATTGTAAACATATGGGGATCGACAGGGCTGAGCCGCTTGGCACGCTCGACATGAACGAGCGCAAGTTCAGGTTCGCAGAGCCAAAGCGCCACGATGCCGCCCTCGCCGTGATTGTCGGCGCGCAGGATCAGAATTGCGTATTTGAGCGCGACGATCAGGAGGAGCGCCCAGAGGATCAGCGACACGATGCCCATCACTGTGTCGGGGGTGGGCGCCCCGGCCACCTCGACGGCCTGCTTCAGCCCATAGAGCGTGCTGGTGCCGATATCGCCGTAGACAACACCGAGCGCGGTAAGCGCCGCGGCTGCGGTCTGCTTCCGGACGCCTTGCCGGGGCAGCCCCGCGGTCTGAAGGGTCTCGGTCATCCGGACATCCTTCCCTTTGGTTGCGCAAAGCTGCACGAAAATGGAGCCGGGGAGAAGCTCAATCACTGGCACAACTCGGCATTGCCTGCTTAGAGTGACTTCCGTTGTTGGCCCATACCGAAGAATCCAGCATTCATCCAAGTGTCGGCTCGCCGCAGGCGGACCACCGCTTGCATGCCCCGCAAACGGTGCGGCGCTAACCCTCATACGGAAACCTGAGCAGAAGGGGTAAAATCCCCTAGGGTCCACACCCGAGGAGCAACAACATGAAGCAACACATCCCCGAGGAATATTCCGCCAGGTTGATCGACTGGAGTCCCTTCGTGATCATGGGCAACACGGTGCCACCCCGAGATCCTGATGAAGACGAAGAGGACGAGGACGAAGACGAAGACGAAGACGAAGACGAAGAGGACCACGCCGACGAACCGCCGGTCGTGCGCGAGCCGGACGAAGACTAGAGACTAGCCCGTAGTTGGCAGTAGGCGTGGCTCTTTCGAGACCGGTCTCGGCGGCTGGCGCAAGGACCTCGTCCCCCGTGTCCGACGCTGCTTCACAACTGTATTGGAAGGCCAACGACAGACGAGTACAGACCAGTCAGTAGAAGTTCTCGTGAAGGCACTTCGAACCCGTGCCGAAACAACAACAACCGAGCTTATTCTCAGAGAGCTTTCTTTCGACTCTCAAAGATCGATCTATTCGGCTGTCCTTATGGTGCGCTTGCACGGTCGCGATAAGGGCGGGTTGAAGGCAAAAATGATGCGGTTTGCTGTCATTCGACCGCTGTATCGACAGGTCCGCTATCGTCTACAGGACGCAAGGAATTTTCCTACACGGATGGTGAACTGGAAGTACAACTCTGCTCTGCAATTTCAGCTATTCTTCGGGACTAACTCAAATTCTGTTTTGGAACGCCGCGCCTACAACATGGCAGGGCGAGTACTTGCGATGGCGCGGGCGAAAGCTGCGATCCTCGCCGCGGTTTGTATATCAATCGCCGCCGGTCGGGGCGCCACACATTACGGCTGGCGGCGACCTTGCAGGTCGCGCTGAGCGTATACCTGCCGTGCTGGTAGTTGCCGTTCTTTGGTCCTTTCGGGGCACCGCTGCCGTCTGCACCACCGTGCATTCGGCACCTCCGCCGCCCGGTGACCGGCGCCGACTTGCATGGCGCACCCGACCGGGTCTTGGCTCCGCAGCGTGCGGCTTGTGACACTTGTCTCGTTTCAGGGCGACGCATGGGGTTGTCCGTCATTTTTGGTCTGCTCCCTGCCTCTGTCCCTCTTCCGAGGAGATGTCGGGTGATCCTGGGTAGCTTTGACAATTCAGAAAAGTCGCGCTGCACATTAGAATCGTGCGATGTCCGAGTGTGGCACCTTTGCGACATGCCGACTTCTCCCGGAAGCATGTTTCCGCTTTTCGGGGCGCGTTTTGGGTGTCACCATGCTCGTGAAAGGACGGGAGGGCCCCCATGCGCTGGTGTGTCTCGGTCGGCGCGGTGCTTGTTGCGGGGACGATAGTCGGAGGTGACGTTGCTGGCATTGCCGCGCCGAGCCCGAAATCTCGATTCGCCGACACCCAACACAATGTATCATCCGTCAATGTCGAGCTCGTTATCGCCGTCGACGTCTCCTATTCGATGGATATGGACGAACTTGCCATTCAGCGCGAGGGCTATGCACAGGCCATCGTGTCGAAAGACTTCCTTCAGGCGCTGAGGGCCGTTCCGGGCAGCAAGGTGGCCGTGACCTATTTCGAGTGGTCGATGTCGGGCGACGAGAAGATCATCATTCCCTGGCGCGTGATCGACGGCCTGGAATCGGCGGATGCCGTGGCCGCCGAGATCATGAAAACGCCGGTTCGCCGAGGTTCGAGCACCTCGATTTCCGGCGCGATTGATTTCGCACTGCAGCTGTTCGAAGAGAATCCGTATCGCGGGTTGCGGCGCGTCATCGACATTTCCGGCGATGGGCCGAACAACGACGGAGCCCCCGTAACCGGCGCGCGCGACGCTGCCCTGGAGAAGGGCATCATCATCAACGGCCTGCCGATCATGGTGAAGGAGCCATCCCTTTCGACGATCGATATCGAGAATCTCGATCTCTATTACGAGGACTGCGTGATCGGAGGGCCGGGCGCCTTCATCATGACGATCAAAGATCGCGAAAAATTCCAGGAAGCGATCCGGACCAAGCTTGTTCTCGAAGTTGCGGGCCTCACGCCAGAGAGCGGGATCGTCCCGGCCGCCGAGAAAGAGCCCCGGGTGCCCTGTTTAATCGGCGAAAAAAAATCGCAGGAGCGCGGGCGGCGGTGAGTGACGAGATAATCATTCAGAGTCGCGGACGAACAAACCTGTAGGCAGCAGTTATCATGGTCGCAGCCAGTGCCCACGCGCCGGGGCATTGGACGACTAAGGAGGGTGACGTGCGAGCTTTGATTTGTTTGGCAATATGGTTCTCAATCGGTGCGATCGCGGTTGCATTCGCTCAGAGTAACCCCGCACGGATCGAGAATCCCAAGGTGCAGGGAGATAATGTCGATCGCTGCGCAGACATAGATGGGGCGAACGATTGCTCGGCGCGCGGCCAGTCGAAGGCTGCCACTCAGATCTGCATCGCGTATGGCTACGCAGATCAAGTGGATTCACATTGGCATGCATCGTCAGGTGTGGCCACACATTACATTTCACAATACGACATGCACGCTGGAGAGGTGGCGGGTCGCTGGCAATCGCGGCCCAGCGATGGTGTGTTTGACTGGGTTGTCTGCAAGAAATAGGAGTGGTCTACGGTCGCCGAAATTACCGACTATCACTGAATGGAAACTAATTATTCGCTGGGTGACCATAGCGAAGGTCTCCGAGGTCTCCCCCAAGAGTGCTTCAAGGCAGCCATGAAGGCATAGACTTTTCCAAGCACCCAGGTGACCGCTATAAGCACTCACCTGCTGGTGTCAATAACGCTGACGGCGTCTGCCCCTGATTTGAACGAGCGATAGGGTAGTCGTCATTTAAGAGAGCGCGTTCGACTCCGACAAAAGAATACCATGACGCAGGCGCAGACCACTCCGCCGGAACTCGCCAGCCAATCTAGCAACGCGGCATGACGGCCCGGAACGTACATCTGGCCTAGCTCGAGTACGCCGGCGTAACCGCCGAGAAGAACCGCTATTAACCACAGAGGTTTTTGGGGATAGGCGGCGAGAACAGCAATCCCGGCCATCAGGTAAGCCGTCGTGCGCTCCAGTCGTGTGTTGAAACCAGTCCGGATCATTTCCTGTCCGGGCGTCCAGGAAGCGACCGCAAGCCCGATGACACCCACCCATGCGATGATCCTCATCGCGACGTAAGGAATTTTCATCATCCTAACGCTTTCATCGGGATGACGCTGGAACGCGCTCGTCTGTCCGCGTCTAGCATGCGCAGATAGGTGACAATGTGTTGCTCGTTGTAAACGGTCAAAACGGAATCGGAGGGCGCGGTATCGGCGACATCTGCGGAAAATGGGAATAAGGGCGGCCTCAGCCTCATCGCCCTGCCAGCCGCCGCGCCATCGGCGGCACGCCCGAGGCCGCGCATTTTCGATCGGTATTAATTCATTCATGCGCGGGCCTTCAGGGTCCCTTGTTCAGGTCACGGAACATTTGAGTGGCCTCACGAAGCCAACGGCGCGTGGCCGCGACCTCCACTGTATATCGGCCGTGCTTGTAGTTGCCGTTCTTTGGTCCTTTCGAATGTCAGCTTCATTGGGAGTTCGCAGCTTTTTCTTTTCCAACCCCCACTAATCATCCCTATTCGCCGTCACCTATTAGTGGTTCACTTGAAAACTGCCGCAAGGCATTTCGTGTTCTTTTCAGATTGGAGATTTCAATGAAGTACATCTCACACTGGAGAATACCGCCAAGCTCGATCGATGCTGCACTCAAAAAGTTTCTTGAGACGGGTGGCGCGCCGCCTGAGGGCGTCAAAATGCTCCACCGTTGGCACGACATGAACGGTCAAGGATTCGCAATCCAAGGGGGGAAGTCATGACACTCGTCATCGAGCGCCGTTCTGCGCTCGCAGTACTCTCGGCCGGCGCCGCCCTGGCAGCTTTAAGTCCGGCTAAGGCTCAGCAAGGCGGGGTCAAGTTGACCGTCCTCTACACTGAGCAGAAGAACCCCGAGAAGTTCACTAAATACTACATGGACACGCATATGCCCATGGTGGACAAGGCTCCCGGCGTCGCTCGCACTGAGGTAGCGACCGTCCTACCTGCACCGCCGGATCAACCCAAACCGGCCTTCTGGCGTATCACAGAAGTCTACTGGGATGGCGTCGAGTCAATGCAGAAGACGTTCGCTACGCCCGAATGGAAGACCATCACCGCCGACGTGCAGAATTTTGCCGATCCGGGGACGATTAGTTTCTTCGTCGCCCAAATCGGGACCTAAGCCAAAAGAGCGGCAACTTACCCGCGGGGCGAGTTCGGCGATAATTTAGGAACCTTCCAGCATAGAAGAATTCGCCCCGCTGAAAGCGCTGGCAAAAATTGGCACGTTTGAGACCTGTCGGGCCGATCTGACTATGTCAGTTCGTCGGGGTAGACCGGAAGTGGCCGCCTGAGGTTGGCACTCTCGCCGCCCTAAAGGCCATTCGGCGCGACGTGGTTGACCCGCCATTGCCGACCACAGGGGCCGGATCGTCAAGACGACCGGTGACGGGTTGCTGGTCGAGTTCGCAAGCGCGGTAGAACGGCGCCGTCACGTTTCGAAGCGCAACAACGCTCGGCTATTGGTCGTTCTCAGGCGTGCTCCTCGGAGATGTCCTTGTTGGTGTAATCCGGCAAGATCGCGGTCGAAACGATGCTGACGATCGCGCAGAAGAGGATATAGCCAGCAATCACGTAGCCCCGCGACGAGGTCGAGGAGTTCGTGCTTAACTGGATTGATATGGGCTACGATCCGGAAAACTATTCCAGGCGCAACTCGATGAGCTTGACAGCCTCACAGAGCGATGGGTCGCCGACCATCTCCGAAGGGCAAAGGCCTCAAAAAACGAAAGAGAACTCGGCACTCTTGAGAATGACCCTGAAGCGACGAAGCGCGACAAGTGAGTAGCGTGCTCGACGCCCAGAGACCGATGAAAATTCCAAATCGAAAGATGATGCCAGCAGAATTCTTTGCTGCCTGGTGAAAAGCAATGCTCATCACGTCTTGCTGCCAAACGCGCAACGCGGGCTACCTGAAGAGGCGGCCCGGCACCTGTCGCGTCGCGGGGAATTAAAGCCGCGGCCTTCCGCCAGAGGCATCAAGTCACTGTTGATGCTTCGGAGCTGATCATGGCTTCAGAGCGCCCTGCACACTCGTGTAGACTGCATAGAGTGATGTCGAGCCGCAGATGTAAAGTCTATTCCGTTGCTGACCGCCGAAGCAGAGGTTGGCGACCGTTTCCGGTATATGGATCTTGCCGAGCAGATCGCCGTCCTTCGTGTAGCTGCGGACGCCATCCTCTTTCGGATCGCCCCAACCCACGGAGCACCAAACACGCCCGTCGGTGTCACAGCGCATCCCGTCGGTAATGCTGGGCTTGGGCATGTCCGCAAAGACTTTGTTGTTCCCGAGCTTTCCCGCCTCGACATTCAGGTCGAATACGCGGATATGCGACGGGTTATCCGGCCCGTCCGTGAATCCGGTATCGATGACATAGAGCTTCTTCTCGTCAGGCGAAAACGCAATGCCGTTGGGCTCCACGAAATCATCGGCGACAACCCTGATCTCACCGGATTTCGGATCGACCCGGTAGACATTGTGCTTTTCCTGCTCAGGCTCGGCTTTGACGCCCTCGTAGTAGCCGCCGATGCCGTAGACGGGATCGGTGAACCAGATCGAACCATCGGACGCGACAGCCGCGTCGTTCGGCGAGTTCAGCTTCTTGCCGTTGTACTTGTCGGCGATGACAGTGATCGAGCCGTCGAGTTCGGTCCGGGTGACCCGCCGGCCGCTATGTTCGCAAGTGATCAGCCGTCCTTCCCGATCAATGGTGTTGCCGTTCGAGTTCATCGACGGCTGGCGGTATACGCTCAAGTGACCGTCATCCTCCGAGAAGCGCATGATGCGGTTGTTGGGAATGTCGCTGAATAGCACGTAGCGCCCAGCCGGGAAGTAAACCGGGCCCTCGGCCCAGCGCATCCCGGTCGCGACGCGCTCAACGGCCATGGTGCCGGCGAAAGCCGGGAAACCGGCAGGCCCGAACGAAAGCTTGGGGTGGGCAAACTCCAGGTGAGAATCCGGATAGCGGCTTCCCGTTAGCGGTCCCAAGGGTAGCGGATCGGTCGACTGGGTTGGTGAGCCCAATTGGCCGAACGGCGCGACGGTCGCCGCAGAGGCCCCTGTCATGGTCGCGGCCGCCGCGGCAGCCGCCGTTGTTGCCAAAAATGTGCGTCTGTTCATTGTTACCTCCCTAGAAGTGCTCAGAAATCTGGTAAACGCTGATCAGGACTCCGAACTCCCCCCGGCTGCGTATTCAAACTCGGGGACTGTCGTTCGGATGTTGGGAACCGTAGCACGAATAGAACTCGCTGAAGAGCCCCTCCCTACTTGCTACGTTGCCGACGATACCTTCCACCCCTGCTCACTGTGACATACGCCACGCGCATCGTTTGCTCACCCACACTCGGTAGCTCCTTCAACTTAAGCTGCGAAGGTCCGAGCGCGTTCATTGAAAAGCACGCTCAGCGCCGTCGTTGCACGATATCCATGAACTGCGTCCGCACTCTTAAAGTGCCACCGACTTTCAGAACCTTCTTGCCGTTGACAATCTCAAAGTCGTCTTCTTCGTTCAGGTAATCCCTTGAGGGAGCTCTCGGCGTTGCGAAGTGAAGAAGTTTGTATGTGTCAGCCAGCCTGTCCAAATTGGCCAATCAATGAAAGTAAGAGCGCGCGTCGACGCTTCACGTTCGTGATGAAGCGGTACGATAGATCAACGCCATGCGATGTCGGTTCCTGTGCTGGTTTTTGGACGCCGGCAACGACGAGACGCTCGGCAGATTGAGCTGGCCGGCGTCCGAAAAGCGCCAAGGCACGAAGTCGCGGGAAGAACGGGAAAGCCGCAACGTCTGCTTGTCATAAAGGAACGATTTCTCTGATGCGGGCGTTCCGTTGATGCCCGTGGGAGTAGTACGGGCCACCAAACAGAGGAAACACCGCTATGTCCAAGAAAGCAGCCGAGCACCATAAGCAGTCGGCAGAGCATCATACGCATGCCGCGCGTCACCACGGCGAAGCAGCTAAGCATCATGAGGGCGGAAATCACGAAAAAGCGGCCCATCATGCACACACCGCAAGGGGGCACGCGCTTCACGCCAGGCATCACTCCGACCAAGCCGCCATGGCTCATATGGAGGAACACGGCAAGAATAAGTAGTTAATGAGACGTGCGGATTAACGATTTGGATTGGAGGCCGCCTCATCAGGCGGCCTCTTCATTGCTCAAACTATAGGTTGATGTCTGCGCGTGGCACGAAGCTGCCGAACCGGGAGGTCCGCCTCAACCGTCGCGACCGGGGTTATCGGAGATCATGACAGACGCACATGCTGTCGGCAGCCTTCCTGGCGAAGTCCTGGATTGCTGACTCAATGGCGAGCCGTATCTCAGCCGGATCTGCCGGCCTATCTTTTCGTGCCATATCAATTTCCCGACCTTGTGTTGTGCTCTCATGGTCGCGATTTTCGGCGGTCATCACCTAAAGGTACGAAGCAATTGAGTGGCTTCGCGAAGCCAACGGCGTGTGGCGGCGACCTCCGCGGTATATCGACCATGCTTGTAGTTGCCGTTCTTTGGTCCCTTCGGGGCACCACTGCCGTCCGCACCACCGTGCATTCGGCACCTCCGTCGGCCGGTGTCAGGCGCAGATTTGCATGGCGCGCCCGACCGGGTCTTGGCTCCGCAGCGAGCGTCCTGTGACACATGTCCCGTCTCAGGGGGACGCATGGGGTTGTCCTTCAATTTCGAGAACGAAGGCCTCACCTTCTCGTCGCGATCTTTCCTATTTCAATCGCACGTTTCGCCGACGTTATGCGGCAACACCGACCGATATCAAGCAATCGTCAATGACGACCAATCCGCCGCGCCGTTGATTGTCTGCTTTCGAGGGTAACCCGGAAGACATTTGCTCAGACTGAGTTCTTCTCACTTTGTGAAGGTTTGCGGATGCCGGCCCCATGATGGTGGCGCGGCGCACACCGGGGGCCGGCGTACGCAAACTTGCGCGGTTCACGGACGAATGTCGTGCGTTCCACGAGATCGGGTCGACCGAGCGTGACCTTGAAGAAGAACCGTAGCGTCGAGACCGTCTGGTTGACCGTGGGGACGCCAACGCCGCTCGCCGTCAGGTGAAGTTGGTAGCGCCGCACGTCCTCCGAGCTCGCCGTGTCGGGCGAGCGGCCAAGATGGGCCGCGAAGTTCTTGACCCTCTGCAGGTAGTCATGTTGGGTCTTCGGTGCGAACTTCCGGATCGTCATGTCTTCGATCATGCGCCGGCGTAACGGGCTTATTGTCTGGTCGGTCATGGGGAGGCTCCTGTCTGGAGTGAAGGTTGCAACTCCTCATCTTCAGACAGGGCGCGCCTCTTATCTCTCCCCACCCCGCGCACCTGGCGGCGGAGCCCTACCGCGCGAGCGGTTTGGTGGTGTGCTGGGCATGTTCAGTAGTTTGGAGGTGAAAGTCCTCTACCCAACCTGATGGAGGTGAAGGGTTAGCGACAACGCAAGGGCTATCGCCGCGAGGCGAGGTCTGAAGGAAGCGTATAGCAATCGTGCGGGTCGATGGACAAACATCGGGTACAAGGCGCAAGCGTCGGACGAGCGGGCCACTTACCGCGAAGTCCATATCCATCAAGGATGCGAAGCGTAGACCCGGCGACTGTGCACGGAAGGCGACTGAACTTACCCCAGGAGATCTGCTCTGTGTCGCTTCGGCGACTGAGGGCGCCGTAAGGCGGTCTGACCGCAGGGCAGAAGTCAGCAGAGGGCATAGTGGGCCATGTCGTCGGCAAGGCTAGTGAGGCACTCCATGCCGAAAGGCGGAGACAACAGATAGGCTGAACCGGAAACGATGGCTGAAGGCCTGAACGAGAGGAGAGGCAAGTAGGACATGAATCTCGAGAGCGACAAGCGGCTGAATATCCAGTTGAGACTGGACTTCTCATCGGCGGCGACGGGTGAAGCCCGGCAGGCGGGACGGGAAGACATCGAATCGCTCTCGGTGGTGAGTGAGCCCGAACGCCCAGCCAACACGTGTCGGTCGCGACCGGGGGTAAACCGGACATGACGCGGACAGCCCAATTCGGTCGAGAATGACCCACAGCGGCAACGGGCCGTGCCAACGCGCCCACATGACTAACCGAAATGTGAAAAGCAAAATATGTTGCCGCTTTTCGCAGCGCGTTTTGCGTGTCACCATCGCTTCGAAACGACGGGAGGGTTGCCATGCGCTGGAGTGTCTCGATCGGAGCGGCGCTTGTGGCCGGAGCGATGGCGTGGAGCGACGTAACGGGCGCTGAAGAGCTGGGCCCCAATTCTCAACAGGCCGACCCCAACGACAGTGTACCGTCCGTTGATGTCGAGCTTGTGATCGCCGTCGATGTTTCCTATTCGATGGACTTGGACGAACTTGCCGTTCAGCGCGAGGGCTACGCGCAGGCCATCGTCTCGAAAGATTTCCTTCAGGCGATGAAGACCGGCCCCCACAGCAAGGTGGCTGTGACCTATTTCGAGCGGTCGGCTTCGAGCGACCAGAAGATCATCATTCCCTGGCGGTTGATCGATGGCCCGGAATCGGCGGATGCAGTAGCCAACGAAATCATGAGTGCGCCGGTTCGCCGGGGCTCGCGCACCTCGATCTCGGGTGCGATCTATTTCGCGATGCCGCTGTTCGATGAGGATCCCTATCACGGCTTGCGCCGCGTCATCGACATCTCCGGCGACGGCCCCAACAACAACGGCGCGCCCGTGACCGGCGCGCGCGACGAGGCACTGTCGAAGGGCATCGTCATCAACGGCCTGCCAATTATGGTGAAAGAGCCGTCCTATACGACCATGGATATCGACAACCTCGATTGGAATTACGAGGACTGCGTGATCGGCGGCCCGGGCTCGTTCGTGGTACCGATCAAGGATCGGGAAAAATTCAAGGAGGCGATCCGCGCAAAACTCCTGCTCGAGGTCGCGGGCCGAACGCCGGAGCGCCGGATCGTCCCGGCAGCTGAGAAAGAGTCGCGGGTGCCCTGTTTGATCGGTGAAAAATTGTGGCAGGACCGCTGGGGCCGGTGAGCGTCGCGAACAACCATTTAACAAGATCGGTCACTTCGCGATTCGGTGGCGCGGTGACGGTTTGGCCGTTCGCTGCGTGCGGTCGGAGGAACAGCGATGCAATTGCGGGTCTTTGGGCGCACGGGATTGGCGCGACCGAGGCAAGCGCACCCAAGCCTGCGACCTCCTCGCGCCATCTACGGGCTGGTTCACCGAAGGCTTCGACACGCCGGACCTCAAGGAAGCGAAGGCGCTGCTGGAGGAGTTGGGAATAGGTGTAATTCTGCGATAGTCGTGTTGTGCGCCTATCGTTGCCGCGTTCGAGGGACGCTTCGGATATGCCTACAACGATGATCGGGCTCGCTGTCACGTTAGCTTTTTCGCTGGTTGCCTTCACAATGCCAACATCGGTTTGGGCAGCCGGTCCGACGTTGACGGTGTCAGCCGATGGCGACGTCCATACCTTCGATCGGGACGCGCTGCTTGCGCGCAAGGATGTCGTCGAGATCACCACGTCGCGTGATGTCGCATACGGTACTCCTCGGACATATCGAGCCGTGCCCCTCGCGAAGTTACTTGAAGGAGTTGACATTCCGCCCGATGCCGTGGTGGAAGCGGCAGCGCAAGACGGCTTCGTGACGCAACTCCCTCGCGGTCTGGTCTACGCCAACAACGACATCGTCGCGTATATGGCAATCGAAGTCGCCGACACGCCGTGGCCGCCAATTCCAGGTAAGGATAAGAGTGCAGGCCCCTTCTATATCGTATGGCTCGGCGATCAAGCGTCATCCGTCCCGGTCATGAAATGGCCCTACCAAGTTATCAGTTTGTCGGTGCAAGACGCGCCAGCCAAGCGGTGGCCCTCGCTCGCGGTTGATCCCATGCTCCCTGCGCTCCATCCGGCGCGAGACGGGCAAACCATCTTCGTGAACAAATGCTTCACTTGCCATACGATGAACCAGGCAGGATCGGCGTCGGCTGGCCCCGATCTGAATTTGCCGATGAACCCGACGGAGTACTTCACCGATGCCGGTTTGCGCGCGCTGATCCGAGATCCGCGCTCGGTTCGAGTTTGGCCCGAGCAGCGGATGCCCGGCTTTGCCGAAGAGGACCTGAGCGATGAGGAACTCGGGCTGATCTTTGCGTATTTGAGTCACATGGCGGATAGGAAGAGCCGAGCAACGGAGGGCGGAAGCAGCAAACGCTAAGTAAATGGTAAAACTCGATTACGGTTAGCGACGATGAGAGCGTAGTCGCCGCCGACATGCGTCGTCGGCTCAGACCCGCCACGGGGCGGCTGAGCCCTGACTGCTTCAGCCGGTTGCGCGGAAGCTATTCAGAAAATCGAATCCATGGCCGCCCAATGACGGCGGTACTGCGTTCGATCTTGCCGTTGCATGTTGCTTGGCGAATGTCTCCTGTTGTGTAGGTTTTCGGACGCCGGCATGACGAGGCTATCCACGCGCGGCGGCGGCCGGCGTCCGAAAAGCGCCAAAGCACGAAGTCGCGGGAAGTATGGCACCCGGCAGAGCAGCGAGTGCCATGGGGATCGTATGTTGGAGGCGATCTCGATGGTAGACGCGGCGCCAGCACGAGGCGACGTGCATGCGCGCATGCAGGTGAGCCCGGGAGAGTGCAATGGACATCGCGGCGCGCATACGGAATTCATCAACAGTCGTTTGGTGAATTGATGGGCGGCATTGGTTCGAGAGGCGGCAAGCCACATGGCAGAATGCTCCACAACTTTAGCGTTTTGGCATGATTGTTGCTGAAGCGTATTTTTAAGGCTCGTATAATTTCTAATGGTGCGCGTGGCAGAAACAGCACATCCGATCATGCAATCACTCATCGAGGATGAACTATTGAAATTTAGCTCGCAAATCGGCTGAGCACGCGGCTACGCAACGGCTCCTCCTGCAATACCGAAAGAGGCTGAACGAGGTGAAAGACTTCTGTCATAAGGCGCAGGACCTCTGCGTCTTCCTGCGCAAGCCCATCCAACTCTGCGAAGTACCGCGCCCGCTCCGGCGCGCCAGGTGGGCGTACGCCGCGGGTTTGAGGGAACGCAAAGTCGGCGCCGGCGGCGAGATTCCAGGGCGTACTATTGAACTCGGCCGCTCGAGTAAAAAAGGAGGAGGCGATCCCGCCGAGGCCGCGAGATTGCGTCGCACGATCAGATAGAATCTCGCGCAAAATCTCTGCTTGCTTCGCTGCCGCGCTCATCTCTTGCGCGTAAATCGGATTGAAGTGGCAGAGAGCGTCGCCGATCACCAAAAACCCTTCAGGGCAGGGCTTCATTTGCTCGTAATGACGTTGCACGCTGCTGACGAATTGTTGATGAGCAATTGGGGTGAGCTGCTCGCCATCCTTAATAATCCGATACGCCAAGTCAGAGTGAAGCTCCTGGGCGAAGGCGATAAATCCTTCTTTGTCGGTCGGCGGGAAATCGCCAAACCGACCGATCAGGCTTACCAGTAGTGTCCCATTTTCGATTGTGATCACGTATCCTCGACGCGTGAAGTGAGGCGCCGGACCAGTGATAAATATGAGGGGTTCGCCGAAAAAGGATTCCGGTCTACGGAAGTTCGCCGTGCTGTAAGCCGTGTCCAGGCCGATTTCAGTTTCTTCCGGCGGGGAAAATCCGATGGCCGCAAGCCATTGCCGAGCCCTGTGTGCTCGACCGGTTGCATCGACTACGAGATCCGCCTCGATCGATCGCGAATCGATGGAGCGCACCCCCACAACCGTGGCGTCGCGACAAATCAATTCTGTGATCGGAGTGCCATACTCAAAATGAATATTTGAGATTGCTGCTGTCCGCTGACGAATGACAAATTCAAGGAGACCACGGCTAGCGCAATAACCTTCCAAGTCGGAATCAAATGGTGTTCTCACTGAACCGGTAGGATTGTAGGCCTTGCCATTCGGCGTATACCAGACGGCGTCACGCCCCACAGCGAATTTCGTCGCGCCGAGACGCCCAAGCTCTTCGGTGACTGACGGATAGAGCGATGAAATGACATTCAGACCACCCCGAAGGAACGCATGAAGATGATGGCCTTGCGGAACCGATTTATGAACGACCGGCCTGTCCTCGATCTCGTCTCGATCGATAGCTAGCTACGACCTGGTCAAAATATTCGGACAGCACGCGTGCGGTCATCGGACCGGCTACGCTCGCACCGACGACAATGGCTCGTCGTCCGAGTTTCTTTGTCACGGATTAATGCCAAAAGTCTAACCGGATTTGGAGTGCATTCCGTAGCATAGCCAAGGAAAAGGTCAAATCTCCGCTCCGCGGCGAATCTTAGCTAATGTTGCTTATTGCGGTCTTCTCCCAACTGAGTGGGTCAAAAAGGGGCGGATTTTGCGAGTTCATGCCGATTTTAAAGGGTTTCTCGTTAACTTGGCGGTCACTGGCTAACGGCATGTTGGGCGATGCCAAAATCAATTAAGACAAAACGCCTGCGGGATAGCTACCGCTTCCCCGGATTCCACCCCCGCTCTCACCGTTATGGGCGTATTTGGTGATCCCCATGCTTGGGTGATCCGACTGACCCGTCGCTCAAAAAAACGACGTGCGGAGATTGTGGTCGGGTAAAGAGCGGATGGTATGACAGCAAATTGCGCCGTGTCCGAGATCTTCCGTCTGGAGGTGTGCGCATCTTCCTTGAGATTGCCATCCGTCGGATCGACTGCAGGAGCTGCGCGATCGCCAGCGCCGATTCAAACACTAGCGGCCGGATAGCGGATGCGCTGCATCCAGTGTTTGAAGCTCCTCAGGTGTCAGTGTCAGCGACAGGGCGATAGCGTTTTCCTTTACATGTGCCACCGAACCGGATTCGGGAATTGCAATGACGTTGCCGTCGCGGATGGTCCAGGCCAGTGCAACAGCGGCTGCGCTGCAAGCGTGTGCTGCGGCAATACGCCCAACAATGGGATCACCCAGCAGGCTGGCACCGGGGCCGCCAAACGGTGAATAGGCCATCGCCGGCATGCTGTGCCGTTCGCACCATGGCAGCAGGTCACGCTCTATGCTGCGGTCGCCGAGGTTATAATGGACCTGATTGGTCGCGCAGCGATCACCTTGCGGAATATGAAACAGATCTTCCATTTGGGGGACTGTGAAGTTGGACACGCCCCAGGCACGAACCTTGCCAGCTGCGCGTAGACTTTCGAACCCCGCTACGACCTCGGAAAATTTGCCGTTCGGAGTTGGCCAGTGAAGCAAATAGAGATCGAGATGATCAGTACCGAGCCGGGCAAGGCTCGCCTGACAAGCACGTGCCATGGCGTCTCCAGCGACCTCATCGGCTTCCACCTTGGACACTACGAAGGCGCGGTCACGCTGACCGGCAATCACGCGCTTAATCAATTCTTCGGAACGGCCTTCACCGTAATCCCCCGATGTGTCAATCAGCGTCATCCCGAGCGAAAGGCCCGTGCGTAACGCTTCTTCTTCAACAGCTAGAGGATATTTTCCCTTTCCGAGACCCGCAGAGCCCTGGCCCAATGCCGGGACGACAGTGCCGTCGTGAAACTTAACGGTCCGCGCTGCGCCCGTTGCGGCGACGGCAGTCGCTGCATCGAGAGCCAACGCGCCTGACAAAGTCACCAACGAACTAAGCGCGACGCAACGTTCATTGAATTCACGCCGGCTCAGCAACCTTGTATCTCTACTCTTCATGACACTGTTCCTTCGACTGCGTGCTCGATCTGAAGATCGTTCAGCTGAGTTCCGCTCGGCTAGCTCACCGAGAAGATTGAAGCGTCCAGCTGCTGAGTCAAGATATGGCGGAATGTCTGGTTCTGTGCAGGTTTTCGGCCGCCGGAATGACGGTCTCTCCCCGCACTCCGAGGGCCGGCGGCCGAAAAGCGCCAAGGCAGGAAATCGCGGGTTGGGAACGGCGGTGGTGCCGCAACTATGGGGATTTCGCCGCGGGCTCAGGCGTCGATGTGGCGGAACGTGGCGGCAACGTAGGCAATTTTTGCCACGCGGCATGGGCTATGGGTAAAGAAGTTGTCAGCCCGCTGCGCCAGCGCATGATCGAAGACATGAATGCGCGCAAGCTTGCGAAGCACTCGCAGAGAAGCCACATCCACAGCTGCAAGCGTTTTGCTGCTTTACGTTCGGGTATCGCCCGACGCGGCAAACCTCTATGCAAATCAACGCAACGGCACAGGCCGTCGATGGGAAACCTTGGCGGCTTTGCGTGAGTGGGGCTAGGATGGTGACGCAGCGGACGACCACGCCAAAGGAACCGGAGGACTGATTATGTTCGGAACAGAGCCATGGGGCTATGGCGATTATGGACAATTTCACATGGTCGTCTGGATCATTCTCGCCATTGCCTTCGCCGCCGGGCTCATCTGGCGCCTGCGATCAGGTTCATAGCCCTACTAGGCAAAATAGAAACGGCGCTGTCACCAGCGCCGTTCCTAGTGCACTAACGCGTGGACCGGCCCACTTCGACTGGCACTGGCGGGAGCGACCCGCTCTGGCACTGCTGGCGGGGAAGCCTGCATCGCGATCCAAAAATAACGCTACGCCGCATCCACCGATGGCATCTTTGATCTGCCGCAACACGAAGGGAAAAAAGTAATGCGTCGACCCTGTGTGTACCGAAAACCTCAAATCCGACTATAGTGGTGATGAAGTCCACCAAGGATGGCGCGTGAGCGAATGACACCGGTGCGCCGCGCTGTACCGAAGCAATTGAAGAAGGCAGCCAAGGCGTTTGGAA
Source organism: uncultured Alphaproteobacteria bacterium (assembly GCA_963822795.1). Taxonomy (GTDB): domain Bacteria; phylum Pseudomonadota; class Alphaproteobacteria; order Rhizobiales; family Xanthobacteraceae; genus Bradyrhizobium. The sequence continues at coordinate 57,025 of CAWGJM010000037.1, forward strand.
AGCTCGAGATCATCAAGCCGTTCTGGACCTATCCACTTGGCATTGATTGCCGTAGTGGTGTCGCGCTAGTTCAGATTTGAAAAACGTAAGAACCCGGCGCTGGACCGTAAGTCGGCGGGCCGCCAGCGGAATTTCGCAGAAATGATGGAGCAATCCGCACAGATGAGGAATGAGCGTCCAGCCAGCGTATCCATTCAGGCCACCAAGACCCCTGTCTTTGCGAGGCCGAAGCAAGCCACGTATCGGGGTCGATATATTTGCCCGAGGCATCGCAAGTGCTGATACGATAGAATGCCCCGGTCTTGCCCGGAGGGCTGACGACGGAGCTGTTATGTCCGCCACCTGTGAGGACGAACTCGGTGTCCGCCGAGCTATATAGCTCAATATTGTAGACGGATCGCCAGGGTGCGATGTGATCCCGTTCAGCCCCGAGTGCGAATATGGAAGTCTTGATATCCTTTAGCGCCACGGCGCGGCCGTCGACCAGATAGTTTCCGTGAGCGAAGCTGTTATCGAGGAACAGCTGCCGCAGGTACTCGCTGTGCATTCGTGCGGGCATGCGCGTGGGATCGGCGAGCCAGGCGTCGAGGTCGCTCGGCGCGTGGGGCTCGCCGAGAAGGTATCTCTGGACAAATTGCGAGAAGATCATCTCATTGGCGCGAAGGACAGAGAACGCGCCAGCCATTTGTCGCGTATCGAGAAAGCCCTGGACGTACATCATGTCCTCGAGCAGTGCGAGCTGGCTCTCGTCGATGAACAGCATCAACTCGCCAGCTTCTTCGAAATCGGTCTGAGCGGCGAGCAGGCTGAGGCTGCCGAGCCTGTCGTCGTGGTCGCGATCCATGGCCGCCGCGGCGATCGCCAAAATGGTGCCGCCCAAGCAGTATCCCACGGCGTGCAATTTCCTGCCGGGCACGATGGCGCTGATGGTGTGGATGGCGGTCATGACCCCTTTGCTGCGGTAGTCGTCAAATGACGTATCTCTCAACTCTGCACCGGGATTTTTCCACGATATGATGAACACCGTAAATCCCTGATCGACCAAATAGCGCACAAGGGAGTTGGCCGGGCTGAGGTCAAGAATATAGTATTTCATGATCCAGGCAGGAACGATGAGCAGTGGTTCTTCGCGAACTTGCGGTGTCGTCGGAGCATATTGGATCAGCTCCATCAACTCGTTGCGAAACACCACAGTGCCTTCGGTAAGTGCAATGTTCTCGCCGATTTTGAAGTCTTCCAGCCCCTTCAACTTTTCGCCGCGCGCGAGCCGAACAAGATCCTCGGCCAGGAGCGATGCACCCGCACCGAAATTGGCGCCGGCTGTCCGCCAGATGGATTCCAGAACTGTCGGATTAGTCCAGGCAAAGTTGACGGGCGCAAGCGCGTTCAGCACAAGACTGCCGAGGAAATCGACACGCCTTGCGTGATGGCGCGTTATACCGGGTACGTCCCTTGTCGCGGCATGCCATTGCGCCTCAGCGGCCAACTGAGCTTGAGCGAGAAAACTGAACGGCGGACGTTTCCAGCCGCGATCACGGAAGCGCCGATCCTCGGAGTTTGGTCCCAAATCGTAGCTTTGGGCTTCACCTTCCAGAAGTGCACGATAGAGAGATGATGTCGCCTCCAAAGCAAGTTCACAGAGCTCAATCTGCCGGCCGCTTGAGAGCATGAGATGGAAAGCCCAATCCTCCCACGCCTGCAGGGCCGCCCAAGGCGACTGCCCACCCAAAAGCATTCCAAAGCGACCGCGACGTCTGCGATCGAATTCGTGGATAAGCGACATGGGATGGCTGGGAGCGGTTCCGGCGTCAGTGAGCCTCGCCGGCGCTTGATCGGCAGTCATTTTGATACTCCCCGACCTTCCGTTCACCAAACACCAACGAAAGCTATCCTGTCGCGAATGGCTCACGATTGACCTACGTCAAGCGGCTGCCGAATTGGTCGAAACCGAAATCTTTGACTTGAATCAAACAACGTTGAGAGCCCGCGATGGTCGGGACCGTTGCTCCAAGGTGGTAACAAAAACTCTCCTGAAATGGCATCGTATTTCTATGCTTGATCTGGATCGATCCGAGGATTGGTGTACGGGTTTTAGCTTTCTCTTGCAGGTTGCGACGATTTGATCGGCTGGCAAGGCTCATGAACCTGATGAGGTCTATTTTAGACGGTGAGCGGCCATCGGTACTTCTTCTCCTAGCGTCACGAGCCCGCGACATTTCTCGTGCTCAGTTGGCGGCCTCTTCATTTCAAATCGGGAAGGAAAGTCCGGCAGCCCATTTCGGACATCCACCCGCTAGTTAGAGCCAGGGCCGCAAAATTTACTCGCCGTGAGCCTCCGAGAAGCGTATGGATTTGTACCACTTTCGTCGCTAATTCCAGTGGATCGGGACCCTATGCCATCTTGAAGTGAGAAAATCGCCAGACCTTTGCTTGGTCCATCATCGAGGCGAGAACGATTGCGGTGGAAAGAATGCCTGCGATGATCGACGGTGCAATCGGCGCCATCAATATTCCTTCGAGTGCCAAGGTACCGATGATCAAGAGGTCCAAGGTGCTCGATGATCGGGATCAACACTTTGTCGAATTCGGATCGACGGCGAAGCTCGTCGTATCAGGCCAACGGCGCGCGCATCGTCTGCAGGTGGCGTCGCAACCGGCTAAGTCTCGTTGGATCGCGCATCAGCGAGCCGATTAAAAGCATTCCTGTCAAGAATCTTGATATGATGACGGTTGCGAGAGGGGATGATCTGCTTCGAGACCAAGGTTCGAAACGCACGGCTGAGGGCGGCGAGAGTCAGTCCGAGATATGCGGCGATGCTAGAACGATCCATCGGCAGGTAGATTTCCAAAGGCGGCTCACCTCTTGCGAGTTGCAAATGTTCTTGCAGTTCCAAAAGCATCGCGAGCTTTGTCGCTGCTTTCTTCTGGGCGAGGAGAAGCGCGTGAAGCCGGCGAGCTGACTTGTTTATCAACGAAAGCCAGGTCGCGTTTCTCGAAGACATGATGTGGGAACGCGGCGTTCTCGACACCACGCAAATGGCGGGGCATTCCAGCTGCTGCGCTCGAACGATCTAATCTGGTCGCGGATCACACGCGACTACCTTATGGGAGAACGCGCGCTGCCCAGCGATCTGATGGCCTGGAACGCCGACGCCACGCGCTTGCCATACCGGATGAATTCCGAATATCTGCGCAAGCTGTTCCTCAACACCGATCTCGCCGAGGGCTGCTATCTCGTCGAAGGCAAGCCGATCGCGCTGTCGGATATTCACGCGCCGATGTTCGTGGTCGGCACAGTGAGTGATCACGTGGCGCCCTGGAAGTCCGTTTACAAGATACATTACCAGGTGGACGCCGACGTTACGTTCCTTTTGACCAGCGGTGGCCGCGACGCCGGTATCGTGGCGCCGCCGAGCGAGCAAGTCCATTCTTATCAGATTAACACTAAGAAGGCCGATGCACCCTATATCGGGCCTGACGAATGGCTGAAGGCTGTGCCCCTTGTCGAAGGATCGTGGTGGCCGGAATGGACCAAGTGGCTGACCGCGCAATCCGGCGAGCCATGCGAGCCTCGCACATGGGCGTTGAGCACGCCGACGGCCAGAGTTTGCCCGATGCGCCCGGCGACTACGTTCGCCAATAATCTCGGCATGGCGTCTCCATGGATTGGAAGAACTCCTATCGGCTTGATGAAGATCAACAACGGTCGCGTGCGAGCACCTATCGTCAGGGACAAAGGAGAGCACACATGGCGATCCAGGATATCCTGTTGCCGCTTGTCGGCGAACCCAGCACGGCGGCGGTTGCTGCGATCGACAAATGCACGGCAATGGCCCGAAATATCGGTGCGCGGGTTACCGCGGCGGCTTCGGTAGAGATTTTGGTGCGGCCGAAGGTGATGATCTCGGCCGATCTGGACAACACTGCCGAGGCTGCACGCGTACGAAGCGTGTCGGATGCGGAGGCACTGCTGAAGGCGGTCGAAGTCGCGTCGGCGCGCCTTGGTGTCCCCGTCGAGCAACGGCTTTACCGGCTAGCGGCGGCGGATATTACGGCGAACCTTGCGCGAATTGCGCGGCTCAAAGATCTGTCGATCGTGCCTGTGAAGCCCCATGATGATCAATCGGAAAAGATTGTCGAACGACTGATATTCGAATCAGGCAGACCGGTCATGATGTGTCCGGAGGAATTTGCCTCTGAGCTGGCGGTGCCATTCGATGACGTCGTGATCGCGTGGGATCATTCCGCGCCGGCCGCGAGAGCTGTCGCAGACGCGTTGCCAATGCTCCAGGCGGCTGCCAACGTGCGCATCATCACCGCAACCGACAATAAAGCGCCGGCGGAGCTGGAATCCGGCGCGGCGCTCGTAAGCCATCTCGCAGAGCACGGAATCAAGGCCGCTTTTGAAACGGTAAAGATTGACGGCAGCTCGATCGGAAAGGTGTTCGAGAGATATGTAGCGGCCAACAGAATCGACCTTCTGGTAATGGGCGCCTATCGCCACTCCCGGCTGAACGAAATCGTGTGGGGTGGCGCGACCAAAACTGTCATAGGACGGCCACCGTGCTGGGTTATGATGTCCCGCTAGGTGGCCCGGTCTCGCGCAGAACCGCGTTAAGATTTGAGAATGTCCAGGCCGGCGTCAGCCGGGCAATTGAAACCGATGTCAACCTATCGTCTGCAAAATCTGCTTTCGCCCCGTTCGGTCGCACAGGGGGAGCCCGCGCCAAGGTTCCGTCGGGCGAGCCATTCTCGGGAATATTCACAAGGCGAAATTCAAAGGCGATTTTGGGTTAGTCAACACACACTATCCCGAGATCGACGGCGTTGCGACGGTCGACAGTGTGTGTACCGAAAACCTCATCCGAGTTGATATCACGTGATGGAATTGCCTAAGCTGGCAGAATGATCGGGCTACTCTGTTTCGCACTGGCCGTCCTGACCTCGCCATTCAAGTCGAACTGCGGCTTGAAGCCGAGAACGCGGTGCTTCGACACCAGTTGAATGTCTTGAAGCGTAGGCTGCGTGGTCGCGTTCAGCTCACAAACCATGATCGCTGGTTCTTTATCCAGCTGTATCGCTGGTTCCCAACGATCCTGAAGGTTCTCACCATCATCCGGCCCGAGACGCTCGCGCGTTGGCACAGAGCCGGCTTTCGCCGCTACTGGCGTTGGAAGTCGCGCCCACAGTGAGGCTTATGTCGTGCGACGGATGCCCATTTTCTGCCGGGTAAGGCCCGGGGTGCGACCGGTAAGTCATTGATTGTTCTCAACCCGTCGCTATCTCTTAATCAGCGGGTCCCAGGTTCGAGCCCTGGTGCGCCCACCAAGCTTTTCAGGCACTTGCAACACTACGCATCAGAACGGGCCTTTCGGTTTGAGGTCCGGTTTGAGAAATTTGTTCGTCATCCGTACGCTTCCGCTTTGACGCTCTCCTAACGGAATGGCGGGACGGGTGCGCGTTACCGCAGCGGCTATCTCGTCCCCGGCGGCGTGGAGCGCTCTCACGCAGAAGCCTTGGCGACCGGGGAACGCCTTCACTTGGATCGGTCCACATCCCAAATTCATTTATGTCCATACACTTCGCTGAGCTTCTTAATCGCTGACTCCGCGAGCTCGACGCGACCACCCAAGTAGTGCGCGTCGAGGATCTCCTGCACGGTTGTCATCGAGTGTCCGGTGATCGAGGCGATCTCTGGCACCGAACAATTCGAGAGCGCGAGGCGCGTGACAGCCGTCCCGCGCAGGTCGTGGAAGTGCAGATCTTTAAGCGACGTCTTCCGGAAAGCCTTGTCCCAGCTCGTCCGGAAGCCATCCTCGGTCCACGGTCGACCGAACGAATTGACCAGGATGGTGACCGCCGATCGCTTCTCTTTCAGTGCCGCATCCAGCGCAGCCTTCAGCGGCGGGCCTACCGGGATGGTCACGCGCCGCCGGCCCTTGCGCCCGCGCCCCTTCGACTGCCGGATCCGGATGTACGTGCCATCGTAGTCCGTCCAGGTCAGCCGCAACAGGTCACCCTGGCGCTGCCCGGTCCATAGCGCGAGTAGGAGCGCCGCCTGCAGCTCGACGGACGCGACGCTACAAAACTGCCTGATGTCCTCGGCTGTCCAAATGATCTCCGACCTATCAGAGTCATACACCGGCCGCCACGTTCGCAGACGTTCACCGCGATCTTGCCGCGATCCTTCGCAACCGACAACACGCGCGCGATCGTTGTCCAGACGTAGTCCGCCTTGCGCGGCGTGTCGGAGAATGAATCGCGAAACTCTTTGAAGTCGCCCCGCACACGCTTGTCTTCCAGAACGCCGATTGGCATCGAACCGAACTTGGCCTCGATGAGCTTGAGGTAGCCGTAATAGGCGCGCTTACTCTTGTCGCTGAGGTCCTTGTACTCGCTGCAGTCCTTGAAGTAGTCGATGAGCGAGCTGAACGTCTCGGTGCTCTTCTTCCTGTGCGACGCGACTACCTCCTGGTAGAGGCGAACGAACTCCGGCGTGCCGGGTTCAGCGTCGATGCGAGGGCCGCCCCTCCAGGCGTAGTAGTAGGTCTTCGTCGTCCCGTCAGCGAGCTTTTTGATTGACCAGTTGATGTCCTTCAGCCGCATCCGCATGTTGCGATGCCTTCCATTCGTCATAGGGCGAAAGCTGCGGTTCAATTGTAGACTGGAGACCGGATAGCCGGTCAAGGCCTGCATCGATAGTCGCAGCCGGCGTAGGCTGCGGCCTGTTTTTTCGACATACCGCGCGGCGGGATCATTTAATCAGCATCACCATAGTTAGAGCTGCGGTAGGACGATGATCACTTTGCGTTCGCCGAAATGCCGCCGTTCGACGATGCACCCTTTCGCGATCAGCAGGGCCGTTGCGCGCGCCAGACGATCGCTCTGCTGCGCCGCCGACTACGGCCAATACTTGGAACGACGCGTGGTTTCGGTGGCGATCTCTTCGAGCAGCGTGCGAAGCCCTCCGGCTTCGTTCGAAGCATGTTCCAGACCGCAACCGCCACGGCCTCCGCTTCGAAAGCTGCTTCGGACACATCGCGCCGATTGTCACTGTAGGCCGCGCCCTGCTGGAGCTGAATCATCGGTATGGAAAACTAAGAAGGCTGCCGACAAAAGAGTAACGAGGTGTCCGTCGCGCATTCGGCTAGATTGGAGTGGAAATCGGACGGGCAACTCAGAATGATGCAGGCCGTCGAGGCCGCTCGATTTACCCCGTGGAACGGGTCGATTGCCGTTCACCCGTTTCTCTGTACGCGTCCAAGCGTTCGTTACGTGCGAAGTATTTCAGGATTCCCTGGTCGAACTTCCCCGAAGTGGGCGTTTCTGGCACGGTAATCCAAAGCGACGTTCAACAACCCGCTGATTTCACTGGCGGGAGCGCAGGACGCAAACCTGCAATCAGACCGTTATGAGCGGCAGGATATCGATCAGCTTTGTTGATTTTACAGGGTTTTCGTTTGATTTCGTTCGCGTTCGTTGCGGTTCGTTCAGGTTGTTTCTGGTGCGAAACTGGTGCGGTGGCGGGGTATCGTAAGTGCTACCGGACGATCGGCCAGGGTTGTCCCGAAGAGATGTCGGGGTGGCGCGGTTCGTCATCAACCCGGCCATGCTCATCCCGCAGCTCCTCGATCTCGACCAGGCATGCTTCCGCCAGTCGCGATTGCGCGTCCTCCGCCAAGGCAAGCCCGAACAGCTCCCGGCGAAGCTCGGCGAGCGATACGCTGAACTCCTCATAGGCGTTCGCGCTCCAGCCTTCGACCTAGCGTCGCCCAAGCGCGGCGTTGCGCAGCGCGTTCGCAAGCCCGCCGTCGTAAGGCCGATCGTCGGCTGCATAGCCGCGAACCAGCGCACGAATGACCGGCGCGTCGGCGAGCTCGATGAGCGCCGATTCGAGGATTGATTTCGCCCGCCGCCCGTTCAAGCGCTGATAGCGTTGCAGCATCTCTTCCTTGAGCGCTGGGAATTCCTCGCCGAGGTGCGCGAGCTGTCTCGACAGGTGAAAGGGATCAACGCCACCCGCATTGCCCAGCTCGCCCTCGTAGACGAGCGCCAGAAGTGTCTGGCCGGATTTCTCGGTGCCGACCTTGATGGCGGCCTGCGCCCAATCATGTCGGGCCAGGAGTTGGGGATCGCGGCGCGCGAGCGCCTGAAGGACATCTGGCAATCTCGGCCAGACCGCCGCCCCGGCCGACATTTACCGCACCAAGGACGGCTGGGTATTGTGCCAGGTCACGGGTCATCCCCTGTTCATTCGCTGGGCCAGGTTGATGGGTGAGGAGGACCAGTGGCTAAGCGATCCGCGCTTTGCGGACGATATCAAGCGCGGCGACAACGGCCCTGTCGTCAGCGAGCGGATGGCGCGCTGGTGCGCCGAGCGCACCACGCAGGAGGCAGTCGACACGCTGGGCGGAGCGATGATTCCGGCCGGACCGGTGCTCAGCCCGCAACAGGCGCTGGATCATCCGCATATTCGCGCCACCGGCTTCATGCAGGATGTCGATTATCCGGGCTTGCCGATACCCGCGCCGGTCGTACGAGCTGCCGTCTGGCTGTCGGAAACGCCAGGTGAAATCGTGGCGCGCCCGCCGATGCTTGGCGAGCATACCGATCTTGTGCTGGCCGAACTCGGCTATGACACGGCTGCGATTGCGGCGCTTCGACAAAGCGGCATCATTTAGCGGACATGCACCATGAGTCCGGCGAGCGTGCCTTATTCGACCGTTCGGCGTCCTTGGTATACCGGCCCAGTCCCAAGTTGTTACGATGGCGACTGGCACTATTTCGGCCGGCCTGGGTCGCTACAATGGCGGCAGCTTTGGCCCTTGCTGGACGCGGACGCCGATCGGGTCGATCTGGAATCGCGGCTGACTAAGCTATTTGCTTGAAGACCGCGCGCGTGTATTCGTTTGCCGGCCACGGCGGCTCATGGCGCGAAGCGGACCTTTACACGCACGAGGTCTGAGTTCGTGATAAAAAGTGTGCGGGATGCTTCTAGACTAGTGGCAGGCCGCTCAGGCCGGCGAATAGATGATGAGCTTCAGGTCTGGATCGTCATTGGCCTGGAAACTTGCGTGCCCAAAACGCAACATACCCTTCTTTGGATGTCGCAAGCGCTTGATTCCGCCGGCACCGCCTCGAATATCATGGGCTTCCCACCAATCTGCAAACTCCGGGCTGCCGTCGCGAAGGCGCGTCAGCAACGCGACGAATGCCGGATCGCCGGCCCAGAGATCGTGGGTCGCACGGAACTGTGCGACGATACGCTTGGCCTCCTCGGCCCAGCTTGATCCAAACAGCCGTCGCGATCCCGGATAGAGCAAGACGCAGATGAGAATATTGCAATCTTCCTCCGCCAGGCGATCGAAGGCAAAAATGTCGGCGGCAGCCTTGTTCCAGGCAAGGACATCCCACCGCCGACCGGTGATGTAAGCCGGTTGATTGAGGGACTCGACCAAGCTTCGAAGGGCTGCGGAAACCGTTTCCCGGGTGAAGGCGCGCCGATTGGTTCCCGATGCCAGCGCGCGCAAATGCGCATGCTCGACTTTACTGAGCCGCAACGCTCGCGCCAGTGCGTCAATCGTGGTGACCGAAGGATTGACGGCTCGCCCTTGTTCCAGACGGATGTACCAATCTACGCCGATCCCGGCCAGTTCGGCGACTTCCTCGCGCCGGAGGCCGGGAGCTCGACGTCTTCGCCCGTCGGGAAGACCAACCGATTTGGGGGTGAGTTTGGCGCGCCGCGAACGAAGGAAGTTACCGAACTCACTTCGACTGGGGTCTGGCATGGCCTTGTTTCCCAAATGCAGGTACTAACAGTCCTAGGATAGTACTAGTCCTTCCGCGACGCGCAATCCGTGATTATAAGGAAATCGCAGAAGCATCAACTGGCTCCTCGCCTTCCAGTCGGACTTCCCACAGCGGGACGACGAGCTTCCATTCCAGCAAGACAATTCAGGAGAACCCGATGTCGCCTGGTTCGTCCATCCGTATTTCGCTCAAGATCAACGGCCGCGATCACGAATTCCCGGCTACAGCCTGTGACACGCTGCTGGACGTTCTCCGGGACAAGCTCGGCATGACCGGCACCAAGAAAGGCTGTGACATGGGAGCGTGCGGTGCATGCACTGTGTTGGCGGAGGGCCGCCGGATAAAATCCTGTCTGGCGCTTGCGGCTTCCTGTGACGGCCGCTCGATTACCACGATCGAAGGCGTCGGCGGAGCGGACAAGTTACACCAGCTGCAAGCCGCTTTTATTCGACACGATGCACTGCAATGCGGCTATTGCACGCCAGGGCAAATCATGTCCGGATTGGCGCTGCTTGAAGAAAAGCCCGCGAATCTCGAAGCGATCCGCGAGGGTATGAGCGGCAACCTCTGCCGATGCGGCGCCTATCCGAACATCGTGGCGGCGATCGCCGAGGTGGCTGGGCTATGAGCGGACATTCGTTTCAATACGGCCGCGCGGCGAACGTGCACGACGCTCTGATCCAGGCGTCTAAACCGGGCGCCGCATACCTCGCCGGCGGAACCGACTTGCTCCAGATGTGGAAGGCTGGCGTGATAGCGCCCACAGGGGTCGTCGACATCTCGCGTCTGCCGCTGGATCATGTAGAATTTATCGACGGACGGCTCTCGTTGGGGGCGCTTGCCCGGCTGAGCGATGTGGCGACCCATCCCGATGTGACGCGATATCATCCGTTGATCGCAGAGGCGATCCTAGCCAGCGCCAGTGGGCAGATACGCAATATGGCGACGGTCGGTGGCAATCTATTGCAGCGAACTCGTTGCCCGTATTTTCGCAACGAACAGCTTGCCTGTAACAAGCGAAAGCCCGGCAGCGGATGTGGCGCGCTTTCCGGCCAGAACCGCCAAGCAGCTTTGTTCGGTACAAGCCCGTTTTGTGTCGCGACGCATGCCTCGGATCTAGCCGTTGCGCTGGCGGCACTTGATGGCGAGGTCGAAGTGTTCGGATCGGAGGGCGAACGGCGTGTCTCGCTGCGCAATCTATACCGGCTGCCTGGTGAGACGCCGGAGCGCGAAACAAATCTGGCACCGGGTGAACTCATCTCCGGCGTTCACGTGCCGAACGCAACTCGCTTCTCTGGCTTCTCGACTTATCTCAAGGTTCGCGATCGTGCGTCGTTTGAATTTGCAATCGTGTCGGTGGCGGCGGCATTGCAGATTGAGAACGGCAGAATCGTCGAAGCGAGATTGGCTGCCGGCGGTGTCGCACCATTGCCGTGGCGGCTCGACCGGGCTGAAGCGGCATTGGTCGGTCGCACATTGGACACCCAAATCATTGCCGCCGCCGGCGACTTGGTCGTCGAACACGCCCGGCCGCTCGCCGATAACGGATTCAAGATCCTGTTGCTGCGCAACGCCGTGATCCGCGCCTTGCAGACCCTCGGGAGCCAGCCATGAGCAACCGTTCCACCTTGCGCTACGAAGCAGCGCTGAAAGTTACCGGCAGCGCCGTCTATGAGGCCGAAGTTCCCGCGGCTGATCTGTTACACGCCGTCCTCGTGGAGGCGTCGATCAGTTGCGGCGACGTGCTGTCGGTCGACGCAACGCAGGCGGTCGACGTCCCGGGCTTCGCCGCGATGGTCTCCTACACCGATGCTGAGGTGCTACAGGCATCTCCCGCCACAGCCCTGATCCGCGAACGCATCATTCATTTTGCGGGCCAGCCCGTCGCGCTCGTCACAGCAAACACCCTTCAGGCTGCAAGAGAAGCAGCACGAACGACCAAGCTTACTACACAGGTGCGTCCGGCGGTGACGGCGCTGGAGCAGGCCCTCGACAAGTCATTTGCACCGGCCATGGTAGGACGCTTTCCGGCCGAGACGCATCGTGGCGACGGATCGAGGGCGCTGGCTGAGGCCGATCTCGTCGTCCGACATCGATACGAGACCGCCGTCAACAACCATCATCCCATAGAACCGCACGCCGTGGTGTGCTGGTGGGAGGGCGGCAAAGCCGTGGTGCACACTTCGACCCAGGCCATCTTCGGCACCCGCGCCATGATCGCGCACGCCTTCCAAATGCCGGCATCGGACATCCGGGTCATCTCGCGGTTTCTGGGCGGCGGCTTCGGCTGCAAGGGGCAGCTTTGGTGGCCGTGGATGTTCTGGGCGATGCTGGCTTCCAGGAAAACCGGCCGCCCGGTGCGACTGGAACTGACGCGCGCACAGATGTTCACCCTTGTTGGTCGTCGCCAGGAGACGGTGCAAGATTTGGGGCTCGGGTTCAGCGTCGACGGCCGTCTCACCGGGATCGAACATCACGCGCTCGCGCAAACCTCAACTCACGCCGAATACTCAGACTCGACCGCGGTTTATTCGCGCTTCTTGTATGCCTGCCCGAATGTCACGACGACGCACCGTCTCATACGTACCAACGAGCCGCAACCCGTCCCGATGCGCGCGCCGGGCACAGCGCCGGGAACGTTCGCACTCGAATCCGCATTCGACGAAGCGGCCGAGCGGCTGGGGATCGACCCGGTCGAACTTCGCATGCGCAACTTTGCCGATCATGATCAGGAATCGGGTCGCCCGTGGAGCAGCAACAGCCTGCTTGAGTGCTATCGCGTCGGTGCCGAACGGTTCGGCTGGTCGCAGCGGCCGAAGCAGGGTGCCACCACCGACGGACGCTGGCTGGTCGGTTGGGGCATGGCAAGCACGCTTTATCCGGCAATACGCCAAGCCTGCAAGGTCCGTGTCGAACTGGCAGTAGACGCCTCGTTGCGCGTGCAATGCGGTACACAGGATATGGGCTCGGGCACCTACACGGCGCTGGGCCAAATGGCGGCTTCCGCCCTCGGCATTCCCCCTTCGCAAGTGACCGTCGAGCTTGGCGATACGTTACTGCCGGAGGGGCCGTTTTCCGGAGGTTCCCAAGTGACCGCGAGCCTCGCGCCCGCGACTGAATTGGCGATGACCAGACTTCGCTCGACGCTGGCGAACATGGCCGTGACCGACGAGCGGTCGCCGCTCTCCGGCCAACGGGTAGAGGAATTGGAATTTCAGGACGGAACGATCCGAAGCCGGACCGGCAATGTCGGCGAGTTGTTGACTGATGTGCTGGCGCGCGGAGCGGCTGAGGGGCTGGAAGCGGAGGGAGAAAGCGCGGCGACACAACACCAGTCGTTGACCGCGAGTAGCATGGGCTACGGCGCGGTATTCGTCGAAGTGGGCGTCGATGTACAGCTCGGCGAGATCAGGGTGCGCCGGGTATGTGGCGCTTTTGCCGCGGGCCACATCCTCAACCCGCTGCTGGCGAAGAGCCAATATGTCGGCGGCCTGATCGGCGGCATTGGCATGGCGCTGCATGAGAGAACGACGACCGATCTCGCGTCAGGCCACATAGTCGGCGACAGCTTCGCCGACTATCTAATTCCGGTCCATGCCGACATTCCGGAGTTCGATATCGCGATGATCGAAGAAGAGGATTCGCATTTGCCAGGCGGTGTCAAAGGAATTGGTATGCTGGGCACGGCGGGTATCCAGGCTGCGATCGCGAACGCAGTTTACCACGCGACCGGCAAACGAGTTCGCACACTGCCGATACGTATCGAAAACATTATCGAATAAGAGCAATGGCAGTCCAAGATCAGGCCAAGTCGCCGAATACCAAAGTTCTGGGATCATCAAGCGAGAGTGCTGCAAAGAGACAGTACGCTCTAGAAATCAACCGGTCTGGAATGGCCGCTTCAGGCGCAAAGCGGCCCTTGAGATGTGCAAACAGTGATCTACCTTGCTTTCGCTGGCCGGACCTGAAGCAGGACGTTACTTAATCGAACCATTGGGCGATCACTTCTGCTGGCACAGGCATGGTATCGGTTGCCACCTTGCCGCGGAAACCATTCCCTGTAATCTGGCGGAGACATAAGGGAAAAGATCGATGGGGGGAGTTCTGGAGGGCCTGCGCGTCCTGGATTTCGGGCGCTATATCGCGGGGCCGTATTGCGCGACATTGCTGGCCGAATTTGGCGCCGAGGTCATTCGCGTGGAAAAACGCGACGGCAGCGAAGATCGCTTTGTGGCGCCGGTGGGCGAAGGTGGCGAAGGTGCGCTGTTTCTGCAGATCAACCGAAACAAAAAGTGCATCACGCTCGATCCGATGAAGCCGGAAGGACAGGAGGTGATGCGTCGGCTGGTTACTACTGCGGACGTGGTCGTCGCCAATCTGCCGCCGCAGACCCTGCGCGCGATGAAGCTCGATTACGAATCATTGAAGGCGATTAAGCCCGACATCATCCTGACGACGGCAACTGCTTTCGGCGGACCGGGGCCTTGGTCCGACCGCGTCGGCTTCGACGGTGTCGGGCAGGTCATGTCAGGTTCGGTGTACATGACCGGCGCCGGCGATCCGCCTTACCGGGCCGCGGTGAACTGGGTTGATTTCGGAACCGCGCTGCACTGCGCGTTCGGGACGCTCGCCGCTCTGATTGAGCGCGGCAAATCCGGGCGCGGGCAGATTGTCGAGGGCGCGTTGCTCGCAACCGCGTTGTCTTTCACCAACGCAACGTTGATCGAGCAGGCAGTGATCAAGGCCAATCGCGTTCCGACCGGCAATCTCGGTCAGACCGCCGCGCCGGCCGACATTTACCGCACCAAGGACGGCTGGGTGCTGTGCCAGGTCACGGGTCATCCGCTATTCATTCGCTGGGCCAGGTTGATGGGTGAGGAGGACCAGTGGCTAAGCGATCCGCGCTTTGCGGACGATATTAAGCGCGGCGACAACGGCCCTGTCATCAGCAAGCGGATGGCGCGCTGGTGCGCCGAGCGCACCACGCAGGAGGCAGTCGACACGCTGGGCGGAGCGATGATTCCGGCCGGACCGGTGCTCAGCCCGCAACAGGCGCTGGATCATCCGCATATTCGCGCCACTGGCTTCATGCAGGATGTCGATTATCCGGGTTTGCCGATACCCGCACCGGTCGTACGAGCTGCCGTCTGGCTGTCGGAAACGCCAGGTGAAATCGTAGCACGCCCGCCGATGCTTGGCGAGCATACCGATCTTGTACTGGCCGAACTCGGCTATGACACGGCTGCGATCGCGGCGCTTCGACAAAGCGGCATCATTTAGCTGTGGGTGGCGAAATATAAGTCAGGCGGCGATCGGAGTTTGAAACAGACCGCGGCAATGTATCCGCCACGCGTGACGGTCAAGCGAGGCTGGAACAGCTGAGGATACGCCGGCGCGTAGCGCGGGGGTCGAGCCGCCGAGCGAACGATGGACTCGATGCGAGTTGTAATACATTTTGTAATCGTGCAGCTTGCGCGCCAAGTCCGCGGCGTTCCAAAAAAATACCCGATCAAAGTACTCCCGCCGTCCGGACGGCCGGCTTCCCGGTCAGAACACTTAAACCCTTAAACCATGGAGGAACGCGAGATGGGCATCATCTGGACGATCATCATCGGGTTTATCGCGGGCGTTATCGCTAAGTTCATCATGCCGGGACCCAATGAACCGCAAGGGTTCATCCTCACCGCCATCCTCGGCATCGTTGGCGCTTTCGTAGCCAGCTTCCTCGGACAAATGCTCGGCTGGTACGGGCCGGGCGAAGGAGCCGGTTTGATCGGCGCGGTGCTCGGCGCGATTATCGTTCTTTTTGTGTACGGGTACTTTGCTGGCCGGAAAACGGCCTGACTAGTGATCGCTCGGCAAACCCGACTTCGTAGTACTCAATTGAGGAGAGAGCGGAATCGGGGAATGGATCTGGATGCCGCCTGGACCGGAAATAGCGGGCGGGGCGTCAAACCGACGCGATTGACCCTAAGCGGTCGTCCGCGGCGGCCGATTGCCGCGCTCGACTTCCGGCGCTTACTTCAGACCGCCGACCGCCGTGCCGCGATGTGGCAGCTTTGCCCCGTATCTCACGTGGTTCCGATCCTAGCGGGGCGGCCGCATGAAACGGCGCAATTTCATGAGCCTTCTCACCGGCGCACCGGCATTGGCCGCTCGCGGCGCGCGCGCAGCAACCGGCGATGCCGGTGATCGGTTTCCTCGGCAGCGATTCCTGGGTGGCGAAGAGGAGCCAAGCCGTGCAGTATCGGCGCGATGCGCAAGCCCGCGCCGAGACGCTGCGACCGCACATCGCGGCAGCGATTAGTCGTGGCCTCATATCTTCCAATGCAATCGCTGCCGATCTCAATGCGCGCGGCATCGCGACCCCGAACGGCAGCCAATGGTTTCCGATGCAGGTTCGTCGCGTCCGCGATCGTCTCGGCCTATGACAGGGGGCGATTTTCGTGGGCGTGGAGATTTCCGCGCCGGGATCGGGGCACTACTCCACGTAGGCTTGGCACTCGATCTCGACCTTCATACGCGGATCTACCAGCCCTTTCACCTCAACGAGCGTAGAGACCGGTAGGTTGTCGCCGAAATACGCGATGCGGCGCGGGTTGATCTTCGGTCGCTCCGTAATGTCGGTCATAAACACTTGGACCTTGACGACGTGCTCAGCGCCGGCTCCGGCCGCCTTCAGGCACTTGTCCATGACGGTGATGGCGACATCGAACTGATCGACGACATCGGCGGGGATGCTACCGTCTTGCGCTTGGCCGACGATGCCGGCGACCCAAACGTGGGGCCCGGCACGCGTCACGTGGCAGTAATGGCTGACCGGCGGTCGGATGTCAGGAACGATGATTCGCTGAATTGTAGGCATGGCTCACCCGGCGTTGAACTTAGTCGACGCGCAAACCAAGCACATCTGCCTGTGCCCTACCAGCACGCGTGTCTCGGCAAAGAGCAGGTTGGCACGCTCAAGCGGCTTACGCAGAAGCAAAACCTCTCACGGAACCATCGCGCTCTATCACGCCCGAACAATTCACCGACGGCACTGCTAAAGCGCCGCTGGTGCACGAGCCAGGCTGTGGGTGGCGAATTGGCAACTTTGGCATAAATCGCCGCTGTGGTGCAGTCTGGCGCAGATTGGCCGGCATGATAATTTCAACTCATGCGCGATCTGCTCCTCCTGGCGATCCATCTGCTCGTGACCCTTGCGAAATTCCTCGGCCCGGGCGGCACGCGCCAGGTCGCAGCTGAATCGCTGTTGCTCAAACATCAACTCCTGATCAGCAATCGCTCCCGACAGCGCGCGCCGAATCTCACTATGCTCGATCGCCTTGTGCTCGGGCTGACTACCCTCTTTATGAGCCCACATCGCATTCCGAAGCTATCCGCGATTCTCAAGCCGGCCACGCTATTCAAATTCCACAAGGCGCTGGTCCATCGAAAATACCGTTTGCTGTTCTCCTCTTCCCGTCGGAAACGAAAGCCCGGACCGAAAGGCCCTTCCACACAACTCATCGCGGCCATCGTCGAGATGAAGCGCCGCAATCCAAAGTTCGGTTGCGTCCGCATCGCCCAGCAGATCAATCACGCTTTTGGTATCAAAATTGACAAAGATGTCGTGCGTCGCGTGCTTGCCACACACTGTCGACCCGAGCCGGGTGCCGATGGTCCGTCATGGCTAACTCTCATCGCTCACGCCAAAGACAGCGTCTGGTCGGTCGATCTGTTCCGCGTTGAATCGATCCTCCTGCGGAGCCATTGGGTGATGCTGGTCATGGACGTCTTCACTCGTCGAATCATTGGGTTCGGCATCGCTCCCACGTCCATTGATGGCATGTCGGTGTGCCGCATGTTCAATTGCGCCACTGCTGGGCAACCGAAACCGAAATACCTCAGTACGGATCACGATCCACTCTTTCGTTTTCACCGCTGGCTCGCAAACTTGCGCGTGCTGGAGATCGAGGAAATTAAATCGGTTCCGTCCGCTCCGGTTTCACATCCGTTCGTCGAGCGTCTCATCGGAACAATCCGGCGGGAGTACTTTGATCGGGTATTTTTTTGGAACGCCGCGGACTTGGCGCGCAAGCTGCACGATTACAAAATGTATTACAACTCGCATCGAGTCCATCGTTCGCTCGGCGGCTCGACCCCCTCGCTACGCGCCGGCATATCCTCAGCTGTTCCAGCCTCGCTTGACCGTCACGCGTGGCAGCCACATTGCCGCGGTCTGTTTCAGACTCCGATCGCCGCCTGACTTATATTTCGCCACCCACAAGGTCATCGTTTCACAATAAAAATCCGCTCTGAAAGCGGCTCCGTATGATTATCTATTGCTGCGCCACGAAAGCCATCGAAAGCGTGTTTTCATAACGCTCCTCGATGCGAACTGCTTTTCGGTGGAGGCCTTCCGTCTCGAAGCCGAAATTCCTGTAAAGAGCAATCGCATTGACGTTATTTTCTCGTACCGTCAGCTCGATGCGGGTGAAGCCAAATGCGAGAGCTGCATCGAGCGCACGCTGCATAAGTTTGCGGCCGATCCCTTGGCCTCGATACTTCGGCAGAAGGCCCATACCTAATGTCCCGCAATGAACACAAACAGTCCTTCGAGCGTTGGGAAGCACATCGCACCAGCCTGCTATCTGTTCATCGACGAGGACAACAAATTGAGGGTATCCTTCTTTGATGTTGTTCAGAACAAAATGCCGCATTTGCTCAAGTGGCGGCGCTTCGAAAAACGAAAGGAATTTCTGCTCCCGAGCCACCGCATCCAGCGTTTCGTGGAAACTCGCGATATGATCCTCGGCTATCGGCCTGATTTCATAAATCATGACGCCTTCCTTTAAGCGAACAATTGCAGAGAGTGACGCGCGCAAAAATCGAATTACCCTAACTTCACCGGTCCGGCTAGTTCGGTTCATACCATAAGCCGAAATTGCGTTAGTCAATGTGCAATAGTAGGTTATTGCGATGTATCTAAATGCACAGAAGACAGCGGATCGGCCAAGTATTATTGCTGTACGCGATGATGGTGTCAGCTTGCGCGTTCGCACGCCCGATCGAAAATTCTCGCCTCCCCATGATCTGATCCACTTTGTCGTGGAGAAAGGCATGCACCTTGAACGTGGGTTTTGGGGATCGGTTGCCGACGGAGCTAAATTTGCCAGCGTGGACGTGATCGATGGACGGCAAAAGCCCAGAGCGAACGAAAGATCGGCACAAATCATGAAAGCAAATGAGGCCCATCTTTCCGAAGCAGAGGTGATCGTTGGTGTATTCCAGAAAGTCCTGCATGAAGATCTGAGGCCGCACCAAGAGGTACTGTGGCGGTTTTTGCGGACAAGCGGAAGAAAGGTGGAAAGCGATCTGCTGCGACCGACATGGGACGGCTTGATATCGTTTCGAGAACAATGGGAGGCCTTGGCATTGTGTCAGGCCATCCGGCTTGAATGGCGTAGTATTCGTGCTTCAAAATCCAAAAATCGAAGCTGACCGCCGCGCGCGTCTCAGGCGGTCGTCGCGCTACGATGTCGTGGTTAATCCCCGACTTCCGCTCTGGGTCAAAGGCAGCCGTGACGCCCTCAAGGATGGATGTCCGGATTATCCCCCGATCGCGGACATTGGTGAGCTGAGCGTCCGTGGGTCTCGAAAGCTAGCATGTGCGAAATCCATCCTAGCGCCGCCTGATCCGTCTGGGGGGCCGAATGGTTCTTAGGATTCCTAGGAGAGCCGCTGGTTAGCCGCGCTCCCGGCGCGTCCCTAGTGAGCCCAAGCGTCACAGGCCGAATCCCAGGCCTACTCTGGGGCCGCGTGTGCCCCCAGACAGACGCCCTTGTCGCTGATCAAGCAAGAGTTGAGACTGAAACCAAACGGTATGAAGCCCTGACAGCCTGCCTTCGTGTTACTGAACATCCGACCACCAAAGCGCTTGAGGCAATGAACGTGAAATATGTAGGAGGGAAGGGGCAGAGGAGCCAAAAGCTACCTCGTGAAAGCGGCGTAGGCCGCAGGCAGACATTGGCCGCACACCGGTTTCCCCATGAGGAGCCCGTGTGCGGCCTTTTTCTTCCAAAAATGATATCCGTTCCGCTTCGCAGATCAGTGGGACTGGCTCTACTCTGACTTGGCTGGCGGTGTCCATCGCAACTGCGACAGGTCGAGACCGAGGTACTGTGCCTTCTCGACAGCGGCGTTGAGCGCGGAGAAACCGAACCGGCGGACCATGTCGTCCGAGCCATAACCGCGCGCGACAGGATTTCCGCCACTATGGCCCGTTAGCGCATCATTGACATCTTCGTTCACGCCCGCAGCGCGCAATGCGTCCTTGAAGCCGTGCCGGAACGAGTGAAATACGCTGCTTGCATTGTCGATGCCGAGCGAGCGCTTATGACGACCGAACCACTGAGAAAAAGCGGCCCCGTAGTTTCCCTTGGAGTTCTGCTGAATTTCGGGAAACAGACGGGCCTCGTGACCATCGGCTTTCTGTCGGTGATCCACGAATTTCAAAAAGCCAATCCGTAACAGCTCAGGATGTAACGGAATGGCGCGGAGAGAGTTCTCAGTCTTCACAGTGCGACCGGTTTCATCGTCTTCGACGACGGTCATGAAATGAACGCCCGAAGATGGATCGAGCTTTACGTCGTTCGCGCACATTGGAGCTAGTTCATTCAATCGAGCGCCGCTAAAAAGTGCCAGCAGCGGTCGCCAGTAGGCGGTCTCTCCCTTACCTCCGAGTGGGCGTTCTCCAAGACGATAGATAGACGAGCCGAACAGCAACGAGAGTTCTTCCGGTTCCCAAGGTCGCCGTTTGGATCGAGGTTCCTTCAAGCGCATTCCCGCTACTGGGTCTGCCCAAGGGACCTCATCGGGGGTGACACCGTTCCTGCGCGCCCAGTTCAGCACGCCCTGAAGACATGTCAGCCACTTGTTGATGGTGGCCGCAGTAATGCATACCGTACCGGGATTCTCTCGTGTCCATTCGACAAGCTCTGGCAGCCGCGCCTTCCTGAGCTTTCCGGGTCGATGCTGTGGAACGAGCTGAGCCGCCTCACGAAACTCACGGACATGCCGCTTGTTGATCTGGCGTACATCGAGGTCACCGTGCAACTCGATGAAGCGATCAATCCCGCGAGAGAACTCCATCCGCGTCGAGGTAGGACGCTGCTCCATCTTGTCCCAACCCTCGTAGGCGGCGCGCAAGCTGCAGCTTGACGCCGGGACTTTTCTGCTGGGCTCGATCAACTTCGGACTGTCAATCGCTTCGCCACGGTTGCGCGCACGAACATCCTCTAGGGCACGGACCTCGGCTTTGATTACGGCGATTGCGACCTTGCGGTAGTCTTGGCAATTGGGGTCCAGGTTGATCCGAAATAACTGAAGAAGCTCGTTCAACTCGTAACGGATGAAGTTGATATTACCGCGCGCCAACGCCTCTTTGGCTGCAGGCAGGACGACCGAGACATCCTCTTCAACCTTGTGCATCATGCGGTCAGACAAGCCCGCGCGCCGACTGCTGTCAAAGAAAGTGTTTGCCCGGACTGCAAGAAACTAATTCGCCGAAAAGATGAGCGTTGACTTACAAAGCACCTTTGTTCGCCCATTCCGTCCTTATCGCTTCATGGACGAGAGCGCCGACGGTATGAGGGAGCAGCTTCGGCGCGATCGTGCACATGATGGCGAGATTCAGTTCTTTCGGTGCCTTCGCCGAATATACCTTCGATCTGCTTTGCTGTAGATGCTGTGCGCCAAAAATTCCTCAAGATAGGGGCGAACGAGCTGCTGGACCTCTTTCGGTCGAATAGAGAGCCACCGAACTCTTGCTCGAGCAGTTGTATCGCGCGCGTCAGGGACGGTTGTGAGACATTGCACCGTTTGGCCACACGCGTGAAATTGAGGTCGTTGCATGCCGCCACGAAGTAGCGAGCTTGATGAAGCTCCATATCCTTTCCACTTTCCTCGCTCTTGGCTTTTCGAAACGCCGAGACATTTCTTCATTTTAAATCAAGCGATCTAAAAGGCAAGGGTTTGTCACATCGGAGTGATCTTTGTAACAGCAATGCCTGCAGGCCCGAACCTATGTCATAGGCGCACTCAAGCGCTTTACATCAAGGAACGGAACCATGTCGCACAAATTGGCTATCACAATTGCTATCGTCTCTTCATTGACGGCAATCGCTTCATCCCCAGTGGCAGGACAGGCTGCTTCCGACAGAAATTACCGGCCAAGCGCCGTGGCTGCGAACCGAGCGCAGCTCAACGCCGCGTCGGCTGGGCCGTTGTCCGCGTTCGCCTTCGACAATTCCGGACCGCGGCCGGTGGTCACCACGTATGGCAGCGCAGTCAATGGACCATACCAAGGTGGCCCTCACCCCAGGTGAAATAGTCGATCACATGAACGCCAGAGTGATAACTGGAAGCGAACGACAATGACCGCAATGCAACCTCGCTTTTCGCGCCGGTCGATCGCCCTTGCCGTCGCTTTGGCCAGTGTGGCGTCGCTGGCGATCAGCGTTCACGCCGGACTGAGCACGCGAGCGCTCAATGCCGCGAAGGCCATCGCAACTGGGCAGAGCGGCGATGCTGAGAACAAAGCTTCGCGGATCGCGTTAGTGATCGGAAACGGTCATTATCCCGACGCCGACGCACCACTCACTCAAACGATCAACGATGCGCGGGTGCTGACGGCCGCGCTGCAGCGCGACTGTTTCGATGTGGATATCGTGGAAGATGCCAGCGGTGACGACATGCACCGCGCGATTGATCGTCTGAAATCGAAGATCAGGCCTGATTCCGTGGTCATGCTATTCTTCGGCGGATATGGCATTCAGGTCGGCCGCGAGAGCTACATGGTCCCGGTCGATGCGGCGATCTGGCAAGAATCCGACGTGCGGCGAGACGGGCTTGGCATTGAAGCGGTGCTGGATGTGATGAAGGAGCAGGGCGCTCGCGCGAGGCTCGTCGTCATTGACGCCTCGAGGCGCAATCCGTACGAGCGCCGGTTCCGGACTTTCTCCCGCGGTCTGGCGCCGATCAACGCGTCGGACAACGCGTTGATCCTCACGTCAGCCGCGCCGGGAAAAGTCGCCGACGATTTTAAGGGGCAGCACAGCGTATTGATGGCCGAACTGCTCAACAACCTCAATGTGCAGGCAACAGGCGCCGAGACCGTCTTCAACAAGACGCGCGTTGCGATCGCGCGCTCCTCCGATGGCGGGCAGGTTCCGTCGGTGTCGTCGTCGCTGTCTGCGGACGTGCAGTTGGTGATGGGCGGCGCGGATAGATCGGCTGAGCCGGCTGGCAGCTAAACTCACTCGTTCCGCAGCTTGGCAGCGAGCCTGGCCAATCCACGGTGCAGAGCCACGCGCACCGCACCCTCGCTCATCGCAAGTTTCACAGCGGTCGCCTTGATCGAGTTGCTCTCGACGGTGATCGATTGCAGAACGTCGCGCTGACGCTTTGGCAGGCCCTTGAGATGCACGGTCACCTCGCTGGCCCTAACAAACTCCGCGACGGGTTCGCTGGCGATGGTTTCCGTGAAATCGTCGATATTGACGAAGACGCGCCGACCGCGTCGGCGCAACGCATCGACCAGTTTGTTACGCGCGATCGCAAACAAGGGTAAGAACAGAGCATCTGCGTCCCAAGTATGCCGCTTCAAATGCACTGCGAGCAAGATGTCCTGCACGATATCCTCGGATTGGTCGACGGGCTGTCGCCAAGCCCCGACGTGTCACGCCCCGCAGGACCGGTGGGAGAGTCTTAAGCAGTTGGCGATAGGCACCACTGTCGCCTGCATTGCCCCGCCGCATAAGGTCTGCCCATTCGTCTTCGTTTTCGCGCACGCGCGTTCCTGATAGATGGCTCGCTCACTGTACCAATTTGCAACGGAAATCATCGATCACGAGACAGTGTTTGTACGGCCACGACATTGATGTCGGGAGCGGTTAAATCGGACGAAGACACCGCGCCGACAGGCGTCGTAACGGTGCTTCCATGCGAAAAGCTCGACCAGTTTGCCGAGTTTTTGTGATTGGGCGGTTTGTTGAAGCGTTATTTATCGGTCGCTTGAGAGGTTCTCGCGATTCATGCCACCAAATGGCTTCAGCGCGATCTTGGAGATGTCGTTGTAGATCTCGGCGATTCTCTTCGACGCCGCGACGAATGTTTCGTAACCCGCTTTCGTATATTCGGTGCGGGTTTCGATGGCTTCTTGGAGCGATTTGGCGCTCACCAGTTTTTCGGCGCCTTCCTTAAAGGATCGTTTGGCATAGTCGGCGTGGGCTGCCGCGATCGCCTGGAAGTGCTTCGTGAGGTCGCCGGCGGAAGCCATAGTTGCTTCGCCATGCTGTTTGAGGTGATTTTGATATTGTTCGATGCTGTTCATGACAAACCTCCGTGGGTTAGCCGTTGAGCTCGCGGCTCGTTGAACGTATAGCGGTCGTTGCGACAAGTCGCGCGGATCTCCTCAGAACCAGGATGTGTGCGACAAAAAACGGAAAGCGCCGATTATGCGACTGGTGTTGGGAGGTACGATGGGCGATGCGGAAAATTACACCTCAGTGATCACGAAGCGGCGAGCAGATATTGGTCAAGGAATTCTCCGAACGGATATTAAGCGCCGTGCTGCATTAGGGCATGGTTGGAAAAGTTGGGCGAGCATGGAGGGTTGGTGCGGGCTTCCAATTTGAACTTTTCGGCCGATTGGAACCTTTCACGATTATTTTTTTGACCCCGTAACGTTTGGGCGTTTTCGCTCGAATTGCAATGTGGGTTTCCATCTTGCTCGAGGTGCCAGCAATGCCAAAGAAGCTGATTTCCGCTCTGTCAGCCGTTGTCGTCATGTCCGTACTCGCATTTGGAGCGCGCGCGGCGGAGAAGCTGAATTACGATGCCAAGTCCTTCGCAGCAGCACAGGCTGCCGGAAAACCTATTCTGGTTGAAATTCACGCAACGTGGTGTCCTACGTGCAAGGCTCAAGCACCGATCCTGAGTGATCTTGAAAAGCAGGATAAATTCAAGAATTTGATGGTCTTTCGGGTGGACTTCGATTCCCAGAAGGATGCGGTCAAAGCTTTCGGAGCCCGAATGCAGAGCACGCTGATTACGTTCAAGGGCTCCCAGGAGACGGGCCGCTCAGTTGGAGATACGAACCCCAGTTCGATTGCAGCCTTGCTCGATAAGACGACTTGATGCACGGATGTCGATTGTTGGCTTGGGACTCGCTTTTCTAGCGGGCGTACTTTCAATCCTGTCACCCTGCGTGCTGCCGTTGCTGCCGATTGTTCTAGGCGCGGCTGCTTCGGAGCACAGGTGGGGGCCGGTCACGCTTGCCGGCGGGGTCTCCCTGTCCTTTATCGCCATAGGGTTGTTCGTTGCCACAATCGGCTTTGCGCTGGGATATGATGCTGGCTGGTTTCGAGACATTGCCGCTATCGGGATGATCTTGATTGGTACAGTCCTGCTTGTGCCTCCACTTCAGTTGCGCGTCGCGCTTATTGGTGGACCCATTAGTGACTGGGTCGACCAGAGTTTTGGCGGCTTTTCGAAATTAGGGCTGGGTGGTCAGTTCGGCGTAGGTCTCCTTCTCGGGGCGGCATGGAGCCCCTGCGTGGGACCAACACTTGGTGCAGCATCCGTCCTTGCGGCACAAGGTAAGAATCTTGGCGCTGTGGCTTTGACGATGCTGACTTTCGGTCTTGGCGCGGGGTTACCACTTGTGCTGCTTGGGGCGACGTCTCGTGAGCTCCTGTTGCGCTGGCGTGGCAGGATGTCGGCTACCAGCAAAGCAATTAAGCAAACCCTCGGACTGTTTTTGATCGCAATAGGGCTGTTGGTCGTAACGGGTCTCGACAGATCATTGGAAGCCCCGCTCGTTGACATTTCTCCGCAGTGGTTGACGAACATTACGACTCGCTTTTGAGGGTGGCAGGGTAATACCTCGCTGATGACCGATTTTTTTCAGATCCAGCGGCATGGGAGAACAATAAGATGACAAAGATCTTGATCGTAGCGGCGATTGCGCTCGCGATACCTTCCGTTGCCGCGTCCGCGGACGATGGACTTGTCACGAAACCAAGCAGGCACTCGGTTGAGGAAACAATCGATAGTTTTGAGGCTGCGATAAATGCGCAGGCCGCTGGAGGCTGGGTCGTTTTTGGCCGGATCGATCACGCCGCCGCCGCCAAAAAGGCCGGGCTGGACATGCGCCCGCGGACGGTCATCATGTTCGGCAACCCCAAAGCGGGCACGCCCCCGATGACCATGAGCGCTACACTGGCAATCGATCTGCCGATGAAGGCCCTCGTCTGGCAGGACGATCAGGACAGGGTCTGGCTCACCTACAATACCAGTGAATACAACGCGAAGTATGTGTTCCCGCGCCACGGTGTTGCTACCTCCGGCGACGTATCGAAAGCTCTTGAAACCTTCCTGACTAAGGTAACCGACCAGAGCACTCAATGATTCCTGCCTCGCGCCTTGCATAGCCCGGGGGTCGAGGATTCCGAGCACGCGTTCAATCGATGGGGCATATCGCCACGGCCGGAATTAAGGGGCGGACTCCGCAGATTTGCGATTGTAGTCCCGGACTGAAGCTCGATCTATCGCATGCAAGAGGGCACTCGTGGTGAGCAGCTCGGGAAGGGCTTCGCCCTGTGGCCGCCCGGGTCCGTAGACCACGTCGAAAGGAATACCGTATCGTCCGAAGCGATGAAGGTAATCTCCGATCAATGGATTCGGCCGGCTCCAGTCGGCGCGCATTCTTATGACGTGTGACTGTTGGAACCGCGAACGAACCTCCGCATTCTCCAGCACCCTCAACTCGTTGACCTTGCAGGTTAGACACCATGTGGCGGTGACATCTACCAGCACGGTATTGCCGTCCGCGATGAGCCCGGGCAGTGCCTCCAAATTGAACGCCTGCCACTCTGGCCCAGCCGAGGGCTGCGAAACTGAGGCAACCGCGGACAAACTGAAGACGAGGGGCGCGATGGCCAGGCCGGCGGTAATCCATCCGGATCTCCGCGACATACGGACGGCGATTTGGCCTTTGACCGGCGCACTGATCAAGGCTCGATAGCCGAGCATGCACGCCAGCAGAACGGTCGTGATTGCCGTCATCCACG
Source organism: uncultured Alphaproteobacteria bacterium (assembly GCA_963822795.1). Taxonomy (GTDB): domain Bacteria; phylum Pseudomonadota; class Alphaproteobacteria; order Rhizobiales; family Xanthobacteraceae; genus Bradyrhizobium. The sequence continues at coordinate 83,949 of CAWGJM010000037.1, forward strand.
CACCCGCTATGCTCCAGAGCACGAAGATCAGCCAGACCGCCGTCCCCAATAGCAAGATGCCGAGAAATTTCCGCACAACAAGCAGCCACGGGCCCGGACGTGGAAGCCAACGAACGCAGCCAGGAAACAACGCGGCAACCCAATAGGGCAGGGCCATTCCGATGCCGAGACACAGGAAGATTGCAAAGATTTCGGACGGCCCGCGCGCCAACGCAAAGCCGACTGCTGTTCCGACGAACGGCGCGGAGCAAGGCGTTGCCAGCAAAGTTGCGAACACACCAGCGAGGAAAGCCTCGAGCATAGGCCCGCCGGACCGCTTGGACGCAATGCTCGCTATCGAACTTGGCAAGCCGATTGGAAGCCATTCAAAAAAGCTCGCCGCGAACAAGATCGTCAGAACCGCCATTCCCGCCAGGAACCACGGCTGCTGAAACTGTATGCCCCAGCCGAGTGTCGCGCCGGACCATTTTAGTCCGACCAAGGAAGCGGCCAGCAGCAGGAAGCTGATCATGATGCCGGAAGCCGTTGCTGCCGACCCTAAGCGAACATCGCGCAAACCGCCGCCCGCCTGCCGGGTGAATGCAAAAAGCTTGATCGAAAGCACCGGAAGCACGCATGGCATAAGATTGAGGATGAGGCCTCCCAGTAAGGCTGATAGTAGTGCGGCAAAAAATGCCGAACTATGCTCGGGGGTCTTTGCGCCGGCGGGCCCCTTGAATTCGGCGGCCCGATTTTCGTCGATCAGTGTCAATGTCAACGGACGGTCGGGCGGTGGCAACGCTGCAAGTCGAACGGTCAGACGCGCAGTCTTACCGGCGTCCTGCAGCTCGACCTTCGGCGCCGGCGGAATTCCGTTCCCGGCGCCCTCAACAAAAAGGTCGGGCCGCACAAAAGCCTGAGCCTTGCTCTGAAGGTCGACCACGAGGGTTGGTTCTGATGCGGTGCCCGCGAAGCGAGTGCGGATGACATCGATACCCGCGGCTTCTGCCGAACCCGGCACACTTTTTCGGGCCGAGTCGATCAACACGGACTCGGTAGAAGGCCCCCCGGCTCCGGTTGGCAACGGCAGAGCGAGGTCAGCCTGAAGGGGCACGCAGATTTCCGAGCACGCGGCGTACGCGATCGACGCTTTGACCCGGACCGAGGTGTGAGCTTGTTTTAGATGTAGTTTGACCGGAAGAACCACGTCGTTTTCGTAGACGCTGTTCTGCAATTCCTCGATGACGAGACGATGTGGGGCAGGCCAGGAAATTTCAGCGCCTGAGATATTTTCTGAAGCAGACCAGTCGACCATTGGTGGGATGCCCGCGTCTCCCGGGGTTCGCCAATAACCGTGCCACCCCTTGGCAAACCGGAATTCTAAGCCTGCCTCGAGGGTTGAATCGGCGGCGATATGATCCGTCGCTGTGATCAGGCGCACCGCCGCCCGGCTGTCCCCCACCCAATTGGTGGCGGCGGCATAGGCGGCGTTGCCGGTCCACATGATGAAGCCGACCAATAGCGCAACGAGAGTGGGGAAACGAGCGAGGGCCATGATGCGTCCAGGACAGTGTGGATGTTAGTCTAAGATATTCTCGAATGACGGCCGGCAGGCTCCAGCAAGCCGCGCGCCGGCTCGTACACCCACGTGCGTCAGGCGATCAGGTCGAGCCGTCCGACAGCCGGGAAGCTCCAATGATCTGACCATCGGCCGCTTCGAGCACAACGGCGACGTCCTGGCCTTCGGGAAATCGCTCGTTGATCTGGAGCGGGGCTCCCGACCACTGCCCGACCGAGCGGATCGATCTGACGATGTTCGCCTCTTCCAACGTCCGACCGCTATTCTCTCCGCGGCCGATCGCTGTCGTATGGTCACGGTCAAAGCCGATGAGAAGGATCTTGCCGGTGCCGCTGCCGGAGCCGACCTGGATGGAAACCTGCCCCCCGCCGCTCTTCGTGACGCTGACCGACGCGGCGGTGCGACTTTCGCGTTTCGCCTTTTCGATCGCTGATCCGACATCGTGGCGATGCGAGCCGACCAATCCGGCGGCGCCATCGACGACGATCTCCGGCGTATAAGATCCATCGCCAAAGCGATGCCCATATTGGTCCTGGCGATCCGTGGCGGCTTGCAGCGAATACGGATCCCTCCACCCCAGACGGTCCCAATAGGTTACGTGGAAGGCGAGCGGCAAGACGTCGCGTCGATCCCTGGATAGTTCGTTCAGGTAGGCGTTTGCCGGCGGGCACGACGAGCATCCTTGCGAAGTGTACAGCTCGACGACGATAGGCCGTTCCGCGGCAACGGCGGCGGCAGGATAAAGACCCGCGATAAGTCCAAGTGTTGTAATCAGGCGCGACAGCATGACAATCCTCCTGTGTTGGGTTCATCCGTATTCGCAATCGCGGGCCGCTTTGTTACGCTTGACTGCCGTCGGGAGTGCCTCTTGAGCAGGAGCATCAGGTTCGGCTAAGCGCAGATTTCGGTCGAATTGGCTGAATTCGTGTGTCTGGAGGGCTGTCGGATGCGTTCTGCAGGTGCGCGACAAAACAGCAGGGCGGGCTTCACACGAAATCTTGAAAATGCAGTGCCTTTGGGTTTCGCCAACGACGTCAAGATTCCGCAGAGTGTGACACGCGCATCCTTGAGCCGAGCAGAACACGCCTACGAATTCTGCGACAGACTTTGCTCCCACCAGCGCGACGTCGTCGGCGGCATCCAGTCTCGAAGCAGCCCCGCGCGCCTCGTCGCAAGAGGCCTTCGTCGAGGGTCAAACTATTGGACCATTCAGTTTCGACGCCGTCCCGGCATCGGAAGCGGTGGTTGGAACAACTTGCCAAATTAGACCAAATGGTCTAGTAAGCGGCATGCGAAGCAAAGAGTTTGATCCTGACGATGTTCTGCAGGAAGCGCTGAAGACATTCTGGCAGCAGGGCTTCGAAGGGACCAACATGCCTGAATTGCTCGGTTCGATGGGTGTCGGACGCGCCAGTTTTTACAACGCGTTCGGCTCCAAACGAGAGGTGTTTCTGCAAATCCTCGATTTGTATTTCGAGACGGTGCGCGCTCACCTCGAAGGCTTGATCTCGGATGTAAGAGATCCCCGGGCCGCCGCAGCATTGCTGATCGATGGAATCCTTGCCGTTGCGAAAAGCCCGGAGGCCAATGCGACGGGTTGGCGCGGCTGTCTGATCGGAAATACCGCGCTGGAACTCGGAGCCAACGATGAGGAGATAGTCGACAGATTGAAAATCGGTGTCGAGATTCTTCGGGCATTGTTCAGGAAGGCGATCTCCTTGCCCTCGAGCGTCGGCGTGAAACGTTCGAAGCGCGAGAACGATCAGCTTGCCCTGCAGCTTGTCGCCAATGTTCAGGGCTTGTTAGTTTTGGCGAAGTCCGGCCTGTCCGATGCCGATATCAAGAGCGCGCGATCCGCGATGCTCGCAACGATCAGGTAAACGCAACCGTCGCAACGCGCACCGCTGCGCTCAAACAGTTCTTCAAAGGGAGGAGAAAACATGAAAGTCATTTCCGATACGGCGCATGGAGTACTGGACTATTTGACTGTCGCGATCTTTGCCCTGGCGCCAAGCATTCTCGGCCTTACCGGCTTTGCTGCGCTTGTCTCATACGCGCTCGCTGCCATTCATCTTGTCCTGACCCTTCTTACGAACATGCCGCTTGGCGTTTTAAAGATTATTCCAATGCGGCTCCACGCGCCGGTGGAAATGCTTGTAGGACCTGTTCTTGTGGTAGCCGCGCTGGTGTTGCCGACCATTCTCGGAGATAAACGCGAATTCTTTTTGGTTATGGGGGTCGTGATCTTGGCGGTCTGGTTGCTGTCAAGCTACGGTCAACCACGTTCGACCTGACCGACGAAGATTCGAAAGCAGCTCGAATACTTTCGCTGACCATGCTCGCGGCGAGCTCAGGGGGCACGCGGTCGGTTGGTCGCCGTGCGGATCAACGAACAGATTCCAGTCATGCGCGAAATCGGATGATCGACAAAGCGACGGCAGGAGGCAAGCGCCTGCTGGAGCGTGTCTGGAGGAGCGGATGGGCTGAGGTATTGAGCGAGCGCGCGGCCGTGTGACCGCGCCAGGTCGCGGATTGAACGGGTCAATGTGTGCAGTTGGCCATTGGTCTCCAAGGGCACGAGCATCGTTCGCACCAGAGACAAATATGTCGGCCAATAGCCGAGGTGCCGATACATGCTCGCGATCAATGATTTGTCCGTATCCTCGCCGAAGCCGTTTAGTTCTTCGATCAGACGCACCACTTCGGGCTTCAGTGATTGCATCGGCGGCAATTCCGGCAATTTCACTCCGGGCGGTCGCGGCGCACCGTTCGAGGGTGTAACCGCGTCCTGCTGGGTTGGTTCAAAATGCATGACCAGCGCGGAAAGCACTACAAGAGCGAGGGCGTTGGTGTAGTGGTAGCTGTCCAGGATATCCCTGATCCTCGCCACATCGTCGTTGCTCAATCCGGCAGCAGCGAAGGTGTCGTGGGAAAACGACGGCACCATGGGAAAGTCGATCGCGCGTCGTACGGTCTCGGCAAAGCGAGGGGCCGGCCCAAAATAAAGCGGCTTTGCGGCAATCCACGTCCATTCGAGAGCGCCCGGTATCGTCGCGAGGTTGCGCCAGATCAGATTGACGACGCTTGTCCCGAGCACTTGGCGAATGTCGGCATAGATTTTAGCGACCTTGCCTGTCGCATCTGATTCGAGAATCGACGGCACGCTTTCTTTTCCTTGCATCGATTCCTCTCAATCTCATTCTGGCGGCGGTCACCTTCTTTACTCCATCGATGGATCACCGATATGGACAAGGTAACGGCTCTCTCTTAACTACCAGCCGGCCCTTTTCTTTTACGGGGACGTTTCGTTGGACCGGCATTATCGAGCAACGCAAACACCGGCCTCACCAGGCCCTCCAGCAGCTTGCGATCAGGTCGCACACGCGCAAGTACGCGAATGCCGAGTAGAACGTTCAGAAGGAGTCTTGCGAGGTCCTCCGCCGATTGTGCTTTCGGAATGGTCTTGTCACGCTGGCCCGAGGCGACGCATCGAAGAAAAAACAATTCCACCTCGCCCATGAAGGTGGCCACGATCTGCCGGAGTTCTTCGTCGTGCGGCGCGCTTTCGAGCGCAGAGTTGACCAGCAAGCACCCCCGGCGCTGCCTGTCATTCAAGGATCGTTTAATGATTTCCTGCAGGAACGCAACGATCGCATCCCGCGGCGGAAGGCTGTGCTCGAGACGGCGAATGCGCTCGCGGAAGGTCTGGTCGAGATAGCGATTGAGCGATCGCTCGTAGAGAGTTCGCTTGTCGCCGAACGCATTATACAAGCTGGCGCCGGCGATGCCCATCTCGTCAGCCAAATCGCGCACGGAAGTGGCTTCATAACCGCGAAGCCAGAATTGCTGGATCGCCGCGTCCAGCACGGCTGCCTCATCAAACTCTCGCGGCCTGGCCATAGTATCTAATGCCCTTCCATTCAGCACGTCGGCTTACCGGGAATAGCAATACCATCTGATGCGGCCACGTCAAAAGTTCCGATGTCGGTCTGCAGCGTACCTGCTTTTCCGATCACAAAAGCGTGCTGTTGCCAGAAGTTTCCTCTGATGCAATATAGAGCGGGTGATCTAAAACGCAAAGGGCGGGATCGTCCGATCTTGCTAATGACGCCTTCGCGAAAAACATCACTGAGGGCGACGGGAGAAAGCGCATGATACGGTTCTACTTCCATCCAACACCCAATCCCGCGAAAGTAGCCCTGATGCTCGAAGAGACCAGCTTGGCCTACCAGTTGGTCCCGGTCGACACCAGCAAGGGCGAACAGCACACGCCGGCATTTCGCGCCATCAATCCGAACGGCAAGGTCCCGGCCATCGTCGATACCGAAGGGCCGGGTGGCAAGGAAGCGCGGGTATTCGATTCAAGCGCGATCCTGCTTTATCTCGGCGAGAAGACGGGACGCCTGATCGGCTCACCGGCCGACAGGCCGGAATTGTTGTCATGGCTGTTTTTCATCGCCACTGGCATCGGGCCGTTCTCGGGACAGGCCGTTCATTTCCAGCATGCGGCACCGGAAAAGATCGGCTATGCGGTGAACCGCTATCGCCGCGAAATCGAGCGTCACTATGAGGTGCTCGACAAGCATCTCAAGGGACGGGAGTTCATCGTCGGGAAAGAGTATTCGATTGCCGACATTTCGGCGTGGGGCTGGCTCGATCGGGCACCGCGCGTATTGCCCGGCGACACCGATCCGCTGAATGTCTTTCCGAACTTGGAGCGCTGGTTCCGCGCGATCGATTCTCGGCCGGCAGTGGCGAAAGCCCGCGCGGTCGGAAAGGACCATGCGTTCAAGAAGGAGGTAGACGAAGAGACCCGGCGCGCGCTGTTCCCGTCGAATTACCCCAAGATAGTGAGTTGATGTTTCGATCCCCGATCTCTTCAAACGTCCACATCCTTAAGCGAGCTCAACGATGAATCTTCGAGCAAAACGGGCCCTCATCACGGGAGGCTCCAGCGGAATCGGTTTTGCGATTGCGGAAGCCATGTTGGCCAAAGGCGCGCACATTGTCATCACCGGCCGGCGGCCGGACATTTTGGGCAATGCGTCGGAAAGGCTTCGCGCAAGCGGCGGGCACGTTGACTTTGTCGCCGCGGACGTCGGCACAGAAAAGGGGCGGGAAACGACACTCAAATTTGCGATTGAGAAGCTCGGCAGTCTCGACATTCTGGTCAACAATGCGGGCGGTGTCAGGGCTGGCCGGCTGGAGGATACAAGCGAAGCCGAGATCCGAACCATGATCGAGGTTGACCTGGTCGCACCGATCCTGCTCACTCGCGCGGCGTTGCCAAATTTGCGGGCAAACACCGATGGTCTCGTCGTCAACATCACATCAGGTATCGCGCTCGTTGCCGCGCCATTCTACGCGACCTATGCCGGTGTCAAGGGTGGCCTTGCGAAGTTTGGCGAATCGCTCCGCCGCGAACTGAAAGGCGAGGGCGTGCATGTCATGACGGTCTATCCGGGAGCGACGGATACACCCATGATGAGTTCATCAAAGGCCGGGCCTGAGCTGGGCTTCACCCGCGAACCGGCCGCCGCGGTCGCCGATGCGGTTATCGCAGGGATCGAGGAAGATGCCTTTGAGGTCATTCGCGGCGGCGAAGCGCGCGCCAAGATGATCGTCCTCAATCGCGAGGATCCCGCGGCGCTCGACAAGCGTTTCCTTGATCTCAAGGCCGCACTCAGCGAGGCGGTGCGCGATCATTCGGCGCTGTGAATGCTCAGGATTTGGGGCCGGACTAACTCAATCAATGTTCAAAAGGTGCTCTGGTGTTGCCACGAGCTCAGCCTGGATTATGAACGGATCGATGCCGGAAGTGACTTCGGGGTAACAGACACCCCGGAGTATATGGCCACGAATCCGAACCGCCTCGTCCCCACCATCGACGATGGTGACATCCGGCTTTGGGAATCGAATGTCATCGTTCGATATCTCGCACAAAAACATGACTTTGGCCGGCTCTGCCCGGCCGATATCGCAACGCGGTTCGACGCGGAGCGGTGGATGGATTGGCAGGCGACCGTGCTCTGGCCCGCACTGCGCCCTTTGTTCATCGCCTTGATAAGGGCACCGCCGCAGCAACGTGACGCCACTGTCATTTCAAAGGGCGAAACTCTCTCCCTGTCCGCTCTGCGGATACTCGATGCCAGGCTCTCCAGTCGTACCTTCCTTGCCGGTGATGTCTTTTCCATGGGCGATATTCCGGCCGCAGCGACCGTTCATCGTTGGTATGCGCTCGACATACACCATCCTGATCTGCCGAACGTATTGCGTTGGTATGATTTGATGAGAGCCGGCCGCCTTTTCAACGGATCGTTATGACGCCGCTAAGCTGAAAACGCGTCAGGATCCATCTGTCAAATAGCTCGCGCGGTTGCCTGGCGACGGCACGATTGCGCGAAGCTGCAAGGCGGAATCAGGAGATTCGGCACTCCACGTATTTGCGGTCATCGACCAGGACCACCACGTGGTCACTAGGCTTTACTTGGTTCAGCCCAAGCGGCGTTCCTGCCAATACGAGGTCTCCAGGTTTCAATGTTTCACCAAAGCGGCCGAGGTCGCCACGGAGCCAGTCGATCGCCTCGGCGGCGCCACCTCGCATAGCCCACAACGCTCCGGCATCGATAGTTACGCCGTTGACGGCAACGGACAACGTGCGGGCGGCCGTCCAATCCTCGAGAGTCAGAGCTGTGTGGAGGTTCGAGATCACCGCACCGGCGTTGATCCCGTTGTTGGCGACAAGTTCTGCAAGCGTCTTCCGCGGCCCTCGAAAGACGAAGTGATGCAGTTCAATGACTGGAAAAGCCGCCTCTATTCCACCGTCTGCGCCGATGCGAACAGCCATCTCGCCCTCGATCGCGAGATTGGCGTACGCATTATATTGCAGCTTATCGCCGGAATTCCTGATTTCGCTGCGGAAAAGACGGGCGTGGATCGGACCGCTCATGCCGAATTGCTCGACCACGCCGGATCCGATGCAGCCAACTTTGTATCCCACGACGGCGTCGCCGGCCGCGCAGCGCAAATGCGCGACTTCCATCTGAACCGCGTAAGCCTCGTCCAGCGTCAGCGTATCCCGGGCTTCGGCGAAATAGGTTCCAGGCGTGCGCCTCTGGTAATCGTGCCATTGCCGCGCGACCAAAGTCTCGATCACGGGACCGGATTGTGCGATCGCCATCGCTAGCCCAGTCGATATTCTTGGCTCGACAACAAGATTTCGAGCAGCGCGGAGCCTTTCGATACCATAGTCTGGCATGAGACCAAGCTCATCCATCTTGACCCAAGCTTTGGCTTTCGCAAAAGCAGTGCGCTACCACCGCAAGAATCGAAGTCCGCTTAGATAGCCAATCAATACCACAAATCCTGTCGCAAGCGGATACCAGGTAACGACGAAGAGAGGACTGTCATCGGTGCAATTGGTTGCGTAAAAGGTCGCCGCAATTCCGCTCGCGGCAAGCCCCGCAATGGCTCCTGCCAACCCCGGCCGCGTCGAGGCTCCGTTGCGCAACGCGAGAAGAAGACAGATCAGAGGCCCGATGGATAAAAGCGGGATCAGAGTTAAGCAATTCCGTGCATGCGTGCCGATGATCTTTGAACCCAAAGCGGCAGCGGCACCGTCATCAGCTCGATAAGGACAGCGGACATCAGAATGAGTGGCGAAAGCGCGAGAGCCCAACCCCGAACTCCGAACGAGGCGCCGGGCTGGCCCGCCCGAAGCATCGCAGCGGTCGCGGCAAGCGCGAGCGGCAAAGTGACGGCAAACTTGACGAGAAAGCGGGTGGTTCCCATTGCGAACACGATGTCGGGACGAAAACCAACTCCGCCGAAGAATATGACTCCCGCTATGATGATTCCAGCTATGAGCGCAAGTCGAATGGATCGCTCAAGGGTCCAGGGAATGACCGTGTCCGTCGCCAGCGCTTCGACCAGTGTTTCTGTTTCCATTGGCTGAGACTCGATAACTATTCTTCTGTTCTCTTCGTTCTGCGGCCTGAAACGTTACGCGCGCACGGACGCAAATTTTGCACGCCGTCAAAGCTCGCGAATTTCCCTGACAATCCGGTTCGTTTCTCAGGTTCTAAATCTTGCGTTGCAACTTCCGTGTCTAAAAGCGAACCTCGAGGTGTGGGTGGCGAAATATAAGTCAGGCGGCGATCGGAGTTTGAAACAGACCGCGGCAATGTGGCCGCCACGCGTGACGGTCAAGCGAGGCTGCAACAGCTGAGGATACGCCGGCGCGTAGCGCGGGGGTCGAGCCGCCGAGCGAACGATGGACTCGATGCGAGTTGTAATACATTTTGTAATCGTGCAGCTTGCGCGCCAAGTCCGCGGCGTTCCAAAAAAATACCCGATCAAAGTACTCCCGCCGGATTGTTCCGATGAGACGCTCGACGAACGGATGTGAAACCGGAGCGGACGGAACCGATTTAATTTCCTCGATCTCCAGCACGCGCAAGTTTGCGAGCCAGCGGTGAAAACGAAAGAGTGGATCGTGATCCGTACTGAGGTATTTCGGTTTCGGTTGCCCAGCAGTGGCGCAATTGAACATGCGGCACACCGACATGCCATCAATGGACGTGGGAGCGATGCCGAACCCAATGATTCGACGAGTGAAGACGTCCATGACCAGCATCACCCAATGGCTCCGCAGGAGGATCGATTCAACGCGGAACAAATCGACCGACCAGACGCTGTCCTTGGCGTGAGCGATGAGAGTTAGCCATGACGGACCATCGGCACCCGGCTCGGGTCGACAGTGTGTGGCAAGCACGCGACGCACGACATCTTTGTCAATTTTGATACCAAAAGCGTAATTGATCTGCTGGGCGATGCGGACACAACCGAACTTTGGATTGCGGCGCTTCATCTCGACGATGGCCGCGATGAGTTGTGTGGAAGGGCCTTTCGGTCCGGGCTTTCGTTTCCGGCGGGAAGAGGAGAACAGCAGACGGTATTTTCGATGGACCAGCGCCTTGTGGAATTCGAATAGCGTGGCCGGCTTGAGAATCGCGGATAGCTTCGGAATGCGATGTGGGCTCACAAAGAGGGTAGTCAGCCCGAGCACAAGGCGATCGAGCATAGTGAGATTCGGCGCACGCTGTCGGGAGCGATTGCTGATCAGGAGTTGATGTTTGAGCAAGAGCGATTCAGCTGCGACCTGGCGCGTGCCGCCCGGGCCGAGGAATTTCGCGAGGGTCACGAGCAGATGGATCGCCAGGAGGAGCAGATCGCGCATGAGTTGAAATTATCATGCCGGCGTGTGCTGTAGAAAACTATGGAGGGAGGAGTAATGACCTAACAACATAGGGAAGCTGTTTGAAAGATGGTGGTCGGCCCACCGGCATCGGCTTTCAGAGGCGGGTGTCAAACCGCTCCAAGCGGCGATGATTAAGTGTCATGGTCGTGAGCGTTGGAGGAAAAGTACGGATTAAACCGTGCAGGTGAGTGTCATAGAGATGAGCGCAAGCAAACCTTCCGATCACGCGTCGTAAATATAACAATGCCGTCAAAATCAGAGGCGACCGGTACTTCTGAGATAAGTCTGCTGGATATCTGGTTACTGAGCAGGCGGCGGTCGGCGTAGAGGGGGCATGAATTTGACACAGGCTTTCAAACGGAACTGCAGGAACCAGTCGTTCCAATGCAAAGGGAAAAGCACAAGTGGTCACAGCCATGAGGCGAAAGTACCGATGTGGAGCACTGGGGCGGAACGATCCGTACGAGCAATGAAGGTTCTGTAATGGAGCTGGAGCAAAGGGATCGTGTCAGGTGTTGCATCTAACGTGCAACTGGAAACAGGATGAAACAATGGATGCAACAAAGACAAAGCCGTTCAATATCGAAAAGAAGCTAGTGTAACGAAGATACAGGCTGGTCGATTGATTGAGGTCATTGCGGTCAAAAGACGCAGACTGTTCGTACATTGGAAGCTCGGTGTTACCGGCATGTCTGCCTGATGGGAGCAGTGTGAAGCGAGAGTTTCAAGCACTGTTCTGCGAGAAGCCGGAGGTGCAATCCCTTCGGCTTACTCTCCCAATCTACGCAAGACTGCACCACAGCGGCGATTTATGCCAAAGTTGCCAATTCGCCACCCACACGTTCTAGCTGTTGCCGGTATCGATCATCGGGCATCGTTACGCTCTTGTCTTCGCCTTTAGCCCGAGCTCGGCTTTCATCGCGGTATCCGCAGCGGCAGACCACCGAGCGACGCATTCAGCGCGATATGCTTTTGCGTCATCTTCCATCGCGGCTGCTATCTCTGTCCCTGCACGAAATTCCCGACGTGCGATGCGGGCTTTTCCCATGACGTGAAGGAGCGCATCGACGACCGAGGACGGCTGGCGCAGGTCAACCGAGAAACCTTCATCAAAGGTTCGGTAGCCAATCAAGTCGCTGTCCGGATGGTTGCCATATGAGCCGACATCGTATTTGTCCATCGCTATGTCTGCGTCGCAGGAGATGCGACATTCGCCGACCTTCCACCACCAGCCGGGGAACTCCGCTTTGAAGCCTTCTAGCGCTTGTTCCAGCGTCATTTCTTCGCCTTCAGCCCGCGTCTCGACTTCGGCGGAAGAGTCGCACCCGCTCAATTCTTCCGCACTGCTCGCAACGATACTGAATGATGTCTTTACCTTCGGTATCGGGCTCGCTTTTCTCAATCTTCATTGTCTCTTTGCATACGATGCAGTTCAAGAGACCTATAAGCGGGCTTTTATCGTCGTTCGAATGATATCCCGAGCCACTCATGTCCCCTTCGCCTTCAGCCCCAGCTCGACCAGGCGTGCAGAGCGCTTGATGTTCGCTCGATCTGATCGAGGTAGGCCTGCAAATCTGCGCGGGCCCGGTCAATCAACGAGAGGGCGCGAATTGGTGCGCGACTCTCTTTGGTGAGCTCGATCAAGTTGTCCAAGTCGGCGCAGAGTTCGCGCGTGGCTTCAATAGAACCGGCAAGACTCATTTGGCTTTGCCTCAGCCCCCGAGTTTGACCATGCGGCGGAGTTTAGGCCTTTGGCGGGAAATAGCCTTTCAGTGGAGCGATCAAGGCGCTTCTCCGAGCCTCTCGCGTCGCTCAAATGCCCGACCAGTTCGCCGGACAGGCGATAGATATTGACCCCTGTTATATCGTAGAGTTTTTTGCCCTTGAGATCGAAGATCTCGTGGCCGTGCACCACCGCAACGGGGATGCCTTTGCTATTTAGAATATCGCCGCTCACGACCGACCTCCGATCGAGGCCCGCAAAGGTGCGCTTTTTGGGCGGCGATAGCCAGATAAATCAAACCTTTCACAGATGAGGACCGCAAACGAGTAATCGACATCGCCCTGGAGGAGCTTGGCTGCAAATTGGCTGTTCGCCGTGGCGGCGAATAGGAGTCGACCCCCGCCGGGCTGCCTCGCTTCATGCCGGACGGCCCGGCTTTCTGTCAGGACGTTCAGGACGTTCGATAAGTTCGTATGAGGGGACATGGGTGCTTTCCAGCCACGATTCTAGCGCAGCCCCGCAGACCGTGCAGACCGCGTCGCCCGTATGCGGTGCCAAGAACTTCTCTTCGGTGCGTCTATACTCGGCGCCGCAATTGCATTGAACAATTGCCGCCATTCCCGAAATATGCGCCCGGAATCGGCACGATGCCAGCCCGTAAGTCTGCCACCACCGAACCGTGCGGTGGCCGGGCTCAGTCGGCACTCGGAGCGCGCCGGCCCAAACCCCCACCAGCGGCCTTCCTAGAGTGACGGCGATGCCGCCGGCTCACTCACGGCGCGCCTTACTTCGGCGGGTGCAAACCGCCTTGAAGCCAGCGGCCAAGACCCTTGGACTTCATCGGATCTTCATGCGCGGCATGGGTCTTAAGCAGGCAATTGCACATGGCGCATCTAAACGTATGCAAGTCGTCGCTAGGGCCTGCCAGCTCGATACTGACGAGCATCATCGAGGCCTTGCACATCGGACAGGCGGGGCGGCGGCCAATTGGAGCGAATGGGATGACGGACGATAGGCGTTGAGACTGGGGCATCATGCTTCCCTCGAAATTGGCGGGAGCGCAACACTCTCTGTCACCGGCATTTTGCCCAGAACGGGGACGATGATAACTCACTGTGCACCCTTTGGCGCGAATAGCTAGTTAATTCCGCACGGCGAAACATGCGGGACCCGGAGAGGGTCTGCCGGAGCCATTGGCTAATTCACTAAGCCAACCTACTTGCCAGGCGGCCCTGGAGCGAGGTTCGGTCCCGCGCTGTAAATGAAGAGGCCCACTGAGGCGGCGTTAAGGATGCAGGCCGGCCTTTCGGGCTCGCAGTTCTTCGATCAGCATCTTGACGAGAAGTTCATCAACGGCTGTGTCCATCTCGTTAATTCCGACATTAGACGTATGCATCAAGACCGGTCGTGGAAGTTGCAGCAAGGATATTTCGGGTCGGTGGCCTTGACTTCCTCGTACGATGCAATCGGAACGAACAGTGTTGTCCCGGCCAGCATTGGCGAGCCGGTCAAGGCCAAGACCGCAGGAAATTTCCCGCCGCAATCCACTCGCAACCGCTATCATTTGGCTCGCCCTATGTCTCAACGCGCTTTCATCATTGGCGGAACAGGTCAGATCGGCCGTGCGGTTGCAGATAAACTTCTCGCGAAAGGATGGGACGTTACCGTGTCCCATCGAGGACATCGCGCCCTTTCCGATGATTTGATAGCGAGAGGTAAAGCTTGCGGTGCTTGATCGCGAGGAGCTAGGAGCCTTAGGGAGCGCGCTCGGTTCTGGCGCGGATGCTGTCATTGACACCATAGCCTAACGCGGCCTTACTTCATTGGCCCGACAACCTCTTCTCGGCATTGCCGACACTCGTAGATCACCAGATCGTAGCCGCCGAACATGGCGGGCCGAATAGTCTTGATGTCGAGAGCTCGGGCTTCCCTCTGCCTGGCGAGACGGTCAATCTTTGGTTCCATGCATCAATTAAGATATTCAAGATATCAGCAACACGTGATCCGACCTCGAAACATAGATGGTTAGTACATCAATAGCCTGGTTTGTGCCCCATCAATATGGGGCTGATTTAGTAGAAATCTGGCGCTACCGACGTGGAAACATGATACAATGACAGCATGGCTGGGTGAACCGGCGCAGCACAACAATGAGCAAGAAAGACTGTCTTGAGCCTGCCAAGCTCCGGCCCATCAAGCGTGCGGCCATGGCCGCGCGGCGACGCCTACTCTTCCGCGCTAACGCGTTAAGGAGGATGCACCATGGACACGTCAGTTGTTCTCTTAATCGGAGCAATAGCTGGTGCCATCGGCGGATGGATAACCAGTGGAATGTTGAAGAGCATAAGTCTCGGCAAGGCGGCAGACACAATTGTCGGTCTGCTGGGCGGCGTCATCGTAGGCTACTGGCTTCATGCGACGTTTCCTAACCTTGCCGGTTCCGGCAGCAGTGTCTCACTGGGTGCCACCGTCAGTCAAATCGTCGCCGCGCTCGTCGGCGGTGGAATCCTCACCGCTGTTTGCGCGTTGGTAAAGGACCTGCTCTCTCCGAAAAGTATGAGCTAGTGGGACACAGCGTTACCGAGTGGCCCCAGAATTCCGCGACGAAATAGCGGGCAAGTCTAGCGCTTCTTTTAGCGCGAGCTCGGCAACCAGCCCCCGCAAGGTGAAATCGCCCGCCTTGATCCGTTCCAACACCCAGATAGGTGCCCGCCCATTTTGCCAGGCGCGATGCTGCCGGTCTCTCGCTGCCGTCGCACCCATCCTGCATCGACCGCACGTATCGAGATCCACTTCGTAAGTGTCGGTGTGCAGGTCGGAGTCATCGTCGGGACTCCAGCGGAAGACACAGAACGTCTTGACGCGTGTATCTCCTAAGCGGCTATAAAGATTTCCCCTCGGTGACGGTGGAGTTTTTTTGGCGACTAAGCCGGCCCATATGGCTTCCTTCGTCAGTCTTCATATCGCGATGAGATGTGGTTCAGTACACGCGGGCCGTCGGCTCGATATACTGAATGTCCTTGCTCAAGGTGTATGTATGGACGGGCCGATAGTCCAAGCGGGCGGTCCCATTTGGATCCACCCATGCAAGCGTGTGTTTCATCCAATTTTGGTCATCCCGCTTTGGGAAATCCTCCCGTGCGTGAGCACCGCGGCTCTCGGTGCGGGCAATTGCAGAATCCACCAGCGCCGTCGCCTGGAGAACAAGATTTTCAAACTCGAGGGTTTCTAGCAGATCGGAATTCCAGATCATCGATCGGTCCGACACGGCGATGTCGGACACTCCGTTCCAGACCTTGCGCAAGGCTTGCTTGCCTTCTTGCAGAATGCTTCCCGTCCGAAACACCGTCGCGTAGGTCTGCATCGCGCGTTGCATCTCGAGTCTAAGTACAGGTGTCGGCGTCCCGCCCTTGGCGTTACGCAGGCTGTCGAACCGGGCCAGCGTCGCGTCCCCGGCATCGCTCGGTAGCTCAGGCTGCGCCGCTTTCGCGGTTAGTTTTTCGGCGCAGCGGAGCGCCGCGGCGCGACCGAATACCACGATATCCAGAAGCGAGTTGCATCCAAGCCTGTTGGCTCCGTGAACCGAAACGCAGGCTGCCTCACCCACTGCCATTAGGCCCGGCACAGTCGCGTCCGGATTGCCGTCAGTCGGTCGGATAGCCTCGCCGTGATAGTTTGCGGGGATGCCGCCCATGCAGTAGTGGGCGGTCGGCAGCACAGGGATCGGTTGTCGCGTGACGTCCACGCCGGAGAATACGCGTGCCGATTCAGATATGCCCGGCAGCCGTTCATGCAGCATCACTGGGTCCAGGTGATCAAGATGCAGGTAGATGTGATCTTTTTTCGGACCGACGCCGCGCCCTTCGCGGATTTCCACCGTCATGGCGCGAGAGACGACGTCGCGTGACGCAAGATCCCGGGCGGAAGGCGCGTAGCGTTCCATAAAGCGTTCACCTTCGGAATTCACCAGAAAACCGCCCTCTCCACGCGCACCTTCCGTGATGAGGCAGCCCGCCCCATAGATGCCGGTCGGATGAAACTGCATGAACTCCATGTCTTGCAATGGTAGGCCGGCGCGCAGGATCAAACCGCCTCCGTCGCCGGTGCAGGTGTGCGCAGATGTGCAAGAAAAATAGATCCTGCCGTAACCACCCGTAGCCAGGATCACGGTCTGTGCGCGGAACCGATGCAGCGTTCCATCCATCAACGACCACGCAACGACGCCGCGGCACTCGTCGTCCACCATGATGAGGTCGAGCACAAAATACTCGATGAAAAATTGGGCACCGACCCGCAGTGCTTGCTCATAGAGCGTGTGGATCAGAGCGTGCCCCGTTCGATCCGCCGCGGCGCAAGCGCGGGGGACCGGTTTTTTGCCGAAGTCGCTCATGTGACCACCGAAAGGCCTCTGATAGATTTTCCCATCGCCGGTGCGGGAGAAGGGCATCCCCGCATGTTCTAGTTCGATGACGGTGGGGACGGCCTGCCGGCACATATATTCGATGGCATCTTGGTCGCCGAGCCAATCGGACCCTTTGACCGTGTCGTACATATGCCATTGCCAACTGTCTTCGCCGAGGTTGCCGAGACTGGCCGCAATGCCGCCCTGGGCCGCGACCGTATGGCTCCGTGTCGGAAACACCTTTGTGATGCAGGCGGTCGTTAAGCCAGCTTCGACGGCGCCCTGGGTGGCACGTAAACCGGCCCCCCCGGCACCGACGACGACCACATCAAACACATGGTCGATGAATTCGTAAGCGAGTGTCGAACTCACGTTGTCCCTCGACGCACTAGGATTGGATGCCGACAATTCGCGGGGATATCGCGCTTAGATTAGATGTTTTAACTATCACTTATTGACAATATAACATGATTAATTAGGATGCAAGGATGATATTTGGGATTCGTTCGAATCTGGGTAGTGGGGCAATCCGATGATCACAGCGGCTCAATTGCGGGCGGCCAGGGTGCTCCTCGGCATCGATCAGCGCCGGCTCGCAGAACTGTCCGGGCTTTCGGTGCCAACCATCCAGCGTATGGAGGCTAGTGAGGCAATGGTTCGGGGCAATGTCAATTCGCTGGTGAAGCTGATTACAGCTCTCGACGCCGCCGGCATTGAGTTGATAGACGAAAGGGCTGTCAGTAGCGCCGAGGGACGCGGGGTGCGGCTGAAACTCAATTCCGGATCGGCAAAAATCTATTTGAACAATCCGATAGAAAACAAAGCATCAAGCGGAACGAAGGCGCGCACGTAATGTCGGCTGTCGTTTTGCAAATGCTGTGTGTTGCCGGATTGCTTGGATCGGCAGTTCTGGCGATTGTTCTGAGTCGCTCAAAGATCGCCACGGCCATCATCTATAGCGCGACGTTGGCCGCGTCTGCGATCGCGTTTATTGGGTCCGTCCACTGGTTGCTTGGCGATACGGCGAACGCCACCGATCTGACCCTTCCGATCGGATTGCCATGGCTTGGCGCCCATTTCCGCCTCGACCCGCTGGCCTCGTTTTTCCTTATTGTTGTCAATCTCGGAGGAGCCGCGGCAAGCCTTTATGGCCTTGGCTACGGCCATCACGAACCGGCGCCGCACCGTGTGCTTCCCTTTTTCCCCGCCTTTCTGGCCGGCATGAATCTCGTGGTGCTGGCGGATGATGCGTTTTCCTATCTACTGTGCTGGGAATTCATGTCGCTGGTCTCTTGGGCGCTGGTGATGGCGCACCACCGCGAAGCGGGCAACGCAAAGGCCGGCTACGTCTACCTGGTGATGGCGAGCTTCGGCACGCTCGCACTTCTGCTGGCCTTCGGCCTGCTGGCGGGACCGGCGGGCGATTACGGATTTACAGCCATTCGCACGGCTCAACATACGCCCGACGTGGCCACGTTGGTGTTGATCCTGATGTTGCTCGGAGCCGGTTCAAAGGCCGGCCTGGTGCCGTTGCATGTCTGGCTGCCGCTCGCTCATCCAGCCGCTCCGAGCCACGTCTCGGCGCTGATGAGTGGCGTCATGACCAAGGTCGCGATCTACGGCTTCATTCGCGTCGTGTTCGATCTGCTGGGACAGCCGTCATGGCCGGCAAGTGTGGTCGTCCTCTTCCTTGGCGGCATCACTGCTGTCATGGGGATTTTGTATGCCATGATGGAAAAGGATCTCAAACGCCTGCTCGCTTACAGCACGATCGAAAATGTCGGCGTCATCTTCGCAAGCCTCGGCCTCGCACTGGCGTTCCAGGCCAACGGCATGAAGCTACTGGCGGCGCTCGCCTTCACGGCAGCGCTGTTTCATGTGCTCAACCACTCCTTCTTCAAGAGCTTGCTCTTTTTTGGGGCTGGCGCCGTCCTGACATCGACGGGCGAGCGGGACATGGACAAACTAGGCGGCCTCATTCACCGCATGCCTTTTACGAGCTTCGCCGTTCTCGTCGGCTGTGTCGCGATCTCGGCGCTTCCGCCCTTCAACGGCTTCGTCTCGGAATGGCTCATGTTCCAGGCCGTGCTGCAGAGTCCGGAGTTGCCGCAATGGGCGCTGAAGATCACGGTGCCTGCGGTCGGCGCGCTATTGGCCTTGGCTGCTGCGTTGGCTGCGGCGTGTTTCGTCAAGGCCTACGGCGTGACCTTTCTCGGGCGGCCGCGCAGCGTGGCAGCGGATACCGCAGAGGAGGTCGACCGCTACTCGCTTTCGGCAATGTTCATCCTCGCCGCACTTTGCTTGCTGGCGGGAATCCTGCCGGGACTGGTGATCGATGCGCTGGCGCCGATCACGACCGAGATCCTCGGCGGCCGCATGCCGATCCAGGCCAACGAGGCGTGGCTTTCGATCGTGCCGATCGCGGAGAGCCGCAGCTCATACAACGGATTGCTGGTGATGGTATTCATCACGATATCCGCCTCGCTCGCCGTCTATTTCATTCATCGCTTCGCCTCTCACGCGTTGCGGCGAGGACCGGCCTGGGGCTGCGGCTTTTCCGATCCGACACCCGCGGCTCAATATTCGGGCGGAAGCTTCGCTCAACCGATTCGCCGCGTTTTCGGTACGCTCGTGTTCCATGCCCGCGATCATGTCGAGATGCCGGCCCCCGGAGATATCAGGCCGGCACGGCTCAGGATCGAATTGCACGATCTAATCTGGGAGGGAATGTATGAGCCGATCGCGCGTGCGGTCGGCTTGTCTTCCGAGCGGCTCAACCGTTTGCAGTTCCTGACCATCCGGCAATATCTCAGTCTGGTTTTTGCCACCCTGGTCACGTTGCTCCTGGTGCTCGCGATATGGTCGTGATTTCAGACATTCTTGTGCAGGGTGTGCAGATGCTGCTGGTGCTCCTGCTCGCCCCGCTGCTGACCGGCTTTGTGCGCAAGGTCAAGGCCCGGCTGGTGCGTCGCCGGGGCGCTTCGGTTTTCCAACCCTATCGCGATTTGCTGCGGCTGCTCCGAAAAGAAGTGGTGCTGGCCGACAATGCGTCATGGCTGTTCCGCGTGACGCCCTATGTGACCTTTGCCGCGATCTGGGTTGCCGCCGCGCTGGTGCCGACCTTCGCAACTGGCCTGATGTTCAACTGGACGGCGGATCTGATTGCCATTGTCGCGTTGCTGGGAAGCGCACGCTTCTTTCTGGCGCTTGCGGGGATGGACGTCGGCACCAGCTTTGGCGGGATCGGCTCCAGCCGCGAAGTCATGATCGCGGCGCTTGCGGAGCCGGCGATGCTCCTGTTTGTCTTTTGCATGGCGCTCGTTGCCGGCTCGACGCAACTTTCGACAGTCGCGAATTTCATGGCCTCGTCCTATGTCGGCTTACGGGTATCGCTGGGAATGGCGATGATCGCGCTGATCATGGTGGCACTCGCGGAGAACGCGCGAATTCCGGTCGACAATCCGGCCACGCACCTGGAGCTCACCATGGTGCATGAGGCGATGGTGCTCGAATATTCGGGACGTCATCTCGCCATGATCGAATTCGGCGCGTTTCTCAAGCTGCTGCTCTATATCTCGCTGATCGCCTGCGTGTTCTTGCCCTGGAAAATCGCGGTCTTTGGGACCGGACCCGTGTCATACGCCATCGGCGCCGGAGCCTATGTTGTCAAACTTGCGGTCGCCGGCTTTTTCCTCGCGCTGTTCGAGACCGCCACGGCAAAAATGCGGGTTTTTCGCGTTCCACAATTTCTTGGTGCGGCGCTGATGCTCGGTTTGCTCGGCACGCTGCTGCTATTCGTGTCGAGGAGCTTCTGATGCAGGTGCGCGGCCTCTCCTTCGACGTCTCGCATACGCTCGCCGGCGGGCTGGTCCTGATCAGCTTCATGATGCTGTACCAGGATAGGCTTTATTCGTTGCTCAATGT
This sequence comes from uncultured Alphaproteobacteria bacterium, assembly GCA_963822795.1. Classification (GTDB taxonomy): domain Bacteria; phylum Pseudomonadota; class Alphaproteobacteria; order Rhizobiales; family Xanthobacteraceae; genus Bradyrhizobium. The sequence goes on from CAWGJM010000037.1 coordinate 104,815, forward strand.
CTTTGCGCTGCACGCCGTGGTGCTCGCCCTTTCCGTCGCCTGGCAGGCCTTTGTCCAGAACGCACCTCACCTCTACATCACGGCAACAATCGCTCTTGTCTTCAAGGCGATCGTCATTCCGGTGGCGCTGCATCGCATCGTCAAGCAGCTTGGAATTCACCGCGACATCGAGTCGGCCGTGGGTATCGGCCCGACCATGCTGGCCGGGATGGCGTTGGTCGCCCTCTCCATGGTCCTGATGCTGCGGGTGACGGCCGAGGCCGACCCCTTGGCGCGGGAGGATCTCGCCTTCGCCTTGTCGGTCGTGCTGCTCGGACTTCTGGTCATGGTGACGCGCCGCAATGCCGTCAGTCAGGTCGTCGGATTCATGTCGCTCGAGAACGGGCTGGTACTGGCTGCTACCGGCGCCAAGGGCATGCCGCTCGTCGTCGAAATCAGCGTGGCCTTCTCGATCCTGATCGCCTTCATCGTCATCGGCATCTTCTTGTTCCGAATCCGTGAACGTTTCGATTCCGTGGACGTCTCCGCACTCGACGACTTCCGGGGCGAGCGGCGATGAGCGTGCCTTCCTTCGATCCTGTGGCGGCAGTCTTGCTGATTCCGATCGGCTCGGCGGCATTGCTGGCCGCGCTGCCCGGCTACCGTCTGACGGCGCGGCTGAATGTGGTCGCGAGTTTGGCGACATTGCTCTCAGCCCTCTCGTTGTTCGTGATCGAACGTCCGCAGCCGGGGCCGTATGTGCTGGTTGACGATCTGAACATCGTCTTCATCGTGCTCAACACCTTCGTGGGCTTTACGACCAGCATCTTCAGCGCGAGCTACATCGCGCATGAACTCGAAACCGGCCGGTTGACGCCGGTCTATCTGCGTTTTTACCACGCCATGTATCAGACCATGATGTTCGGCATGAACCTCGCTTTCGTGTCGAACAATATCGGGTTGATGTGGGTCGCGGTGGAGATCGCCACCCTGACCACGGTGCTGATGGTCGGCATCTATCGCACGCACGCCGCTCTGGAAGCAGCATGGAAATATTTTATTCTCGGCAGCGTCGGAATTGCGTTCGCGCTGTTCGGCACGATCCTGGTCTACATGGCGGCGCGCCCGGTGGTGGGCGAGGGCCAGGAAGGCATGATCTGGACGGTCCTGGTCGAACACGCGCAAAATTTCGAACCCGCGCTTCTCAACGTCGCCTTCATCTTCCTGTTTCTCGGCTACGGGACCAAGGTTGGGTTGGCGCCGCTGCATGCCTGGCTGCCCGACGCGCATGCCGAGGGTCCCACGCCGATATCGGCCGTGCTGTCGGGCCTGCTGCTCAACGTCGCGCTCTATGCGTTGTTGCGCTTCAAGATCCTGCTTGCCGCCAATCCCGGCGCGATCGCGCCCGGCCCGCTGATGGTGACGATCGGCCTGGTTTCGGTGGTGTTCGCAGCGTTCATGCTCTACCGCCGGCGCGACATCAAACGGCTGTTCGCCTACTCCTCGATCGAGCACATGGGCATCATCGTGTTCGCGTTCGGCATGGGCGGCCCGCTCGCCAATTTTGCCGGGCTGTTGCACATGGTGATGCACAGCCTGACTAAGTCGGCGATCTTCTATGCGGTCGGCCACATTTCGCAGATCAAGGGCACGCAGCGGATCTCCAGGATCCGGGGCTTGACCGTGACCCATCCGGCGCTCGGCTGGGGTCTGGTGACGGGCGTCGTCGCGATCACCGGCTTGCCACCGCTCGGCATCTTCATGAGCGAATTCCTGGTCGTCAGCTCGACCTTCGCACGCCAGCCCCTGCTTGCGATCGTACTGGTGTTCGGGCTGTTGCTGGCGTTCGGCGCATTGACGTTGCGCCTGACAAGCGTCGCATTCGGCGAGCCTCGCGGCAGCACCAAGTCAGCCGAGGCTTCCTATGTGCCGATGTTTGCCCATCTCTCACTGGTTCTGATCGCGGGAATCTATCTTCCAGCGCCGTTCGTCACCTGGTTCCAACACGTGGCTCGCCTTCTTGGATAGTTTGGAGATCAACAGGATATGCCATCGCTGATCGATCGCATACTCGAGGGCCGCGAGATCCAGCAACGCAGGCCTTGGCCGCGCGCCGTGGTCGGTGCTCACCTTTGGAGATTTGTGGCAAACGAGCTGGCGCAGGGACGCATTAGCTTGCTCGGCCTCTGGGGAGAGCCCGCAGCAGTTCACATGACGATCATGGATGAACCTACGACGGAAATCGCGACGGTCAGCCTGGATTGCCCCGACCGCAGTTATGCTTCGATCGGCAGGCATCACCCTCCGGCGCTTCGATTGGAACGCGCCGCTCACGATCTGTTCGGGTTAGCGCCGCAAGGCTTGCCCGATACCCGCCCCTGGCTTGATCACAATTGTTGGGGCGTACGCTTCCCCTTGGGAGATCGCATTGACGCGCTGTCAAAGGCGGCGCCCTATCGCTTCCTTCCTGTCGAGGGCGAGGGCCTGCACCAGATTGCAGTTGGGCCTGTGCACGCGGGAATCATCGAACCCGGGCATTTCCGGTTCACCGCCAGCGGCGAGACTGTGGTCCGGCTGGAACAGCGGTTGGGATTTACCCACAAGGGCGTTGAGGGGCTAATGGCTGGCGCCAATCTTGAGCGGGCCGTCCAGCTTGCCGGGCGCGTATCAGGCGACAGCACGGTCGCTTATGCCTACGCGTTTTCGAAGGCGGCTGAGGCGGCGCTGGAACTTGTCGTGCCGGATCGCGCGGTTTGGCTGCGCGCGCTCCTCGCCGAACTTGAGCGGCTTGCCAACCATCTCGGCGACATCGGGGCCATCTGCAACGATGCCTCCTTCACATTGATGCATGCTCATTGCAGCGTGTTGCGCGAGAGCGTGCTGCGCGCATCCCATACCGCGTTCGGTCATCGATTGATGCGGGATATCATCGTGCCCGGTGGCGTGACCCGCGACCTGAACGACGAGGGGAAAGAAATCCTCCAGGCGGCGCTGGACAACATCCGCCTGCGCTTTCCCGCCTTGGTCGAATTATACGACAACACCACATCGCTGCAGGATCGCACGGTCGATACCGGCGTGCTCAAGCCTGCATTGGCCAGGCAATATGCCGTCGGTGGCTATATAGGCCGCGCCTCCGGTCGAAACTTTGATGCGCGCCGGGCCATTGGCTATGCGCCGTACGATAGCTTGCGCTTTGAGGTACCGGTCCTGAACGAAGGCGATGTCAACGCGCGCGTCTGGATCCGTGTGCGTGAGGTTGAGCAGTCGCTTTCACTGATCGACCAGATATTGGGCTGGCTTCCCAAGGGTGCGTCGGGCACGCATGCGGGGCATCGGCGGGAGTCACGCGAAGGTATGGCCATCGTCGAGGGGTTTCGCGGCGACGTTCTGGTTTGGCTCCGCTTGCGGGACGGCCGGGTCGAACGATGCCACCTGCGCGACCCGTCATGGTTTCAATGGCCGCTGCTTGAGGCAGCAATCGAGAACAATATCGTTGCGGATTTTCCGCTCTGCAACAAGTCGTTTAACTGTTCCTATTCAGGCCAAGATCTCTGAGGACAGCACGAGATGCGCAAGCTGCTTTTCGAAAGCCTGTTTCGCCGGCCCTTCACCGAAGCGGCGCTGTCGCCGGACGACGACGCCCTCAACGAACTCGCAACGGCGGTCGGTCACGCGGCGCGGCGGCGGCTCGGCCGAAGTCTCTCGATACGCGACGTCGACGCCGGCTCCTGCAATGGCTGCGAGCTCGAAATCCACGCACTCAACAACGCTTACTACGACATCGAGCGCTTCGGCCTCCGCTTCGTTGCCTCGCCGCGTCATGCCGACGTGTTAATGGTGACCGGTCCCGTAACCAAGAACATGCGCGAAGCACTGGAGCGCACCTATCATGCGACCCCCGATCCCAAATGGGTCGTCGCGGTCGGCGATTGCGCGCGGGATGGAGGGTGTTTCGCCGGCAGTTATGCGGTCGTCGGGGGTGTCTCCGAAGCCGTCCCTGTCGACCTCCACATCCCCGGCTGTCCCCCTACTCCAACAGCTATGCTGAGAGGGCTCCTTGCTCTGCTCGAACGGGTGGACGCAAGCGCCGTCGTGCCTTGAAACTCCTGCCGATGCTGCGGTTGTTCCAGGCAGGAGTGACCGCGGCCTGCATGCAATGCTTGGCGATATTGTTGGTAACGCCCCTGGTCATCACTTACGCGCAGTCGAAATTGGAACATCCGCAATCTCCTGATGCCGATACAACAGCGATGCCAACGGCATCTACTTTACGATGGATATATCTTTTGATCGCGATCGGGCTGGCTTTGACAAGAAACCACTCTGTGGAGCTAACGGCCGCACGTATTCGAACCGCCTCTCTACGAATGCATCCTAGGGAACCCGATCTTGCCTCGAACACTCTGCTTGTTTGTCTCTGGTCTATCGCAGTCGGATTTGGCGGACTAACGCTCGGTCCACCGCCTACTTTCCTGATTGAACTCGGCTGGCATTTGGGATCTTTCGACGCCGCGCCGATCATATGGTCAGGATTTATGAGCATTGGAGTGGCAAGCTTTGGTGCAAATGCGCAAGCAGCCAACCGGGCGCAGTAGCGCCCATCCGCCGCGAATCGAAAGCCGGCGCCCCGGAGTAGCTACGCATCGAATTTCTCAAACCGCATTCCAAACAACGCTGAGGTCTGTTTGGCACCACAGACCGAGGCGATCCCAAAGATTTACAAGCGCGGAGCAAACGTTCGTGATCCGAAGATTTTAAATGACTACCGCCGAAGCGGCAGCGCACACCGGGGGAGGAAGGGCTGTGGTGAAAATAAATCCAGGGGCATATGACCGCACCGCATCATTTTCTAACCTGTCCCGACCCGAGTTACCGGAGATGGGATCGATGCCTTTGGAGACATGGGTCGAGGCTCGCGTTTGGCCTTCCCAACGAGTTCGGCGTTTTTCGGTTGCGACATTCGACAATCCCGCCGTCATCGCTCAGCTTCGGCCTCGTCAGAATCTCGGACCGGAACGGTTCGTCGCCTCGGAGATGCGACTAGACTCAGATATGATCGTTAGGTATAAATCTATAGAAGATCGATACTGATATTCAATACATCACATTTAACGAGAGTAGCATTGAAGATCATCGGCAAATACAAAGGCAAGCTGGGCGAGATCGCGATCTGGGAAAGCGAACAGACGGGCGACCGCTTCTATCGCGAAGGCGAAATTTTCCAGAGCCAAAGCTCGACGTCCGGGGAGAGTAGATTCCCCTACGTAAAAATAATGGCAGCGTTTTTAAGCGACGCCAACAGTGTCCTGCTTCTCGGATGTGGCGGAGGCAACCTCGCGACGATGCTGGCACGCCAAGGCAAGAGCGTAACCGTTGTCGACCACAACCCCGTCAGCTTCGACCTCGCCAAGCGCTTCTTTGGATTGCCGAAGGAAATTCCCTGCATCGTCGAAGATTTTAGGGAGTATCTCTTAGCCGAGACACGTATTTTCGACGGCATAGCGATCGACGTCGGCGGGCCCGGATTTTGCTTCGAGGAGCAGTTCGATCCGGGAACCTGTCATTCGATCACGGCACGGCTGAAACCCAGCGGACGCGCAATCCTGAACATGCTTGTCGCGACCGATTTCGACGCGGCGCCTGACATGATCGGCAGCGACCTGTCCGAAGGTCACGTGACTTCATGGATATTCGACCGTCGGGGTCGTCTAAACCGAAATGTCCTCATCGCCTGTCTGCCAAGGCTGCGTCGGGCCGCTAATCGGCATTATATGGCGAAGTTTTCCAAAACCGTCGGCTGTGGTTGGGCGTTGCGGCGCCCGCGTCGGCCTTCGCACGACAGTAGACCGGTCGTCATCGACATAGCATGCACGTCCTAACCCGCGCTCAGGGAGAAACGAAATGTTGGAACAAGGCACACGCAACCCGGAATTTGGGGCAGACAAATTCGGATTCAGAGATCTCAAAAGATTGAACTGGAATTTCCTCGAACCCGAACTGTACGAATGCGCCCTTAAGGACGCTGAGGCGCAGGTCACGTCCGGCGGCGCGCTGTGCGCCGAAACCGGCGTGCACACGGGCCGCAGCCCAAGGGACAAGTATATTGTCTGTGACGACCAGACTGAGCATACCATCTGGTGGGAAAACAATGGCAAGATGACCCCCGCGCAATTTGCGCGACTTTACCAGGACTTCATTGCTCACTCCTCCGGTAAGACTTTGTATGCCCAGGATCTACGCGCCGGCGCCGATCCAGAATTCGGAATGCGAACGCGCGTCTTTACTGCGCTTGCCTGGCACTCGCTTTTCATCCGCAATCTGTTGCTCAGACCTAAACGCAGCGAACTCGCTACATTCCTGCCGGAGCTCACGATCTACTGCTGCCCGACCTTCAAGGCGGATCCCAAGCGCCATGGCGTTCGCAGCGATACGGTGATCGCGATCGATTTTTCGCGAAAGACCGTCTTGATTGGGGGAAGTTCGTATGCCGGCGAGATCAAGAAGGCCGTGTTTACGACGTTGAACTACTTTCTTCCCGCTCAAAACGTCATGCCAATGCATTGTTCTGCAAATGTCGGTCCACAAGGTGATGCGGCCATCTTCTTTGGTTTGTCGGGAACCGGGAAAACAACTCTGTCCGCCGATCCGGGGCGCACGCTGATCGGTGACGACGAGCACGGTTGGGGCTCCAAGGGCATCTTCAATTTCGAGGGCGGCTGTTATGCGAAGGCAATCAAGCTGAGTGCTGAAGCCGAGCCGGCCATATATGCGACCACTCAGTGTTTCGGAACGGTCCTGGAGAACGTCGCCTTCGATCCGATCACGCGCATCTGCGATTTCGACGATGGCTCGAAAACGGAGAATACGCGCGCTGCGTATCCGATGCACTTCATTCCCAACGCTTCAAAGACCGGACGCGCCGGGCACCCGAAGAATCTCGTCATGCTGACCGCGGACGCCTTCGGCGTAATGCCGCCCATTTCCAAGCTGACAGCGGCGGAAGCCATGTTTCATTTCCTGTCGGGGTACACCGCCAAGGTTGCGGGAACGGAAAAGGGCGTGGTCGAACCCGAAGCCACCTTTTCGACCTGTTTTGGTGCCCCGTTCATGCCTCGCCACCCCTCAGTCTATGGCGATCTGCTGCGCTCGCTCATCGGGAAGCACAACGTGAACTGTTGGCTGGTGAACACCGGCTGGACCGGTGGAAAATACGGGGTCGGACAGAGGATGCCCATCAAGGTGACCCGTACTCTGCTGACGGCGGCGCTTGACGGTACGCTCAACGACGGCGAATTCTACATCGATGAATATTTCGGGTTTCAGGTGCCCGCGTCGGTCAAGGGCGTCGACAGCCGTATTTTGAAACCGCGGGAGACATGGAGCGACAAGGAGGCGTACGACGCCGCTGCAGGCAGGCTTGTGCAGATGTTTCAAGACAATTTTGCGAAGTTCAAAAGCGTCGTCCAGGCGGACGTCATGGCAGTCGCAATGTCAGCGTAGGTTCTAACGGAGGGATAGAATATCCTTGCCGATCAGTGCTCGGGTTCGCTGCCCGATCACCGTCAAACCGGAATAGCTCGGATGGCTGTGAGCGATTCACATTTGCCTGTACGGGTCTGGCCAGCAATCGCTCGGGCCGTAGCCGGAAAGTGTTGCGCGTGCGGTCGGGGAAAGTTCTTCCGGAGCTATCTGCATCAAGTAGAAAACTGCTCCTCCTGTGGCGAGCACTTCGGCATAATTCATGCTGACGACGGATCGGCATGGCTGACAATCATCATTGTCGGCCATTTGGTGGTACCGCCGGCATTGTATGCCGTGACAGTCTTTCGACTGGCCTCTTTTGGTGAGCATAACAGTCTGGCCGCTGACGGCTCTGGCGTTAACATTGGCTGTTCTGCCACGTGCAAAGGCGGTCTTCATCACCGCAATCTGGGCGATGAAGGCTCCGGGTTTCGAATGATGCGGCTGAAAGCGTAGTACTCGTCGCATTGTGGTTCCGGGGAAGGAATGTCGAGCAGCGTATTCGCTATTTCTGTATTTGCCTGTCTCCCAAAACCTCACTTGAGCGTTGACTTGGTAGTATCGTTCCGAAGCGCGTATCGGCTCAAAACAGGCAAACTTAAGGTCTGCCCGACATGACCGAAAACAAGGACGTAAAGCAAGGAAGCGTCCTAAGTCCTTTTCCGCTTCTGGCTGCGGCCAACCTTTTATTTTTTCTGCCTTTAATTCATATTGGCCATCGAAGCTCGATCCGCGTCGCTGTTTTCGGACAGCATCGCCTTTCTCGAAGCAGCGAGTGTCAGCGTTCTTGTGTCGTCTGGACGCAACTGGAGCATGCCGGGTCGGGAGGCATTTGCCCGATTCTCCAGAACGATTATTCTCATTCCGACCAGCTTTCTGTTTTGGATGATCGCGGCGAACTGTTACGGGACCGCGATCCCGTCCGCGGCGCCGCTGGCCGCAACCGGCGCGGTGCTCCTGCCGACCAACATCGCCTGTCTTGTCATGCCCAAGCATGGCAGGTTCCCGCATCCGGCCGAGTCGCTCTCCGACGTTCGCCATCATGCGATCATGAACACCGTCATCGTTCTAGCTATAGCTAGCCGCCTTTTTGACCTGGGCATCAGGAACGATGTGGCCGGATGTGCTTGCCGCCCTTGGAATTCTATGCGTGAACGCCAGTGCCGCCGAGCATATTTGGCTTGCTGCGCGGGAGTTGCCGCGGGTCGATGCATGATCTGCTAAGGCGGCTTATTCATCGGCTCGCGGAACAAGTTTTCCCTGCGATGCCTTGTGATGATACTGCAACGCGATAAAAAGACTTTTCAGGCCCCGCAGGGGCCAAAGCGTGACTATCAGGATCAACGGGATCCACAGCACTGCGTGGACCCAGTACGGAGGTTGATACTTGACCTCAGTGACCAAGGCGGCTCCCACGACAATGGCGCCGGCGAGCATGATGACGAATATGGCAGGCCCGTCGCCGGCGTCGGCAAAGCTGAAATCGAGGCCGCACACGTCGCACTTGGATTTCAGGGTCAAGAACCCCTCAAACAACTTTCCCTTGCCGCAGCGCGGACATCGACACAGAAGGCCCGCGATATAAGGCGATGGCGTTTTTTCCGAGATCTGCTTGTCCGAGAGTTCCATCTTTAGCTTTCTGCGCTTCGATTGGGTGGCGACTGACCAAGCAAACCCGAAACGCTAATGCGAGCCGGTTTCCGCGAAACGTATGGAGCTGGCGGCTCCCGGCACCTCGACCGCCGCCGCCTCGACGCGCGCCGTCTGCTGACGGTTGGGACAGTCGTCGAGATTGGCGGCTACCGTCAGGCAGAAAAGCGTCCGACCGTCTTGTCCGCCCAACTGACACGCGACCGCATGACGGCCCGGTACGTGAACGCGATGTGTGACACGCCCGCCCTGTTGTACACGGACAAAAAGCGGCTGTCGGGCAGCGACTGCCCAGACGGCGCCTTCGGAGTCCTCGCAGATGCCGAGCGGGCTCATCCCCTCGAAGTTTGCGAAGACCTTTCGATGCAGCAATGTTCCGTCGCTGTCGATCTTGAACGCGAGAAGGCGATTTCCAAGCGTTTCCGCGATCAGCAGGTCATGCGCACTTGTGATAGCCAACCCGTTCGGATGCGCAATGTTGTCTGCAACCGATCGAATGTTGCCATCCGGCGTTGCCAGAAGAACCCGAGCCGACGCGAAGCAGTCGGGTCCGGAGGCATCTGCGTCGAAACACGTCACGTAGGCGTTTCCATCGCGAGCGACGGCCAGGTCCCGTAGATATCCTGATGCGACATCGGTCAAGTCGGCATGGATCGCAGGCTTCTCGGCACCGAATTTCAGGAACAGCTTCTGGGTCATCGAGGCGACCAATAAATTACCTTCGGGCAAAAAGCCTTGGCCGAACGGTCGACTTGGTACGTCGGCGACGATCGTAACCTTGCCGTCCAGATCGATGCGGAAGACCTTTCCCGCGCGCACGTCTGATACCCATAGGGCACCCAGATGCCATCTAGTCTAGGCGCCTTAAGGCGCCAGAACCCGCTTGCGAGTACACTTGTCTTCAGCGTTTTCATCATCTTCGATCGGGAAATCCATTTTTCCGACAGCCCGGGGGTTCATCGCGCCCGTTCCAAGGTCCGCGGCGAAGAAGGCTTGGGCTGCTTTATGTTCTTCATTTTCGGCTTCGTGACGTGCTCCCTGAGGCGGACGCCTCGACCGCCGGCCGAACTCTGCCCTCCCGGATTGATCAATTCGATCCCGGCATTCTCCAGTGCAGAAACCAATTTCATCAGAGAATCGACGTTCCCGCGGATAACTCCGTCGCTTGCTTCCATGCGCTGAATGGTGGGCACGGAAAGGCCCGCCAGATCGGCGGTCTGCCGCTGGTCTATGTTCAGGAGCGCGCGGGCGGCCCTGAGTTGGTTGGCCGTAATCATGAAATGGCGGTCTCCGGTGAGATTCGCATCGAATATATCTACACCGTACGAATTACCGTTTCAAGCATCAATTTAGATGCAAAATATATCAGCGCCCAGTGAGCGCCGTTTGAAACAGATTGAGGCCGGAGACTTGTATCGAATTTTTATTGAGGAATGCGGAAGCATTATCAGCAATACCCGAATTGGTTGGCACTCCACAAATTACATGATAAGAGATGTTTAATGCATGTGTTATGATGCTCTAATCTTGGCCTGCCGTGAAATTGCTGGGTCGTTATCAAGGGAAGAATGGGCAGATCGATATCGTGGAGTGTTCTTGGGACGGTACACGCGTGTACTTCGAAGAAGGGATAAGACAAAGCCAGGCGACGCCCAACGGGGAAAGCGTGTTCACCTACGTCAAGCTTATGGACGAACTCCTGTCTCGGTCCGAACAAGTTCTCGTCTTGGGCTGTGGCGTCGGAAATCTCGCGACACGGCTGTCGCGTCTCGGCAAGAGATTGACGATCGTCGATAGTAACCCGATCAGTTTCGTGCTCGCGCACAGGTATTTCGATCTGCCGGACGAATTGCCCTGCATCGTCTTCGACTTTCGAAAATTCGTGTTCGATGACTTTGACATGTCTTAGCCTTGTGGGGCTGACGTGCGCCATTTGCGCACGCCCTTGCTGAGAGCATTCTTAGGATGGCGTTAATCATGACTGAGAGCGCTGCCAGCCCCGCAGCAACCGGCCCCGGCGGTCCGCTGCTCGAAGCCAAGGTCGGTGCTTTCTAGTTGCTGGCGATGCTTCTCAACGGCGAGCCGCGCGGGTTGCCGGGGAGTCAGATCGCGCGGATTCGGCTCCAAGGGGCTATGGACGACCTTCCTTTGGACGATGTCGTTGTCCACGCCCTCACGGGCACCGGACTGAAGGTAACGTTAGACATCCAGGTCAAACGCAGTATCAAGTTCATGCGCGCGGCACGCGCCTTCGCCTGCTCCAGAGCGCGGCCGGCGCGGGCTACGGCCCTGTCGAAATCGTCGCCCGCTTCCTTGAAGTCTTCGCGCAGATCAGCTTCCGACGCTTCAAGTATGCTGTCGGGCATTCCGGGTATCGCCGACGCCCATCTTCAGCAGGAGCTTGATGCGCCGGCATTCATGGTGGAAATCGACCGCTCGCGCGCGCTGCAGCTCGGTCTCAACGCGCAAGTCATCGCCAGTGATGTCAATACCAGCCTCAGCTCGTCGGAGCAGGTCGCGCCCAATTTCTGGACCGATCCGGCCGCCGGGATTCACGGCGCCAGGCGTCAGTTCCACGTGCACGAACTCACCCGAACCGCGCTGCTCGCCCTGAATGCGACGCGCGCTCCGCCCGTACAGTGGATGCCAACGATAGTGGATCACGACATCTTGCCCGCGCGCGTCAACACGGCCCGGACTGGCAATCGCCTTTCGGTCACCAAGCCGGCGGGGCTGATCGAACCGCCGACGATGGCTTGTGCGATATTGCCGCTCCTGATCGGCGGCACAAATGAGCAGCGCGATCGGCTGCTGCCTCCATTCTTGAAACAAGCAGGGGCGCCGCTCGCGGGGTTTTGCGCTACCGAACCCGGAGGCAGCGCCAATGCAGCATCGCCTCCTCCCGGCGAGGGTGTACGGACCACGGCAAGGTTTTCGGGCGATAGATGGATCATCCAAGGTCGAAAAAGCTGGGTCTCGTCCGCCACGGGCTGGGATCGCAGGGGCGCCGACGTTCTGTCGGTCCTCTGTCGCACCGATCCCGATGCTCCTCCCGAACGGAGTATTTCGGTCATCCTCGTGGAGCGTCCTGCATCAGGCTTGGTCCTTGAACGGGCGATCGATTCGGTGGGGCATCGCGCGCACCTCTTGCCGCAGTTCGCATTCCAAGGGGTTAGCGTCGCAAGCGGCAATATCCTCGGAAGTCTCGGCGGTGGTCTCGCCCTGACTGCAGCTTGTTTTACGGGTGCGGCCGCCTTGGTCGGAATTTTCGCAGTGGGGTTGATGCGGGCAGCGTTCGAGATCGCTTTGGACTTCGCACGGAACGAGAGGCGAGGCGGTATTCATCCGATCACCGAGCATCAAGCTGTCGGATATGCGCTGGCAGATGCAAAGATGGCGATCGAAGCGACCCGCTATCTCTGCTGGCGCGCCTGCCGGGCGGTCGATTTGCAATCGCCCGGGGCCGAGGAGCTGGCGATCGAGGCAAAAGTCTTTGGCTCGGAGACGGCCGTACGCGTGCTGACGGACCTCATGCGGGTCGTCGGGATAGAGAGCTACGATCACGCGCTGCCGCTAGGACGCCTGCTGCAGGATGCGCTCGCGCTTCCCCTCTTCGGCGGAGGCAATATCGGCGTTCGACGTCGACGGCTGCATGCGATCCTGCAACGGCCTGAATACGATCCATTGGCGGCCTGCAGCGAGGTCGAGGTCTGAGCTTCATTGGCGAGACGATTGAATCGTGGCGTCTTCTACTGAAAGGGCGGGATCATGAGCGCAGAGCAAAGAGTAGCCGTTGTAACGGGAGCATCGCAGGGCATCGGTGCCGGCATCGTTCAAGCTTTCAGAGATCGGAACTACCGGGTCGTTGCGACATCACGGTCGATCAAGCCGGTTGCCGATTTGGACGTGGTGACGGTGCAAGGTGACGTCGGCGCCCGAGAGGCGGAGAGGGTGTTCAAAACGGCGTTCGAGCGCTTCGGTCGTGTTGACACCCTGGTCAACAATGCCGGCATGTTCATGGCAAAGCCATTCACGGCTTACTCGCAAGACGACTACGCCATCTACTTATCGACAAACGTAACCGGCTTCTTTCACATGACCCAATGTGCGCTGGAATTGATGAGCAAACAGGGACACGGGCACGTCGTCACGATAACGACAAGTCTTGTCGACCAGCCGATGAGCAGCGTTCCAGCCGCACTGGCCTCTCTCACAAAAGGGGCGTTGAGCGCAACAACCAAAGCCCTCGCGATTGAGTATGCAAAGACCGGAATCCGCGTGAACGCCGTGTCACCGGGAATAATCAAGACTCCAATGCATCCGCCTGAAGCCCATCAAGCATTGGCGGCACTCCATCCAATGGGCCGGATGGGAGATGTGTCTGACATCGTAGACGCGGTGCTCTACCTCGATGGCGCTGGATTTGTGACAGGGGAGGTTCTCCACGTCGATGGAGGACAGGCCGCAGGTCACCACCTGTTGTAGAGCAAGGGACGTATCGTTGAGGCTAAATTCCCGACAAATCGACTGGAACACGACCGCCGGGAAACCGAATCACGACATAGACTTTGTCGCACTCGCGACAATCGCGCGCATAAGAGTTGCGTAACGTCGTAGTGCCCGTCGTTCCGTCGCTTGCAATTGCAAGTCGCCGGGGCCGACTGTCAGAGGGATTCGGATATGAAGAGCCTGAGAGGCCGCGTTGCTGTGATCACGGGAGCCGGAAGCGGCTTCGGACGGGAGCTGGCCGTTCTGTGCGCCAAGGAGGATATGCCGGTCGTGCTTGCCGACGTCGACGTTTCGGGGATGGAAGAGACATTGTCCTTACTCGCTCCGGATAGTACGTCCATAGCTCAACGGTGTGACGTTTCTCGAACGAGCGACGTCGATGAATTGGCCGATGTTACCTATCGGACGTTTGGAGAATGCGCCGTTCTCTTCAACAATGCTGGTGTGGGTACCGCGGGACCAGCCTGGATGGCGACGATTGATGACTGGAAATGGACAATCGGCGTCAATCTCATGGGTGTCGTGCATGGTATCAGAGCCTTTATTCCGCGCATGATCGAGCAAGGTCGCGAATGTCACATTGTCAACACAGCGTCAGCGGCCGGCCTTGTCGCCCCGGCCGGTTCATCGGTCTACTGCGCGAGCAAATTCGCCGTCGTCGGCTTCACGGAATGTCTGTTTCACGAACTTCGCGCTGAGCATCCTCAAATCGGAGTGTCGCTGCTCTGCCCAGCGTTCGTCGATACCGGCATTTCCCGTTCAGATAGGAATCGACCCGAGTCACTTCGGAATACCAATCCTCAGACCGAGAAGTATGCCGCGCAGCTGCGCAAGGCAATCAAGTCCGGCAAACTCACCGCGGCCGATATAGCGAGCACGGCGCTGGACGCGGTCAAGCAGGATCGGTTTTATGTTCTACCGCACGGACAGATCGCGGCAAGCGTCGCGGTAAGGATGACGGACATCGTGGACGGGCGTCAGCCGACCTGAGTGCTGCCGTCGACTTTGAGGTCAGGCTTCGCTCGGATCCCCGCTCGCCCGGAGCCGCTCAAGGGCCTCTACATTTTGGATCGTGAGTGAGGTGTAGCTCGTGGTGACGATACCGTCCTGCTCCAAGCTTTTCAGCATGCGGTTGATCGTTTGACGACCAACGCCGATCATTACTGCGAGATCCTCTTGCGATAGCCGCAGCTCGATAGCGACTCCGTTCTTGGTCCGCTTTCCATGGCGGTCAGCCAACCTCAAAAGTTCATGCGCCAACAAATAAAGAGGTCGACGGTTGCGGTGAATGATGAGGTATTGGGTCGTGACGCGAAAATGATCGCATAGAAGCCTGACGAACGCAGAATAATGCTCAACGCTCTCACCTGCCAGCGAATTGAACCGCTCATGACTGAGGTGAAACAGAACGGTCTCGCCGATCGCGAAGGCGTCGTAGCCATGCGGCCTTCCGTCCAGCGCTGAAGTGACGCCGATCCACGACCCTGGCGAAGTCAGTACCAGAAACGAGGGCTGGCCCGACACGGAAAAGCTCGTCAGCCGTATCTGCCCCGAGATGAGCGCAATAATACCATCTGCGCAGTCGCTCGCCGAATAAATCAGGGCATCGTTCAGTCTACGCACACGACCGAGCCGGAGAATGCCGTCCGCCAGTTCGGACGGCAATCCAGCAAACCACTTGTTCCTCCCCAGAACAGTCTTCAGGACTGTCTTGTTCATCTGTCGTTCTTACCAAGAAAAAGCCGGAAAAGATTGTCGTTTCAGCGACAATTTGGGTCTCTGAGGCGAACTAGCGTTTGATCTCCTGTCGGCGAATGGTCCGGTTTTTCGCTGACGATCGGCTCACGATGTCGGACGGCGAGTTCTGGGCCGTTCCGCGACCATGGTCCGTTCGGGAATGGCCCACGCGTGTCCCGAGAGAAGTCGAGAAACCGGCCCAAATTTCAGCAGTTGGGAGTCGTCGGAAATGGCGCGAACCATCCGGAAGCTCACAGCAGGCGACGCCTCTTACCTTTATGTGGAAACACCAGAGGTCCCCATGCACATCGGTAGCATGGCGATATTCCAGTTACCCGACAACTATCGAGGGGATTTCTTCGAGGACTTGAAGGCGATGATCGGGCGCCGCCTGCATCTCGCGCCGATGCTGACATGGAAGCTGGTCCAAACGCCGTTGGACATCGATCATCCGAGCTGGATCGAAGACGAACAGTTCGATATCGACCGCCACATATTCCGTGGCGCACTCCCGGCGCCCTCGGATCATGCGACGCTTCAACGCATCGTTGGCTGGCTACATGCGAAGTTGCTCAATCGCGCTCGGCCACTGTGGGAGGTCTACGTATTCGACGGCTTGCCGGACGACCAGATCGCAATCTACTCCAAGATGCACCATGCATGCATCGACGGCGGTGCGGGTGCCGCAATGGCGCAATTGATCTACGACGCCTCGCCCTCGCCGAGGGAGGTCGACGCTCCGCCGCCCCGCAAGGCGTCACAAAAGGACGATGAGCGCGATTTCGTGTCGGCGTTAGTGGCCTCATCGCTCGAGTTTTGGACGTTGGGAGAAAAAGACAGATTGAGCGCATCCGTCGAAGTCCCGCGGACTGGAAGGAGCGATCTTGCCTCGGTGCTCGTCGAGTCGGCGATTCAGGGACTGCAGCAGCGAAACAGGTTTCTCGCAGGACTTCCTCAAGTGCTGAAAATGGCGAATGAGCTTGGTAACAAGCTGATGAGCACGATCAGTTTGGATGACTTGAGCAAACTCATTGCGCCGCCGACAATTATCAACGGTTCTATCTCCTCTGAACGCAGTTATGCGGCCGTTACGCTACCGATGTCGCGCGTGAAAGCCATCGCCGCCAAATCGGGAACAAAACTGAATGACGTCGTGCTTGCGGTAGCGAGTGGCGTACTTCGGGGGCACCTTCTGGAGCAAGGCGCGCTCCCTCAGAAATCGCTTACAGCATTCGTGCCCGTATCGACCCGAGAAGCGGGCGATACGTCCGCTAGCAACAAGGTTATGGGCATGATCTGCAGGCTCAACACTGAGATCGAGGATCCGAGACTAAGACTGGAGGCGATCGTCGCCAATTCGGCGAAGTCGAAGGAGCTAACCAGTCCCTTTAGACAGCTTGCCCCTCTGGTGGAGGATTCGATCGTATTGGGCTCACCCCTGGGAATCCAATTATTCTCGCTCGTATACAGTCGCTCGAACCTGCCGAACTTACTTCCTCCGGCGGTCAATGTCGCCATCTCGAACGTACCCGGGCCGAAGATGGCGCTATATGCCAATGGAGCCGAGCTGTTGCACTCCTACCCTGTATCGATCGTTACCCATGGGATGGGATTGAATATTACGCTGCAAAGCTATCGCGACCATTTGGATTTCGGATTCACCGCGGCAGCGAACATTCTTCCAAACGTTCAGGCGCTTGCCGACTCTATGCCGACCGAATTGGATCGACTGGAACGAGCGTGCGGGCTTGCTGCGTTTTGAAGCGGGCCGGTTCGCGGCGGTTTGCGGAGCGCACGCGTGGCGCCTGCGCGTGACGAGCGGGTCCTGCGCCCGCTTGGCGCTGGGAGTGTCGGCGATCGCGGTTGGCAAAGAGCATCCTGACGATTGAGGAACGGCCTCCAAAAAACGGAAAGATTGTCGTTTCAGCGACAATTGGGGGCTCCGAAGCGAACTAGCCTTGCCGATAAAAGCACCACGAGTTGATGCTGAAAAAATGCGGGACATTACCGCAACAATCGGGGAGGGAAACGTTCTGACATGGACGAGGCTGTTCACCGATCTAAACCGCCGTCGCGGCTGCTCCTCGCGCTCGAAGTGCGCGGGATTTGGGAATTCCAGGCCTTCCTTGCTGCCTATCCGCTGCTGCGGGGTGCGCCCCGCGGCGATGGGCATCCAGTGCTCGTGCTGCCCGGTCTTGCCGCGAGTGACGTTTCGACCAAACCGCTGCGAACATATCTGAGCGCGCAGGGCTATGCCGCGCATGGATGGAAGCAGGGTCCGAACCATGGCCCGCGTTCGGGCGTCGAAGCGGGCATAGACGCGAGGCTCGCCGAGCTTGCTCTGCACTACAACCGTAAGGTCAGCTTGATCGGATGGAGCCTCGGCGGCGTCTTTGCGCGCGAGGCGGCGCGGCGATCACCGGACCTGGTACGTCAGGTGATCACGCTCGGCAGCCCGTTCGCCAACGAGCCAAAGGCGAGCAACGCCTGGCGGCTCTACGAAGTCCTGAGCGGACACCGAGTTCGATGACTGGCCCGACCGCGAAGCCATGAAGCTTCCGCCGCCGGTGCCGAGCACAGCAATCTATACCCGTAGCGATGGCATTGTCGCGTGGCAGGGCTGCCGCGAACAGGAGAGCGCAACGACGGAAAACATCGAGGTCGAGGGCAGCCATTCGGGGCTGGGGTACAACCCCGCTGTGTTGTACGCGATCGCGGACCGGCTTGCGCTGCCGGAAGGCGAATGGCGGCCGTTCGACCGCAGCGGGCTACGCAGTCTCTTGTATTCCGATCCGCATCGTCGCGATGGCGATGGCGATGCGGCGCTGCCGATCGCGGCGCAATTCGCTCAACACATCGCCTAATCATTCACTGCAACCATCGAACCCAGAAGGGCGAAATCCATGGAGACCGATAGCAGGCAATCCACCGGTCCGGACGCAGGCGCGTTTCCCGGATTTGACGATCTCAAAAAACTGATCGAGAAATTCCAGTTGCCGAGCCTCGATATCGACGCGCTTATCGACTGGCAGCGCAGGGACATGGAAGCTCTGACGGAGGCGAACCGGCAAGCGTCCGAGGGTATCAAGGCACTTGTAGAACGACGCAACGAGATCCTCCGCGACACGCTAGCGGAATGGCAAGCAGCAGTTAAAGATGCCACGAGCGCCGAGGCGATGTCGAAACGGGCTGAGGTCGCGAAACAGGGCGTGCAGAAGGCCATCGCGAATTTCCGTGAGCTTTCCGAGATGGAAGCGCAATCGCGCAACAATGCGTGGAAGATCGTGCAGGAGCGCATGCAGGAGAATATGGCAACCCTGCAGAAGCTGCTCCAACCAAAGTAAGAGTCGTAGTCGCATCAGACTGTCCAAGCAATGATGAGTCCAATCACATTGCCTGATTTGACAGGTTGGGTCGCGCTCATCACCCGCGGATATCGAGGTTTGGGCCTGCGGATAGCTGTGGCGGTTGGCGAGCGTGGCGCAAACGTCGCGCGGCAGCTGGACGCTGCCGCGCGACGGTGAGCTTACGCAGCCTGAAACCCGATCACCAAGGAGGGAAGGAGACGTCATGAACGACAAGCCCTGGATCAACTCCTATCCCCCCGGCGTCCGCTGGGATGCCGAGATCGTACCCGGACCGGTGCAGGGCATTCTGGATGATGCGGTGGCAAAATGGCCGGATCGCCCGGCGATCGACTTCATGGGCAAGCGGATTGCCTACCGCGATCTTGGCGACCTTGTGAACCGCGCGGCGAAGGGCTTGCAGCAGCTTGGGGTGAAGCCGGGCGTCCATGTCGGCCTGTATCTGCCGAACTCCCCCCACTATGCCATTGCGTTTTTCGGTGTCCTGAAGGCCGGCGGCACGGTGGTCAATTACTCGCCGCTTGACGCCGCCAAGGTGCTTGAGCACAAGATCGAGGACAGCCGCACCGACTTCCTCATCACGCTCGATATGGCATCGCTCTATCCGCAGATGGCGGCCATGCTCGGCAAGACGCGATTGAAGAAGCTGGTGGTGGGCACTCTCGCCGAACTAACCGGCAATCCCGACGCAGTGATGACCGGGCTGAAGGCCAGCCGGCAACTGAGTGATATCGCGTGGGACGATCGCCAGATCAGCTTCGCGCAACTGCTCGACAATGATGGAGCTTGCCAAGCCTATCCTGTCGCCGATCCCGCCGAGACGATCGCCGTGCTGCAGTACACCGGCGGGACGACGGGTCTGCCCAAGGGCGCGATGCTGACGCACGCCAATCTCACAAGCACGTGCCAGCAGTACAGGGCAACCACCGCCGGAGCTCCTCCGGTCCTTGTCGAAGGTCAGGAGCGCTTTCTTGCGGTGCTTCCGCCATTCCACATCTATGCGCTCGCGGTGAATGTGCTGTTCGCTATTCTCCAGGGAGCGGAGATCATTCAGCATGCGCGCTTCGATCCAAAGGCAGCGCTAGAGGATATCTCGGGGAAAGGGGTAAGCGTCTTCTGTGGTGTGCCCACGATGTTCACTGCGTTGATCAACCATCCCGACACGCCCAAGCACAGCTTGCGCACGCTCAAATATTGTGGCTCCGGCGGGGCGCCGTTGCCGCTTGAGGTCGCGCAGCAATTTGCTGCGATCACCGGCTGTAATCTGACCGAAGGCTGGGGCATGACCGAGACCTCGCCGGCCGGCACCTTCACGCCAGCCCAGAAGGATGGCATGCGCAAGGCGGGATCCTGCGGAATGCCGATGCCCGGCATCGTCATCAAGTTCCTGAGCCTTGACGATCCAAAGCAGTACGTCCCGCGCGGCGAACGCGGCGAAATCTGCATCGAGGGCCCGAACGTGATGAAGGGCTATTGGAACAACACGGATGCGACGGCCGAGGTGACGACGTTCGACGGCTTTTTGCGCACCGGCGATGTCGGTTACATGGATGAGCACGGCTTCGTGTTCATCGTCGACCGCACCAAGGACATGCTGCTGTGCAGCGGCTTCAATGTCTATCCGCGCGTGCTCGAGGAGGCCATCTACGCGCACCCTTCGGTCGAGGAGGTCGCGGTGATCGGAGTCCAAGACCAATATCGCGGACAGTCGCCGAAGGCCTTCGTTAAGCTGAAGCAGGGCGCGGCGACACTTACGCTCGACGAGCTGCAAAAGTTCCTGAAGGACAAGCTCGGCAAACACGAAATGGTGCAGGCGCTCGAAATCCGTGATGACCTGCCGAGAACGCCGGTCGGCAAGATCTCGAAGAAGGATCTGTACGACCAGGAGAAACGGAAGACCGCGGCGGCCTAGTCGGACTTTTAAAGCCGGCGAATGCCGATCCTACGCAACGCCGCGAGCCGCATTCGACGCAATGGCGGATCGGCTCAGCCTCGCTGCCGCGGGGAAGCAGGTCTGAAACTCGAGGGAGCCAAGAAAATGGACCAACTGAGCGGCATGGACGCCTCATTCCTGCACCTCGAAACGCCTGAGACGCCGATGCATGTCGGCAGCCTCATGCTCTTTGAGCTGCCTGAGGGTTACACGGGCGATTACTACGAGGCCGTCAAGGCGCTGCTTGGCAAGCGCCTCCACCTGTCGGCGTTTCTGAACCGCAAGCTGGCGCAGATGCCGTTCCAGCTGGCCGAGCCGGTCTGGATCGAGGACGACGACATCGACCTCGACTATCACGTTCGCACTGTTACTCTGCGCCGGCCAGGCACCATGGCCCAGCTCGAACAGCACGTCGCGCGCCTGCACGCCTCGCTGCTCGACCGCAGCCGTCCGTTGTGGGAGATGTACGTCATCGATGGCCTGGAAAGCGGACTGGTCGCCTTTTATACCAAGGCTCATCACAGCGGGGTCGACGGTAAGGCCGGCGTCGAACTCGCAAAGGTCCTCTATGACACCTCGTCGCAGATTCGCGAAGTGGCGCCGCCGCGGCGTAAGCGCACGGGCGGCCAATATCAACTCGGCGTCACCGAATTGCTGCAGGCGGCTGCCACCAATGCGGCCCAGCAATATCGCAAGCTTGCCGAGTTGTTGCCGGCAGCAGCCAAAGCGTTGGATACGGCGGCCAGAGTTGTTGCCAGCCAGCGGTCGGAGAAAGGCGAGCGCTCGTTGAATCTCGGTCTCGCGCCGAGCACGATATTCAACGACTCGATCACCAATCAGCGCTCATACAGCACGATGTCGCTGTCTCTGGCCGACATCAAAGATCTGGGCAGGCGCGTTGGCGGCACCGTCAACACAATCGTGATGGCAATGTGCAGCATCGCGCTGCACCATTTCCTGAAGGAGCGGGATTTGCTGCCGAAGGAGCCGCTGATCGCGATGGTGCCCGTCAGCCTGCGCGCTGAGGGTGACGCGGCGATGAACAACCAGGTCGCCGCGGTTCGCGTCGATCTGGCGACCGACATCGAGGACTTGCCCGCCCGCTTCAGGGCGATCCACGCGTCGTCTGAAGCGGCCAAGGCCGTTGTGAAGGAGTTGAAGCCAGTGCTCGGGGTGGACATCCCAATCACAGGATCGCCCTGGCTTATGACCGGCTTAGCCTCGCTGCTCGGCCGTTCCAATCTCGTGAGCCGCTTTCCGCAGGTTGGCAACGTCGCAATCTCCAACGTCCCCGGACCACCGATGACGCTCTACATGGCCGGGGCGAAAATGGCGCACTATTTCCCGGTTTCGATCCCCTATCACGGCAGCGCCTTGAATATCACGGTGCAGAGTTACGCCGGATTGCTTGAGTTCGGCCTCACGGCGTGCCGACGCATTCTTTCACAGGATGAGTCCTATGAGTTGATTGACCACCTGCGCACGGCGCTGCGCGAGATCCAAGCGCTGTCACCTGTCGATGCAACCGTAAAGCCTGCAAGATCGGCATTGAACGAACCGGACAAGGTCTCCACGGAGAGCAAATCGGTCGCGCCAGCGCCTTCCGTAGTCGTACCTCAGGCGCCGGCAGTGCCAAAGGAAGTTGCCAACATCGAGTCGGGTAGCGGGCTGAAGCCGTCCACGACAGGCTTGACGCAATCACCTCGCCGGGGCCAGCGGCGATTGCCGCACGCGGGCAATTAGAGTTTGAGAATAGTTTGGGGGGAACGAACATGCATCCGCCGGCCGCAAAAAGGAATCGTCGCTTGCGCTGGAAAACCCGGCGTACAAGGCCGTGTTCGCGAAGATTGACCGGCGTCTTTTGCCGCTGCTGCTGATTGCGTATATGGTTGCCTATCTAGATCGCATCGGCTATGCGCAGCTGCAGATGAAGCAGACCTTGCCGTTTGACGATGCGGTCTACGGCCTCGGCGCTGGCATCTTCTTCATCGGATATTTCCTCTTTGAAGTGCCCAGCAATCTTCTTTTGGACAGGATCGGCGCGCGCAAGACATTGTTGCGCATCATGGTGCTTTGGGGCCTCGCGGCATCCGCCATGATGCTCGTATCAACGCCTCTCCAATTTTACGTTGTGCGATTCTTGCTTGGCGTCTTTGAGGCAGGTTTCTTTCCAGGCGTCATTCTGTATTTCACCTACTGGTATCCGTCAGTGCGGCGTGGGCAAGTGATTGCGATCTTCATGTCGGCTACCACGATAGGATCGCTTATCGCGGGACCGCTGTGCGGATCTCAAATACTTCGATGGATTCGCCGGTCTTCATGGCTGGCAATGGCTGTTCCTGGTACAGGGATTACCCGCGATTTTCCTCGGCTTCCTGGTTTACCTTCTGCTGAAGGACAAACCTGAACAAGCCCCCTGGCTCTCGGCTGAGGAAAAGGCGGTGGTCGAGAATGCCTTCCGGCATGACATCAAGGACGTCGCGGGTAAGGCTGACGGGACATTCTTGCAGATGCTGCAGGATCCGAAGGCCTATCTGCTGGCACTAGTCTATTTCTTTCTGCTGGGCGCCACTTACACGATGGTGTTTTGGGTACCGACCCTGATCCAGAGCTGGGGCGTCAAGGATCTGTTCCTCATCGGAATCTACGCGAGCATCCCAAATGCCGCCGGCATCATCGGTATGATCCTGATTGGCCGCCATTCGGATAAGTGGCATGAGCGCCGCTGGCACTTTGCTGTCTGCGTCGTCATTGCGGCGGCCGGTCTTTTCACAACCACCCTGTTCCAGGGGAATTTGGTCGGATCGATCCTGGCTCTCTCCGTCGCTGTCATCGGGATCGCCTCGGCGACTCCGCTCTTTTTTGCGCTTACGAGCGAGTAGCTGTCGGCCGGGGCCGCCGCCGGCGGTCTTGCACTCATCAGCAGCCTCGGAAACCTCGGTCCGGCGGTCAGCCCGTCAATCAACGGGTTAATCCTGAGAAGCACCGGCGACAACATATACAGCATTTACTTCGTGATGGCGTTGTACCTGCTATCCGGAACGGTTCTATTGCTGGCGATGCGTCCAGCCTCGGTCAAAGGTCTGCCGGCGGCCGCGTCCGCGCATTGAGCGACACCTGGTGCACGAACACATGCGAATGATCCAAGGACCTGTCTATGGGACTGTGTGCACTGACGCGTGAGCTACACGCGAACGAACGGCCACAATTGCTCGCTCATTTGCTGGCCCTCGACGCGGAAGATCGCCACCTCAGGTTCGCGCATATGCTGTCAGATGATGGTATACGCCACTACGTCGAAGGTATCGACTTGACGCGTGGCGCCGTCTTTGTCGTCACCGGCATCGATCTCGAAATCATTGGCGCGGCCCACCTCGCGCGCGAGGATGGACATGCCCAATTGGGTATTTCCGTTTTGCCGCGGAGCCGAGGCCAAGGTATCGGCGGCGCTCTGCTCGAACGTTGCGCGGCGCGTGCCCGCAACTGGGGTATGCGCGTGATGTTCATGAACTGCCTGGTCGAGAATGCGGCCATGATGCATTTGGCGCGCAAGCAAGGCCTGAAGATTGCCGTGTCCGGCGCCGACGCCGAAGCATACGTGCGCTTGCCGCGCGCCGACCTGACCAGTCTGGCCGCGGAGGCAGTCGCCGAGCAGCTCGGGTTATTCGACCACGCCCAGAAATCCTATTGGGTGGCGCTGCAGGCCCGACTTCTGCAATGAAAGATTTTCGCAGAAGGAATTCTCAGGTGGATTCCTATAGACAATCGGGCTGGTGAGGTCTACCAGCCCGACTCTTCGTCGCCTATCGGAACGTGTCGGTAGCGGTCTTGGGCAGGCACGGGGGTACAGTATAGGGATCCGAGGCAAATGCGCCGACGTTTGGAGCCCGCACACAGTCCTTGGTCGTGGCGTGCCGTGTCGCGACATCGTTGCGAGCGGCCAGGGCCTCGGTTGCGAATACGGTTGCCGCGATCAGCACGGCCGACACGAAGGTCATTTTGGTCATTGTTTCTCCATATGGTGGCAGAAGCCAGGAAACGATCGACTTCTTGTTGTGAAAGAGTGGCCAGCCTTGGGAAACATTTCATCACGCGCTTTCAACGAAGCGCGACCTTCTGTTGTCACATCCGGTGACGGCCATGACTGCGGGAGAATACGTCAGCGAGGAACCAATGGCACCATCCCGCATTTCGTTTCGGGCGCGTCGGTCGCCGATCTCCTCTTCAGCTCTCAAGGAGAGAGTTTGGGCTTATGACCTGCTATCACTGTGAGGCTATCGCAATTGAAACATTCATACGTCCGTCCGCTCAAGTCCGAGCCTGCCGAAATTTTTCGGACAAGCATCATCGGAGCGCGGCAATCCGGGCAAGGATGAACGTCAAGTTTGTTGGACGTGAAGCAAAAGAGCGAGTTCGACGCGGGCATATTGCTCTCCTTCGATCGATCTAGCCGTGAAGTCGATGCAAATCGCTGTCGGCTGGCGGTTCACATTGACTCGGCCCGCGCAATCGATCTCAGAACGCCACATCGGGCCTAATAGAAAAGGCGGTCCATCGGACCGCCTTTGCTGTGGATGGGCACCGACTTGTTGGCGCGGCCCCATCACATCTTGTGAGCGTTCGCGTAGTGCTTCGAAGATCGGGCGACCAGGAACGCTTAGCGTAAGTGCCGTACAGAACGAGCGCTGAGGTTCGCTCCGGGTAGGTCGCGGCATACAGCAAGGACATCGGGCCACCCTCCGAAATGCCAAACAGCGCCGCACGGTCGGACCCGACTTCGTTCAAGCGTGAAAATCTGAGAGCCCCGATCGGACATTCCAGCGCCACGCTTGTCGAAAATGATGACGTGACAGAAGGAGGCGAGACGCCGAAGAAATCTGCTTCGATTCGGCGATTGCCAAATTGCCTCGACGTTTGACACAAAGCCCGGTACGAACATGAGATCGAGCGGACCCTCGCCCAGGACTTGATAGGCGATGTATACGTCATCGCTCTTGACGTAGTGGGTTGAGGGTACCTCAGCCATTGCTCCTGTCCTTCAAAAAGGCGGGCAATAACTCGCAATCGAGTGAGTTGTTGTTCGTCGCTTCGATGCGGCTTCCGATTGGTTGAAAGTAGCTGCTGCGACCGCATATGACAACGCATCAAATTTCGCAAAATTGACGCGGTTAGGCAGGCGAACTCCAGGTCGCATTCGATCAGTCCCCGGAACATGGTTTCTTGATTTGAGATAATGCTGGAACGAGCGCGATGCTGAAATACCGGTGGAGCAACGGATCGAGTTCCGGGGTCGGGGTGCACCAGGGCAACATCGTCGTTGAGAACCAACACATCTTCGGTGACGGGTTAATGTGGCGGCCGACTTGAGGCCCTAAGGGCCGCGGTCTCAGTATTTCTCTTCTTCGACCGTCAGTGGTTTCCAGTGCGTCGGTGGCTCCGGACTGATCACGCGGTTTTCGATGCCCGGGATGCGCGTGTTGGCAGACCAGGACTGGCGGCCCTTGTGCCAAAATCCTTCCACATCGCTCGCCCAGTTGTCATTGTGCAGCAGAACGAACACCCCGTCTCTAGGTGCGGTGCTGATGTCCCGCCATTCGCTCATTGTGTGGGTCCTTCGCTCGATTCCCTGTAGCTAAGCTAATGCCTCACAGCAGGGCTTCAAGCTTTCGCGCTCCTCACGTCTGAGCAGTGCCGGCGGCGCAGTCGAACGCCCCCCTTCATAGGCCCGCAGCGCGACGGGCCATCAAACGCTTTACGAAGTCGAGCGCTATGCGCAGACCGGCAAACCGGAGGAAAAACCGTGAGCACAGTAGGCGCATGTTCCGAGCCAATGGATTGAGTTAAAGGCCGCGTATGACTACGTGATGGCTTACATCCGGCCACAGACGCGATCAGGTTCGATGTCAGAAGAACTCAGTCTGAGCAAATGTCTTCCGGGTTAGCCCCGACAACGGACATCGCTTAATGCAGTCCGCATTTCTCAAAGGTGTCAACAGGCGACATCGCAGTAAGTTATCGTTCATGTCCTGCGTGCCACATTTTCCTATGCCGACACAGTCTGTCAAAACTCTCGTATCACCGTGTTTGGCCTGCCATGTCACCTAGCGTATCCACACGTTGGCTTCACTCGCAACTATTCAGCGGCAGGCTTCGCCCAGGCTGTACGTTGCTATGGATTCGCCGGAGCAACCTGCGGCTCAGTGAACGCGTCTGTGCGGTGCACTATTCCGTCGGCGTACAATCCATCGATCTCGGTGTGCGATAGGCCCAGCATGGTCGAGAGGATATCGGTCGTATCGTCGCCGATCGACGGCGCGCCGCGCCAGATGCGCCCCGGTGTCAGCGACATCTTCGGCACGACGCCGAAGACCCGGATCGGCACGCCCGACTGCCGGTCGAGCACGGGGACAGTCATATCACGAGCCGCGTAATGCTCGTCGTTGTATTGGTCGCGCACATTGAACACGCGAGCGCAACCTACCTTCGCCAGGTTCAGTGCGGTCTCCACCTCAAGCGCCGTATGTGCGGCACAATAGTCGCGCAGCCGTCGGTCGAGCTCGCGCCCCTTCTCGGAGTTCACCGCTGCGGCATCCTTCGAGCATTTGTCGTGGCTGTATTCGACTGGATCAAGACCGAGAAATTTCGGCACCCGCTCGTAGATCGCACCGCCAACCGCACCGATAAAGACCCAGCCGTCGCTGCATTTGAACGTGTCGTAGGGTTGAAAACCCGCCGGCCGGTTCCCGGTATGCCCGTAGACCGTACCTTCACCGGTAAAGATCGGCAGTGTGTTGCCGTTGGTCTGCGCAACCGCTTCATATTGCGCGAGGTCGATTACCTGGCCCCGTCCGGTTTTGTTGACCTCCCACAGCGCCATCATCGTCGCTGCCCAGCCGGTGAGCGCGGTCACATAGTCGCCGGTATAGGACTTCGCACGCTGCGGCGGACCCGCGGGGTCACCTGTCAAGTTCATCATGCCGCCGTACGCCTGCGCAATCGCGTCATAGCCCGGTCGCCCGAGATACTCTTGTTTCCCGTACTGACCGTAGGTGCTGACCCGCACGATCACGAGGCTCGGGTTTACCGCAAGCGCCAGCTCGTTGGTGATGCTGTTGCGTTCGCATGTGCCGGGTGCCGAGGATTCCAACCATACGTCGGAAATCTTCCACAGCGCCATTAGGAGCTCTATGCCGCGAGCCTTCTTGAAATCGAGCCCCATCGACAACTTGTTCTTCGTGACTTCGGCCTCGTCGCCGCCGTGGGGGCGCGGCCCCCGCAGCAACTGCGGCGCGGTAAAGCGAAACACGTCGCCTCCCGGCTTCTCGACGTGAACGACCTCGGCGCCGAACTCCGCGAGCTTGGTGCCAATATAGGGTTGAGCGATCAGCTGCCCGGTGCCGACCGCGCGGATGCCTTCCAATGGCCCGAACGCTGGTGCGATGCAGGGCGTTTTTGGTCGCTCCAGGCGCTTGATCCATGGCGGGATAGAACCTCGAAGTTGCTCGATTTTGCTCTCATCCTTGATAAGCCTTGGATCGTGCGGCATGGATACCCCCGTTGGTGAATGCATAGATAAACTTGGGTTCAAAGCAGCGTGCGACCTGCACCTGCGCATGCTCAAAGAGCTTCTCGCCGAGCCATGGAGCCTAGCACATGCTTCAAGTCTCGCGGGTATTCTGCATCACAGCAAAAATGCGCGCTGATGTCGCAGATGGGTCAATCGCGTCACTTTGACCGTCGGCCCGTCACTTCCGGTCTACCCCGATCAACGGACATTTTGGTGTTCGTCGGCGCGTCTCAAAGGTGCCAATGCACGAAGTCGCTGCGCTCCAGCCCGCTGCGCGGGAGCAAGAGCCGAGAGGCCGGTAGCCAGGTGAGAGGACAGCGATGGCGAGGTGGCAAGGTCAACACGATCAGCTCATGTATTGTCGGCGTGCAACGCATGATCAAGAACAGCTAGGATCATCTGGCAGGCCGGCACCCTGATGCGGCGAGTCACATCGACCCCGCCATCACGCAATGACAAAGTTGTCTTGACGAATAGCGCAAACCAAGTTTGCTTGAATGTGCCGTGGATATTTCTACTCGCAAGAAATTGATCCGCACCATGCCACCGAACACCGATCGACCGATCAATCGCGCAATGGTTGTGGGATGTGCTGTTTCTGCCACGCGCAACCATTTGAAATTACACGAGCCAAAAACATTAAAAATCCACTTGTGCAACGTTCATGCCAAAACGCGGAAGTTGTGGAAGTATTCTGCTCGCGCCGCGTCCACCATCGAGATCGCCACCAACATACGATCGCCATAGCACTCGCTGCACTGCCGGGTGCCACACTCCCGCGACTTCGTGCATTGGCGCTTTTCGGACGCCGGCCGCCGCAGCGCGTGGATAGCCTCCTCATGCCGGCGTCCGAAAACCTGCACAATCGAGGGTCGTATCGCTCCCTACCAGAGCAACGTAGTCCCTCATCAGTTTTTCGATTTCTTCCATCTCGTGACAGTAAGGTTCGTCTGGCAATTTGTCACTCACTATGTCCGATCCGGGTCAACGCACGAAGTCGCTGCGCTCCAGCCCGCTGCGCGGGAGCAAGAGCCGAGAGGCCGGTGGCCGGTGGCCGGTCGAGAGGACAGCGATGGGCGC
This sequence comes from uncultured Alphaproteobacteria bacterium, assembly GCA_963822795.1. GTDB lineage: Bacteria > Pseudomonadota > Alphaproteobacteria > Rhizobiales > Xanthobacteraceae > Bradyrhizobium. The sequence goes on from CAWGJM010000037.1 coordinate 134,159, forward strand.
AAGGTCAACACGCCGCCTCTCGAACCAATGCCGCCCATCAATTCACGAACCGCCCGTTGATGAATTCGGTACACCTGCATGCGCGCATGCACGTCGCCTCGTGCTCGCGCCGCGTCCACCATCGAGATCGGCACCAACATACGATCCCCATAGCGCTCGCTGCACTGCCGGGTGCATACTTCCCGCGACTTCGTGCATTGGCGCTTTTTTGGACGCCGGCGAGCTGAGCCTGCGGACCGTCTCGTTATTGCCGGCGTCCAAAAACCAGAACAAATTGCGACATTGCAGGCTTGGCTTAAAATGAAAGAGGCCACCATTGAGGTGTTTTATTTATTTTTCGGCTCTCTGGGGTCACCCTTCGGTCCAGCGGGATCGGCAGGCCCCGCTGGTCCTTCGGGTCCCGCCATTGCGCGCGATGTTCCCGCTACTCCGTCTTCGCCGGCATGCGTGGCGGGAGCAAGGGCGTAAACACGAGGCCCTGTCCGTGGGTAGCGCTGGTGTCAAGTTCATCGCCACCGCTGGCAGGGTCGCCGCCACCGGTGGCGAGAATGGCCGCCGGCGTTCCCTGGATTGGGCCGACCCCACCCTGACCTGTGCCAATATTCGCGGTGCGTCCTCCCTGGGGATGGCCGTCGGCGCTGGCCCTAACGGCGGCTTCGGTCTTGTCCGCGAGTTTGGCGGAATAGGGCAGCCGATAGGCTCGCGGAGCGCCGCTGGGGAAATTGTCATCGTCACAAGCCTCGACCCAGAGATAGATCGAGCCGGGATCACCCTCGACCGAATGCGGTTCAACGATGCGGGCGCCGAGTAACTTGAAGTTTGGCGGCAGAGGATCGTCCGTCGACCAGCCCAACAGCGAATGCGTGGCGAAAAAGCTTACGAGGTAGAACGCGCTGGTCACAATGATCGCACCCGCTTTCACCGGCCAGCGCAGGGGTGTGAACATGCAGGCGACAAGCAGCAAAACCCCCAATAGGGCATAGCCAATGGCAAGACTCAGGACGATCGAATTGAGGTTGCTCATAGTTTCTTCCGATAGCCCGTTTTCGGATCGAGATCGGCGCCGTTGAGATGAGCTCCGTTGAATTTCACCATCAGTGATTTCTCGCGATAATTGACGTCGATCACCTTACCCTCGGCGTCGAGCGCAAATCGCACTGCAGATTTCTCGTCTCCAGTGTGATCGACGGTGAGCGTGTTCTCGTGGATCACCTCTGCGACCGGATTGAGTTTCTGCACCTTCACCGTGACGGGAACCGGCCGACCCGTCGTCGCCGCGAAATGCGAGACGTTGACGGTGTATTCGCCCGAGACGATGCCGCGAATGACGACGATCTCCTCGCGGATCGGGGAAAGAATCTTCCTGCCGTTGACGATGATGAAATCATTGGGGCCACCGCGATCGTCGCGTTCTAAAACCATGAACCCGGCCTCACGATGCCGATACCAGGCGATATTGCCGGCGGGGTCCTGCACGAAAAGATCCAGATCGTCGGGATGGTTGTCGGGCCAATCCATCGTGATGATGAATTCCGCCCTCGGATCGACCTTGCCGTCCTTGGCGTCGGGCGAGATCGCAAGAAGCGCAAGGAAGAATAGAAACGAAATAACCTGCAGCGCCTTAAAAAGCATTACGCTGAACGGATCGAAAGGGTCTTCGCGTGGATAAAGGCCGAAATCATCCCACATGACGCCGTTCCAGGGCGGGCACAATGCGCGTTTCGGTAAGCGTGACTGCCTGCGAGAACACTTGCGCAGTGGCGGCGTCAAGCGCGTAATATTGAATCTTGACCAGGATCGAACCTACAAGGCCAGCTAGGGTCGTATACATGGCGACCGCCATGCCGTCGCTCATCAGGCCCATGGAGGATTTCATCAGGGCGCGATTGCCGGCGTCGAGCCCGGCGATCGGTGCCAGCATGATGATGAAGCCGATGATGGTGCCGAGGAGACCCAGCTTCATCAGCGTGTCCCCAGCGAAGGCACCCAGACCGTTCGAGCCGCGCAGCTCGTCGGCCAACCCGCGCAGCAGCAGGGTCTGATCGAGCCGGCCTGCGCCCTGCGTCAGCGCCTTCAGCTGAAGATTGCGAATGTGATCAGCGATGAGACCGGGAGGCAGGGAATTGCTGCTGGCGACGTCGGCCATGACCATCGAGCCGTCTGCGAAGCCACGCTCAATTCGTGCGCTGGCCTCGGCTTCGCGCGATACGGCGATCGTGCGCCACAGGCAATGCAACGAAGCAGCGACATAAAGTACGGAAATAACGGAAGAGATATAGGTGCGGTCAGAAGCGATCATCAGCTTGACCAAGCCGAAGTGCCAAAGCAGCGACACACCAAAAATCGTCGCACCGGTAAAGATCATCCAGCGCAAGAGCGGCGCTCGATCAACGGTGGACCGTTGACGCAGATCAGCCTGCGATATGACAGTTGTGCTCATACCCTGTAGTATCCTGCCCTGATAAGCTCGACCCGTTGAGGGTTCAGCGGGACCGACATTTGCATGAAGATGGCTGCACTTTCAATTTAGCAGGTGCGGATCAAACCTTCCAGTCGGAAGGTCGCGAGCTGCGACTGCGCGTCGCGCAAAAGTGGGAGGGGCTGTGCGAAAGCCCGCAATCCGACCTCGTATGGTCAAAAAATTGACACTGCTCAAAGGCGGCAGCGTTCCAACATTTTTGGTCTTGGGCCGATGTTGCACAACAAGCTTGCCGTGGACGCTTGAGCAGGTACGACGGGGAGAAGCTATGGGGCGGGCGGCCGAGGTCGTGGCATCTTCATCGTCCACACGAACCGATGGAGGTTGCCCCGTGACCCAAGTCAATGATCTCAGCCGAAGCCTGACCGCGTTTGATCCGATCTCGACCTTAGTGGTGGTCGCCGAGATGAGCAAGGCGAGCTGGCTGGTGAGCGGCGTTGTTCCCGGCGTCGAGCGCCAGCCGTTGAAGAAACTGGAGCCGGATGCGACGGCACTGTTACGATTGATCGAGCGGTGGCGGAACGAGGCGGTGCGTGCTGGCCGGCCGATCAACCGGATCACGCTGGCCTATGAGGCTGGCCTGCGACGGCTTCTGACTGGCGCGCTGGCTTATTGCTCGTGGGATCGAGGCGCATGTCATCCATTCGGCAAGCGTTGCGGTGTCACGCGAGCGCAAGCGGGCGAAGACGGATCGTCTGGATGCTGCAATGTCGATGCGCGTATTCCTGGGATGGTTGCGCGGTGAGCGCGGGCACTGCGGGATGGTGGCGATCCCGACGATGGAGGAGGAGGATGCGAGGCGCCCGGGCCGCGAGCCGTATGCCCGAATTGGGCTCGTACGGATCTGGTGCAGCGAGGCTAGCTGCTATTCCAGCGGGTGAAAGTCCCGCCAGCACAAGGAGTCCAGTCCATGCTGTAGTTAATCCGGGAAATTTAAGAGCCAAACGTTGAAAAATCCCACAATGAGAGTGGCGCTGTTAGCCGTCCTGTCATCGCTGCCTAAAGGGTGGCAAGCGACAGCTCTGGCTGGACGCGTGATCCTTTACAAGGAGACGAAGGACTACCGTTTTGGCGCGACCATTGGACGGTCCTAACTAAGCGCCGCCCTCACTGGCCTACGACCACTCAGGCGTCGGTTGGAACAAGATTTGACGGAACCTCGTCGGCATCAGGCGGCGTAGTCGTCTTGCCTACTCGGGCACGATAGCTGACCGGCTGGAGATACAACGTGTCTTCGAGCGGCCCGCGTAGCGAATATATTCGGGTGCTGTTGCCGAATGAAAAGACACGATAGAGACGGAATGCCGAACCAAGCTGGGCTGCGACGCGGAGCTCGTTCGAGCTAAGAAAGACGGGTTCCTATCGGACCGCGTGTGCTCTTAACTTCGATAAATATCCGCGAGCCGTCGGCGTCAAACGACTCTATGTCGTATCCCAATCCATCCCCAACGATCTGTGAAACCCATCTCACTTCCGCTGCAAGATCGGCCCTGCCAAGACCCGCGAGTTTTTCGCTTTCTATTCGCCGTACAAAATCCTCTCCCTCTTCACCTAGCGCACGGTTCGCCGCGTCCCGTACGGCAGGGTCGTACTTCCGCACCAGTCTGTTGATCGATGTGGGTTCGATGTTTTCGTCGGCGGGCTCGGGAGGCGAAACGAAGATCGCACTTAGGTTGGTCTCGGGTTGACCCGGCGGAACTGATGCGGCGTCAAGGAATGCGACGTCCTCGTCGAGTTTGGCTTCGATCGCCCGTAACAAAGCGTCTTGGAAGTTTCCGAGAGGCTTATAGCCGTTGATCCAAGGGAGGCTTAATTCCATCAGTACGGCGCTGATATTCTGATGCCTCCGCTCGATCGAACCCGGAGAGCGATGTACCGCGTTCATTAGTGCTTTCCGGTGCTCCGCCTTAGAATACGTCTGATCCGCCAGTTGTTTCGCAAGCATTGAGAAGTAGTCTGTCACAATTGCGTTTAGTTCGGCTGCATTCCAATCGCCCGTTCCGACCAGTTCGATAGGTGGATTTTTCATTGCCGCTTCGAGCGCGGCTGATTGCTCATCGTCAAGAGGATAGCCGCTCGATTGGGCAGTTATTTGCGTGGGCCTCAGGATGCGAGTGATCTCGGCTTCGCCGATTAGCAGTTGCTCCTTGGGGTCGACGAACGCGTCGAAACGTACAGGCGCCATCCACTGAATGTTTCCGTTCCCGGCTTCGCCCCGCGCTGGGTTTCCAGTTATGTGTCCGCGACCGAAGATGCCTTTTGGGCCACGCCCTTGCTTGAGTACCCAGACGAGATCGCCTGGCTTCGCATTTTTGTGAGCAGCAAGGCGCCAAGCCTCGTCTACGTAGCCCTGTGTCGTAATACTTCGGGCCATTCGGACGACGTTCTCATGGGGCCAACCGGATTCTTTCCACGTGAGAAGGAAGGCCGTCATCGCTCGTCCACTCCTGCCATCGTGATCCATGCCCTCGTTAACTGTTCCATCAACGGACTAGAGTGCTTCGGCCTCGGCACGTTCCTCGTACTCGGCGAATACAGTCTCACTTGTATGCGCTAAGTGCTTCAAATCACTGATCGCGTCGACACTCTCGTATGAAACAAACGTGCAAGTGTTCGACAAAGGGCCGCGAGCCAGCAACGTAAATACGGGCCGTAGCATTTCTTTGAAGACTTTGTCTCTCCGCTCATCCGGAGCGACAATATGCAGGCGAATATCCATATTGGGTTGCAACGCGAGCAAATCAGCCATCCTGAGCAAACCGGAGTACACCGACGTCGTATGTTCGACCTCGAAGGCTCGGATGATCGATCTTCCCCTGATCCATATCACGTCGATCAGCTCGATCGTTTCGAGAGTTGTAAGGTCGTAACTGAGCGGAAGTTTATCCAGGAGCGCGGCATGAAGCGCCGCCGGCACTAACTCGAGTACGCGGCTCCGATCAGGTTTCGGAATCCAAACTCTAAAGCCGATGGTTGCTCCGATCAAGGCCAGCTTCGCTTGCATCTGTATGGATTGTCGAGGTTCAGACGTCGACGCTTCGCCAGCTGCGACCGGAGTCATTTCACCGTCGTCATCATCCGTTGGAACGGTAACGCTCAACGCCCCCGCGGGAGTTTCAATAACACGTTCTCCCGCCCAACGTTTTCTTCAGCACGGGGTCGTAAAAATCGAGAATGGGCGATGAATGCGTACTTTGCAATTTGGTACGCAGGGTCAGTAGGCGCGCATCAAGCTCGCGGTCAGAACAATTTGCCGCTTCGCGCGACGACAGTTCCCCAAAGGCTTCAAGGATCTTTCGGCGGTCATTGTTCGATGACATTCGCTCAACTCGATCCGGGAAGGCGAAGTATCGCAGCATGTGGCGAAACTGACGGTTTCCTTTCTGTGGGACCGCGGCAATCCAGGCCATGAACGCTTCGTAATCAGTCAAAATTCGCCGCCGATCCTCCTTATTGCGCCCCTTCAGGTCGACAGCGATCGCGATGAGGAAAGTCATTTCGTCCGGACGATAATTATTGAAGCCCGGACCGCCCGATCCAATACCCTTGAGAACATCATCGGCCAAATAGGGGTTCCCTTCCTCAAGCTGCTGACCGCTCAATGACCATATGTCACGCACTTGCTGGCGCTTCGTCCGGGCCTTCATGTTGGATGGAAAAAGCAGTAAGGCCCACAGCATTTCGGCCATTAATTGTTGAGCCGAGCGTGACGCTGATTTCATCTGGCCGCGCAACTTCGTCATGAAGTCGTCGTCGCCGAAGTCCGGATGATCGTCGAAGGCTCGCTGAACCTCTCTTACGATCGTCTCCTGCCAAAGTGCTCCCGAAAACATCGAGCCATCTTCGATGAGGCCGCGGTTAATCCAGTCCGTCGCGGCGCCGAGCGTCGCCGAAATGTCCCTGTCGCGAACTTGGCGCGCCATTCGTCCGTTTTCCCTTTTCGGAGTTTCCGCCCCTAAAATCGCGCAATCCAGACCGAAGCATTGCGCGTCGTGGTTGAGAAATCAAGCGAGGCCACCCTATGCTCGGGGATCGCGATCCGGTAGCCCTCAATTACAAAACATTCCCATTGTTTTTGTTGACCAGCGGAGAATGTTTGCAGTTATCGTTGACGGAGACCAGGAGGCGTTCAATGGCTCAGTTTTCCCGGAAGATCACGGTCTTTAAGGGTACGTCCAAATATCTGGCTACATCATACGAAGTGGAAAAACGCGCATCCACACGAGGCCTTTACGTAACCTTCAAACCGAAAGGTGCGCGCAGTTCGCGCGCATTCGAGGATGTCCGTTCGCAAACCGTCATCGTTGAAGGGTGGGATCATCCGGAATTCAATGAACTTCTCCGAAGGCTCGCGGACGCACCGGTCGAACAGTTTTCCGAAGGTGTTTCGGTCCAAATGGTCAGCACGACCGTCATGCCGGGAAGCGAAACGAAACCCAAATACCAACTGGAGTTTGAAGAGTATTTGAGAACTCTGGACCCGTCCCGCATACTGCTGGACACTCGACGGATCACTTAATCTGACGGGTTAACCAAAAAATTCCACGCTAATGAACGTGAACGGTGCCCGCAATAAATCCCCAAAGCATGGCATCAATCACGTGTACGCGCCCTAGTTAGGCCGCTGGTCGATCAACAGATCACCGACCGTTTCCTTGACGAAGGCGCAAACCTTCTTTTCCCACTGAGCGGCCGTTGGAGCCAACGGCATAGTGTACGCCATCTCAAGTAACTGCTTGCGTACAACCGCCAAGCTTCTTTTATTGCCCGACTCGGACGATCCACATGCCGTGGAGGTAGCAATAGGGCGCTCATACGGTTGACGATGACGACGAAAAAGCCTTTGCGATCCTCTCAATCAAAAGACGCACACGTTTCGGCTGGGCCTGTGTAGCGGGATAGACGATCTGCAATGCCGTATCGCCGGACGAGAAGTCTTGCAGAATCTCTACGAGGTTGCCGGTCTTCAAGTCTGCCTCGACGTCCAATCGTGATTTTCGGGCAATGCCTGATCCGTTTCGACACCAGACCCGGACCAACTCGCCGTCGTTCGCGATCCTGTGCCCCTGCACCACGACCCGCCGCTCCTTGCCGTCAATCAGGAAGGGCCATTCGCGATCGGTTGTCAGCCCGTAACGCATGACGAGGCATTCGTGATGGACAAGATCATCGGGATGTTGCGGCGTTCCCCGGGTCTTCAAATAAGCTGGAGACGCGCATACGATCCGCCGGTTCTCAACGAGGCGCTTGACGCGCAAGGTGCTGTCCGCCAGCTCGCCATACCGGATGGCGAAATCCTGTCCCTGACCGACGAGGTCGACGTAGCCGTCCGTCAAGTTGAGATCGATGGTCACTTCGGGGTGTTCGGCCAGGAACGCATCCAGGGTCGGAACGACATAGCTGCGGCCGAGATCGATCGGCGCGCTGAGCCTAATGGGCCCTGAAATCTTCTCCACCCCCAACCGAATAAGCGCTTCCAATTCGTCGGCCTCGGCCAGTAGACGCCGTGCACCCTGGACCAGCAGTCGCCCTTCGTCAGTCAGGTTGATGGCACGTGTCGTGCGATGCAGGAGCGCCGCGCCATAGTATCTTTCCAACGCGACCAGCCGCTCAGAGACGGAAGCAGCCGATAGGCCGAGTTCCCGGCCAGCCGCCGCCAGGCTGCCTTTCTCCACAATACGAAGGAACAAAACAAGGTTATCGAGGATCATCATTCGTAAATTCCGAATAGTGTATTCATAACTTACAATATTCTTCGTAAGTTGTGAATGGTCTAGGTTCCGTTGTGAAAGGGAACCTTCACATGAACCTCGATCACGTCACCATTCGCACCCGGGATTTGCAGGCGACACGTAGCTTCTTCCTGAGGGTGTTCGACTTGGAAGAAGGCGAGCGACCGCGCGCCATCCAACGCATTCCCGGCCACTGGCTCTATTCCGAGGGCCATCCGCTCGTCCACATCATCGGCTCGCAAGGATACGGCATCGATCGCGCAGCCGAGGCGATCGATCACGTCGGCTTGCGAATGGAGGGCTATGCGGAGTTTCGCCAGAAGCTCGAACAGCTCGGCATCCGCTACTCAACGATGGACCTCGCCGACATCCAAGAGCGGCGATTGTTCTTTCACGCACCCGGCGGCCCGTTGCTGGAAGCCGTCTTTTCCGAACCCGTCCCCCAGAACAGTTGAACCCTCAAAGGAGCATCGTCATGTCACTCAAGTCGAAAATGCCTTTTCAAGTATGGCTACTCACACTCTCTGCCTTCGCCATCGGCATGGCCGAATTCGTCATCGCCGGCGTCTTGCCCCAAGTGGCCAACTCGCTCGGGGTCACCGAAGGTCGGGCCGGCGGCCTGATCACCGCCTACGCCCTCGCGATCGTCATCGGCGGACCAATACTGACCCTTTGGCTCGCGCGTTTCGAGAAGCGCGCGGTAGTTATTGGACTGATGGCGCTGTTTATCGCGGGTAACCTCATCGCCGCCTTTACAAGCAACTACACCGTCCTCCTCGTCAGCCGCGTAATCGCGGGCCTGACGCAAGGGCCGTTCTTCGGCATCGGGGCCGTCGTGGCGATGAAGCTCGTTTCCGACAAACTCGCTGCGCAGGCCGTCGGGCAGATGTTCGCCGGTCTGACCCTGGCGAACGTGCTTGGTGTCCCGGCTGGGACGTGGATCGGCAATACGTTTGGTTGGAACATGACGTTCCTCCTTATCAGTGCGCTCGGCGTGCTCACCGCTATAGCCATCGCCGCCTTTGTTCCCGTTCAGGGACGGGATGGTGCGGCCCACAGCATCCGCGGACAGCTTGGCGCATTTCAAGACCGCAATCTCCTCGCAAGTCTTGCGATCACTGCCCTCGGCTGGGTCGGCTTCATGACCTTCTATGGCTATATCGCGCCGGTTGCTGAACGAGTAGCGGGGTTCAGCGCTTCGGATCTGACCTGGGTGCTGGTCATCGTCGGTTTGGGCCTCCTCATCGGCAACACGCTGGGCGGCCGCACAGCCGACGCGAACCTCCGCTTCTCGCTCATCTTCTGGCCGGCCGCGATGATTGTTTCTCTGATCGCCGTCGGTCTGCTTGCCCCCTTCAAATGGCCGTTTGTCGCCGCAGCCTTCGTCTTCGGCATTGCGTCCTTCGCCAACGTGCCGCCGATGCAGATGCGCGTCATGAAGTACGGCAAGGCCGCGCCCGAACTCGCCGCGACCGCGAACATCTCGGCCTTCAATCTCGCGAATGCGATGGGCGGCGTGATTGGCGGAGCCGTGGTAGACGGCGCGTTTGGACCTGGGGCCATCCCCTACGCAGCTGCCATCCTCCCCCTGGTCGCACTCCTCTTCATCCTGACGCAGGAGCGCCGCAGCGTAACTTCGGTCCGGTCTCGGCCCCTGCTGGAGGCGACGCGATGACCAGTATTTCAAATGAGCCCTGCGATAACCCTCATCGACATTTTCGCAGTTGAACCAGCATCGCCTGCTTCGCCTGTCTTGAGCATTTCCGACAGGCGCAATGCAGGAGCCATTCTCAACAGCAGCGCTTTGGATAGATCAACAGGAAGATAGCCATGACAAATATCGCTTCAAAATCATCCAGTCCAATCAATGGAGGGACTGCTATTTCTCGCACTACGGTACGGATTCCCACGCCTCCCGGTGACGGGTTGGAAGCTTGGCTGTACTTGCCCGAGGGAGATGGGCCACACCCAGTCGTCGTGATGGCCCACGGCATCGGCGCGATAAAGGCTGGCGGACTTGCCCCTTTCGCGGAGCGTTTCTGCCGTGAGGGCTTTGCCGCAATCGTGTTCGACTATCGCCAGTGGGGCGGCTCTACCGGGCAGCCCCGCGAGGAGCTTTCCTTTCCTCGCCAGCTTGAAGATTACAGTACCGTCATTGGCTGGGCGGCGACGCACCCCGACATTGATGCGCACCGGATTTTTGCCTGGGGCACGTCTTTCGCCGGAATGTATATCGTCGAACTTGCCGCGTCGGATTCCCGGCTCGCCGGTGCGATTGGCCAAGTTCCACTCGTTGATGGGTTCGCTGCGGCTAGGATGGCCCCGCCCGCTCGCGGACTGCGGCTTCTGGCAGCAGCGCTACGAGACCGCCTCGGTTCGGTTTTCGGCCTTCCTCCGTTCTATCTGCCTGGCGCCGGCCGACCCGGAGAGCTGGCAATCGGCACGACCGAAGATGCCCTCTTCGGGGAGAAGCTCATGACCCCGAAGGACTCAACCGAATGGCGTAATCGCGTTGCCGCACGGTCGCTGCTCAGCTTTTCTTGGCGTCGGCCAGTGCGCCGCGCCGCTGCTGTCCGCTGCCCTCTCTTGCTTGTGGTTGCCGAGCACGACTCGATGGCCCCTGTCGGTCCGGCGATACGCGTTACCGAAAAAGCTCCCCTCGGCGAGCTCTATCGCAGTCGCGGAGGCCACTACGACGTTTACCAGGGCGGTGTGAGCTTCGATGAAGTGCTGCGCGTTGAACTCGAGTTCCTTCACCGTCATGCGAAAACTTTGGCCTCATGAGCGTGAATTAGATTGAGCAATGAACCAAAAAAAGAGAGCCACGCGGTTAGTGCCATGGTCAACGGCGCAACCCGTCGGTTCCCGACGTCACCTGCCGCTAGTCAGCGCTGTCCACGCCGCCAGAGAATCCATGTAGTCGCGCCAGCGCACGATCTTGCGTTTCTCAATAAAAGCGATCGAGACAAACCTGTTATCGTAGGCCGCGCCGGTCTTGAGTATCTTGCCGTGAACCTCGTATTCGAGGGTCACAACGTGACCGTCCGCGGAAGGATGCGCGGCCAGTGCATCGCCGCGCTCAAGCAAGATGCTGTTGCCGTACCCGGAATAGAGCGACATGAGATCTGCCCGACCTCGTATCGCCTCCGGCCAACCTGGCATGTGGTAACGAAATTCGAATAGGACGTCGTCGGCGAGCGTATCGAAATAATGTTCGCCATTCGTGTATTTCGAGAGTCCTTCCATGACAACGGAGAAGAACGGATCGAGGGCATGGAAGGCGCTATAGTCGTCCTTGGACATCTTCTACTCCTAAAGGTGTCGATTCGAATGTCCACGTAGAGCGACTGGCCTTGAGTGCTCTTTTCGACAATCCGCGCGCCAAGCTCTATTTAGGCGTTTCACTCCGAATTTCGCAAGTACGCACAAGAAAGTAAGTATCGCACTCGAAGGTACCTGCGCTGCACTTGCGGCTTAATGGTGCGCTTGTTGATCAGCAAGTCGCCGACCCCATCGTCGGCAGCAGCGAGCCGCCTAAGAGCAAATACCAGAAGGCATTCGAAGAATATCTGAGGAGCTTGAGCCGGATCGCATCATGCTAGATACACGGGACTGTGCATATGTAGCTGGTCAACGAAAATTCCTTGCCTTTACATTCAAGCTGTCGATGTGCAGATCCGGGATGTAAATATCCCGCACCTTTTTAATGGGCACGTTCTCGCGGGGATCGGGTCCGCCCGGATGGCGCGCCTGATCACCACGGCCGGCCGGCAGTGTAAGGCTCGCGTCGCGGCCACCGACACTGTTGAGTAACTCGGTCTGGTCGATCAGATGCTCGGCGATCAGATGAATGACGCCGCTCGCGCATTGCACCCGGCCCCGGCACACCATCATCTGCGCGCCAAGGATAGTGCGGCGCAGTTTGTCGAACAGCGAAGGCCAGACGATCAGGTTGGCGATATCGGTCTCGTCTTCGAGCGTGATGAACATGACGCCCTTTTGGGGCCTGGTGCCGCACCAGCACCAGCCCTGAGACGCTGAGGCGCGACTGTGTGTACCGAAAACTTAAATCCGACTATAATGGTGATGAAGTCCGCCAAGGATGGCGCGTGAACGAATGACACCGGTGCGCTGTACCGAGCGAGAGACGGGCGCATCCTTGTTCAAAGACCGATGCGTTCTGACTCCGTTGTAGTAGCGGGCGTAAGATTTCAAGATGCGACGCAGATGCGCCTCGCCCAGGACGATCATATGATCGACGCTCTCTCGCCGGATCGAGCCGATCAGCCGTTCGACGACGCCATTCTGCCAGGGTGAAGCCGGTGCGGTAGGCTTGTCCCGGATGCCCATGGCGCGCAGTCGGCGTGTGACGACGGTGCCGAAGATCCGATCGCGGTCTCGGATCATGTAGCGCGGAGCCTCGTTCCAGGGGAATGCCTCCGTGATTTGTCGCGCGATCCAATCGGCGGTCGGATATGCTGTGACATTGATCCAGACAAGATCTCTGCGACCGAGCCGGACGATGACGAAAGCATAGAGCAGGTCGAAACCGACGGTCGGAACAACGAACAGGTCCATGGCGGCAATGTCCGGCGCGTGGTTATGCAAGAAGGTCCGCCATCCCTGGCTGGGTGGCTGTGTGTACCGAAAACCTCAAATCCGACTATAGTGGTGATGAAGTCCGCCAAGGATGGCGCGTGAACGAATGACACCGTCGCGCTGTACCGAGCGAGAGACTGGCGCATCCTTGTTCAAAGACCGATGCGTTCTGACTCCGTTGTAGTAGCGGGCGTAAGATTTCAGAATGCGACTCAGATGCGCCTAGCCCAGCACAATCACATGATCGACGCTCTCGCGCCGGATCGAGCCGACCAGCCGTTCAGCAACGCCATTCTGCCACGGTGAGGCCGGTGCGGTAGGCTTGTCCCGGATACCCATGGCACGCGGTTGGCGTGTGACGACCGCACCTGAGATGCGATCCCGGTCGCGGATCATGTAGCGCGGAGCCTCGTTCCAGGGGAATGCTTCTGTGATCTGGCGCGCGACCCAATCGGCGGTCGGATAGGCTGTGACATTGATCCAGACAAGATCTCTGCGACCGAGCCGGACGATGACGAAAGCATAGAGCAGGTCGAAACCGATGGTCGGAACAACGAACAAGTCCATGGCGGCAATGTCCGGCGCGTGGTTATGCAGGAAGGTCCGCCACCCCTGGCTGGGCGGCCCGCGTCGTTTGACCATGTATTTGGCGACACTCGACTGCGCGACCTCAAACCCGAGCTTGAGTAGTTCGCCGTGGATGCGGCGCGCACCCCAAAGCGGGTTCTCGATGCTCATCCGCCGGATCAGTGCGCGCAGCTCCGTCTCGATCTGTGGCCGACCTGCCCGCCACACCGCTGTGAGCGAATCTCTCCCGTGAAGAACCGGATGCTAGAAATCGGCACGTCCGGGACTGTGAGGGGTGAGGATGGAAACATCCTCACCTACTCGGCACTTCGACTTGAATGGCGAGGCCAGGATGGCCAGAGCGAACCAAAGCAGCCCGATCATTAGGACAGTTTAACCGGTTCCGTCACGTTATCAACTCGGATAAGGTTTTCGGTACACACAAGGCGAATTTCCGCAATTGTCCACGGACGTCATATCGCTTTGGGTGCTGCGCCCGAGCTTCGCCGTATGAATAAGGTCGTTCCGCCCTCAATCGGCACCCCGGCGCCATTCCCAGACGATCGCGAACGCGAGGCTTTGGTCTTTCGCGGGCGGAGTAATCGGCATGAAGGAGGGGCCCTATCGCCCAGCGCGGGTCGCCATGTTCGATCCCGCATGAGGATGCGGTGCACTGTCTGGATTGGCATCGGCGCGTGAACACAGCACACTTGCATGGTTTCAAGGACGATTTTCCTTCCTACGTGGTTTCCGCCTTCCTTTATCTGCCGCGCATTCGCCTTCTAGTGCACAGGGCGGAACCGGTGGTCCGGTGGCGCGCATGTCTTGTCGTGGGCCATTCAATGAGCTGGCAATCATTTGACCGAGGCTCTTGAAATCGAGCTCTCGCGGCGAGGTTCGTCGCCAGACCAGCCCCACAATGCGGCTTGGCTGTGGTTCGGCAAACCGCAACAGCTTGACGCGATCGTCGCGCAACTCGACGTCGATCGCGACTTCCGGCACCAGCGTGACGCCGTAGCCGCATGCCACCATCTGCATGATAGTCGCGAGACTGGTGGCACCGAGGCTGGCGTTCACGCGGCTCCGCGCCTGCGTGCAATAGTCCAGTGCCTGATCTCGCAAGCAATGGCCTTCTTCGAGCAGGATGAGCTTGCGCTCTTCCACATCACTCGGTGTGACGCGGGCATTTTCGGGCAGCGGATCGTCTGCCGGCACTGCCAGCAGAAAGCGATCGGTCAGGACATGCAGCGACACCAGTTCGGGATTGTCGACCGGGAGAGCCATCAGCAATACGTCAAGCGCGCCTCGTGTCAATTCGCCGAGCAATACCTTAGTTTGCGTTTCCACGAGATCCAGTCGCAAAGCTGGATGCTCGCGCTGCAGCCGCGGCAGAACGTACGGCAACAAATATGGAGCCAGCGTCGGAATGACGCCAAGGCGCAAGCTGCCGCTCAGCAACTTGTTGCGATGTTGTGCCAGGTCGATCAGATCGCGCGTTGCGCTAAGAATAGCGCCGGCGCGTTGGGCGATTTCCACCCCGGCCTCGGTGAGTATCAGCGCGCCGGGGCGCCGTTCGAACAATTCGGTGCCGAGAAATTCCTCAAGCTCGCGAATCTGCATCGACAGGGCCGGTTGACTGACGGCGCATTCTTCTGCCGCGCGTCCGAAGTGCTGGCATCGCGCTAGGGCGTCGAAATATCGAAGCTGCCGTAACGTCAACATAGGCGAAACACTAATGCTGTAGCGATGTCCAAAGCAAATGGATTGCACGCTTGGTGTGTCCCGCGCGCTCGGTCACGACCGAGCGGGCAATGGTGCGTCGCAGCACGCGAGGGGATCGGGAGGAGTTGGCTCGTAACATGGTACCAACCAGGATCTCATTGGTTTGATGCAAACGCGCGAGCCCGAAGCGGCAACGCGAGCGTGGTCCAGACGTCGACAAGGGCGGCGCAGAGCTGATCGATCAAGGCTTCACTGTGCAGGGGCGTCGCGGTGATGCGAAGATGTTCGGTTCCCTTCGGCACGGTCGGATAGTTGATTGGTTGGATGTAGATGCCGTGTCGTTCAAGCAGCAGATCGCTCGCCGCCTTGCTCATTTGCGGATCCATCTATATGGAACGCAAGGTCGCCAAATTGCCTGATGCCGCGCATCCTCTGGCGTCTCGCTCTCGCGGCGGGACGCGATAACGTTTTTTAATATCCATCATTTCCGCACGGGATGCTCATCAGTTTTGCTTAATTCAACGAAAAGCAATTCTGATTTCTGGCCGTTCTGGAATTGTGATCTCGTGTGCTCGCTTTCAAAATGGAGGTTCAAATGGCCTGGAAGACTCCAAAGATTGTCGAAGTGTCGGTGGGCATGGAAATCAACATGTACGCCTGCGCAGCGCGCAAGTAAGCCTCAGTGGGGTGACCTGCCCGGTTCAAGAAGCAATCTTTGCTTTCGAACTGAGGCAGGCGCCTGAGGGGCCTAATACGCAAGCGGAAAGATTCTCGGACTTCTCGAAGAAGTTCTCGACGGCGTGTTTCGTGCCTCGCGACGGCGATCGATCCGTCTGCCCGGACCGTGCGGCTTGGCGGCTGTGCGACGCTCTCCCATGACCGTCCGGTCGTGAAGGTCGGCTCGACGATCCGTGCCGGCGCGATCGAGCGCTATGACGAAGCAGCTATGCAAGTGATGCCGCATGCCTGGAAGGCGTGCGGGCAAACGCTGACGCTGCGGCGACAGTTGGAGAGCATGCCGGATGGCGGACTGTTCGCAATGGCTGCGCCGCCCGATCCGTTTCCATTGCCCGCCCGCGCCATACGAACGGGTGTCCCTGATCGCCGCTTATTTCAAGCAATACAAGCCGCGGGTCGAAGATCACGGTGCTCGACGCCAAGGATACGTTTGCCGGGCAGGATTTATTCCAGGATGCGTATTGTGGGTTACACCGCGGGACCGTCCATTGCGAGTGCCTGGGGCTTGAGACGATCGAGCTCTCCCCGTAGGTCGGCTACGGCGGAGCCAGACGCAAACGTAAGCGACGGCTCGCCGGCAGCTCGAAGGGCCTATCCACAAATGCCATTGGCACCGGCGCCTAATCCAACGAGTGGACCCACTGCCGCTCCACCAGTCCAGCCGCTAGACGACTCGCGGTCGACCTTCATGGCCTATGTCCCGATCGGGAGTCTTGCCAAAGGCGAAGCGCTGGAAGCGGTAGCAACGATTGGCGTCGCGGCTCCATATGCCGGCACCGCCCGTCACTTTCGGCTCTTGTTCATTGCCTCGGCCATGTCGAGGTGATGCTGAGACCAGTACCTCGCTTGGGGAGAAGACCGCGTCTGCTTTCGTGATGACGGGGCAGGCTTAATTCAGCCGCGCAGCTTCCAGACGATTTCTTCCACTGCCAGACCGATCGCAAGGGCGCGCCTGCGAGCTGACGAGGACTGACGATGCAGGCGTCCGACCCGCTTGTGCTCCCCAAAGCGGATTCTCGACGCTCATCCGGCGGACCGATCTGCGCAGCTCCGTGTCGATCTGCGGTCGCCCTCCCTGTGGGCGCGACTTCCGGGTATTGCATCGCCTATCTTCGAACCTCATCTGCCGCCAACATCGGCGACGACAAAGACAGCGGCCAGCGGCAACAGGCGGCCATCGAGACCTATGCGAAGCGGGCGGGCATAGACATAATCGGCAGCTATTACGATGAAGCGGTGAAGGGCTCTGATCCCATCGAAACCCGGCCGGGCTTCGCAGCCATGCTTGAAGCGCTGGAAGCGAACAGCACCAAAACCATCATTGTGGAAACCGCCAATAGGTTCGCCCGTGACCTCATGGTGCAAGAGGTTGGTTTCGCCATGCTCAAGAAATGGGGCGTTGATCTTATCGCCGACAACGCCATCGAACAGCACTTCGCCGTTGAAGAACGTCAGGTCGGTGGGGTTGAGCCCGTTCGCAGAAGCGCCATTAAATGCCGGTCAGCTCGAAGGTGCCGGAGCGGCAGCGACGCCGTCCTCGGACGGCTATGGCCCGGCCATGACGGTGGATACTTCACGCCGGCGCAGGTGCCGCCTGCGCCGCATCCCTCGAAAACGGCCGGAACGTCATGGCGATCAGGAACGCGCCGAGCCCGACCGCCCAGGAACCGATATAGAGCCAGGCGTAGCTCGCAAAGGTGTCGTAGATCAGACCGCCGGCGAGCGGCCCGGTCGCCATGCCGAGGCTGCCGGCCATCGCCGTTCCGCCGATCACGGTGCCCAGCATCCGCAGCGGAAAATTCTCGCGCACCAGGACCGAATAGAGCGGCATGGTGCCGGCATAGATGAATCCGAACAGCGCCGCTACCGCGTAGAACGCGGATAGCTCCCGCACGAAGACGTAAGCGAGCGCGCCGAACGCTTGAGCCAGCAGGCCCGCGACCAGCACGCGCTTGGCGCCGAAACGGTCGCCAGCCAGGCCGAAGGCGATACGCCCGCCGAGCCCCGCAAAGCCCTCGACGCTGTAGATGGTGACGGCCGTCATCAGCGGGATTCCGCAGGTGACCGCATAGCTCACGGTGTGGATGATCGGACCGGAATGCGTCGCGCAACACAGAAAATTCGTCGCAATAAGGATGATGAATTGCGGCGAGCTCAGCGCATGCGCGATCGACATCTCCGGCCGCGCGTCATCGCCGGCCGGGGCGGCGTTGCCGCGCGCGAGCGCCGGCGGCCGGCGCACCAGGAGCGCGACCGGGATCATGATGGAGGCGACCACGGCGGCCATGACCTGCATCGAGGTTCGCCAGTCATGGTTGGTGACCAGCCAGGCGGCGAGCGGCGACATGATCATCGGCGCCATCCCCATGCCGGCCGACACCAGCGAGACCGCGAGGCTGCGATGGGTGTCGAACCAGCCGGTGACGCACGCCATCATCGGCGCGAAGATCGCGGAGATAAAGCCGCCGACCATCAGCCCGAACATGATCTGAAACGATAGAAGCGACGGCGCCCGGCTTGCCAGCGCGAGGCTTGCCGCGAGCCCAATCGACCCGGTCAGCACCACCGGCAGCGGCCCGAACCGGTCGGACAGAGTGCCCCAGATCATACTGGTGCAGGCCATCGCGAGGAAGCCGATGGTCATGGCGCTCGACACGCCGGTCACCGACCAGCCGGTATCCTGCGCGATCGGTCGCAGGAACACCGGCAGCGAAAACATGCCGCCGATGGCGACACAGCCCAGCACGCCGCCGGCCGCGACGATCACCCAGCGATAGCGGGAACTACTCATTTTCAATCTCCGAAAAGGCTCTGTTGGGTGAAAGACGAATGGGACGGGTCAAAGCCGACACGAGGATAGTTGAGCCCCGCAAGAATTTTCGAGTGATGTCACTTAGGTGGAATTTCAAGCCCTAGTGGTTTCGACAAAGCCGCCCTCGGGCGCTTCGTGCGGAATTGACCAGCCAAAATAGACCTCGACCCCGACGATCTTTCCGTTGCGCAGCGTAAAGAGCTCTGTGTTGCGCGATGCCCTTCCTGTCGTCCAAGCCAATTCATAAATGACAAAGACCCGCTCACCATCGGCAAGGATTTGAATCATCTTGCGCCCGACGATGCCCTCGCTGTTCTTCCAACAGCGACGGAAATAGGTCGCGCGGTCGATGCGATTGTCCCTTGGACTCGTAAATCGCAGCGCCTCGTCGACGAGTCCCTCGATCGCCGCCCGATCCTTGTCGGTGTAGGCCTGAAAGTATTTTCGGACGATGGAAATGTTGGACTCTGCCAAGAGCATCCTCCTGACCGCTTGTAATATGCAAGCACTTTCTTTTTTAGCCAAACCAATCCTATATTACAAGCAGATTCGTGGAGCCTGAAATGGGGATATCGCAACGATCCGGATGCCCGATCAATCTGACGCTTGAATTGTTGGGCGACCGATGGAGCCTCATCGTCATTCGCGACATCATGTTCGGCGGGCGGCGGCATTTTCGCGAACTCGTCGATCAGTCTGAGGAAGGTATCGCCTCAAATGTGCTCGCGGATCGGCTCAAGCGGCTGGTTGCGGCCGGATTGTTGTCGAAGTGCGACAACCCGGTCCACAAGCAGAAGGCGTTCTACAGCCTGACCGAAGCGTCGATCGAACTCGTTCCGCTCCTCGTCCAAATGGGTGCCTGGGGACGCCGCCACACCGATGCGGACCCGAAGCTGGCGAACCGAGCGAGAGAGCTGGAGGAAGGGGGTCCGAAAAATTGGAAAGCGCTGATGGCCGACCTCAGGGCATCGCATATTAGGCCGCTGTCGGCCTGAGGGAATTTGGGAGTAGTCGGCTCTTTCCGAAGCGCCGACTTCCGAGTTGGGTCAATCGCTACGGTTTCGAGATGTCCGCGCTACGTCCGCTTTTCATCTGATAGCGACCAAATCGCAGACGTGCCGACACGTCGTATAAAGTGCGCTCCGGCCGCTCGCGAGACCGCCTGTGAGCCCCAAGTATACCCAGCGCCGAACAGCGGTCACGGACATCGCGCACCAGAGCACCTGTGGCTCTTACGGACCTAAGCGAACCTTGGTGGACCAAGCCGGTTCACGCACTTCAACTTCAAGGTCTTTCGTGGGCATGCGATCATCGACCGTGGTCATGCGAACGCGTCCTTTACTCCTCTCTATCGCCGTCATGGTCGCGTCGCGGTGGGCCCCCAGCGATTGTTCCAGGCGGTCGCCATCAGGCGCTCGATCTCGGCGTCGGTCAGGTGTTCCCTCGACCTTAATTCAGCGTTCGGCCGACGCCGTGGCATCTTAACTGTTCGATTTACGATGGCTGGCGGGGGTGGCTTGGTGTGGACCCGCAGGACAGCATGGTTGAAGTCGACCTGCTCCCAGCGCAGATCGACCAGCTCACTCACCTGAGGAGCCGCGCGAAGCGTGCCGTCTCGAAGGGCGAGGCCCGGGAGTAAACTGCAAGTCATGGGCCTGCATCCTTTTGAGACGTTCGAGGCGCTTCTCAGGATGAGGGAGTGCCGTGCTGGCGGGTCGGCTCCGCCGTCTCGTTGAACTCACAAACGACGTGCAACACCCTCGCCTTTTCCTCTAAAACCCCCGCCCATGCGTGCGCATATTGTCATCATCGGCGCCGGCATTTCCGGCCTGACCGCTGCCATCACCATTGGGGAAGGCGTCGACAAGCTCATCGCGGCTGGCGAGACCATCGCGCGGCCCGAGATGACGCTCCTTGACGCCGCGGACTGGATCGGCGGGCGCGCGCGCACTGATGAGCTGTCTACGGGTGTGTCGGTGGATGCCGGAGCGCACTGGTTCCATGGCGGCGCCAGGAACCCGTTCTACAAATGGGCCTGCGATCGGCATTACGATCTGGGGCCGATCGGCATCGATACCGCCACGCGGCGCTTCAATGTCTCGGTGGAAGGCGCAGTGGCGCCTGAGCAGCGCGAATGGGCGATGAACCGGCTTTACGAGATGTATGCGATCTGGAAGGCGCAGCATCGGGATGAAGACGTGTCGCTCCGGCAATTGGCCGACATGTCGAAATCGCGCGTGATCGTTGCTGTGGCCGAGGAACGGGCAAACAACTGGATGGCGGTCGATAGCGCGGCCAAGGTCTCAAGCGATGAAATTCTGGGGTGACGATGCGGGTTCCGGCGGCATGCAATTGCAGGACGGGATCGAAAAGCTCATCGCCGCCATGACCAACGAAGCCCGGTATTACAAGGCCGATATCCAGCTCCGCCGCGTCGTGCAAACGGTCAGAAAGGCCGGAAAGCACTTTGTGGTCGTGACCGACAAGGACACGGTCGAAGCCGACTATGTGCTCAGCACGCTCTCGGTTGGCGCGCTGAAATCGCACGGCGTCAAATTCGACAAGAGCGCGCGCTCGCAGCTGGATCCGGTCCTGGCGGGCATGACGGCGGCGAAAATGACCAAGATTTTCGTGCTGCTGCGGCCAGAATTCTTTGCCGAACGCAATATCGCACCGGACACGTTCGTCACGATCTACGAACAGCGTCACGCCTGGCTCCTGCACCTGCTCACCGACGGCAAGCCGCTCGTCACCATCTTTGCCTCAGGCGCGATGTCGGATCTGGTGGAGAAATCGCACTACGCCGACATCAAAAACCAGATGCTCGACCTGCTCGATCGCGTCGGCGAACCCGATTTGAGCGGTGCACGCAACAACCTGGAAGGCCGCTTCCATATCACCGACTGGACAACCAATCCGAATTTCCTGGCCGCCTATTCGGCCATGCTGCCCGGCGTCAAACGCCGCAATCCGCTGGTGATCGGCAACCTGGTGTTCGCGGGCGAGGCGTTTGTGCAGGACCTGAAGAAAAGCCCCAGTCAAATGACCGGCGCCTGGGAGTCGGGACGCATCGCGGGGAAGAAGATTTTGACAAAGCTGGCGCTAGAAGCTCGCAGGGCGGGCGAAGTGGGATCGGGGCCGCAGTCGAGTTGAGCGTGCTCGCTCTTCGGCTCCACGCTCACCGTGGTGCCCTTCCCCAGACCCTCACTGAGCCCGTGACGGTACGCCACGAGGATGTGCTTGCGGTTCTTCACCTTGACCCAATCGGGGTTTCGCCCACCGCGATAGGGGCGATCGATGCGCTTGGAGACCAGACCCTCAAGCCCCCACGTTGCAGGCAGCCCGGAACAGGTCGGGGCCGATCTCGCCCTGCTCGAAGGGTGCGACGAAAATGCCGTCGGACCGTCGCGCGAGTAGCCGCGCCAGATTGGTCTTGCGCATGCTCAAGGGGGGCGCAAATCCTCGCCATCGAGCGGCGTTCTGGGAATCGTGGCGCTGTGCGCCGCATTAGGCGGCTGCGCCTCGAGCACAGGTATACTGCCAGCTGGTCCGGATACATACACGCTCAGCAAAAGATTCGCTCCCGTTCGCGGTGGAGGTGACGAAGCCCAGCGCGACGCTCTGACGAAAGCGAACGACTATTGCGCCCAACAAGGGCGGCAGTTTGTGCCTAATAATATGGGGCAATCAGGAAATCTGGCAAACCCGTATGGCCCGACCGGCTACGCAGTTACCTTTAAATGCCTGCTCCCCAATGATCCGGCGATTGCAAAATATCAGCTGCAACCGGCGCCGAACATCATAATAGAACAGCGGAATCGCTAAGCGATGCCGAGCGGCTGTATCTCGGTCCGGGTTTCTACGCCCACGGACATGCAATCACTGATTTGGTTAAAAAACAATTCCCCTTCGCGGGGAAAGTGCGCTTTGATGGCGCATGTGTTCGATCCGATCCCCGACAATCACGAGGGGAGATATAGAATGAGCAATCTGTATCAGTGCTTCGTTTGCGGTGAAATGTTTGAATTCGGAGAACACGCTTATCACGGGCGCGTAGTCCACGAATGGCTCGGCAAGATGATTTGCAATCATTGTGAGACGAGCAATTGGGATGGGATCGTGCCTGAAGAAAAGCTGATCAAGAGGTTTCGAGAGGCGGGCATCAATGAGGAATACAACGCCAATGGCTTCATCGTTATCCCGCCATAGGTTGGTCGAGCTCGGGCTGAAGGCGAAGAGGTGAGCCGCTAGATGACCGAGCGCAACAGCCAACCAACCCTTAGTTCTGGCACTAAAAACGGTCGTCTTATTTCGTTTGGCATTGGGTTAGGCGTGATGTTTGGCCGGATCTTGAAACGTGAAGACCAGATATGGGAGAGTGAACACTGGATCCTGCTCGTCCGTGCCTATGCGGGCCTCTTGCTGTGGCCGTTCTTCCTTGGGCCTAGTCTACGACCTTTGGTGGCCAAAGAGTTGGTGGCCAAAAAGAGGTCAATGAGAAGGCGCCAAACTTAGCGGCTTCCCTCCCGGCCCGAACGGCGGAATCATGGCGCATGTCCGATCCGATCCCCGGCAATGATCCGAACGCGGCTTATGACGTGGTCCCAAAGCAGGGCTGGCCGGATGGCTGGTGGACCGTGACCTGCAACGGCATCCCGGTTCGGCACTTCGCCAACAAGACCAATGCCGAGCGATATGCGACCGATCCCGAATACCGCGCCAGCCTGATCGTGACGAAGTATGCCGACCGATAGGGACTGGTCGCGCAAGTTCCACGAACCAATCCCGCTGCCGGACGGTGGCGAGCTTCGAACGCTCATCGATGCCGGACGTTACGTCGACGCGCTACCTAGCTGAGAACGCCGTGCTTCGACATCAGTTGATTGTCTTGAGACGTAGGCTGCATGGTCGCGTCCGGCTCACGAACGGTGATCGATGGTTCCTTGTCCAGCTGTATCGCTGGTTTCCGCCAATCCTGAAGGTTCCCACAATCATTCGGCCCGAGACGCTCGTGCGTCTGCACAGGGCTGGCTTTCTCTGCTACTGGTGTTGGAAATCGCATCGACGGGGAGGGCGGCCACAAATCGACACCGAGCTGCGTGCGCTGATCCGGCTAATGAGCACGGAGAATTCGTTTTCGGGAGCGCCGCGCATTCACGGCGAGCTGCTCAAGCTCGGGTTTGAGGTCGCGCGGTCGAGTGTCGCCAAATACATGGTCAAGCGACGCGGGCCGCCGAGCCAGGGATGGCGCGCTTTTCTGCGTAATCATGCTCAAGATATTGCCGCCATGGACCTGTTCGTTGTCCCCACCATTGGCTTCGACCTGCTCTACGCCTACATCATCGTGCGGCTGGATCGCAGAGAGCTGGTTTGGATCAGCGTGACAACAAATCCGACCGCGGAATGGGTTGCGCGCGGCGCATCTGCGTCGGATTCTGAAATCTTATGCCCATTACTACAACGGCATCAGAACGCATCGCTCTTTGAACAAGGATGCTCCAGTCTCTCGGTTGGTACAGCGCACCGGTGTCATTGGTTCGACCGCCATCCTTGGCGGACTTCATCACCACTATGGTCGGACTTAGGTTTTCGGTACACACAGCTCGGGCTGCACCATCAGACGTTCCAGCGCTGCGTCGAGCGGGCGGTGGCCGAAGGCCCGATGGCCGCGCTGGACGATCGCCCTCGGCCCTGGCCGGGAGCCTTCGATCACGAATCGGAACGGGATAGGCTCTGCCGCAAGGTGCGAAGCGCTTTTCCGGAAAGATCATTCTCAAACAATAACCTCAAGCGCGATGGCGATTCTCGCCTCAAAGCCATCGCGCTTTAAATAGGCTCCGCGGCTTGCGCGGCCAGGAGAGAGTTGGCCTCGGCCTGCTCAGTCGTGGTCCGGTTGAAGAAGGCGTTCAGCAGCACAGCCGCAATCGACGTCAAGATAATGCCGTCGCCGAAGATGGGCTTCAGAGCCTCGGGGAGCGTGTGAAAGAAGTTCGGCGAGACGATCGGGATCAGACCAAAGCCGATCGAGATCGCTACGACCAGGACGTTGTTGCGCTGATTAGTATAATCGACTGTCGACAGGATTTTTATGCCTGTCGCTGCCACCATCCCGAACATGATGAATCCAGCGCCGCCAAGCACGCATTGCGGTACCGAAGCTACGATGAAGGCAAGGCTCGGGATCAGTCCAAGCAACAGCATAATGATGCCGCCCATCACGCAGACCCACCGGCTGTAAACGCCAGTGACGCCGACGAGGCCGATATTCTGTGAATACGAAACGTAGGGAAACGTATTGAAGATCGCGCCGATGACAGTGCCGAGCGAGTTTGCCCGCAAGCCACGCTTGACCTCCTCGGGTCCGACCGTCCGACCGGTCATGGCACCGAGTGCGAGAAACATTCCAGTCGCTTCGATGAAGACGATGGTCATCACCAGGCACATGGTCAGGCACGGCACCAAGTGAAACTTGGGCATGCCGAATTGCAGCGGCAACACGATGCGTATGACTGGTTCATTCTGGATACCGGAGAAATCGGTCCAGCCCAGGGCAATTGTAACGAGATAGCCGACAGTGATCCCGATCAGCACGGCCATGTTCTGGAGGAAGCCGGAGGTGTATTTCAACACCAACAGGATCACGCCAAGCACTAATGCCGCGATCAACAGATAGCCGGCGGCGCCGAAATCTGCCGTGGCAGCCCCACCGCCGGCCCAGTTTACACCAACACGGGTCAGCACCACGCCGATCATTGTGATGATCGTCCCCGTCACAACAGCCGGGAAGAATCGGAGCACGTATTTGACGAACGGTGCGATGCAGAGCCCGAATACCCCGCCTGTCAGGACGGCGCCGTAGATTCCAGTCAAGCCAACGCCGGGCATGGCGGCCATGGCCAGCATCGGCGAGATGGCGACCGCTGTCACGCCCATGATGATCGGGAGGCGAATTCCAAACGGGCCAAAGCCGATGGTCTGGATCAACGTGGCAATTCCGCAGGCGAACAGATCCGCGTTGATCAACATCGCGATCTGCTCTTTCGGCAGATGCAGGGCGCCGCCGAGGATCAGCGGTACCGCGACCGCATTGGCGTACATGACCAGGACGTGCTGAAGGCCAAGGGCAAACAGCTTCGGAACGGGCAATATCTCGTCGACAGGATGGACAGCACCGGTCATCGGGAGTCTCCGCGATTTGTACTGCATGCAATTCTTATATCCTGCATGCATGTTGCTGTTTTGCACGCCCATGTTGTTTGCTGGCGTGCATAAAGATGATGCAAACGGAGATTTGCCCATGAAAGCAGCGGAGCCGGAATCGAGCACCCAAGCCGAAAGACTGGTCGACCAGATCGCGGCTTCGGTGCTGTCCGGTGAATTTCAGCCGGGCCCTGATATCGACGAGGCTCCGCTCAATGCCCTCGGGCACGCACATCGCTGAAGAAGCCGGCGGTGTGATATCCTCGCGTACCGGGAGCTCTTCCCCGACGTCTTTGATCCACGCGGCCATCCCTTTTCGCATGAGCAGCGCCAAACTGTGCAGCGTATGGCCGCGATTTGCGGAGGCGACCACGTCGTGTCGCAAAACCTCGTAGCGCGCCGCCAACGCATGACCATCGAGATTGGCGGCAGCGGGGTTCACTGCGCTTTTTTTTTCAAACGCGCCAACGCTCGCTTGACGGTGCGCTGGTGCACGACCAAGCCAAAGCGCTCGGCGATGCGTTCAACCAGGCGCTGGGCGGTCAACTCCTCGCCGCGGACGACCGTCCCCTCGATGAAGCGCGCTACCTCAGGGGTGATCTTGTGGGGTCGGCGCGGTCCCCGTTTGCCCGGTAGGAGTCCCACCAGACCGCTCCGATCGAAGTCGCTTCTTGCTTTGTAGAAAGTCGGACGTGACATACCGAACATTGCGCTTGCCTTAGAGATGGATTGGCCTTCGGTCCGCACGCGGCGAAGCATCTCGTACTTGACCTGGATCAGGTCGCGAGGATCGAAGAAATCGCTATCGATAAAAGCGGGGTCTCGCACGTCCTGCGCATGCGGATTGGCGGTGCCGCTCTGTTCGAGCGAGCGCTGCTTGGGGTCGGCGTTGCGAGGGCGGCGAATCATTGTAACGATAATCATGTCAATATTTCAATTCTATGTCAAGCCGTCCGTTAACCATAGCCGACATCCGGTGAGCGATTGTGCGCTATAAGGCTCTGATCTGTCGCATACTATGAACTGGCACACGAGCTTGCTATGGCCGATCTGGTTTGGAGGCAAAGGACACCAGCTGTCGATTGGACATCTTTGACTTTACATAAGAGACACAATTTAGCTTACATAGGTCAACGTCGTCGCTGCCGCGGTTTTGGTCGCTGCGCCGGCGCTTGCTGGGCAATGAGCGTCGCCAACCGGAACAGGTCTTCGATGCGGAAGTGCGAGCGACCGGCCGACGTCCGCACGAACGGATCCGGCGGCGCTAGGCTCGTCCATGCTGTCGGCAGGTATCGAAGCCCGCCCCCGTCATCACGAAAGCAGACGCGGTCTTCTCCCCAAGCGAGGTACTGGTCTATGAGTCGGAGCTCACGTCCGTAGAGGGGGTGGAAGACATGCGTGACCAGGAAGGTTTGCGTCCGATCAAGCGATACGAGTGCAGTTGACTGCTTTTGACAATGCCTATGCGGAGCGCTGGGTCAGGTCGGTAAAGGAGGAGTGCTTGTCCAAGGTAATCCTCTTCGGCGAGCGCTCCCTGCGGGTCGCCCTGAGCGAATACGTCGAGCATTACCATGCTGAGCGCAATCATCAGGGGAAGGACAAACGTCCTGCTGTTCCCCCGCGATACAAGCGTCCGCCGCACCGGGCCTGCGCAATGCCGTGAGCGATTGGGTGGGCTCCTGCGTTATTACCATCAAGAGGCGGCGTAATCGCGCGCCCAACGCTCAATCCTGAACTCTGACTCCGCCGCAGCGATCAGGCGATCGAGAAGCCGCGGAAGACCTTTAAGATCCGTTGTCCCAACTCACGCGCCCGGTAAGCTTACCGACGCGCTACGACCTACAGATTCGTCCACCGTTCGAATTTTTGTCCGTTCGAATTTTTTGACCACACGCGGAAGTCGGGCTAGGATTGGTCCAGCTTCCGCTTCTGGCCGAAAATCTCCGTTAGATTGCGTTTCGGGAACGCGGCGGTTGGACGTAGGGTCGGAAGGTGGATTTTTCGGTGCCGCAATCGGGGCATCGCCAGTTTTCCGGAATGTCCGCGAAGGGTGTACCGGGCGCGATCGCCTGCTCGGGAAGCCCGGCGGATGGCTCGTAGATAAAGTAGCAGCCGCCGCAGATGAACGTCTTGCGCGTCGATGGGCGGACGTAGACGGGCGGCCGCGCGATGATGTCCGTCTCGAGCGGAGCCGGCGTCACGACGGAATCGCCCACGCCGATACTGCCGCCTTCGCGAGTCGTCAGGTAGACGCCGAGCTCCTTATGCCCGAAGGCCGCGCGCAGCGAGCCCGGAATGTCGAGATCGCGCCGCCCGGTTTCGGGATCGACATTGGTCGCGCCGCAACGGCCGTTACGCCGGTCGACACGAAGCAGCGCGTCTCCGATCCTGATGTCGCCGCCGACCCAGTCGAATTCCTCCCAGGCTCTTGCGCCGTCGATGTAGAGATTGGCCCGAAAGCGCAGCGGATCGATCTTGATGCCCCATTGCGCCTCGAGGCTGCGCACCGTCGCCAGATTGATCAGCGAGATCACCTCGTCCGGCTTGTCCATGAAATGGCCGTCGCGCGAGCGAACCAGCGTTGGCGCGCTGCGCAGCGAGGGAACGAGCTGCCACACGATCTCCTCGACCTTCGCGCGGTCCTGCTCGTCCTCGAGGTTGGCTGTGACGAGCTGGCGGTTGCCCTGCGCGATCGTCAGTTTCAGCGTCGTCCACATCCAGCACGGTCTTGACCCGCGCCAATGCTTCTTCGAGCATCAGCATGACGAACAGGCCCTTCTTGCCCCATTTCGGATTACTGGTGTCGAACGGCGCCCCGGGACGAACCAGCGCGAAGATGCGGTCGTGCGGAAACGGCTTTCTGGCCTGCAGTTCGACCCGCGACAACGGCTGTGCGCTCAATCCCTTGATCGGATAGCGATAGATATGTTTCAGGACCGACATTTGCGTGGCGCCTTGTCGTGCGGTGATGGCTACCGAAAATGCACGACGCGGCGTGGATGGCCGTAGAGCCGGTGGCTGGCGATATCGTAGTGCCAGATATTGCTTTGACGAACCCCGGGCCACCGGCGGGGCGAACTGGTCCGAGAACAAGGCCGTCATGTCGGTTGCCGGATCGTCGATGGCGTCGTCGATCGCGTCCGATAGCCGCGCGATGCCCTTCTCGATCTGTTTGGCAGAAAATGCCGCATAGCCAAGAACGATGGCGCGGTTCGTCAGCGCGGTGCGGTTTCGGAAATGGACCCGCGCCGAGGCTAGCGAGTAGACACCGACCCGCGCGCGGTGGGCGAGGGTTTCGACTGTTACGGCATCGGGAATACCCGCCGGCAGATGCCAGAGGATGTGCAGGCCGCCTGAATAGCCATCAATGACGACGTCGCCGAAATTACGCTGGAGCGCGGCAACCATGCAGTCGCGATTTTCCTTGTAGTGCGAGCGGACGCGGAGCAGGTGAGTGGCGTAGCTGCCGCTGTGCATGAAATCGGCGAGCGTCGCCTGCTCGAGCCATGGGTTGCCGCCGTTGAGCAGAGATTTCTCGATGCAGACGGCCTCGGAAATATGTTCGGGCACGACGATGTAGCCGAGGCGCAAGCCTGCGCCCAAGGATTTGGAGAAGGTTCCCGCGTAAATGGTGCAGTCGGGCGCGAGCGCGGCCAACGGAGGCAGATGCGATCCGTGGTAGCGGATGTCGCAATCATAGTCGTCCTCGATGATGTAACAGCCATATCGCCGCGCCCAGTCGATGATCGCGGTGCGGCGTTCCGCCGACAGGGTCGCGCCGGTCGGATATTGGTGCGAGGGCGTCGTGTAGAGCAGCGATGCAGCTCGATGCGGCAGCTCTTCCGGGATCAAACCGTCGTGGTCGACGGCAACGCTCGCGACTTCGGCGCCAGCAGCCTCGAAGGCCGAGGCGGCGCCCTGGTAGCAGGGATCCTCGACGACGCTGAGCGCGCCGCGCGCCAGAAATAACCGCGCGGCAAGCGTAAGGCCCTCCTGGATTCCGGACACGATCACGATGCGGCTTGGATCGGCGACGATGCCTCGTGCCGCCGCCAGATGATTGGCGATGGCGGTACGCAGCGCCGGCAGCCCGGCAGGGTCGCCATATTGGGTAAGGCCTGCCCCGCCGCCGTGCGACAGATTCCGCTGCAACAGCCGCCGCCAGGTTTTCAGCGGAAACAGCTCCGCACTGTGGCGACCCGGAAAGAAATCATAGAGCAACCGGTTGCGAACGGCGTGCAGCGCTGCCTGCACACGCCGGTAACGGAGCGGCATCGGCATGCGCGTCCGCAACGCAAGATCGGGAGGATCGGAAAAGCGCTGCACCGGTGCGGTGCTGCGCGGCAACTGCTCGGCGACATAAATTCCCGAAGCAGGACGCGATTCGACAATCCCTTCCATCAGCAACAGGTCATAGGCGCGAACCACTGTGTTGCGCGAGATCGCCAGTTGCTCGGAGAGCTGTCGCGAGGACGGCAGCCGCATACCAGACCCGATCCGCATGCAGCGGATCGCCTCGCGGATCTGGTCGACGATCTGCGTCGTCAGCGATTCCTGACGGGACCGATCGAGGAGGACGGATATCAGCATTGGGGACCGCGCCGGTTGTACTATCGACAGAGCAAGGTCTGGGCCAGTTATGGGTCCAGCGCATCGACCTTGGTGGAAATACCTCCATTGTCAGTTGATTTCCCGCGCCTTTCCGACTGGCTCCTTCACTTTGCCGCCAACTGGACTCATGCCAGCCGGCCCGTCCGCAAGAATGCCCAGAGGGCAAGCAGGTCCTGCCCGAAACGGTTCATTGCGCTCCATCTCCTGGCTATCTGCTGGGCAATTTGGGAAGTCGCGCGGCGGCTTCGGGGTTGGCTGATGGAGCCAACGCATTTTTCTCCGGCGGCTCTCGTTGCCGTTCTCTATGCCGTGCGAGCGTCGTCGCACTGACCGAACGCAGCGGGAGCCGCGTCGCGATGCTCCCGGCATCTAAACCCAAAGGAGATCCTATGAGTACCGCACGACTCCGCCGGCTGTCTATCGCGGCCGCCGTTCTTGCGATCGTCGGCTCCGCCGTGAACAGCGCACGCGCCGAAGACACGATCAAGATCGGAATCCTTCATTCGCTATCGGGGACGATGGCGATAAGCGAAACGATCCTGAAAGACCTGATGCTAATGGAGGTCGCCGACGTCAATGCCAAGGGTGGGTTACTCGGCAAGAAGATCGAACCGGTGGTGGTCGATCCGGGGTCGAACTGGCCGCTGTTTGCCGAAAAGGCGCGCGAGCTGCTGACGCGCGACAAGGTTGCCGCCGTATTCGGTTGCTGGACCTCGGTCTCCCGCAAATCGGTGCTGCCGGTGTTCGAGGAGCTCAACGGATTATTGTTCTATCCGCTCGAATATGAAGGCGAGGAATCCTCCTACAACATCTTCTATGGCAGCTCCGTGCCCGACAACAAGGCGGTGCCGGCGGTCGAGTACCTCATGAGCAAGGACGGCGGCGAGGTGAAGCGCTTCGTGCTCGAAGGCACCGACTACGTCTATCCGCGCACCAGCAACAAGATCATCCGCGCCTTCCTCAAGACCAAGGGCGTGAAGGATGAGGACATCATGGAGAATTACACGCCGTTCGGATTCTCCGACTGGCAGACCGAAGTGGCGGCGATCAAGAAATTCGGCTCCGCCGGCAGGAAGACGGCGGTGATCTCGACTATCAATGGCGACGCCAACGTTCCGTTCTACAAGGAGCTTGGCAATCAGGGCGTGAAGGCCACCGATATTCCGGTGATGGCGTTCTCGGTCGGTGAGGAGGAGCTTGCGGGTCTCGACACCAAGCCGCTGGTCGGGCATCTCGCGGCCTGGAGTTACTTCCAGTCGGTGAACACGCCGGAGAACAAGGCCTTCATCGCCAAGTGGCGCGCCTACACCAAGAACCCCAAGCGCGTCACCAACGATCCGATGGAGTCGGCCTACATCCTGTTTCACATGTGGGTGCAGGCGGTGCAGCAGGCCGGCACGACGGATGTGGATTCGGTTCGTCAGGCGATGATCGGCCAGAAGGTCAAGTCACCGTCCGGTTTCGAGGTCGTGATGGGGAGCAACCACCATATGGCCAAGCCGGTGATGATCGGCGAGATCCAGGCCGACGGCCAGTTCAGCATCGTCTACAAGAGCAAGGCTTTGCCACCTAGGGCATGGAGCCCTTATGTCGAGGCGAACAAGGGGAAGGTCGCCGATTGGTCATGGCCGTGGGTGTGCGGCGGCTGTACCTCGCCGCGGTTCGCAGCGAACTAACCCCGCTATAGTCTGGGCGTTGGCCGGTTACGACGACCGCGTCGGCGTAACCGGCCAACCGATCACCAATAGTCGGAGAGTTAGCGGATTACGCGGTCGGCTTACGTCAATATGACCGTCCACCGAATCAGCAATACGCTCATGTCCGAGTTGGCTTCACACCAGCGGAAAAACTCGCCATCGGCCGTGCGCGCCACTGGCGCCAGATAGTCAGGAAAGACCCCGGCGATCCGATGAGCCCGCTGTCATCGGGCGGTTCGCAGCGCGCTTTGATGGGCCCTGAGCCCCGAGGCGAGGTCGAACCGCGGCCGCCAGGCCAGATCGGCCGCTATCCGCGAAACGTCGAACGCTGTCTGTATATCCGGAACATCGTCGGTTCCTGCAACCAGCGTTGGATCGGCGCCTGGAATGGCGGCGCGCGCGATCTCCGCGATCTGCGGCATGGTCAATGCCTCGCCGGAACCGACATTGTATGCGCTGAACAAAAACGCGTCGGTGGTCAGAGCGGCGATCAGCGCCTCCACCACGTCGTCGACATAGACATAGTGATAGAGAAATTCGGGATCGCAAGGGATTTCGGTCGTCTGGCCTGCGGCGGCATCGCGGACGAGCGTAGCGAGGTGACAATTTCCCCGCCTGTAGGGTCCGTAAACCCGGCCAATGCGCAGGCTGACGCTGCTGAGGCCATATTCGGCGGTGAAAGCCTGGAGCAGTTGTTCACCGGCGACCTTGCTCGCGGCGTAGACAGAGGTCGGCCGCAGCGGCGTATCCTCGGTGATCACCGCTTTGCCCACATTACCGTAGACGCTGATCGACGAGCAGAGCACGAAACGGCGCAGGCCGTGGCGGCGCGCGAGGTCCAGCAGCCGCGCGGTTCCACCGATGTTAACCTCGACGATCTTCATCGGCTCGCCCTGCGCCATCATCGGGCCCGAGATCGCGCCGCAATGGATGATTGCGTCGAACCCTTTCCGCGCGAACAGATCCGCCAGCGCAGCACTGTCGGTGATCGACACGATTTCGAGGCCGGGATCTTTGCGACCGAAGTCCGTGACATCGATCGCCGAGACCATGTGCCCCTTCACCGCGAGGGCTTCGCGCAATGGCACGCCGATCAGTCCGGCACCGCCTGTTACCAACACATTCATCGAGTACTCCAATTCGTAAACGGTTCACGAGGCAATCAACGCCGCCGCTTCTGGCAATTCCAGATCCCATCCAGGCTGCTTATGAGTGTCCGCGCATCAGGCCGGTGGCGATAAGGCTTCCGGCGATGCCGGCGCCCACCACTACGACCCGATTCCGCGTACCGCCAATCGGGTGCCCGCCGCGCCGGCGTCGGACTTTTCCGCGATAACCGAGCCTTTGTCGGGTCCCCCCTTGTCGGGTGACACCGTAAAGACCGCGTAATGCGGCGACAGCACAACCTCGACCCCTCTGGAGAAGATGAACGGCACCCGCCCGTAGACGGACTGCGCGCTTTCCCCGGTATGCCCGTTGATGAGCTGCGACAGCGACATCATGAGGTAACCGCGCGTGTAGTCGTTGACGAGGCGCGTTGCCGTGACTCTTGCCGATGACAGCGACGATCTACGCTGCCGCCCTCGCTCGCTTTCCGCAGTCCGGACACGTCGCCGGGATCGATCACGCTAAATCGGTGAACATCTGCTCGCACGTTCCGCTCCGCTCTCGACTAACAGCTGGATCAAAGGGCGACCATGCCGCCGTCGACGCTGAGATCGCTGCCGGTGATGAAGGACGAGCCGTGTGAGCACAGGAACAGGATCGCCCCTGACATCTCCTCGGATTCGGCGAAACGGTTGATCGGCGTCAGCGTCTTGAACACCGCGCGCTGTTCTTCCGTCACGTCGCGTTGCAGCCCTGTCATCGTGGTGCCGGGCGAGATGGAATTGATCTGCACATTGAACGGCGCGTATTGGACGCCGGCCTGCCGGGTGAGCGCGAGTACCGCGCCTTTGGAGGCGCAATAGGCGGCCGCGTTCCGGAGGCCGATATGGGCGGCGGTCGAGGCGACGTTGCAGATCTTACCCGCCCGCCGCTCGACCATGCCCGGCAAAACTGCTCGCATGCCGAGCCAGACGCCCTTGGCGTTCACATCCATGATCGTATCCCACGTCTCTTCCGAAACGTCGATCGCGGTGTCGCCGGGCACCGCCACGCCGGCATTGTTCACCAGGACGTCGACCTTGCCGTGAACCGAGACCACCGCGTCGATCAGCGCGGTCCACGCGGCAGCGTTGCGGACGTCCATGACGTGCCCCTCGGCGCGCAGGCCCATCGAGACGATCTTGTCCGCACACTGCGTCGCGCCGACCACATCGAGCGCTACGACGATCGCTCCGGCCTTGGCAAAATCCACCGCCGCGGCTTTGCCGATGCCGCTTCCGGCCCCGGTGACAATCACGACGTGATCGGCGAAATCCAGTTTCATGGCTACCTTCTCCTACGCGCGACCCTCCGCCGAGATCGCATGATCGAGCGCCGCTCAAGGCGGCAGGAGCCGAGGTTTTGCAGGAAGCGGGCCAGAAATTTCGCAGGAAACGGAACCACAGTTTCCCGGCGCTTTCGCCGTTGCGGATCACTCATGGAGCCGGAGCGGACCGGAGTGGGCATCCTGCGTGCTGCGGATGACAATGTTCAGGCGGTGCGGCCGTCGGTCCGTGTCAAAGAGGATCTGGCGAATCCGCAGCAGGGGCTCATTCTTTCGGAAGAACGCTGCCCAGTCTGTGGCGTGGTCCGTGACGACGTCGATCGCTACTGCACAGCGGCCCGCGGCATGGCTCCCGCCCGCGCCTGCCGTCTCGTCGGCGACCGCCAGGATTCGCCCGGATATGCCGTAGGTTCGCCTGCGGCGGCAGACGTTTTCGCCGGGCGGGATGCCGAGCGCCGCGGCCACCACATCGTCGGCCGCGATCGTGGTTTCCTCGTCCGTCAGCAGGGTCCAATGCGGTTCGATCCATTGCAACGGCAACGGCACGTTCACGTCGGCGGTGCGGCCCTTGACGATGCTCGGCAGCTGATCGGTCACGAAAGTGCCGACCCCCCAGCGGCTTACGAGAAATCCCTCATGGACGAGGATCCGCAGCGCCTCGCGCAGCGTGGATCGGCTGACCCGCAGAATCGCGGAGAGTTCCTTTTCGCCGGTGATGCGGCTGCCGCCACGGAGGGCGCCCGCGCTGATCTCCTCGCGCAATGCTTCGACAATCCGGTGGACCATATCGGTCCCCTGACCGGTCGCCCGAAGCCGCACTGCCATTTCTGTCCAGAGCACCGATACCTCCGCCTCTAGAGGTCGAACCTCTTTGGAGAAAAATAAAGCTCATGAGGTCAGACCTCAACAGCCGAAAGGACTTTGGTGCGTTCCATTTCTATGCTTAGAATTTCATCGTCTGTGCTAGGCAATTGCATACAAACTAGCTGCAAGATTTTCAAAATCACCATCCCGTCTGTATACCGTGTCGTTCTGGAAGCCGGGGCGAATTTCCCGTAAGAAAAATATAGCCGACATATCTTCTCTTCGGGCGCGTCGATCGTGATTCCTCACACCCCCTGCAGTTCCGAAGAACGCCGTCCTGTCCCGGACGTGCTGCGCGACCTCATCGTCACCGGAAAGCTGGCGCCGGGAACGCGCCTTGTCGAGATGGAATTGTGCCGCGCTTTCCTTCGCTCGCGCAGCCCGGTGCGGGAGGCGATTCGCATCCTGACGGCCGAGGGTCTGATCGAGCCGGCGGGCAACCGAGGCGTTCAGGTCCGGCGCGCGGAAGCCGAACAAATTATTCAGACTTTCAGCGTCATCGGGACGCTGGAAGCGATGGCGGGAGAACTCGCCGCGGTGCGCATTTCGGCACCGGAAGTCAGGCGGATCGAGGAGGCCCATCACCGCATGGTCGCGGCGTTCCAAGCCAATGATCAGGCCACTTATTACCACTGCAACCAGGAGATCCATCGGGCCATCTGGGAAGCCTCGGACAACTTGGTCCTGCTGCATGAACTCGAACGGCTAAACGCGTGGGTTCGGCCATATCGCTTCGCGGTCAATAACCGCCTGGAAAGCTGGAGGAAATCCGTTGCGGACCATAACCGTATTATGGTCGCGCTGCTCAATCGCGACAGTCGGCGGCTCGGCCAGATCCTGCGTTTGCACCTTCCCTCCAAGGCGGAGGTGCTTCGCGCGCATCTGTCACTGACCGCCAACAGGGAAGTCTGAATACCGCAAGAGTGACACCAGCGTATTGGCACACTTGATGCAGTTAGGTTGCGACGGCCTGGTGCCCCCGGATGGGTGGGCCGGAGCCGCGGACCTCCCTGCTGGAGCGGTATCATGAACGTAACTGTCCTCTATCTCATCGTGGCCGCGATCGGGATTGTGCTTGCCCTGATCGCCTATCTTCGGAACCGCAACAATGTCGGCGGGATCATCATCGGCTTTACGCTGATGGAGATCGTCATCATGGCCGTGATCGGCGTCATCAACGGTGTGCTCGGGACTCCGAACGCCATGCTGGGCCGCCTCTTCATGACCTTCTCGGGAAGCTATGGGTTCCTGGCCTTCGCAGCTATCTGCGGCTTCTTCTACATCTCCGGCCCGCTGGCGGGGTACATCATCCGCAAGCCGGGTGCGGCCACGATCGCGGAGACCATGAACGGCGTTGCCCAGGTTCTTTCCGGCAACCCTAACGGCGTGATGGTGCTCGGCGCGGGCTTCCTGCAGGGCTTCATGTCCGACATGGCCTTCGCGTTCTTCGGCTACAGGAAATGGACGCTCGGGGTCCTCGCACTATCCGGCGCGCTGGCGCCGTTGCTGCAGCAGCTTCCGGAAGTCTATTTCTTCGGCGTCGGCGACATGGGCATCGGTTACAATCTTGTCGCGCTTGCGATCCGCATGCTCAGTGGCGCCGTCTATGCCGTCGTCCTCGTCCGGCCCATCGCGCGCGGCCTCGCCCGCGCCGGCGTCGTGCGCGGCACGGCCGTGGCAGCGGAAGAAGGCAAGACCAGGCTGCACGGCCAAGTGGCCTGATGTCCGAAATCCTGGAGCCAGCCCGCATGGGCGATCGTGAGGACGGCGCGCTGGGGCGCGCCGTCCCATTCACTGGAAATGCCGAGGCCGAAAGGTCAGGGCCGCAGAGCGATCCCGGCGGCACGTCCTCAGCCATCGTCGATCTCAGGGACATCACCTACACTTATGAAGGCGAAACGACACCGGTCATCAACGGGGTTTCGCTGCGCGTCGAGCCCGGCGAGTTCGTGCTGATCCTCGGGCCAAGCGGGTGCGGCAAGAGCACCCTGCTCAACGTTCTCAACGGCACCATTCCACACACCCTTCGCGGTGAACTGAGCGGCCATGCCGTCGTGTGCGGAAAATCGGTGCCGGACACCAAGGTCACAAACTTCGCCACCGAGGTCGGCATGGTGTTCCAGGACCCCGAAGCCCAGATCATCAACACCCGCGTGCGCGACGAGGTCTGTTTCGGGCTGGAAAACCTCTGCCGGCCTGTCGACGAGATCATGGCGCGCCAGGCCGAGGCGCTCGCCTATGTCGGCCTTCCGGACGCCGGCGACCTTTCCATCTTCGACATGTCGGGCGGGCAGAAGCAGCGGATCAGCATCGCCGCGGTTCTCGCCGCCCGTCCTCGCCTTCTGGTGCTGGACGAGCCGACGGCCAATCTCGATCCCGCCGGCATGGCGGAAGTCTTCGCCGTGCTTCACCGCCTGAACAGCGAGTTCAATACGACCATCGTCATGGTCGAACATCGGGTCGACGAACTGGCCGACCGCGTCACCCGCGTGGTCATGATGGATCGCGGCCAGGTGGTGTTCGACGGCGAGCCGCGGGCCGCCTTCGCACGGCGCCGCGAAGGGCATTCCGAAGAAGCGGAGACGATTGCCGCCAGCGCCTGGTTCCCGCAGGTCAGCGAGTTTGCGCTCGATCTCTCCACAGCCACCGGCATCGCGGTGGCGCCGGGCGTCATGCCTCTCAACGTTGCCGAGGCCGTCGCGTTCGCTGAAAGTGTGATGGCGCGCGGCCTGGTGCAGGCGGCAGCCGAACCGGTCCCGACGCCGGAGAACGCGGCTCCGGGGAAGAAGCTGCTTTCGATCCGCAATCTCACATTCGGCTATACCCGTGAACAGCCGATCCTGAAGGACGTCTCGCTCGAACTCGAGACCAGGAGCATGGTCGCACTGCTAGGACCGAACGGGTCCGGCAAAACCACATTGGCCCGCGCGCTGATCGGCATCAACCCGGTGGAGCGCGGGACGGTCTATCTCGGCGAGAAGGATATCTCGGACCTCGGCCCGCGCGAGATCTCGGCCGAGATCGGCTATGTGTTTCAGAACCCCGACCACCAGTTTGTCACCGACCAGATCGACGATGAGGTCGCCTACGGACTGAAGGTCCGGGGCTATGCCGAAGACGCCATCGCGCGGCGGGTCGACGAAGTTCTCGATATCGTCGATCTCTCCCGTTACCGGCATCGGTCTCCGTTCAATCTGAGTCTCGGTGAGCGCCGCCGGTTGAGCGTGGCCACCATGCTCGTGCTCGAGCCGCGCCTTCTAGTGCTGGACGAGCCGACCATCGGGCAGGATCATGAACGCGCCCAGCACCTGATGCGGCTGATGGATCGGCTTCGGGAACGTTATGACACCACAATTCTGATGATCACCCATGACGTGCGCCTTGTCGCGGAATGGGCCGACCGGGCCATCGCGCTGCGTGGCGGCGGGATTGCCTTCGACGGCAAGCCCGAGGCGCTGTTTGCGCAAGCCGATCTCCTCAAGGAGAGCGCGCTGCTGCCGCCGCCGATCTTCGAGGTCAGCGGGGCATTGGCGAAAACCCACCCCGAACGCATACCGGGGCCGACCTTGTCGATCTCCGACCTTATCCGCTCGATGATCATCTGAGAGGGAACGATGTCACGTTCGACCGTTTTTCAGTTCCGTGCCCGCGATTCCATCTTCCATCGCGCCGATCCGCTGACGAAATTCGCTTGGATGCTGACGATATCGCTGCTGGCCTTCGGCGCCTACATCGCCTGGATCCAGATCGCGATCACGGTGATGGTCCTCGCGACGGCACTGCTATTGGCGCGGATCACCGTGCGGGAAATCCTGCAAGGCACATGGCTCTTCCTGTTTGCCTGCACCAGCTTCTTCGTCATCCAGACACTGACCCTGCCCGGGACGACCGAGATATTCCGCATTCTGGGCAAGCCAATCTATGTCGAGAGCGCGGACTATGCCCTGGCATCGGCCTTGCGCATCTACACCATCATTCTGGCATCGCTCGTCTTCGTGCGAAGCACCGATCCACGCGAACTCGCCATCGCCCTGGTGACGCAGATGAAGATCCCCTACCGCATCGCCTATGCCTTCTTCATCGCGTTGCGCATCATTCCCACCATCGAGGAGGAGATCAAAATCATCCGCTCGGCCCAGGCGGTCCGTGGCGTGGTGCGGCAGAGGGGGGTTGCCGGACGCATCAGCGAAGCCAAGCGCTATTCCATGCCGCTCCTCGTCGGCGCGCTGCGGCGCGCGTCGACCATGGTGATGTCGATGGAAGCCCGTGGCTTCGGCGCCTATCCCCAGCGCACGTTTGTCGAGGCGCCGCATATGGGTTTCGGCGCGCAGGTCGCCTGCGGCGCTATGCTATTGGCCGTCGTCGGCTGGTACACCGCCCTCGCGTTCGGCGTGGTTCACTCGTTCTATGTTTTTGCGCCTTAGAGCACGCGGCAATGTGAAGTTAGCTGATCTTTCTACGGCCTGATGGTGATGTCGGATCATGAAAGATGCCCGTGATCCCCTCTACCGTCGACATCGATTCCTTGCCGAGGTGATCGCCTACGCGGTGTGGTTCGCGTTACTGCGCCGACCACCTGTCCGGACACGGCGACGACCCCTTGCATATTTCTATCTCGGCGTTTTGGATGTGGCTGGCGCGTTTTACTCGGGGCAGACTTTGTCGCCCAACGGCGGCGATGTCATGCTGTGAGTTCGGTGTCCGATCATGATCCTTATTCCATCAGCAAGAGAGAAAAGCAAATGAGCGACTTCGATTTGGTCATCCGGGGAGGCACGGTGGTGACAGCGGCCGACACCGTCAAAGCGGACGTCGGTATCCGGTCAGGGCGTATCGCAACGGTTGCGCAGAAAATCGAGGGCGGAACGAAGGTCATCGACGTCTCCGGCATGCTCGTAATGCCAGGCGGAATCGATAGCCATGTCCATCTCGCTCAACCCGGGTTTGGCGGGCCTGCGATGGCCGACGATTTCGAAAGCGGTACGCGCTCGGCGATCGGCGGAGGAAACACGACCCTTCTTCCGTTTGCCTTGCAGCCGCGCGGCGCGTCGCTCCGAACGAGCGTCCTTGAGTATCACAAGGCAGCCGAGGGCAAATGCTATACTGACTACGGCTTTCATCTGATCATATCGGACCCGACCCCAAGCGTGCTTGGGCAAGAACTTCCGGCTCTGGTGGGTGATGGATACACATCCTTCAAGGTCTTCATGACCTACGATGACCTGGTTTTGAATGATCGACAATTATTGGAAGTCTTTGATTGCGCGCGAGGCTGCGGCGCGCTCGTGATGGTCCACTGCGAGGGCTACGACGCAATCCGCTTTATGACAGATCGGCTCGAGCGAGCAGGCAAGACTGCGCCATACTACCACGCGATATCTCGACCGGAATCGGTCGAACGCGAAGCGACACATCGCGCCATTAGCTATGCGGAGCTGACCGACGTCCCGATTATGATCGTCCATGTATCCGGACGCGAACCTATGGAGCAGATCCGGTGGGCGCAGCGCAAAGGTCTGAAGATCTACGGAGAGACGTGCCCGCAGTATGTCGCGTTGACGGCCGATGATCTCAAGGGTTTGAACATGGACGAAACTGGCGGCAAGTATGTCTGTTCGCCGCCCCCACGGGACCGGGCGAGCTGGGACGCGATCTGGGAGGGAATTAGAACAGGAGTGTTTCAGACATTCTCTTCTGACCACTGTCCGTTTACCTATGGCGGCGTTATGGGAAAGCTGAATCCGAAGGCGCGTACTTCGTTCAGGTGGGTGCCGAATGGGATTCCCGGCGTCGAAACGCGATTGCAAATTCTTTTCTCCAAGGGAGTCGTGGAAGGGCGCATCACTCTGAATGAGTTTGTCGCGTTGACTTCCACGAACCACGCCAAGATGTACGGGCTGTATCCGAAGAAGGGCTCAATCGCGCCCGGCTTTGACGCCGATATCGTAATCTGGGATCCAAACCGTAAGGAGACCATTCGGCAGGAGTTGATGCATCACGGAGCCGATTATACGCCGTACGAGGGGCAGGCCGTGACGGGGTGGCCGATAATGACCATCCTGCGTGGCAAGGTCGTCATGGAGGAAGGCAAGATTTTGGGAACTCCCGGGGACGGGAGTTTCCTGAAGCGTGGACTCTCGCCGTATGCTGCGCGGCAGCAGGCCGCTGCTTGAGAAGGACAGGCCCGGCACAAAGGTGCTGAGGAGCTCCGCTGGACCTGGAGCAAAGGTTCTCCCAGACTTGGGCCGCCTCTGGCGCCCATTTTTTTGGCTTTGCGCGATTATATCGATCCGGCGATGGCATTCTTAGCTCAACCCTTTTCCTATCCCCTCGCTCCGGCGTGACTAGCACGCCCGGCATTCACTGCGCATTGAACATAGTCTGACGAAGTGTTATTCGCGACGACAAATCTAACCTGCTAAAGTCCGAAAAACTCAATGGATCGAATAATCACGGCAAGACCTCTCGACCGGAAAGTCTTCGCGGAATTTGGTGACGTTATCGATAAGTGCGGCGTCCCTCACTATGCCATCAATAGGGGAATGACTGAGTGCTATCACGCTTTGGCCAATGTTGAGGCCGTTGGACCGAACTCGCGCGAGACAATCAGTATAGGAGCCGGCAAGCCTTACAATTTTCCGCTAAGACTCTGGATGGTCGAACGCCACCCGTTTGGCAGCCAAGCATTCATTCCTTTGGCGCGGCAGCCTTTTCTTGTCGTCGTTTGCTCCAACGGCGAGAACGGTCCTGGTGAACCGCAGGCCTTCCTTACGTAGCCTGGTCAAGGTGTAAACTATCCGATTTGTGGCACGGCGTACTGACGCCGATCGGCGAGCAGGACTTTCTGATAGTCGACCGCGAAGGCTGAACCTCGAAGAATTCCATTTCTCTCAACCCTACGAAATCCCGTGTGGTCAAAAAATTGGAACGGTGGACGAACCTGTAGGTCGTAGCGCGTCGGCAAGCTTACCGGGCGCGTGAGTTGGGACTACGGGTCGCAAAGGTCTTTCGCGGCTTCTCGATCTCCTGATCAAGGAGGTTGCGGGGGAACTGCGACGGCGGATGCATCAGTCTATACCCCAACAAGGTAAATGGCTGAAGCAAGTCATCACCGGCTTCTTCAACTACCACGCAGTGCCTACCAATTGGGCGGCGCTGGGAGCCTTTCGTGCCGAGATCACCGAACGCTGGCGCCGGACACTCAGCCGACGCAGCCAAAAGGGAGATCTCAACTGGACTCGAATGGTGAAGATGGCGGACGACTGGCTCCCAAAGCCGCGGATCCTTCACCCCTGGCCCAACCAGCGTTTCGCCGTCAGGCACCCGAGGTAAGAGCCGTATGCATAAAGGTGCACGTACGGATCTGAGCAGGGGGCGCGAGGTAACTCGCGTC
Organism: uncultured Alphaproteobacteria bacterium; assembly: GCA_963822795.1. Classification (GTDB taxonomy): domain Bacteria; phylum Pseudomonadota; class Alphaproteobacteria; order Rhizobiales; family Xanthobacteraceae; genus Bradyrhizobium. The sequence goes on from CAWGJM010000037.1 coordinate 177,004, forward strand.
CCTACTGCGACACGGCGAAGACTCCCACTAACGCTGACAAGCTAACTGATTCAAACGACTCAGGATTTTGGCCAATTCGGTTGTCTAAAAAGGTGCGCTGATAGACAAATTTGCGAACCTCACATGCGAAATCTGGAATTGAGCGTGCTTCAAGGCGAAATCGCTCCGGTACAAAAGAAACCTCTGCGGCACAGTATCTTTCGATATCTCGAGACAATTCTATGGACATGGGTGACAGACGAGAAAATGGTAAGGTGACTACGCGGCAAAAAGCTATCGGCGCACCATTTTGGCTAACGGACGACACCCAGATCCCAGCTCAAACCGAGGTTTGGGCCATAACAGGCGTTAGGGAGATTCCGCGCCGTGGAAATCCAGGCTAGCCGTTTGCCGAGTCTACGGAGCCCGCTGGTGCGGGTTTGGTCGGCGGGCTGACAGACACACACCGGGAATGAGGAAAAACGCAGGGGCCGCCCGGTTCTGAGTCTGGCGGCCTCTTTAGCTTCTGCTGATCGCCGCCACGATGGGTCGCCCCGCGGATCGCCTGCGCGTTTGGGCCGCAGGCTACCCAGCTCGATAGGGAGTAGGCTCGCGATAGCCCTGCGATGTTTCCCCTGACGTCGCCCGGTCAGGCCCGGCACGTGCTTACGAGTTGGCAGTGCTTTTGATGTCGATGTCCTCTGACGGCCAGATCGCATTATTTATTGACGGTGCTAATCTCTATGCGACCGCCAAGGCGCTTGGCTTCGGCATCGATTACGACCGCCTGCTCAAGGAGTTTCGGAGCCGGGGGACGTCTGTTCGCGCGTTCTACTACACCACTATCATTGAAGATCAGGAGAACTCGTCGATACGGCCGCTGCTCGATTGGCTCGACTATAACGGCTATACGGTTGTGACGAAGGTAGCGAAGGAATACTTCGATGCTAACGGCCGCCGCAAAATAAAGGGCAGCATGGATATTGAGCTTACGGTCGATGCGATGGAACTCGCCGAGCGTATCGATGAAATGGTTCTTTTTTCCGGTGACCGAGCTTTCCGTCCGTTAGTGGAAGCAATGCAGCGACGTGGCGTGCGGGTCACCGTGGTTTCGACAACATCGACCCAACCGCCGATGATTGCCGATGAACTGCGGCGTCAATCCGACCTTTTCACTGATCTGATTGAACTACGACCGCTTATTGCACGCGAATTACCAACTAGATGAGCCGATTTAGCGCATCCAACGTTCTCAGTCCATCGTGGCGCCGAAACCAAAATCATTGGCTCGCCCCGCATGTATCCCGGCACGCGACGCCATGGGAAGTCGCCACGCAGCGAGAACGCGATGCTGACCGCGGGATTGAGGTGAGCGCCGGACACCTTGCCCATGAAGAGGATGATCGCCATCTCCCTCAGACCGGGCGCGACGACCGCGGCGGTACGGCTGATCGTGTAAGCAACCGCGGCTTGTGCGTCATACTTGCGGATTTCCGCCCGCAGTGTCTTTGGGCCCGGCTGCGCCAGCGCGATATCGGCTCAAGGCGAACCGCGTCAGCACGCCGATGGCGGCCGCGAGCGGCACGGCCACTAGGAGGCCGACGAAGCCGAACAAATATCCGAACGCGAACAACGCGAACATCACCCAGACCGGGTTCAAATGGACCCGGCGGCCGACCAAACGGGGCGCCAGAACATAGTCCGCAACGCACTGGCCGACAAAGAAAATACCGACCACGGTCGCAATCAACGTCCAAGCCAGCCCGAATTGGACGAGCACCATGCTGACGGACACTACGAGTCCGGTCAGCGCGCCGAGATAGGGAATGAAGCCGAGCAGGCCGGCGGCGAGGCCGATCGACAATCCATGATTCAGTCCGATCGATTTCAGCGCAACCGCATAGCAAGCGGCGAGGATGAGGCAGATCGCGCCCTGGCCGCGCAGGAAGCCGCCGATCGTTTCGTCGATCTCGCGCGCAAGCGCCCGCGCGGTGTCGCGATGCTCCGCCGGAATCCAATCGTCGACGGTGGCAACGATCCGGTTCCAGTCATAGACCAGATAGAAGGTGACGATCGGGGTGACGACAAGGAGCGAGAAGACCGATATCAGCGCTCGCCCGCCCGACCACAACGAGTGCAGGAAATCGGTGAGCCAGCGGGCGGCCAGGCTTGCGACATCGCCGCTTGACTGCTGGACCACGCCAAACCCCTCGCCGACGATCCGGCGCAGCCACGGACGGCCTGGATTGGTCGCGAGCGCGTGCAGGCGTTGGATGTAGGCCGGGAAGTTTTCGATGAAGTCCGCGATCTCGGCGCCGATGAGCGGCGCGGTCAGAACGACAAGGGCAACGACGCCGACGGCGAACAGGCCGATGATGGTAAGCGTCGCGCCCGCCCGGTTCATGCCAATCCGCTCAAGCCAGTTGACCGGCGCATCCAGCAGATAGGCAAGCACCATCCCGGCCACGAAGGGCAGGAGGATTTCGCGCAGCAGGGCGACTGCCGCGATGACGGCCGCGAGCGTCGCAATCCAAAACATAAACGGGCGCACAGGGTTCATAAGCTGGCGCCTAGTGTCCGGGTTCCGAAGTTCGTTGCCACAAGATTGTCGCCTCCCGCTATGAGAGTCGCTCGTGTAGCAAACGGCGGGGTTCCCGGGAAGCCACAGGCGGGCTACGCTGTGCTTCCGACGTCTGCTCATGGCACCTTTGACACATGCCGACCATCTCGCGACGTTCCAAGTGCTTGATCCTGGCCAGCACAACCCGTGCCGCCTGCACAAACAGAACGCGCAGGTAGCGATTGCCGCGCCGCGAGATTTTGCCGAGGATCGTGCGGTCTCCCGTCGAGATCTGCTTGGGCACCAGTCCGAGCCAGGCGCCGAAGTCGCGGCCTTTGGAGAATACGTCGCCAGTGCCGATCGCGGCCACCATGGCGCTCGAAATGATCGGCCCGATGCCAGGCACCGTCATCGGGCGCAAACATGCCTGATCTAGACGGGCCAGTGCTTCGATCTCGCCGGATAGGCCATCGATGCGCTGATCCAGCCAGCGCCAGTCGCCTGCCAACTCCTCGATGACACGCAACATGCGTGGCGACAGGGCATCGGTGCGCGTCGCAAGGATGGTGGGCCGTTCCATGCGCAGGAAGCCGATACCCTGGCGCACGGCGATCCCGCGTTCCAGCATGAAGGCGCGAATCTGGTTGGTGATGCCGGTGCGTTGCGACACCAGCCGGTCGCGCACCCGATGCAGCGCCTGCAGATCCAGTTGCTCCGCGGTCGATGCTGCCTACGTGAGTTTCGAAGACGGTTATCACCGCGTTGTCACGCGGATCGACGACGACCGCAGACGCTCCGATCCTCTGATCACCCCGACTGCAAACTGGCATTCCAGCTATATCGACGAGTTTTCAGCCGGCAAAGACCGCGCTATGGCGCGAGGGCGACCAGATCGGCCCGCCCGCTCAAACTCAGATTCAAATTAACGTTGACGTTCGCGGGGATTCTGCCGGCCAGGATCTCTCTGGCCGCAGCAGCGCTCCCCGCTGCGGCGACGCTGGAATGGTAATCGATGACACTGAGCGCCCAGCCTGGTGTCTGCTGCACGGCGGCGAGACTCGCAAACTGACCCGGAAACCAGAATGAGCTACCGCCCTGGTCGGCATGCGAAACTTCAGAGCAAAGCACGAGAGCCGCAGCCGCTGCCGCATAGTTGATGACGCGGATTCCTGGCTTGTTTGATCCCATTGCAAACCTCTGGGCGGTATTTGCAACTAGTGGCGGCTAGTGCAAAGCGGTCCGCGAACCGCGAGGCCTTAAGTTACGACGGTCATTCAATACTAGCGCACAAGCACCGCCCAAAATCAGTGACAGAATGGTAACAGCTGGGGGATATTTGTATTTCGGCTGTGGCACAGGCCCGGCCCGATTGAGAGTTGGTTGCACTGGAGATTGTTCGGTTCTTTGCCCTCGGCAACGTCTGCTCCTGGCACGGACCTACCGGGCCGACCTGATGATGTCCGTTCCTCGGGGTAACCCGGAAGTGGCGTTACGGCGGGCCCATCAATCATTAGTTGTGTTGATCTATGTCAACCAGTGGATGGAGCAGGCACTTTTGTTTGTGGTGTTTGCGCAGCATCCGAACCAGAGTGATCTCAAGGAGGCGGTCATGCAACGTCGTCAGGCACTGAAGCCTTTCGCCGGTTTGGCGCTGTGTCCCCTGTGTGCCTCGACTGGCTTCGCGTCAGAGGGCCATTGGAGCTACGAGGGAGCAACGGGACCCGAAAAATGGGGTGGTCTCAACGCAGCGGATGCGGCGTGCTCAGCAGGCGGCCAGCAGTCTCCCATCGACATCACCGCGTCGATCAACGCCCGGCAGCCGCCGCAGCAGTTCCACTTCCATCATCCGAGCGAACACCTTATCGAGGGCAAGCGGTTTGCAATGGAAGTGCATTTCGTTCACGCCGGGACTGACGGGCTGGCCGTCATCGGCGTGCTTGTGGTTGCCGGTAAATCGAACGCAATGTTCAAAAAGATTGTCTCGACAATGCCAGGGGAAGAAGGCTCGCCCGTCCCGGCCGATCCGGCCATCGATCCCGGAGGGTTATTGCCGACCCAGCAAGCGTATTGCCACTACGAAGGATCGCTCACGACACCGCCGTGCAGTGAGACAGTCGACTGGATCGTACTTACTCACCCGATCGAGGTGGACAAAGACGATATTGCACGCTTCGCCAAACTGTACCCAATGAACGCGCGTCCGGTACCGAACCGCGACCGCCGCTTCATTCTCAGTTCGGGCCCACTTTGAAGACAACGCTTGCGCTGCCGCGCGACCTCAGCGCGGGGAATGCCCGGCCGGTTGAGCCAACGCCAAGCCGGTGAAGTTTATGGCCTCGGTGGGAGAAGCAACGCTTTTGGTTGCGCGGCCTTTGATATGTTCGGACCGGTCTTCGAGTTGATCGCCGGAGATGTTTTGGTACAGTTCTTCGATCGTCATCATCCGACGAGCTTGGGGAAGCTATGACAAAGAACAGCAAATCTGCTACGCATCAGAAATCTGTGCGGCGCGACGCCAAGGAGGCTGATGCGGTCGAACAGTATTGGCATGCAGCCGGACGGCCCAAATCGCACAGACCTCCGAAGGATTATAAATACGTCGATGAGCTCGCACATCTGCAGTTTGAACTCATCAAGTTGCAGGAATGGGTTCGGCTGCATGGCCTTAAGGTGGCCGTTATTTTCGAAGGTCGCGACGCTGCAGGAAAAGGTGGCGTCATCAAGCGCATCACCCAGAGCCTAAATCCTCGCATCTGCCGTGTTGTTGCGCTCGGCACGCCGACGAGTCGTGAACGAGGCCAATGGTATTTTCAACGCTACGTCGCTGAACTCCCGACGCGTGGCGAAATCGTTCTGTTCGATCGAAGTTGGTACAATCGCGCCGGGGTCGAACGCGTAATGGAGTTCTGCAGCGAGGACGAATATCAGGAGTTCCTTCGTTCCTGTCCAGTTTTCGAGGAGATGTTGGTGCGCTCGGGCATCTATCTCATCAAGTATTGGTTTTCGGTCAACGACGAAGAGCAAGAGCGGCGTTTCCAGGAGCGAATTGAGAATCCAATCAAGCGTTGGAAACTGAGCCCGATGGACGTGGAATCGCGCAAGCGTTGGGTCGACTATTCTAAGGCCAAGGACGTGATGTTCGAGCACACTGACCGGAAGAAAGCTCCGTGGCACGTCGTCAACGCCGATAACAAGAAACGAGCCCGCCTCAACTGCATTCGGCATCTGCTGGATCAAATTCCCTATCAGGAAATGAGGCCGGTCCAGATTGAGCTTCCTCCTCGCCAGCCAGATACCGACTATAAGCGACCCAAGAAGTCGACCCAGCGTTTCGTCCCGCGGGTCTATTGAGCCGCCGTTCTCAGGTGCGAACCTCAAAGTAACAATACTGCGCGCTCCCACTGATGGGTGATCGAATAAGAGACGTTATTTGCTGCGTTGCATGAGACAGCTGGTGGCACGTCGGACTAGTACCGACAGCGTAGACCAACAACTTTACTCGTTAAAAGCTGAAAGGCTTGCTACCGTATCGATCATTGGTTGCTGACTGATGGTAATGAAGCCAACGTTTCGACGGTCAAGATCAAGTATACCCTGACTCCGTGAATATCCGAAAATTCCCTTGCGCGGGAGGGCTGCACAGATTCTGATCGAGAAATGATTCGCGCCGGATTTCTTGATGCTGAAGCCAAACGCGATCTGATCGAGCTTGCTCGGGACGGGTCTGTAGAGCATCGGCTTGGCCGGCGTGCGAATGCACTGCTGCTTCTTAATAACGGCATGAGCTGCGCGGCACGCGAAGGTTTTATTCATCGACGACGATACCGTGCGGACTTGGCACCGTCTGTATGAAGAAGACGGGATCGAAGGGCTGGCCGGCTTTGGCCATGAAGGCAGCTCCTGCCGCCTGAACCTCGAACAGCAGGACAAGCTTAAGGCCTGGATCGGGGAGACGCTGCCGCGTTCGACGCGCCAGATCGGCACCTATATCGAGAAAGAGTTCAAGATCGCCTATGAGGGGCGCTCGGGTTTGATCGCGCTGCTTCATCGTTTGGGCATGGAGCACCGCAAGCCGCAAGCCATCCCGCGCAAGCTGGATGAAGCCAAACAAAAGGCTTTCATCGAAAAGTACAACGCCTTGCTGAACGCTCTGCCGGAAGACGAAGCTGTGATGTTCGCCGATGCCGTTCATCCCACCCACACGGTGCGGCCCGTAGGCTGTTGGGCGCCACAAGGCGTGCAGGTTGCGGTCGAACAAAACAGCGGCCGCGACCGGCTGAACATCCACGGCGCCATCGACCTGGAAACCGGCAAGACCAAAATGATCGAAGCGCTGACCGCCGATGCGCAAAGCGCGATTATGCTGTTCATCGCGATCATGGCGATTAGCTGCAGCGAACACCTTAGCGAGAACATCCAGAGTCGCCAGCGAGGCCGGGTCCGTCATCATGGGCAGATCAACGAGTTCCTCGATCGGCCGGCTCCCAAGTTGCGACCATATCCGATCGTATTCTCGCCGCGCTTCTACTTCCGTTGGATGCGGCGACCAGTGGATGCCCAAGTGCCGGAGCCACCAGCGCGCCGGTGAGAAACTCGCATTCAGCCCGGTGCAGCTCCAACGCAAAGCTGAGTTCTTGCCGTCGCTCCCAAGAGTTGTTCGGCAACAGGGCCGCACCGGCGGCGAGATAGGTGAGCGCCGAGGCGTAAGCGGTAGTGGCCTTGGCGCGTCGGCCGGCGAGCAGGTTGAACTCGGCCAGCTGCTCACGCTCGTCCCGTAACGTGATCAAGGCGGCGCCGCGGTTGAACTAGTTGACGATCTCGAAGATTGCCTCTTCGCGTTTTTCTTCAGTGGTGTGCGCCGCAAGCAGCCTTCCGATGCGGAGGTGCGCCTCTGCGCGCGACCGTTCCGGTATGAGTGAATAGGCAGCCTCCTGGACACGGTCGTGGATGAACTTGTACGAGCCCTCCAAATGTTCGACCAGTTCGAGACGAACGGCGTCCCAGAGATCGGAACGCACCTCCTCGTTCGATTTCCCGAGAACGATCGAAAGCATCGTGATCTCGGCGACATTGCCGAGGCAGGCGAGCTGCTGCAAAGCAGCCTGGGTCTCGAGGGGCAAGCGGGTCAGCTTTTCAACCATGAGGTCGACTACATTGTCGGTGTACCCCTTGGCGTGAAGGCGATCGAGTTCCCAGCACCAGCGTGCTGCGTCATGATCGAAGCGGAGCAATTCCTCTTCGGCGAGAGCTGACATGAACTGAATGGCGAAAAACGGACTGCCACCGGTTTTCTCGTGCACCAGTCGCGCCAGCGGGGTGGCATCGTCCGGCGCGCAGCCAAGCGTATCCGCAATACGCACGCTCCCGCCTTGCGGATGGCATCGAGTGTGCGCAGCAGCGGGTGAGAGGGACTGACCTCGTCGTCCCGGTAGGCGCCGACCAGCAGCAGGTGCCGCACTTCCGGGTGCGTGGCAAGATGCTCGAGGAGGTCAAGCGTCGCCGTATCCAGCCATTGCAAGTCGTCGAGAAACAGCGCGAGCGGGTGCTCTTCGCGCGCGAATACCCCAAGGAAGTGCCGGAACACCGTTTGAAAGCGGTTCTGCGCTTCCTGCGGCGGCAGGTCCGCGACCAGTGGCTGTTTGCCAATTACGAGCTCCAGTTCGGGAACGAGGTTGACTGTGAGCTGACCATTCGGGCCCAGCGCCTCGATGAGGGAGGCTCGCCAGCGGCCAAGTACGGCCTCGCTCTGGCTGAGCAGCGAGCGGACCAGGCTCTGGAAGGCCTGGCCCACCGTCGCGTATGGGATGTCGCGCTTGTACTGATCGAACTTGCCGGACGCGAACAGGCCACGCTGCGGGACGAGCGCCTTGTGCAACTCGTTCACCACCGAGGACTTGCCGATTCCGGAATAGCCGGACACGAGCACGAACTCCGGCGTGCCATTCGCTACGACCCGGTCGAAGGAGGCGAGCAGAGTGTCGATCTCGCGCTCCCGGCCGTAAAGTTTCTCAGGAATCAAAAGCCGATCCGATAAATCGGAAGCACCAAGCGAGAACGAGTCGATACGGCCGTGCGACTCCCATTCCGTCAGGCAGTGCCGCAGATCGGCCTCAACGCCCGCAGCGGTCTGGTAGCGTTCGTCGGCAATCTTGGCGAGGAGCTTCATCACGATTGCCGAGAGCGGCTCGGGGACGCCGGCAACCCGCTCGCTGGGCGGCACCGGTCGCCGCGCGATGTGGCAGTGCACCCACTCCATCGGATCGGCAGCCGTGAAGGGCAGCGTCCCCGTCAACATTTCGTAGAAGGTGACACCCAGTGCGTAGAGATCGCTCCGGGAGTCCACCGAGCGGTTCATCCGGCCGGTTTGTTCCGGCGCCATATAGGCGAGCGTGCCCGCGATCACCTCTGGCGGGGCGGGGGCTTGGCGCTCGCGCGGCCGACGCGAAGCGATGCCGAACCCCATCAGCCACACGCCGCCGCTTGCCTCGTCCACCAGGAAATTTGCCGGTTTGATGTCCTTATGGATGAGGCCACGCTCATGCACATGGCGGAGCGCGCCCGCGAGCGGGATCGCGATGCGCAGGAAATGCGATACGTCCAGTGGCCGGCCAAGCAGTCGATCGAGCGGCGTACCGCCGGGATCCTCAAGCACCAGCGTCATACGGCCGTTATCGTGCGTAAGCGCGACGGGTCGCGCCGCCCAGTCGGCGTCAAGTTCGGACTTGAGCGCATATTCGTGTTCAAGTCGCTCGACGCAACCGGGCGAGGTTTCTTCCGCGGCAACAAGCAGGATCGGCGTCAAGCCGTTGCCAGAGCCCCGGTATAGAGCGATGTCGCCCTCCCGCAGCGACGAGAATACGTAGCCCGAAAGCTCGTTCATGAAGGCCTCCTGGCAGGAGGACTACTTTAAGGCATTGATTAGGTTACGTTTGCTTTTGCCCGTCAACCCAAAAACAGGCACCCAAAAATGCGATCGCTGCCATATTGTGGCTAGACGAGAACCTCGCGGGCCTCTTGCTTATAGAGCCGAGATGCTTGGGCAAGGAAGAATGCACCGACGAAGTGATCGAGAAATCAGCTGACTTCCGGTGATGTTGAGGGTTTCGGATGCCGGCTGATCGCAGCGCTGCGGCTTGCACCGTGGCCGGCGTCTGAAAGCCTTCAATGAAGGAACCCGCGGGAAATGGTAGGCGGTGGCGCTGCGAGCGCCGAGCGCTATGAAGGTTTGCGCACGACGGCGCTGCGCGAGGGCAACCGAGGTCGATGAGTATGTTGGCTGACGATGTTGCGGCGCATGATGGTCCGTCGCAGGTGCGAGAATCTGCGGTAAGCCAGGAAGATCGATGGCGACGTTGACGTCGCAAAGGCAGATTTGCACGAGCGTCGCCGTTGCGGATCGAGGGCCGGCGAGGAAGATCGGGATTTTGAATCTGTGAGGTGGGGAACGTGATCATGACGTATCGATCCTGATCACGGTTGGCGGCGCCGGTCTGTATTGCGGTGTCGAGCCGCGGTTGAAGGTCTCGATGATGTTCATGCGACCGCCGCAACACCGCAACACGGGCACGGGTGGGTCGCCTGGTCGGTTGCCGCGGCACTATCGGGAGCCTGCGGCTGGTGCGCGGTTTGCACAGGTGCCACCGCAGCGATCAGCTCACGGATCCGCGCGATGGTCTCGGTCCCGCAGGCTAGCAGACCGCAGTGCCTTATCCGGTGGAATCCGTTAGGCAGGACATGCATCAGGAACCACCTGATGAACTCGTCCGGCTTGAGCGTCATGGTCTTGTAGCGGCCGGGTCCCTCGATCCGGTAGTCCTTGTAGCTGAACGTCGCGCCGGTCGCGTCGGTGACGATGAGGCGGCTGTTGGAGATCGCGACCCGGTGGGTGTAGTGGGACAGATAGGCCAGCACCTGCTCCGGCCCGGCGAACGGCCGCTTGCTATAGACGAACCACTTGGTCCTATGCCGCGGCGCGAGATAGGCCTTCAGTGGCGGCCGCAGTTCCGAAGCCGCATGCCGCCACGAAGGAGAAGAGCCCGGGCCCGAAAAGCTGAGCGTCAAACCGACGCGAATGACCCATAGCGGACAACGCACCTTGCGCGGCGGGCCGAACGTGTGCGTTCGCAGGACCGTTTCCGGGAACAAGGGTGCGGCCACAGCGCGCCATGCCAAGCGTTTGTAGCAAGGAGATTGCCATGGATGGGCCCGCGCGGCTTCAAAGATTTCCGAATTCGCATAGTCGGAGCCGTGGGACCGGCATTAGTATTCACTCCTCACTCTTGATAGCATAGGGAGACGCGCAAATGAGTAAGCTTGTTTCGGTAGGACTGATCGCCGCGGCCATGTTCGCTAATCCGGCCATGGCGGCGTGGCACGACAAAAACGGCGCAGTCGTCCCTGCCTCCCACGTCGTTCACTGCATCCGGGCTCCAGACGTTGGCCAGTTTGCCGGGGGTCCGTTCAATAAGCCTCCCTGCGAACCGGCAACCTGGCGCTGAGGCGCCAGGCAACACTAAAAAGCGCGTATGGGTGGGCGAAAAGCCCCCCTCTGTCCGGCGCTGCCTTCTTCGACCTCTACACCGAACCGCGCGAAGATAGCGGCAAGATGCTGCCAACGTTCCCTACGAAGGGAATGTTCAATGTCAGGACGGTTCGCTGACGCTGTACGCTGGCGCCAAATCGCCGGGCGCTTAGCATCACGTCTTATGGCAACATAATCTGCATAAGGAGCGTCCCATGATCAGAAGTACGACTGCCTTGGTTCTGAGCCTTCTTATTTCTCCGGTTCTTTCGCTCGATGCCCAAGCACAGAGCGCGATGATCACCGAACAGGAGGCGCACGCAATAGGCGTCAATGCCTATCTTTATTTCTATTCGCTGTTGTCGATGGACATTACGCGAAAGCAGTCCACCAACATCGAACCGGGAAAAGAATTTGGCAAAGGTCCGATGAACATGTTCGTCAACGTACCGGAATACCCACCGGCGAGCTTCAAAGGTGTCGTGCGATCCAACTTCGATACTTTGTATTCCATCGCATGGCTCGACCTGACGAAGGAGCCCGTCGTAATCAGCGTGCCGGACACCAACGGGCGCTACTACCTTCTGCCGATGCTCGACATGTGGACCGATGTTTTCGCCTCGCCGGGTTGGCGGACGACGGGAACTCAGGCGGGGACTTTTCTGGTGACACCTCCTGGCTGGCGACCCGATCTGCGCGACAGGTTTATTGATGAGTTTAAGATGCCGAAAGACACACAGCGCATCGAGGCATCCACGCCTTATGTCTGGATCATTGGCCGTACCAAGACGGATGGTCCGCCAGACTATGATGCCGTGCATAAAATCCAGGCCGGCTACAAGGTCGCGCTGCTTTCCGAATTTGGCAAAACGCCCAAGCCCGTCGAGGTCAAAATCGATCCGAGCGTCGACATGAAGACGCCGCCAAAGGTTCAGGTTGATGCTATGACGGCCGGCGTTTATTTCGCTTATGCCGCCGAGTTGCTAAAGCTCCAGCCTCCCCATTTCACCGACGAGCCTATCCTCGCGCAGATGAAGAAGATCGGAATTGAGGTGGGGAAAAGTTTTGACATCGGCAGGCTCGATCCAATTGTGCAAAGAGGGCTGGAGACAGCACCAGAAGATGCACAGAAACTGATGGCATGGAAGGTTCCGACCTTGGCCCGGGTGGCCAACGGCTGGTCGCTCAATACCGACACGATGGGCGTATACGGCAACTACTATCTGAAGCGAGCAATTGTCTCGCAATTGGGGCTCGGCGCAAATCTGCCTGAGGATGCCATTTACCCTCTCAATCTCGGTGACGAAACCGGCAAGCCACTCGATGGCGTAAACAAATACACGATAACTTTCGAGAAGGACGCCGCGCCGCCGGTTAATGCGTTCTGGTCGATCACCCTTTACGATCAGGAGGGCTTCCAGGTCGGAAACGTCCTGAACCGCTTTGCGGTCAGTAGCTGGATGCCGTTCAAGTACAATCCCGACGGTTCTCTTGACCTGTATTTCCAGAACGAAAGTCCTGGCATGGACAAGGAAGCCAACTGGCTTCCTGCGCCGAAGGGGCCATTCAATCTAACGATGCGCCTCTACGCCCCGAAATCCGAGGCGCTCACCGGGAAGTGGGTTCCGCAACCGGTCGTAAAAACTCAAGGTCTGTCGAGCCTGCCGGCGCAGTGAGATTAGATTGCGAGTACCGATGTTCGGTACTCGCATAACGGCCGAATGTCGCTTCTTGGCACATTTCCGACAAGGCGCGATGTCCGACTTGAGTCCGGGATGCGCGTCAAACCGGACGCGGGCGTTGCTTATCATTTCTGTTTTCGGACCATCCCCACCTTATGCCGCAGCCGGGAACCACGTTCGCCCCGTCCCCGTTATCATCATCGGGCCATGCCTAGTCCCGTGGCCCGGGCACGGCTCTACCTTTTCATCATCTACTCCAGGGGTGGGGCCGTGCTTTGATGGCGGCAATGCTAGCGCACGATCCGGTAAGCCTTCGCGCGTCTCTGGCGCGTTGCCTGCGTCGATCGCGGCTCATGCCGGTGCGGCACACGCCCTTCACCGCCACGCGCGATGGAAAGTTCGCGCGAAGGCAGTCGGGCTATATGAGTTCAGCCGATGCTCTCTCAAGCGGCTCGATGAGTGACTTCGCCGAGAACGGCTTTGTGAGAAAGGCGAGGCATCCGGATTGAAGCGCAGCCATGCGAACGACAGGGGTGTCGTTGCCAGTCGTGTAGATGACAGGCACTGTATTCCCAGCCGCTTTGAGAAGTTGCCTCAGCTCGATCCCTGACAACCCATCGCCCAGGTTAATGTCGAGAAGAACGCAAACCGCATTGTCGAAATCGCCGTGATTTGCGAAGGCCTCCGCAGACGGAAACGGCAAGCAGGCGTAGCCGAACCGCCGCAGCAATCGAGCTACACTCCGCAGCGCTGCGGGGTCGTCATCGACGACAAAGACGCGGTTTCGATTTGACAAGAACGATATCCCTTGGGCCTGTTCGCCACGCAGCTTCAGGGACTGCTATGGATTGCAAAAAGATGCGAGCCAGTTGAGCCTCTCAAGGCTGGTGGTTTCAACATCCCACGGTCATTGGTATGTGTCTCGTGCGGCGCATTTGCTATTGTCCAAAGGGACAAGTCGCTCTCACAAGCCCAACGTTCAGCCAAATACTTACGTGAACCTTACGACACTCGATCGACCGACGCGGTTCACTCCTATCTGCCGGGTCACAATCGATACATTGATTTAACTCAATAGGTCCTCCTAACTCTCGTCGTTTTTAGAAGCAGTTGCCCTAAGCAAATGGTCTGGCTTCGGGAGAAGAAAGTGGCATTGAGTAGAGTTTTCAGTCTTGATGATCCGTCGGCCTGTCAGGCTGTTTTTCCTTCTGCTGATGTCAGGCTATTTCCCACAGCGAAGGGGAATTTCCATGCCGAGATCGCGCAAGTCGGCATGAACAGGCTTTGGTTGCATCGAATCCACATATCGCTGCCCGGAATCAATACTGTCGCAGTCAAGTCCGGCCGCAGATCGATTGGCTTTCTTACCGAATGTAATTCATCATCGTTGCTGGACTGCGGCCTCGAAGTTCGGGCCGGCGGCGACATGGTCATCAACAGGTCTGATGTCGTGCATCAACGATCTGACGCGGACTTTCATTATGGCACGGTGTCCCTTCCATCTGATGATCTGGCCGTTGCTGCCGAGGCAATCGTCGGTCGTAGCCTGCCCGAGACACCTCACAAGTCCATTGTTCGCCCGCCTTTTGCGTTGATGCGTCGATTGTTGGACCTGCACAAGCTCATCGGGCAACTCGCTCACCAAACGCCGGACATTCTCGAACTTCCCCAAGTGACTCGGGCGCTGGAGAATGAGCTTACTCACATCCTGGTGAGATGCCTCGCCGAAGGCCTCAGCCTGGAGCAGACAAACGGCGACCGCCGTTGTGACGCCACATTCGCCCGGTTCGTGGAATTCTTGGAGGCACATCCCCATAGGCCACTCTATCTAACCGAAATTTGCGCCGCCGTCGGCGTCGCAGAGCGAACGCTTCGCGCCTCCTGCGAAAGGCATCTCGGCATGGGTCCAATCAGCTACCTCACCTTGCGCCGAATGCATCTGGTGCGGTAGGCGGTCCTACATTCGGATCCGTCCACGAAAACCGTTACACAGATTGTGACCGACCATGGCTTTTGGGAGCTTGGGCGCTTCTCGGTAGCTTACCGGATGCTGTTTGGAGAGCCGCCGTCTGAGACATTGCGGCAGCCCACCTGACAGACCCGGCGCCAAGGCAGCTCGCCCCGCACGCGCGATGTCGCCCACTGGCACATTTCCGACAAGGCGCGATGTCCGACTTGAGTCCGGGATGCGCGTCAAACCGGACGTCACCGCATCGCTATGAGGCTGTCCTTTAGGCGAACAGCTCGGCGCCGGCCGGGTGAACTTCACATAGGTCCCGGATTCGTGCCGCACCATCCACCCTTTGTCGACCGGCCCGAAACTCCTCGCCCGTGCCGCCGGAATGTCCGAGATCGCGATCTAACCGGACACGTCGCTGACAT
This sequence comes from uncultured Alphaproteobacteria bacterium, assembly GCA_963822795.1. Taxonomy (GTDB): domain Bacteria; phylum Pseudomonadota; class Alphaproteobacteria; order Rhizobiales; family Xanthobacteraceae; genus Bradyrhizobium. Next base: position 192,128 of record CAWGJM010000037.1, read on the forward strand.
GTCAAATCCGACGCTAATGACCCCCAGCGGACCTCATCCTGGCTCTGGCCCGCTCTTGCCTCCGCCTTGGTCGCCAACGACTGGACCGTCGAGCTAACCGGCCTCATAACCAGCCGCGGTCAACGAAAACTTGCGCCGGCCGGCGCCCGCAGTGGGGCCGCACTCGGGCCCAGGTGGCCCCACAATTTCGATAGTCGTCAGCTCGCTTTCTTCACAATATTGCACTTGTGATTTGATTGTTGCAACCTGAATGCGCCTCTGTAGAGCCGAGAAAGGCTGCAGTCGAGCGATGGGAACACGTCACCCCGGGCTAGCGACCGGCACCTCGCATCTGTGCATGATCTGTGGCGCATTGATCATCCTTTGCGGGGCAATAAATTACGCGATGGCAGCAGATGCAAAGCGCGTGATGTTTCTGCATTCGTTCGGACCACAATTCAAGCCTTGGAGCGATTATGCTCGCACGATTCGAGCCGAAACTATTCGTCAGGCAAAATGGTCGATTGATTTCTCAGACTTCTCGCTCGCTGGCGCAAGATCGGACGACAGAGAGTCCGAAGCCCCGCTGGTTCAGTATCTCCGAGCGCTTTATCTCAGGGAGCCGCTCGACCTGATAATCGCGGTTGGAGCGCCCGCCGCAAGCTTTATCCAGAGGCATCGCAGCGAATTGTTTCTAACAACCCCAATGATCTTCACGGCTGTTGATAGGCGCCGCGTTGATTATGATCACCTTTCAGAGAACGACACGGTCGTAGCAGTCAATCACGATTTTGCTGCCATTCTCACGACGATCCTCCAGGTGCTGCCGGATACCAAAACGGTTGCAATTGTGAACGGAGTTTCGCCGAATGAAGTATTCTGGCACGAAGAGATACAGCGGCAACTGGCTCCTTTTGCGAACAGGGTCGTATTGAAATGGTACGATGAGCTGCCTTTTGTCGACATTCTCAAGGACGCGGCCAAACTGCCGCCGCATAGCGCGATTCTCTGGCATTTGATGAATGTAGACGCAGCAGGAGTCTCTCACGAAGAGAACGAGTCGTTGAACGCATTGGCTTCCGTAGCCTCTGCTCCCATCTTCTCTTACGACGGTTCCTTTTTTGAAGGCGCCCTCGTTGGGGGGCCGATGTTTTCCGTGATGGAGAGCAGTGCAGTCACGGCCAATGTCGCGAACCGAATCCTTTCGGGGGAGAGGGCGGGGGACATAAAGACCCGGCCGATTGAGTTCGCGGCTCCAAGGTTCGACTGGCGACAATTGCAGCGGTTTGGGATCAGCGAAAGCAATCTGCCGCCCGGCAGTACCGTCTACTTCCGAGAGCCAACCATTTCGGAACGGTATTCGTGGCAAATTGCATCCGTCGTCGCGGTTCTTTTGATACAGGCCGGGCTTATTACAGCGCTTCTGCGCGAGCATCGTCGGCGCAAATTTTCCGAAGTGCAGGCCCGGCAGCGCATGGCGGAACTTGCCCATGTCAACCGCTTCTCCATGGCTGGCGAACTGACCGCCTCAATTGCTCACGAAATGAACCAGCCGCTCGGCGCCATTCTGACCAACGCCGAAACGGCAGACGAGATCCTGAAATTCTCCGAGCCCCGACATCGCTGAACTCAAAGATATCGTGAAGGATATTTTGCAGGATGACCGGCGCGCCGGTGAAGTCATCCGGAGGATGCGCAGTCTGTTGAAACGAGCGCCTTTCGAGCCGAAAAATATCGACCTCAACGACCTCGTTCGGGAAACTGTCGAATTTCTTTCGGCGCTCGCTATCGCACGAAGAGTCGAACTGCTTAGTTTGATCACGCCGGATGCGCTTCCGATCCTCGGCGACCGCATTCAGCTTCAACAAGTCATTCTAAACCTTGTCGTGAATGGGATCGACGCGATGAAGGATACGCCTACCGAAAACCGCATCATCATCATTCGGACTTCGCGCGTCGAGAACTTTGCCGAGCTATCCGTATTGGATCACGGCCCGGGCATTTCCGTCGACAAATTTAAAACGGTCTTTGAGCCCTTTTACACCAGCAAGGCGGAAGGCATGGGTATGGGGCTGTCCATCGCGCGCACGATTGTCGAGGCGCACAATGGGCTGATATGGGCAAAAAATCGGGATCACGGCGGCGCGTCGTTCCAGATCAGGCTTCCTCTTGTCTCATAGTTGATGATCCGTGGTGCCCATATGAAGCGGACCCGACTTCCGCTATTGTGCAGGTTTTCGGCCGCCGATGTGGTCTCTCCACGCACTCCGACGGCCGGCGGCCGAAAAGCGCCAAGGCAGGAAATCGCGGGTTGGGAACGGCGGTGGTGCCGCAACTATGGGGGTTTCGCCGCGGCGCAGGCGTCGATGTGGCGGAACGAGGCGGCAAGGCACGCAATTTTGCCACGCGGCATGGGCGTGAATTGGGTTGTGAACGGGTCACGGATCGTCTTTGTAACGCAATGTTGCGCTTTTGAGTTTTGCCGAACGGCAACATTGACGTAACGACGCAAGGGATAACGTTGTCGGCTGGAAGCCAACACAGACATTGATCGTACTTGCATATGTCGAGCATCAGTTTCGTCATCATGAGGTGTCGATCCTGATCTTTGGCGGAACTGGCGTGGGCTTGTGTTTCGGCTGTTGCCCGCGCAGGAAGGTCTCGATGATGCGCATGTTGCTGCCACAGCAAGGGCATGGATGCTCTGGTGCTTTGGGCTCCTCGGGCTGAGCGCTCGTCGAAATCTTGGCGCTGACCGCCTTGATGTCATCGAGCGGAATGAGCGGCACGGCAAGCAGCTCACGGATACGCTCGATATTCTTGGCGCGGGTTTGACAGGTGAGGAAGCCATAGTAGCGGATGCGGTGGAAGCCCGATGGCAAGACATGCATCAGGAAGCGGCGGATGAACTCGCTTGTATCGAGCGTCATCACCCTGTTGTATCGCTCGGCGCCGTCACGGCGATAATCCTTCCACGTGAAGGTGACGCCCTTGTCGTCGGCCGAGATCAGGCGGCGGTTGGAGATGGCGACGCGGTGGGTGTAGCGCGCAAGATAGCGCAGGACTTGCTCCGGTCCCCCGAATGGACGCTTGGCATAGACGACCCAGTCTTTGTTGTGCAGCGGTGCCAAATAAGCCGCGAAGGCTTTTGGATTGGTCAGCGCCATGTGCGGCGCGCCGCCGCCCTGCGGCATCGCGGGCGCCTCCCTCCCGGCAAAGGCCAGCCAGCCAGCCGGAAGCGAGTCTTGCATGACGGTGGCAACACCGTTCGTGAAGCGTAGACAGCAGGTGCCAAAGCCCCGCGGTAGCCCCGATATGAAGGTCACGCTGAAGCCTTTGCTGTTGCGGCAGCAGGGGCAGCATCGACGAGACCGTCAGTGGCGAGGCAGCGTCGATTCGGCCGGGGTCTTGGACCGGGGCAAAGGCATAGGACGGACTGCCTGGGAACCTGAGAGATCCCACTCACGCCCACGCGAGAGTACGCCGGCAAATTGAGATCACCGGCTGAACAATGATCTTGGCCTGTGGCGGAACCTCCACCCGCCCGGGAGCGCCGGCAACGGCGAGCACGAACCGAGGAGAAATCGCGTGGGCCGCGGAAGCGAAACAAATAAGTGACCGGGGATGCGTGAGTGGGAAGTCGTAGCGCCCTCATAGTACTGACGACGTCGGGGAACTGGTCTCGCCGGGACCCGATCGAGGAAAGGGGGGCGTCGTGAGGAGAGAACCGCTGACGGGCAACATGGGAGAGAACTTTGGGTCTTACAAACCTGTCCACGAAACGGCAGCGGATAGCTGAACTGGCAAGAGCAAAAAGCGGGGTGGCATTGTCCACGCTGCACCACGTCCTCGATCTGGAGTGGATGAGGGAAGCCTACCGGCTCACCCGCAAGGATGGTGCCCCCGGTATCGACGGTGTGACGGCGGCAGAGTATGCGCAAAACCTGGAGACCAATCTTTCGGATCTCCTGGAACGCATCAAGTCAGGCCGCTATTACGCACCGCCGGTCCGGCGGGTGTACATCCCCAAGGGCGATGGAGCCGGATCTCTTCGGCCCCTTGGCCTTCCAACCTTCGAGGACAAGGTCGCACAAAGGGCGGTTGTCATGGTGCTGGAGGCCATCTATGAGCGGGACTTTCTTCCCTGCTCATACGGCTTCAGGCCGGGTCGCTCTGCTCATCAAGCCTTGCAAGCGTTGCGTACTGGCTTCATGAGCCACGGGCTGCGTTGGGTGATAGATCTCGATATCGAAAAAGCCGCAACGGTTCTTGTTGGTGTGCTGCTTTCCGCGCCAGCCTTCGCGCAGGCGCATATCCGCGGCACGCTGACCGCTGCGAAGGACGGAACGATCAGCGTCCAGACCGCCAAGGGCGGATCGGAATCGATCAAACTCGCCAGCGACGCAGGCCTTTTCCTGGTGACCACGGCCGACATGAGCGCCATCCAGGCGGGCAAGTTCGTCGGTATTACGTCGGTTGAGCAGGACGGCAAGCGCGTCGCACGCGAAGTTCATGTGTTTGATGAATCGCTGCGCGGTCTGGCCGAGGGCACTGTCCCTGGGATCTTGAATCCACGCCGAACATGATGACCAACGCCAATATCGCCAAGATCGAAGAGGTCGGAACGGATCGTGTGGTCAGGCTGAATTACGCCCGCGGTGAACAGACAATCACCATTCCCACGAGCGCGACGGTCGTCGCCTTTGACAAGGCGCCGGCCGATCAACTGGCCGTTGGGCGCAGGGTTTTCGTCGTTATGAAGAAGGACGGCTCGGAAGCCTCCGCAGTCGTGATCGGCGCTGAGGGCGTGAAGCCGCCCATGTGACGACGCGATAGATCTCGGCGAGGCGATCGGCCCACGGCCGATTGATCTATCGGCACACGGCGCTGGTCCACGCGACTTTCTCGATCAATGTCGTGTTTCCGACGTTTACAAAAGCCGCCGGGGCGCGCTCGACCAGGCGGCGGATCGCTGCGCGAACATGGTTCGCAAGGCTGTCCAGCGGGAGCCAAAGCGCCGGGAGCGCACCGCTGAAGGTTTCGACGGCGGCCGGTCCTGGCGAGACGTTTCGACCAAGCCAGGCAGCGACGGGTTGGACCGCAAGAAAATCAACCGGGGTGTTCAAAAGAGAACATCCTGCGCGACCCTTTTGTGCCCTAAATGGGGCTAACTGACTGGGCGGTCCGAGAGGGACAGGCGCTGTTCCTGGAATGCGAGGGACCCGAACAGAACCCTCTTCGGGTTCCGCATCATCGCTGGTGCTGTGGCGTTGGAGGAACCAGAAATGGTATTTCAGCCCGACGAAATCATGCTGATGGGGTCCGCACTGGATGAGGCGACAATCATCCTGCCTGAGATCGAGCGAACGGCTGCCATGAAGGCGAAGTTTGCCTCGCGTATCCTCGCAGCGGCGGCGAGGGGTGAACGCGATCCGAATAAGTTGAGAATTGTGGCACTCCTGGAAGAAATGGATGTCTAGAAAGACCTGATACACTGGCCCACTTGTCGGTAGCGATCCGCTATGAGCAAATCAGTCGCAGAGCTCTCAACCTGCGTAGCATTCATGGAGACATGAAGCGTACCGTTTAGCAGAGCAGCTAAGGAAAAACTAGTGCTGCTGAATTGACCTAATTCAACGGGGCTGCAGGCATAGCCAGTAGGAACGCCTCGATTGGCGCGGAAGTCGATATTGACACGTTTGAGACATGCCGACTGGCTCTGATGACGTCCGTTGTCCGAGGTAGACCGGAAGTGGCCAACCCACGGTGAGAATGACGCGATTGACCCACCCAAAGCGACCGAAGAGGGCGCTGAACAATATAGTTTTATGCTATTGTGATAGCAGCTTCTCTGTACAGCTTGGCTGTGCTGTTTTGGGAGGCCACTAATGCGCAAAGATTCCGAGTTAGTGCTCCTCATTCCGCTCTTCCCAATATTCTTACTTGGCATGCTCCCGTTGCTCGTCCTTGCGCTGGTAGGCTTTGCCGGTCTTGCGGTAATCGGAGCGCTGATGATCGCATGTGGGTTCGCGGAGTACTTGCGCGCGATGGAAGAATACAACGAGCACAGCATCATGCGAGGCTATTCAGCTAGATCGGACCAAGCCCGTTCTCTATCGTCGTTGAAGTCGGGTTTCCGCTTGGCCAAAGGCCTGGGTGCCGCCGGGGTCTGCATAGCCTGCATCGCCATCGCCGGTCTTTGCGTCACCTTCTGACGTCGGCTTGTGTGCTGGTTTTTGGACGCCGGCAACGACGACACGCTCGGCGCACTGAGCTGGCCGGCGTCCAAAAAGCGCCAAGGCACGAAGTCGCGGGAAGTTGGGCACTGGCTGGCAGCGAGGGATATGGGCATCGTATGTTGGTGGCGATCTCGATGGTGGACGCGGCGCCAGCACGAGGCGACGCCTGCGCCGATGGCGCAGGATCGGCGTGCCCGCGCCCCATATAGTAATGGCTACGATCGCGCTAGCTGCCGCTCTGAGGAGCGGTAGAACAATAGCGAGCGTGTAAATCATGACGCGCTCTCCCACCGCATCGACCCCGAGTCATGCGCCAATACCCGTGAGGGTATTGGCGCAGCGTATCGTGCGAGGGTAAACATCTCATATTTTGTCAGCCAGACGGCAGAGCCAAGGTTTTTTAGAACCGGGTATGTCTCCCACGGCTCGACCAACGCCTCATCACAATAGGGATCGAGCTGTGAAGTCGGGATGCCGTTCGATGGCAATGCAAATTGCGTCGTGTTCATAATGGCTACCTCTGCGAACGTACCTCGATGGGCACCGCAGATGGGTTAGGCCAATGGACGGTCGGCGTCGTGAGCCTATCGCTCACCTTCATGCGTACTCGGACGCACCATTGCCGCGCTCTGAAAATGACCGCCGAGAGCGCCCGGCGCGTGGCCAAACCGTTGGCGAAGGGCGCGAGCAAAATGCGTGTAGTCGCGAAAGCCGCCGGCATGTGCGATCGCGTTCAGTGGCTGGCTAGTCTTCATCGATGCGTGGCGTCGGATAAGACGCGCGGCGTGATCCAGGCGCAGCGCATTAATGAAGTGACTGCAGCTAGAACCGCGGACCGCGAACAGCTTTTGCAGGTAGCGTAACGAAATGCGGGCCTCGGCGGCCACCTGAGAGGGACCAACGTTCGGGTCGGCAAAGTGGGCTCTTATGATGTCGCAGATCCGCACGAAGAGCTTGTCGGAATGAGAGGAGATGGACGGCTGGTCGGACGCCGCAAAGATGGCGCCGAGCAGGTCGTGGATCGCGAGTTGCATATAGGGCTCGGCCAAGCCGGGCGATAATCGTGGCCGTCAGTTGCGTCCTGAATAAGGTGGAAGAGCAAGCGACTGACGGGCGTTTGCTAGGAATATTCCCGAAAAAGATGCTATGGGGCAGCGGCGAGACAGCTGTAAAATCGTCGCTTCGATCAACTTACAATTGACGGAGCCTCCTAATGCAGAAACCCCACGACAACAGTAAAGCCAGTCCCGCCGCCTTCATGCAGGATAACACGCTGGTCGCGGTCATTGAACTCAGTTTATCAAGCTGGCTGGTCGCCGGGCTGATACCTGGGGTTAGCCGGGAACCGCTGAAGAAATTGGAGCCGAACCCGGAAGACCTGCTGAAACTGCTGCATGGCTGGCGGGACGAAGCAATCAAGGCCGGCAGGCTGATCACCCGGATTGCGGTGGCGTACGAGACTGGGCGCGATAGCTTCTGGCTGGCTCGCTGGCTGCGGGAACGCGGCATAGATGCGCATGTCATCCACGCCAACAGCGTGGCCGTATCCCGCGAACATCGGCGAGCTAAAACGGATCGGCTCGATACGGCGATGTTGAAGCGCGCCTTCCTTGGCTGGCTACGTGGTGAGCGAGGCCATTGCACCATGGCAATTGTCCCGACCATGGAGGAAGAGGATGCCAAGCGCCCGCATCGTGAGCGCGAGGGATTGGTCCATGAACAAACCCGTGTGGTCAATCGCATGAAATCAGCCTTGGTCCAGTTTGGCGTCCGTAACTTCAATCCCAAGCTACGCAAGGCGAGCGTGAAGCTGGAGACTGTCCGCACACCAGAGGGCAAGTCCTTACCGCCCAACACGACCGCCGCGCTTCGACGGGACATGGAGCGGTTGAAGATCATCAAGCAACAAATCAAGGCAATCGAGCAGGCCCGGCTGCAGCAGATTGAACAAAAGCCGGAGGCTCTTGCGAACAGGATGATTTATCTGCTGGTACGGATTTACGGGTTTGGTTTGGAGACAGCCGATCTTTTGGTGCATGAGCTTCTGTCCCGAACATTACGCGACCGCAAAGCTGTAGCCCGTTATGCCGGATTGACCGGCTCACCGGATGAAAGCGGCTCAAAGCGACGAGAAAAGGGCCTTTCCCGCTCGGGCAACGCGCGGGTGCGTAAAATCATGATCCAGCTGGCCTGGCGCATGGTGAAGTTCCAGCCCGACAGCGCTCTGGTACAATGGTTCAAACAACGCACCGAGAATGCAAAGAGATCACGCAAGCCGATGATTGTAGCGCTTGCCCGCAAGCTCATCATTGCCCTGTGGCACTATGCGAATGACGGCGTCATACCGGAAGGCTTCAGGCTGCATTCAGCGGCGTAATCGGCGACAGGAAGGAAGAAGAAATACCAGGTTTTGGCACCTCGGCGCGCATAGCGACGAAACGGCCAAAAGCGATCCGAGGTAGCGGTAGCCCGCCGTCCCCCCATGGTCTCTGTACCGGGAAAAAGAATGGGCTGCTGCTGCTTCGGAGCCTCGCCCTCGATGCGCATAGTTGCATCATGGTTCGGATCCAACGGATCCACCGTATATAAGGATGTGGCGGTCGGTTTTTTACAACCATCGTCAACTTGAAAGCGGGCTCCGCCTCGTGTCGCTGCGTTGTTCTTAAGTCAAGTGATCGGCCGCCGCCCGCCTGACTCGTTGGGGGTCGGCGTCGGCCGATCACCACCCCATCGCCAGTACGACTGGCACGAATAAAAGGAAGCAAACCATGAATTAGCAGCGGTGTGAATTTGACCTTGAATTTCCCTGCCATGTGGCGACGCCTGCGGCCCCGATCCGATCTAGGATGCCGCCGTGCTCAGGCCAGTCAAGGCCAAGCCCTTCGGGTGGCCGCGAAAGACGCGGCCAGCCTTGACAGGCCCTGCGCGCGGCGGCCGAGAGACTTAGCGGTCGGGACGGAAGAATGCTCGCGGCGCGGGTCGAACCAAAGAATGGACCCAATGGACTGCGCCGGCACGTGCTGTGAACGCAAAATCAAACCCGCTGGATTTAGGGCAAAATTAAACCGTCGCAGACATAAATCAGCACTTGACTTCAAACGTCCCATATAAGGGGGTCGCGCGACTTTCGCCGGCGGCAACATTCCTGTCCAACGGAAGGCCAAGACCCTCTAAGGTCGCTTCAATACCGATGGCTTCGACGAAATCACGCCACTTCCAAAAATCGTCATCACGGTTGGCATAGAGGGCCTTAAGGCGTTTGAGCTTTGCAGCGGTCATAAGCCTAGCGTTTGAAAAACTCGCTGCTAATGCCGGTCTGCTTTCCGATGTGAGCTAGAAGCTCATCAATGCTCGGCGCGTCTTGGAAAGCTGGGTGGTGCTGTCCGCACTCAACATGCTCGATGCCATCACCACCGTTATCTGCTACTGCAATAAAGCCTGTCCCGTCGCACTCGCACTTCACTTCAATCTTGTTCATAGAAATTACGATTAACTTGTACCTCTACACAATAACCCAACGCTTGGTTTATTGCATGTGGACAAGGAGGCCGAGGACAATTCAGGAACTCTGTCAAGAGAGTGCCGTTTAAACGACTAAACTAAAAGTAGTTCTATCACATAATCATAATGACTCTGAAACAAAAGAAGAAATAGGGTCGCGAATCAGGAGGACAGCCTGTGAGAGAAACCAACTGTGCAATGATGGAACTGCATTGCTTAGAACGGGCGAGGTCTGAGCCTCTAAATAGGGGAAAATGGATTGCACAGGCCGAACGGTGGCACGAACTGGCGCGCGCGCAAAATTCTTGGCGGTTTCAAGAGAAGCCCTTTCAACCATCGCTACAGGCTGCCCCTGCGCAAACCGAATGCAGTAATAGTAGCTTTCACCCCTTGAAGAACGAATCGCCGCCCAGCTCAAGTGACCTAGCAAAATCGAACTACCTGGAACTCGAATGACACGCGATGGAAGACGCTTGTCGCCGCGTGAGTCCTCTCACGCGAGCGGTGCCCTTGGCTATCGCACCGACCATACGCTGTATTTCAGCCTTCGCCTTGGCGTGTTCGCGCTCAAGATTTCCGCGCTGCTCTTTCTGCTCGGTTACGTTCTTCGCGATACGCTTTCACGTACTCCTTAATCAAATCGGGCTTATCCAGCCGCACGTGCAGAGCATCGATCACTAGCCGCTCGATCTTCGCGACATAATACCTCGCCCCGTTACCGCAGCAGCCTGCCTCTTTGTGTACGCTGCACTGATACGTGGGCCGCTTCGATCCGCGCCAACATGGTCATTCCGCCGTTACGGCACCCGCATTTCAGCAATCCAGATAAAACCCGCTTAGAACGTGGTGCGTGCTTCGCTGGGCGAAGGGGCGAATGCAACTCCGGCAGCAGCCGTTGGGCCCTCGTGATGCCGCTAGTCAAATCGGACATGTGCAGCAAATGCTGCCGCACGCGGCGGTCTCAGATACGAAACATGTTGACAGGGCTCGGCTTTATTCGTCCTTCCATTTGATCGAGCAGCCAATAGACGCCTTTTGGTCAGCCGGCGCCAGACCGGTGGTCGCAATCGCGCGCATGGCCTCGACAAGCTCTCGGGGTGCCCTCGCGCGAGGCGGAGTTGTGCGGCCTTCGTCGAGCCGGCCGCGATACTTGAGCTTGCGGTCGGCATTGTAACCGAAGAAGTCCGGCGTACAGACCGCGCCATACGCCCGAGCGACTGCCTGGGTCTCGTCGTAGAGATATGGAAACGGGAAATCATGAGCCTTCGCGAAACGCTTCATATTCTCAAATGAGTCTTCGGGATAGCTCGCCGCATCGTTCGAGCAAATCGCCGCAAAGCCTATGCTCTCCGACATCAGCACGCGAGCGTCCGAAACCATGCGGTCGATCACCGCTTTAACATAGGGACAATGGTTGCAGATGAAAACGACGACCGTGCCTTTTTCGCCCGCAACGTCGTCCAGTGCGTAAGTCTTGCCGTCGGTTGCCGGAAGCCGGAACTCCGCCGCCGGCGCATCAAGAACGACTTGGGCAGTTGTTGTCGCCATATCGCACCTCCTTGTGCCCCAAATATATGCTGACGACGGCCTGCCGGGGTACAGTTTCCAAAGCCTGCCAGTCGCGTCGTTTTAGCCATACGTCGGCCATTTCCGGTCGACCCTTAACAGCCGGCATTTGGACGAGCGCTGGATTTCGGCGGTGTGGGCCAGGACCTGACTCACGCACGACACAACGACAATGTCCTCGATCGCCTCGTGGCTGCAGGGGTTGAAGCTCACTGCGGTACGGTCATGAGTTCGAGCACATGGCCATCGGGGTCGCGAAAATAGACGCCGCGGCCGCCGTTCCAGTCGTTGAGCTTACCGTCGTCGAGACTCCACGGTGCGCTGCCGTAGGCGAGCTTCGCCTCGCGAATGCGGCCGAAGATGGCATCGAACTCGGCATCGCTGACTTGGAAGGCGTAGTGGTGGCTCTCGAACTCCTCGTCGTCGTCGAAAAGGAGCGTGAGCGTGTCGTTGATACGTACCGGCGCGAAATGGCCGTCTTTCGGTTCGGCATGGAGGCCAAAAATGCGCGCAAAAAATTGCGCCGCTGCCCTCTTATCGCGGGCAGGGACGATGGTGTGGTTGAGGGTGATGGTCATCGGAAGACCTCTCGCTAACGACTGCCGCAGACGTATCGGCGTGCTCAAGACAAACCATAGATAGGTCTTGCAGGTTGTGATGTGAAGGGACTTCACCGGACTGCAGAATGCCGTCACGACTAAAGACTGGATCGGGTCAAAATGCGACCTGGCGGGGAGGGCAGCTCTTGGCGCAAAGCGGTCATTGTGAAAACGCCGACGTCAGCTAAGTGCCGATTTTGTTGCAAAAGTCAACTCCGAAAATCTCGCGAAAGTCGATTTTTAGACATCTCACCGGTGCAGAGCTCTGTAGGGCCGATACGAAGGTCCGTGATCGTTTTGTGTGAAACGATGTGGTCCCTCGCGTCGCCGCTCGCGAAACGCACTAGCGGTCCTAAAAAATTTCGTTCGTCAGCTAAAAAGACTTTTTCAACACTATCTGCCGCTAACGGAAATCCTCGTCTTCCGTCATGGGAAGGCAGTCAGGCGCGGCGCCATCCGAGCGACTCCCTGCCGCCAAGCGGCCGATCCGCTTGTCAGGCCAAGCTCTCAGCGCGATGACCGCCGAGCGTCGTGATCAAGCCATGCGTTGGTTGCTCCGTCCATTGGCACCATTCCCGCGCGATTCGGTGCCAGATAAGGAATCGTGGTCGCTTCCTGTCACGCAATATTTTGGATGCTCTTGAGCTGTATTCGCTGCAAAATCATGGACTGCGTCGACGTGTGCCCCGTGGACTGGTTCTACGAGGGCGAGAACATGCTCGTCATCCACCCGGACGAATGCATCGATTGCGGGGGTCTGCGTGCCGGAATGCCCGGTCGACGCGATCAAGCCTGACACCGAGCCGGGGCTTGAGAAATGGCTGTCGCTGAATGCGGAATACGCGAAAATCTGGCCAAATATTACGGTCAAAAAAGCCTCCCCGCCTGACTCCAAGGAGTGGGAGGGAAGTCGGACAAACTCCAATACTTCTCACCAGATCCCGGCTCGGGTGATTGAGGCGGACAGCGCCCACGCCGTATGGGTGCCGGATCCGAGGGCGGTCCAACTGATCCAACCGGGCGCAGCTGCGGCCGTGATCACGGTCCCTTCAATTGGTTCTGCCGAGATCGCGGCGATCTCGGCCGCCTAGAAAACGCTGCGTGATCTACGGTAGCGCCGAACCGTGTTTCTTTTGCAGCTATGCGACCCGCGAGAGCCGCATTGGCCGTGTCGTTTATGGGCTGCATTCTCCGCACATGGGCGGACTGTCGAAATGGGACGTGCTCAAGGACGAAGGCATCTCATATCACATACTATGCCGGAGGCTTTTGCGCCGCCACCAACAGTCGTTGCTGTTTCATGGCACGGGAAGCAGATACCGCGTTGCTCGAGTGGAACCCGTTGGTCTGGATGACGATGAAGAGACGTGGGCTATTCGTTACGGAAGATCCAGGGACTTTACGAACACGCGAACCGAGTTTGCTGCGCGGTAGGCGAGAGCAATTGTGCGGCCGCTTGCGTTGCAAATTTTTTGACCGTTTTGGACGTCGCTAGGACCGCGTTTGCCCGGTTAACCGACAAGCGTGAGACGGAAGCTCGCCCTTGCCGATAAAGCATCGCGTGGATTCTGCCACTTCCGATATTGGCAGGCAGTCAAAGTGACCGCGATCGACCTCGGACATGTTGTAGAAGTGAGGGGCGCGACGGTACTGCGATTGGCTTCTCGGAAACCGCAGCGTCTGCTAAGGTTCGCTCTTGCAAATTCGGGGGACTATTGACCGGCGGATCGTCGGCTCATTTTTTCCAAGATGTCGCGCAGTGCATCGAACTGCGTGCCGAAGCCTTTCCAGTCTCCGGCCTTTAATCGCTCCACCGCCTGATTGTAGCGATCGAGCGCCTGCTGTGCCTGACTTCCCGCCGGGCTCGCGAGGCGCATCTCCTCTATGGTGCTTGAGATTGCTGGCGCTGCACCGGATTCTGTGAACAGCGCCGCCAAGGCCTCGGTAAGTGTCTCCTTCATCACGACATGTTCACCGTAGGCCGCGATCACGCGCTTCAACTCCGGCAGGTGCCCTTGCTGCGCTCGCAAATAGAGCGGTGATACATAGAGAATCGAGTTCTCGATCGGGATCACAAGCAAGTTCGCGCCGCGTATCACCCGCGAGCCCATCTGATTCCACAGCGTGAGTTGTTGCGAGATCTCCGTATTCTGATTGATCCGCGCCTCGATCTGAAATGGCCCGTAGACGAGCTTGTCCTTGGGGAACTCGTAGACGATCAGTTTGCCGTAGTCGGGCGCGTCGCAACGCGCCGCAAGCCAGGCTATCATGTTGTCGCGGCGGCTCGGTACCATGGGAAGCATGAGGAAGAACTCGGCCTGCGGCTCGCCGGGCAGCCGCATGATGATATAATAAGGGGTCATCATTGAGGTGCCGTCGCCGCCCGGCTGTCGCGGGAACTGCCAGAGATCCTCGCGGTTATAGAAAACGTCGGCCGTCTCCATGTGGTAGGTTTGATAGAGCCGCGCCTGAATCAAGAACATATCCTCCGGATAGCGAATGTGCTTCCGCAGATCTGGAGGCATCGCCGCGAATGGCTTGAATAGGCTCGGAAAGATGCGCTGGTAGGTCGCGGCAATCGGGTCGCCGGGGTCGATCAGATAGAAATCGACGGTCCCGTTATAGGCATCGACGACAATCTTCACAGAATTGCGAATGTAGTTGAGATCGAGATCTTGCGCAGGCTGCGCGGAGGGGAAATAGGAACTCGTCGTGTAGGCGTCCTGCATCCAGAACATCCGCCCATTGCTGATAACCAGATAGGGATCATGATCTAGCCTGAGGAATGGAGCGATCGTGCGCACCAGTTCCGTGACATTGCGCCGGATCATGATCCGGCTGTCGGTCGTGATGTAGCTTGTGAGCAGCAGGTTCGGATCGTTGAAGTAGTAAGCGAACAGCGTCCTCAATGCCGTCGTTCCGATCGGAACGCCGCCGGCGCCGGCATAGTCTGCATAGACGTTGTCTTTCCCCTTCGGATAATCGAACTCGGGCGTGCTCCCCTTGACGATGACGTAGTCGTCGCTCTCTTCGCCGTAGTAGATGCGAGGTTCGTCGATTTTGGGACCTCCATCCGCAACAGGAGGAATATCCCGCAAATAGAAGAACGGCAGTCCTTCGGTGCGCTTGCGGGTGACCGGGCTCATCACCGCGCCATTGCCGTGAGTAAACAGCACGTGGCGGTTAACCCATGTCTGGGCGTTCGGCGGCAACAAGGAAGGCCGCAGTTCGCGAGCCGACAGCATTACGCTTTGGTAGGTACCGTCGAGCCAGTAGCGATCAACGTCAAGATCATGGAATTTGTAGTAGGTGCGGATCTCCTGCAGCTGTGCGTAGGTATCCGACAAGGGCAGCCAATCCCACAGCCTGATATTTTCGATTGTCGCCTTGTTGGCCTCTAGCGTCTTGAAGGTAAGCTTCTGCTCGGCAGCAAACGGCTTGGCTGCGATCTGATCGAGATTGTACGCCTGCCGGGTGAGCGCGATGTTGCGCTCGATGTAGGGCTTCTCCAGCTGCAACTCGGTTGGTTTGACGAAAAAGTATCGGAACAACGCAGGGGCTGCGCCGGACAGCACGAAAGAGCCGAAGCCGACGAGTATGAACGCGGCGGCAAGAAGCCGATAAGTGCGCACCCGGAGGTTTGCCCACGCGGCAAACGCAGCGATAATCGAAAGCCCGATCAATAGCCACAGGCCGGGTAGCCCCACATGTATATCGGTGTAGCTTGCGCCGACGACGATGCCGTTGTCGCCGTAGAGCAGCAGATAGCGGTCGAGACCATAGGACCAAGCCTTCACCGCGAAGAGCAGACCGACCAGCGCTGAGCCGTGAGCAATCACGGTCGGTGACATCGATCGGTGGTGAGCGTTGTATTCGATGTCGCCGCGCGCCCAGTAGATGGTTCCGGCGAAAAGCGCGCTCAGAACGAGGGTGAGCAGCATCCAGTTCTTGATGAGGATATAGGCGGGCAGTGAGAAGATATAGAAGCCGATGTCCTTGTTATAGAGCGGATCGTCTACGCCATATGGCACGTGATAGAAGAACTGCAGGAAGGTGCCCCAGTTGCCGGCTTCTGCCGCGGCGACGAGCAGAGCGAGCAAACCTGCACCGCCCGCGACAACCCGGGACCACGGCACTCGATCGCGCATGGGTGTGAAAAGATCGGGCGGCGCATTGCCCGCAGGTTTCCACGCGGAGGCGGCGACCGCTTGGATCGGCCGGCTGGCAAAGCGCGCCGCGAGCAATCCGTTCAGCGAAAGAATGACGGCGGTCGCCGTCCAAACGGAGAAAAAGACGACGGCCTTGGCGCCTATCGTCGTCAAGAAAACCTGCAGATAACCGATCGAGGAAAACCACAGCCAATCGACCAAGAAGTCGCTCGCGAGCCCGACCAGGATCAGGCAAATCCCGCCGACAAAGATCGCAACGATGAGCCTGACCACGGCGTTTTGCCCTGGTGCCTTCCGCCCGGGTCCGGTGATCCCGATCGTCATGGTTTGATAATAGCGGAAATGACGGACGCTTGCCGCTTGATTCGTGGCGGGGATTGCGCGTCAAAGCGGGCGACGCGGGTGCCTCGAGCCCCGTCGCCGGGACGGCGGGTGAAGCTGTTTCGAACTTTACGGTCAGGGCCAGCCGTTGGCTTCCTCGCCAGGGACGGCTTCCGCAAAGTCAGCCCGATGCGCATAAAGGAAGCCATCGTGCAAGAGTGCGGCTCTTCCCCTCATAACGCCAAGGGAGTTCCGGAGTTGTGCCGGGCTGCCCACGGCATATCGGGAAGATCGCGGCCTTAGCGCCTTCAGCCCCCCGCGCTGGGGCCGTTCCATGCTGGCGCGGTGTTTGCGATGCTGAGACCAGGGCCGCCGGCCTGGAATGAAAGATCGGCGTCACTTTAGGAATGCGAATGACGTCGCGCTAAGGGAGGCGGCACGGATCGGTGCATTGATTAGCGATCTCGACAGACGCGCAAAAGCGAAGCGGCACCGGTTCTGAATTCGGCGAGTTCGCTTGCTTATTTCTCGTCGGCGCCGTCGCAGGTCCGACTTTCGTGGATGCCGTCGGTTTAGGGGTGACCTCTTCGCCCATTGTTAGTTTAGGTGATTACCGCAACGCGTGCGCCAGGCAATCGTCGCCAGACGACCTGTGTGTACCGAAAACCTTTTTCGGGTTGATGACGTGATGGAATTGGGCCCACAAGGCCGAAGCCAGCCGGAGTTTCCAAGCAAACGGCCTCAGTGCGGGGGCATTTGAGGCCGCTTGAGACCTCCTGCCGGGCATTGGGGCAAAATGTAGACCGGTCGGTGGCTTGGCTTTCGGAGGTAGGATCTCCGATTGCTGAGGACCAAGAACCGCCAAGATGAATCGTTCCGTCCTAGTTTGACAGGAGCGCGCACCAAAGAAGCGGGCCTCAACGCCAATGGAAATCCAGCCGGTAAGCGGCCCGCGGCCCGACGCGATCCCTATGGGATGTGCTTGGCGTAAATCGCAGCGCGGTTTGTGGCTTGGGCTCAACGCCTTCGCCGCACACGTATGATCCGCGAGGCGATCTTTGATTTGGGTCGCGCAACCGCAATCGCTGGTTCGGCCGTCGTGACGCTTGTATTCTGCCGAATTCAAGCAACATGACCGAAACTCCGGCTAGCAAAACCCGTGCTCGCTGTCGCGGGAGAATACCACCGGGCGCTTACCTTCCTTCCAAATATCCGCGAATAACTCGCTTTTGAGATCTCTGGAGGCGCATACTCAGATAATCACCGCTCCGCCTCCTATGCATTACAGGTGACAGATAGTGTCGCGCTCCCGCCTATTCGAGGGAAGCGTCGTGCCCCAGTCCCAACGCATATCGTCCGTCATTCCATTAGTTGCAATTGAGCGCCCCGCTTGTCCGATGTGCAAGGCCCCGATAATGCTCGCCAGTATCGAGCCAGCAGGCGCGGACATCGACTTGCATACGTTTGAATGCGCTATCTGCAATCACGTACTTAAGACCCTCGCCGTATATGAAGACCTCATGAAGTCCAAGGGTCTTGGACGCTGGCTTCAAGGCGATTTTGCACCCACCGAAGTAAGGCGCGCCGGCGTGAACCGGCGGATTTTGTAAATTCCTTGAAATGAGGCGTGCCGTAGAAATTGCCCACAAGCTTGGTAATATTCACCACTACACTGATAGACGCCCGCGCCACCGCGGTGTGAAATGCTGGGGCAGGAGGCCGATGCTGGGCACGTTTGAGATATGCCGGCGGACACTTGGTATGTCCGGTTATCGGAGAAGACCGGAAGTGACCGGCCGATCGTCGAAACGGCGCAGGTGACCGATCTCATCCGCTGACGCGGACTAACCGAGGAGCCTCATTCATCCACAATTCGACAGCATCTTCTGGAGTATCGCCTCGACCGAGTGCGGCGAAATCCCAAGTTCAACAAATCCAGGCATCTCTGGCGATGACACGGTGTCGATTTGCATTAGTTCCACTTGATTGCGCGTGAAGAGCGGTTTTGGGAACCTTTCAGAGACCCATGCGAGTGCATTCCAGACCGCAAACGGGATTGGAAACAGTCGAGGCGCTAGTCCAGCTTGGTGCGCAACGGCTCGAAGAAACTCCTCGTAAGAGTAGACGCGCGGGCCGCCGAACTCGAAGATCGTTGAAGGCGTCTCCGATCGCTGCATGGTCCGGCTGACCGCCTCGGCAACATCCTCCACATAGGCCGGCTGCAATCTGGTCAGGCCGCGCCCGAACATCGGATAGATCGGAAGCTGGCGGAGAAGCCTGAGGATGGTAGTGAGAAACGCGTCGTCCGGTCCGAACATCACAGCCGGACGGAGGAATAACGCATCGCCGAAGGCGGCACGGACCGCCAGTTCGCCTTCTCCGCGCTTTCGGATGTACCGCGATTGTGAGGCGGCATCGGCGCCAATTCCTGAAATGTGAATGAGCCGATCGACACCGGCGCGGAGTGCTTGAGCCGCTACCCGTTGGGCAGCCTCGACGTGAACGGAATGAAAAGTGTCCTGTCCGTGCTCAACGTAAAGGCTAACCGCATTTACAACGCCGTAGGCGCGGGCAGTCGCATCCGCGACTGACCGTTCGTCGTGAATGTTGGCCCCTACGGATTGAAGCTTCGGATCATCGGGACCAAACAGTCTGTGCCCTCGATCCGGATGCCTTGACGCGGTCCGAACAGGAAATCCGTAAGCGCGCAGATTTCGAACGATGCGGCGGCCGAGAAAGCCGGTTCCGCCGAACACGGTGACGGTCCGATCGTTCGTTGCCGCCATGATTTAAATTCGCCAATGGAAATCGAACGGCCCTCCGGATGCGGTGCGCCGCCCGCCTCTAGCTATGGATTCCTTGCTGGTGGGCCCTGAAGCACGGCTGCCACACCCTCCGGATTGATGTTGAAGGCCAAGAATATCAACGGCTCGTTGCCTGGGTTTCCCCATTGGTGCACGAGGGCGTACGGTTCATAGATCAGGGAACCCGGTCCCCTTGCTTGTGTCTTACCGTCGACCGTGTTGGCCCCGGTGCCCGAGATGATAAAGTATAGAGCCGCGCCTGACCGATGGTGCGGCGGGTTGGAGGGCATCTGCGCCGGAAATGTCACTCGCGTGAGATTGAGATCATAACCACCTGGCTTCAGATTGGGGACCGGATCCGCTGTGCGATACAATTCTCTCACGACGGCAGGTGCCGACTCAAGAGACCGACCCAAGTCTCCAACTGGGGCAAGGAAGAAGTGGAGGAGATTCGATGGCCCTTCGCTACCCGCCGTTAGGGCCGCGGTCTTTCCGCCGGCAACGAACAGCCCATCTCCGGTGTTGACCTTCTTGGCCTCGCCATCGAGCACGATCTCGGTCGATCCTGACATCTGGTAGAGGATGCCGTTTGCCGCCGAGACGCTGCTCTTCTCGTCTGGCTGAAGAGTGATGCTCACCGCTTTGAAATGAAGCGGCACGTCCGTGACGGTCGGCAGTTTGGTTGCAGCGACCACTGTTCGTGTAATTGCCGGTGGAGCGGGGGTGGTTTGTGCAGTCCCGGAGGTGGGAAGCGCCATCGCGCCGAGCAAGAGTAGTCCGGTTGTCCTGAACTGCATGATTGCCTCCCAGGTTCAGTGGACAATCGGAGCAACCATACGCTCTCCCGGCGCCTCTTGGAATGGCAGGCCGCTTCGAGCTTGCTATTGGACGGGTACCGGTGTTCCCGGTTTCGTAAGCCCTTGACCCGGAACAGGCTCTTGCAAACAACCCGTGCCAGGATGCAGACTGCGAGCGCTTGATAGGTGTCAACGTCTACGGTTCCGGCGCCCGATTGGTGATCACGGTCGCGCTTTGAACGAGAGGAGCATGACGCCATGCGAGAAATCGAAATCCATGACTATGCGCGACAGTTGCTGGAAGCACACGGCGCTAAGGCCATTGCGGAAGCCGCTCAGAACGCCATCGAACTTGAAGCAAAGGGCGAAGTGGAACTGGCCAAAGACTGGCGGCATATCGAAGACGCCATGAAGCTTATGCGCGGGCCGCACCAGAGCTGAAGCTGCCGGATCGCGTGTGACAGAGGCGAGCCTGAATGCGAGCGCCGCCATGCCGGATCGAGGCTGGTGCGGCGGCGGCGCCGAGGTGGAACGGGTACCGAAATCGGTCCGAAGCCGCGTGGCAGCGGCTGAACGGCAGCACGATTTTCAAGCGCCGCTCTAGGTTGCAGGAGTGAAGCCATGGTTCCGATCTGTGCGACAGCCGAAGATCTCCTGAAGGCGATCAAGGACGATAAGGTCCAGATGATCGATCTGCGGTTCACCGACCTGCCGGGGGTGTGGCAACATTTTTCCGTCCCCCCGAGCGCGGTGAATATCGATGCTCTCAATGAAGGCATCGGATTCGATGGCTCATCGATACGAGGTTTCCAGGAGATCCAGGAAAGCGACATGCTGGTCGTCCCTGATCCGACGACTGCCTTCGTCGATCCGTTCACCTCGGCTACGACACTGGTCCTGATTTGCAACATCAGGGATCCAGTGACCGGTCAATCCTATAGCCGCGACGCCCGCTATATCGCCCAGAAAGCCGAGACCTACCTCAAGGGAAGCGGTCGCGCCGATACGAGCTATTTTGGCCCGGAGGCCGAGTTCTTCGTATTCAACGACGTGCGCTACGGACAGGGCATCAACTACGCCTTCCACGAAATCGATTCCAGCGAGGGTAGCTGGAACACCGGTACGAAGGAAGCGCCGAATCTGGGCCACAAGCCGCGCCCGAAAGAAGGATATTTTCCGGTTCCTCCGACCGATAGCATGCAGGATCTCCGCACCGAGATGGTGCTGACGATGAAGTCACTCGGAATTGCGATCGAAGCCCATCACCATGAAGTCGCGACCGGCGGCCAAAACGAAATCGACATGCGCTTCACCACGCTCACCCGCATGGCCGACAACCTGATGATTTACAAATACGTGGTGAAGAATACCGCCCGCCAAAACGGCATGACGGCGACGTTCATGCCCAAACCGCTGTTCGAGGACAACGCCTCGGGAATGCACGTTCATCAGAGTCTGTGGAAGGGCGAGACTAACCTTTTCTACGGCGGGGCCGACTACGCCCAACTGAGCGAGCTTGGCCGCTATTACATTGGCGGACTGCTGACGCACGCCTGGGCGCTATGTGCACTTTGCGCCCCGACCACGAACTCCTATCGCCGTCTGGTGCCCGGTTACGAAGCTCCGATCAACCTGGTCTATTCCCAACGCAACCGCTCGGCCTGCTGCCGGATTCCAATGTATTCGCCGAACCCGCGGGCGAAACGCGTCGAATTCCGTTCGCCGGATCCCTCATGCAATCCGTACCTCGCCTTCGCCGCGATGCTGATGGCCGGCCTCGACGGCATCAACAACCGGATCGATCCGGGCAGCCCGATCGACAAAAATCTTTATGACCTGCCGCCCGCCGAAGCGAAGGAGGTGAAATCGACGCCCGGATCGCTCGACCAGGCGCTTGATGCGCTAGAACGTGATCACGCGTTCCTGCTGCGCGGCGATGTGTTCACCCGCGACGTGATCGAAACCTGGCTCGACTACAAGCGAACAAAGGAGGTCGATGCCATCCGGCTGCGTCCCCATCCCCACGAGTTTCATCTCTATTACGACATCTAGCGCATGTTCCGGCGCACGCCAGCCCTGCAGATGATCCGGGCTGGACTGCAGAAGGAGCACGATCATGACCACACACATCATGCTCGCAGATTGGACCGAGCAAGGCGTCCTGAAGGTGAAGGACTCGGCACGCCGTCTAGACGCTGTTAAGAAAGCGCTCAAAGATATGAGCGGCGAGTTCAGATCCTTCTAGCCGACCATGGGCGATTATGACATCGTCGCGATCTTCGAAGCTCCGGATGACGCTGTGGCGGCACGTTTCAGCCTGCAGCTGGGCATGCTAGGAAACGTCCGGACGCGCACGCTGAAAGCGTTTCCCGAAGCAGCTTGTCGGGAAATCATCAACTCGCTCGGCTAGTCGGCTCACGTTGTGCTCATGACCAGCCACGAGCCCCTCACATCTGGTTCTGCGAGAAGGATCCTGCTGGGCGATTGAATCATTTGACCATTGGCGAAATCGTCACTGCGATTTGCGCGAGCGTGTTCCTTGGTCATGACCGGCGCGATTGGAGAACCCAGTTGGTGCCAGTTCGCTTGGCGGCCCAGGCGATGACCGATCTTCCCGAGCATCGATCGCGCGGCGTCCTAGAGCTTCAATCGCCCACTGGCTCTTCAGGATACGGTTTTCCGCGGCCAGATATTCGTTCCGCGCCAGCAGCAGCTCTTGATCCACCGTCCCGGTAACGTAGGCAAGGATGCGCGTCCAGTCGATAACGGTCCCCTTGCCCCCTGAATGGCGGCGCCATTGATCGCCCCAAGAATGTGCCGGACGGTCTGCAGAACCGCTATCCGGCCCGTGGATAAGTGACCGTATTCTCTGCCGTTTCGGTTTTTTGACCTTGGGGGGATGCGGCACCCTGCGCGACTGCCGCTATCTCCTGCACGATCGGGACACCAAATACACCCAGTCGTTCCGGGCTATTATTGTGTCAGGTCGCGTTGAACCGCTGGTGCTGCCGGAGCGCTGGATCAGGTCGGTAAAGGAGGAGTGCTTGTCCAAGGTAATCCTCTTCGGCGAGCGCTTTCTGCGGCGCGCCCTGAGCGAATTCGTCGAGCAAACCATGCTGAGCGCAATCATCAGGGGAAGGACAACGTCCTGCTGCTCCCCCGCGATACAAGCGTCCGCCGCACCGGGCCTGTGCAATGCCGTGAGCGATTGGGTGGGCTCCTGCGTTATTACCATCAAGAGGCGGCGTGATCGCGCGTCCAAGGCTCAATCCTGAACTCTGACTCTGCCGCGGCGATCAGGAGATCGAAAAGCCGCGGAAGACCTTTGCGGCCCGTTGTCCCAACTCACGCGCCCGGTAAGCTTGCCGACGTGCTACGACCTACAGGTTCGTCCACCGTTCGAATTTCTTGACCACACGAGCAGGTCCGTCCTCCGGGTCCTCACGTCGCCGGAGTGTACGCGGTCACCACAGATGCTTTCACGTGTGTGCCGTTCAGCCGTAAGTGAAGCCCGGTTTGCTTTGCCCAACTTCTATAATATAACCATCAGGATCGCGAATGTAGCAGCGCGTCTCGCCGTACTTGTCCTTTGGCTCTGTGATAAACTCGGCTCCTCGATTTCGCCATAGTTCATAGCACGCTTGAATATCCGCAACGCGGATATCCATAAAGCTGCTGACTGAAATCGGGGTCGTCGGGGACGCTGGAGCGTTACCGATGGTTTGTCGGGTGTCGGACCGCCCCCGACGTTGACAATGAGCCACGTGTTCGCGATCTGGATGTACCCCGGCGCGCTGCTGTCGCCTCTGCTCAGAATGCGACCTCCGAAGACCGTTTCGTAAAATCGAGCCGATCGTTCGATGTCGGCGACGGTGAGAAAGTGCGCGACGGGGTAAACCCATCCTGCGGCGGCATCCGATAGCTTTTCTGCTCGACTTCTACTTGGTTCATAGACGACTCCAATTCAGATTTGGTATTTCGCCGGAACAGGTCGGATCCAGTCCGTCAATCGGTGGCTCAGGAAGACGGAGCAGGCACGGCCGCCTGGACGCCAGCCAGAGCCGCTTGCAGCGCTGCTTCCTTGGTGTGATCAAGCGAAGTCTTCAGCACTGTACCGCCTTCGCCCTTGAGACCCTCAAGCACCTTATCCGCAGTGACCTTACGTACCAGGACGAAGAGCGCCGCTGTCCCGGGCTGGATGGCGGCCGCCGTGTCCTTCATGAATTTGTCGTTGATGCCAACATCGGTCAAAGCGCCGCCGACTGCGCCGGAGGCAGCGCCCAGCGCGGCACCGGCGAGCGGCATCAAAAAGATGAGGCCAATCAGCGTTCCCCAAAAAGCACCACCGACAGCTCCTGCGGCGGTGGTGTTGATCATCTGGTTTAGCTTGATGTTGCCCTTGGCGTCCTTCGCGGCGACTACAGCATCGCCTAGTTCGAGCAGGTATTCCTTCTGCATGCCCAGCAATTTCTGTCGGACTTCCTCTGCCTTCGCCTCAGTCGGGAACGAGATTACGACGAGATCACTCATGCGATCCTCCTGTTAGAGCTATTACTCAGTAAACGACCGGTGATAGCCACAGACAGCGCCTGCCCCCGATAGTCGAGTAAAGCTGGAGCGGTGTGGCTTGCCCTGGGCATCGTCTTAGTTTCAGAGGATTTTCTTGAGCCAGCGCCCAATCGCTGCTGATCTATTGGCGCGAGAATTGCCTGCACTCGCGCACCTAAGTTACTCGTGAAAATCTTAATCCTGAATAACAAGGACGTGATGGAGCAGTCGCTGTTTGCGCTGGTGGCTACCGATCCTGGCTTCTATCGGGCGACATCCGTCACGACTCGGGAGTCCAACGCCCATGTGATGGCGTCGATGATCATGCCCTGCCTGCTCATTGTGGGAGAACTTGACCCGCGCCTCGCGCAAGTGCGGCAATGCGCGTCCGGCCTTCCGAACGCGACATTTTTCAGTTTGCCGGGGTGCGATCATGTCGCTTCAGCCTACCACAGCTAGCTTGTGATACCGCAGTTGAAAGCTTTCCCTTCGAAGGTTCACAGCTGACGCAAGGCCATTCGCGTCGCAGCTCCGCCGATGTTCACAGTTAGAAGCATTCACTTTTGGGTTGGGGACGTTCTGCGACATGCCCACTGCACCGCGCCATGTCTGCTTTCAGGGGCAACCCGGAGTACCTCACCGAGGTAGACCGAATGCTCGAGCGGGCAAAAGAGGTGACACGCTACGGCAAGTACACCGGCATCGAGTATGCACGTTTTGCTGACGATCTGGTGATCTTGGTGGATGCCCACCCGCGGCATGACTGGCTGATGACGGCGGTTGAGAAACGCCTCCGGGACGAATTGGCTGCTCTGCAAGTCGAAGTCAATGAAGAGAAGAGTGGGATCGTGGACCTCGGCCGCGGCGAAAGCTTCGGCTTCCTCGGATTCGATTTCCGCCAGTGGAAAGGGCGTCTGGCGAGCACATTTCACGCCAAAGAAACGAACGGCTCTGCTGCGGAAGCTCAAAGACGCGTTCCGCCGCCACCAATCCCAACCCGTGGATCGGGTGATCAGCTTGATCAACCCGATCCTACGCGGCTGGGTGAATTACTTCGCGGTTGGGCACGCCAGCGAGTGCTTTGGCTACATTCAAGACTGGGTGGAAAAGAAGGTTCGGCGCCATCTGATGAGGGCTCGGAAGCGAAAGGGCTTCGGTTGGGCGCGGTGGAGTAGGCAGTGGCTGTACGAGCCCCTGAAGCTGTTCAACAGCTACAAGGTTCGGTGGCTTCAGCCGAGTCGGCGACACACCAGCCGACGACGCGCCGGCTGAAAATGTCGATGATGACGTAGAGATAGAAGTAGGACCATTTGGCCGGTCCCATTAGCTTGGTGATGTCCCAAGACCAGACTTCGTTGGGCGCCTGCGCCAACAGCTCCGGCTTTTTGTAGACCGGATGCCGCAGCTGCTTGCGCCGCTCAAGCACTTCCTGGCTTTCGGCCAGGATGCGGTACATGGTGCGGATCGAGCAGTGGTAGATGCCCTCGTCGAGCAGGCAAGCGTAGATCTCGGCGGGGCCTGATCGGCGAAGCGCGGCTCGTGCAGACGGTCCAGCACGGTTTGACGTTCGGCGGCACAAAGGGCGCGGTGCGGCTTCGACCGGGGGCGAGGCACGGCCTGTGGCCTCGCCAAATGCCCACGCTGGCGATAGACGCTGGCACGCGACAGGTTCAGAGCCGCGCACGCTCCGGCGGTGAGACCAGGCGTTGGCGCCAGCGCGACGACGGCATCGATCATGATGCGTCGTCGCTGTCGGATGTCGCCAGCGGGAGACCCAGCAAGGCTGCTACTTTTTTTTGGATGGCGATGATGGCCTCGGCATGCTCCAGTCGGCGCACCAGTCGCGCATTCTCCCGGTTGGCCTGCGCCAGTTCCGCCGCCATCGGATTGCGTACCGCCGGCTTTGGCCCTCGTTTGACCGGCGTCAGTCCACCGAGCACGCCAGCCTCGCGCGGCCGGCGCCATTCGCTCAGGGTCGACGAGTACAGACCTTCCCGGCGCAGGATGGCGCCGGTGCCTCCAGCGGGGGCGCGATCGATCTCGGCCAGAACCCGCAGCTTGTCCCCGACGGTGAACGTCCGCCGGCGCGGCCGATCCGACAGCTCAGGAGCCGCCGCCGCGGGGGCTGGCACGGCGGTTGGTCTCAGGCCTCCCACCGCGCCAGCCCAGCGGCACCATCCAACTTCTTGTCTTTGATTGGCATAACCATGTGATCTCTGTCCTACGCCCCGAGGTTAAACTCTTCGGACTCAGATGTCTCATGATCATTGGCACGGAGGGTCCGGTTCTGTGGGGGGTAGGGGTGGCAACATCCCTACCTACCCGGCTAGCGTCAGGATAAATTCTGGAAAGGGGGAAGAGGATGTAGAGCTCGGAAACCTTTCATCGCGATCCAGTGGGTTCGACTCCCACCCGGTAAAGGCTAGTCAGCCAGCCGGAAGCGAGTCTTGCATGTGGCGGTGGCAACACCGCTCTTGAAGCGTAGACAGCAGGTGTTTAAGCCCCGCGGTAGCCTCGATATAAACGTTCCGCTGGAGCCTTTGCTTTCTGGTTAGCAGGGGCAGCATCGACGAGACCGTTATGGCAAGGGTTCGTCGGTCCGGCCGGGGTCTTGGACCGGGGCAAAGGCACAGGATGGGTCGCCTGGAAACCTGAGAGATCCCACTCACGTCCACGCGAGAGCGCGCCGGCAAATAGGATCGCCGGCTGAACAAGGATCCTGGCCCGTAGCGGGACCTCCATCCGCCCGGGAGCGCTGGCATCAGCGAGCACGAAGCAAGGAGGAATTGCGTGGGCCCCGGAAGCGAAGCAAATAAGTGACCGGGGATGCGTGGATGGGAAGTCGTAGCGCCTTCATAGTACTGATGACGTTGGGGAACTGGACTCACCGGGACCCAATCGAGGGAAGGGAGGCGTCGCGAGGAGAGAACCGCTGACGGGACACGGGAGAGGACTTCGAGCCTCGTAATCCCGTACACGAAACGACAGCGGATAGCTGAACTGGCAGTCGACCAGCGAGTCACGGGGGGCGTCTGTCGTTCCCACCGTGAGCGAAGCTCTCCCGTGAGGAACCGGTAAGCGGTAATTCTGCACGTCCGGTTCTGTGGGGGGTAGGGGTGACAACATCCCTACCTACCCGGCACCCGGGAAATCTGGCCGTCCGGCATTATAGGGGGGCTTCGGGAAACGTAAGCCATGGTGGGACTGTGAACCCGTCTTGCAATCGAAAGAGCAGGAACGGAAACCCCCCACCTACAGCGGGGCGCGCCCGACTTCTATCCCAATAACACAAACATCGACCTAAACCGGCGCGCCAGTCTCCGACCCTACTGATAGGGGGGATCGAGGAGACGTCGGCATCATCGAAGCCCGGTCCGCGCCTCGATCCTACCCAACTGCGGGGGGCGCGAGCTAACTCGCGTCCCTACCGCGAAAGACAAATGCTCAGACGAGTTCTTCCAAGTTTGACCCAACTCGGACATGGGTCAGCATTTCATTTTGCAGTGGCGAAGATGTTTTGAGTCTCTAGCCGCCTGTACCCCGTCGGACGCCGGCAATCTCCAGGTCCATCATTGCCGCGCTCCTGCCGTGCTAATTTCGGCATCTCGGCCCAGGCACCCGACATCGCGAGGGCGGCTGGGGCACACATCGTCGAGCGGGCCGTCGCACTGGACGGCGGCGACCGTCACGTGCTTCCTCGCCGGAGCTAATGCGACCCACGCCGCTGAGTTCAGTTCACCTGGCCCCGGGGAATAAAGCCGGGCACGCCGGTCTCCACCACAGCGTTGAACCGGACGCTCGTCGCGATGTCGTCCCGAATCTCCCGCATGGCGTCTTCAGGTAGGGTCGAGAGCTCGAAGTTCTCCTGGATGCGGTCGGGCGTGACTGAGGTAGTCAAGAACGCTGTGCCGCGTTGTACCGCCCAGGCAAGCACGACTTGGGCGGCAGTTTTCCTGATACGCTGTGCGATGGCGACGATCACCGGATGATCCAGTAATCTGGGCTCCATCCCATGCCCCAACGCCGCAAACGCAAGCAGTACAATCCCATGCTGTCGGCAATATTCGAGCAGCTCCCTTTCCGGCAGATACGGATGGGATTCGACCTCTACTACCGCCGGCTTGATTCGCGCGGCTTCAACAATCTCTTGCAGTTTCTCCAAATTGACATTCGATAAGCCGATTGCCCTGCACTGGCCCTCGTCCACCAAGCGCTCCAACGCGTGCCAGGTCTCCACCAATGTCACCCCAGGATCATAGATAACCTGGCCGCGCTCGTCCCTCGGGTCCTGCTCGTCGCCCGGTTGGAAGGCAAAGGGGGTATGGATAAGATAGCAATCGACATGATCGAGTTGGAGTTGCTGGCGACTCGCCTCGAAGGCGGGTTTGACCCGCTCAGGACGATGATTGTTATTCCAGAGCTTCGTGGTGACGAACACATCGTTCCGCTGAATCGTCCCCGCCTTAAACACCTCCTGCATCGCATCGCCGACCGCTTGTTCGTTACGGTAGCGTTCCGCACAATCGAAGTGACGAAATCCCACTTCCAATGCGGTCTTGGTTGCCTGTTTGGTCGCGAGGGGATCCGGAATCAGCGTGCCAAACCCGAGGGCAGGAATTGCGCCAGATCCGTGGGTGAGGGGGATCTTCGCATAGCGAAGAGTGTCGGGCGCTGCCATGCTTGTACTCCTCCGTTTGAGATCTGGCTCGGCACGAGGAAGCGTTGGATCTTCACCTCGCGCAGTTCGCATTCACTACATCCGCTCGACCCATTGAGCGCGTGAAGGCCCCGGCTCGAACGCATCCCCGAAGTATTGGGTCTCGCGGGCCACCTTCCCATCTTTGAACTCCATGATGCTCACCGTGTAAGACGGCTGCCCGTCGTAGGTGAGGACGAATTCAGTGATCCAGAGGTCGGCAGCGCCGAGTATCCGCCTCACTGTGAAGCGTTTCTTGTTCGGCTGCGCGAAACGAGATGCCTGAATGTTGTGCCGACCGCGGATGCGCTCCCCCGACTGCGGATATTCGAGCACCGCGTCCTCTTGATAAATCTGATGCTCCGCTTCGAAGTCGTTCGCGTCGGAGGCGGCCCAGTGGCGATCCAGAGCCGCTCGAATCTCCCGGTCTTCCATCTCGATCCTCCCTCGCATATCCGGCGCACGCGCGCGGCCTCGTACATCCGCCCCCTACCGTCCGAGTCCGAGAGCATGTTGCCGTATAACAGAAAAAATCTTGCTCATGCGGACGCCGCTCCTAATCCTGTTCGCCGATAGTTTGGGCGTAAGTTTTGCCGTAAGGATAGAAGAGTTCCTTGCGGCCTTGCTTCCAAGCTGCTCTGAGGTCGGGCGTCGTGACGTCCCAATCCGGCCGGCATTTCTTGGTTACGGCGCGGAGGTCCTGACGGAGTTCCTCCGAGGTGGGCCGACCGAAGAACCAATAGCCATTGTAGATCTTATAAATGATGAGACCGGGCTCGAGCGCGATCACATGGGGGATCATCGGATCGTGGACCGGATCGGTATATTCGGCGATGTCGAGATCTTTTTGGACGATACGCCTCGTGTCTGAGAGGAAGGGCCAATGAGCGCCGACTCCGCTGCGATATTCATTCGTCTCGGTGATGTTGTCGGTACTGATCGTGACAAGCCGGCAATAGCCTACCTCCATCTCACGATGGAGTTCAAGCAACCCTTCAGCCTGCCTCCGGTCCTTGGGGCAGAAACCGCCACGGCCGAGGACGAGGATCATGGGGTGCTGGCCTTGCAGTTCGGAGAGCTTCCGGCGTTTCGTCGTGTGGTCGGGAAGTTCGTAGTCGGGGAAGGCGGCCCCTGGAATAATGTCAGATCGCATACGAAATCTCCTCAGTTGGAGGCGCATCAAGAAGATGGCGCCTCAACCTTGCTCCCGCATATAGGTTAGATATGCCTCCCGATCCAAAAAGCATATCGAATTCGGAGGGCTCGACGAGTTTGATTTTGAAAATCCAACCGGCGCCTTCAGCATCTTGATTGACGAGTTCGGGCTTGCGCTTGGTTTAACGCAAGGATTTCACTGGTCACGGGGTGTAAAGATCATTCGCAGCACCTTGACTGACTCGACAACACCGACTGCGTTGCCTTTCTTCACTTGCTCGCCAACGTGCGGGAACTCGACAAAGGGCACGTCACTAGCTTTTCTTTTCTTGACCGGGCCCAGTTATCCCACGGTTCCGACATCGCCCTCGACGGTGACGTATTCATGATCCTTGCTGCATCGGACCTGCATGAGACGTGTTGGACCTTTGCTTGTGCGGTGGCATCAGCGTGGGAGAGGAAGAACTCCCACTCCTCAAATGACCGCCTTTGCCTCGTCGCCGGGTGCACGCGACCTTCCCCGGGGCTGCGGTCTGCGTCCGCGCTGATCTGAGTTCCGCAATCGTCGCCCAACTCGGACAATCCGGACAACTAGCCCCATAGCCCGTAGGCACCGTTATGAAGTGCAATCCGCAGGCCTGCATTGATGGCCGTCAAGACGCTCCTCATTCAGCCGCCGTGCGTTTTCGAAGACCTCGAGAATAAACTGGCTTTGCTGACCCGCGCCAACGAGGTGGTCCAATGACGCCGCGCTGCATGAGGCGTCCGGTAACGGCCGTTGCGAAGCGTAGACAGGGAGGTTGTAGGCCGGAATGAAGTGAACGGGAAAATAGCCCCGAAATCGATCGTGATCGGAGTAGCCGACCCTGTCCCGTAAAGGGGAAGGCGGAATCGCAGCCCGCGCTATAGCGAGCGGCCTTAGATGCTCCCGGGGTTCGTACCGCCAGCATGCAACCAAAGGAAGCAACGTGAACAAGGGAGATCCATCCGGTTCAAGCGCAAGCTTGCAGGACCTGCCAAGCCGACGAGGTGAGAAGGGTCTGATGACCGGGCGCAAGTCAGACTGACTGGTAGTACTCCGAGGACGGGAGAGCCGGGAAGCGGTCAGCGGTAGTTGATAGTTCGCCTGGGTGAATGGTGATGCCGGCGATATTTACCCGGCGGCTCTCAAGGCGGATGAAAAACAGCACGTAGTAGGTCACGTCACCGCAGTAAACAAGTCGGTCCCCGCCAACAACGCCAGGTGGGTTCGGATGAAGACCGGCCACGTGGTCGTGCGCTTGCGCTCCGGCGCGGGCGGCAGAGCATGGCGTTGCAGAACATTGCCAACCGTTTGATCGGAAATCATATACCCGAGATTGGCCAAGGCGCCCACAATCCGGTCATAGCCCCAGTCCCGGTTCTCGCCCGCCATGCGAACGATCAGTTGCTCCACCTCGCGCTTGATCCGCGGCCTACCCGGGCCATGACGAACCTGCGAGCCATCGAATTTGCAAGCGACCAGCTTGCGGTACAGGATAGTGTCCGGCCGGGCGACGGCTGCGACCTCGGCGAGAACCTTGCGGCCCACGCGATGACCAATTTCGCCGAGCGTGGTTCGCTCGGCATCCGACAGCTTCAGCCGACCTTTCAACTGGGCCTTCAGGATGCGGTTTTCGGCAGCCAGATATTCGTTTCGCGCCAGCAACTCTTGGTCCACCGTCCCCGTGACGTAGGCCAGGATGCGCGCCAAATCCATGAGCCTCCCCCTCCCGTCCAATCCGCGATGGGCGCCATTGATCGTCGCAAAAGAGTAGCGCACGACAGGCGGCGAGGCTACGCCGAACGCGGATACTGCCCAGGCTTCCTGCCGTTTCAATTTTTTGACCATGCGGGAATTGCGGATGATCTAGGGCAGCGGATGAGGTAAAATAAAAAATGCCTATCCCTCGCGCCGGTCCTATTGCAGGAGAAGCGGCAGATTGAGCGGGCCGCGGAAACCGAATCCGTGCCAGCGCACGCTCGCGGGATCAGGCAACGTCATGTTGGGGAAGCGCTCGAACAGCATTGGCAGCAGGATGGCGCCCACGGTTCGCCGCGACAGGTGCGCGCCCGCGCAATGATGCGGGCCGTTGCCAAAGGCCTGGTGAGGATTGGGCTCGCGCAGCCCGTTGTAGTTCTCGCCATCTTCGAAGGCGTCCTCGTCTCGGTTGGCCGACGCCTGGATCGTCATCACGGTGTCGCCCTTCGGGATCAAGCAGCCGCGAATCTCCGTGTCCTCCATAGCGAGCCGTGAACTCGCCTGGATCGGCGCCACCCACCGCACCCCTTCCTCGAAGGCGGAGCGCCATTTGCCGCCTGCACGCACGGCGTCAAGCTGATCTAGATTAGTCAACAGGCCGTAGAGAATCGTCAGCAGGGCGTCGCGCGGCTCGTTGATGCCGCCGCCGATCGCGATCTTTACATTGGCGATCATCTGGCTTTCTGGAATCGGATTCTTCGCGTTCACCATGAAGGAAAGCGCTGAGGAATCCGGTTCGGCCCGCACGCGTTCGGCGTTGGCGCGGATACGCTTGTCCATCTCCGCATTGGCGATGTCGGTTGCATCGAAAGGCCCCGGCGTCCAACCAAAATTGCCGGCGCCGTCGATCAGCGTCTGCGACCATCGCTGCATATCCTCATCGCTCGCGTCCGGAACGCCCATCGCATGCGCCAGAATCCGCGCGGCAAGCGGTCCAGCGAGAGCGGGAAAGAGATCGACCACCTCACCGCGCGGCAGCCGGTCAAGATACGCTGCGGCCAGTTTCGCATACAGCGGCGCCCAAACGGAATCGATCGTTTTCGGCATCAGGGCCGGCATCATCGCCATGCGTTCGGTCCGGTGCTCGTCGTGGTCCTTGCGCATCAGCGTATGAGCGAGAAAGGCGCGCTTCATGGGCGTGTTCGGGTCGTCGGAGCTGAACAACGCCGCATTGTCCTTCACGTATTTGGTGTCGGCCGCCTTGGTGAGGAAGGTGCGGCCCACGGATTTGACCCGTAATACGGGCGCTTCGCGTCTGAGGCGCCTGTAGATCGGATAGGGATCGCGCGTGAGCTCCGCTATCGTGATGGTCTCGTCCAGGGGGGCCAAGCTCGCGGTCAGCATGGGGTGATCCTGTTGGATGCGGGCCAGCATGTGCCGGGCCGGAGGATAATGGCAGGCGCGAAACAGCGCAATCCTGGCGTCCGCTCCACTGGCAGGGGCAAAGCCGGCACGCTCCTCCTCGGCGCCGGAACCGAACGTGAGAACGAGAGGGACAATCGCGCCGGCGCCGGTTTAACGATCTAAGACTTACTTCCGCTTTCCCCGCTAGAACTACTCCTCTAGTGTGAATCCAACTCGCAAAGTGACCTGGTAATGTCGGACAGACCCTTTTTCGATATGGCCTCTCGTTTGCACGACTTCGAACCATTTCATTTCGCGAATGGTCTTTGATGCGCGGGTGATGGCATTTTGAATGGCATCCTCGATACTTTTTTCGGAAGATCCTACGAGTTCTAGGACCTTGTAAACGTGATCCTTCATTTCGGTGCCGGGCATGGCGAACCTCCGCTGGTGAGCCAGGTCTATTCTGAACGAGTTCTGACCTCTCCAGTTCCGCTACTTCTGCGAGGGAAGCTGGGGTGGACCATAGGAATCGAACTCTACATCTGCCCAGACGATGGCTGCCCGCGGGTCGGCTCAGTCCTCACAGAGCAGCGTGGGCCTTGGCTCGCGTCCAAGCGTTCTCTTATTCCGTTGTCTGTGCGCCGCGATTTCCGGGCCGATAGTTCCGCTTGCCTGACCTGGTACCGCAATTTGTCCAATTCGGATAACTGAAGCTCGAGATTGCAGACGATGATTGAAAGATGCATCTGCCGCCAGCGAGTCAGTTTTTGACCCCGAAGGCAGATCGGCTGCCATGAGTGGATACCAGATATTCCCAACAGGGGTCCTGGGCGGAAGCTTCCTATGGCCAGCCCACGCCTGGCGCGGGCGCCTTGACGGTCAGCACCTGACCCGTCCGCCGCCCGTCGGTCATCCCTGCGGCGCCACGCCACTCGGTCGCCACCAGAAGCAGCGTTCTCCTGTCGGTGCCCCCGAGCATGCAGGCGAAGCAGCCTCGATAGATTGATCGTCTGTAAGGTCTCGCCGACCTCGCGAACGCGCACGCACCGCTTGTTGGGGACGCCCGCGTACCAGACGGCGTTCTCTGAATCGAGGCAGATGCCATCGGGGACGCCGTCGCCGAGGTCGGCCCACACTCGTCGGTTCGAAAGGCCACCGTTGGCCCCGATGTCGAAGGCCGTGAGCTTTTTGCCGTACGACTCGGCCACGATCAGGGTCGAATTATCGGGCGTCACCGCCATGCCGTTGGGAAAGGCAATGCCGTCCGCTACCTGCCGGGCGGAGCCGTCGGCTGTGACAACGGCGATGGTCCCAGGGACGAAAACGGCGCCGGCCATCAGGTCGAAACCTGCCGCGTATACGCGTTGGCGCGACGGTCTACGACGATCTTATTCCAGCCAAGTTCGCAGAGGCTGGTCAGATCGGCATGGATCGCCAGCGATCCGTCGGGTTCGAGGCGCAGGATACGCTGGCCGCTCATGATAACCATGCGTCCATCCGGCAGGAAGTCGAAGCACAATGGAATGGAGGGCTCGCGAACGACGACCTCGCTTTTGCCCTCGAGATCGACAGCGATAACCTCTTGCGCGGCCCAGTCCGAGACCCAGAAATGGCCGTCGCGCCAACGTGGCGACTCGCCGAAGATGAGACCGGTCATCAGGGTTCTCACTTCGGGCACAGATGAGTCCATCAACGGCATCAGAACCTCCTTGGCGACGCCCTTCCGGTTGTCTCGCCACTACCTTGCTCTGTAGCGGCCCTCCACCGAAGGTGGAACGAGACGGCCCTGCGCCGACACCCCTGAATGATTTTCTTAAGACATCGCCGCGTCGGCTAATGGGTCAGACGCTACCGAAGTGGCTTATTCGTGCGACTTCCGCTTTTCCCTCGAATACGACCGTCCAGCGAACCTCGCGGATCCGCAGCTTCGTGCCAAAGCACAAAGTCGCTGCGCTCCAGCCCGCTGCGCGGGAGCAAGAGCCGACAGGCCGGTAGCCAGGTGAGAGGATATTGATAGCAGTAGAGAGCTCCCGTCCTGAGAATCGAGGTGTCGTCAACCTCACTCGGGAAGGAGCTCCCCATGAGCGAGACTAACACTGTCAGTCCGTCGCGTCAGCATATGATCGAAGACATGGCTGCGCGCAAGCTCAACCCATACACTCAGCGCAGCCACATCCACAGTTGCAAGCGGTCCGGCGCCACTGGAAGAAACGCCAGTCCGGCCCCACTGACAAGTGGTCAACGCGTGTGTTTGCGTCCCCACGTCCGCATGGCAGCGACAATCGGGCCAAGGTCGCGACCCTTGGCGGTCAGCACGTACTCGGCGCGCGGCGGACTCATCGAATAGAAACGCCGCTCCACGACGCCATGCTGCTCAAGTGTCCTAAGACGCTCCGACAACGTCGTCGGCGCGATGCCGTCCAGCGAGTCCTGCAAGTCCTGAAAGCGCCTTTCACCGTGCAGGAGGAGGTCGCGCAGGATTAGGCAAGTCCAATTCGAACCGATGACGTTTAGAGTGCGGGCCACCGGGCAGTCCGCGGTGTTTTGCTTCTGCATCGCTCCATCCTATCCGACTATCACGCTTTTGGCAATTGACTTCGAAAAAAATAGTCACTACTAATTTAATAGTGATAACCAATGGAGTTAGGCCATGACACCGCAAATCCCCGCATATCTTGTAGCGTTCGAATCGGCTGTCCGGCCCTTTGTGGCGGCGGTAGCGCTGGGCCTCATCTGGACGGGTGCCTTCCGCATGGAGGGGCCCGCGCAGTCACGCTATACGACGGCCGGTGCGCTCTCGGTGACCCTTATCGCCTGGCTGGCGATCGCCCAGTACGTCGGCTCGGCAAACATGTATTTCGCAACCACCGACACCGCGGTGCCGACCCTACTGCTCGGTTTGACGATCCCGCTGATGATCGCTGCCGCTGGCCTGTGGCTGTCGGGAGCAATCGCAAGGCTCGTCTCTGCGATACCGCTCCGCTGGCTGGTGGCGGCTCAAGTCTATCGCATCGGCGGCGGCATATTCCTCGTGCTCTGGGCCGACGGACGCCTGCCCTGGCAATTCGCGCTGCCCGCGGGGATTGGGGACCTTACGACCGGCTTGCTCGCCGTCGTCGTGGCTGCGCGGCTGGCGCAGAATGCGGCTGGCGCCCGCAGCGCGGTCTACGCCTGGTGCCTTTTCGGAATCGCCGATCTGGTCGTGGCGATTACGATGGGGGCAATGACCTCTCCTGGACGGCCGCACCTCTTGGCCTTTGAGGCGCCGAACCTCCTCATCACGTCCTATCCGCTGGTGATGATACCCACCTTCGCCGTCCCGCTGGCCCTGATGCTCCATGGCGTCGTGCTGTGGCGGCTGCGGCGGGAGACTGCTTCGAATGGCCGACTGGCGGCGGCCTGATGCCCCGGCTGCCGGCCTCTCGGCTCTTGCTCCCGCGCAGCAGGCTGGGGCGCAGCGACTTCATGCATTGGCACATTTGAGACATGCCCATGGACCCTGAGAACGTCTGTTCGTTGGAGAAGACCGGACGAGGCCGGCCGGCGGTCAGAACGACGCGATTGACTCGAAGCGGGCGTCGGGCCCCGGGGGAACGGTTTCCGAATGCCCGGTCATCTCCCGGTGCTAAATTTCAGAACATAAGTTTAGCGTGACTACTTTAGATTATGGGCGTACGTTTGTGTCGCGCGTAGGTTTATACTGGGTTTCAGATTTGGGGAGATGCCGCAATGTCGGGAATTCTCATTAATCTGATCATACAGCTCATAAGCGGCGCAGTCGGCGGAAATGTCGTCGCAAGCGCAGCCAAGAATATTGATCTTGGCACGCTTGGAAATTCTATCGCGGGCGCAATTGGCGGCGGTGTCGGAGGGCAGATCCTCGGGTATGCTGATTCCGTTGCTCGCCAACACAGCTTCGACGCCAGATTTTGGTAGCATCATTGGTCAAGTAGCTGGTGGTGGCGTCGCGGGTGCTGTTCTCACGGCAATCGTCGGTGCCATTAAGAACAAGACAGCATAACGACCTCGCGTCACTTTTCCCAAGTAGCTGACCAACTAGCCCATGGGTAAGTTCACGGCGACGGAGGTATTTCAATGAGCGCTAACTCAGAATCGGAGAATCGGTTTTTAGATCTCTCAGAGACAGAGATGGTGAGTGTCACCAGGTCCCCTGAGATCGAGCAGCAATCGGTGGAGCAACTGAAAGCGCTGACCCGCCGGCTTAGGAAAGCTCACGGCCGGGCCAAGGATATCAGCGCGCGTCAGCAACGCGAGATCCGCGGAAAAGGGGATCCTCGCGGCGTCAAACGCCTGCAGGACAACACTGGCTCCTTGGAAAAGGTGCGAGTGCTATTTGATGCGATTCAGCGTGTTGACGGAGAGCTTTCACGCCGCGAAGAAACTAAAATGGGGACACCCAGCCAGGCCGAACTTTCCCGCCGCGCTCTTGAGCTTAAGATGAGTAGCCAAACTGGCGAACAGCCGGACCCGGGGCGCTCATCGTCCGAGGGGATGCGCCCAAAAAAGAGAAAAGAGCTGTTTAAGGTCGGAACGACTAGGAAAGAAATCGGCCGCGTCTCGCAGGCGGGAAAAGTGGCGCAGGCGCGCAGGGACGGCAAGGGCTGAAGCCGCGGCGTTGCAACGGAAACTTTTCCCCGGAGGTCGGCCGGTGAGGGGCTTGGCATGAGCTACAGGCCGCCGGAAACGTGAACATAAAGTAATAGGATTTGCTTCGCGGCACGTTTTGCCTGTGCTGGCGTAATCTTTCGATCTTCGTATCGGATTTTGGAAGATAGCGGCGTTTGAGTGAGCAAGGCGCGCAAGTCTTTAAATCGCTGCCGGCAAGTCGGCTTTAGCGGGATCAAGTAATTGGCTGCGTAGGTTAGCCTCAACCTGAGGCGCTCGGAGCCGACCATCACATTGAGCGCCTCGAACAGCTTTTGACGCGCCTATCCCCATTTGCGCATGTTCCGAGCCTCCCGAAAGGCTTAATGCGACCATACTTCCCCCGTGTAGGGGAATTGTTTTTTAACCAAATCAGCCCTTCGGCTTCGCCTCATGATTCGCCTCAGTTTGGATCATACCAACCCAGTTGCCGCGACCAAACAGCGGATCACGGGCTCGCGCTTGGCATCTTGCTATGATGGGCCAGAATGCTCTTTGCGTAAACGCCATGCATATCGTACAGATTGCATCATGGTTGGCGACTAAGGATCGTCGTTCTTCACATCAGGGCTGTTTCGATGACCGTTTGCTCAAACACGGTTCCAAAGTTGATGCTGCCTGTCTACGAGAGGATTATCGGCTTGACCGACGAGGTGTGCGCCCAGCGCCTGAACCGCGAATATCGGGCCTTGGCGCGCGCAATGACTGCCGCGTTGTGTAGGAAGCGCCCGAG
Source organism: uncultured Alphaproteobacteria bacterium (assembly GCA_963822795.1). Classification (GTDB taxonomy): domain Bacteria; phylum Pseudomonadota; class Alphaproteobacteria; order Rhizobiales; family Xanthobacteraceae; genus Bradyrhizobium. The sequence goes on from CAWGJM010000037.1 coordinate 231,027, forward strand.
CCCACTGGCTTCTGGCCTACCGCGAACGTGGGCGTGCGGTATCCTGTACGTGCTTGGCAGAATTAATTTTCTTGGCGACCCGTCCTTCTCTCCGCACATGACGACCGCGGAATTGTGTGCGGCTTTCAAAGTCGGTGAGAGCACCGTCCACGCCAAGGCGCGGGCCATCGAAAAGGCGCTTGCGACGCAGCCGTTCGATCCGCAGTGGATGCTCCGGAGCTTGGTCGAGAAGAATCCGCTGGTGTGGATGGCGGAGGTAAATGGGCTGTTGGTAGATTTGCGGGATATGCCCCGCGAGGTCCAGGAGATTGCCTTTGAAGACGGATTGATTCCCTATATCCCGGCAGATCCCAAAAAGGGATCGTGAACACAAAGGTCGCTGAGGTAGCCGTATGGCGATGGAGGTTCGATTCCTTGAACGCCTGCGCAAAAAAGCCCGGAACGGAGTGCGGGACTGGCCAATGGCGACTATCGATGCGCAACGACTGCGTATTTCGGGCGTTTCTTTGGTCAACAGACCATCTCCCGATTAGAAGACAGCCCAAGATTCAGTTGCGACAATGCAGTGTTTGGCTGCAAGATACGGCTGAATGGTTTATGGATTTTCCGATGACACTCGCACCCCGTCAACCGCCCCAATGCAATCTTGTCGAAGACATCCATGGAATCAAAATGCCCGATCCGTTTCGACCGTTGGAAGATCGCTCTGCGGCTTTCGTCCAGACCTGGGTAAACGAGCAAACAAAACGAACACGGGAGTTCATATAGTCGCTCCCAGGGCGCCGCGAGATTGAGGACCAACTTCGACAGTTGAGCGCGTACCCGCGGTTCGGGGTCCCCATTTGGCGCGGCAATCGAACATTCTACACACACCGCGAAGGCGAAAAGGCTCAAGCGATGTGGAAGGTTCAAGATGCCGACGGGGAACGCGTCCTCATGGACCCGAACAATTGGTCTGGACGTGACACTGATTACGTCGGTGCGTTCGAACCGAGTCCGGACGGTCGCTATGTCGCCTATGCACGGCACTTGTCGGGATGCGGTTATAGTAACTTGCATGTGCTTCGCGTTGACGACGGCTTTGATCTACCGGAAGTTATCGGCAGGTGTGGGCCTTTCAATGATAGAGGCTACGTTTTCTTCCGTTGAACCGCAGACGCACGAGGCTGTTCTCCGATGCCTGCGGCGGCGTCACGCCTACCAGTCACGACCTGGCGCTGCGCCGCCTGGAGGCGGGCGGTGCGACAATGACGAACTGGATCCAAGTGCTGCTCGAGTTTCAGCGCAATTGGACCAGGAAGGAAACTGCGCTACAGCATCTCCACAAGTCCGTCGTTCGTTCATCGCAATTCCTATTCAACCGATCGTGGCTCTTCAATTTGACGGGTTCGCAATCACTCGTTCAACGTGGCGGCCTCCGGAAGGTCGGCAGTTTTCATCCATTCCTTTGCGAGCGTGACGTCCGTTTGAGTCAGTTCGTGACCGGTAGACAGCACGGAATGTTCGACGATTGCGCCAGCGCGCGCTAGCTGAGCGGCGAGCTCGGCTGCATTGCTCGCAGTGATGATAGGATCGCGCTGGCCCGAGGAGATCAGCACCGGCTTGCCGGCGAGGTCCGCCTTTGGCGGCCGGGCGAGCGGCACCATGGCGCGCAGCAGGATCGCGCCGGCGAGCACCTGCGGCCTCAAGAGCAACATTGCAGCCGCGATGTTCGCGCCGTTGGAATAGCCCAGCGCTACAGGCGTGCCGATGCCATAATGTGCGCGCGCGGTTTCGACGAAATCCGCAAGTTCGTTGGCGCGCTGTCGGACATCGACTTCGTCAAAAACGCCTTCCGCCAGCCGACGGAAGAAACGAGGCATGCCATGTTCGAGCACTTTGCCGCGTGGTGACAGCAGCGCGGAGCCCGGCGAAACCATTTCGCCGAGTTGCAACAGGTCGTTCTCGTCGCCACCGGTGCCATGAAGCAAAAGCAGGGGCGGTGCTCCGCGACGCTTGCCTGGCTCGTAGCGATGAATGAATGAGAGGTCGTTACTCATTATGCGGCCCTTTCCAGGGACGGCAACACGCCTTCGATGTCCTTGCGGTGCGGCTCCAGGAACGCCGGCAGCTTTAGGTGTTCGCCGAGCGATTCCACGGGCTCATCAACGGCGAAGCCGGGAATATCGGTGGCGATCTCGAATAGGATGCCGCCGGGCTCACGGAAGTAGACCGAACGGAAGTAGTTGCGATCCTTCTGCTCTGTCGGATGCTGACCATGGATCTCCACTAACTTGCGCGCCATTTCGGCCTGGTCGGCATCATCGACGGCGCGGAAGGCGACGTGATGCACCGAGCCGGCGCCCTGGTGTCCGGGCAGGAAGCCCCTGGCCTCATAGATGTCGACTATGCCGCCGGCCTCATTGTCTACTTTCAAACGGATAATCGAGCCCTCGCGTGCGGTCTCCTTGAACCCGAACACATCCGTCAGGATCGCGCTGGTCTTCGTGGCGTTCTCGAGCAGCAGCGTCACGCCGTGGAAACCACGGATAGTGTGCTCCGCCGGTACATCGCCATTGCTCCAACCGGCTTCGCTCTCTGCGCCGGGGACGCCGACCAGCGCGAGGCTCATGCCGTCCGGATCGGTGAACGGCAGCACCGGTTCGCCGAACCGCTTTTCCAACGCCTCGTGGGCGACGCCCTTTTCGATGAATCGATGGGTCCAGTAGCCGAGCGAGCGCGCCGGTACGCGGAACGCCGTCCGCTGGGTCTGGCCGACGCCGCCACGGCCAGCCGATGCGCCTTCCCATGGGAAGAAGGTGAGGATGGTGCCGGGATGGCCGGCTTCGTCGCCGTAATAAAAGTGATAGGTTCCCGGATCGTCGAAATTGACGGTCTTCTTTACGAAGCGAAGCCCGAGCGACCGGGTGTAAAAGTCGTAGTTTCGCAAGGCGTTACCCGCGATGGCGGTAACGTGATGGATGCCTGACATGCTCTGTCTCCTGGATCTAGAGGCGTCCCGCCTCCCGGTCCACGGATAATTGTGTAAGCCATTTTCAATGACAATCTGGCTTTTCGTGACATTACTGTCTACAATTTGACGACAATCGTGGACAAGCTCACCAGCCTACGCGCTTTCGTCAAAGTCGTTGAACTCGGCAGCTTCTCCGAAGCCGGCCGGCAACTCCGCTTGTCGCGTTCGGCGATCTCGAAATACGTCAGCGATCTCGAGCAAGAACTCGGCGTCCAGCTTCTGAATCGCACCACGCGGCACGCCAGTCCGAACGAAAATGGCCAAGCCTATTTCGAACGCGCGCTCGGAATTCTCGCGGAGCTCGACGCCGCGGATCACGCCGTCGCGCAGTTGCAGGCGACGCCGCGCGGGCTATTGCGCGTCAACGCGCCGATGTCGTTCGGGACACTGCAGCTTGGGCCGGCGCTCGCCGATTTCATGGCGCTCTATCCCGAACTACGGATCCAGCTCGTTCTCAGCGACGAGCAGGTCGATCCGGTGCAAGGCGGCTACGATGTCACCTTGCGTATCGCCGATCTCGAATCCTCCAGCCTGATTGCGCGCAAGATTGTGGCGATCGACCGCGCGATTTGCGCGTCGCCGTCGTATCTCGATCAACATGGCGTGCCGCAACATCCCGGCGACCTGCGCAGCCACGCTTTGCTTACCTACGGCTTCCTCCTGACCGGCAATCAATGGAGGCTCACCGGTGCCGACGGAGATCACTGGATCCAGCCATCGTGGCTCCTGTGCGCCAACAACGCCGAGGTGCTGCGCGACGCCGCAATAAATGGGCGTGGCGTTGCTTTGCTGCCGACGTTCATTGCGGAAGAGGCGCTTCGGAAAGGCTTGTTGCGAAGCTTTCTCCATGAATACAGGGCTCCGCTCTTGACCCTCTATGCGATCTATCCGCCGACGCGCCACCTTGCCGTGAAAGTTCGCCTCTTTATCGATTTTCTTGTCGAACGTTTTGGAAGCGAACCGGAACCGACGGAAGGAAGCAACGCGTAAGTCGCCGACGAGCGATCGGTGTGATCGTGCTTGAGCAGGAGGTCGGCGCAATCTGGGCAAAGGCTTGGCTTGTTAGACTGCTCGCCGGTAATTGAGCCGAAAGTCCAAACGGCGCTGCAAAGCTACAAGCGGTCATTCCATCGTCCCGATAGAATTCGGCTTTCCCCATGAGACGATCGCGTGACGTTTAGGTTCTCATAGCTGCAGCCGGATTTTTGCTGCCCGGCTTGATGGATCTTGAAATGCCGAGAATTAGACAGCAGCTCCGCTCGTAAAGTCTGCGCAGGTAGGTAAACATCCCGATTTCTACCAACGAAACTCGGCTTCACTGAATAGGCAGTTCGCTCCAATGCACTCCCTCAAAATCGCAATCGCTGGTGGCTCGCTCGGCGGCCTCTTCGCGGCAGCCCTGCTTCACGCCGCAGGCCACGAGGTGACGGTCTTCGAGCGGTCAAAGCACGGTTTGGAAGGCCGTGGCGCGGGTCTCGTCAGCCAGCGTGAGATATTTGCGATCCTGAGAGCCGTCGGTTGTGAGCATGTCGCGCGAATTGGGGTTGTCGCGCGCGAGCGAATTTTTCTCGACCAGGGCGGTCAGATCATTGAGCGTCATGAAACGCCCCAGATGCAAATCTCATGGGACATCCTGTTCCGAAGCTTCCGTGAACAACTCCCGGATCGAACCTATCTGCAGGGGCGGGAGGTCGTGTCTGCCAGCGAGCATGGCGGCGCGGCCTATTTGACGTTTTCGGACGGCATCACCGTAGAGGCAGACCTCGTGATTGGCGTCGACGGTGTCGGGTCGATTGTGCGCAAGGCAGTGGTGGGTGATGATGCTGCGCCGGTATACGCGGGATACGCGGCGTGGCGCGGTCTTTACCCGGAGGTGGACTTGCCGAATTCAGCGGCAGAAACGCTGCGCGAGCGCTTTGCATTCTTCAATATGCGTCGGTCCCACATACTTGGGTATCTGGTTGCCGGTCCCGATGGCTCTCTTGAGGCAGGCCGTCGCCGATACAATTGGGTTTGGTATCGGAGCCTGTCGAATGCGGATGGCTCGCTCGCGCGCGCGTTAACTGACGCCTCCGGACATATCCACCAGTACTCGCTCTCCGCAGGTGCCATGCCGCATGCGGCGCGTGATGATCTCGTCAGGATTGCCGAGGAAACCCTTCCACCGCAATTTGCTGCTGCCGTCTCTGCTGAAAGATCGCCTTTCATCCAGGCCATATTCGACTATGCCGCGCCGATGATGGTGACTAAACGCATTGCATTGCTTGGCGATGCCGCCTTCGTTGTTCGCCCCCACACGGCGATGGGGGTTTCCAAGGCAGCGGGCGACGCGCTCGCGCTGAGCTATGCGCTTGCTCAGGCAGACGACCTCGCTACTGCGCTTGCGGCGTACGATGCGACGCGGCGGGCGGCAGGCAATGAGATCGCGGCGTATGGACGTCAACTCGGGGCGTCATTTGCCTAAGCTTCCGCATCGGAGGAGGCGGCGTCTCCTGGTCCGCGGACGACCGCTGTTGGCGCATCCCCGCGGTTCGATTGGCTGCCTCCCACGTATCGACCGCCCGAGCATGCACGTACATATATGAAATGAATTCGCCTGGCGCTCGCAACGGCTCGTCCGGGTGAATGGTGATGCCGGCGATGTCGACCCGGCGGCTCTCCAGAGACCTTCAATCGCCCATTCAACTGGCTCTTCAGGATGCGGTTTTCCGCGGCCAGATATTCGTTCCGCGCCAGCAGTTCTCGATCCACCGTCCCGGTAACGTAGGCAAGGACGCGCGCCCAGTCCATAACGGTCCCCTTGCCCCGACTGTTGTCCCTGAATGGCGGCGCCATTGATCGCCCCAAGAATGTGCCGGACGGTCTGCAGAACCGCTATCCGGCCCGTGGATAAGTGACCGTGTTCTCTGCCGTTTCAGTTTTTTGACCTTACGGGGTCGATTTTATGCACATGGGAGAGGCACGATCGAAACTAAAAATCGAGTTTGTCGCTTGGTGATCGCTGTACGATCAGCGCGATTGACTGCTGGTACTGCATGTCCGTTTCCGTCCGTACTCGCTCACTGCCTCTTCGTAATGGTCCTCAAACTTCTTCGGCTCAAAGTCGACTGTCTTCTGGTTGACGATGTGCCGGGCGAGATCGAACATTTCCTTCGTGACTTTCACATCTTGGATGTCATCGAAGTACTCGTGTTCGTTTCGCACCTCGTACGGGTAGCGCAGGAGCATTCCCATGAGCCCCTTATCGAGGGGCTCCAGTCCGATGATGTTATCGCGGCTCGTGAGGACCACGCGGCCGATCGCGATCATGTCCATATTACGGATGGTCTCGCGGATGACAGCGAAGGCGTCGTGACCGACTATGCCGTCCGGGACTAGGCGATAGGGGCGGATGATGTAGCGCGGATCGATTTGATCTTTCGCAACGAACTCGTCGATGTCGATCGTACGGGTAGATTCTAGCGCGATGTTCTCAAGCTCTTCCTTGGTGATCTCGACGTATGTATCGCGATCAACAGGTAGCCCTTGATTACACTCTCAGATGGCACTTCTTCGCCGGTTTCAGCGTCGACGCGCAAATAGCGGATGCAATGCCCCGTCTTTTGATCTGGTTGAAGCTGATTTTCTCGGAATCGGAAGTAGCCGGATACAGAGCGACAGGTAATGAGGGAAAGGCGCAAGAACCCCTTCCAATTGGCGCGGGGTGCCATGAAAAACTCCTGACGCAACAGAAGCCTAGGATTCAAAATAGTGTTGCCGGAATCGTTCCGGCCTTCAAATGACTTTCAAATGAAAGGTGTCTTGCTGAGTTATGGCCCTCGCGATCTGTTCTCTTTTAGTTCTTGTCGAGAACGACCACTGCGTGAGCGCGGGCGATAGAGCCTCTTAAAGTGGAACGAAGTGGTGCCTGCCCCCATTTCTCCCGGTAAGAATTCGCTTGTGTGCACAAGCCTAGCGCTAACGCAAAGAAAGGGTTGGGCATGTTGAGCTTTATAGCGACGATCCTGGTCCTGGCGTTCCTCGTGTATAAAGCCTGGCCTTGGTTTTGGCACATAGTGACGAGCCTGGTCCTGGCACTCCTTCTGTATATAGCCTGGCCTTGGTTTTTGCAGAAGCCATGGGAAGATTTAATGTCTCGGCTGCAGCAAATTCACTTGCCGCAGCAGATAGCGTCAGCGACCAACACGCCGAGCGGACGGCTGTATGTCTCTCCGCAACGCACGGACGAGTCCCGCATTCATTTTGAAGAGCTCGGCCAAGAGGAGTATCCGCGTCCTTATCCGAGACCGTTTCTTTGTGCCAAAGACTGGGCGGGGAAGGATGTTTTCCTTTGGGAAGGAAGGCGCTGGTATTTGACTCACAACGAAGAGCCGTACAGATACCTCTGTGTTCCGGAGAAAAGACTTGAGTGGTGTTGGCCGATACCGCCAAATGCTTCTGCGGTGCCATGCAAGAGTCCCGATAGCGGTGAGGATGGGTGGTGTTGGAGAAATGAGGTCAGTTACCGCAATGATAGCTGATAGACAATTTTACATGATAGATTGCAGCGGTGCCTGACCCCATTTCACGAAGATGACGGCTCAGCTCAAAATTGCGGTCACGCCCAATTCGAGTTTTTTAAATCTTTTCGCTTACCTCACTGCGTCGCTCTTCGGACGTGATCTCGCTCTCGATGCAAAAGGGAAGGGCGTTCGCTTCGGCGTCTTCGCGGCGCCCGGCCTTGATCGACACTGCTCCGTGGAGGGACACTTTGTCTTTGAGGATCATGACTTTCTCAATGTAATCCAGCAGGAATTGCCGTCTGGTCGCAATCTATCATCTCGCTGACCCCGCTCGGCGCCAGTCATGAGCCAACGACTCCAAAGCGGCAGTCGAGGGCCGCGTCGCGAAGCTCGAGGAGAGCTTTGATAGTCGGGAGAGTGATACCAGGCGAAAACCGTCGCCTTATCCGGAGATCGAACGACCATGCCGTTCTCGAATGTGGGTTCGCCAAAAAGCGATAGCCAGGGTCCCACGGCAAGAACTTCGCCATCGAATTTGCGCAAGACCGGTCCGACTTGAGAGCTGCACCGCTCGCGCGCCGCCTCGTCGCGGACGCTGGCTTCGACGATCACGTAGGCGCTCATCTTCATTCCTCAGGCTAGGTCCGCGAGCCTTCATTGATGGCCGGACATGCTTAACGTCAGACGGTCACGACCACTTTTCCGAACTGCGCGCCGGTTTCGACGTAGCGGTGGGCGGCCACGATCTCATCAAAGGGAAATGTTCTGGCGATGATCGGTCGCAACGCGCCAGACGTAAGCCCTTCGCCAATGAACTGTTTGAGCGATGCAAGCTTATCGTCGCGTGCAATCGTGGTCGGGAGAACGAATCCTCGGACCGTCAGATCCTTCCACAAGACCTGCGCCAGCGGCAGCGGGGTAGCGTCGGGACTGAGTCGACCGAACGCGACCAGCAAGCCCCCGATCGCCGTCGCCTCGACAAGTCTCTCGAAGGTTGCCCCACCCACTGCATCGAACACCGTTACGCCGGCGGCAGCACGAACTGAAAAGTCGCGCCCCCTCCTGTGTTGCGGCTCGCCCACAAGCGGCCGCCATGCGATTCGACGATCCGCCGGCTGATCGACAGTCCCATGCCGGTGCCTTGCGGCTTCGTGGTGAAGAAGGCCTCGAAAATGCGCTCGCTATCGTCATGCAGCCCGGGGCCGGAATCAGTTACCGAAATCAACAACTGACCGTCGTCGCTCCTTTTCGAGGTGACAGTCAGTTCACCACCCGCGTCTCCCATTGCCTCGATGCCGTTGATCATCAGATTCATCAGAACTTGCTGCACCAGTACCCGGTCTGCTGTCGTCGCCGGAAGCCCCGGGTCTAGCGCGGTAAGGAGTGAAATGGAGCCCCGGTTCGCCATCCCGCTCAAAAGAACTGTCATCTCCCGAACGATTTCGTTTAGTTGAACCGGTTCCAGTAGTGGCGGACCTCGCCGGTAGAGCAAGCGAACTCGGTCGATGATCTTCGCGGCGTGCGTCACAGCCTCGACTATTGCGGAGGCTGCGACGCATGCTTCTGCCACGTGGGGTGTCTCAAGAGACAGCCATCGTCTGCAGGCAGCGGCTTGGACGACTGCGGCGGTGATCGGCTGCTTGATTTCGTGACCCAGCGACGCCGCCAACTCTCCCACGGTCATTACCCGGCTCATATAGGCCAGGTCCGCCTCGAGTTGTCGCAATCTCTCGCGCTCTTCCTCCGCCCGCTTGCGGTCTTCAATGTCCGTCAAGGTTCCATACCATTTGCGGATCCGACCGCTCTCGTCGCGCAACGGCACAGCTCTGACCAGGAACCAGCGATATTCGCCGTTAGCGCTACGATGTCGTGCCTCGTTTTCGAACGGCTCACCGCTGGCCATTGACACTTGCCACTTGTTGACGTGTCCATCGAGGTCGTCGGGGTGAACCGCGGATTGCCAACCGCTGCCCGAAGTAGAATCAACTGACAATCCCGTATATTCGACCCATCGCCGATTTACCCAAACGCTGCCTCCGTCGGCCAGGGTGGTAAATGCCATGGTCGGGATCGCCTCGATTACGTCCAACAGCTCTTTTTCACTCCGGCGGGCGGCCTCCGCAGCGACTCTGCGTTCGGCTCGCTCGCGGGCTTCGCGCAGTGCGCGCTGCACGGCAGGCACCAGCCTCGCCAGCCTCGGCTTTAGAATATAGTCGGTCGCGCCGATCCGGAGCGCATCGACAGCCATTTCTTCGCCGATCATGCCCGAAACAAAGATGAAAGGCAGATCGTGGCGTTCGCTCCGCGCAAGCTCTAAGGCGGAAAGTCCGTCGAACGAAGGAAGCTGGTAGTCCGCGAGAATCAGGTCGATCCCGCCGCTCTTGAGGGCGGCCAGGAACTCGACTCGCGTTTGAACGCAAGTTATTTCACAGACGAAATGATCTATTTCAAGGAGGTCCTGGATGAGCTTCGCGTCCTGCAGGTCGTCCTCCAGCAACAGGATCCGGAGAGGAGTCTTGACCTTGACTGCTTCATGCCGCCCGCGGGCGGCCTCCGCGACCATCTTGCGTTCAGCTCGCACGCGCGCTTCGCGCAGCGCGCGCTGCACCGAGGGCACGAGCCTCGACATTCCGGTCTTCAGAATATAGTCGGTCGCACCGATCTTGAGCGCTTCAACCGCCACTTCCTCGCCGAGCGTGCCCGAAACGAAGATGAAAGGCAGATCGGACCGGGCGCTTGAGGCAAGCATCAACGCGGAAAGTCCATCGAACGAAGGCAGCGTGTAGTCGGCGAGGATCAGGTCGATTGCATCGTCGTCGAGAGCCGCCAGGAACTCGGCGCGAGTCTGGGTGCGGATCACATCGCAGACGAAGTTGTCAGCTTCAAGAACGTCCTGGACGAGCCCCGCGTCGCGGGTGTCATCCTCGAGCAACAAAATTCGCAAGGGTGTCTTCACGTTTGTGTCTTCATGTTGACTTCTTCACGCTGCCCGGCGGCGGCTCGTTGATGACCGCCCAGAACACGCCGAGTTCCTTGACCGCGTTGACGAATTCATGGAAGTTGACGGGCTTTACGACGTAGGCGTTCACCCCGAAATCGTAGCTTCTCATCTTGTCTTTTTCCTCGTGGGATGATGTCAGCACCACCACCGGAATGATCCTCAGACGCGCGTCTGCCTTGACTTGCTGCAGCACCTCCAATCCATCGACCCTCGGAAGTTTTAAATCGAGCAGCATGACCGCGGGGTTGTCGTTTGGGCGAGCGTGAAATTCTCCCCGACAAAAGAGGTAGTCAAGCGCTTGTTGTCCGTCGCGGGTAATTACCACCTCATTGGCAAGGTTGTATTCGCCCAACGCTGTCAGCGTAAGCTCCACGTCGTTCGGATCGTCCTCGACGATCAAAATGCGTCCCAGTGTGCTCATGGCGTGCTCGCCGTCCTTTCCGCCAGATCGTGTGCCTTAGGCAGTGAGAAATAGAAGGTGGCGCCCTGATCCACCGCTCCTTCGGCCCGGACCTGGCCGCCGTGGCGATGGATGATGCGCTGAACGGTGGCAAGACCAATTCCGGTGCCTTCAAATTGTTCGGCAAGATGCAGACGCTGAAAGACGCCAAACAACTTGTTGGCGTACTGCATGTCGAAGCCGGCGCCGTTGTCTCTGACGGATACCTCTAGTTCGTCGTTGTTCTTGTCAACACAGCCGATCTCGATTTCCGCCCGGGTTCGCATGCGCGTGAATTTGACAGCATTGGAAACCAGATTGACAACAACCAGCTTCAGCATGGAAGAATCGCCATGACAGGCTGGAAGCGCGCCGATCTTCCACGAAATGTCCCGATCCCGGGTGTCGCGGCTGACTTCCGCGATGACCTCCTTGACCACCTGCTGCAGGTCCACCGCCCTCATTTTCGCCTCAGCTCGCCCAAGCCGGGAGAACGCCAGCAGATCGTCGATCAGGTTACCCATTCTCTTGGCTGAATCGAGAATTGTTTGTATGTACCGGCAACTCTTGTCGTCGAGTGAAGAGGGGGCCTGTTTTTGCAACAGCTCCGTGTACGCGGCGACATGGCGAAGCGGCGCGCGCAGGTCGTGGGACACCGAGTAGGCAAACGATTCCAGTTCCTTGTTGCTTGCCTCGAGTTCCGCAGCCCGCTTCTGAAGCTCCCGGTTGAGCCGCCGGATATCCTCCTCGCGCTGAGCGCGCTGCTCTACTTCGATCTGAAGACGATCGCGGGTCTGACGGAGACTGTCCTCCACTCGGCGTCGAACCGCGCTGAATATGGCAATGAGGGCTGCCCATCCCACGAAAGTCAAAAAGTAGGGCGCATCCGCAGCGGCTACGTAGAAGGTGAAAAAAGGCTCGACGAAAAAGTAGTTGAAGGACGCCGTGCATAGCAAAACCGCCAGGACGGAAGGTCCAATTCCTCCGTACCAGGTCGCAATGGCGACAGGCAGGCAAAGAAGCCCCAATTCCATGCCGCGGATTCCGTCGCGATAAAGTATGAGCGCGAGCCCGGTTGCGATGGCGCAGCAAATGACGGACAAGCCGTAGCGCAGGAGCGGCGAGCGGATCCTTTCGGATTCCCTGCTCCAGTGCAACAGGGCTCGCTTCACTCCGATACGTGGGGGCCGTTCCGCAAGGTCGCTCATTGTGACGATTTTCTTCTGATTGCTCTGCCACCGGGTCATGCGCCTGATTGAGAAGGTTTGCTCGCTCCTGTGGCGGTCGCGATGAGTACGATGGAGGCACTTTGCCTCGTGAGTACGATTGCTGGATCAGCTCAGCCTGGCCGCTGGCCGTCGTAAACCGCCCGGCGAGCAGCATTTTAGGGCGGTAGTTCCCATTTTACCATCCTGACCGCGGCTGCACGCCTTCACGCTGACGCTGCAATCGGAGTATCCTGCCGCGAACGCAACAGGAACGAACACGATGACTGAGGCCGTCACCGTTGATCGCCCGCCCGTCGCCAAGGCGCCCGCGACCGTCAGTGCGTCGGCATTAGCGCTGCACCTCGATTGCAGCCAGACCTACATCGGCAAGCTCGAAGCCGAAGGCGTGCTCGACCGTGCGCCCGGTGGCAGCGTGCGTCTGCGCCGGGCGGACGGCGAGTTTCGTTGGTACCATGTTCGTGGTGAGCCTCTGCGCGATCGGCAGGGACGCATCATCCAGTGGTACGGCCTGTCTCTTGATATCAATGAAGCTCAACAAGGCCGAAGACCGGCTACGCCGCAGCGAAGCCAATCTGGCGGAGGCGCAGCTGGAGCTTGCGCACGCCAACCGCGTCGCGACGATGGGCCATTCGACGGCCTCGATCACAGCGGCAGTCACGTACGCGTTAGCCGCCCGGCGTTTCCTAAGCGCTGAGCCACCGAATTTTCGCGAGGTGGATGACGCGCTCTCTCTTATTGTCAAGGAGGGGAATCGCGCAGGCGAGGTTGCCGGGCGAGTCCGCGCACTCGTTAAGAAGGCGCCCGCCCGAAAAGACGCCGTAGCGATCAACGATGCCATCCTCGAGGTTATTGCTCTCACCCGTACGGAGGCCGCAAACAATGGCGTCTCGGTGCGGACGCAATTAACCGAGGGTTTGCCGCGTGTCCAGGGAAGATCGGGTCCAGCTACAACAGGTACTGCTTAATTTGATCATCAATGCCATCGAAGCGATGCGCGACGTCGGCGAACTGGAGCGGGAATTGCTCATCAGCACGCTTCAAGAATCGGACGGCGTGTCAGTCGAGGTGCGGGATTCAGGTCCAGGCTTCGCGCCGGCGGATTTTGAGCGCGTGTTCGAGGCCTTCTACACCACGAAGCCGGGCGGCTTGGGGCTTGGGCTATCAATCTGCCGGTCGATTATCGAAGCGCATAACGGACGATTGTGGGCGAGCCCTAACGTGCCACGTGGCGCTATCTTCGGCTTCATTGCGCCTGCTCATCCGGCCGCCGCATCGTGAGTGGGAGTGCCGCTTCGGATCCGCCATATAGCAGACGTCGAGTCCAGCAAGCATCCTGACTCTTTAGACACAATCGGACCATTACGGGAGATGCAGGCTTAAGCGTCTGCGCTAGGCAACGCGACCTGGGCTATGCTGCTTTGTCGGCGTCAGTTGCAATTGGTCGGCCATGCGCGCCAGATCAGGCAAGGACGATGCCCGCATCTTGCGCATTACTTGGCCACGATGAACTTTTACTGTGATTTCGCTCACGCCGAGGTCGGCCGCGATCTGCTTGTTCAACCGCCCGGTCGCCACGAACGCCATGACCTCGCGCTCCCGCGGCGTCAGCGTTTCGAAACGGTCTTTAAGCTCTGCCATGGCTCGTTCCTGCTCATGCCGCGCTCGGTCACGGGCATGACCGAGCTGAATCGCGTCAAGCAAATCCTGCTCTCGGAACGGCTTTGTCAGGAATTCGATCGCGCCCCCCTTCATCGCCTGCACCGACATTGGAATGTCACCATGTCCAGTGATGAAGATGATCGGCAGCTGTCGTTTGGCACCTGCTAGTTCGCGCTGCAGTTCAAGTCCGCTCTGGCCGGGAAGCCGCACGTCAAGCACCAGGCAAGTGGGTCCTTCCGGACGATCGGCCTCGAGAAATTCACTCACCGAACCGAGTAGCCTGACTCCAAAACCTGCCGATCGAAGCAGCTTGCCCAGTGAGTCCCGCACTCCCGGATCATCGTCGATGACTATCACTGTTGGCGGTTGCTCTACCACATGTTCCTCGTTGACATGCGCATCGCTTCTCTACTCCGCCACCGAGCATAGCCAGATTGTCGCGTGGGCGATAGAGGGGGACGATCAGCCCAATTCGGCTCCCACGGATTGCAGTCATCGGTGAACTGGCCTGTTGATGTCGGTCCAGTGTTTTGCGTCAGGCAGCCAACTGCCCGCCAAGGTCGAACTGACTAGCGCTGGCAGTACGCAACCTTCGTATAGTGCGCACATTCCCATTTGGTACTCGATCTTTCCGCTAGTTCAATGGTGAGCGCCAATGCGTGCCATTATGGTGAAGTTGTCCCTCCCCCGAGGTCGATCACTCCCTGCGGCCTCCCCTTGCCCCTCCAGCCTGGAGGGGCTCTTGTCAGCTAACAGGGGCTAAGGTGGCATCGAAAATCGATGCCTGTGACGCTGCTTGCTCTACGGACCACAAAATTTCCGGTCGAGTTACTATACATTTGTATAATCGTCATTTGTATAATCGAAGCACGTAGCGGTTGCGCTTAGCTTGGATAAGCAAGAGTATCCGTTTCTCCAAACGCTGCTCGCGGTTGCCGGTCGTGCCAAGTGCCAAATACCAGACCAATAGTTGCTATAGTCGATGACGACAACGCGGTTGGAAATGCAATCGAAGTTTTAATGCGTTCGGTAGGGTTGATCGCCAAGGCGTTTTCGTCCGGGGAGGAGTTCTTGCGCTCACCCGAACTGAGCCGAACCGGCTGCTTGGTTGTCGACTTCAACATGCCCAAGATGAGTGGCCTCGATTTGCACAACCATTTGTCTCGATTGGGCAATGAAATTACCACCGTACTGATAACTGCCTATCCGAGCGATGATATTCGTGCCCGCGCACTTCAGGCTGGGGTCATCTGCTATCTACCCAAGCCGTTTGATGAGAGCGACCTCCTGAATTGTGTTCAGTCCGCGCTAGATCGCGCAAGGGGAAATGGAGGCACGCCTTAGCTTGCCTACATTGCATCAATGGCCGCTAGGCACGCGACAGGCGCCTCCGCTGGCCATCGGCGATGCAACTCAATTCACATGGCATCGCTGCGGGCGCGAACTAGACCTGTCCATTATCTGCCGACTGATCTTGGTGTAACACGCTTCAGCGACCAGACGCGCAGCGCAGGACGGTCGTGCCGGCGCGCACTGCTCCTGCCCGTCATTGTGGTCGCAGCGGCGCGGGTGTCTGGCTCAACTCCGCGTTGAGGGTGATTGAGTTATACCAAGGTGTAGTTCGTGCTTTCCAAAGGTGAGGGAAAGACTACGAGCTTCGTTGTGGTCAACTTTCCGCGCGCACAATTGCGGCGTTTGCCGACCGACGGTACGCATGCCGGGCTGGGGAGATCCAACATTTGGCTGACACACATGCATGGCACCGTAGTTCACAGGAAGCTGAGGTTCGGCCCTTTTGAACTTTCGATTGGCGAGAGGGTGCTCCTGCGCGACGGTCGGGCGCTTCCCCTCGGGGATCGGGCGTTGGATATTTTGACCTATCTTGCCAACCGCCCAGGTGAGGTCATCGCGAAGCAGGAGCTGATGGGTCACGTCTGGTCGGACGTAACCGTTGAGGAGGGGAGTCTCCGGGTCCACGTGGCCGCAATCCGCAAGGCACTTGGTGACGGCCAATTTGGCAACCGGTACATCGCAAACATCAAGGGCCGTGGCTATTCGTTCGTCGGCACCGTTGTCTTCCTCGCTGGGGGCACGGAAAACAAGAACGACAAGTTTCCCCCCCAAGGCAGGCTTCACGTGCGACCGACCATGATGATTGGGCGCGAAACGGTCGTCAGCGGGGTTAGCGACAAGCTTCGAAATGAGCGGTTCGTAACACTGCTCGGCCCCGGCGGCATTGGCAAGACGACCATTGCCTTGGCCGTTGCCCGCGCCGTTGCTGAAAAGTTTGCCGGGAAAGTCTATTTTGTTGACCTGGAAAGCCTCACCGATCCACGGGATGTTGCGGCGGCCGTCGCGACATCTTTGGGACTTGCACTCAAATCGAAAGATCCCGGCCTGGAACTGGTCGACCTCGTTCGCTCACAGAAGCTCCTTATCGTTCTCGATAGCTGTGAGCACGTGATCGAGACGGTCGCGTTGCTTGCCGAGCAACTCTACCAAGAATCGGAGCAGATCCATCTTCTGACCACGAGTCGCGAATTGCTGAAAGTAAGGGGCGAGCATTGTTGCCGGGTTCCTCCCCTTGATTTTCCACCAGATGGCTCGGAGCAAACCGCAAACGCCGTGCTTCGATATCCAGCAGTGCAGTTGCTCGCACGACGCGTGGCGGCGAGGGCGGGAGGCTTCGTTCTCACCAACGAGGAGGCGCCGTTTGTCGCGGAAATGTGCCGAAAGCTGGATGGCATACCCTTGGCAATTGAGCTGGCCGCGGGTCAGGTGGCCGCCCTCGGCCTCAAGAACACCGTTGCTCGGCTGGAGTTGCTGAAATTGACCCATCGATCGGCGGTTGCCAGACATCAGACGCTGAGGGCGACATTGGATTGGAGCTACAATCTGCTGTCTGACGGAGAGAGGGTTGTTCTTCGACGCATCGGACCTTTCGTTGGTTATTTCACACTTGAGGGCGCGCGGCATGTCGCAGGCGCACTCGGCATAGGCACCGCGGAAATTTTTGACGGGATCGCCGGCCTGGTTGAGAAGTCATTGTTGGCAACTCGCATCGACGAAACGCAGGCACAGTATCGGTTGCTGGACACGACGCGGGCATATGCACTCGAAAAGCTTGAGGAGCATGCCGAAGTCGACGTTGTCCTCCGCCGGCATGCGGAATACGTCGCCGGCTACCTCGAATCGCAAAGCGTTGCTGGCTCTGGCAAAGGGTTGAAGTGTCGATCGGCGTGGGTCCCGACGCCGATTGGCGAACCAAGCGTTTGATCGATCAGGTGATGGAGGGAGCAATCTTGGACGCCTATCTACAATTGAGCGTGCAGAAGCCGACAAATCGTCGCACGTTCCTCCAAGCGGCGAGACACCTACGCGTCTAAGGCTGGTGCGGATGCGTTGTCTCGGCGGGTGAGAACGGGCAGCCAACAAGGCGGCGCTTTCCAGTAGGTGCAAGTCCCACCCGGCAAACGCTCCAGCCGGAAGCAACCGGAGCAGTCATGGAGGAACGAAATGGCTGAAGCCTCTGGTAAGCGTGTCTCGAATTGGTGACAGCGCGAGTGTACAGGCCGTAACGCGAGTGATCGCCGAGCAAGCCTCCTTCACGTACTTCCATAGGAGGCCTTCATGAACCAGCTCTCGGGCTACGTATTCTCGTCGCTGCGGGAGGGCGACATCGCTCTACACCGGGGCTCCGGCAAGGGTTTGACGCCGATCCTGCTTGTTGCTGCGGGAGATACCTCGCCCGGTTGCGTCGAGCGACTTGAGCACGAGTATGCACTCAAGTCGGAACTTGACGCCGACTGGGCGGCGCGACCCGTCGCGCTTGCGCACGAAAACGGCCGTACGACGCTGGTGCTTGAGGATCCCGGCGGTACGCCGCTCGATCGATTGCTTGGCCGTCCACTGGACGTATCGCATTTCCTGCGCATCGCGATCCCGCTCGCGGGCGCGCTCCGCCATGTGCATGAGCGTGGCCTCATCCACAAGGACATCAAGCCGGCCAATATCCTGGTGAACGGCGCGACTGGAGCGGTGAAGTTCACGGGGTTCGGCATCGCCTCGCGCCTCGCGCGTGAGCGCCAGGCCCCTGAACCTCCCGAGACGATCGCCGGTACCCTCGCCTACATGGCGCCGGAGCAGACCGGCCGGATGAACCGCTCGGTCGACTCCCGAAGCGACCTTTACGCGCTGGGGGTCACCTTTTACGAGCTGTTGACCGGCGCGTTGCCCTTCACCGCCGCTGACCCGATCGAGTTGATCCACTCTCACATCGCGCGAGAGCCCGTGCCGCCGGGCGAGCTTGCAAGCGCGGTGCCGGCTCCACTCTCGATAATCGTCATGAAGCTTCTCGCGAAGACCCCCGAGGAGCGCTACCAGACCGCCGCAGGCGTCGAGGCGGATCTCCGCAAGTGCCAAACCGCCTGGGAATCGATCGGCCGGATCGACCCGTTCCCGCCTGGTCTGCAGGACGCGTCGGAGCGGTTGATCATCCCGGAGAAGCTCTACGGACGCGAGGGCGAGATAGCCACTCTGCTCACCGCCTTCGACCGCGTCGTGATGCATGGCCGCTCGGAGCTCGTTCTGGTCTCTGGCTATTCGGGCATCGGCAAGTCGTCGGTAGTCAACGAGCTGCACAAGGTTATCGTGCTGCCTCGCGGCATCTTCATCTCAGGAAAATTCGACCTGCGCCTCAGGGACACCCCCCACTCGACATTGGCTCAAGCGTTTCAGGGACTGATTCAACAGCTAATGAACGGCCAGGCGAACGACATCGCCCGCTGGAGAGACGCGATCAAGGAAGCTGTCGGCAATCAGGGCCGCCTGCTGACCGACCTCATTCCCGACCTCGTTCGACTGATCGGCCCACAGCCGACCGTGGCAGTCCTCTCGCCGGTCGACGCCCAAGTACGGTTTCAGACCGTGTTCCGGCGGTTCGTCGGCGTGTTTGCGAGGGCGGAACACCCGCTCGTCATTTTCGTCGATGACCTGCAATGGCTCGATCCGGCCACGCTGACGCTCATGGAATACCTCCTCCTCCATCCGGATACGCGTCACCTGTTGCTCATCGGCGCATATCGCGACAACGAGGTCGACCCGGCACATCCGCTGATGCTCAAGCTGGAGGATCTGCGCCAAGCCGGCGCGAAAGTCGATCAGATCGTCCTCGGCCCGCTCTGGGTCGACGACATCAACCAACTGCTGTGCGACACGTTGCGGCGTGCGCCCGACAAGATGCGGACGTTCGCTGAGCTGGTGCACAGGAGAAGCGGCGGCGGCAATCCCTTTTTTGCCGGACAGTTCCTCACGAACCTCGCGGAAGAAGGGCTGATCGAGTTCGATCCGCTCTCGCGGTCGTGGACATGGGATTTCGACGCTATCGTCGACAAGAGGTTCAGCGACAATCCGGTGGACCTGATGATCTGCAGGTTGCGGCGTCTTGCGCCGGAGGCCCAGGAAGCGTTGAAGCTGCTCGCCTGCCTCGGCAGTCACGCTGACTTTGCGACCTTGGCAAAGCTGCGCAGCGAATCCGACGAAGCGATGCATGCAAGTTTTCGCGACGCGGTCCGCGCCGGCGCCGCTGTCCCCCGCGAGGGAAGCTACCGGTTCTTCCATGATCGGGTTCAGGAGGCCGCCTATGCGCTGATTCCGACGGAAGGTCGCGCCGAACTCCATCTGCGGATCGCACGTCTTCTTGTCGCGGAGACCGCGCAGGAGAGGGTCGCGGAGAAGATCTACGACCTCGTCAACCAGCTGAACTTGGGCTCGGCGCTCATTTCCGAGTGGCCCGAGAAGGTGCGCGCGGCCGAACTCAATTTTGTTGCAGGCCGGAAGGCGAAAGCCTCGACCGCCTATGCCGCGGCCTCTACCTACCTTGCAGCAGGCATCGACGTTCTGTCGGACGAAGGGTGGCAGAGATCCTATGACTTGACGTTGAGCCTGTTCCTGGAACGGGCGGAATGCGAGATCCTCAACTCGAACCTGGAGCAGGCCGCTGGCCTCGTGGAGGCGCTACTTATCAAGGCACGGTCTAAGATCGATCATGCCGAGATCTGTCGTCTGCGCATCATGCTTCAATTGAGGCAAGGCAACTACGCCCCCGCGGTCCGCACGGCGCTCGAATGCCTGCGAACGTTCGGTGTCGATCTGCCGGACGCGCCGACGCCGGAACAGATGCGGGCAGAATACGAAGAGATGCGCCACGCCCTCGGCGAGCGCCCAATCGAGAGCCTGGTCGACCTGCCGATGATGGACGACCCGGAGATGCGAGCGGTCATGAAGCTCTTCAGCGGATTGGGCAATTTGGCCTATCACGCTGACCTTGACCTATACCAGATGATTTCCTGCTGGATGGTCAAGCTGAGCTGTCGTCATGGCACAAGCGAGTATTCCGCGATCGGTTATGGTGCGGTCGCGATAGTCCTGGGTCCGGCGTTCCATCGCTTCGCAGACGGGGAGGCATTTGCACGGTTGGCGGTCGCGGTTGCCGAACGATACGGGTTCACTGCGCAAAAGGCAGGCGCACATTTCCTCATGCAAATGGCGGTCCTGTGGACGCGTCCAATCGAAGATGCCCTGAGCTGCCTCGAGGCCGCGATCCGAGCTGTCGCGGAAACCGGCGAGATGGTCTACGCCTGCTGGAACCGGCAACATCGCCTCACCGATCTGATGGCGCGCGGTGATCCTCTCGACCAGGTGTGGCTCGAGTCGGCAAGCGCCCTGGATTTCGTCCGCAAATACAAATTCGGTCAGTTGGTCATCTTGAGCATCCAGGGCTTTGTCCAAAGCCTTCGCGGCGGAGCGGGGAGCGGCGCCCCCCTCGACGAGACGGCGCTCGAAGCACGAGTACTCCGGGGCGGCGTTCCTCTCGTTGCCTGCTTTCACTGGATCCTGCAATTGCAGCGGCACTTCTTATTGGGCAACGCGGAGAGAGCCCTTGAGTTTGCCGCCAAGGCGAAGCCAATTCTCTGGTCGGCCCGTCCCAATCTTCAGTCGATGGACTATTGCTTTTATCATTCTCTTGCCATCGCCGCGGTCTTTCCCGCGTCTTCGCCGGAGAGACGAGCAGGGCTCCGCGAGGATTTCATCGCACACCTGGAATCGTTTCAGCGATGGGCGGCGAGCTGCCCGGCGACGTTCGCGCATAAGCACGCGTTGATCTCGGCGGAATGGGCGCGCCTCGAAGGACGGGACATCGAGGCCATGCCGCTGTACGAGCGGGCGATCCGCTTGGCGGCGGAGCACGGCTTCCTCCAGGACCAGGCGCTCGCCAGCGAATTGGCAGCTCGATTCTACCGCCTTCGCGGTCTCGAAAAGGTGGCAGATACTTATTTGGACGAGGCCCGCGACTGCTACGTCCGCTGGGGCGCCTGGGCTAAGGTCGCTCAGCTCGACCAGAGCCACCCCAGGATCCGACAACAGGCATCATTGGCCGCAAGGCCCACCATCGAGACGTCTGTCGAGCGGTTAGATCTAGCCACGGTCATCAAGATGTCGGAAGCCGTGGCCGGGGAGATAGTCCTCGAGAGGTTAATCGAGACGCTGATGACTATTGCGGTCGAGCATGCCGGGGCCGACCGTGGCCTCCTGATTCTCCCGCACGGCGGCCAGTACCATATCGAGGCGGAAGCGGGGAGCGGGCGCGACGGTGTCAGGGTCCGTCTTCTCGGAACGCCGGTGACGTCATCGGAGGTGCCCGAGCTGGTCCTTGAGCAAGTCATCCGCACTGAGAGCCAAGTGATTCTGGATGATGCCCGTGGAGAGAACGCGTTTGCAGAAGATGAATACATAGGCCGCAAACAGGCACGCTCGCTTCTTTGCCTGCCGTTGCTGAAACAGGGCGAGCTGATCGGCGTACTGTATCTCGAAAACAGCTTGGCGTCGCATGTGTTCACGCCAGCGCGGATTGCGGTGCTGAAGCTCCTCGCCTCCCAGGCGGCAATCGCGCTTGAGAATGCCCGGTTGTACAGTGACGTCGCGGAACGCGAGGCGAAAATCCGGAGCTTGGTCGACGCGAACATCATCGGGATTTTCATCTCGAGTCGGAAGGGAGAAATCATCGAAGCCAATGAAGCGTTCCTCAAGATGGTGAGATACGACCGAGAGGATCTCGCCGCGGGCAACATGCGCTTGACCGACTTGACACCGCCGGAATGGCGAGCCAGCGCCGCCCGCGCCCCAGTGGGAATAGACACGACGGGGGCGGTTCAACCCTATGAAAAAGAGTACTCGCGCAAGGACGGTAGCCGCGTGCCTGTGCTAATCGGTTCGGCCGCGTTCGACGAACAGCGAGACCAGGGTGTTGCCTTCGTGCTTGATCTGACCGAGCGCAAGCGCGCGGAGGCCGAGGCTCGCGAAAGCGAGCAGCGATACCGAAAGGCACAATTGGAGCTCGCGCACGCCAACCGCGTCGCGACGATGGGCCAGCTGACGTCATCAATCGCGCATGAAGTAAATCAGCCGATCGCCGCGGCAGTCACATATGCGTTAGCCGCTCGGCGTTTCCTGAGCGCTGAGCCACCGAATTTTCGCGAGGTGGATGACGCGCTCTCTCTTATTGTCAGGGAGGGGAATCGCGCAGGCGAGGTCGTCGGGCGAATTCGCGAGCTTATTAAGAAGGCGCCCGCACGAAAAGATGCCATAGAGATCAACGATGCCATCCTCGAGGTTATTGCACTCACGCGTACGGAGGCCGCAAACAATAGCGTCGCGGTGCGGACGCAGTTGGCGGAGGACTCGCCGCATGTCAAGGGAGATCGGATCCAGCTGCAACAGGTACTGCTTAACTTGATCATAAATGCCATCGAAGCTATGCGAGACGTCGGCGAAGAGGAGCGGGAATTGCTCATCAGCAGCCGTAACGAACCGGATGGCGTGTCGGTCGAGGTGCGAGATTCAGGTCCAGGCTTCGCGCCGACGGCCCTTGAGCGTGTGTTCGAGGCTTTCTACACCACAAAACCGGGCGGTTTAGGGCTTGGGCTGTCGATCTGCCGGTCGATTATCGAAGCGCATAACGGACGATTGTGGGCGAGCCCTAATGTGCCACGTGGCGCCAGCTTCCAATTCGCCTTGCCAGCGATCGCAAACACTGCGTCGTGATGCTGCACTCGTGAACCATCCTAAAGAACAGGCAACCCGACCGCGAGTTCGCTGTGGGTCAAAAGCGCCGCTGACCGAACGTCCGGTTCTGGCGCTAAGCGGACCTACACTTTTCAACGGCTCCCTCGGTCTGCAGAAGTCGATCACTACGCATCCGGATGGGATCGATCCGCTCGTAACTATGCATCTGGCACTCCGCGCTCGGGGTATGCTAACGTGGGTCCATTAATTGCCAATGGAGGTGGTTCATATGCCTGCCTATTTCATTGTCAATTGTCCAAAGCACAATCAAAGACGAAGCGCAGTACCAGAGATACGTGCAAGCCGTCGTGCCGTTCATCGGCAGCTTCGGCGGAAAGCTTGTTGCCAGACGCGCAAAAGTCGAAGTGCTGGAAGGCGAACATGACGAGCGGCCAATCGTCATGTTCGAGTTTCCGAACATGGAGGCGATCCACGCGTTCTGGAATTCTCCGGATTACGTTCCGATCAAGAAGCTGCGCGAGGGGATAGCTACACTAAATATCTGGGCCTTCGCGGGCTCCTGATGGGTTTGGACCACGAGGCGGACGTCGAGCGCATTATGTCGGCGATGGATATTGGCTTTCCACAGCCAGGGTCATTCGCGTCCTTGTGGGAACGTCTGGTTGTGCAAAGCGGTCATTCGACAAAATCGGCGCGTCGGGCCACAACGGAAGTCTCGGTGCGCCAAGTGCATGTCTGGTCTGCCCCCGAAATCGGATCAAGCATTTATGAGTGCACGCCCTGGCGGGCCGGCCCCGGCCTCGAGGTAGAATTGTCTGTCCGGGATTCCCAAATCAATGGGCAAATGATCAAGACGGCAAACGGAGAGTTCGGTTTGCCACGAGCCAAGCGGTTTCGGGGAGCACGGACTATTCCATTGACTAATGTATGAGGAGAAGCGAAAGGAGCCGGGCCTTGGCGGACTCCATCACCAATACGCCCGAGTTTAGGATTTCGGTACACACAAGGGGCGGGTATTCGACGACGACAGCCAGCCGGTTCCGGATTGCATGCTGGAGGTCTGGCAAGCTGACGCGCAAATGGCGGAACGCAGCAAAGAATTGCGTATCTCTCGGCACACCTGCACCCGCCTCGTCGCGGATTACAAAGCCCAAGCCTTGGCTATCATGGCGTCCGGTTGCATGACCGTTGTGGTCGATTAGGCGATCTTCAATTGCGTCGACCTCATTCGGAGAGAGGTCGTGCCGGGATTCTATGTGAAGGGTCATGTCGTGGGTCCAAGATCGTAGTAATGCCGCATTTAGTTGGCGACTTGACTACTAAACAAGCTGTAACGTCACTGCTAGCACTTTTCGGACTTGCCGACCCCCTGACGAACGTCGGCCATCAGGGGAAAAGCGGAAGTAACTCTGACATCGCCAAATCGACGCGTTTGACCCAACTGCGACATTGGCCGCGTGTTCATCCCCATATCATATGAGCGAGGAGTTGATTACCGAGGCCTCTGCGAAATGGAGAGGAGATGCGTACGTGAAATTCCGGATAGACGGCCCAGTTGCTTGCATGGCTAGTCAGTCGGGGCGCAGCTCTGCTCAGCAACTCCATTGAAATCCATCGACCACGAAATGCTGGCCGGTCATGAACATATGCGCCTCGACGGCCAGATAGCGCACGATGCTGGCGATGTCCTCGGGCGTGCCGACCCGGCCTAGGGCAATTCCGGCGGTCAGCTGAGCCTCCCGCTCGCCGAGCAGACCGCGCAAGAGGTCGGTCGCGATCACGCCCGGGCAGATCGCATTGACCGACACTTTCGGCCCGAGCTCCTTTGCCAGCGACCGGGTAAGACCCAAAATTCCGGCCTTGGCCGCCGCATAGGCATGTTTGCTGACAGCGCTGGTCACGCCGCCCGACAGCGCATTGATCGAAGAGATCGAGATGATCCGCCCGCCTGTATCTTGCTTCAGCATGATCGGCGCGGCGGCATGAATGAAGTTGAAGCAGCTCTTGAGGTTCACCGCGATCGTGCGATCAAACTCGGCCTCGCTGATCTCGAGGATCGGTTTCGGGTTCGGCGCGCCCGCATTGTTCAGGAGCACGTCGAGCTGTCCCCATTTCGCGTTGATCTGTTCGACGATCGCATGCGCGCGGGCAAAATCGCTCACATCGGCCTGGAAGGTCAGCGTGCGCCTGCCGCGCGCCTCGATATCGCGCGCGGTCGCTGCCATCTCCTTCTCCAGGAGATCGACGAGGGCGATGTCGAAGCCGGAATCGGCAAGCGCCAGCGCACAGGCGCGGCCGATACCGCGCCCGCCGCCAGTGACGAGGGCCGTCTTTGTCATGTGCGAGACTTTCCTTTAGCCAGCGCCATGCTCGCGGGCGTAGCGGACCACGTCGGCATGGGTTGCGCACCAGACGTCGCCCTTCGCCTTGGCAAGCCGGATCAGCTCTTCGATGATCCAGAGCCGCGAGCGATAGCCGATCATGTGCGGATGGCAGGTGAGCTGGAAGATGCCGCCCTCCTCATAGGCCGCCTCGAACTCGCGCCTGAACACATCGAACACATCCGAAGGCGGCGTGTAGGGACGCAGGCCCTGGAAGCGATGCATCATGAAATAGACCGCGTCGTCGCGGATCCATTCCACGGGAAATTCGATCACGTCGGTCGGCTCGCCGTCGAGCAGCAGCTCGTAGCAATCGACATCGGCCATCAGCGAGGAATCGTATAGCAGGCCGGCTTCCTTGGTGATGCGCAGCGTGTGCGGCGAGAAATCCCAGGACGCGGTGCGCGCGCCGACCGGCCGCACCTTGGTCGTCTTCTCCAGCACGTCGGCCGCGCGCATCATCAAATCCTTCTCGGCCTCATAGGGAAGCACCGAGTTCAGCTCGTGGATCCATGAATGGATACCGATCTCATGCCCTTCGACGATGATGCGCCGCTGCTCGTCCGGATAGAGCAGCGCACACACGGCCGGCACGTAGAAGGTCGCCGGCACTGAGTGTTTCGCAAGCAATCTCAGGATGCTCGGGACGCCGACACGATTACCATACTGTCCCCACGCCATGCGCCCGATCGACTTGCCGCCGTCGCGCAGCTCATTGGTCTCATGATCGGAATCGAACGACAGCGCAAACGCGCATCGCGCGCCGCCCTTCCAGATCTTGGGCCGATAGGTCTTGCCGGCGCGGACCTGGTTGACCAGCCCGCGCCAGTGTTTTTCCGGCCATTGCCAGGGTTCGAGTTTTGACGTTTCGTTCATGTTGGTCCTCCCGAATGATTTGTTACAGCGGGCCGCCGGTGACGGGTATCGTCTGCCCGGTGATCCACGAGGCGTAGTCGGAGGCCAGAAACGTCACCGCATTGGCGATGTCCTGCGGCGCACCCTTGCGTCGCATCGCGATGGTGTTGACGAAATTGTCGCGGAAGGCGGCCGGCCAGTTGTTCCACTGCCGCTCGTAATCAGGGCTGGTCACCATGAAGCCGGGCGCAACGGTATTCACAGTGATGCCGAACGGCCCGAGCTCCTGGGCAAGCTGTTTGACCAGTCCGATTTGTCCGTGCTTAGCGGCGGGATAGCTCTGAATGCCGGTGAGGCTGGTGGCAAGGCCGGCGCGGCTCGAAATGGTTACGATGCGCCCCGTGCCTTTTGTCTTCATCCCGGGCGCGACAACCTTGATGAACAGGAACGCACCCTTGAGGTTGGCATCGACGATGGCGTCGAAATCGTCCGCGCTCACCTCTTCCAGGGGCCGGGGCCTTTGGCCGCGCACGCCGCCCGCGACATAGACAAGGATATCGGCGCCGCCGGCTGTGCGCACGACCTCGGCGATGGAGGCCTCATTGGTGACGTCGACCTTGGCGGCGATGATCTCGCCGCCGCCATCGACGCGGCCGGCAAGGGCTGCAAGATCATCGACCAGCAGGTCGCAGGCGATGACGCGCGCGCCGTCATTTGCCAGCGATCGCGCGATCGTCTGGCCGATGCCGCGCGCGGCACCCGCCACGATCGCGGTGCGTCCGTCGAACCGGATGAGCATGGACCTCGCTCGTTCGCTTACTCAGCTCAGTTTTGTCCCAGCGGTTTCCTTCAGGCTCCAGATCACGGCAAGCGAAATCACCGCCGAAGGCAACAGATAAAGGTAGGTCGGCGACACCGGCGATCCCGTGAGCTGGATGAGCCAGGTCGCGATGAACGGCGCGAACCCGCCGAAGATGGCGACTGCGAGCGCGTAGCCGCTCGACATCCAGGTGGAGCGCAGATGCGTCGGAAAGATCTCCGAGATCGCCGCAGGGCCCGCGCCCGAATAGAGCGCGAGCAAAATGCCGAACAGGATCTGGAGCGGCAGCACCAGAGCGAGACCGGTGCCGTTGGTCATCAGCGAGAACAGCGGATAAGAGAGCAGTCCGATGCTGATCGCGCTCGCCATCAGAAGCGGCTTGCGGCCGACCCTGTCCGACAGCGCGCCCCAGACCGGAACCGCGATCACCATGGCGATCAGGCCGATCGTGTTCGACCACAGCGCCTGGGAGGGCGTGAGCCCGGCAAAGCGCTGGGTGAAGCTCGGCATCCAGGCGAGCAGCGTGTAATAGGCGATGGTCCAGAAGATGGTGAAGCCGAAGGCGAGCGCCCCGAGCGGAAGCCCGGCGACAACAGGCTGATCGACGGCAGCCTGGCGGCCAGCTTCGTAAGTCGGCGTCTCGTCGACGTTCTGGCGCAGATAGGCGCCGACGAAGAGCAAGAGTACGCCGAGCAGGAACGGCACGCGCCAGCCCCAGTCGAGCATCGCCGCCTGGCTCAGCGACGAGGTCATGATGGCGGCAACGGCCGAGCCGAGCAGCGAGCCGCCGGCGGTCGAGACCTGCTGGAAACTGCCAAACAAGCCGCGACGGTTTTGCGGCGCCCATTCGACCATGAAGGCGGTCGAGGTGCCCCATTCGCCGCCGGCCGCGAGCCCCTGCACGATGCGAAGCGCAACCAGCAGGATCGGCGCCCAGACGCCGATCGTCTCATAGGACGGCAACAGGCCGAGGCCGACCGTGCCGAACGCCATCAGGAAGATGGTGAGCACCAGCGCCGTCTTGCGGCCTTTGGTGTCGCCGAGGCGGCCGATCACGATGCCGCCGAGCGGCCGCGCCAGGAAGCCGACGCCATAGGCCGCGAAGGCGGCGAGCAGCGATGCGGTCGGATCGCTGTTAGGGAAGAACTTTGTGGCGATCAGCCCGGCGAGATAAGCATAGACGCCGAAATCGTACCATTCGAGCAGGTTGCCGATTGCTGCGGCCAGGACCGCCTTGTTGGACTTGTCCGCCACATGCGCGCCTGGCGCGGCCAGAACAGAAGTTTCCGCCAATGGATCACCCCGCCATGTGCATTTTTGCTGCAATATTCCACATGACAATCCGGGCTGAGTCGAGGGGCAAGGCGCGCGCCATGACAGCTCTGCGGTGATGGCTGACAGTTTCCCGCGGCATGGCTCTTGGTCACGACTCTCGATTATGGCTCTTGGGCGCGGCGCGGGTGGTGTGTCTCCTCATGGTGACGAGGCGCGCTAGCACCGTCTCCGGACGATGCTTTGCATCGCCGGGCGAACCACGAGGCCCGGCCGGGTGGGCCGCGTCTCCCGCGGCGGATGAGCCCTTGCGCGGAGCAGCATTGAAGGGTTTTTCACGGGCTCTCGCGCTTTGCTCCCATCGTCTAGCGGTTAGACGCGGCCCTCTCGAGGCTAAAACAGGGGGTCGATTCCCCTAGGGAGCGCCAGAGCGTCCAGAAGCCCTGATATCTCAGAAACATAGCGCAATCATTAGCTTTTCCTGCTCTCAGGTGGTAGCACCGAAGGGTAGCATTGATGCGGGCGCTGATGGGCTTAATCAAGGATCGGCACTGGACCTATTGCGCTCAGCTCCTGAGCAACTAGCGCGCAAGAAGGAACACATGGTGCATGAGCTGGCGACGATGAAGGAAGCGCTCGCGCTGGGCGACATCACGGCTGTTGAAGATGACGTTTCGCTTCTGTTGACCGATTTTCAAATCAATCTTGATCGCAAGAGTGCGTCTTATCGCGAGCTTGGCATGCAGGCACAGCGAGCCTACGTGAGAGCGCTGCAAGCGATTGACAAGCGCAACACCGGCGAGCCTATCGAGACACCAAAGTTCTTCTTAGGGCCATCAGCGGCGCGCCCGGAACGACTAGCACGCTACGAGAGGCGCTGGAGGACTGGAAGAAAGAACGAGAGCGGCCAGAAGATACCGTCAGCGAATACTCACGCGCCATAGAGATGTTTATCCAGCTACACGGAAACATCCCGGTGGCAGACACCAAGCGCTCACACGCTCGGGTCTTCCGCGACGAACTCAGGCTAGTACCCAAGACGCGCAAGGGGGCCCTTCTAAAGGCCGGACTGCAAGAGCTGAGCCAATGGGGCCGCGAGCGCCCCAGCGCACCTAAGGTCTCTGCAGTGACCGTGAACAAGCAGCTAGGAGCCGTGCAGGCCATCGCAGGCTTGGGGTTTCGTAACGGCCTCGTGCCCGATGACGTACCATGGTCCGACCCGTTCAAGGATTTGCGGCTGGAGGAGGAGCAGTCGGGCCGTACTTCCTTCACTACTAGCGAGTTGAAATCGCTATTTGATACACCGCTGTTCACCGCTCATGAGTGGCCCCAGGGTGCCAAGTGTGCTGCAGGTGTATGGCTGCCATTGCTGGCGCTGTTCTCGGGCGCACGGCAAGCAGAAATTGCCGGATTGCAGGTGACCAACGTACAGCACGAGACTGATACGCCGCTGCTATTCATCGTAGCTGACCGCAAGGCAGGCAAGACGCCGAAGACCAAGGTTTCAGAGCGCGTGATCCCTGTACACCCACAGCTCGTGAAGTTGGGCTTTCTAGAATACGTCGAAGCTCGGGCGCGTGAGGGCGTACACGCTTGGCTGTTCCCCGCCGTGGCCCCTGATCAGCACCGAGCGCTCGCCGCTTGGTCGAAATGGTTCAGCCGCTACATGCGCACAAAAAAGCGTGTGTGAAGGACACCAACAAGGTATTTCACAGCTTTAGGCACCGCTTCCAAGACGCGTTGACACACGCCACCCCTGACGAAGAACTGCGGGACGCCATCCAAGGCCGCAGCAATCAGTCGGTTAGCCGTGGATACGGCGCGAAGTACATGCTGGAGCGCTGGCGCATCGAGGTGCTCGGGGTGGTAATCGACAACGTTTCCTATCCTGGTCTTGATCTGTCGCGCGTCAAGCCACCGGGCACACCAACCTCTTCTCGCGGCAACAAGAGAAAATGACATCCATTCCAATCGACCGAGGAGAACTGCAAGCCGCAACCTACGCAAGCTTGCGAGCACACCCAACTTCTGAGGAAGCCGAGGCTCTAGTGAAGACCTTGGCGGCCACGGTGCAAGATCATGCGCTTGCGGCGGGAACACGGAAGAACAAGCGCAAGGGCACCGCCGAGAAGCTCGGCCACGCGGTGGGAGCCTTCCTAGCGAACCTCTTGCGAGCATGTGGCGATGACGAGCCTACTCCTAATCCGTGGGTCTATCGGAGCATGCACGCGAAATCCTTCACGGGTGCTGCTGTCTCATTCCGCACCTTCGCGTCGCTTGTGGACGAACTGAAGCAGCTCGGGTTTCTTCAACACGTAGGCGGCCACGAGGTCGACCCAGAGGACAGAGGTAAGTTCGCCGCTCGCTCCCCACGCCCGAGGAAATCGTACCAGTGACTCCCGTAGAGTCTCCTGCGGGCATCTCAGGGGGCGCCGTGAACCGTCGACGCAGGGGGACATGCAAGTAAGTAAGAACGATACCCTGGCCGGGTTTCCGCTGATCAAAATTCGCGACCTCCTACGCCCCTTTCGAGGGGGTGTTATTAGCGCCGCGGATGTTGAAAGGGAACTGGGTCTCCCAAACACCCAAGCCGAGGCCGTTCTGCAAGCAATGGTCGACGCGGGTTTTGTTGAGCCGAAGAGCCAAACCGCTAGCGGATCAAATCCGCATTTCGCTGTAACGACCCTTGGTTCGCGCCTGTGTGTGGCCCGTTTCGTCAAGCGGATCACTCGGGCGAAGGCGGACGCTCTGGTCAACCAGATGCTGGCACGTGTCACCGAAATCAACGAACGGGACGAGCTTGTTTTCCGGGTCAAGCGGGTTCGTGTTTTCGGCTCTTATGCTAGTGACGCCCCGGAAGTGGGCGACATCGACTTGGCGGTTGACTGGGAGCAACGCCATCCCGATAGGGACATCATCGAACAGTTGTTGGCCCGTGCGGACGCCTCTGGGAAGCGCCTCGGCACCTACATGGACCGACTTAGCTACGGCGAATTGGAAGTCGAGCGGTTGCTCAAGGGGCGCAGCCCGTACCTTTCGATCCAGAGCGGCGATTGCCCCGAGAAGTTCGGGGTGCCAGCCGTTCTACTCTTTCCTGCCGCTTGAGCGCCCGGATTGTGGATAAGTGCAGTCTCCGCACCTAACATCGTGCTCTAAGTGCCGCTCCTATCCACAACCCACGACGCGCTGTAGGCCTGCGGGTCAACCTCGCAAACCCTAGCGGTTCCCATCGAACGCGTTCGGCGCGATCATGTCGGATGACCACCAAATCCCGCCAATCGATTTACGGCGCATCCGTTCGTCCAGCCGCAGAGCGTGCCAAGGAGGCCCGCAAGGAAGCCGATAGGCTCGCGTGTGAAGCATGGAACAAGCGCATGCTCGGCTTCAAGGGGCCTGCACAGCCTTCGCCTACGCTGGGTGACGCGTTGAACGCTGGTTACCTGTACCTGGAAGTGCGGTGTCTTGGCTGCGACACGCACCAGACCGTTGCGCTCGATGTGGTTCGCAGACCGAAGACCACGCCGATCCACGAGCTTGAGCGGTACATGCGGTGCAAGGACTGTTCGCAGGTGCGAGGCTATGCGTACAAGAGGAGCCACTTGGTTGCCCTGAGGCACTGCAAGATTTCAGCGAGTGATCCACCGTCAACGTGGTGGCCGGAAAAGGTAGGGGCGGTCGTTAGGTCTCCATCGGATCAGTTCGAAACCTTTACCAAAGATGGCGGAAAATAAGTGCCGTTCGATACCCCGTCGATTGGCCCGTAGAAGCGGAAGGTCAGGCGGTACGTTGCCCCTTTTGGTGTCGGCAGCCAGTTCCCATTAGGGGCGCTCACGGGCTTCTCTGCGGCGAAGTCCAAGGTAAGCGAACCATCGCTGTTGTACTCAGGTTTGGTCTCTCGATTAAGAAGATAGCGCTTCTCTGGATTGGGTAGTACGCGAAAGTGCGCGGTGTCCACGGCGATGACCGACCAGAAGTACTTCGCAAACGTTTGCGGAAGCTGATCTTTGGGGAACGTGAGCGTGTAGGAATTGTCCCCAGAGAGTTTGGTGTCGGCACCGTCTGTGCTTGCACGATAGTATAACACTTCGGGCATGACGTTGGTCCAAATCCCACCGTAAGTGATCAGAGTACGCGCGACGAAGTCGACGTTATAGTTTCCGACCACAGCGGGACGCGCCCAACCGTTCAGGATGACACCGTGCCCGATTGGAGGACCATATTTCGCGAACTCTGCATAAGCTTGTTCGCGGACGGCCTTGGCAACACGTTCACGCTCAGCGGGCTCCTTGATGGCTTGCTGGATCGCGCGAGCATTCGCTGCATACCGCTCCAAGCCGGGGTTCAAATCGGGGTCGCTATTGAGCGCTACGTCGGCAAAGTCAAAGGCTTCCACGCCCCGTAGGCTCTCCAACTCAAAGATAGGTGTCTTCGGTATCTCTGGCAGCTTAGGTGGACCTGTCGGGCGAAAGCCAAAGAGGTGCTGCAGCCGTACGGCTTCATCCCAGTCGTCGCCCAACTCCACGCGAAGGAGCACGCGCGAGTACTTCACCGGCAAGTCGATCCGTTTCATTCCGGCGGGAAGGGCAACGTCAGGACCCCTGAGGCAGACCGCGAACTCGCCGTCTGGCCTACTCGGAAACAAGCGCTCGTTGATGTTAGCGAGTGTTTCGTCCCAGCCATTCAGGAATTGTACCGTGAAATATCGACCGCTGATCTTAGGCACAGTGACAATGGTGCAGCTGGCATCGTCGACAGCTACCCGAGCCTCGGAATAGGCGACGTCGAGGTTAGGATTAGGCCAGTCGACCGCACCGGGCTCGCGATGAACAAGCTCATTCCAGTGAAACCCTTCCTGGAAGTCGATCTGCTGCTGTCTGAGTACTAAGAGACGCGTGAACAGGTAAACCCACGCATCGGCAACATCCTGATCTGACACCCTGCCTGTTTGGCCGAGAAGTTGAGCCGGTGGCGTTGCGAAGACAGTGATTAAGGTTAGAACCGACAGGAACTTTCGCACGCTTTCCTCCTACGCCGAGGATTGGAAACGCAACCAGTCTAGGCGAACCATCTTGGCAGAGGCAACTGCGCTCAGCGTGCGATGACAGCTTAGGCCGCATTGCCTGCGCGAGCCTCCAGCGCGGCCATGGTGGGCCGATGTTCCGTTGTCGTGGGTGCCGTTCGCGTCCGCAGGCTCCGCGCGAGCACTGGATAAGCCGGGTCTGACAGGTCGCGAACTCCGGCCCGCGCTTCCTCGTGTTCGATGTCGACTGTGAGCAGCTCCGCCGAGCGCGTGAGGCATACAAGAGAGGAGCCATTTGGTGGCTCCGCGGCACTGGAAGATTTCAGCGAACGACCCGCTGTCAACGTGGTGGCCGGGAGAGAGATGATCTATTAAGTCCGATGTTCAGAGAAGGCCGGAAGTGACCGGAAACCGGGCAAAACGTCGCGAGTGACCCCGAGCAATCATTGACCGGACACTCTGCTGGCGTAGGCTCTATGGCGGACGTGGTATCGAATAAAAATGAGGGCCCGGATGACCCAAACAACCTCTCGTCTCCCGCCGCGACGCCCTTCTGGGAGCAACTACGGTGGCCGTTTCATCAGCATTGTCCGATGCTGCCACGTCTATGGTTCGCGCGGATCAACTCAACCCGCAACCCCTGCCGCCGTCGCCGGACTGGGCACGGGCGCTACCTCCGGGCCCCGACATGCGGGCCAAACTGACCCAAGGGTATGCTAAACACGTCGCACGCGACGCGTATTTCTGGGCATGGCCCTTAGTGAACATCTTCAACCGTCGTCAGGCGTTCAAGGATTTCAAAGAGATCATTATGGCGGGCCCGGTGCCAACAGCGCCGCTCAACCGCTTTGCCATGCTCACCGATTACATTTCGCCCGACCAACGGCTCGTTGCATGCCCTAATCAGGACGTGGTTTACGGAGCGGGTGTACTCGCCCTCGATATCACGCCTGTGGTCATTCAGGTTCCAGATTTTGGCGATCGATTCTGGGTCTATCAAGTGGTTGACCTGCGCACGGACGGCATCGTCCAACTCGGAAAGATGTACGGCACGACTCGCCGAATGAGACCAAATATTTTTATCAGGACCTCGATGCGGCCGGCACCCGCCTCAATGGCGATAATCGATACACTGTGACGTTCCCAAAGGACTAGACACCACCGGTCAATGGGTTTTGGTCGCTCACGCTCTACAACGAGCATCATTTCTTCGCACCGAACGAGCTTAAACGTTATTCGGTTGGCACAAAGAATAAAACGCTGGCACGAAATCCGGACGGCTCGCTCACAATATATGTTCGAGCCGAACTACCGGCCGAAGCGCAACGTTCAAATTGGCTACCGTCGCCAAAAGGCGGCGACTTTTCTCTCTACGTTCGAGCTTACTGGCCAAAGACTGCCGTGGTAGATGGTACATGGACGCCTCCGCCAGTTCAGCGCACATGATTGCCTGATGTTAGCTTCAGGCAGTTTTCGGAAGGCCATTTAGGCCGCCTTGGGTGTCCTTGGACCAACGCCTCCAGAGAAGCGATGGTCGTCTTGATGTTCTCCCTTCGCACCCTCAGGCTCCGCGCCAGCACCGGATAAGCCGGGTCTGCCAAGTCGCGAACTCCAGAGCGGATTTCCTCATGTTCGATATCGGCCGTGAGGATGTCCGCCTTTCGTGATAGGTCGCCGATCAGTGCCGCGATTTGCAGCTTTTTGATCGCTGCGGTTCCCCGAGGTGTCTCAAGTAGATACGAGTTTGCCACTGGTAGCCTTTGCGCTGGTCTGTTTTGGGACGCGCTCGCCGCGCACTCCGGTGCAGAGCAAAGGCGGTGCCAATGGGCTACGGGGGCAACGCAGGACAGGCACAGATGCGCGGCCCGCTGTAACAAATCATTCGGGAGGACCAACATGACGTCAAAACTCGAACCCTGGCAATGGCCGAAAAAACACTGGCGCTTGCGCTGCGGGTAAACCGAGCTCCGAATCAAGCTTTCCCTAGCGGGCACTGCCGGCGGTCATCGCGCCCAGAAATCAGCCCGAGGCCTATCGGCCATGCCGACAAGCTCTTCGATGAAAATGGCAACCGCGTCAACGATGGTACCCGCATGCTGCTCAGCTTGGCGTAAAGGCTGACCAGGCCGGGAATATTGGCTTCATCGTGCTGGAGCGCATCGATGTAGCATTTGGCGGCTTCCTCGATGAAATCCCTGTAGAGGGTCTGCCGGCGGGTCTTCTTGTGAAGAATCCACTGGACGCGGACCTCGCTTCGGTGGTTCAGCCAATTCGCAGTTCCGCTCGTCAGGCCGGCCGACAGCTGCTCCGGTGAGGGCGGCGAGCGCGGAGATGGTGGACGCGTCCACAGGTCCAGTCCACAACCAGCGCAGAATCCGGCAGTGATGACTGCCAGGACTGAGTACTACTACTACTACTACTACTACTACTACTATGACGCGGACGTTCGCGGTCCCTCGGAAATCAGCCGTGAGCTCCGTTGCCCCGACAGATAAGACCAGAACCATTGCGTTTGAACGCGGAACCGGTTCTGAAGCTGCGGCAGCGCGAGCACGTGCAGTGCGGCCCACACCAGCCAGGTCACAAAGCCGCTGCTGCGCAAATGGCCGGACTCGAGGATGGCGAAGTTCTTGCCGACCACCGCCATATTGCCTTTGTTGCGGTACCGAAACGGTCGACCATCCTTGCGTCCCCTGACACGGTTGGCGATGACATGCCCGATAAATCGCCCCTGTTGAATGGCTGCCTGCGCCACTCCGGGGACGGGGTGGCCATCCTGAGTCATCGTGGCTGCGTCGCCCGCCACAAACACGTTGGGCGCCTCGGGAATGTCCATGAAAGCTCCAACGAAAGCGCGACCGGCGCGGTCTGTCTTCGTTCCGAGCATTTTAACGACAGGCGAGGCGCTGACGCCTGCTGTCCAAAGCACGGTGGCGCTGGGAATGCGGACGCCAGCCGCGATCACGCCCTGGTCGTCAACCTTCTCGACCTTTACGCCCGTCGAAACCTCAACGCCGAGCTTGGTTAGTCGCTTGGCTGCCTTTCGTGACAGCGACTCTGCAAAGGTCGGAAGCACGCGAGTGCCGCCGTCTAGTAACAAAATTCGGCTCTTGGCAGGGTCGATCCTGCGGAAATTCTTGCGCAGGGTCACCGAGACCAGTTGAGCGATCGAAGCGGCAAGCTCGACGCCGGTCGGTCCGGCGCCCACCAACACGAAGGTCATTTGGCGAGCGCGTTCCTTCTCGTCATCGGTCGATTCCGCCAATTCAAACGCGCTCAGGATCTTGCCTCGGATCGTTTCAGCGTCGTCGAGGCTTTTGAGGCCTGGCGCGAACCGCGCGAACTCGTCATGACCGAAATAGCTTGGACGCATTCCGGTCGCGATCACCAGGAAGTCGTACTCGAGTTTTCGACCGCCAATCCCGGGGCAAATGACCTCAACGGTGCGCGCCCCCAGGTTGATGCCCTTAATCTCGGCCAGCAATACGCTGAGGTTCTTCTGTTTCGCCTCGAGCTGCCGGATCGGCGCCGCTATCTCGGAGGGTGACAAAACAGCGGTGGCGACCTGATATAGGAGCGGCTGAAAGATATGGTGATTACGCCGGTCGACCAGGGTTATTTCCACATTGGCTCGCTTGAGCGCCCGGGCTGCCGCGATGCCGGCGAAACCGCCGCCGACGATCAAGACGTGTTTTTCGCCCGGGACCGCCTTTGTTACAGGTGGCTTTTCTTGCGGAAACGATTTGTTCAGAACTGTGCTCATCTATTTGCTCGAGGTTTTCTACAGACAGCTGCCCTGCCACCCCCGTACTGCATTACAGCTGCGAGCCGAGCTATTCTTGAATGGTGATGCGGTGCATAGAACGTCTGTGCGTGTTCATGTGAGCGCGGGAACGTCGAACAGAGGTCCGCATTCACCTGGCTGGCGTCCGACCTCGATTGTGGATCTCAACGGTGGCGGTCATGCCAGCCGAAAGGACGACGTTGGGGGGCACCTCATCGATATGGATGCGAACCGGGATGCGTTGGGCCAGGCGTACCCAGGTGAAGATGGGATTGACGGTAGCAACGCCTTGACTGTTGGGCTGCGCGTTCGCAACGTTGATGGCGCGGGCGATGCTGTCGACGTGTCCGCGCACGATCTGATCGCGGCCCATCAGCTTGATTTGAGCCGGATCTCCCACCCGGATAGGACCAAGGTTCGTCTCCTCGAAATATCCGTCGACCCAGAATGAATCGGCGTCGACAAGAGAAATGGTGTTTACGCCGACATTGACGTAGTCGCCAAGTTGCGCCAACAAGTTCGTCACATAACCGTCGACCGGAGCGAGAATGCGCGTGCGTTCGAGGTTCACCTGCGCTTGGTTTAGCTGGGCTTTGGCTTGCGCGAGACCGGCCTCGGCACTCAGGCGCTGCGCTTTCAGCGTCTCGACTTGCCGCAGCGTCTGATTGAGGTTTTCCTGGGCAGACTGCACCGTCGCTTCCTGCTGATGTAGCTGGGATGTAAACTGCTGGGCATTCTGAACGGTGCCCCAACCGTCCTTCGCCAGCTTTTGGTAGCGTTCGGCCTGTTGCTGTGCAAATACGAGCGCGGCGCGCCCCAGCCGTAGTTGTGCCTGGCTGGCATCGATCTGTGCCTGTTGGACGTTCATTTGAGCATCGATGTTTTGCATGTTCGCCTGCGCCTGCTGCACCGCCGCCTCGGATTGGCTGACCGCGATCCTGTAGTTGATCGGATCGATCACCAGCAGTAGATCACCTCTGCGAACGTATTTGTTGTCGACCACATGTAGCTCGACGATGCGTCCTGCGACCTCCGGCGCCATCGTGACGACATCGGCGCGCACGGTGGCGTCGCGTGTCCACGGTGCTTCCATGTATACGCCCCACATCGCCCAACCCAGCAGCCCGGCAAGTGCAACCGCTGCCAGTGTGATCAAAAATGGACGTATCTTCACACTGCGCTTGGTAGCGGTGCGGGATTCCGGCGGACGTGAGGCGGCGCCTCTGTCGAGATCATCCGCCGCCTTGTCGCGCTTCGCTGCAACTTCAGTAACAGTCATGACGAGCTCACTTGGTAATGGTCAGGATGAAGGACGAAAGGACGATGATGTACACTGCAAACACGAACAAAGCGGGATGCCAGACGTACCGCAGTAAGCCCCAGCGGCCAGCGACCCGACTCAGTACCATGGTAATGAGCCAGGCTTCGATCATCATGATTGAGATCGGCGCAACGTAGACACCGAAGAGGTTGATATCGGTAAACCTCACGCGTGCGCTCCTGCGTCGAAGTAAGCGCCATGCTCGGCAAGCGCCTCGGAGATAACTAGGATACGGCCGCGCGCTCGAAGGGCCACGGTCGCCTCAGGGCCGATTTCGCGCGTAGCGGCGAGTTGGTCGTCGAATTGACGCAGCTTCGCGATCGCTCTAGTGCTGTGTCCGAGCGCGATGTCATTGAGTGCGGCGTCGAGCTCCGCGGTCGTCCCAAGGTGCATAGCCATTTGGCGAAGGCCGATGATCTCGGTGCCGACGGAAAGCGCTGCAAGCAGCTGTGCGCGCTGCAACGGCGTTGCCTGATCTGGCAACCCGGTGAGCCAGCTGTAAAGGCGGCTCTCCCAATATTCCAGTGTCGGAAGCACGGGAGCGATCGCAAGGTGACGCAGCTCACGGGAGGTCAAGGCGAGAAGGCGACGCAGTCGAAGGGCCGGCGATAACGGAGGCAACAGCAAAAATGCTAGCGGTGCCACGCCGCAGCCTACGACGATGGCAAGCGCGGAATTGTAATATTGTGCGGTGTCGTAGTTCATCTCGTTGGTGGGCGCAAGGAGAGGGTTGAAGTTGAACGCCATGGCGGTTAGGACGGCGGTCACTATTGGTTGCCGGCTGACGGCCATTGCAAAGCCGGCCGGCAAGAAGAAGAGACCCAAGGCGGCGCAAAAGGCCGGGAACGTTTGCAGCGCTGGCAACATCGCGAATTTGATGGCGGCCGCACAAACCACGGCGCCGGCGATGCCCAGCGCGAATGCGAGAGATCCGCCGTAGGCAAGATCGCCTTTCGGCGAAAGCAGCAGAACCAAGACCGCTACGAATATGATCGCCGAGGCGCCGTTTGGCCAAGCGGTCGCGACCCAGAAAAGCTCGAGCGCACTGACAGCGAGAAATGCGCGTGTCGCATTGACGAGAGCAGGCAACCAATCGGGTTCGCTGAGCCGGAAGCCGCGCGCGCCAGGCGAAGGATGGTAAGGAGCATCGACAAGAAGCGCCAACCCATCGAGCACATGCAACATGCCGGCCAGCACCTTGGCCGTTTCGTCAGCGAGCAACCGCAACGATGGCGTGTCGGCGGGTAGGACAATCAATGTCCGCACCGCCTCCTCGCAAACGCGGTGTAGGGCCAAAGGATCAGCGATCCAGAGCGCCGGTGAGGCCGCCTCTAGCACCGATCGAAGCTCGGACGGGAGGCTTCGCCGGATGATGTGTGCCCCCTGCCGCCTTGCGGCCTCGGGCAAACGACTGAGATGCGTGGCGACTCCGCGCCAGCCGTCCAGCGCTCCGAACAAGCCGTAGATGGCTGTTTGCAGCTTTGGCGAGTGGTAGCGCACGTGACCGGATTCCCCGAGCGCCTGATCAATGACGGGATCGAGTGCGATAACGCGCCGGACGAATTCGCGACGCTCGGCTTTCGTGTCCGGCAGCTGCGTCTCTGCAAGGGCGAGCATGCGGCCAAATCGATCCATGATCTCGGCCGCAAGATTTGCAAATGATTCTGCGAGCCGGCGCTGGGCGCCGCCGAGATCAGTACCGGCGAGGACGATGCCGGCGCACGCGATCCCGATGCAGATCTCGCTCGCGCGCGTGACCGCCAGCAGGAAGACATCCGAACTCGCGCCTCCGGTCGCGCCGAGATTATCGGCGGCAATGATCGCGGCGGTGTAGCCGGCGAGCGCGGCCGAGTAGGATGCGAAGTTGCGGAGCACCGTAGCGGCGAAAGCGCAGAGACCGCACCAGAAGGCAAGAAGCACCAGAAAGGTAAGGCGCTCCTGTGGAAAGCGCGCGGTCAGCACCACGATCATTGTGGCGCCGACCACGGTGCCGATCATCCTGAACCAGCCCTTGCGCAGCGAAGCTCCGAGCTGGGGCTGGCACACAATCGCTGCCGAGGTACCGGCCCAGAAGGGATTGTCGAGCTCGAGCCAGAACGCAACGAAGAGAGCGAGGCATACCGCCGCCCATAAACGAAGTGCGTACAGTAGCGACGGAGCAGCCTTCGCCGCCTTCGCAAAGGCCGAGTTCCATCGGCCAATAGTACTTGGATCAGATCTCGGTCCGGTCTGGTCGAATGCGTCTGCCATTACCAGGTATCATCCGGTTTCCCTAGGATTTAGCTCGCTCGTGCCCGGTGCCTATCCGCGCGATATCGTTCGGCGGCAACAATCGTTCATTTCGTGGTCTGACCGTGGGCGAACGGGAGCGTCGCTGCCAGGGCGATCGTGTTCAAAGCTGCCTCCGGCAAGTAAGTGGCTCGCAGCACGGTGTTTCGCTTTTCAAATCGGTCAATTGCGTTTGCGCGGTCCAGTAGCCTGAGCATTGCGCGCTTCCCGCGCGACCGCTCCATTTTCCGCGACGTATCCCTTGAATTTTACGAGATTGCGATGAGTCACAATGCCGTCGGAAATTTTGACAGTGAATTTGTTGGTGGGATCGCGTGTGCCCGTTTGCGTCACGAAGACGATCCCAGGAGCCATCATAGGCGGAACGCTCATGGGCGACAGATGGCGGGGCAATAAAGTAGGCGGCTGCAATCATCCATACTTCTCCGTTTTAGGCAGGGCGGTCCGCTTTCGAGTAAACGCATCGAGCCGACTTTGTCGGTATCGAATTAGAGAACGGCGCGTTGCAGATATCCGAACGATGATCTGCTTTAGAAAAAGCTGGCGTAGAGCGCTTGTTGAAACGTGCTCGAATTGTCCTAAATCGCGCGATCGTAACGCGCGTCGTTAAATCTGAACTCGTCAACTGACAGTTTTGAGCACAATTGGCCCTAATCGAGCAGCCGCGTTCAATCGCAGCAGTGGGTGAGAATGCATATTGAATGCGCGAATTGACAAGCTGTTCGAACTGAACACGACAGCTTTCATTTTGAATGAACTCGGAGCAGCGAGATGAATGTCAAATCGATTGCTGGCCAGCTTGGAGAAAGAAGAGCTGGCTTCGCATCATCGTCTCATTCCGCTCACTCGCTGGTTGGTCATTGGAGCTTGCCCGACTACGTCCGCCCTCACAAAGCCACGTGTGATGATGCTTGCCGTGTTCACCGCGCTCGTCGGATTGAGCAGCGCTCCAGTTCGACTTGGTCCGCTAACCACTCTTGCCGCGGTTCTTGCCATTGCCGCGGGAGCTGGAGCCGCCGGTGTCCTCAACATGTGGTACGACGCGGATATCGATGCGGTCATGACTCGCACCGCGATGCGGCCAATTCCCCGCGGCAAGGTCTCTCGGTTCGAGGCGCTTGTCCTTGGACTCGTTCTTGGCGGTTTCGCAGTGCTGATTCTGGCTTTGGCGACGAACCTCACAGCAGCCGCATTGTTGGCCTGCACCATCCTCTTTTATATTGTCGTGTACACGGCGTGGCTGAAGCGGGCCACGCGACAGAACATCGTCATCGGCGGCGCCGCCGGTGCGCTGCCGCCCGTGATCGGATGGGCCGCAGCAACCGGAGACGTCGGGCACGAGCCGCTTGCGCTGTTCCTCATTATCTTCCTTTGGACGCCGCCCCATTTCTGGGCTCTCGCGCTTAATCGTACTGACGACTATGCGCGTGCAGGCGTTCCGATGTTGCCGGTTGTCGCTGGACGGGCCGCAACAACTCGGCAGATCTTGATCTACAGCGGCCTCCTTGTTCTGGCCTCGGAGCTGCCCTGGGCGCTCGGGTTTGCAGGCACGGTGTACGGCGCGATCGCCGCGATCTGTGGGTTACTTTTCCTTCTGCTCGCACTCCAGCTGAACAGGAGCATTGGGGCCGATCGCCGCGCGGCTCACAGGCTGTTCGTGTTCTCCATCTCCTATTTGTTCGTGCTGTTTGCAACACTTTTGGTCGACCACGGGGGTGGTTCATTATCGCCGATGCGGTCGTCGCCTGGTGGCCGCACCGTCGGATCGGTAGATGCAGAACTCCTGCCAGGCGCCGTCCGCAGCGCATGCTGCACCGTCAACTTCAGCGAGGTCTAACATGCGATACGGATTGCCTGCTGTGGTCCTGATCGGCGCCGCGACACTCGGCGGCTGCACTGAAGGTGTGCTCGATCCGAAAGGGCCGATTGCCATCGCCGAGCGACAAATTCTGTTCAACTCGCTTGGCATCATGCTGGCCATCGTGATCCCGGTGATCCTGGCGATACTTGGCGTTGCTTTCTGGTTTCGTGCATCGAATGAGCGGGCGCGCTATCGGCCAAATTTCGCGTATTCCGGCCGTCTCGAGATGCTCGTCTGGTCGA
Organism: uncultured Alphaproteobacteria bacterium; assembly: GCA_963822795.1. Taxonomy (GTDB): domain Bacteria; phylum Pseudomonadota; class Alphaproteobacteria; order Rhizobiales; family Xanthobacteraceae; genus Bradyrhizobium. The sequence goes on from CAWGJM010000037.1 coordinate 273,799, forward strand.
TCCCGGCCATGACGGTGTTCCTGGTTGGCGGCGTCGCATGGGTTGGCTCACACGATGTGAGTCCGCGCAGACCGATCGCGTCTTCAGTGAAGCCCTTGAGAGTTCAGGTGGCCTCGCTCGACTGGAAATGGCTCTTCATCTATCCCGATCAGGGCGTCGCAAGCGTCAATCGGCTGACCATTCCGGTCGGCACGCCGGTCAGTCTGGAACTGACGTCTTCGGGCGTGATGAATAGCTTCTTTGTGCCGCAGCTTGGCAGCCAGATCTACACCATGGCGGGAATGATCACCCGTCTTCACCTGCAGGCCGACCATTCAGGAACGTACCGCGGGTTTTCTGCTCAGTTCAGCGGCGACGGCTTTTCCGACATGCATTTCGACGCCAATGCCGTGCCGAATGAAGGGTTCGGGCAGTGGGTTGACGCAGCGCGCAGCGCCGGTCCGGAGCTTGACGCAAAGACTTATGCGGATCTGGCGAAGCCGAGGACTGCGGTGGCGCCATTCACCTATCGCTCGGTCGCGCCAGGTCTGTTCGACAGCATCATGGTCTCCGAAATGCAGTCCGACGCTGCGATGTGCCGCAGCTATCCGACGTCAATGAGGGCGGAAAAATGACTCTACTTGGCAAGCTGAACTGGAGCGCGGTCCCCTTCGACCAGCCCATCATCATGAGTGCATCAGGCGGCATGGTCCTGGTCATCGTATCCGTCCTTTCGTGGGTCACGCTCAAGGGTTACGTGCCTTACCTGTGGCGAGAGTGGCTCACCTCGGTCGACCATAAACGGATCGGCATCATGTACATCATCCTGGCGTTGATCATGCTGCTGCGCGGTTTTTCCGACGCCATCATGATGCGGGCACAGCAGGCGGTCGCCGCGGGCGGTGCGCAGGGATACTTGCCGCCCGAGCACTTCGACCAGATTTTCTCGGCGCATGGCACGATCATGATCTTCTTCATGGCGATGCCGTTCGTGATCGGGATGATGAATTTCGTGGTGCCGCTGCAGCTCGGCGTCCGCGACATGGCGTTTCCGACGTTGAACTCGGTGGCTCTCGGGCTGACCGCGTCGGGTATCCTCCTGACGAACATCTCGCTGGCGGTCGGCGAGTTCGCGAAAACCGGCTGGGTCGCTTATCCGCCGCTGAGCGAGCTCCAGTTCTCGCCCGGGGTCGGCGTCGACTACTATCTCTGGGCGCTGCAGATCTCTGGTGTCGGTACGTTGATGACGGGCATAAACTTCGTCGCGACGATCCTGAAAACGCGCGCACCGGGGATGAGCTATATGCGCATGCCCGTCTTTTGCTGGACGTCGCTCGCCGCGAACCTTCTCATTGTCGCGGCCTTCCCGGTTCTGACTGCGACCTTGGCGATGCTGCTGCTCGATCGTTACCTCGGCTTTCATTTCTTCTCGATCGATGGCCAGGGCAACGCGATGATGTACGTCAACCTGTTCTGGGTTTGGGGGCATCCCGAGGTCTATATCCTGGTCTTGCCGGCGTTCGGTATCTTTTCCGAGGTTGTCTCGACGTTCTCCGGCAAGCCGCTGTTTGGCTATCGCTCCATGGTTGCCGCGACAATGGTGATTTGCGTGCTGTCATTCATTGTCTGGCTGCACCACTTTTTCACCATGGGAGCCGGCGCGAATGTCAACGGCTTCTTCGGGGTCATGACGATGATCATCGCCGTGCCGACGGGCGTCAAGGTCTTCAACTGGTTATTCACGATGTATGGCGGCCGCATCCGGTTTACGGTTCCGATCCTGTGGTCGATCGGCTTCATGGTGACGTTCGTAATCGGCGGCATGACCGGTGTGCTGATGGCCGTGCCCCCCGCCGACTTCCAGCTGCACAACAGCCTGTTCCTGATAGCGCATTTCCATAATGTCATCATCGGCGGCACCGTGTTCGGCTTGATGGCGGGCTACAATTATTGGTTCCCCAAGGCATTCGGCTTCAAGCTCGACGAAGGCTGGGGCAGAGCCTCGTTCTGGTGCTGGCTGATCGGCTTCTATCTCGCTTTCATGCCGCTTTACGCATTGGGCCTCATGGGCATGACCCGCCGCATGCAGCATTACGACGTTGCCAGCTGGCAACCGTGGTTGGTGGTTGCGGCGATCGGCGTCGTCGTCATCCTCGCGGGGATCGTCAGCCAGGTCGTCCAACTCGTGGTGTCGATCCGTGACCGCGAAAAACTGAAGGTGACCGCGGATCCATGGAATGGTCGCACGCTGGAATGGGCGACTGCTTCGCCGCCTCCGGCCTGGAATTTCGCCGTGCTGCCGCAAGTCACGGATATCGACGCCTTCTGGAAAAAGAAGCAGCGCGAACGCACGCAACAAGCCAAGCCACCGCAAGAGCGCCAATTCGAGCCGATCGAGCTGCCGAAGAACAGCGCGACCGGCTTCATCACTGCATTTTTTGCAGTCGTTACTGGCTTCGCCCTGATCTGGCACATCTGGTGGATGGCCGGTGTTGGGGCAATCGGCGGTTTTCTGGTTATGCTTGCCTTCGCTTTTCGTAACGAAGAGGAAATCGAAGTCCCAGCCGAGCAGATTGCGCGTTTCGAGCAGGCGAACCCGGCGGAGACTGCAGTATGAACATCGCTGTTGCAGTTGATGATGAGGTTCGTCACGAGGCGCGGCCGAGTGCAAGCGAGGCTGGTCCCGCTGCCAAGCGGATCGTGGTTGGCTACGGCTTCTGGATATTCCTCTTGAGCGACATCGTGATGTTCGCGGCAATCTTTGCCGCTTACGCAGTGCTCGCTCGCGCGACCGCTGGTGGTCCAGCTGGCGTGCAGCTGTTCAACCAACGCAGCGTTGCGATCGAAACCGGCTGCCTTCTCGCTTCGAGCTACACGTGTGGACTGATGTCCCTGGCGATTGGCTCGCGGCGCTATGCGGTCACTTATCTGGCTGCCCTCATCACCTTCGTGCTGGGAGCCGCGTTCCTGGTGCTGGAGGTGCGGGAGTTCGCCGGCATGATCGCCGTCGGAGCCGGTCCGCAACGCAGCGCGTTCCTCTCTGCCTTTTTTACCCTGGTCGGCTGCCACGGGCTGCACGTCACCGCGGGCCTGGTCTGGCTGACAGTGATGATGGCTCAGGTCGCCATCAAACGCCTTAGCGCGACCGTGGAACGGCGTCTGCTCTGCTTTTCGCTGTTCTGGCATGCCCTCGACATTGTCTGGGTATGGCTGTTTACGGTGGTCTATCTCATGGGAGTGATTTCATGACCGACACACAGTACGATCGCGCGCCCGGAGACGCGTCAGCACTTCCCGACGTGGAACAGGGGACCTCGTCCGGCGTGCTGGTCTACACGATCGGATTGGCTCTTGCGGTGGTCCTCACGGCCATGTCGTTCTGGGTCGCCAATACATCATTGCTCTGGGCAGGCGGTATTTCTCTCGGCCTGACGGTCCTCGCGATAGCGCAAATGGGCGTCCACTTGGTGTTTTTCCTGCATGTCACCACGGGTCCAGACAACACCAACAACGTGATGGCATTGGCATTCGGTGTGCTGATCGTTGCTCTGGTCGTCGTCGGATCGCTTTTGATCATGGCAGATCTGAACGACAACATGATGCCTGCGGCAGAGCTGATGAATCTGCAAATGCAGCACTGAAGAGCGTCGCAGGGATACTGGCTGCTAATCAAGCATGCCTTCCCTGCGCAGTGTGTTTTCGAGAGTCTTGGTGGCTCGGTCGATTGGGAGGGGGTTGGGATCGGCGTACTTGACGGCGGTCTCCGCGGTGACCCATACCCGGGTGCGGTCGCCGTGCATGTCAATAAACGCTGCCGCGTCGCAAAGGTCGACGATAATGGCGGGGCGGGCGCAAACGTGAGCTACCAATTGCCTCGCGAGCCTCCGATTGTTCTTTACTTGGTACATACCTGTCACCTAGTCCTGCCAAAGCCGGAACGAGCGCTGTCGGCGTCGCTCCGTGGTGCGCCGGCCTTTCAGATCAGGACAGAGTCAACTGGAATGCATCTCGAGCGTCAGCCGCTATGGTCGCCCAACGCGCTGTCGAACAGCGCTGACGCGACGTCAACCGTCAGCTTCGGCCAAGCGATGGCCAGTTCGAATGGATTCGTTGTGGCGACCGATCCGACGAGTCCACTCACTGCCATCCATCGGGGGTAGCACTCGATCCCGCAATAGCGCTTTGAGGTGGAAAGATCGTGTAAGTAGCCCCGTTCCAGCCGTCGCGAACACGCCGCGCAGACAGAGGGATTGCGCGGAGCCATGTTATTCACCACCACAAACTTCATTCTGTGAACGGTCATCTCGCCGATCCTTGTCTTGAGGTGGCGTTTGCGAGCTCCAGTGCCGTCGCTCACGCGGGGTAGTTGCTTCATTCCCGCCTCGGTCGCCGTTTTGCGTGCATCGGTGATCTCGCGCTCTTCTCTCTGAGACAAGTCGTCATCTCATCGCATTGCGGATAAACGCACCTGCAAGGTTTGAACACGCCGGTGCGCACGCCAAGCGCTGCTCCGGTGTTCCTTGCGAGAAGGAGGGAGCGGGCGAGGCGGTCGCGCATAGTAAAGGCTAGCGACACGCACCCTTGGCCAAAGGCATTGGCTGAAGCAGCGTCCATTTGCTCTGGCTTTTCCATGCCGCGCCGCTTTGGGCGAATCGCAGACACGACGGCCGACCAGAATCCCCGAAAAGTGAAAACGGTGACCTGCAGCATTTGCGCGAGATCACGCTTCGCTCAGCCTAAGCTGTCAGGCGTCGTGGGTCGCATAATCGACCGGTTGGCACACCCTCGTTGTTGATCTCGATCTGGAAGATTTCGGACAAGCCCACCCTTCCAGACGACGTTAGTTGGAGTGCACGGCTGCCCGACACACATTTGAGCCATCCGAGCTCCAATAGACGAGCCAGAATCCGAGCTCCGACGAGTCCCTTGAGGTGATAGCGACGCTCGCTCCAGTCGAGACAAGGCTGGCAGAAAATCCGCCGAGTCCGCGGCCTCAGATCAGCGCCGAACGCGGAAAGGAAACGCCCGCCCGAAGACGTGACCTCACCGCCTTCATCGGTGAGTACGATGTGCCCCATGGCCACAAGTGCATCGGTAACAGCGACTCCTACCTGGCCAGCCAGGTGATCGTAGCAACTGCGGGCAAAACGGAGTGCATCGTCGTTTGCTGACCGCGGCTGACGGCGGGGTGGCACCTCTATGGCGGCGACGACCTTGATGCTCTCCAGCATTGTTGCGACCAACGGGGACGCGATCCGATAATAGCTGAAGCGGCGCTTGCGAGTGACAGTCAAAAGCCGCGCGGCAACCAGCTTGTTCAGGTGGCCGCTCGCCGTCGAGCGAGAGACATTGGCGCAGTAAGCAAGCTCAGTGGCCGTCAGCGACTGGCCGCCCATAAGGGCGCTAAGTATCGTCGCTCGCGCAGTGTCACCCACGAGAGCGGCCACTTCCACCAGATTTGCCGCAGCGACCATCCTTAACCCTATCGCTGATACCGGAAGCATATCAATCGAAAACAGTTCGGCATGGGCCGAACTGTTCGCGCGAGACAATTGCGAACCTCGCGGCAAGAATGCGCTGTAACTTGGAGGCCAGAATGAAGCGCACTGCTATACGCGTCGAGCCGATTTCGACTTATCTCGAACGACGCCGCAAGGGTCCAATCTATCCAGTGATTGTGGCTGGCGAAACCGTTTATGTGTCGGGATTGCCTCCGTTCGATCCGGATACCGGCGCGAAGCCTGAGCGGGGAATATGATCCTCCAGGAGTTAAACGTCATGTTGATCCGCACCCTTTATTTCGAGCAAGCAAGTATCATTGCTGCTGTGGTTTGCAGCCTGATCGTCGCCGGCCTCCTGAAGGGGATAATCGGGGTCGGCATGCCAGTCGTCGCGCTGCCGCTGCTGTCGCTGTTCACCGACATCAAATCAGCGGCCATGCTACTGACCATGCCTTTGATCTTCAGCAACTTGCCGCAGGCGCTGGAGGGCGGAAAGACTGGACGGTGCCTCATGCAATTGATGCCGGTGATTCTCGGCATGATTCCCGGCCTCTTCCTTGGAGTTCGAGTCCTGTTGGCACTCGATGCGAACGTTGCAAAGACTATCGCAGGCCTAGTGCTTACGGGTGTCGGCGGCGTCACGCTGCTCGCGCCGAAGCTGCAGCTTCAGTCTCGCTTGGTTTTACCAGCCGGCATCACATTCGGATTTTTCGGCGGGATTCTGGGAGGCATCGCAGCGATGCCGGGACCGCTTGTCTTCATATTTCTGCTTGCAAAGGGACTGAGCGGAAAGGCGTTCACAAAGGAAGCATCGCTGTATCTCGTCGTTTCCGCGGGCTTGCTGGCAATTCTTCTGACGGCCAGCCGCCAGTTCAATTGGCTTGACGTTTTAGTCTCGACGGCTGCGATGTTGCCAGTCGTGCTCGGCATGTACGTCGGACAACATATGCGCGATAAAATTGCACCTGAGACATTCAAGAAGCTGGTGTTGATCGCGGTCATTGCCGCGGGCGCCGATTTGCTGCGACATGGTTTCTTCAGGTGACGGGCTGGCCGGAGCCGCTGCGGTTGGTTCGTCAGGTGCCGTCGCAGCGTCGCGACGTTGCGTCGGAGGCGGTAACAGGGGTCAGCGGGCGAGCCAGGTCCTCGATTTTACGCCGGACGAGCAGGCAAGCCAGCCGCCGGACATCGCGCTCGCTTAACTACACCCAGCATCTGCTGCACTGCACCGAAGTCTCGTAGCAAAGCGACGATAAGGGTCAATCGCGGCACTTTGACCGTGGGCCGGCACCTTCCGGTTTGCCCCGATCAACGGACATCGTCAGACTGCCCCGGTCGCCTTTGGGCGTTTCACCGGAGCCGGTTGTGGTGACGGCACGGCGGCTGAAAGCAGCGACGCGCCAGCAACAAAGGGAAATGCCAAAGCCCCGGTCGCAAGACCCGGGGCTTTTTTCATGTCCTTAATCTGCGAGACTGGTGACCGGTGGCTGGGAAGCGGGCGGTCGCGCGAAAAAAAGTATCCCGTGCCCCTAAAGGTGGAGAGCCAATCCTGGCACCTTGAGGGTGAAAGGGCATGGTCGTGGAACACGAGCAATTGGTGCGGCTGGCGGGCGGCGGCGACACCAAGGCGTTCGTCGAACTGACGCGGCGTTTCCAGCAGTTCGCGTTCGGCTCGGCGCTGGCGCTGGTGCGTGATTTCCAGCAGGCGGAGGACGTGGTTCAGGAGGCCTTCGTCGCCGCCTGGAAGGCGCTGCCCACGCTGGCCGAGCCGGCGGCCTTTCCAGGATGGCTCCGCGGCATCGTCCGCCATCATGCGTTCCGGGTGTTGCGGCGAAAGCAATTGCACTCGGTGCCGCTGGCCGAGGCCGAGGAATTACCGAACGACGATCCGCCGGCCGACCACATCCTCGAACAGCGCCGCCAGACCGCCGCCGCGCTTGCGGCGATCTCGGAGCTGCCGGATACGCTACGCGAGCCAGCTGCGCTGTTCTTCATCCACGAATGCTCGCATCAGGACATTGCCGCCTTCCTCGGGCTGTCGGCGGGAACCGTCAACAATCGCCTGCACGCGGCCCGTTCCCATCTGAAACAGAGGATGCTGACCATGGTCACGAACAACCTCCACTCACAGGCGCTGCCAGACGATTTCGCCAACAGGATCGGCCGCCTGATCGACACCAATGGCGACATCGTGGAGGCCTTTGTTCGATCCGGCGTCGCTTCCCGATCTCATGACCGAGCTGGCGGTGAGCGACGAAGCACGCAAGCGCAGCGTTACGATTCAGGTGATGCAGCGTTCGGGCGGTGGCATCGTACGCGGCGTCGCGAACGCGCCGATCGAACCCCTGCCGAGAGGCGCCACGGTGTTGAGTTCGCGCCGCCGCTCCATGACATTGATCGATCAGATGCAATTCGACCGCCTCGTGCCGCTGCTCACCGCTGCCGCCGCCGATGGCCGGCAATCCAGCGAGGTTGTCGAGACCGGCATCAAGGTGATTGACGTGATAAGCCCAATCCGAGCCGGTGGCAGCGTCGCCATTGCCGGCGAAAACGGCGCCGGGACCACCGTGGTAATGGAAGAGATTGTGCGCCGTATCAGCAAGAGCAGCCATCCGGTCACCCTGTTCGTTCTGATTCCGCCGCCCTCCGAAATCTGGCCGCCTTCGCTAGATGAAAACTACTCCTTCGCCGAGGAACTGAAGAGCGAAGGGTACAGCGAGGGTACGGTCGGCGCTGTGCAGACGTTCTTTTTGACCGGCGTGGCAGGACCGTGGACGGCCGAGACGCTGGCGGCACTGGCGCCGGTCGACACCGTCGTTACACTCGCGCGGGCGATGATCCTGCGTAAGAATTATCCCGGCGTTGACGTGCTGACGACGCGCTCGCGGCTGCTGGATGAAAACCTAATCGACACCGCTGAGGTGGATATCGCCGGACGCGCTCGCGAAGCCATCGCTTTGCGGCGAGCCGCAGAGGAAAATCCGGAGCTGGCGCCGGACCCGGTTGTGCTAGCACGGGCGCACAAGCTGCAGGCGTTTTTCTCGCAGCCGTTTTTCGTCGCGGAACCGTTCAACAAACGCCCGGGCTCCTATGTGAGCCGCACTGACGCCCTGCGGGGTTGCCGCGAAATTCTCGATGGGCAGCATGATGACCTCCCTGTCGAGGCTTTCTACTTCACGGGCAGCATAGAGGACGTTCGCCGCGCCGCTGGCGCAGCCTGACTTCCGCTTGGGGTCAAAAGCAACGTTTTGACCATCAACCGCTCACATCCGGTGTACCCCGATCAACGGACATTCTCGGGGACCGTTGGCAGGTCGCAAAGGTACCAAGAGCGGGCGTGCTTGATACAAGAACGCGATCACCGACGGAGTAGCGTTTTCACGGGAGCTTGTCGCGGTGACGGCGCGGCGGCGTAACGCACCGGCATCATCAACCAGATCCGCGCCTTCATGCTGGAACGCGGGATCGCGGTGCGCCAGGGTATTGGCTTCCCGCGCACGGAACTGCCCACCAGGTCGCAAGCGTCACCCACGAAATATCCGGAAGGAACGGTCTCGCTCCGTTTTCGGGGCCAGGAAATATTGAGACGAGGCTGTGTAGGCCAGAGGGATTTGTGCCGGCCTGTCTCAAGTCCGCTTGGCCCGAACTGGTTACAACCCAGCCACGTGTCATGCTTTTTTAATCGTCGAAGCGCAGATTGCTGCCATGCCAAAGCGCCTCAAACCGTTTCAGCGAGGGGTCCGAAGATCCCGTAATCTTCCGGCATTGATCTTGACGGACGGCGCGATGACCGCCGAGTGCCACGTTCAGGATGTATCCCGACATGGAGCAAAGATTGTCGTCGAGATGCCGTCCTCGATCCCTAACCAATTCGAGCTGGCGTTCTCACTCTCCGACAATAGGCGGCGTTGCGAAGTGGTCTGGCGACGCAACAAGGTCCTCGGCGTCAAGTTTACCTAACGTCACCTACGTCCGCCTGCGCGCCCGAGGGCGGGCCTGCTGGGAGCGATCCAGAAACGACCGCTCGGGCGGCAAAACTAGCTTACTCCTTATGGTTGCGCCTCCGCGTTCGCCGGCCCCGGTGGGTCAACAGGGACCTCCCGCGCGCGCCGCTGCGCCAGCCGTGAGGGCGCTCCGCGTCACGCGCGGGTCCCTCCTATTGGCTACCGGGACGGCCTCTCGCTGTGCTTGACCAGCCATCAGGAGAATGACTTCACCACCATCATCCAACGGCGTCGTCAGCACCCGCGCCACACTGGTCGGGATCGATCGAAACAGGTGGTCGCGATCCGTCGGAATAGGTGGTCGCGATCGTCGGTATGCCCATGCCGCGGATGCGTCCGAATTGACATACTCCGACCAGCGCTCCATCGGCTACATCTGCCGAGCCGCCCCTGACACCCGGATGCTCGCACCGGGTTCAGAGGTGATCTCGGCTCGTAGTCGCGACGGCACACCCATGTCCTCGCCCTGAAGGATCTCGATCATACCACCATGAGGCCATCCAAGATCCCGCAGATATCCCGCGAGGGCCGCCGCCGCGGCTCCCGTCGCCGCGTCTTCGTAGACGCCTCCCGCTGCGAATGGATTACGGGCGTGGAAGAGCGTGTTGGTTTCCGCATGGACGAGGCTGATGGTGACAATCCCGGTTGCCATCATGAACCGCCGCCCTTGCTCTAGGTCATAGTGCATCGCGGCTAGCTTCTGCCAACTCGTCAGGGCCAGGACGAGATGCCGAGCACCAGCCTCGGTGATCGCGGGAGGCAGACGTGGGTCGAGATCAGCAACGGTGTACGAGAAAAGGCCGAGCGCGGCCTCGACCAACTCCTGCGGTGCCTGCGCGCTGCGCGTGTGCGGTGATTGCAGCGCCGCCATGAGTACGGGATTCTTCCGCCATCCTGTTACCGTGATCCGGGTGTCGTTGAGTTGGAGCGTGAAGGTGCCGTCGCCATGGGCAAGAGCAAGCGCGGCCCCGAGCGCGATTGTTGCGTGGCCGCAGAACGGCACCTCGATCTCAGGTGCGAAGTAGCGTACCCGCCAGCCATCCTCGCTCGGTGCGGCGAAGACCGTCTCCGAATACCCGACCTCTGCCGCGATCGCCAGCATCCGGTCGGCAGGAGGGAGCGCTTCGCAGAGCACGACACCGGCCGGGTTGCCTCCGTTCGTTCCTTGCGAAAAGGCGGCGATCCGCTGCACGTCCATTCGTCCCTCCAGAGTGAAGATCACGAAACCCGAGCTTACCGTTTTCCGGTGGAATGTCTTCCTTTCAACAGAGTTGATCTGTCAAAAAGGCGCGGGCCACCCGCCATTCACTCGATACGTCAGGTCGAAGGCGTTGGTGTTCAACGTGCTCAGCCTTGATTCGACGGCTGGCCATGCCGATCTAGCCCTATGTCGCAGGCGCGAGTTTTGAAACGTCGAAAGGAGTGCAGATATATCTCAAACAGCGAGGGAGGGGCCTACTCGTTCGTCGGTTCTGTCGTCTGTATCGAATAGTGCTTGGGCTGAGCTTCACTGCGTGGTGACAAGGCCCAGGGTCTGCGCGCGTGATACCGCTTGTGCGCGCCTTTCCACGCCCAGCTTGGCGAAAACGCTTTTGAGGTGCGACTTCACGGTTTCAGGACCAATATCAAGGCTCCGGGCGATCTCCTTGTTGGACAATCCTTCGGCGATCAGCGTGAGAATGTCAGTCTCGCGAGGACTCAATGCGCCTAGAATCCGTGCGCCGGAGGCCGCCGGTGCGAAATGACCTTGTCCGCCTCGCTGCAGACCTGCCTCCAGTCGATCGACATAGGGAATCAAATCCGCCTTGACCTTGCCACTCTTCTGGGTCGTCTGCAGAAGCTTGGAAATGACTGGACCCTCGTCCAAAACGGTCTGATAAAGACCGGCTGCAGCACACGCAGCAAGAACGCGGCGAAAGCGGTTCACCGCCTCCGCGACTTTGCCCGCACTGAGTTGAACTGCCGACAGACGGATCTCAATGCAGATCAAGAACTGACGATGCTGCATTGCTTCGGCTTCGCGCTGTAGTTGTTGCAGGATTGAAATGGCTTCGTCAGGACGAGCTTGCTGCCCCAACAAATGAGCGCGCGCCAACTTGTGGCACCACTCAATCTCCGACCAGGCGCAAGGCCTTGGCGCCGGGTACTTCAGCGCAAGGCGCTCCAGGCGATCGACGCACGCGGCGGCTTCATCCAGTCGGCCATCGTTCAGGTAGAGTCGCGCTTGCTCTGCTATCGCGCCAGCCGAGAGCCTTCCCCAGTCTCGCGCGACGCCCTGACTTTCAGCTCGCTCCAGTATAGTGTGGGCACGCTCGAAATTCATCCGGGCAGCAGCGACCCTGGCAATTACGAAATACGTGCTCCACATGCAGTCGAGGATTGTACCCGAGCTGATCAGAGATGCGCGATCGATGACCCAGGCCTCCGCTTCATCGAACTGACCTTGTTCGTATTTGATTCGCGCAATCAGACCGGCAGGCAAAGCCGCCGCAAGCGAATTCGGCCCGACATCCTGCTCGGCGATCCGCAAGCCCTCGCGGTAATGCCCATCTGCCGCCGCAAGACGTATCTTCCGTTCCGCCGCAAGCCCTTTAAGGCAGTGTCGATAGACCGACGCGAATACGTTCCTGCGGTCCTCCTCGACTGAATATGGGATCCACGGCGTCGCATGGAATTGCTTGAGGTTGCCCGCCTTCATATGGCCGAAGCGGACGACATTTGAGGCAACGTTTGCAGTCCACGGATCGGATGATTTATTCACGCAATCCTGTGCCAAAGGCAGCGCTCGCTCGCTGTCATCCATTAGCGCAATGGCAACTGCACGAATCGCCTGGCATTCGGAGAGCAGATCACTTCCACGCGGGTCCTTTAAATCGATATCTTGCTGTATATCAGTTGCGAGCTGCTGGGCCTCTTCAAAGCGGAGCGCCAGCGCCAGCCCCCAGGCGATCGCCATTCGCACCTCAGGCTGGCCTCGCATGAGTTCGCCAGGAAACAGGCGTTGCCATGCGAGCAAGGTGAACAAATCACCCCTCTTTATCAGAGCCATGGCACAATTCTTCATCCAGCTGATCGCTCTGTCCGAAGCGCCGGCTGCGATCGCGTGTTGAACCGCCTCGGTCCACAATTCCTGGGAGGCATGCCAAAGAGCGGCACGTCCGTGCAGCTCAGGAACTTCAATGCCGCGATCGGCCTCCAGCCTCTGTCTCAAATATTCGGCAAGCAGCGTGTGATAGCGGAACCAGACGCCATCATTGTCGAGCGGCGTAAGCAGCATTTGGCGCTGGGCAAGCGATGCCAGAATTGTGCGGTTCGAGCTCGAACCGGTTACGGCTTCGCATAATGGACCGGAGAGCCGATCAAGAATGGCCGTTCGCAGCATGAAGTCGACCAATTCGACCGGAAGCCCATCCAGCATCTCCGTCAGATAGGCTGCAATTGGACGCTGCGAACCTGACAGATTATGTACATACAGGCTGAATCCGGTGGGCGGGCGCATGGATGAGATAATTCGCAGGGCGGCAGGCCACCCTTCAGTTTTCCGTTGCAAGAGTTGGACGTCGGGGAGTTCCAGAACTCCAGGCTTAGTGCTGTCCAGAAACGCTTGTGTCTCCTGCATATCGAACCGCAGGGCTTCGGCATCAATCTCGATCAGCTGATTCTGGGCTCGCAGGGTCGCGAGTGGCAGGGGAGGTTCGGTACGCGTCGTAAGCACCACATGACAGTGAGAGGGTGCGTGCTTCAGAAAATACGCGACCGTCTGATGGATGCGAGAAGCGTTGAGCCAGTGATAGTCTTCGAGAAACAGATAAACATCATCTTCTATCTCCGCCAGATCGTTGATCAGGCTCGCCAGGATCGCCGTCGGGTCGATCAGGTTGTTCTCGATGATTAGCCCAATCGCGTCGGCGCCAACGTCCGGACACGCATGGTGCAGGGCCTGAGATACGTAAAATAAAAACCGCGTGGCCTCGTCGTCGTCTGAATCGATGCTCAGCCAGCCGACACAATTGCCGCTCTGCTCGAGCTTCTCGGCCAAAGCTGCTGCCAGCGAGCTCTTGCCGAAGCCCGCTGGTGCCTTGATAACGCCAAGTCGCTTACTCGGGAGTTCGGACAAGATGGCGAGGAGCCGAGCACGTGCGACCAGCCCCCCAAATCGTGCCGGCACGATCTTGGTCGCCAGGAATGGCAGCCGTCCCTTTCCGGACAAGGTGCCCGTTCCAAGTGCGAGATGGCTCGATCGCGGCCTGATCAAGGGCTCTCCCAACGCGCGACGGTCCTCCCCCCATTCGGGGGATGCCCACCGTAACGCAAGTGTACGATCTCTGTTAGCGAGAAGGAAGCGCCATGCATTTCGGTATCTGCATCCCGGATGTGATCGCCTTGTGCTGATCCCTTTGGCAAGGCTGCGCGCGCACAGCAGAAACAAGCGAACGCCGATCAAGTACACGCTTGGATTTTATAATGTTGGCTGCGCAACTCGGAAAAGTGCACGAAGTCTTTGTCGAGAGCCATGGCTGACGGTTTTGACGGAAATCGGCAGTTCGGCCCCTTTGAGCTTTCGAGCAGGGAGAGGGTGCTGCGGCGAGAGGTGCAGTGCTGCCGCTAGGCGACAGGCCCTTGGCATCCTGATCTACCTTGCCGAGCGTCCAGGTAAGGTGATCGCAAAGCAGGAGCTCCTTGATCACATCTGGTCGGACGTAACCGTCGAGGAGGGAGCATCCGGTCCACGTGGCCGCGATCCGCAAAGCGCTTGATGACGGCCAATTTGGCAAGGAGATAGCCAATCTGACTTGGAGGATGGTCACCAATTCCATGGGCCAGATAGGTCATGCAATCCACTTGGAGAACGCGGCAAGCAGGGGCCGGTCCGGTCGGGTCATACCAATGAACGAGACGGCGCGGGCCAAAGCGTGCGCGAAGCGTGCTACTTGGTTTGTTCGACGCGATCTCCGCGATCCAGCCCGTAGGGCTTGGCCTTCGAAGTATGTCCGCGCCATATTACAGTGGACAATGCAATCTCGATCCTGCGTGTAGCAATCGTTGCGCATCATCCCGAAGAGAGGCTGGTTGACATTGAGGCGGTAGTTAACCTGGGACGGACGCGGAGCACTATTGAAGAGCCTTTTGTTCTGGATCACTGTAAGTTTGTTATTGAAATGTTTCGCGATGTCCGGGACGGCTTGCCTTCTAATCGGAGCACAGTAAACCTTCAGAGAAGGGCGGCAGCCCGAAGGCAAACCACTATGAGGGAGCCAAGCGATGTGGTTGATTTTGAAGAGCATGGGTGCGCCGGTGGTGGCGACGTTGTTCTTGTTCGGTGCCGCAATGGCGGAACCCATACTTGACATCGGTGCGACCGACAGCGAAATCCGCATCGGGAATGTGATGCCCTACACCGGTCCGCTAGCGGCATTTGCTTCAATTGGAAGGGCTGAGGCGGCTTATTTCGACATGATCAATGAGCTTGGCGGGATTGACGGCCGTCGGATCCGATTCATTTCATATGACGATAGTTCCGACCCGGCGCTGGCATTAACAAGGACCCGCAAACTTGTTGAGGAGGACAAAGTCTTGTTGATGTTCGGATCG
Source organism: uncultured Alphaproteobacteria bacterium (assembly GCA_963822795.1). Classification (GTDB taxonomy): domain Bacteria; phylum Pseudomonadota; class Alphaproteobacteria; order Rhizobiales; family Xanthobacteraceae; genus Bradyrhizobium. Next base: position 288,875 of record CAWGJM010000037.1, read on the forward strand.
TTTGGTACGCCGAGCAATTTGGTTGTGCGTCCTTATCTGAACGAGAACAAGATACCCCAGCTCTTTCTTGCGTCCGGAGACGACGAGTGGAGCAAACACAAGGCCTTTCCGTGGACGATGGGCTGGCAGCCGCCGTTTCGCGCCGAGGGTCGCATTTACGCCAACTACATCGAAGCTTATTATCCCACACGAAAGATCGCCGTGCTCTGGCAGAACGACCAGTTCGGACGAGACCTGTTCAGAGGATTGCAGGAAGGTCTCGGTGACGCGGCCCGGATGATCGTCTCCGACGTCACATTCGATGTTTCGGACAAATCGATCGATTCCCAGATTGATCTGCTTGAGAGGTCAGGAGCGGAAATCCTGATCTTTGACGGTGCCCCGGCGATTGCGGCGCTCGCGATCAGGCGGTTGGCGGATATCGGCTGGCATCCGGTGATTTTGCTAGATAACGCCTCTGCTTCCATCGCTAACGCGCTTAGACCTGCCGGCCTCCAGAATTCGATAGGGATCATCTCGACCGCCTTCCTAAAGGACGCAGGCGATCCGGCGTGGCAAGATGATGCCGGCATGAAGGACTGGTCTTCGTTTATGGATAAATATTTTCCGGATGGCGATAAGGATGACAGCAATGCGGTCTTCGGTTACGCCGCAGCCGAGACCTTGGTTCAGGTTCTGAAACAATGCGCGAGCGACCTTTCCCGCGCGAACGTCATGCGGCAAGCAGCAAACCTGAAAAATTTTCAAAGTCCGGTTGTGCTCCCGGGCATCGTGATCAACACCGGTCCGGCAGATTTCCGTCCGATCGAGCAGCTCCGGCTGGTGCAGTTCGACGGTCGCTCCTGGCAGCCGATCGGCGAAGTGCTCGATACCGCGTTCGTTCGCGGCAACGAAAATTGATTTCTGTGCATCCGCCCCTCTGAATGCCGAGCCATCCGCGCGTCATGGGTAACCGCGAGGTCGCGCACCTGAAAGCAGGTGGTGTCGTCATCCAGCGCGGCAACGTTCGCACCTGGGTCAACAGAGGCTCGGTCCTAGCGGTCGCCGCCTTCATCCTAATCGACGCCAAGCCCGTCGAGGTCAACGGCAAAGAACTGCACACTGTCTTCCCAGCATAAGAGACGAATGCATCAGCGTCCCTCGACGTCAACCAGCGCGGTGACGCGGAAGGAGCCGATCATGCTGAATCCGAAGATTGTGGCGGGGTGGTCGGGCGGCGAGGTGCCATCGGCCTTCTCTGGGTGAATCGCAGTTAGAAAAGTGTACCACGGATTGCGGGCAGTCGGGCTTTACGCAGGACCCTACACGGTATGCTGGGTAAGGGCTCAGGTGAAAATTGACGCGCGATGCCGGCGTGACTTTCGGCCGGGCTTTAGGCCTTGCCTCCACACCGGGTGGCAGCCCGATCGACGCCGGCTATCGCGACAGCATCGTCATGCTGGCCAGTATCACCGGGCGGCGAGGGCTTGCCAACGAAAACCCAGCGCCAGAGCCGAGGCGCGAGCGGGCCGAACCTACAAAGGTTTACGCCGCGACAGGCCTTACCGGCGCAACCTCACGAGGCGGTATCCGTGTTCGCCGGCAGGGTGAACTGAAACGTGGCACCGTGCGGTGCGTTTGCCGTGGCCCAGAGCCGGCCACTGTGGGCTTCTATGATCGAACGGCAGATCGAGAGCCCCATACCCATGCCGGTGGATTTGGTGGTGAAGAAGGCGGTGAACAGCCGGTCCGCGTTCTCGGCAGAGAAACCGACGCCGCAATCCGTCACGCTGACGCGTACTTGTTGCGTCTCGTCCTGACCTGATCGGACCACTAGTTCGCGCGGCCGATGCTCGATCGATTGCATTGCTTCGATGCTGTTCATCACCAGGTTAAGAATCACCTGCTGCAGCTCGACCCGATCTCCCCGAACGAGCGGCAGGCGGTCCGCGAGTTCGGTGCGTATCGAGACGCGGTTCCTCGCTGTTGCGCCACGGGTGAACTCAATTACCTCTCGGATCGCTCCATTGATTTCCAGATTATCCCTGCGCGGCGGCGCCTTCTTAATGAGATCGCTTATCCGACTGATTACCTCGCCGGCGCGATTGCCGTCCTTGACGATGTCGCGAAGGATTTCCCGCAATTCGTTCGTATCGATCACTTCGGTGCCGAGGAAGCGCAACGCCGCTTGCGCGTTGGTGACGGCGGCGCCGATCGGTTGCTTCACTTCATGGGCGATCGAGGCCGTGAGCTGTCCCATGGTCGCGACGCGATTGACGTGCGCGAGCTCTGCCTGCGCCTCGCGCAGGGCTTCCGAGGCGAGCACGTGCTCGGTGAGGTCGCGGATGATTGCAAGCGCGGCCTCCACCCGCTCCGATTCTGGCCGCAGAGGCGAGTAGGTCACCGCCGAGTAGCGCCGGCCAAGAGGAGTCGTGAACCACTCCGCGTAACTGACTTCCTCTCCCGCGAAGCACCGGTCGAGATACGCCTTGGCCAGCTGCTCAAAGATTTCCATTCCCAGGAGGTCGGCCGCGTGCATCCCGACGATCGTCTCCGCCGGCATACCCCATGTCCGCTCGAAGGCTGGATTCACCCATTGATACCGGTAATCTCGTCCGACGATGGATATGCGATCGGGTGACCTCTCGAACACCTGTCGGGTCAGGTATTCCGCCCGTTTGCGCTCGGTCAGGTCGAGCACGAAGGAGACGCCCTGTTCTTGACGGTCGCCGAACGTCGTCGCGCCGAGCAAAACCGGCACGCGGCTGCCGTCTTTGCGAAAGTACTCTTTCTCCCGCGGCTGGAGGGTTCCAACCACCTTCAGCTCTGCCAAGGCCTGGTCGTCGGCATCGTGCCATTCGGCTGGCGTTAGTTCGGTCCATCGCAGCCGGCCCGACACGAGATCTTCCCGGGCATATCCGACGATATCGAGAAAGGCTTGGTTGGCGTCGATGATCCGGCCCCGAACATCCCAGATCACGATTCCGATGATGTTCGAGTCGACCAGGCGGCGGATCCTAGCCTCCCGTTCCTGGAGATCGTTGTATAGGCGGGCGTTCTCCAGCGAGATCGCCGCTTGCGACGCCAGCAGTTCCAGTACCGAGATCCGGGCGGGCGTGAACACGTGCGATGCCAGGTTGTTCTCGACATAGAGCACCCCGATCAGCTTGGCCTGCTTCACCAGGGGCAGGCAGAGGACCGACCGGGCGCGCTTCTGGCAGATATACTCGTCTGCCGAGAACGAATTCTGCGCCAACGCGTCATCGAAGATCACGCTTTCCCGCGTTCGGATCACGTAATGGAGTACGGATTCGGGAATCTCAACAGGTGACACGGCCGCCTGGCGCAGCGTGACCTCAACCTGGCCGCGGCCGGTCGTCGCTTCCGCAGCGATCCGTGGCTCGTCGCCCAGGAAAAGGATGAGCAGGCCGCGCTCGGCGCCGGCATGCTCGACCGTGATCCGCATGAGTGTCTTGATGAGCTCACTGAGGACGATCTCGCCGGACACTGCCTGCGCGGCCTTGAGCACCGTTCCAACATCCAGCTGCTCGACGGGCGCGCCGAAGGTTGCGATGGGCGAAGACGAATCCCCATGCAGCCGCGGGTAACGCTGGTCGAGTTGCCACACTTTGCCAAGCGCGCCCCACCGAAGATAGCAGTGCCGCGCGTTTCGCAGATAGGCGTGGGCGATGGTCTCGAAGCCGCGCGCCGCGTAGAAGCGTGCGGCCAACTCATGACTCAGGCCCTCGTTCTGGACGAAGCCGTGCTCGCGCGCAGAGTGGATGGCCGCTTCGTAGAGGCGCTCCGCGTCCAGTTCCCGCCCTTCCAGACGCGCGAGCTCTGCGCCAATCAATGCCGCCCGGTTTGCGAACGTTGCAGGACAGTTGTCTGCCCAGACCGCTATTTGTTTGAGATGCGATACTAGCGCTTCCAGGTGCTGGGGCCGCTCCTCGGCCGCGGCCGTATCGCAACGCGCCGCCCGACCAAGTGCGGCGTAGAAATGGTATTCAGGCAGCTCTACTTGTGTCGGCACGGTCCAAAGCAGCGATGCGGCTTTCGATGCAGCCGCGACAGCAGATGCGCCGTTGCCGGCGTAAATGTACGCTTGCAGCTTGCGAATCCAATAGCGGGACGCGGCGATAGCCAGACGGGGATTATTATCCAGATGTTCCTCGAAGCGGCTCTCGTCGAACTCCGCATCATTGAAGGAGTTGAAGTCCGGTGTAAGTCCACGGAGCATCCGGACGAGTCTGTGCTGCGCTGTAATGAGGTCGCTGATGAGACCGAACCTCACCTTCCCCACGAATTCGAGCGCGTTCTCGACCTCGTGCTCGACTTCATCGAGCGGATCTCCGGAGGCGAGAAGATTGGTATTCAAGTCGGCGCAGCTATAGGCTGCATAAGTAAGGTCTCCGGCGTGCCGCGCCGCGTCGAAAGCGCGCCGCAGGAAAATGCGGCAGGTCGGCAGGTGCTGCGTCCAGTGCGCGACGTGGACGGCGAAGACCAGGTAGACGCGGGCGCTAAGGCGGTCAAGCCCGCGCTTTTCGACTAGGTCCAGGCCAAGCCTGCCGAAGCGGAACCCTGTTTGGTAGTCTCCAAAGTACGTACCGAGGATGCCGCCCAGCCACACATAGGCGAGGCATGATCCGTCACTGTTGCCATGCTCCAGGCTGAGTGCGGCCATCCGACCGACGACGAGCCGAAAAAGATTCAAGTCTGTGAACAGGGCCGGCGAGGTCAGTGCCGTGAGCACGTCCATCGTCGCACAACGGTCCGGATCGCTCATCAGCGGCAAGTCTAGCAGCGCTTCGATCGAGCCGGACCCCAGCCGCTGCCACAACCGATCGTATTCCTGCCGGACGTCCTCCTCCGTCGGGTGTGGCGACCACTGGCCGTTAATCCGCCGGAGATACTCCAGGCCCACCTCGACAGCGCTGTCGCTGTGGTCCAGGTTCGTATAGAGATTGATGCGCACGCGGGTGACGGCTGCAGAGTCGACGAAGGTCCGTGCGCGGGTTGACAGTAACGAGAGCCGTGCTTCAGCCGACGCCAACTGTCCGGTCAGATACTCGCACTCTGCGCGTTCGAGCCACAGGCTGAACGTTAAATCGTAATGGCTGCCCCAGTCGGTTTCGTCGAGCAGGTCCATGCCGGCCACGAGATAGACGCACGCGGACGCGTAGGCCGTCGACGCCTTGGCCTTTCGCCCGGCGCGCAGCTCGATCGTCGCCACCTGCGCTTTCTCGTCCCGGTGGACCAAAAGCGTGGCACCCCGATTGAAGTGATTCGCGACATCGAACAGATGCTCAGCGAGCTCGTCCGCCGTCATGCTCGCCAGCAGCACGCGGCCGATGCGCAAGTGGACTTCGGCACGCTGCGCTTCAGGAATTAGTGAGTACGCCGCCTGCTGGATCCGATCGTGCAAGAATCTGTAGGCGTTATCCTGATAGACGACCAGACCGGTGCGGACGGCTTCCCAGAGTGCCGCGTGCATTGCCTCCTCTGTTTCTCCGTGAACCACGGTCAGAGTGGCGATGTCGGCGACATTGCCCAGACAGGCGAGCTGTTTCAGGGTTTCCTGTGTGGTGGCGGACAATCGCTTCAGCTTCCCTGCCATGAGGTCCACGACATTGTCGGCGTAACTCTTGGCGCGGATGCGATCGATGTTCCATTGCCAGGCTGACGCGACTGGGTCGAATCCGAGCAGCCCCTCGTCGGCCAGCGCGATAAAGAAGTGGATCGCGAAGAACGGATTGCCGCCGGTCTTCTCCTGGACTAGTTCCGCCAATGGCCGCGCGAGTTCCGGCTTGCAGCGGAGCGCGTCGGCGATGAGCCGGCCAACATCATCGAGCTCGAGGGGCGCCAGGACGATCTCATGCACCCTCCCATCGACTGCGCGGATCGCCTCCAGCGTCCGCAGAAGCGGGTGCCCGGGACCGACCTCGTTGTCCCGATAGGCGCCGACCAGCAGGAGATGCCGCACCTCCGGGTGCGTGACCAGATGCTCGAGGAGGTCAAGGGTTGCTGCGTCCAGCCATTGCAAATCATCGAGAAACAGCGCAAGCGGGTGCTCCTTGCGCGCAAACACGCCGAGGAAGCGCCGGAACACCATCTGGAATCGGTTCTGCGCGTCCTGCGGCGACAGATCCGCGACCGGCGGCTGTTTTCCAATCACGAGCTCCAGCTCCGGAATGAGGTTCACGATGAGCTGACCATTTGGGCCCAGCGCCTCGCGCAGGGAGCCGCGCCACCGGCCAAGCTCGGCCTCGCTCTGGCTCAGGAGCGAGCGGACTAGGCTCTGGAAGGCTTGGCCCAGGGTGGTGTACGGGATGTCGCGCTTGTATTGGTCGAATTTGCCGGACGCGAACAGGCCACGCGGCGGGACGAGCGCCTTGTGCAGCTCGTTCACCACCGAGGACTTGCCGATGCCGGAATATCCGGACACGAGCACCAGTTCGGGCGTGCCCGTGGCCACGACACGGTCAAAGGAGGCGAGCAAGGTGTCGATCTCCCGCTCCCGGCCGTACAGCCGCTCGGGCATCAGCAGCCGGTCCGACGCGTCGTGCACGCCTAGCGGGAACGGGTCGATGCGGCCATGCAACTCGCATTCCGCCAAGCAGCGCCGCAGATCGGCCTCGACACCAGCGGCTGTCTGGTAGCGTTCCTCGGCGGTCTTGGCGAGGAGCTTCATCACAATCGCCGAGATCTGCCCCGGGACGCCCGCGACCCGCTCGTTGGGCGGCACCGGTTTCCGCGCGATGTGGCAGTGTACCCACTCCATCGGATCGGCAGCGACGAAGGGGAGTTGCCCCGTCAACATTTCATAAAGGGTGACACCGAGAGCATAGAGATCGCTGCGGCAGTCAACCGAGCAATTCATCCGGCCGGTTTGTTCCGGCGCCATGTAGGCGAGCGACCCGGCGATCACCAGCGGCGGCGCGGGAGCCCGATGCTCGCGCGGCAGACGCGAGGCGATACCGAACCCCGTCAGCCACACTCCCCCGCTTGCCGCGTCCAAGAGGATATTTGCCGGCTTGATGTCCTTATGGATAAGGCCTCGCTCATGCACCCGACGGAGCGCGCCCGCGAGAGGGATCGCGATGCGCAGGAAGTTCGATACGTCCAGTGGTCGGCCAAGAAGCCGATCGACCGGCGCACCACCGGGATCCTCAAGCACCAGCGTCAGGCGGTCGTTGTAGTGCGTCAGCGCGACTGGTCGCGCCGCCCAGTCAGCGTCAAGTTCGGCTTTGAGCGCATATTCGTGTTCAAGCCGCTGGACGCAACCGAGCGACGTTTCTTCCGCGGCAACAAGCAAGATCGGCGCCAAGCCGTTGCCGAAGCCCCGGTAGAGAGCGATGTCCCCCTCCCTAAGCGGCACGAATATGTAGCTCGAGAGCTCCTTCACGAGGGCCTCCTGCCAGGAGGACTACTTTAGAGCATTGATTAGGTTACGTTTGCTCTCGCTCGTCAATCCAAAAGCAACCGCCAAATCGTATCACGATCGGTGCCATAAACGAGAACCGGGCTGGCCCGGGATGCTTTGTTGATTAGAAAGCGCCGACGAAGCGATCGATAAATCAACTGACTTCCGGTGATGGCACCTCAGAGACATGCCGACGAACCCTAGAAATGTCTGTTGATCGGGGTAGACTGGAAGTGGACGGCTGACGGCCAAAGTGACGCGATTGGTGACCCAAACCGGCCTTGAACAAGCCTGGTGTCGTTGGCACCCTTCGGTGATGCAAATAAGGGGGCCGCCCGAATGGCAGTTGAGCAGTTCGATATTGACGCTTGGTTTTCTCGTATTGGATACAATGGTTCGCGCGAACCGACGCGAGGAAACCTGAGGCTGTTGCTAACCGCGCACGCGACGGCTATCGCGTATGAGAGCATCGACGTTCTTTTGGAAAAGCCACCCTCGCTCGATCCAAATTTCTGCAGTCCAAGATGATTTTTGGTGGACGAGGCGGTTACTGCTTTGAACAGAACATGCTGTTTCGCGTTGGTTTACTTTCGCTTGGATACAAAGTGACAAGCCTGCAGGCTCGCGTAGTGCGCGGACGGGAGGTCGACGCACCCCGACCCATGCTGCACATGGTTTTGCGGGTTGACCTCCCAGAGGGGCCATTCCTCGCGGATGTGGGATTTGGAAATCTTGCACCGACAACCGCGCTCAAGCTCTTGGTGGATGAAGAACAGGAGGCCCCCCACGAGATCATGCGGTTTGTGGCGATGGGGGATGAGTTAGTTCTACAGTTCAAGCTGGGAAATAATTGGGAGCATATTTACAGGGTGGTCTTCCTTCCCCGTGTCGACGCCGAGTACGCGATTTGCAATTGGTTCACCGCAACACATCCACAGAGCCCACATCTCAACAACCTGATCGCGGCGCGTCCCGGACCAAACAGAACGCGACTGACCCTATTCAACTCGCGATTTAACGTTCGATATCCATCGGGCGAAGTGGATCGTCGCACAATTAGCGGCAGTCAAGCGTTTCGCGATGTGCTGACAAAGGACTTCGGTATCCGCCTTTCCGATTTTGATTTGCAGACGGCTGTCAGAAACATGGAACAACGGAGAACGTCTGGAGCCCCTCATCCGTCCTTCGCATAGCGAGCCAATCGCACCTCCGCTCGGCAATGGGATGTCGGTTGTTGGCACGAACCGGCGGTTAGAGGTCGGGCGGATTGCCCGCTCCGCGCGAGATTTGTGACCGTGGCGACGGATTCGGGACATTCGAGTCGCGTCAATCTCGTCTGATCGAGCTCAGCTAACCTGACACCAACGCGACGTCGGCCGTGACCATCGAAGCCCTGGTGCGCGGCAGGACGAAGTGGATGATCGCAGTTGCAATCATGTAGACGCTAGCGCAGGCGAAGAACACGACGGTATAGTTGTTCCCGGTTGCATCGAGCACACGCCCGATGGCCGCGGCGGAAAAAGCTCCCGCCAAGGAGCTGATACCTCCCCCCAGCCCGACTGCGGAAGCCACCGCGCCGCGCGGCATGGTGTCCGATACCAGCGTGAACAGATTGGCGGAAAATCCTTGATGCGCGGCCATGGCGATGCCGATCAGGATGACCGCGGCCCACATGCTGTCCAACTGCGGCGCCAGAAACACCGGCAAGGTGCAGGCTGCGCAGACGAGCAGCGTGATCTTGCGGGCGGGGAACACGTCCATGCCGCGCTTGATCAGGGTCGAAGAGACCCAGCCGCCCGCGATCGAGCCGACGTCGGTGAGCAGGTAGATCACGACGAGCGGCAACCCCACGGCAAACAGCGAAACATGAAACTTGGTGTTGAGGAAGCTCGGCACCCAGTTGTTGTAGAACCACCAAGCCGGATTGGTGAGCACGGCGCCAATAATGTAGACCCAAGTGCCGGGATAGGTTAGCAGCTTGGCCCAGGGGACCTTTTTCGCCGCGATTTCCGGGTCGCGGTTGATATAGGCGAGCTCGCTCGGGGATACGCGGGGGTGTTCGGCGGGGCTGCGGTAACTCATCAACCAGTACACCACCCAGACCAGTCCGACCGCGCCGGTCACGTAGAAGGCGGCTTGCCAGCCGGACAAGCTGACAACCAAGGCAGCGATCAGCGGCGCCAGCATCGCGCCGATATTGCTGCCGCTGTTGAAGATACCGGTAGCCAACGCACGATCACGCACGGGAAACCAGGTGGCGATGGTCTTGATGCAGGTCGGGAAGTTGCCACCTTCACCGAGACCGAGCGCGATGCGGGCGAAGATGAAGCCGGTGACGGAGGCGACCATGCCGTGCGCGGTGGAAGCAAGGCACCACAGGATCGCGGCGGCGGCAAGGCCGAGGCGGATTCCGATCTTGTCGGTGAGCCACCCCATTCCAACGTAGCCGATCGCGTAGGCAATCGAAAAGAAGAAGATGATGTTGCCGAAGTCGGTTTCGCTGAAATGCAGGTCGTTCTGAATTGTCGGCTTAAGCACGCCGAGGATGTTGCGGTCCATATAGTTGATGGTGGTGATGACGAACAACAGTGCGCAAATGACCCAGCGGTAGTGGGTGGTAGCCTTGGTGAAGGCTGGTAAGTCCGACTCTTTCATCTGGATCCTCCCGATAGTTGGTTTACGCTTTTGATCAGGGCGTTGTTGGTAACGTCGAGGCGCTCGTCAGTCGCCCGCGGGTCGTTGATCGTGGGGGGTGTAGTCGAAGCGCGCGAAGCTGCCGCCTTGATATCGTTGGCCGATCGCGTCCAGCGGGTTCTGCTGGCGCAGGATATCCGCCGCGAAGTCTTCGGAATTTTGCTTGGGCTGATAACCGAGGCGCGCGCAGCCGGTCGGCGTCCAGTAGCTGCGCGTATTGTTCGACACACCCCATGCCGTGAGGAAGCCGACATTTGGCGTGTTAATGCAGCAATGAATGAACTGCATCAGGTCTTCGAGGCCAAACCAGGTGCTGAGCTGGCGGAGTTCGGTCGGTCGCTCGACCGCGCTGCCGATCCGCACGCAGACGCTCTCGATGCCGTGCTTGTCCCAGTAAAGCCGGGCCAGGCCCTCGCCCCACATCTTGCTCAGGCCATAGAAGCCGTCAGGGCGGAAATCACAATCCAGCCCGAGCCTTTCGGCCACCTCATGCATGCCGACCGAATGGTTCGAGCTGGCGAACACGACGCGTTTCACACGGTGTCGCCGCGCACCCTCGTACACTGCGTGGAGCCCGACCAGGTTGTTTTCGATGATTTCGGGCAATGGCCGCTCGACGCTTGTGCCCGCCATGTGGATCAGAACGTCAACGGCTTGGAGAAGTCGGTCGACATTTTCAGGATCGCGCAAATCGCCGTGCGTTAGGTCCTCCCCGGGACGAAGCCGCTCCAACGTGTGGCGACCGCCGGAGCGAAGGTCGACGCCCAGCCCGAGCAACCTTAGACGCAAAAATTGCCCGAGCTGTCCTTCGGCACCGGATAGTGCAACCTTGGTCACGTCTTGTGCGCCCCTGCGTCGTCGGCAGCAGCAGAGAATTGCGCAAGCCGCGTATATTTGCTGTTCGACATCATCTCCTCACCTCCGGCGTGGTCCGGGCGTTTCCGTCCGCTGCTTCGCCCATCTTGTTGCTCTGTACCGATCTCCCCGGTAGTTTGCCCTATGATAACTGCCCGCGGAGTGCACCAACGAAGGCTTGCCAGCGGCGTCCCAGAGAAACCGTTACTGCAGCGCTAATCGTTCGCGAAGATCAGGTCACGGGGCCTGGATTGAACAGGGTCAGATCGTTGTGAATTCCCCAGCGGTCGGACCAGGGCTTAACCCGGCCGCTGGCGACGTCGAGGATCAGCTTGAAAAGCTTGAGACCGGTCTCTTCGATGGTCGATTCCCCGGTTGCGATCCCGCCCGCGTCGAAGTCAATGAGATCGGCCCAGCGCTTTGCTAGTTCCGTGCGCGTGGCGACCTTGATGACGGGAGCCGCGGCGAGGCCGTAAGGCGTGCCGCGCCCGGTTGTAAAGACCTGAAGCGTAATGCCAGAGGCGAGCTGCAACGTGCCGCAAATGAAATCGCTCGCCGGCGTGGCGGCGAATAGCAGGCCTTTCTGCTTGGCCTTTTCGCCGGGCGCCAGGACGCCCGAGATCGCGCTTGATCCAGATTTCACGATGGAGCCCAAGGCTTTCTCGACGATGTTGGCGAGCCCACCCTTCTTGTTGCCGGGTGTTGTATTGGCGCTGCGGTCGGCTCCGCCCTTGAGCAGATAATCGTCATACCAGGCCATTTCACGCACCAGGGCAAGGCCAACGTCCTCGTTGATCGCGCGAGGTGTGAGGAGATGGATCGCGTCGCGTACTTCTGTGACTTCCGAGAACATGACAGTCGCTCCGGCCCGCACCAGAAGGTCAGAGGCATAGCCCAACGCCGGATTTGCGGTAACGCCAGAAAATGCGTCGCTGCCGCCGCATTGCAGACCGATGACGAGATCGGATGCGGGGCATGTCTCTCGCCGGCGTCGGTCGAGCACCGCAAGCCGCGCATCCGCCATTGTCATGATAGCGTCGACGATGGCGCCAAACCCCTGAAACGCCTCGTCCTGCATACGCACGATGCTGGGTTCCGCCCATTCGGGAACTAAGCGCTCGGGCGCGAGTTTTTCGCAGCCCAATCCGACGACCATCACTTCTCCACCGAAATTCGGATTGAGCGCGAGATTCTGCAGGGTCCGGATCGGCACGGAGGCCCCTGGAGCATTGATCGCCACGCCGCAGCCATAGGTGTGCGTGAGACCTATTACGTCATCAACGTTGGGATATTTTGGCAGAAGCTCGGCGCGGACCTTCTTGATCGCGAATTCGAGCGTACCCGATACGCATTGTACCGACGTGCTGATCGCCAGGATATTCTTGGTGCCGACGGATCCGTCGCGGTTGCGAAAACCCTCGAACGTAAAGCCTTCGAGCGGTGGCTGAGGCGCCGGCACCGCGTTCGCCAAAGGCAGCGAGCCGAGCGTTGGCGGCGTCGGCATTTCGATCCGCGCCTCATCGACCCACTCGCCTTTCGCGATTGGAGACGCCGCGCGGCCAATCACCTCGCCGTACCGTAGAATCGCCTCGCCCTTTCCTATGTCGGAGAGAGCCGTTTTGTGGCCTTGCGGCACATAGCTCTTCAAGATCAGGCCGCAGGGGAAAACTGTGCCCGCCTGCAGACCGAAATCATTGACGACGATGGCGACGTTGTCGCGTGGGTTTAGGCGAATATATCTTGCATCATATTCGCTCGTCGCTTTCGCGTTCAGCGTGGTAGCCATTTTCGCCTCCCTGTCTCGCGGCCCATTCGGGCGCGTTATCCTGGCAGCATGTAAGCCGTCTTCACGACCGTGTAGAATTCCTGCGCATAGGAGCCCTGTTCGCGCGCGCCGTAGCTTGAGCCTTTGCGACCGCCGAAGGGCACGTGATAGTCGACGCCGGCCGTCGGCAGATTGACCATCACCATGCCAGCCTCACTGTCGCGCTTGAAGTGCGTGGCGTATTTCAGGCTCGTGGTGCAAATGCCCGCCGCCAGGCCGAATTCGGTATCGTTAGCGATCGCCAGAGCCTCATCATAGCCGCGAGCCCGGATGACGTTGGCCACGGGACCAAAAATCTCTTCGCGGGAAATACGCATTGCGCTTGTCGTTTCTGTAAACAGCGCGGGCTGCATGTAGAAACCTTTCGTGGTGCGCTCCAGCCGCTCGCCGCCGAAAACAAGCCGCGCACCTTCGTCCTTGCCGACCGCGACATAGGACAGATTTTGATCCAACTGGCTCTGGTCGACGACCGGGCCGATATGGGTGCCCGGCTTCAGCGCATTGTCGACGACCGTTGCCTCGAGCCGCTTGATCAGCGCGGCGACGAATTTGTCGTGAATGCCCTGTGTGACGATCAGGCGCGAGGAAGCCGTGCAGCGCTGGCCGGTCGAAAAGAACGCGCCATTCAGCGCGCTTTCGACGGCCACATCAATGTTGGCATCATCGAGGATGACGAGCGGATTTTTGCCACCCATTTCAAGCTGGAATTTCTTCATCGGCGTGGCGCTGATGCAGGCCTCCGCAATCTTGCGACCGGTCGCGGCGGATCCAGTGAACGAAATGGCTGAAACGTCCCTATGCGTCAGCAGCGCCTGTCCGACGACCGAACCGCGTCCCATGACAAGGTTGAAGACGCCGTCTGGAAGCCCGCTCTTTGCAATGATCTCGGCCAATGCGAAGCCGCAGCCCGGCACAAGATCGGCGGGCTTGAAGACGACGCAATTACCGTAGCAGAGCGCCGGCGCGATTTTCCATGCGGGAATCGCGATCGGGAAATTCCAGGGACAGATGATCCCGACGACCCCGATTGGTTCGCGCGTCAGGTCGACTTCGACGCCGGGCCGAACAGACGAGCCGTGCTGGCCCGAAATCCGAAGCGCCTCGCCCGCAAAAAATGCGAAGATTTGCCCGGCGCGCGTCACTTCGCCGATGCCTTCGGGCAGTGTCTTGCCTTCTTCGCGCGAGAGCAATCTTCCAAGCTCATCCTTGCGCGACAGAATTTCCGCCGAGACGCGGCTTAGAACGTCGTAACGCTGCTGCGGCGTCGAATGCGACCAGGCTGGAAACGCATTTTTGGCCGCGGCGATCGCTTCGAGGGCCTGCGCCTCGTTGCCTTGCGCATATTCGCCGACGATGTCGGAAATATCGGAAGGATTGACGTTGCGGCTCGTACCGCCGCCGGCCACCCATTGGCCGGCGATGAAGTTTTTCGAGACGGCGTTCATGTTGGTCTCCGTAGGCTGGCTGGCCGGACTAGTCCGAGCCGACAATTTAAGCCGCTTTCTTCTTTGCAACGAGGCAGTTCACGAGTGCCTCCAGCTCGGCGATCTCGGGAGCAGTCAAGTCTGTCAGTGGCGAACGCACCGGACCCGAATCACGCCCGACTACTTTCATGCCGGCCTTAATGATCGAGACGGCATAGCCTTTTTTGCGGTTTCGGATGCCGATCAACGGCAGGATGAAATCGCGCAGGCCCGCATAGACCCTTTCGCGGTCCTGACGACGCACTGCGGCATAGAAGTCGCAGGCAAATTCCGGCACGAAATTGAAGACCGCCGACGAATAAGTCGTAACGCCCATTTCAAGATACGGCAGCGCGAAGGTTTCTGCCGTCGGCAGGCCGCCGACATAGGTCAAGCGGTCACCCATTCGAGCATAGACACGTGTCATCAGCTCGACGTCGCCGACACCGTCTTTGTAGCCGATAAGATTGGGGCAGCGCTGGCAAAGCTTGTCCAGCGTCGCCTCGTTCAGCATCGCGTTGTCGCGATTGTAGAAGATGACGCCAAGCTTGGTCGAGGCGCAGACCGCTTCGACATGGGCCGCCAGGCCGTCCTGTTCGGAATTCATGAGATAGGGCGGCAGGAGCAGCAGACCGTCCGCGCCGGCCTTTTCGGCCGACACGGCCATCGCGCAGGCGATCGCGGTGCCATAGCCTGCGCCGGCAAGCACCGGGACGCGACCCTTGGTCTCGGCAACCGCGACGCTCACAACTCTTTCGACTTCGCCGGGCGTAAGCGAGAAGAATTCGCCGGTGCCGCCTGCCGCGAAGAGGCCGGCGACATCGTAGCCGCAGAGCCAGTCGAGATTTTCGCGATATTGCTTTTCGTCAAAAGAGAAGTCCGCCTTGAACGGCGTTACCGGGAAGGAGAGAAGACCACCACCAATCTGCGCGGCCATCTCTTTCGGTGTCATTTTGCTCATGGTCCAATGCCCTTCCTTCCATTTGCCGGCGCGTGGTGCTGTGCATTTCACGCCGTATTCATAGAGCTCAGGTTATTCCGCGTCCAAGCCCAACACCGCATTGATCAATGCCTTTTCAGCATTGAACTCAGATCACTTGGCGCCCGAGATTTCGCGCGCGATATCGATAATGGCGGGCAGGAGTGGATTGTCGGAATTCTTGTGCCAGACCAGGAATAGTTCGACAGGCTTGGCCGCCTTTATGCGCAGTGGACGGAACACAAGGCCGTTTGCGTGCAGGCTGGCCGACGCTTCCGGCACGATGGCAAGGCCGAGGCCGGCGCGCACCAGCGACAGTATGGTATGAATCTGGCTCAGATGCTGCACATAGCGTGGCAGCACTTGCGCGCGGGCAAATTCAGCGACCAGCAGATCGTGGAAATACCGCAACTCGTAGGGGGCGTACATGACGAAGGGCTCGCCATCGATATCCCGTAGCGACAGCGTTGGCTTGCTGGCGAGATCGTGACCTGAGGGCAGCGCCGCAACGAGGGGCTCGGCCACGACACGGAGGGCTGCCAGCTCTGGGCGCGCAATCGGAGGGCGCAGAAGGCCGACATCGATCTGACCCGAACCCAGTTCATCGAATTGTTCGAAGCTGACCATTTCCTTGAGCGACAGGTCAACCTCCGGCAGGCGGCGGCGCATCGCCTTCACCAAGTCCGGCAGGAAAGAGTAGGCGCCAGCCGCGGTAAATCCGATCTTGATTACACCCGTCTTGCCCGCGGCGATGCGCTTGGCGACAACGGCTGCACTTTCAGCCAGTTTCAGAATACGTTTGGCCTCGGGAAGAAAGCTACGACCCGCCAGCGTGAGTCTGACCGAGCGGCTGGTGCGTTCGAGCAGGACCGCATCAATGATGCGCTCAAGAACCTGGATCTGCCGGCTTAACGGCGGCTGCGTCATGTTCAGCCGCACAGCGGCGCGCCCGAAGTGCAACTCCTCCGCCACCGCGACAAAACATCTGATCTGTGCGAGGTCGAACATCGATACCCATTTGCAATGGATCAAGCCAGACGAATGCTAGACTAGCATCGCATTTAGCCAGGCGGCAAGCGGCGGGTCACGCCGGACGCAGGACAACGCGCTCGATCTTAAGGAGATAACAGGCGACGGCGAGGAGACCATGCAGGCCGACAAAGAACAGGGTCGCCGGCAGCTCGAACGAGAAGCCGGACGCAATGTCGAGGTCATGTGGCCGCTTATCCACCACATAAGACAGCGGCTTATGTCGGGTATCGGACTGATAAAGCCTGCACTTGGCCGCTCTGAGCGGTACCGAATAAAAGATACTGCAGTCATTGCACTTACGAGTATTGCGTTACTGATGGCGCTGATCGACGAGACACCGAAGGCGATCCGACCGCTCTATTGGAGCCTCGGCGCGACCAGCGCGATCGCAGCGTTGGCGGTCGGCGCTACCATCTGGCTCAGTGCGGCGACCCAGTCGCAAAACGACTGGGTGCGGCACACGCTCGCGGTCCGCAACCAGATCGCACAGATACTATCGCTGGTGCAGAGCGCGCAGACCGGCCAGCGCGGTTACCTGCTGACCAACAGCCAAGGGGACCGCGGCGGTGGGACCGGCGATCGACGAACTGGGAGGGCTGGTCATCGACAATCCGAAGCAGGAACAGTCCGTCGGACGGCTCCGCGAACTCGTCAAAGCCAAGCTTGATGAGCTCGGCACCACCATCGAGGATCAGAAGTCCGGACGGATCGACCAGGCCATGACGACAGTCAGAGCGACGACGGCCTAAAGGCTGATGGATGCCATCCGCCAGCTTCTCGGGACCATGGCAGGCGCCGAAAACTGGCTTCTGGTCGCGCGGCAACACCGTGCGGAAACCCTCAATACATGGCTCGAAGTCGGCGCCAGCCTAGCTTTCCTTCTGATCAGCGTGGTCGGCTTTCTGGGCATGACCGCCACGCGTCGGGCATCTTCGCAACTCGCCATGGTCCGCAATGAATTGGCCGTCTCCAACCGCGATCTTCGAAAGCAGATCGCGCAGCGGGAAGAGGTGGAAAGCCACTTGCGGCAGTCCCAGAAGATGGAAGCCATCGGACAACTGACCGGCGGCATCGCGCACGACTTCAACAATATGCTGGGCGTCGTGATCGGATCGTTCGATTTGATGAACCGCCGGATCAAGAATGGCGACTTCGTGATCGGACGCTTCATGGAAGCGGCTACCCTGGCCACGACGCGAGCAGCGTCCCTGACCCACAGTTTGCTGGCGTTCGCGCGGCAGCAGCCCCTGGAGCCGGGAGCGATCGACGTGAACAACCTGATTGCGGGGATGTCGGATTTGATGCGCTCCACCTTAGGCGAGCAGGTCCAGGTCGAGATGGTGATGGCAGCCGGTGTGTGGACAGCGAAGGCTGACCCGCATCAGCTGGAAAGCGCGGTTCTCAATGTCGCCATCAACGCGCGTGACGCCATGCCCCAGGGCGGCAAGCTGACCATCGAAACCGGAAACACCTTCCTCGACGATGCCTATGCCAGGCAGCACGGCGAGGTCTCACCGGGACAATGCGTGATGGTCGCCGTCAGCGACAACGGCGCCGGCATGTCGTCCGACGTCGCGGCAAGGGTGTTCGATCCGTTCTTCACGACTAAGCCGTCCGAAAAGGGCACCGGACTTGCGCAATTCAAGCAATTCGACCGCGCTGCAGTGGATCTGGTCGTCACGCGTCAGATTGTCGAGGAGCGCTCGAACAGGTTCTCGGAAGGCTGCGAAGCAATCGCGAGACGACCTTCAACTGATGCGTGAGCACGGGCCGGCTCGGCGGCATAAGCGCGCACCCATAAGTGCGTTCCGCGCCGACCGGATAACGCTGGCTTTGATGGGAAGGGCGCTGCTCGCTGTCTTCGTGTTCAGCATGGTCCTTCTGATTTCTCTCCTGATGCGTCCGCCAGTAGGAACGACTAGCCGTGGCGACCGTTCGACCAATAGCACAATCTGGAAGGTGGGTTTTCGACGGCAAAGCATGCGCAATGAAAAACGCGCGCCAATTGTTAAACCAAATTATAAATCCCTTGAGGATCGGAACGCGTCTGCACTACCGTCTGTCGCGGATGTGGACAGCGGAGGATAATGCTTGCCAATCGGAAGACGAAGTCGTGCCGCGCGCTGATAGCGTTCTGTTTTTTGAAACTCAATCTCTTTGCGTTCAAATTTGGCAAGCTCATCATGGACAGACTTCATGAAGTGCTCGCTGGGCGTTTTTTCAACTTGGGTATGGGCCGATATGGCCAGGCTCTCCATCGCCGATTTCTCTTCGTTTAGACGCCTTTCGATGAATTGGCGCTCGATCTCTGAAAGCTGGGTCTTAAGCAACCGACGGTAGCGGTCAACATTATTGCGGTATGTGCGCAGACGGGCAAATTTCTCGTCCATCGTTGTTACCCTTTGATGCTCGTTATGCATTTTCCTTGGTGAAAAGCGAGTTGGTATCTCAAAGAACGAAAAAAAACCACTGATGTGTGATCAGCGGCCTCCGGGCTCAAAAATGCGAAAAGCTCCTGCCCCGGATGCACCCCGGATCGTAAGCCCAATCGGACGACTTTGTGGAGTCGAAAGTTGGATGCGGACCGGAGGCGCGGGATTCGGCCCCAGCAGATCCGCGCCGGCAAGCTTTGTCTGCAAAGGCCATGTCGAGGTTCAAGCAATCTCGCCGTGGCTGACCTGCACTTCAGCCCTAGCTCCAAGGCACGCCCAGGGTACGTTGTTCCATTTTGGAACAGTACCATGCGTCATTACAGCGCCTTCCAGCTTGATCCAACAGGGCATGTCGCGGGTCGGATCGATCTTAATTGCATTGACGATGAGGACGCCAAGCGACAGGCAGAAATGTTGGTGGACACCTTCGGCCTCGAGCTATGGGAGGATGATCGAATGGTCGCGGTTTTCACGAAGAAGAAGCTGAATTAATATCTTGCGGCATACCGACGCCTCGCATCTTGCGATGAAGGGGTGACTACACCGATGGTGAGAATGCCAAGCTCGCGCGGTCTTTCGTGCGAAGAGATGAGAACAAAAGACGAACTGATTGGGAAGTATGTTCTTTTGACGGAACGCCGCCAGTTGATTGTCGGAACCAACGCGGCAAGATCGTCTTGAATCCAAGTTCCGTTGCGTTGGAGTATTTTGAATGGCCCCGCGTGCCAACTGGAAAGGCTTTTTGCGCCTTTCGCTCGTTACATGCCCGGTAGCCTTGTATCCGGCCACCTCCGATTCCGAAAAAATCAGCTTCAACCAGATCAACAAGAACACCGGTCATCGCATCAAGTACACGCGCGTCGACGCCGAGACCGGCGAGGAGGTACCGAGCGAAGACATCGTCAAGGGCTTCAAGGTCGACACCGACACTTACGTAGAGGTGACGAAAGAAGAGCTCGAAAACGTCGCACTGGAATCCACGCGCACCATCGACATCGACGAGTTCGTGCAGCGCGAGGAGATCGATCCTCGCTACATTATCCGTCCCTATTACCTCCGTCCGAACGGCAAGGTCGGGCACGACGCCTTCGCCGTGATCCGCGAGACCATCCGCGAAATGAACATGGTCGCCATCGGGCGGGTCGTGCTGACCAACCGCGAGCACATCATCGCGCTCGAGCCCTTGGACAAGGGCTTAATGGGAACGCTGCTGCGCTACCCCTACGAAGTCCGGGCCGAGGGTGAGTATTTCGACGAGATCCAGGACGTGAAAGTCACCAAGGACATGCTCGATCTCGCCAAGCACATCGTCAACCAGAAGGCCGGACAGTTCGAGCCCGAGAAGTTCGAGGATCAGTACGAAACCGCGCTCATCGACCTCATCAACCAGAAGCGCGCCGGCAAACCGATCATGCCGAAGAAGCGGCCACGCGGCGAGAACGTCGTCGACCTGATGGAGGCCTTGCGGCGAAGCGTCGGCGGCGCTGCGTCAGAGGCCAAGATGCCGAAGAAAGCAGCCAAGAAGCCGCGGAAGGCTGCGGCGGGCCAAAAGGAAATGCTGATGCCGATCGCAGGCAAGAAGCAGGCGAAGGAACCCGTGGCTAAGAAGCCGACGGCCAGGTCGCAGCGCAAGTCGGCCTAGAGCCTAGGTTCGCCGGCGGTCCCATTTATCTTTGCCTGCGCAGCTCAACTGCCGCTTTTTCGGACGCGATTTCGGCTCAGCAAACGATATCGCAACGTATCGACGACCAACTTGAATGCCGGGGAGTTTAGGTGTTGGCTCGGATAGTAGAGGTGGTATCCCGGCAATGGCGGCGTCCATTTGTCGAGCACCCTTTTGAGCTGCCCATCGGCGATGTGGTGGTCGACCTGATCTAACGGCAGGTACGCGAGCCCCAGTCCACCGAGCGCGGCGTCGAGAATGAGGTCGATAGTGTTGAAGATGAGCGGGCCGTCGACTTGCACCCTGATCTCACGCCCGTTCTGAAGAAGCCGCCAACCGTTCAACGCGCCAGATGTCGGAAGCCTCAGGTTTGTGCAGCGATGTTCGATAAGACGTTGACGGCTTATTCTCGTTCTATCGCTTAACCGTCGACGCGACGGTCGGGCGCTGATCTTCACGGAAGGAGACGGAAAATCGGCAAGATCAATTTCGTTAACTCGAACGACAAGTCGGTCACCATGGCTGCGGTCATCAACTTTCCCGAGGGTTTCGATGAAGGCCGAAAATATCCGGCGATCGTCGTGTCGCACCCGGGCGGCGGTGTGAAGGAACAGACCGCCGGTACCTATGCGAGGAAGCTCGCCGAGCAAGGCTTCGTCACCATCGCCTACGACGCGTCGTACCAAGGCGAGAGCACCGGCGAGCCGCGTCAGTTGGAAAATTCTGTGCAGGCGCCGGCTATACGGCCAACGCCGCGATCAACGATCGCCGCATCAAGGCCGTGGGCACGGTGAGCGGGGTCAACATCGAATGTTCCGGAACGGTTTCACGGGAGACGTCAAGTCGGTGGACGCCATGCCCTTGCTGGTGAACGGGTCGGACGCAAGGACGGCGGAAGCCGACGGCGCCGAAATCACCAAGATGCCCCTGGCGCCGATGAAGAAGACGCCCCAAACGCGGACCCTCGAAGAGGCCTGGGAATACTACCATACGCCCCCGCGCACAATATCCGACCGCGCCGGGCTGGGCGACCGCGCGCAGCCTCAATCAGATCATTCCTCACGACGCCTACAATATGGCCGAGGTTTTCCTGACGCAGCCGTTGCAGATCGTCGCGGGCAGCGAGGCCGGCAGCAAATGGATGAGCGACGAGCTGCTCAAACGCGCGGCCAGCAAAGACAAGAAGATGCACGTCGTGCAGGGCTCGAACCGCATGAAGCTTTACGACGTCGCCCAAATATGTCGACGAAGCGGTTTCAGTTCTAGGATCATTCTTCGAGAGGATACTCGAGCCCGCAAAAACGACAAAGGTCAAGGCCGCCTGAGTTCGTCTTTCATCGACTCGAGCTCGCCGAATGGTGCCGAAGCGTGCCATTAATCTTGCGGCGGGCACTCCGGGCAGGCGTCGCCGACCGACTCGAGCACTTCGTCGTGCGGCACGGGCGCCTAACGCAGGGCGCCGACGCGGCGAACGAGGAGATCGGCAAGCTATGGGCAGGAGGTCGCTATTTTCATGGTTTGCCGCCAGCGATCCATGCTCCGTCCTGTAAACTGCAATGGCGGGATGGGCTTTTCCAACGAGTTCACGCCGAGGATGGAAGCCCGCTGCCAGGTGCGCGGAGATTTGCGCGCCCTCCTATCGGGTAGCATTCGATCGCTTCCCGTCAGCGTGTGCTGGAATTCACTGGGCCGAGCCACTTAAGTCAATAGTAATCGGGCCGATGATGGGTAGGGGACTTTCCGCTGCTCTTTTTAAGCGCTGATCCTAGCGCTCGTGAGATGTGGCCAACACCCCGTCCGATTCACGACCTCACCTCCGTTTTTGACCCCGAATTCTGAGGCAGTATTCAAGCCCACTCGTCGATCGCGCTTTGCGTGCCTGAGATGTACCCTCATGGCCCCCATAGGCGACGTCTCGACTACGCGGAGGAGCGGTAGACGTGACGAGATGACGCTCTCTACGATCCCGCGCGCCGCATGATGGGCAGCTGTCTTGCGGGCTGCTCAGCGTTGGTAGCGGCCCACTCGCTGTCCCGCGCAGCGCCAGATGGCTCCGACTCTTCGGACCTTCATCGACAGGACGTGCAAGAGTGACGCACGAGGCGAGCGGCAATGTTAGCGAAAATTGAGTTGCCTCACACGTTCGGATCCGTCGCGCAATCGGCGTGCATCGCCTATGCGCTAATGCTCAGTCTGTCGCGGCAGCCGCGTTGAAAGATAGGCATCAAACAGCCCCTTTCGCTGGGCATCGAGCACCTCAATCGTACGCGTGGCGTCGCCGAGCTCCATGACCTTCTCGTTCGCGGACTCGAAGCGAGGCCAGCTCGGAAGCCCCGCGCCGTTTGGATCACCCGTCCTTGCAAAATTCGTCCAGTAGAGTTGCATCTCGTGTGACAACTCACGATCGCGCGGCTGCCAGGGGCGGTCAATCGAGGCTTGCGTGCCGAACACGTAAGCGAGCTCTGCGGAGTGGAAGGCACCGACCGCGATCGGATCGGATCCGGGCGCAAGCCGCGTGAAGCGATACGTGTAAGCCGGCATGCCGCGCGCGGCGAAGATTTGGGCCTCGCGAGCCGAGGCGGCCATGAGGTGATCGCTCTGCATCCGATCTTGCGCCGATGTCGCGCTTGGCCCATCCGTGCCTTGGTAGATTGCCGCGATCGCCTCGCCCTCCGTGCCGAAACGGCGACGAGCGAGAGCTGCAAGGCCGTCCGGCGTCGTCGCCGGCAACAGCTCCGTGCCTTCGTCGAAGTTGGTGCCGATCAAGAGGGACTCGCCATTGCCTTGCCCCGTCGCGATCGTCTCCGGAAGGTCACGCGGCAGCACATGGCCGTCGACATTGGGCCGCAGTCCGAAGCCGATCGCGCTGGTTCCCATGGCCCGAATCAGGTCAGGGCCGGGCAGCATCCTCAGCTCTGCGAGCGTGTGCGCCTTGACCGCGTCGACGAACTTCGCACCACCCTGTTCCGACTGCGACAAGGTTTGGGTCGGATCGTTCATGCCGAACATCGGATCACTCTCGACGATCGCCCGGCGAAACAGATCGCGCGACAGCGGCGAGGCCATCATGGTTCCGACCCCCAGCGCGCCGGCCGACTGTCCGAAGATCGTGACGTTCCGGGCATCGCCACCGAAATTGCCGGCGTTGACCTGAACCCAGCGCAGCGCGGCCACCATGTCGAGCAGCCCGTAGTTGCCGGAAACATGGTCCGGACTTTCCGCATCGAGCTCGGGAAGCGCCAGGAAGCCCATTGGCCCGAGACGGTAATTGACCGTCACCAGCATGATCCCCTGCCGTGTCAGCGCATCGCCGTCGAAGCTCGGCAGCGATCCGGATCCCTGAACGAATCCGCCGCCGTGAAACCAGACCATCACCGGCAAACGATCGGTGTTGGCGTGAGCGGGAAGGTAGACGTTCAGATAAAGGCAATCCTCGCTCTGCCGCTCCGAGGTCAGAAAAAACTCCTTCTGATAGAACGATCCCGGAACTGGAAGCGGCTGCAGGCATGCGGATGCGAAGTGTGTCGTCTCAAGCGCACCCTGCCAAGGGACCACCGGCTGCGGTGGCCGCCAGCGCAGGCCGGCGATTGGCGCGGCGGCGTAGGGGATGCCGAGATAACGGACGATGGCGCCGTCGGAACTGGTGACGCCGACGATCTCCCCGCCTTCAATGTGCGTCGCAGCGGCCCGTGCGCTGGGGCTGAGCGTGAAGAGGAGCGCTGCGACCACAGCTAATCGCAACGTGCTTACCACGTTTGTGCCACCAGACCGGATTGTTCCCAGAAACTGCATTTGTGCTCTTCCTCGAAGTTGCGCTTTACCGACGGCGTGTCCGAGATGGAGAGGATCGACGGATCATCCCTGATGAAGCGCGGCCACGTAAGGCGCGCGGGTCCTTCGCCAAGTCCGTTGCCATGTGCGTTCGGGTCTCCTGCCGCGCCAAACGCAGACCAATAGCCGACCATCATGCGCGACAACGCGGCATGGCGGCCGAACAGCGCGTGCGCGTCGTTATCATTGTTGAAAATGTAGCCGAGGTCGGTGGTGTGATAGGACAGGTTCGGCAGATCGCTTCCCGAAACCAGCGGCTGTTGCTGCACGGGATCGGCGATGTCGAGCTGGTAGCCATAGACCGGCACATAAGCCGCAAGCGCGTGGCGCGCGAGATTGGCCATGCAAGCGAAGCGTCGGTCGGTCAGGGCACTGCCGATGAGCGCCGACGGAGTGACATAGGCTTCCGGTCTGTATTGCGCCAAGACCGCATCCGCCCGGTCGCCGAAGCTTGCCTTGAGCAGGCCCGGAATGTCGCTCGACACGATGGCGCGCTTCAAAATGTCGGACTCGGTGCGGGCGGTGAAAAGATAATTCTCCTTCGCATTACCGCCGATGAGAACCGGCACCTTGACGAACCGGCCCCGCTGGAATGCCTCGAAGGGATCGAGCGGGAGCACGACGCCGTCCTGAACCAGCGTCGGCCTGACGGTCATGCGCAGGAATGAATTTGTTCGTGCCGAGCGCAGGCAGGAGAGGGCCTGTGCGCCCGAGGCGCAGCCGATCTCTTCCAATGCATGCGTGTACGTCTCGCGCTCGGCCCGCTCGAGCGGCACCGTATGCGCGCCGTCCGTGCTGCTCTGAACGATCGCGCGTTGAAACAGTCCGTCCGATCCGGGCGAGGCGAGCAAGCCCAGCACCGCATTGGCGCCCGCGGATTCGCCCATGACCGTTACGTTGCCGGGATCGCCGCCGAAGGCGCGGATTTCCCGCGCTATCCAGCGCAGCGCCATCTGCAGGTCAAGGAGACCGTAATTTCCCGAGACATGACGGGCGTCCGCCTCATCCAGGGCCGATGCCGCAAGGAAGCCGAGCGCGAATCAGCGGACAAGGCTATGAGGCCTTTACGCATTGCGCCTGACCGACCGGCTTGGGATGAACGTCAGCTTCACCCTGGACGATCTCGAGGCATCCTTGGACTCAGCCCGGCCTTATATGATGCACGAGGACACGCGCCTGCCGGCCATGCGTCTCCCGATCCGCACCGTGGCCGCCGGGGCGATCAACACGTCAGTCCGAGACATCGCGAATTGGATGCTATTGCATCTCGGCAAGGGCGAATTCGAAGGTGGACGGCTGCTGCCAGCCGCGCTGATCGGCGAACTGCATGCGCCGCGCGTCTACAATACATCGCCGAGCTACGCGGAGTTCGGCGAAGCTCATTATGGTCTCGGCTTCCAGTCCAACAGCTACCGCGGTGACCGGGTCGTTTTTCACGGCGGCGGTTGGCCCGGATGGGGCACGCTGATGACGCTAGTGCCGGACGTTGGCATCGGCGTCGCAGTGTTCACCAATCGCAGTCCGAGCCAAGTACCGCAGACGCTGACTTGGTACGTAATCGACCGGCTGCGGGGCCGTGATCCGGTCGACTGGCGGGACCGCGCCCGCAAGCAGCGTGAAGAATTTATTGCCCACTTGCAGATCGACAGGGACGCGCGCGAGAAGGCCCGGCACAAAGACACGCGTCCGGCCCACGAACTTGCAGGTTATGCCGGCGACTATGAGCATCCCGCCTACGGCGTAATGTCCATCAAGGAGCAGGATGGAGCCCTGCACTGGTCCTGGCGGGGCATGTTCGCGACGATGGTGCACCGCCACTATGAGACGTTCGAACTGCCCGAGGTGCCGGATCGCTTGTTGCCGGACAGACTTGCCATCACCTTCCTGACCAGCCGCGATGGCAATATTGTCAATCTCTCGGCGCCGCTCGAGCCGATGGTCAAGGATATCGTGTTTGTGCGTCTTGCGGCGGGCGACTGCACTGATTCGGCTTTCCTCGATCGGTGCGTCGGCAATTTCAAGAGTGGCGCGACAACACATCGTGTGACGCTGGATACGGAAGGTCGGCTTGTGCTGCGGCCCGACAATCAGCCAGCCTATCGCCTTGCGCCTCAGGAGGGCCGACGGTTTCGAATTGTCGAGTTAGAAGGTTTCTTCGTCGAATTTAGCGGCATAGAGACGAACATCGACGAAGTAATCTTTCATCAACCTAACGGCACGTTCGTCGCAAAACGTGTGGCGCGCACAAAGCCGTCTTGAACCCGCTCGAAGCTGTCCGCCGGGCCGCAACTGCTTGCTTGCGGTCGCATTTTTGAAGAGCGTTCGCTAAGACGGGCGAGGTGGCTACGACCGACCACTGAGAGGCAAGATAAAAGCGCCTCTCCGCGGCGTATCATCGGCGGTGGTAAGGCTTTGTCTTCACTTGAAGCAGCTTAGCACCGTCTAAAGCCTCTCAGTGTTGCTAGGATCAGAAAGGCATTGGACATCAATATCCCGAACAGCACCAATCGCAGCGTAGCGAACCGGTGCGCAGGATTGGGCCAATCTCTGCCATAAGCGCTTGGAAGGCCGCTGCCGGACCAGCGGAGGCCTGTCCAGGCTCACGCCTTCAGCGCGCCGGTGGAACTGGCTTGACGGCCTTGACGGGGCTCCGATGGGCTCGGCCCTTTGGCTTCCATGCGATTATGGCTTGGTGTAAGGAGGGGGCGCTTCCGAAGCGAGGGAAAGATCGCGGCGCCGACCAGGCTGGGTCCCCTCTGCGGATCGACCCCGGTACTACACAGCCTGGCCGCAAGCTAAACAGCATCGTTGCCACGAGAAGGTCAGCTCTCAGAAGCACACCGAAGGCTTGCCGGTTGGCACGAGGATCGCGCCCGCAGCATTAACCCCCACCCATCCTGCAGACGCGATCACACGAGATCGCAGATAAGCAATGCCAGATCGTGATCCAGCGGGGGGGGGCCCGGTTAGAGGTGCTTCTCGAAGAATAGATCCGGATATGGATCATCATTGAAGCGGTCGATCTCGGTCCAGCCAGTGCTGCGGTAGAGCAGGAGCGCTTCGGCCAATGCGCTGTTGGTATCCAGTCGAAGGATTTTGACTGATGTGCTCCGCGCAGCCTCCTCGGCAGAGTTCATGAGGCGTCGCCCAACTCCCAGTCCGCGTGCCGAGGGCGCGACCCATAGTCGCTTGATTTCCGCAAGCTCGCTCCCGGTTCCCTTCAGTCCGACGCAACCGAGAGGCAGGCCGTCCGACATCGCGACAAAGAACGCACCGCGTGGGGACATCATATCCGTGGCGTCGGGGTCCCGCGAAAGCGAGACCTCGAAGCCACCTTTGAAACGACGCGAGAGCTCGCCATAGTATTCGCCAAGACAGTAGCGCGCCTCTTCTCCGCTCGGGTCTGCTTCCTCGATGCTGATCCGGCTGCGTCCGAACGCGGACGCAATCGTGTCCATTGCAGCCAGCAGCGCCTTAGGCTCGCTGTGGCGGGCAAGGAGGGCTTCGGCTTGCGAATTGGAAATCGCCTCGTAAGCGTTGAATTCGTGCCGACCGGCCCTCGTGAGCTTCGCGATACGGCGGCGCGCATCATCCCGATGCGGCGTGGTCGTGATGAGGCCCTCGTCCTCCAGACTGCGGAGCAGACGGCTCACGAGGCCGGAGTCGAGGCCTAGATAGTTGCGCAGTTCTGCGACATCGACCCGCCCGTGACCGATCGCATTGAGCACACGAGCTGCGCCGAGCGGCCGCCCGCGTCCGAGGAACGAGGTGTCGAGCGCGCCGACTTCCGAGGTAACGGCGCGGTTGAAACGGCGGACGCGCGAGATGGAGTTGAGCATATTCTCTGACTTTAGTCAGATAATATTTTTTGTCAATCCTGAGGCGACCGGGCGCGTCAGCCTAGAGCCGAAGAAGGTCGAAATCCCTCGCATCGCCGCTGTCATGGGTAGACCGGACCTGTCTCGCGCGGGCGCGGTTTTTAAAACGGTGTTTTTTTGCCAAAACTTCCCACGTCGACCCTCAACAATGTGACCATGCGTCGAAGCGGTCTGTCCGTTTTCGCGTTGGCGACTTCTCTGCCGGAATAAGCGGCGAGCGGTCGTTTCGCGGTATCGGCGACACGCGTCCAGCAGAACTTTAGGGCGAGTCGCCGCACAGGCACGTGCAGCATCTACGTTCAAGGGCGGTACTCGGAGTGCGAGTTCACGACCGAGCACGGGTGCCAGAAGCTCTCTGAGGTCAGAAACAGGCCGCCAAAAGATCGCCCTGAGGCGGTGGTACGCACCCCCAAGAAGGATGGCATTGGGATCAGCATCGCTGTGCCGGAAAGTTGCCAAAGTCGTCCCTATACTGACCGAGTACGCCGGCGCCGGCGGCAGGATTCGGCTGGTAGCGGGGGCCCATCTCGGCGCACGAGACCGGGTCTAACTCGCCATCAGCGGAACAGCGGCGGCTCGGAGGCACTACCTCGGGCGTTGCCTTTCCAACCACGAATCTGGTGGGGGGGAGACGTTCGAATCGTTCCGGGCGCGCTATAGTAGGGCTCCAAGAGCCGCAGCACCTCGATTTAACGCTCGTCGATATCATAGGGACCGATCGTCCGTTGAGGACGAATTGGTGTACTGTTAGTGCGATGTCTGCGCGTCGAGGTTTGCACATCGACGCGATAGCCCACGGCGCAAGTGTCGGCTAGTGTGCAATCAATGGTGCGGGCGAGTACGGCGCACCATGGGAAATGCTCAAATCCTCGTTAAGGCAACGGTCGAATGCAGGCGCCGTCCAGAGCGGAGCCGGTGTTTTCAGGCCGAAGGCGTGTGGAAATAACGTTCTCTCAGACATCTTGGCGTCGCCAAGGAAGTCGTCGACTGCGTCGAGCAACGCCTTTAGCGTGTCGGCGTAGAGTCGGACAGGTGCGCTGCCATGAGAAAGGCTCGCCCGCAAGGCGTCATAGGCGCGCCGCTCCCCTGATCCCTCAGGGTCGCCTCCCGCGCCAGGGACGCCAATATATCGCCCATACAACACAGAAACGACAAGGGCGCAGATGCCGCCAAGAATTGACAGCAGGGCCGTCAGCGCCGGGCCGACGATACCCGTCGATCCGGCCGTAAGCATAGCCAGCACACCGCCGACCGCCGTCATGATTAGAGTGCCAAGTCTTGTGACTGCCCTTTCGGGGGACAGCTCGATCATCTCGTCCTCATGAGTACCCATACCTACCTCAGCTCGGCGGATAGCGTCAGTAATCTATTTCACATAAAACCGTCTCTCGATCCAAAGTCACTACTTCATCGGCAATGAGCGTCCTCTGATAGCACGGTCGCTGGTTGCCTTGCCGAGCATCTTGCGGCCGACCAGAAGGTCGGCGAACTGGCCAAGCAGGTCGTTAAGGCGCGGATCGGTGCCTCGAGACCGAGTGGGAGCGCGGCGATGCCGAGCGACGTAGAACTTCTCAAGCGCCTTTATGATCGTTTCAATGCACGTGACATAGATGCGGTGTTGGCAACCATGCAAAAGGATGTCGCGTGGGCCAACGGCATGGAAGGTGGTCACGTCTACGGGCATGACGGCGTTCGGAACTACTGGGCGCGGCAATGGGCAAAAATCGACCCGCATGTAGAGCCGACCGGCTTCTCGGCAGGCGCGGGTGATGGAACGTTCAATGTTGAGGTCCACCAAATCGTACGTGATCTCAATGGCAATGTGCTGTCCGACAAGGTGGTCGGGCATATCTTTCGAATAGAGAACGGCGTGATCGTGCGCTTCGATATCCGCTAGAGTTTCGGCAGCCGAATTCAAACTGAGACACTACCGTAATTTGCGGCATGAGCGACTGCATTTGGCTCATCCCCGCGACCGTCGGGGTACCGCTTATCGTTCGCGCTCTCTTATGGCACCCGCTGGCGCGCCATGCTGCCCGTTCTGGACTGTGATGCACCTAACGAAGGAGTGAAACGTGATGTCGACTTACACGACGACTTTGGCGCGCACGGTCATGGCAATGCGGCCAATGGTGCCTGCCAAGGATTTTGAAATCAGCAAGCGATTCTATATCGAACTCGGGTTTGAGCCCAATACCCTAGCCGACCGACTGGTCGAGATGCAACTCGGCGCATCCTCCTTCATTCTACAGGCTTACTACGTCCAGCAGTGGGCCGATAACTTCGTGATGCACATGCGCGTCTCCGATGTGAAGCTCTGGTGGGATCACATCGACGGCCTCGATCTCGCCTCTCGCTACGGCGTCAAAACGCGAGCACCGCAAATGGAGGATTGGGGTTTGGTGACCGGCGTGATCGATCCCTCCGGGGTGCTTTGGCGGATCGCGCCGAGGCGCCCGCTCCGCATCCGAACTGAGGCACGCCGCGGCAATGAACCGGCCGACTAATTGGCGCGCTGGATATAGAGAACATCCAATACAGGCAATCGGGCGCCGTCTCGCCGGAGCAGCGCGCTACTCTTTGGGCGTGCACATTGTCGGCGGGCGCAGGCTCATATGGTGGGCCATAGAGCCGACATAGGGGACGTTCTCCTAGTGTGAGAGCATAGCTCACTGCGCGATATCCGTTAATGGGTCAGACTCGGAAGTGGTGATGTGTTCGTTCAGAGTCCGTTCGCCCCCAAACAACGGACATCAATCCGCTCCGTGCAAAAATCATGCAGACTGTGCGAAAACTCCCCGAGTTAAAGCCTCAGCGCGTGAAGTTGCGATCTTTGTTGTTGACCGCCTTGATCCGCGTGTCGTCCGCGGCGAGTAACTCGCGCCCGAAGAGATCAAGCCGCCGGCACCAAAAAGGGCGAATTGACGAAACACCGATTTGAAGGCACAGTGATCGCCGCGCCGGAAGTCCGCGATGGTCTTGAAGTCCGGGCTTCTGCGTACGCAGCAGCCAAATGACCTCGATGTTGCGACGGCACTCCGCCTCCAAGCGTCGGCTCGATTGCACCCGGTTCAAATAGCCGTAGATATAAAGCTTCAGAAAGTCGCCCGGCGCGTAGCCGGGTCGGCCTGTCGCCTTTGGCGCGACACGTAGGAAGCCCGCCGACGAAAGATCAAGCCCGTCGACGAAAGGCGTCGATGAATCGAACCGGATTGTCAGGACCGACGTAGTCGTCAACGGCCTCTGGCAGAAGCAAGAGTTGGAGCGTTCGAATCCAGAAATATGCGCCATGTTAATTCTAACTCGACGCGGACGCCGAGGGAATCCGGCGAGCTACGGTCTTCGCGCGGTCTGCTTGGATTCCGCCTTTGACGGTTGAGGGCTTGCCTCGATCATCTTGAGCCGCAGATGCTTCGAGCGCTTCCGCTATGATAGGCCAGAAAGCTTTAAGGCAAAGGGCAAGACGAATGACAGACCACGAGGCCGCGTGCAGTTGCGGACAGCTTCGGCTCATATGCCAAGGCGACCCCGTTCGTGTCTCCATGTGCCATTGCCTAGAATGCCAGCGCCGGACGGGAAGCGCATTCGGAGTTCAGGCATGGTTCCCGCGAGAGCAGGTTCGACTCGTGAGAGGCGCTGACAAAAGGTATGCGCGTCGGGCGGACAGCGGTCGGGTCGTGACATTCCATTTCTGCCCGGAATGTGGGGGCACCGTTTTCTGGGAAGCTGAGCAACGTCCTGACCTGATTGCAGTAGCCATTGGGATGTTCGCTGACCCTGATTTTGAGGGGCCTAGTCTCTCGGTCTGGGAAAGAAGACAGCATCCTTGGACAGTCGCAATCGGCAACCAACAAATTGAACGTTCAGACTGAAGGGTGGCGTTCGGTTTGAAAACGTGCTCCCGCAAGAAGAGCTTTTGCGATCGTCCAGCTCCGGGTCGATCACAATGGTCGAAATTGCATGGGAATTTGAAGTCGCGCGCGACGTGTCCTAGTTTTCGCACGGTCTGCGTGCGCCAAGATATTTCAGGAGAAGATCAGCGGTGCGCGCTCCGACCGCAAGCAACTTACGCGCCTGACGGCGGGCCTGGCAAAGGGAGATGTTTTGATCGTCACCCGTCTCGATGGACTGGCGAGGTCCACACGCGATCTTGTCAATCTGCTGGGGACGATCGTCGAAAAAGGGGCGGGGTTCCTACCGCGATCCGACGACTGAACGGTCAGGCTACTGCGCTCAACCTGCTATCAGCTTCCGGGTTTGTACAAAGCAGGCGCCTGCGGATTGCTTCCTCAACGAGTGCGAGCGCTTGCTTGACTTCACGTGCCTCGGCTTCGGCTGCTTGCGCACGGAACTCCAGGGCCGTCAGCTTATCTTCAGCGGCTTCGATACGCGATTGGGCCTGCTTTAAAGCTCGAGACGCGTCCTGCAGCTTGCACTCGGCCTCGGTGACGAGTTCACGTCGCGCGCGTTCGGCAGCTTCGGTTCGCATTTCGGCAAGCTTTAGCCTTTCGAAGGCGCTTTTGCACAGCGACTGGGCGCGGGCTTCAGTCTCTCGGGCGTGATCCTCCATGCCGCGGAAAACTTCGGCCGCTTGATATACGAGATTGAGAGCTGTCGTACCGCTATCGGGTACCGACGGCCGAGCAAAGCTCAGAACGTTTTCGTCCCTGCTCACTGATACCCTCAGATTGCGCTTTGCCATGTAGTTCAAGCCCTTTGCGGATGACTACGGGCAACATCATGAACAGTTATGGTAAACGGACGGTTAAGAAGGCGGATCAACCGAGGAAATACGCCATGCAGTGGCCGACCCTCAGCGCTCTGACCGCATTAGCGATCGGCCTCGCTTCGCGTTCGCAGGAGCAGGCCGGATATACCGGTGCGGAACGCAAATGCACCGCGCGACGGTATTATGACTATAATGCAAAGCAGCTAGCCAATGCGTTGATGTCTGCAAAGCCTGCCTGAATGGCACCGTCGTAACTTGCAACACTGCAAGCTCAAGGGCGCGAGCCTATCTGATGGGCTCTTGGCTATCCCTTCGCTGAACGGCAGAAACATTGGCGACACGTTGATTGCCGAAGAATTGGCGTACGCAGGGCTTGACCGCCGCTCATGACCCGTCGAACTCTCCCGTGAGATCCCTTCGCCGTTATTGCCGCTGATGAGAGCGATATATCCGCGCGGTCAGGGTATGAACGCTCAAAGTCTGAACAAACTCTCCGCGTTACCATGCGCGATCCGCGCACGGTCGGCGGCGGAAACCGGAATCTGTTCCAGAAAAGCGCGTGCCTTGGCCATTGAGCCGTAAGGATAGTCGGCCGAGAACATGATGCGGCTGACCCCGATCTCGAGCAGCAGATCGAGAAATGTCGGCGGAAAATTAAAGCCGGCGAAGGTGTAGTGCAGATTGTCGCGCAAATACGCGCTGACCGGGCGTTTGAGCTGCGTCAGCTCGACCGGCATCACGTCGACCCGTTGCATGAAGAACGGCAGGCCCTCGCCCATATGGCCGATCACGATCTGCAGCTTGGGGAAGCGGTCGAATACGCCGCCTAGCACCATGCGCAGCACATGCACCGCGGTCTCGATGTGCCAGCCGAAACCCGGCCCGGCCAGCATCTCGGTGACGAGCGGCGCAAACCCGCCGAACGAAGTTTCGATCACCGGCTTAGGCGGCTTGGTCGGATGCAGATAGATCGGCGCGCCTAGCGATTCGGCGGCCTCCAGCACCGGCCAGAAAAATTTGTCGTCGAGATAGCGACCGCGCTGATGGCCGTTGATCACCGCACCGGCGAAGGCCTGATCGCCGAAGCGGCGTTCGAGCTCTTTGGCCGCCTGATCCGGTGCCGCAATTGGCAGCGCAGCGAAGCCGGACAGTCTTGTCGGTTGCTTGGCGATCGCTTCGGCCAGCGCGCCATTGGTGTCGCGCGCGAGTGCCACCGCCTCGGCGGCTTCCAATTGCTCGACACCCGGAGCGGTCAGCGAGACGATCTGCATGTCGATGCCGGCGGCATCCATCTGGGCGATCCGTCCTTCGCCGATATCGCACAAGTCGCGCATCAGCCGCTCGGCGCGGCTGCCGACTTGGCGCGCCTGTTCCTTGAGGTCGCGGCCCGGGCCATCGAGAAAGTCCGGCGTGGCGAAATGCTCTTCAAGCGTGATGGTGCGCATGGCCTTGATGCTCCGCTGCCGCTGGATACCCCTTAGGCCGGGATTCCCGATGCTTGAGGCGAATGGTGGCGATTTTCCGAGCGACCCGGAAGCTCTGCCCAATGATTGGCTCGGCGCCGACTTATGCGTCGCGGCACTCGTCCCCGAGTGCCGACCATAGCCGGTCGCCATGTCGCCTCGTGGCACGAAGCCGCCGATCTGGGATGTTCTCGCCACGGTCCACGGTCGCCACCGGGGCTAACCTGGAATGACGAGTGAGCCCAATTCAGTCGTGAGTGACCCATTTCGGAAGCGGAGCGTCCACGATGCCGACTTGAGCTTGGCGCTATCTTTATCTCGATGCCCAAGATCGTCTTCTCAGCGCGGCGAACCGCGTGGAAGGACTCGCAGGTACGTTTCTCCAGCACTTCGATTCGTCCTCGTCGATATCGGAAGGAGCGGTAAACATCTGCTCGCACGGAGTGTGGGTGACTTCAATCGAGGCAACGCAGTGAAATAGGCCGCGACACCCTCTTTGTCTTTATGACGCGGGGGTGCGGATCCGAACCCATTTTTGGAATAGAGCCACGCGCGAGCATCGGCGCCCACCTGTTGGAACCAGCGGACCACTTCTCAATGATGCTGGACACTGTCTGGTCCGTAGGGTCGGCGGAGGCGGGGCTAGAAAGGATTGCGGTACAGACCGCGAGCGCGACTATCAGTGTTTGATGGTCTTTCACGCGGCCCGATGTCAGCGCCCCTATTTTCTTGATGTCTGGAGGATTTAAGGATGTGCCGCATCCCCGACCCACGGCAATAGCAGCGTAGCCTTGAAGAACGCGGCGATATCGCGTTTGGCGCCAGCGCGTGCGTCTGAATCCCCGCCGATATGGACGCCGCGGGACGCGCACGCATTGAAATAAGTCCCGATTTCATTGCCGGTAAGCACGGCACCGGTGTCGGCGCGGCGCAGCACGCGTGACTCAATGTCGTATTCGGTGTCACAGCTCCCTGCCGTGGTCGCCTGTGCGATGAAATGCAACGGCTCGGTGCCATCGAAAAGGTGGTGAGCGCCCGGGTACACGACGACCTTGATCGCGGCGCCCATGCCGCGGAACCATTCACCGTAACGTCGACACGGCTCGGGCGGCGCCTGATCGTCTGCACCTCCGAGCAGCATGAGCATCGGTGCCTCCGTAATGTTGGCCGCGAGAAAACGCGTGTTGCAGCCGGGATAGAGGGCGACGTGAGCGGCGAACCGCTCGCGCTCGGGCGCCCCGATGCGACGGACCGGTTCGAGTGCGGCGGTAAGCGCCACCGTGCCGCCGCGCGAGAATCCCATGAGCGCGACGCGGGTCGGATCGATACGCGGATGAGTTACCAGAAGGCGGAGTGCGGCGTAGACGTCCGCTACGCTGGTGGCGAACGACGGCTGATTGGCGAAGCCCTTGACACCGCGCAGCGTGAAGCTGTCGACGATGAAGACGGCGATGCCGATTGAGGTGAACCGCTCAGCCCAAGCAA
This sequence comes from uncultured Alphaproteobacteria bacterium, assembly GCA_963822795.1. Classification (GTDB taxonomy): domain Bacteria; phylum Pseudomonadota; class Alphaproteobacteria; order Rhizobiales; family Xanthobacteraceae; genus Bradyrhizobium. The sequence goes on from CAWGJM010000037.1 coordinate 324,606, forward strand.
GATCGCGGTCCTCCGAGACACCGCCGGCACTGTGGCTCAGCACGACCGCCGGGACTCGCTCAGTGCCGGCGGGAAGGCGCAGCTCTCCGCTCACCACCGTTTCGGGGACTTTGGTGGTTTCCAGATATTGATCGAGGCTGGTTGGCGTCGAGCTCGCGAAAAAGATGGTGCCGTCGCGACCATCCGCGAGAGACCTCACGGGCGTTTGAGCGAGCAGCCTCCACGGAAATATCAGCGCAAAAACGAGTAGAAGAATACGCACGAGATTGCCGCGACTGCTGATCGCTTCGAGGGTCATTGCGGCAATTGCATTCAGTTCGTAACTATGGCGAGCTCGTCGCAATAGGGAAATGCAATCAGCTGGATTCATATCGCACCTAGGTCGATCAAGGCGCCAGCGCGAATCTCGTAACTCGAACCTTCAAGATCACGGTCAATCGATTCGAAAGCGCCGCCGAGGTGCCGGGCGAAAAATGCCTCGGCTATTGCGATGAAGGAAAGTCTGTTGGGCGGCTTTTGGAACCCGTGCCCCTCGTCCGGATAAACGACGTAGGTCACTGGAATATTTTTTGCCTGCATCGCCGCGACGATCGTGTCGCTTTCGGCCACCTTGCACCGCACATCATTGGCACCGTGGAAGATCAACATTGGCTTTTTGATATTATCCACCTTGTTGATGGGTGAGCGCTCGGCGAGCAATTTGCGGCCTTCCTCCGTGCGCGGATCGCCGTAGCTGCGATACATGTATTCCGCGAAACCGGCCCAATAGGGCGGCATCAATTCCAGCATGGTTTGCAGATTGGAAATACCGACGACCGGCACGGAACAGCAGAAGACCTCCGGCGTGAATGTCGCGCCCACAAACGAGGCCAAGCCGCCGTAGGAAACTCCAAAAATCGCAACCTTGTCTTTTCGCGCTATGCCTTCGCCAACTGCCCAATCCACCATGTCGATCAGGTCGTCGTGCATCTTGCGGGCGTGCTCTTTCTCGCTTGCGGCGACGAATGCCTTGCCGAAGCCGGTTGAGCCGCGATAGTTGACCGAGAGTACGGCATAGCCGCGGTCGGCCAACCATTGATGATCGCCGCGATAGCCGAAGATATCTCGAGCCCAAGGACCGCCATGGACAACAAGCACCATCGGTAACGGCCGGGGCGGGCGACCACCTTGGATATCGGCCGGCAGCGTCAGGTATGAGACAAGGGTGAGGCCGTCGCGCGATTTGCCCTCCACCGCGTGCATCGGCGCCAGACGATACTGTTTTAGTTCCGGTCGGGCCGTGAACAGTTCGGTAAGGGTCTGTTGGTCCCGATCAAGCAGATGATAGATGGTTGGTTGCTCTGCCGTATGGCTCGCGACGATCCATCGACGGCCGTCATTACTCTGGCTCTGTACATGAAAGGCATGGCCGGGCAGGCGAGCCTCGATCAAGGCGACTTCGGAGGCAATCGCGGATGTCAAAGCGGTCCATTCCTGCCGGCCGGGATTGATACAAACCGCGTCCGGTTCGAATGTCCGAGCATTGAATATGCCGCCGGTGACATCGGCGCGTTCGCTCTTGAACAATACGCTCTCTTCGCCGGTGGACCATTCGATTCGTATCAAAGCCGATTTGTCGTGCTCGATGCACGAACACATGTGGACGTGCTTGCCACCAGCGTCAAACGTCCACAGTCCGGTGGTCGCATTGGCCTCGAAGGGAACATCAAGCCAATGCGTGACCGTGTCGCCATCGAGACGCCAAAGCCGCGAGCCCCCGTCAGGAGCATTGCCGCGGGCGTGTCTCGGCCTCAATTGCCAGTCGAGGCCAACAAATTGAAACTCCTGTCGATTTTCCCACACCAGGGAGCGTTCGCCGGTCGCCAGGTCAAGCAGAAAAACATCGTGCCATCGCGGGTCGCGATCGTTGAGGTTTATCGCGATCTTGTCAGGAACAACGTGTGACCAATACGTCGGGATCGCACGGACATTGGCGAAGGGCGTAAGGTCGCGGAGCTCGGGGCTGCGGGGATCGACAACGAACAGGTGCAGATTTTCATCCCCGTTCTCGTCGTTGAGAAACATGATATAGCGACCATCTGGGCTCCAATCCTGCCAGTTGATCGGTCTCCCCTTGGTGCGCGTCACCGGCTGCCCCGCCGCAATGCTTTCGACCGGGGACACCCAGACGTTCAGGACACCGTCAACCGGGGCCAGCCACGACAATAGTTGCCCGTCGGGTGACAATTTGGCGCCGAAGAAGGTCGGGTTATCGAATAGCGTTCGGCGCGGGATTAGCGGGCGTGCTGACATTTTGGGTCTCTGTCGTGCTTTACGCGTGGCGGACCGAGGGACCGTCCAACGTCGAGTTCTCCCTCGGGTCTGCTTGAACGGAAGCGAGTTTCGCTCCTTATCGGAGCCCGATGGGGGCTTAGGGGTCAGTCTTCCCGATTCAACAAGTCTTCCTTTCCATTCTGGTGCCTGACCAGCTGCGTTGCCTTGCCGGTATTGTCCGTCGTGAAGGTGATCTGGATAGGCTTGATGGTCGCAAAGAAGTCGTGGTCGGTGTAGGGGAATACTGCATAGCGTCCATAGCCAGTGACCTGCATGAATAGCTGGTCACCTTCGCGCGTCGCAGTGATTTCCAGGTTTTCGTTGCTGTAGCGGCCGACATAGCCGTCGAGCAGATGGGGATCGATCTTGATTGCGGTATGTGGCGCCGACTGCTCGGCCCGCTTTGCGTCCGCGGCCTCTGCTATGCTGGGATCCACGCGCGGTGCGGTTTGGTCCTTGCCATTCTGGTGCAGCACGACGGCGCTGGCCTTTCCGTCCGGACCGAGCACGAAGGAGAGCTGCGCGGCAACGATGGTATAAAAGAAATCACGCTCGGTGTAGGGATGGACCTCGAAGGTTTGCTGCCCCGTCAGCTTGGCCCATAGGTGATCTCCGTCGCGCGTCACCGTGAAGACGAGCTCAGGCCTCAGTTGATAGGTGCCCACATAGCCGTCCAGCAGATGTGGATCGATGCTGATCTCGGTGTGCGGCGTCCGCTCATCCGCGACACGCTTCAGGCGCGCGTCCTCGTACTGCTGCGCGGCTTCCGGGGTAATCCGCTCCAGCGTTTCCTCGCGCCCCGACTGATGATGCACGACGCGGACAACGGCGCCCGAAGCGTCGGTGATGAAGCTATTCTGCTGTGGGACCACGGTGAGAAAGAAATCGTGATCGGTGTATGGATACTCGGGCACAGGCTGGTTGCCGGCCCGACGGGTCAGCAGATGGTCGTCCTCGCGGGCCACAATCATCAGCGAGTTGGTGGCGGCATTGAGATAGAACCCGACATACGAATCCAGCAATTTCGGATCGATGGTGATCCGCGTATGCGGCGCCTCCTGTTCCTTCAACGCTTCTTGCGGCGCGGCTTTGGCGAACAACACGGCGGTTAGCAGGGCAAGCGGCGCGACGCCGAGGGCGATGATCGTTTGCCGGAATCGGCTGACCCGACCAGGGGGCATTTCTTGAGCCAGGATGCGCTCGATGCGCTGACTGACCGTAGTAGGACGAGCCATCGCGACACCTATCGATCAATTCCTTGGCAGGCCTGCGATGTCGAGCAGGATCGCCGCATAGCTCGGACGATCGCCCAGCGCTTCGATCGCAGCGTCGTCGCTCGCGAGCTCCGCCAGCACAGTAAGTCGCCCATGCAGCCACCAGGCTAGCGGGCTGAACCAGAAGACCGCCCGATTTACCTGCGACAAGAGCTGGACGTAGAAGTCGCCACGAGCCACATGCGACCCCTCATGCGCTAGCACCGCTTGGCGCCTGCGCGTATCCCAGTTGACGCACTCCGCCGGCAGCAGAACGCTGGTGCCGATGGTGACGGGCGCTCCGATCCAGGTGCTTGTCCGCAACTTCCTGCCGACAGCCCATTCGGCGCTAACCGGTTGCGTGGCACGCAGCATTCGCAAGGACAGGACGAGGCCCAACAACAGGCGAAGGATAAGGAGAGTGGCGACCAAGACATAACCGTCCGTCAGCCAGGTTCGCCAGGCGATTTGCCGGTTCGTTTTCAAGCCACGCGCCGCAGTCGCGCCGGAAGAGAAGATGGTCGACGAAATGACTGACAAGGGCGGCAGTGGCGCCGCTACTTCGGGATTTACGATCCCGACCGGCGAAAACGACCGGGACAGCGGGGCTGGAACGGCGGATGGGAGCCGCTGCAAGACCGGCATCGCCACGGAAGCGATCAATACCGCGGTCCAGGCGGAGAGCAGCAATTTGGGGTGACGCACGCGCAGCGTCCACAGGCACAGCTTTACCACGAGAGCCAAGAGCAGCGTGCATATTGCCGCCCGAACGACGATCTCCAACATCACTTCCTTCCCTCCTTTGCCTGCTCGATGCGTTTTGCAAGACGTTGCAACGTCCGACGGTCGAGCATATGAGCATCGACCATACCCACCAGCACCTCCTCAACCGACCCGTTGCAGAGCCAGTCTACGATCCCCTTCACCGCACGGGCCGCGACCTGCGGTCGTGCCGCAGCAGGCCTGAACACATAGGTGCGGCCATCGACGGTGTGAGTGACATATCCCTTCTCCTCCAGCCGCCGTAGCACGGTTCGCACGGTCAATTCCTTCGGCTTACGGGCCAGGCGCTCGCGGATGGCTTCGGCCGTGGTCTCACCGGCCGCCCACACCAGCTGCATGACCTCGCGTTCGAGTTCACCAAGATCAGGAGCCCTGTCGTCCATTGACCACCACCTAACGTAATGCTACAAAGCGTAGCATATACGCGGCCTAGTTTCGCGTCAAGCTTGTCCGGGCTGTCAACGCTCGATGTGTGGATTTGGCGATTCTGATTTTTGAGGACAGCGAGCGGAGAACCCGGATGCGACATGTCAACTCTTTGGCCTAGCCCTTGTCATTGGTCTCGTGGGGGTAACCGTTTATGCATCGTCGGCCTCCGCCGTGGAAGTACTCTCAGCGGACACTCCACTCACGACGGCTGGGGGTGCCACATTCACGGCGCCGACCGGCTGGAGCATCATTTCCGCCGCGAACAAAAGTGTGCTCGATCCGCCGGAGGCTGACTCTCACCTTGCGTTGCTAGACGTGCAGGCCACGGATGCGGACGCTGCTGTGGCAGCGGGGTGGGCCAATTACCGTCCTGTCGCGCGCCGACCACTCAGGATTACAACGCCGCAGGCGCCTCACAATGGCTGGGAAGAGCGGCAAGTCTCCTCATATGAGACCTCACCCAACGAAAAGGCCGTGATCTATGCATTGGCCTGGCGTGCGGGCCGCGATTGGACGGTTGTCATCGTCGAGGCGAGCCGTTCGACCTTCGAATAACGCAATGCCGCGTTTTCGCTGACAATCGGAAGTTTGCGTCCCAAGGGATATCAGCGCGAGATGTTCGCGGAGAGGAAGGCGTAGACGGCGGCAAGGTTGTATTTCAAGGTGGGTTGGGGTGAAGACGCTGGGCAAACCGGACCCAGTCGATGCCGATACGCCCGCCGGCGCATCACACCGTCCGATCAAAGGATGAGTGACTCAATGATTGCCTCGACAACAAGGTCGCTAATTTTGACATGACAACCGCCGTAGCGGTTCAATCTGTCTTCCTGCCAATAGAGATAGAGGGGTCCTGCTCTATCAATAGAAACGATAAAGGCAGTGGATAGCGGCATTGTAGGTGACGCACCTTTCTTATCAACACTTTCTGCTACTCTCCCCGATATACTGATAGTAGATGCGTCCGCGGATAGCGCGCTGCTTCAGGCGAGAATCGAGCGCGATATCGAGGCAGCTGGATTGCTGCAGACGCTGATCTTCGGCGTCGTGATTGTCGGTGCCGGTTATTTTCAGTTCGCTGACAAATGGATCGGTACGCCAATGGATTTCGCGGCTGCGCTGTTTTGGGCCTTCGGGACCGACGTCGGCGCGGATGCAGCGACTACGGCTGCCAAGACCTTCAAGAAATCTGGCTAGCACGTATGGCCTACGGCGCAGCGAGCGACGCAATAGACGTTTGCGTCACCCTTGGGTCGGGTTGGTGGACGACCAAAATCGAGGCGGAAAGGCGGTCCAGTTGGGAACGGAGTAATAAGTGTGGGTGGAGTGAGTCGGTGACTGATAGGCTTTCATGCGAAATGGAGTCAGTTTGTGGACTGATAAGCTTTTTGCCGAAACCTTATCAGTTAGGCAGGTCGCCGCTCAGCTCGTACTCGCAGTGTTGGATTTTGAACGGAGACCTCGGAGCAGCCCGGCGACGATGTCCGTTGTTGGGGGTAGAGCGGTAAACATCTGCTCGTACCGAGTATTTCGCATTTTGACCCAAGGGGGACATGGTGATCGAACGGCGCGGTCGCAGAAACTAATAAATTTTCGCAGCCCAATTGACAGTTCCTGTAACCACAGCGCATATTTTGTTCGGGTAGATACAGCCCGCTGCTTGCGCCCCTCCCGGGGTACGGTGAATGTATCGAGCCGCTTCCAGGCTCCCTTTGCCCGAGCGAACGGGTCAGCAACGCAAGCCCCTGACGTTTTCCGTTCGTTTATGCAGAGGATCATTCCATGCGCGATTTCCGCGACGCCAAGGCTATGGCGCAAACGCTACGCGAAGCTCTAGCCGCCAAATCGGTTTCCCTCACCCACAGCGAGAGCCAAGAGCTAATTGCCAAAGTCCTTGGCTTTCGAGACTGGAACGTATTGGCCGCAAGGATTCAGGCGAGCCAGCCGACCGCCACAGAATCCGGCACGTCGGTGCCAGCTGCTGTTCTACCCTCTCTTTCAGCGGGAGGGAGCATCCCGGTTATAGCTATGCGGGATCTCGTGCTGTTTCCGCAGATGACCTTGTCGATCTTCGTGGGGCGCGATTTCACCCGGCGCGGCGTGGAGTTCGCCATAGCAGGCGACCGCCGCGTCCTCGTGGTCGCCCAGAGACGGGACGTCGACAATGATCCCAACACCCTTGAGTCCCTCTATCCAGTGGGTGTCACCGCGAGCGTGATCAATCGCCAGACACAAGTGGACGGAGTTCTAAAGGTCTCCCTCTCCGGCCTTCAGCGAACGGCCATCGTTCGCCTGACCAACGACGAATTCCTGGCGGCAGAGATCGCACCGATTCAAGAGGAGCGCGGCCAGTCGGCGGAGGCGGTGACTCTATCGCGCGCGGTCCTCGATGCGTACCAAATCTACGCCAACGTCGATTTTTCCTCTGTGCCACCAGGGCCCAGGGCCCGTCACGGCCTGCCTTCGATCGGGGATCCCAGCCTGTTGGCCGACACTGTCGCTCCGTTGCTGTCGATCGGTATCGCAGATAGGCAGCAACTATTGGAGACCAGCGACGTAGTCACTCGGCTCGAAACAATTCTCGATCTGATGAACGCCGGCCGGCCTACGAACTAGACGAGCATCGATTGGTGCAATAAATCAAACATTTTGCACGGCGCAGCAATACTCAACGGGCGCTGATCGTTTATGCACGATCAGCGCGCTCGCGCCGAATAGGGTGTCCGTCGGGTTTCGTCCTGCGCAGTCACCGCGACTTCTCTTCTTGGCACTTCTCGGACCAGCAAGATGTTCGAGTTGAGTCCGTAATGCGCAGCAAGGCGGACACAGCCGTGAGCTACAAAGGCGGGCTAGCGTGGCGCGCGCTGGGCTGGTCTCCCTCGATGATCACGCCGCCGCACCGGCAGGCTTCGCGCGGCCTTTGGCGCTAACCGAAACAGGATCTGAGGCTTGTGGTTATTTGTGTGAGAAGCCGTATGCGCAGTCGTCGTATGTTTGTGCGCTAGTTCACTATGTTCGTGCGCCGCAGTTGCATGATGCTTTGCGTCCTCGTGCTCCCCCATCGCGTGATGATGCTCAGCTTGATGATGATGATGATGAGCGGCGGCTAAGTGATGATGCTCCTGCGTCGGATGCTTCGGTAATTTCGCCATGTGAATTCCTCCCATGTTTAGTGATTTAACGAACAGAACCAATACCATGCGTCGGCTTTTTCGAAGATCAGAAGATCAGAAATCGTTCGGCTGACCGTTCATGAATTCGTCATCGGACTGTCGCAAGTAGGCGGTCGCACGGGGCGAAATGTCAGCGCTCGCGCGGCCCTTAGCAAACCGCGCATAACGCCAGTGGCGTTAACGTTGACCGGTTAGGTTAAGAAAGGAGTTTCGTTGCGCTGTTGCGACCAGCCGCTATCTTCCAACAAATGAATTTCAAATTTGTGTTTTGTTCTAATGATTGGTCGTCATGAAAAAGCCGCGTGAGGTTCTGACGGAAGTCGTTTGTCCCGCCTGTGATGGCACGGGGTTTCAGAAGGTCGAGCAGCCAACCGAACCGGGCCGCAAAATCTATCCCGCCAAATGCAAGGAATGTCTAGGCAAGGGCCGAATAAACAAGCCGCCAAATCTTGTTGCTCAGTTACGCGAATTGGACCAACTGCGAGAGCGGATCAAGAAAGCAAAATTGTCGGGCGGAGATCGCGGCGAATAGGCCGAAGAAGAACGCTCCATTAGCACAGAGAGGCAGCCTGCGGCCTCTTTCATTCGGGCACCTAGACGATCGATTCCAAGAAGGTTGTCATATGGGTGGGATTCATCTGGCGTTTCGAGCTCCTATATAGCGGTGGAGGGGCTTTACGACGAAGGATTTAGCGATATGGCGGCGTGGCGGCGGGCGATTGAATTGTCGCTCGGAGAAACGGATTTGGAGAAATTGAGGTTGATAGCGCGGTCGCGAACCGAAGCTGCGAGCCGGGTCGAGCGCGCGCGCATCCTGCTTGGTTATTGGGAAAACTCGTCGTTTTTCGCGGTGGGCCAAGCGCTCGGGTTGCACCATCAAACGGTGCAGCGCTGCGTCGAGCGGGCGGTGGCCGAAGACCCGATGGCCGCGCTGGACGATCGCCCTCGGCCCGGCCGGGAGCCTTCGATCACGCTGGAAGCGAAAGCCTGGTTGACATCGCTGTCGTGCCGGAAGGCGAAGGAACTGGGTTATCCGCACGAATTGTGGACCACGCGGCTGCTCGCCCGCCATGCTCGCGAGCACGGTCCCGCCGAAGGGCAGCCGTGCCTGGCAAATTTGGCGCAGGGCACGTTGTGCAAGATCCTCGATTCTGAGGAAGTGAAGCCGCACAAGGTCCGTTACTACCTGGAGAAACGTGATCCTGAGTTCGCGAAAAAAATGGCCGAGGTGCTGTGCGTCTATCGCAAAGTGAAACTGCTCAAGAAGGCGGTGGCGCGGTCGAAGCAGAAGCCGAGCGACCGGGTGGCGATTGTCTCCTACGACGAAAAGCCCGGTATTCAGGCGATTGCAACGACGTCCCCCGATCTGCCGCCCGAGCCCGGTGTTCATCCGACCTTCGCCCGCGACCATGAATACAAGCGCCACGGCACGGTCAGCCTGCTGGCCGGCATCGACCTTGTTACCGGCAAGGTTCACGCCCTGGTCAAAGAGCGCCACCGCAGTCGGGAGTTCATCGAGTTTCTCAAACTTCTCGACCAAAGCTATGCCGCCGACACGGCGATCCACCTCATCCTGGATAATCATTCGGCTCATATCTCCAAGGAGACCAAAGCCTGGCTCGCCGAGCAACCCGCGGGCCGCTTCAAGTTCACCTTCACTCCCAAGCACGGCTCTTGGCTGAACCTCGTCGAGGGCTTCTTCTCCAAACTGACCCGCTCCGTGCTGCGCCATATCCGCGTCTCGTCCAAACAAGAGCTCAGGGATCGCATCATGGCCGCCATGGACTTCTTCAATCGCGATCCCGTCGTTCACACTTGGACCTACAAGCTCGACAAGGCCGCATAATATGATTCAAACTTCAAAATCACTGAACTAGTCTCCAGCGAGACTGCTGAAAGCCGTTCGAAGCACCCGTTATTCGGCGCTCGGTTCCGCATCCGCAACATAGGCGTGGCATATGGCTCACGTCGTCATCCGTTGTCCCCGGACGACGGGCTCAAACGTCTCCTCGGCACACCGGGCCTCGTTCTATCTCAGTCCGCCTCCGTTGACGGCCTCTTAATTCGGGCTGGGGTTTTATTGCCGCGCAGCAATCACCGTATTTGTACGGTCGGCCCGTTCCTCAATGTGTTCACAGTGCTCTGCATGATGAGCGCGATGAGTAGCCCTTACGATTGTCAGCGGGAAGCACAAGCGGCCATGAGCATGGCGCTCGCCGCAACCGGCGACGACCGGCAGAAATGGGTGCGAGTTGCTATCGCATGGCAGGAGCTAGCGCGCAACGTAGCGGACCATGGTCGCGCACTAAGCTCGGGACAACAAGGACTTCCGCAACCTAAAGGCGTTGCTGACTAGTTTGCTGGACCGGCACGATACTCGATGGCCGCCTTGGCGATCGCGCTGCTTTGCATCCAGAGTCGGGCTCAGAGCAGACATGACTGGGGGTTCGGGCACTTCGCGTTTTGGGATAAATGGGAAGTAATGAGGTCTCGGCAGAATCGTCGCTTTTGCGGACATTTGCACCCCAGCCCTGGCAGTCGCGTCACCACGAAACGGAGAGAAGCAATTCAAGGCATGCTGTGGGGAGAGCGAAAGAAATCGAACTCCGATGTTGACATCAAGGTTCAGAAATTGGCGTAATCCTTTCGCTTTTCATTGTTTCTTCATTTTGGCTTTCAGGTGATTCATGCTTCGCCGCGCCCTGTTTGCAAGTCTTACCATGAGCTTGGCAAGCCTACCCGGAGCGTCCTTGGCCTACGACATCAAGCCGAAGACTGCCGAGTCCGCATTCGCGGCGAAAATGCGCCCAGATATTCTGGGTATCTCCACGGACTCCACGGCAGAATCCGCGCTGGCCATCTTTGAATCGGCTTTCAAGGGGCGCGTCGATACCAAGACCGACATCCAGCAGCAGAAATTTGGCATCAATGCCGTCGGCTATATCGCTGCGTTGACTTTTGCTTTTCCCTCTGCCCCGAAACAGACCGGCGAAGTGCTTTCGAGCAGCTTCTCCTCGCCCGCGAGCGCAAATCGCGCTTATTTCATCGACCGAAATCTGACGTTTGCGCAAGACCAGCAGCCGTCCAAGACCGAGATGATAAAACAGGTCATGGATAAATACGGCGCGCCAACCATCGTTGGGGATCAGCACCTCTATTACATTTATCGCGCAGGCAGGATCGTATCCGTGGGCGCGAAGTATAAGGGAACGACGACACTTGACGCCATCGACCGGCCGCTCGATCCGAGGGCTGCGATCAAGCTAAACGGCCCCAATGGTCAGGGCAGCTGCGTGGCGGTCGTAAAACGTCTGCAGACCAAGGAAAGAACGCTGAACGCGATGCTGGATGAGGCGAAGGGTGCCAACTGCGACGGCGCCCTAAGCGTGCAGCTAACGCCGGGCATTGCGCCGGACCGGGTTGGCAATGCACAATTCAATCTGTTGGATTTTAAGCGCATTGTCAGCGCGGCCGCGATCGACGACGATGCTCTTGCTGCGGAAAAGAACGAGCGGAATCCTACGCCGCAGGGCAATCTACCAAAACTTTAGCCCATATCGGTCAAGCGGTCTGCGGATAAATCATCAGTTTTGCACGACGGGATCGATGTCCGTTGTTTTGGGGTCGAACGGACTCTCTGCGAATCCGTCGCCACTTCCGAGTCTGGCGTTGGCACCTTTGCGACATGCCGAATTCTCGCGAGGATGTCCGTCGGGGGTAGACCGGATGTGAGCGGCGCACGGTCAGAACGGCGCGATTGACCCAATGTATGGTCCGGCCGCGCGTTGCAAGAGGTTTTCGTCGATCTGGTGGTAAGCGGTCTTGCATCAATGTATCCGGTCTCTAGTTGGAGCTGTTTTGCTCCGGACCATCATGGATATCAGCGCGCATGCGTTCTCATTACCGGACAGGCCTCGATTGGACCATTTGGGTCACCAGTGTTCGCATGCGCCGGGATGACCGATCCTCCATCTCTTCTTATTCCTCTCGCAGACCTCGGCTGGAAACTGTTGATAGATTTCTAAGCAGCTTCACAGGAAGGAAGAGGATAATGCGGCGATTTTCAGTTGCAGCTTTAGCCTTTGCGACCTGCTATTCGTCGGCCTCAGCAAAGGGCGTCTGCTCAACGGGTGCATATAAGACTTGTGTGAGCTGCTGCAAAACTCATCCGGCTGTTACCAACCGAGAGCTGTGCACTTGTCAGTGCGGCGACTACGGATTTTGGAACGCCAGAACAAAGCGGGTGGGAACCAATAAGCATCGGGCATGAGGAGGTTAATCTCACACGATTGGTAAGCCTTGGCACGGCACCATCCCGGTTATGCCAGCAGTTCGCCGGCATCGCGCAGCGTGACGAGCTCGCCGCCGTCGGGCAGCACGATCGGCTCATCGAAGCGAGCGGACCACGGCACGATAGTCCATGCCGCCGGCCGACAACAATCGCCAGCGCCGCGATCGATCAGCAGCATGACAGTTCGTCAGGTTTTGTCGTTCATCCGTTAGGTCGTGGAACTTAGCACAAGCGGCACCGTCCCCAGCGTGCGCAGCAGCCGCCGCCCCCGCAGCCCCCGCAGCCACCGCACCTGCAGGCACGCACACCGCAACCACGACAACCGCGGCAACCGCGCACCCACGCGACTTGCACGTTGCTGCCAACGGTTTCCTTATCGAAGAGATGGAACGTAGCGAGACTGACGTCGGCCATTTCTTCCTCGCCGAGCGTCATTGCTTGGTTCGGCGCGAGGTGCGTCGTCTGCGGCACGTCCGCTGTCGGTACGGCCGATGCTGACGCGCTTCCCAGTAACGAGAAGGTCAATCCGGCGGCTCCCAACGCTGGTATGGCGGCTTTGGTTACGCGCTTTTGCTTCGAAGCTTGCTTCACCTGTGGCATGGTCGCTTCCTGTGTAAGTTTTTACGGGGCTAGCGTGCGCTCGACGGGCTCGGCGCGCAAGGGCTGCCTGTGCGATAGAATGCGATACAGCGCATCGAGTTCCTGTTCATCTTCATGAACGAGATCGACACATCGCCAGTTTTTGGTTGCGCGAATCCTGTTTTTCATAACGGAACGGCGCACCGATCACGCTTGCGGGCCTCGCGTTAACTTTTCGTTAACCGAATCTAGCTGAGCTTCTGAAGTTGAAAGGGAGAATGCCCATGCTCCTGATCCGGATCCTGATTGCTCGGCTACACCTGAAGATAAGTCTCTGGCTTTTCCAGCAAGCGGCGAAGCAGCTCAACCGCGCGAAGAAGTGGGATTGATTAGCCTTCAACCTCATACGCAAACGCGACGCCTTCAGGGTCGTTTTCCTCGAACCACTTGTCGGCGGCTTCCACGTTGGCGAAAACCTGGCCGCCTCGATGTAGACCAGACTGTTTTCATGACGCGATCCTGTAAGCCTTGGCGCGTTTGCGGCGCGCTGCTGGTGCCGGATCAGGGTCACCGTGGTGCAGCGCTCTCCACACGGCAATGCGGGCCATCATGGCAATGCCGCACTTCTCGGCGGCAGAGATCAGGCATTGCATGGCAACTTGCCAGTGCTAGCGCTCGGCTACTGCAGGCGGCAGCGCCAGGATGAAGACGCCGGCATCGCGCAGACTTCGAGGTTCGCATCCATCGCCGGTCGGAATCGGATCAAACAAAATGGCGGGACCAACCTGTTTACCCGCCGAGCGCGGCTGGCAAATTACTCACCGGATTTCAAAACAAGGGTGCCGCCGGCAGTTTGCCGCCAGCGGCAAAAGTTGGGGACGTGCATGCAGGCCCCCGAATATGCTTGTAGGTCTCGGTGAGCGCTAACAGGTTCAATCGGCCTCAGGCCGCGGGGTGGAGCCAAGTTAGCGGCTTGGTCGGAATTGACGGGTTAGTACGATCGTACTATTGTTAGTATATGCGTGCTAAGACCAAATCCGTTCCAGCAAAGAGCCGGTCGTTCGCCGAGACCGCGCGCCGCGCGCAGATCGTCGACTGTGCGATCAACGCGATCGCCGAAGTGGGGTTTGCCAAGGCCTCAGTTGACCAAATCGCCAAGCGGGCCGGCGTCAGCAAAGGCGTCATCACCTATCACTTCCCAAACAAGGAGGAGATTGTGGACGCAATAATCGAGAAAGTAATGGCCGCAGGCCGCACCTATATGGAGCCGCGCATCATGGCCGAGACGTCAGCGGCCGGACGATTGCGCGCCTACATCGAATCCGATCTGGAATTCATCGACGCCTATCGCAAGTCACTGATCGCCCTCGTTGAGATCGCGATGAGCGCGCGCCGTGCCGACGGCAGCCTGGTCATAGGTCCCGAATCGCTCGCCCAGCGCACAGCGAACCTCGAAGAGTTGCTGCGCGCTGGTCAGCGATCCGGTGAATTCCGTCGCTTCAATACGCGCGTGATGGCGCTGACAATCATCCAGGCGATCGACGGCGTGCCTCCCTTGTTGGCGCGCGAGCCCAACCTTGACGTCAAGCTGCATGCGAAGGAGCTGGCAACAGTCTTCGCGCTCGCCACCCGGAAGCAATCCTCATGACGGCGCCGTCCCCCGCGCTTCATGCCCAGCTTCGGCCCGTGATTGGCGCACAATGGATCAATCTCGGCCTTTGGGTCTCGCTCCTCTCGGTAGCCTTCGCGTTACGACACAGCATTTCGCCGGCGGTCTGGGTCCGGTCGGCGATTATCCTGGTTGTGAGCCTGTTCATGCTGTTGTGTGGCAAGCAGATGCGCAGCGGCCGACGCTGGGCCTATGTGCGCGCGAAGTGGATCGCGGTCCTCGGCACCATCGGCTTTGTCGGCGTCGCGGCGCTGCCCGGTCCGTTTCCCACCTGGATGCGCATCGAACAGGGCGCCCAAGCACTGCTGTTCTTGGCGCTCACCTGGATGCTGACGCGGCCCGCGCTTGCGTCGTTCTTTCCGCGCGTCAAAGCCCGGATCCTTACGGGCAAGGCCAATCCTCTTCCCGCGGCCAGCGCCCGCGATGCGAGCTTCGACTATCTGCGCGCCTTCATTGTACTTCTCGTGCTGCTCCATCATTCGGTGCTGGCATATGCGGTCATGTGGCCGGCGCAACCCAGGACGTTCAGTATCTTGCCTGCGCCGATCGTTGATCCCCAACGTTGGGCCGGATTCGACGTCCTTGTCATCTTCAACGACACGTTCTTCATGGCGCTGATGTTCCTGCTCTCAGGCCTCTTCGTCTGGCCAAGCCTTGAACGCAAGGGAGCCGCGAGGTTCCTGCGCGATCGGATTTTACGACTAGGCATCCCGTTCGCAGTCGCCGCCGGAATCCTGACGCCGCTCGCTTACTATCCATCTTATGCGGTAACTGGCGCTGATCCGGGCATCCTCGCTTACGCTCGCGCTTGGCTATCGCTTGGCGTTTGGCCCAGCGGTCCCGCTTGGTTCATCTGGCTGCTACTGGTCTTTGATGCTGTCGCAGCAGGGCTTCATGTGCTCCGGCGCCGCTGGACGACGAAAACGCAGGCCCCGCTGCATCTCGGCGTGTATGGCCGTCCGCCTGTATTCGTTGCGATGCTCCTCGTCGTTTCAGTACTGGTCTATGTCCCAATGGAATTGGTCTTCGGCGCAGACAGTTGGGTCACGCTCGGTGCCTTTTCATTTCAGGCGAGCCGTCTGTTGCTTTATGCGATCTACTTTCTGGCCGGTATTCTGATCGGCGCCTTTGGCACGGAGTCTGGCATTCTTGCGCGGAATGCCGGGCTGGCGCGGCGATGGCCGATTTGGCTTTCGGCCGGGCTTTCCGCCTATGCGTTACGGCTCGCCATCATCGTAATGCTCGTCCTTCCGGTAGCCGCCGCTCATCGGCATCTGCCGCTCACCCTGCGCCTTCTTAGTGACCTCAGCTTCGTATTGTGCTGCAGCACAATCAGCTTTGCCCTCATCGCACTCTTCCGTCGGTTCGCCATCGCGTACCAACCTGCCTTCGACAGCCTTAGCTCCAGTTCCTACGGCATGTATCTCATTCACTACCCCGTCGTCGTCTGGCTCCAGTTCGCGCTGCTCGCGGTCGCGCTAGGCCCAATAGCCAAGGGCGCCATCGTCTTTGTCGGCGCGGTCGCCCTGAGTTGGGGAATAGTGGTGACGCTTCGTCGCGTTCCGGCGACCGCGCGCCTGCTCTGATTTATGCAAGCGTTGGAACGTTGGCGTCATATCCGATTCCGCAGTCAAGCCGAGGCCGGCTTATTGCTGCTGATGTCCCGTCTTGGCACACATCATAGCGGATGGCTTGATGTCCGACTTGATTCCGTTGTGCACGCAAAAGCGGACATGGATTATCGGCCTGGGGCAGTCCCAGCTGGGGTTTAATTCTGCCTCCAGCATCCCCACATAAGATAAATGGCCCAATGGCAACCCCCACACCGCGAACCGCCGAAATCCAAGGCGGAGTTGCGCCAGATGCTGACTGAGGCTGTCCACAATACTCAGCCCGAACCCGAGCCGAAGCGCCCGCCAATACCAAAAGAGATCGCGGCTAAGCGGCCTACCTCATAACGCGAGTGTAAAACCTCGGCCGGCTGACCTCCACCCCCAGTCCCCACCAGCCGGCAGTTCTGACACAAACGGCCTCGGTGCGCCGCCCGCGCCGGGGCCGTTTCTGTGCGCATGTCCTAGCCGCTTCCACCTTTGGTCAGCCGCCAGGTCATTATCGCGGCAAAGCCACCGCCATTAAGCTTAAGCGGCAAGCTTAATCAGCAGGTTTCCTTGCGGCCCGCCGTTGCCCCGCTATGGTCATCTTACTGGTCACTGAGATTGGAAGTGATCTATGAGCGATAAAATAAGGAAGGACCTGGCGCGACGAGACTTGGTGAGGGCGTTTCAGCGCGCCGGTAAACGGAAGACAGTAACGGAATATGAGACAGCGCAGGAAGCCTTCCGAAAAAACTACGAGCGATTGAGGGCCGAGCGCTTGGCTAGGGAAGCCGCGAAGTCGAAAGAGAAATAGTGGCAAAATGACAAAACCTTCCGCACCAAACAAGGCCGAGCTGCATGAGATGCTGGCCGAGGCAGTCCGCAACACGCAACCACGGCCGGTCCGCAACGAGCAACCCGCGCCGGTCGGTAACACGCAACCCGAGCCGAAGCGCAACCCGCGCCCCCGCAAGAGACCCGCGCCGAAACGCCCGGCCAAAATCAAAAGCGTTCGGCATCTGTGAGCGGTAAGCGGCAGCATCGATAATGCGGGGCGACCCTTAGCATGCCGCCTAAGAGATCGCGGCTAGGACGGAAGCACGGCAGAGCCGCCATCATGATGAACAGGCGTTCATGGAACGTCGAATGATCCGGGATCGTTGTTCGGCGGGGCCGATCAGGAGGATCAAATGAAATTTGCGATCATCGCCGTTTCCACGGCTGCCTTAATTGCATCTGCGCCGACCGTCTTTGCGCAAGGGGCGTCCAGCAAGACACCCGGCCACGAGATGCAGGACAGGGGCTCCAAGAAGGGCAGCCCCGGCGCCTCGGGATACACGCCTGGACATGAAATGCAGGCGAAGGGATCGAAGAAAGGAAGCCCCGGTGCTTCAGGCTACGCGCCCGGTCAGACAACTGGATCCAATACAAAGTCGAAGTACTGAGTCCGGCGTTCGCTTCGGAAAGAGCCGCCCTCACCGGTGGCTCTTGTCGTTTGGTGCGTTGCTCGAAGGCGAGGCGAGATGAACCTGGTTAGCGACCAAGGTCCGCGTGATGCGAACAAAGGACATAGCGAAGTCTAGGCGTCGGAGGACGTTACATTCACTGCCCCGTTGCCATTGAAACCCGGATGGCCGCAGCCGAACCAACCAGCCATGGACGGCCGAGGAAGACGAATGGCTGTTTCGCATGGCTGCGGAGAAGGTACTCCAATCCCGGATCGCGGTCGCGCTCAATCGATCCCCGGGTGCCATCAAATCGCGCCTGAAGGTCCTTCGGGCTGCCGCACAAAAGAATGTCGAGCCACGTTCCTAACAATGCGTGAGAAATGCTTCGCTGTCCATGTCCGTACTCGGGGCCAAGCGGAAGGCATTTGCTTCCATCGAGCTTTTCCGTTTTTGATCCACGGCGGACATCTGTAGCGATCGCCAGTATCATCGCCGACACAACAGGCCGAGCGCAATGTCGACGCGCTCGGGTCAAGCTTGACGCCCGAGCACCTGATGGATTACGAGCAGGCTGCGATCCCGTGCAACGCGCAGGCTGCGACGGCGCCGCTACCGGTTTCACACCCTGGAGTTGAAATCGCGGGCATGCTAATGTAGTTGTGCCAAAATCCGCAGGAGGTCAGCATGCGAACGATTATGGTGGGAGCACTCTGCGCCATCGCAATGGTTGCGAACGCAAACGCTGCGATCAGGGAAGAGCCAGTCACCTATACCGACGGCGAGACCACCATGAAGGGCTTCGTCGTATACGACGACGCCGTCACCGCCAAGCGACCCGGGATCGTCATGGTGCATGAATGGTGGGGCATCACCAAGCACATCCATAACGAGGCGCAGAAGTTCGCACAGCAGGGCTACACAGCCTTCATTGCTGACATGTACGGCGACGCCAAGACCGCCGACAACCCGAAGGACGCCGGCGCGCTGTCGGCTTCGGTGATGAAGAACCCAACAGTGATGGAATCGCGCTTTAACGCAGCGCGAGACCAACTCGCCAAGCAAGCCTCAGTCAATCCCCAGCGGATCGGCGCCGTTGGCTACTGCTTCGGCGGCGCGGTCGTGCTGAACATGGCGCGCGCCGGCGCTGACCTCGCCGCCGTTGCGGGCTTTCACGCATCGCTTGGTCTCAATACCCCAGCGCCGGTGCCGGGAACCGTCAAAGCGAAGATCCTCGTCCTGAACGGCGCGGACGATCCCTTCGTGAAGCGCGAGCAGTACGATGCGCTCAAGAAGGATTTCGACGCGGCGAAGGCCGATTATCGGGTCATTGAGTATCCCGGCGCGGTGCACGCGTTCACGAACCCCGAAGCTACCGAGCTCGGCAAGAAGTTCAACCTACCGCTCAGATACGACGCCAAGGTGGATCAGGAAGCGAAGGCCGAGGCGGCCAAGTTCTTTGCCGCTGACCTTCAAAAATAAACAAAAAAAGCCACCCACGTGGCGGCCTTTTCTATGTGTGGCTGAGTCTAGTCAGCATGATTAGATCCGAATCAGGAATCGGCATGGCCTTCATGGCTGCCCTGATCTGAAGCTTCTTGACTTCGGCTGAAGCTGCTCTGCGTTTAGTCGCGAGATAAGCTACCTGCAGCTTCGCTCGGGCGCCTTTGCGACGGACGAACTCAGCGAATGTGAATCCGGTTTTGTTCTGGTTTTTGGACGCCGGCAACGACGAGACGCTCGGCAGACTGAGCTGGCCGGCGTCCAAAAAGCGCCAAGGCACGAAGTCGCGGGGAGTATGGCACCCGGCGGTGCAGCGAGTTCTATGGGGATCGTATGTTGGTGGCGATCTCGATGGTGGACGCGGCGCCAGCACGAGGCGACGTGCAGGCGCGCATGCAGGTGAGCCCGGGAGAGTGCAATGGACATCTCGGCGGGCATACGGAATTCATCAATGGTCGGTTGGTGAGTTGATGGGCGGCATTGGTTCGAGAGGCGGCAAGCCACATGGCAGAATGCTTCCACAACTTTGGCGTTTTGGCATGAATGTTGCTGACAAGTACTTTTAACGTTCTTGGCTCGTGCAATTTCAAATGGTTGCGCGTGGCAGAAACAGCACATCCGACAACCATTGCGCGATTGATCGGTCGATCTGTGTTCGGTGGCATGGTGTGTATCAATTTCTTGCGAGGAGAAATATCCACGGCACATTAAAGCAAACTGGTTTGCGCTATTCGTCAAGACAACTTTGTCATTGCGTTATGGCGGGGTCGAGCGTTGCACGCCAACAATACATGAGCCGATCGTGTCGACCTTGCCACCCCGCCATCGCTGTCCTCTCGACCGGCTGCCGGCCTCTCAACTCTTGCTCCCGCGCAGCGGGCTGGAGCGCAGCGACTTCGTGCCATGGCACCTTTGAGACATGCGGCCGGACAATCGGATGTCCGATGATTGGGGGTAGACCGGAGTGCGCCGGGAGACCCGCAAGGAGTAGATGGTGCAAGTCCATCACGATGAAGGAGTAGCGAACCGCATCGACCCCGAGTCATGCGCCAATACCCGTGAGGATATTGGCGAAGCGTTGACAGGGGAGCGCATAGGCCAGCCATTGAGCCGCGGTGCGCCGGGAAGACCGGCAGGAGATAGATGGTGAAAGTCCGTTACAGTGAAGGAGTAGCGATCCACACTGACCCCAAGTCATGCGCAGATGCCCGCGAGGGCATCGGCGATGCGTTGACAGGGGGGCGTGCAGGCGAGGTATTGAGCGGCGAAAGCAATGTAGTCCGGGGTGCCGATGCCGTCGTGGCATGCAGAAGGCAACAGGCACGGGTCCGTCATCGCAAGGACCTTGGCCACCCTGCGTCGTCTTTAGACCCTGAGCATGTACGTACATCTCTTGTGCGGGAACCGGGAGATCTTCGTTTCGCCCTGGGGAAACCGTCCCCAGGGCCGCATCGGGAAGGCCGGAGGCCGTAGCCGATGATGAACGGGACGAAGAAGTCTGACACCGCCATAGTAGCTATGAAACCGACGAACAATGCCGGGCAACCGGCGGCGGAGCCGGTGGAGCCAAGGGCGGGGACCGAGAGGAACGCAGGCGAGCAAAGCACACACCGGACACAGGGCCGGACTCGTGTGACCCAGGCGCTCGCTCGCGTACGGAAAGCAGCTCAGCAAAGGACGAGGAGAAATAAATCCTTCATCCATGGCCGCAGCCGCGCTTTGCCGTCAGCCACTCGAGGTAGGAGCCGAGTGCGTTAGCAGCGCACGCTCGGATCTGTGCGGGGGGCGGCCAGTAATGGCCGTCCCTACCGCGAAAAAGTACCCTCATCCTGGGTGCCGACGTCGTTCCGGTGACGGAAGGCAATACGGATGGGCGCGATAACGCGAGCGACGGCCCGGCGTGGTCTTAGACACTGGCATGTGCGGACGCTCTTTGCTCGGGAACCGGGAGGTCTCATGGTCGGCCAGCGCCAGCATGCTTGCTGCACTGGCCCGCGTCGGGAAGGCGAGGAGCCGTAGCCGATGATGTACGATCATGAGAAGTCTGACCTCGCCATAGTAGCTGTGAAGCCGACGAACAAAGCCGGGCAACCGGCTGCGGAGTTGGTGGAGCCAAGGGCGGGGGCCGCGGGGAATGCGAGTCAGCAAAGCACGGGCCGGGCGCAGTACCGGGAAACCGTGTCACAGGCGCTGGAGCGCATGCGGAATTTCGTGAGAATATCACGACGCGCCGTTACACACCCGAGGTGGGAGCCGTATGCCCGAATTGGGCTCGTACGGATCTGTGCGGGGGGCGCGAGGTAACTCGCGTCCCTACCGCGAAAGTGATCGGCCCACGGTCAGAACGACGCGATTGACCGTGCGCCCCAGGGGCGCAAACCATCAGTGAGGGAGGGTCTCACCCGGATAATTGTCGATTGGTCCGGAAGCTGCCAGGCCCCGGCCGGGTAACTGGCTGGGTTGGAGCCCTGCGAGGAAGGCGGCCTTGGGCTGCTGAGCGATCCGATGGGCCGTAACAAGAGTGAAGCCCGAGCAGGCCTCGAAAGTTCTAATGCGGATGCCGACCCTCCGGTCATTTGGGGAAGGCCGCACGTGTGGGGAAGCAATCGACACGCGCACCCACGCGATCCGCCGGGGTAGTGGGCACGGCACGTCGGAAGGGTGGTTCGTAGTTGCAGGGGGAGACCCGTCACGGACGAGGGTAGCGGCTTTAGCATCGCATCAGGCGGTGGTCACGGCGGGAGTCGGACGGGGCAATAGGAGCGTTGATGCCGGGTAATGCCGGCGGAGCAGAGGGCCCCGACTTCTGGTGCGCTTTTGAAGATGCGAACTTGCCGCGTTCTATACGGTCGCCGCGTTGTTCGGCTTCATCTATGCCCGCGTCATGCCGCTCTATGCGGTGCTGGCCCGGGAAAGTTTTCGTTGAGGATGATGGGCACCGTGATCGGCGGCACCGCGATGGCGGGCAGTCTCGGCATGGCCACGGGACCGATTGCCGGTGGCCTGATCTAAGAAACCTTCGCCAGCTACGCGTGGCTCTATATATTGGCGCTTCTATCGCAACCGCTCCGATAGACCTACGCAAAGCTGAGTGAACATAGGCATTGCTACGCTAGCTCAGCCAAGCCGCTACCTTCCTGCTTCTTCGAGGCTCGTTTCACGCGGTTCTTACGAACCGCGCCAGAGCGCGCCTCTCCACAGGCTGACACCGCAGAGCTTGCGGCGAAGACTTCCAAATTTACCGATGCGTTTTCATCACGATCAACCGACACGCCGCAATCATCGCAAACGAAAGTGCGGGTTGCGAGCGAGAGCGTTTGTTTAACGCAATCGCAGTAAGAGCACGTTTTGGACGAGGCAAAGAACCTGTCCGCAACGACGACGCGAGCGCCGTAGAGCTTGGCTTTATATTCGAGCATGGAACGAAAAGCCCGAAAGCCTTCGTCCATAATCGACCGCCGCCAAACAGCGGTTTCTTGACATCCCACGCACATTCAAATCCTCAATCCCGATCACTTTGAACGTGCGGACAATGTTCATCGAAAGCTTATGCAGATAATCCTTGCGCACATTGCCGATAGTGGCGTGAAGCCGCGCAAGGCGAACCCGTGCCTTGCGGCGGTTCGCGGAACCTTTCTTCTTTCGCGCCAGAGCCTTATTGTAGCGGCGCAATCTCGCGATCTGCGCCTTGTGCGGCTTCGCGCCTTTGAATTTCGTTTCACTGTTCAGTGGGCGTGACAGGACGGCAAAATCCTTCACGCCGAGATCGACACCCACGGCAAGGCAAGGCTGATTGAGCTTTTTCGGTTCCGGCGTTTCGACCAAAATCGAAGCCAACCACCTGTCGCCTTCACGCGCGACCGTCACATATTTGGCAATGCCCTCGAACCGTAAAGCCTCGCGCATCCGAACCCAGCCGACGACAGGCAATTTGACGCGCTTGCCGTCACAGCGGAAGGTGCCGACTTCGTTCGCCGCGCAAAAGCTATCATGAACGCCCTTCTTTTTCGGCTTTGGGTAGTGAAATCGTCGTTGCGCCTTTGGCTTCTTGCAATCCCGGAAGAAGTTCGAAAAGCTGACGCCGACGTTGATGATTGCCTCTTGCGCCGCGCATTTCGAGACTTCGAGCATCCACGGGAACTGCTCCCGCTTCAAGGCGTTCAGACGCTTGCGCAACATCATCTCTGACGGCTTGCCGCCTGCTTTGTATTCGCAACGCCATTCGGCCAACGCCCAATTATAGGCGAACCTCGCCACGCCAGAAGCCCGCGCGAAGTAGGCCGCTTGTTTGTTATTTGGCGCTAGAGCAATTCTATGAGCGAGAAGCATCTAAGCCTCGAAATCCACAAACACCACAGCGGGTGGCAGCTTTATTGGTCTCCCCGTTTCCGCGTCCACTTGGTAGCATGATCGCGTTTCATCCGCCGGAATAACGATTTCAACGTTTTTAAATTTCACAAATGGCAAAAACAAGTTCCGCGCCGAACCGTAACAAACGGTCTTTATGGTTCAACACGATGCGCCCGACATCACCTGCAATGATTTGATTTAAAAGCTTCTGGAGACCCCGCTTGCGGTAATTCATGCCAGAGCCAAGGTCGGCAACAAGCTCGAAAGTCCATCCTTGCGCTGCGCAATAGCTTTCAAGAACTTGCTTTTGCCGCTCCAGATCTTCTCTTTGGTCATGGCTTGATACACGCGCGTAAGCCACGGTCTTACGCGAAGCCGTAGGCGCAGCGTGGATAAGATCGGGGCGAATATCAGCGATGTCGTAGCGGCGAAGATTGCCAGAAGTCCGGCGCGGCTTGATTTTGCCTTCGCGTTCCCAACGACGCAGAGTGTCGGCGTGAACGCCGAGAAGTTTTGCCGCTTCGGATATGGGAATAAGCTTACGTATAATGCATACGTAAACACAGAGTTACATATAGTCAACGCTATCTGTTAATCACCCTAATCAAGGAGACTCCGATGACTGAACAGCTCACGGTCCGGCATGAGACCCAGATCGCAGCTCCCCCCGCGACCGTCTTCGCCTTCCTGACCGACCCCGAAAAGATCATCAGCTGGATGGGCACCGAGGCGAAGACCGAGATGCATCCGGGTGGGCTCTATCTCCTCAAAGGTGTCAACAAGCGCCGCGTGGCGCGCGGCACGTTCCGCGAGGTCGTACCGGTGCACCGGCTCACCTATAGCTTCGGTTGGGACGGCGACGAGGAGGTGCCGCCGGGATCGGGTCTGATCGAGATTGATTTGATCGACCGGGACGGCGGCACTTTGCTGCGCATGACCCATAGCGGTCTTCCCAACGCGGCGCAGTGCGCCGGCCACGCCAAAGGTTGGGCGCATTACCTTGGCAGGCTGGGGATAGCGGCCGCGGGCCGAAATCCCGGCGCCGATCCTGGCCCAGGGAAGGGGGACGCGTAGCGCGACACCCGTTTGGCGGCTGCGCGGATGGCGGCGCGAGAGCGGGTCCTCGGCGGTCAATCACGTCACGAACCGGGTGTTCTCGAGTAACCAGGAGGGAAGCATCTGTGCGCTCGCGCGAGGTTAGCGCCGGCTCGGAGGATTTTCCCTAAATATCAGCGGGCCTGCGGTGCGATCTCGCGCTATCGCGAGTGCGCACAGAGTTGCGAGGCTCGTGCAGTAATCGGCTACACAACAGCGGGAGCCCCAATGCGTACGATGAAACCTTAGGCCTTGTGATAAACGGTTTGCGCGCCGTAGACCGGCGTCGGGATGCCCTCGTAGCGCGCTTTCAACTGTAGGGAAAGGAATTGCGAGTAATGACGCGACTGGTGCAGATTACCGCCGTGGAACCATAGGCCTTCCTGCTGTGTCGGCTTCCACATGTTGCGCTGTTCGCCTTCCCATGGGCCGGGGTCCTTCGTCGTATTCGAGCCGAGCCCCCAGACCTTGCCGACCTTGTCGGCCATTTTCCGGGTGATGAGATCGGCGACAAAGCCATTCATCGAGCTGTAGCCGGTGGCATAGACGATCACATCGGCCGGCAGTTCCTTACCATTGTCGAACCTGACGCCGTTAGGTGTGATTTCCTCGACCTGGCCTGCGACCAGCTTGACCTTGCCGTCGATGATGAGCTGTGAGGCGCCGACGTCGATGTAATAGCCCGAGCCGCGGCGCAGGTACTTCATGAACAGCCCGGAATCGTCGTCACCGAAGTCGAGCCGGAAACCGGCTTTCGTTAGACCCGCATAGAAATCGGCGTCGTCCTTGCGAATCTGGTCGTAGACCGGCTTCTGGAACTGATTCAGGATCTTGTAAGGCAGCGAGGCAAAGATCAGATCGGCCTTCGCCGTCGTCATGCCGCCCCGGACGGCGCGCTCGGAATAGAGATCGCCGAGCGATTCCATCAGCGAATCCGAGCGAACGATATGGGTAGTCGAGCGCTGCACCATGGTCACGTCGACGCCGGCCTCGTACAGCGCAGCGCAGATGTCATGCGCGGAATTGTTCGAGCCGATCACGACCACCTTATTGCCTTTGTAGCGGTCGGGACCGGGATGGCGCGAGGAATGGTGCTGCTCACCCTTGAAGGTGTCCATGCCCTTGAATTGCGGCATGTTCGGCTTGGCGGACATGCCGGTCGCAAACACCAGCTGGTTCGGCTTGAGCGTGATCTCTTTGCCATCGCGCTCGACGACGACGGTCCATTCCTTGTTGGCGTCGTCCCAATCGGCGTGTTTGGCCGTGGCGCCGGTCCAGTAGTTCAGCTCCATGACCTTGGTGTACATCTCCAGCCAATCGCCGATCTTGTCCTTGGGCGAGAACACCGGCCAGTTCTTCGGGAAGTCGATGTAGGGCAAATGATCGTACCAGACCGGGTCGTGCAGGCAGAGCGATTTATAGCGGCTGCGCCAGGAATCGCCTGCACGGGCGTTCCTCTCAACGATGATGGTGGGCACGCCGAGCTGGCGCAGCCGAGCGCCGAGCGCGATGCCGCCTTGGCCACCACCGATAATGAGCACGTAGGGCTGTGTCTTAAACCCGAGCAGCTCGGTTTCCTCGTCGCGCAATTCCTTCCAGGTTTTGGCACCGGGATTGACGCCGTGCCGGGCGCCGAGCGGCCTCGAGAAGCCGGCCTTTTCCTCGTGACCTTTCAGTTCGACCATCGTAGTCAAAAGCGTCCAGATCTGGCCGTTCTGGAGACGGATCAGGCCGTAGCCGCGCGCGGCCTCCGTCTCGAACGAGATCCAGAATTCGGTTACCCCGCTGGCTTCGGTCGCGCTCTCCCCCTCAGCAATTTTCCAGTTGCGCGGCTTTGCGCGCGCAAGGCAAGAGCTGAGCATGTCGCGGATCTGATCGCGGCCTTCCATGGTCTTGATGTTCCAGGTGAAGGTAACAAGGTCGCGCCAATAGCATTCCGGCGCGAACATCGCCACGGCGGCGTCGAGATCGCCTGCCACAAGCGCGGCTTCGAATTCGTCAAGAAAGACTTGGACGCGCGCGTTAAGCGTGGTGTCAAGCATCACTTCCTCCCGGGGTCGTCTTCAATTTTTCTGCACAATTAGCCCAACCTTATCCCAACTGTCGAACGAATCCAGACTTGCGCGGTCCGATTTTCCCGATGGCTTCAGCGCTTCCCTGCGCTCCCCCGCAAAGATGCTGCTTTGGGCACCGATGCTGCTGGTTGGTTATTGTTATGGCATTCGTTTTGAACGGCCGTTGTGCGAGGAGGTGCACCTGAACTTGGCCTTCCGCTGGTTCTGTCGGCTCGGCCTCGACGGCGAGGTGCCCGGACCACTCGACTTTCTCCAAGAATAGGCAGTTCCGCGATTGCGCCCTGCTGCGCAAACCGTTTGAGACAGTGGTGCAGCGCTGCATTGCGGAAGGGTTGGTCACCGGAGCCGCCTTTGTGTTCGATGCCAGCCTGATTGCGGCTGACGCCAACAAACAGCGCGCTGTTGCTGGTGAGGTTGACTGGGAGGGCATTGCCAGGACGCGCCGATCCGGCCGGGAGTATCTCAATACGCTGGATGCGGCCGCCTGGGGTGCGGCGAGCGAAACGGTCCCGAAGTTCATCGCCAAGTCGGATCCGGCCGTGCGATGGACCGGCGCTCACAAAGGTCATGCCTTCTTTGCCTATGCCAACAAAGGCCCTGATTATCCTCGACGTCGAGCGGGCGCGTCAGCCGCTCTGATAAGGTTTTCGTCGAAACGGAGTCGGTCGCTGACTCATGAGCAAAGGCATAAAATGGATTCAGTCTCTCACTGGTGAGGTTTCATACGAAAGCTTGTCAGTTTAGACAGATGGCCGCTCAGATCGCGCTCGCGGTGATTTCTCGCGATGTTGGTGTTGAACGGAGACCTCGGAGCAGCCCAGCGGGGATGTCCATTGACGGGGTAGAGCGGTAAACATCTGCTCGCACCGAGCATTTCGCATTTTGACCCACTTCAGACATTGGCCTTAGCCGAGAAGCAGCCTTGGGCTTTACTGGACAATTGTGAAGCGCGAAATCTGGAAATGCCTAGAAATGGGACCCGTGAAAAAGGGGGCCCGTTGACACCCGTGCCCCACGTGTCCTCCCAAGCCCCCTTATGCCCTCACTTCACGCTAGAAACCGAGCGATCCCGTAAGCCAAGCCCAGGGATACAAGCGGAGCCACTTCACGAACGCTCTTGAGCCGAGCAGCGCGGACAGGTGGGGCCTGTGGGGTACACGTGGACGCCACGAGGGGGCACGGCAACTATCGCCCACGCATCGGCGGTCTCTAGTTCTTCCCGTAAGAGGACCTGATTGAATTTAAGATTAGCCTGGAGGAACGCTTTCGCTGATGTGACGTTCCACGTCTACTGTACAAGTATAACGGCCCACCAAACAGAGGAAACACCCTATGTCCAAGAAAGCAGCCGAGCTTCAAAAGCAGTCGGCAGCGAGCACCACGCACACGCCGCGCGTCACCACAGCGAAGCAGCCAACCATCATGAGGGCCGACACCACGAAAAAGCGGCCCACCAAGTACACACCGCCAAGGGGGATAGGGGGACGCTTCACGCCAGGCATCCATTCCGACGAAACCGCCAAATCTCACCTGGCGGACCACGGCAAGAAGTAGTCATTAGACATGCATCATTAAGGGTTAGATTGGAGGCCGCTTCAGTAGGCGGCCTTTTTCATTGTTCAAGCCACGCGTTGAGCAGCTGTTGGCAAGTCGGTGCTGCGCCCAGGAAACGCGGACACCTCATCCTCTGCTTGCAAGGCCGAATATCCTCTGAAGTGAGCTGTATTGACCAGCAATCCCGGAACTCGGGAGAGCATGCTGGTTCCATCACCGCCCCGGCCGTCGGCTTCAATCGGTGACTGAGAGTTCGGTAATGCTCCCGCCCGATGACGGAGTAGCACCATGCCCAACCCGCCACAGATTAAAGGTTCAAATGAAAAAGGCGCGTTCGATCCACTGGCCTTCCTTGGCCGGGCGGGCGCTGGAAGGACGATCGAGCGATACCGGAAGAACCAGAAGATTTTCAGCCAGGGAGACGTCGCCGATACGGTCTTTTTCATCCGTAACGGCAAGGTCAAGATCACAGTCATGTCCGAACACGGCAAGGAAGCGGTCATAGGGTTTTTGACGGAGGGGCAGTTCTTCGGCGAAGGATGTCTAGATGGGCCAGATTTACGCGGCGCAACAAGCTACGCCGTAGAAGAGTGCCTTATCACTTCCATAACAAAGACCGCGATGCTTGCGGCCCTTGCCAAAGAACCGAAGTTCTCGGCGCTTTTCTTGACCTATTTGCTGGCTCGAAACAGCCGGATCGAAGATGACCTAATCGATCAGCTGTTCAATTCCAGCGAAAGACGCCTTGCGCGCCTACTCCTGCTTCTTGCGAATTTCGGGAAGGAAGGCGCAGGACCGATCCCGGTGACCCTCAGTCAGGAAACGCTCGCGGAAATGATCGGCACTACCCGATCGCGGGTAAGTTTTTTCATGAACAAATTCCGGAGAAAAGGCTTCATCAGCTACAACGGCAACATCGAAGTTCACAGTTCGCTGCTCGATGCGGTCTTGCGAGATAAGCCTCAAATACAAGAGGACGAGTAGATGAACCGCTGCTGAGCGGTAATTTGCCTGTTAACAATTTCGAGAGCTGAGCTGTATTGACCAGCAATCGTGTAACTTGAAGAAGCATGCTTTCCCATCACCGCCTCATCGCGGTATCCACCGGCGACTGAGCGTATCGCGCTCCCGCCTGAATACAGGTGAGCATCATGCCTTCTGTTCAGCTTAAGATCGCAGACCACCAGACTCGGTATACCCACTCGCAACTTCTTGAATTGCGCCGCCAGATGCTTCGGTACGCGCGGTCGCTACCACGCGGATCATCTGAGCGGAATGACCGTCGACAGATATCCTCTTCTTTGCGTAGCCTTTTTAGAAACAAGAAGTGGCTAGACGCGCATACCGTCGAATGATCGCAGTAGGCCGCCTCAGCTGGCGGCCTCTTTCATATCCAGCCAAACGATGTCGCCCACTGGCACCTGTGAGACATGCCGACTGGCTCTGATCATGTCCGTTGTCCGAGGTAGACCGGAAGTGGCCAGCGCACGGTCAAAGTGACGCGATTGACCCGAACGGACGTCGAATCGTTCAGGCAAGGGATGGTTTGGCGCTTTTCGAAGCATCGAATTCGGGTCGCCGACCGTACATAAGGAGTATAAAGTAGAACTATCTCCGGCAGCGGACGGGCGCGCCCGAGACTGAGAGTTCGGTAAACTCCCGCCCCTACAAGGGTGTCCACCATGTTCAGAATGTTCAGAAAGCAGTTCCCCAAGGTCCAGGATGCTTGGACACTTGCACACGCTATTGTCGACACGGTTCGAGAATCTCTCATTGTGCTCGATCAGGATCTTCGGGTCGTTGCTGCGAGCCGATCTTTCTACCTGACATTCAAAGTCAATGCCGACGACACTCAGGGCAAACTCCTGTATGACCTCGGAGACGGTCAATGGGATATTCCGAAGCTTCGTTTGTTACTTGGAAAAATCGTTCCCGAGCAGGGAGCCATGGAAAACTACGAAGTCGAGCATGATTTCCCGAGCATCGGCCGGCGCACGATGCTCCTGAACGCCCGTAAAGTCTTCTATGAGAAGGGCTCACACTCTACAATCCTGCTTGGCATTGAGGACATTACTGAAAAACGCATCCTCGAAAACGAAAAGGATGATTTGATACGACAGAAACAGGTGCTTTTGGAGGAGTTGGAACATCGTGTCGCCAACAGTCTGCAAATCATCGCCAGCATCATCATGCTAAAGGCAAGAGCGGTGGAGTCGGAAGAAACCCGTCGCCATTTGCAAGATGCTCACAACAGGGTCATTTCGGTTGCGGCGGTTCAAAAACACCTGCATGGATCGGTCACTAAGGGCTCGATCGAAATGGGTCCCTGACAATCGACCGATTTCGATCAAAGTCAGTGGTAACGGCGGAATTTCAACTAGCCGCAACGCCGAGAGCATCGGCTTAATTGTTACCGAGCTCGTCATCAATTCCCTCAAGCACGCATTCGACTGGACAACTAAGGACGGCATGATCATTGTTTCCTACGACGTATCAGGCACCGATTGGCAGCTTGCGGTCGCCGACAATGGCTCCGGTAAGCCTGATGGCGTGTTTGCTCAGCCGAAAACCGGGCTTGGTACGGGCGTGGTTAAGGCGCTCGCAAGACAGCTTGATGCTCAAGTGGTGACATTGAGCAGTGCTTCGGGAACGAAAGTTTTCGGTTACTCACGCCACGTTTGCAGCCGCGTAATATATGATTCGAGGCGCACTGATCATCGGAGCTATGGGAGGCTCCTGTGGGAAGAAAGCCAACCAAAACCGAGTTCGATCCTCAAGCTTTTCTCGCCAAGGTGGGGGCGGGCAAAAGGATTTTGAAAATTAAAAGGAATCAGCACGTCTTCGAGCAGGGAGACGTGGTGGGCACGGTTTTTTACATTCAAAGGGCCGGGTCCAGCTCACGGTCCTATCCGTGCAGGGCAAGGAAGCGGTCGTCGGAATTTTAGAACCGGGCCAGTTCTTCGGCGAGGGCTGCCTCAATGGCCATTCATTGCGCATTGCGACCACGACGACGATAGAGGAATGCGTGCTCACCTCAATCACCAAGGAAGCGATGATCGCCGCCCTCCGTTCCGAGCCGAAAATTTCCGAGCTGTTCATGGCGTATCTCTTGACACGGAACAGCCGAATTGAAGCGGACTTGATCGACCAGCTTTTTAATTCAAGCGAGAGGCGGCTCGCCCGCCTTCTTCTTCTGCTCGCGCATTTCGGAACGGAAGGCGTACCTCAGCCCATTCCATTGGATATCAGTCAGGAAACATTGGCCGAGATGATTGGGACGACCCGATCCCGCGTCAGCTATTTTATGAACAAATTCCGCAAGCTTGGACTCATCAGCTACAATGGAAAGATAGAGATTCATAATTCGCTGTTGAGCGCCGTTTTGCATGAAAAGCCCGAGATGGAGCGGAATGATCCATCAAGCAAAGTCTAACCCATCGATGAGCAGATTGTCTCAGAGCGCTTGCATCCTGTCATCCTCAGGGGTCCAATGTCGATTGCTGTTTTGCGCCATGATAGAACGTGCGGTAGATCTCCACCATGGCGATCAGCGTCAGCACCAAGAGGACTGTTAGTCCTAGTATCATCGTGTCGCTCCAAAACTGTTGAAGCCTATGGTACATCCGCGGTTTGTTTCGTTCGCGCTCAAAAGATGCTCTTCTACCTCATAGTTTAGGCAAGCCTAGCCGCCCGTGGCGGCTTGGCAGATCAGCGGTCGGGAATGGCAGCGTGCCCGGTCTCGGTGATTTCGTACTGCACCGACCCCGTCGGCAACGTCCCAGTTTGCACGTAGCCGGCTTCCACCAGGCGGGCGACTAAGTTGTGATCGAATAGGGGCGGGCTGGCCCAAGGCTCAGTCGAAAGTCGTTGCAGGAAGTCGCGCTCTAAACTCGTCAGGGCCATCGTTGACCTTTGGTGTGTGCAGGAAGCCTTGCACAACCCAAAGCGCGACGACAATGGTTCCGATTTCCCCGTAGCGGGGAATTAAATCGGCAAATCAGGAGGCCTAGGTGTCGCCGCGTTCAGCTTGTCCACTTAATGCATTTCCTGGCGGCATCGCGGCGCTATTTGACCTTCTTCTTGGGCTTGGTTTTCTTCGCTGCGACCGGCGGCCTCCCGCGCCAGCCGCTCGGCCTTGAGCCGCTCCCGGTTGGTTGGAAATGCCTTCTGCGCAATCTCGTGCTCAGTCATTGCCGTTTCGGCATCGACTTGGCGAAATGCCTTACGCGCATCGGCTCCGCTCTGGTGATCGGCTTGGGTCAAACTCGCCCGGTGTATTTGTCATTTCTTCGCCTTCAGCCCGAGCTCAACCAGGCGGCGGAGTGCAGGAATTGCGTTTGGCGGGAAACAGCCTGTCGGTGCAGCGATCAAGACGCTTCTCAGAGCCCTTCGCGCCGCTCAAATGCCCGACCAGTTCGCCGGACGGGCGATAGATATTGACCCCTTTCAGAGTGTAGAGTTTTTTGCCCGTGAGGTCGAACATGTCCGGACCGCGCACCACGCCAACCTGGATGCCATCGCTATTGAAAATATAGGCGCTCACCACCGACCTCCTATCCAGGCCCTCCGAGCAAAAGCTGCACTTTTTGGGCAGCGATAGCTAGATAAATCGCGCTATTTGCCCTTCGGCCGGTCTACCCGCACTTCCCGAAATTCCTCAGGCCCATTCGGCAAGTGACGCTTCCAGCTGGCTTTTTCATCATCGCGCCTCGACCCCGTCAGGCTATCGATCGCCCTTGCTGCGATATCTGCTTGGGCGGCCAGGGTCCGGCATGATGTTTGCTTGACGCGATGCTGGGTGGCTAGAAACCATTGGAGTTCTGGCAATGGCAACGCAGATCGTGATGGACCATACCGGCGATACCCGGCACTACTTTGATGCCAATAATGCTCAAGCATTTCGTGAGGCAGAGGAACGGTTCGAGAAACTGACCGGCGATGGCTTTACCGCGGCCGTTCGCACAGCCGCTGGCGAGGTTTCCCGAATCCCGGCGTTTGATCCGACCGCAGAAGAAACACTGTTCTTCCCGCGGCTTGTCGGCGGTTGATGAGCTTCACTGTCATGCTCTTGTTTCGCAGGTCTTGGCTGCAGGCGCACCTGCGTCTTCAATTCTTGCGCGGACTGAGCAGAATATTTTTGAGCGAGCACAGTAGTGAGGCTCGTGGCCTGCGCCTTCTGAGAAGCTGGCTCTCCCCTGAGCAACGCGCACAATTCGACGCCACGCGATATTTCGAGGTAACAGGCTGCGACAGCGGGAAGCGTTACCGTATCCACCATGGCGTTGTGACGAACGTGCATGAGATGGACGCCGCTGGATACCCAAAAGTTGGTTGGTGTTTTGCGCCTGTCGGTCATCTGGTCGCCGGCGACGTCATGTTGGCTCAAAAGATTGCTCTGGAGACGAACGAAGCGGGCGCATTGGCGGCGGCGAATGCATTCCTACCAAGGGAGATACCGTCCAACATAAGTTGGCCCGCCTAGATGATTTCTATCGATTAAGACAGCGCGGGGGCTCTTGAACACGCAACGCGCCCGCGCGGAATATGATCGCTTGGCGGCGTTGGCATTTCCCCGGCGACCAGGGCGCGGGGCTTCGGTCCTGCGTCCCGTCCTGCTCCGATCCATGGCTGCAAATGACGTGAATCGAGGCATGGGAACTCGAAGCCCCGCGCCTCGTTGCCGGAGTTTGCCGTAGGTCTCGGAAAGCGCTGGACCAAGCTGCTGCTTTTCGTGTTCCAAAGTTGGACCTGGTCATGTCAGATTCCATCGATGAAGAATGTTTGAAATTTCTCCGCGGATCTCTAGAGGCCATGCCAGTTGTTATTCGGTGTTCGCTTCTCAAACCAAAAGCGAGCGCCTCTGACAGGCTGAAGTGGACCGGACTAGCATTCCGACTTGTTCATGGCCCAGTGGGCCGTACAGCGACCGACCTGGATCGCGAGAATGCGCGCGAAGCTGCTGATATCCTTACGGAAGTCGTCCCGCAGCTCGAGAAAATTCGCAATGGCCATTCCTCAGCAAGGCTGCGGCAAAAGGCCGATCATTATCTGCGCCGCATTGCGACTGAGACGGGACGAACTTCACCGTGGATAGAACCGTAGCTTTGGTTTTTCGACACCCAAAACTATGCGTATTTTCAATGAACCCGAAGCCGACATGCTTCGTTTGTCCCGCACTGAGGGTAACGCACTTCACGGTAATCTGATACTCGTCACAGAGCCTTAGTGCTAGTTTGTGTCGGGGCAAGTTCTCCGTCTTGTGCGGGCCAAGAGTATGCCTGACAAACTAAGAAAGCTGCGCATCTTTACGGAGAGAGGCCCGCTGATTGCGCTAGCCATCGCGGCGGCAATGGTGTTCGGCATTGTCGGACCCACCTCGGCGCAGTTCTTCAATTTCGGCGGATTTCAGCAGCGGCCGCAACCACAACGCGGTGGCGGCGGGTTCGGTGGCGGCTGGTTTGGTAATGACACGTATGAGCCGTTCCAGCAGCACGCGCCCCGGCCTCGGCGGCAAACACTACCGCCTGTGCGCGAGGATTTTTCAAAGGCGCCGCCGCCGGAGAAACGCGACACCGTACCGGAGCGCCACATTCTTGTGCTCGGTGACGCTATGGCGGACTGGCTCGCCTATGGTCTTGAGGACGCCTACACCGAACAGCCCGACATGGGCGTGATCCGAAAGGCGAAAAACACCTCCGGCCTGATCAAATATCAGCCCAAGGGCGATCCGGCCGATTGGGCCGCCGCCGCCAAAGGCATTCTTGCCACCGAAAAAGCTGACGCCATTGTCGTCATGCTCGGGCTCAATGACCGTGTCGCGATCCGCGAGCCGGTGGCCAATGAATCCGACAATAAATCGTCGGACAGGAAGAACGCCAAGGCCAAACCCGGTGGCAAGCCTTCAGAGGGAAAATCCGCCGCGAAGCCTGATGCCGTCGGAAAACCGGACGACAAGGCGACGGATTTTGAATTATCGCCGGATGATGCCGCCGACAACAGCGATGCGCCGGTCATAGCACCGCAGAAAAGCACGCGCTCGCCGAACGGGCTCTATGATTTTCGCGAGGAACGCTGGGTCGAGCTCTACAAAAGAAAGATCGAAGAGATGATCGGCGTGCTTAAGTCCAAGGGTGTGCCTGTGCTGTGGGTCGGTTTGCCGGTGGTGCGTGGCCCTAAGGCGACCGCCGACACGCTGTTCCTGGATTCGCTTTATCGCGATGCGGCCGGCAACGCCGGCATCACCTATGTCGATGTCTGGGACGGCTTTGTTGACGAAGCCGGTCGCTTCCTGCAGAAGGGCCCGGACTTCGAAGGCCAGATCCGCCAGCTGCGCTCCTATGACGGCGTGTATTTCACTAAGGCTGGCGCGCGCAAGCTCGCCCACTATGTCGAGCGCGAGATCACGCGGCTGCTTGCCCCGCGTTCCGCGCCGATCGCACTTCCGACCGAGCCTGCGACGCCCGATGCCAATGCCGTGCCGGGTCAGCCCGCGCCGCGCCCGCTTGCGGGACCGATCCTGCCGCTGGTGGCTTCCACCGTGGGCACCGATCAATTGCTCGGCGGCCCGGGTACGCGCCCGGCCGCAGTCGATGCGCTCGCCGCACGCACGCTCGTCAAGGGTGAAGCGCTGACGCCGCCCCCCGGCCGCGCCGACGATTTTGCCTGGCCGCGCCGCGAAGTCGGACACGAACGGGCCGAGGGTGAGACGGCAATGGCATCGGCATCGCCGGACGGCAGCGCCTCGGTAAGGGCATCGCTAAAGTCGAAAAAGCATCGCCGCCAGAGTTGGGACCGGTTTAGAGGGATGGTCCGGGAGCCTGCTTTTGCGCGCAGCAATATATGGTAAGCGGCCTAATGGAGGAGACCGGAGTCCGTGCGAGTCCCCGGTGATGGCAAACGGTAGGTGCCGAATGCACGGTGCCTCGTCACCAGGGGCACCGAAGCGAAATCAACACGCATACAAGCATCGTCGTTACTCGGCAGCATCGATCGCGCGGCGACGCGGAATATCGGCCATGATCCGAGCGGCACAGGCGTTAGCGGAGAAACGTTAGTTTGAAATGTCCGTTGTTGGATGAACAACGGAAATCATTTGCTCTTTACGAGCTTTTCCGGTTTTGACCCTTAGCGGACGAAGCCGGTTTCCCCGACCATCATTGATGTAGGTCAATAAACTGTGCCCGAACCTAAAGACGCTCGGGGAGCGATATTCTTTCCGTGAGAAAAGCGAAAGGCGGGGAGTGAAGCAAAATGCCAGGAAAAAACTTTTCGCGAATTATTTCTTTGGTTTTGGCGTGCGTCGCGGCGATTATCTCGTCAGCTCGGGCGGCCGACCGCCCCGCAGTGCAGCAGCTGCGGGAGGAAACTTGGGCTTTGATGACCCCTCTGCCCCTGTTCGCCTACGTAGTGAGACCAGTCGGCGGAGGCCCATATCCTCTTCTAATCATGAACCACGGCATTTCTGGTGACCCAGAGCAGCGTGGCTTCTTCCCACTAGTCGAGTTCCGAGACGCGGCATTTTGGTTTGCACGGCGCGGTTATTTCGTCGTCGCGCCGGTGAGATACGGTGGCGTGTCAATCGAGCGGCCGGAACAAGGACTGTTTAGCCTCTACTTCGCAAGCGTTGGGGATTGTGACAATCCCAACTTCCGCTGGCCAGGACTGATGATTGCAACCTTGGATCAGTGGGTGATCGACTTCATGGAGAAGGAAGCGACCGTCGCGCCGGGGAAGGCCATCGTTGTTGGCCAATCAGGTGGCGGATGGGGGGCCATCGCCCTGTCCAGCCTGAACCCGCCATCGGTCCGAGCGATCATCACCTTCGCAGCAGGTCGAGGCGGACGCGTCGATGGTAAGCCGAACAACAATTGCGCGCCCAATAAGCTCGTCGAAGCAACGCGCAATTTCGGAATGAAATCCCGCATTCCAATGCTTTGGATTTACTCGGAGAACGACACATACTTTGGCCCGGACTTGGCAAATCGAATGCACGAGGCGTTTACAGCAGCGGGCGGGAAAGCGGAGTTTCAAATGCTCCCGCCATTTGGAAGCGACGGTCACTTCTTGATCGATGCGGCTGACGCCGTTCCAATATGGTCGCCTCTCGTAAAGCCGGTTCCTCGACCAGCATCAATGAAGTTCATTCCGTCAGCTTCTGGCGCCTCGGTGCTCACGGATAGCTCGGCGCAATCGTTGGGGAGTAGCAGATGAGCCAGCCCGCTATTGCCGCCTCCACGCCGACACCGCTCCTGCGGCGGGCCGTGACTTGGTGGCTTGCACAGGTGAAGCATGCGCTTCCGCCGACAATCTTCTTCTTCGTCGGCTTCAATCTGATCCTATTGACCAAACGCCTGATCCTGCAGGAGCAAGGCGTGGAGTTCAGTGGCTTCTTCACCGCGATAGTAGCGGCGCTGCTCGTCGGAAAAGCCGTTTTGGTAACCGACAACCTGCCCTTTATGCGCCGCTTCGATGGCGCGCCAATGATCCAACCCATCTTGTTCAAGAGCGCGATCTACTGGCTGTGCGTGCTGATCGTGCGGCTGGCCGAGGAGGTCGTCCATTTCGTCGTCGCAGGCGGCGCAATCGCCGCGTTCGGGGACCACTTCGTTGATCACTTTTCGTTGGCGCGCTTTTTGTCAATTCAGATATGGCTGATGGTCCTATTCCTTGCCTACGTCACGATACACGAACTTAACGAGCTGTTCGGAGACGGTGAATTGTATCGCCTGTTCTTCCGCTGGCGCTCGTCCGAGGCCAAACTTACCCGCCGTCAGCGCATTCGCCTGCTCACGCGTCTCAACCGGCTCACTGAAGCAAACCCAATCGAGGCGTTCAGTGATCGGACATCGCCTGTTCACACTGAGCTAGTCGCCATACTCCACGAACTCGCTTCGCCGCCCGCCGCTTCGGCGACGCACGCCTGACTGCGGCATGGTTGGCGGGTTCGATCCCAGCCTGTATAGCTACAACGCTGGCTCCGGATCGGAGCGGTGCGTCGTTCCGAATCAGGCTTCCTCTTGTCCAATAGTTGGTTGTGGCACGACGCTACGAAGCGGACCCGGCTTCTGCTATTGTGCAGGTTTTCGGACGCCGGCATGAGGAGGCTATCCACGCGCTGCGGCGGCCGGCGTCCGAAAAGCGCCAATGCACGAAGTCGCGGGAAGTTGGGCACTGGCTGGCAGCGAGTGCTATGGGGATTTAATGTTGGCGCCGATCTCGATGATGAGCGGCACGCCAGCACGACACCAGCTCGATGTCTGCACACGCGAGGTCGGGAGAGTGCAGTAGGCGTTTCGGCGCCCGCTCGGAGCGCATCAACGGGCGAACGGCGGACTGGGGGATGGGATTAGGTCGAGAGAGATCGCCGCCGGCGCGGAGCCAGCGCATCGGAACGGGAAAGCCGCAACGTCGACAGGAGGTCTGGCTCATGACGTGTCGATCCTAATCGGTGTCGGCCGCCAGCTCGGCTCGCAGCCGCGCGCGAAAGTCTCGATGACGATCATGCGAGCGCCACAGCGGGGGCATGGGCAGGGCAGCACGCGCGGGCTATCGGGCGCAACATCCGGCTGCTCTTGGGGATCGGCGGCAGGCGGGGCGACATTGAGGAGTGCGCGGGCCGTCGCGATGCTCTCGGCGCGATTGGCGGAGGCAAAGAGCCCGTAGTGGCGGATGCGGTGGAAGCCCTTGGGCAGCACGTGCAGCAGGAAGCGCCTGATGAACTCGTGCGGGTGAAGCCTCATCGTCTTCCAGCGGCCGGGGCCGTTCGTGCGATAATCCTTCCAGCGGAACGCAATCGCGTCGTCGTCGGCTGCAACGAGGCGGCGGTTCGAGATGGCGACACGATGGGTGTAACGGGAGAGATAGCGCAGCACCTGCTCGGGCCCTGCGAACGGCGCCTTGCAATCGACCACCCACTTGATGCGCCGCAGCGGGGCGATGAAGCGCTTGAACGTTCTCTTGTCGGCGAGTCCGGCATGGGCGTTGAAGAACTTCAACTCGTCGGCGTTGTGCGCATGCATGAGCATCGCCAGCATCTTGCCCCGGAATAGGCGCGCCAGCACCTTGACATGCACGAGGAAGTTGGAGCGCGCGGCGACCCATCGCGCGCCGTCAAACGAGAGCCCTCCACCTGGCACGATCATATGCACGTGCGGATGATGGGTGAGTGCCGAGCCCCAGGTGTGCAGCACGGCGGTGACGCCGATCCGTGCGCCGAGGCGCTTGGGATCGCTTGCGATGGCGAGCGTTGTCTCGGCCGCCGCCTTCATCAGCAGGTTATAGACCACGCGCTTATTCTGGTAGGCGATGTCACGCAGCTCGCTCGGCAACGTGTATACGACGTGAAAGTACGGCACCGGCAACAGCTCCGCTTCGCGGTCGGTCAGCCATTGGCGTGACGCCGCAGCCTGACACTTAGGGCAATGCCTATTGCGGCAGGAGTTGAACGCGATCTCCGTATAGCCGCACGCCGCGTTCTCGCAGCGTGCGACATGCCCGCCGAGCGCCGCCGTGCGACAGCGCTCGATCGCACTCATCACCTTCAATTGCTCGAGGCTCAGATGCCCGCGGTTGGCCTCGCGCCAAGCAGGACCGTGATCGCGGAGAATGTCCGCGACCTCCAGAGCTGGTCGAGCCATGGCCGGCGGCGCTACGGCGC
Source organism: uncultured Alphaproteobacteria bacterium (assembly GCA_963822795.1). Lineage (GTDB taxonomy): Bacteria > Pseudomonadota > Alphaproteobacteria > Rhizobiales > Xanthobacteraceae > Bradyrhizobium. The sequence continues at coordinate 364,366 of CAWGJM010000037.1, forward strand.
CGCCGGCAGCGGCTCCTCGGCGTCTCGCCTCGCACGCTTGCGGCGCGGCGCGCTCAGGCCCTCCAGGGGACTCTTGATCTTGGCAATCATTCCGGTCGCCACGCGGGTGTAGCGGGCCGTCGTCTCCAACCTCTTGTGTCCGAGCAATGCCTGAATCACTCGAATATCCGTGCCGCGCTCGAGCAGATGAGTCGCAAAGCTATGACGCAGCGCATGGAGAGAGAGCGTCTTGCGCAGCCCCGCGGCTTTGGCGGCTTCCTTGAACAACCGTCCGAACTGGCGCGTAGTCAGCGGCCGATGATCACTGCGACCTGGAAACAGCCAGCGGTGTTCCGGCGCGACGCCGCCGTCATCATACGTGGTCGGCCGCGCCTTCCACCATTGCCGCAACAGCTCGAGGACCTCCGCCGGTAGCATCACGTGCCGGTCCTTGCGGCCCTTCGACTGCACGATGCGGATGATCATCTGCTCACTGTCGATGTCGCCCGCTCGCAGCCGCACCACCTCGCTGGCCCGCAGCCCGCAACCATAGGCCAGCGTTAGCTTCGCTCGCGCCTTCAGGCTCGTCGCCATAGTCAGAACACGCTTGACCTCCCCGGGGCTCAGCACCGGCGGCAGCCTCTCGGGCTCCTTGAGGTGCCAGACCTCGGCCGCCAAATCATGGCGACGTAGCGTGACGCGGAACAAGAACCGCACCCCGGTCATGATCCGATTGCGGTTGCAGATGCTCGCGCCGCTTTCGATGAGGTGCAGTTGGAATCGCCGAACCTCGTCGGGCGTTGCCGTACCGGGCGAGCGTTTGAGCCAAGCGGCGAACCGCTTGCAACTGTGGATATAGCTGCGTTGCGTGTGTGGGTTGAGCTTGCGCGCAGCCATGTCTTCGATCATATGCTGACGCAGCGGACTGACAGTGTTAGTCTGGCTCATGGGGAGCTCCTTCCTGAGTGAGGTTGACACACCTCAATTCTCAGGACGGGAGCTCTCCACCGCTATCACTATCCTCTCACCTGGCTACCGGTATCTCGGCTCTTGCTCCCGCGCAGCGGGCTGGAGCGCAGCGACTTCGTGCATTGGCACGTTTGAGACATGCCGACTGGCTCTGATGATGTCCGTTGTCCGAGGTAGACCGGAAGTGGCCAGCCCACGGTCAGAATGACACGATTGACCCATCTCGGAAGTCGGCCACCCCCAAAAGATATTTAGTCGTATGGCCACCCAAACGACCGAAATTTTGAATAACGTTTATTATTTCAAGCGATCATCTAGACCCAGCACTTTCGGGATTGGCGAACGGTCTCACTCGCGCCACCAGGTCCGCCAGAAACTGATCGGGACGAAAGGGAATGAAATGATCTCCGCCGTGGAACAGCACAAAATCCTTATGCGGCGCAATTATTTGTTCGAAATATTGTTTAGCAGGCCCGCTTGCCACCTCTTAGCATTACAGTTGCTTTCCTTGTGGACTTCTGAATCCATGGGCAACCATGATTCGAATGTCATGGGCGGCGCAAACAGCGTCGATTGAAGAGACGCTTGCGTTGTGGGCGGCGTCGCTTCGAGAGATCAAGCAACGGATACGTCCGTTGTTCACGCAAGAGCGTGTTGCGAAGAATGCTGGTCTGTTCGTGGAAGGTCTGCTCGGAGATGAGCAGCGCAAGACCGGTTGGACGCGCGCGGAGGCGGTTGGTGATCCTGGCCCATGGCGGCAGCAGGCGATTCTGGGTCGTGGAGACTGGGACGCTGATGCCTTGCGCGATATCGTGCGCGACTATGTCCTTGAGCATTTGGCAGACGACGATGCGGTGCTGGTGATCGACGAGACCGGTTTTCTCAAACAGGGCAAAGCGTCATGCGGAGTGGCGCGGCAATACACTGGTTCGGCAGGGAAGATTACGAACTGCCAGATCGGCGTCTTTGCTACCTACGTTTCGCGTCATGGTCATGCGTTCATCGATCGTGCGTTGTATCTTCCGAAGGAATGGACTGACGATCCAGATCGTCTGGAAGCTACATACGTGCCTACCGACGTTGGCTTTGCAACCAAACCAAAGCTTGCGACGAGAATGATTGCACGCGCCATAGCCGCGTCTGTCCCATTCAAGTGGGTCGCTGGCGATACTGTCTACGGTGTTGGCAATACCGAACAGCAACTACGCAAAGCAGGTAAAGGATATGTACTCGGGGTCAGCAGCGCTCATGTCTTCCATTCCTGGGGCAAGCGACCGCCGGTCGCCGGGACGGCTGCCGACCTCGCCCGGACGCGGCCCGCATCCGACTGGAAGCGCCTGTCGGCGGGAGCCGGGACCAAAGGACCGCGGTTGCACGATTGGTGTTATCTCGAATTGGCCGATCTTGAGGCCGGGCAGTTCAACGCTGCAAATGACGGTTTGTGGACACGCGGTCTACTGATCCGTCGTCGCATCGCCGATGATGACCTCGCCTTCTTCACCACTTGGTGCCCAGCAGGAACAACCATTGAAACGCTCGTCGCAGTTGAAGGCCACCGATGGGCGATCGAGGACAGCTTTGAAACCGCGAAAAACGAGTTCGGGCTCGATCACAACGAGAGCCGATCCTGGCATGGCTGGCACCGTCATGTGTCCTTGGTAATGCTTGCCTTCGCCATGATGGCCGCGATCCGACATCGCGCTAATCCTCCACCGCCAAAAAAAAAGAAACGGCGGTCCCCAGCAAAAGCCAGGACCTAACCGCCCCACAACTGATCCGTTGGTCAATCCAGGAAATCCGCCGCATTGCAATCAGACTTAATCGAAAGCGGATTCAACCCGCCCACATTATCGCATGGTCTTTCTGGCGCAGAGCTCACCAGGCTGCCGCTCAACGCGCTCACTTCAAATCAAAAAAGTAACTGTAATGTTAAGTATTTGCGTTCAGCCCGGCCTCGCGCCGGGCTTTTCGTTGCGTGTCCCTAATTTCAATTCTCGGCGCATAATGAGCGGATGGAGCCGACGCATCACCGCACCTGCACTTGCGGTGCGATTTATGACTGTACCGAGCACATGGCGAAGTCGCGGGAGATCGCGAGCTTTGAATACGCGGTCTGCAATCAGACGATGGAACCTTGGAACACGGCGGTGGTGCCAATCTATCGCTTTGTTGCGGGGCCAGTGAGATTGCCGAGAGAATAAGGCCGCCTTCGCGACGGCGTCCTAGATTTACCTTCGTTGACTTTTCGGAGAGGTGGTCCGTGTTGACCAGTGTGTAGGGACACGGTCGTGAAGACTATCCCCCATCACCGCCCTGTAACGGCATCTACCGGTGACTGTGAGTGAAGTGCTCCCGCCTGATGTAAAAGGGATCATGATCAAGACGAAAACTATTGAGCAGAAGTGGCATAAGCCGCGAAAGACGAAGCGGCCAAGCGGTCCCACGGGTAAGTTGAAGGGCCACCTGCAGCAAAAGAGGCCCGTCAGCTACAGACCGCTTCCCAGATCAATCTGTGGCTATCATCGCCCGGTCTACAGCCGCACGTAACGAACAAATCTAACCATTTCCGCATTGGTGGAAATGGCTACATTTTTCTTCGTCGAGTACACTTTTGATAATTTCTTCCTCGGAACGAATTCCGATCTTCCGCTTGGTCTATCCAAGGATAGACAATTGCACGGCGTCGTGCGGTGTTCGACAGCCAACCCCTGCGGAACTCCCTCTAGCCGGTCAAACTCCTCAATACCAACTGCTTCTTCTTCTGCTCGCGCATTTCGGAACGGAAGGCATGCCTCAGCCCATTCCATTGGATATCAGTCGGGAAACATTGGCCGAGATGATTGGGACGACCCGATCCCGCGTCAGCTACTTTATGACAAATTCCGCAAGCTTGGACTCATCAGCTACAATGGAAAGATAGAGATTCATCTTTGGCATAAAGATCGATGCCCTTCTGCATCTCGTCGCCCGGGCCCGCAAGGAACCCGGAGAAGCTATTGACGACACCGATCTTGACGACCGTCTGCGCGGCGACAGGCGGTGGAACGCAGGCAGCGAGCGCCGCCAAGACCGGCAAGAATCTCCAATTCATCTGTTTTGAAGCCATCGGTTTTTCTTTTCGCGTTTCCCTGGATCGCAACGTACCGACGGACATTAAATCTGGTCCAACACCGATATGTCTTTCCCATCGTGATAAGCGGGGTCTTTCCAACCGTCTTCGTCGTAATCGGCCATGCACTTGTCCACTAGGTCCTCCATCTCTTTCAGCGAGCCGGAGGCCTGCGCCTGTTGCAACCCGAACAGACGAATGAGTTCATGGCTGCCGGCGTAGTTCATTTCGTAAAGTTCGTGGCGCGCGCCAAACTCGGTCCCGATCGCATCCCATAGAAGCTTCATGACCTTGATGCGCTGCTTGTAATCGATGCCGTTCGAGCCACGAACATAACGTTGCAGATACTTGTCGATGTCCGGATTCTTGAAGTCTCGTGCGTGGCTTGGGAGGTAGATGAGCCCTGAGGCGATCACTTTCTCGACGATGGAACGAACCGCCGGATAGGCCTCGGTTGCAAACAGACGGTAGGCCACCGATGCCCGGATGTTGGGAAGCACGGCGCCGTTCACCCACGGGTCGGGATTGTACGCCATGGCGTCAGTGAGGGCCCAGAACAGATTGCGCCAGCCTATGACCTCGCCGATCTGCGCCTGGACACCCCGGAAAGCCTCCACGCCCGTCGAGCGGGCGGCTTTGTAAAGCAGGCCGGCGATAAAGTCGAGTTTGACGGCCAGTCGCGTGCAGCCCTGCAGGGTGAAACCATTGACGAAGCCAGAGCGCGGATAGAACGCCTTGAGCCGTTCGATGTCGCGATGGATGAACACGTTTTCCCAAGGGATGAATGCGTTGTCGAAGACGAAGATGGCGTCGTTCTCGTCGAATCGGCTGGTCAGCGGATAGTCCCATGGCGATCCCGTAGCACCTGCCGCCATCTCGTAGGATGGCCGGCAGATCAGCTTGATGCCGGGCGTATCCATCGATGCCATGAACATCACGACCATGCTTTCGTCGTTGATATCCTGGCCCATGTTCTGGCCGAGAAAATTATAATGCGTGAGTGCCGAGTTGGTGGCCACGACCTTGGCACCCGATACGTAGATGCCGGCGTCCGTCTCTTTTTGGATCGAGATGTAGACGTCTTTCACTTGCTCAACTGGCTTGCTGCGGTCGATTGGCGGATTGACGAGCGCGTGGTTGATGTAAAGCACCGCCTCCTGGCCGCGGGCATACCAGGCGCGCGCATTATCGGCGAATTTGCCGTATGATTCCGCGTTGGCCCCGAGGGTGTTGAGGAAGGCGGCTTTGTAGTCGGGGCTACGTCCCAACCAGCCGTAGGAGATGCGAGCCCACACTGCAATGGCGTCACGCTGCTTGATCACGTCGTCGCGCGAGCGCGCGGCCTTGAAGAAGCGATGCGTGTAGCCCCCAGAACCGGTATCCGTCTCCGCTGTGAGAGCTTCTTTGGATTTGGTATCGTGTAGCGCATCGTACAGCTTGGCGACGGACACGGCCGCATTGCGAAAGGCGGGGTGGGTGGTGACGTCCTTGACTCGTTCGCCGTAAATGTAGACTTCGCGACCATCGCGCAGAGAATTAATGTACTCGGCCCCGGTGAACGGGCGTTTCTTTCCCTCCAGCAGGCGCTCAGGCATTTTCGGCATGGTCGTAGTCCTCGCTGGACGTTGGCGACGTTTTTTGGTCATTATAGTCAGGGTTTCCCTGGGATTGTCAGAAAATGATCATCGAAAATCAGGCCACCGTTACAGACGCTGTCGTGGAGGCGGTCAACCGCACTGAGGATCCGCGTCTGCGCGAGATATTGTTGGCCCTTGTGCGGCATCTGCACGGTTTCGTACGAGAGGTCCGCCTCACCGAACCCGAGTTTCAGGAGGCGACGAGGATCATTGCGGCGATGGGCCAGAAGACTACCGCGTCGCACAACGAGGTCGTGTTGATGGCAGGCTCACTCGGCGTGTCTGCGCTGGTTTGTCTTCTCAACAACGGCAACAACGGCCAAACCGAAACCCAGGCGAACATGCTCGGGCCGTTCTGGCGTGAAGATCAGCCACTGAGCGCGAGCGGGGATACGTTGGTGCGCTCGCCGACACCCGGTCCAGGGCTTGTCGTGCACGCTTCGATCGAAGATGGCGAAGGTCGTCCGATCGCCGGGGCCGAGGTCGATATCTGGCATTCGTCGCCGGAAGGGCTCTATGAGAACCAGGATCCTGCGCAGGCCGAGATGAACCTGCGCGGACGTTTCGTCACGGATGACGCCGGCCGTTTTCATTTCCGCAGCGTGAAGCCAGCCGGTTATCCGATCCCCATCGATGGGCCGGTTGGCGAATTGATCAGAGCCACCCGTCGCCATAACTACCGGCCCGCACATCTGCACTTCATGATCTGCAAGCCCGGCTTCAAGACGCTGATCTCGCAAATCTACGCGCCTGACGACAAGCACATCGATTCGGACGTGCAGTTTGGTGTCACGCGCGCGCTGATCGGCAACTACATACGTCACGACGAACCGGCGTCCGAGTTGGGCTTCGCGTCGCCCTGGTATTCCCTCAACCAACGCTTCACGTTGGAGCTCGGCGAGGCGAGGCGTCCGACAGCGCCGATCCGCTCCAAGGCGCCGGCCGTGGAGCAAAATAAGGGTGTCTCAGGCAACCCCAGGTGACTTCTGCAATTGATCATAAGAGACGTTCGGTTTCAACCGCGCGCGTCCGGCGTTCGGGCTCCGCCCACGCGATCTCGTCTGGTGTCTTGCCGTGGTATCGGCTGGCATTCGCTTCCATCACGCTGGCAGCAGCGGTGAGTCCGGTCTGGCCGAATCTGGTCAATTCCAATCGAAACAGCGACTCTTTCGACGGCATCGACCCGCAAGAGACATCCGACGTCGGCACTGCCCTTGGGGCAGTTCCCGAATTTGATCGCAATTGAGTAGGGACAGCCCGTCCGGCGGTCTCTCGTCCCTCTCATTCCAGCGTCGGTTCATGAAATTTCCGTGAATGAGCAACATTGACCAGCAAAGCAACTTTGCACTGCAGCATGGTGATTGAAGCCGTCGGCTTTCCGGAGCGAGATATGATGCTTTTGGATTGCGGCTGCTTCGAACAAACGATCAAGGAAAGGAATTACCGATGACCGATATGACTGTCGTCCACGACAAGATGAAGTCCATCGCGACGGCTCACGCCGCTTACGCAGAGTCGTCCTTTGAGGCGAACCAAGCCTATCTAGCAAAACTCGCCGCGATCAAGACGCCAGATCAAGCGATGCAGATCACGACCGATCACATGAAGTTGGCCTATGAGACCTTTGTCGCCGAATCCACTAAGATCGGCGATATGTATAAGGACCTTTTTAAATCAGCCTATGAGCCGATGACGGTTGGAACGCCGCAACTCGCAGCTTAACTCACAACGCCTTCCAGATAACCCGACCTTATGACACCTCAACGTCGAGCGATAAAAATAAGATGGTGTGCTCAACGCTGCTCAAACGCACCGCCCTATTTGTTGAAAGGCCGCTTTCGAGCGGCTATTTCTTCTTGGTGGTTTGCATTTTTGATGTCTGGGTTTGGCACTTTTGAGAAATGCGAACTCGCTGTGAGAATGTCCGTTCATTGAGGTAGAATGGAAGTCATAGGCAGGTGGGCAAAACGGCGCTTTTTACCCATTTGAGACGTCGAGCCCCCACTCAAGCGGCGGCCCTCGGACCCATAACTAGCCACGCGGATGCGCAATCTCGCCGTATTGGTTCGGACACTCGCCGTACTTGACCCGTCGACGTCCTCGCGCCACCTAGATGGAAGCCGGCATCGTCATCACCAACATCGGGGGCGCTGACGAGGTTGAGTGAATATGGTTAGCGTGACATCAACCGCAATGAAGATGCGCGGGAAGGTATCGTTCGCTGTGTTTCGGGCCGTCACCTATATCGTCGCTTTTGTTACTGGCGCGATCGTGATGAGTTTCGAAATGCCCGGCTCACGCTATCTCAACCCCTATTTCGGCAGCGGCATCTATACCTGGGCGGCGCTGATCTCGACGGTGCTGGCGGCGCTGACAGCGGGCTATTTCCTCGGCGGCTTCATCGCCGATCGCACGGTGTCGGCAGCCGTCCTCGGAACGATCGTCGGCGTTGCGTCAGTCTACCTCCTGGTGCTGCCAAGCTTTGCCGACGCGATACTGCGCTTTGTTTTCGACACCGTGGACAATGTGCACCTCGGCAGCCTTTACGCCGCGCTTGCGATCATGTTCCTGGCGGTGATGCTGTTCGCTGTCTATTCGCCATTTGCGATCAGACTTGTGTTGCGCGCCACCCAGCGGTCCGGGACCGCGTCAGGCACTGTCTACGGCGTGTCCGCCGCCGGCTCGATCGCAGGCACGCTTGGCACGACGTTTTTCCTTATTCCGACGATCGGGACGCGCGCCATAACGCTCTAGCTTGGTGCTGTCGGCATAGCCTGCGGACTGTCCTTGTTCGCGCTCGATCGCGCGCACTTGGCAAAAAAAGGTGTCCAGTCGACGGCTGGGTTTGTCGTCTTCGCGGTCCTCGTGCTTGCCAGTAATCGCGTCTGCGCGAACGACCTAATCGATGAAAACGTGCGCGCGCAGATGCTCAAACAGAGCGACGGCGGCGTCGCGCATCTGGAAACCGAGTATAATGATCTCTTCATCGACAAGCACGGATCGCTCCCTGCGGCTGAGCAACAGGTACAAGGGGCGCCCCGACTACATCGAGTTGGTCATCGATCTCAAAGATCCCGACGCCATGCCGGTCCCGTACAACCGGATCATGCCGAAGAAACCAAGCGCATTCTGATGATCGGGCTAAGCGCCGGATCCATATCGACCTATCTGGGGCGCGCCATGCCGGACGCCCAAATCGATGTGGTGGAACTCGACCCCGGCATGATTGCGGCGGGAAAACAATATTTCGGGCTGCGCGAGACCGATAAGGTCCGCTTCATCGAGAGCGACGGCCGCGTGTATCTCAACCGCCACAAAGATACCTATGATCTCATCCTGTTGGATGCGGTTCGCGAGTTCGGCGTTCCATTCCATATGCTGACGCGGGAGTTTTTCGCGCTCGTCAAGGAGCATCTTGTTCCCGGAGGAGCCGTGGCATCGAACGTGCCGCCAATACGAAACTTTACGTTTCGACTCTGCTCACCTTGCATGCGGTGTTCCCGACTGTCGATGTCTATCCGGCCTGGAGCGAACCGAACGAAACACCGGGCGATTGCGGTTGCGGTATCAGCGCCAGGGCCGGCCGCCAAAAGTTTAATGCAGTGCGGCCGTTGCGTTACAGAGGGAGTACGGTTTCCGCTATCCGTTGCCCGCTCTCGTCGGCAAACGCGTCACGGAGCTGTATTCAAAGAGTGCAGACGTGCTCACGGATTCGCGCCGGCCCACCTTTATCGGGTGATCCCCATCGGAGTGCCCAAGCGTCAATAGCGCGCTTGGGTGCACCGTTGAATGCCTAGCTGCACGCCGTTGCTGCTATCTCGATGATACGCGGCGGATTCCGACCGCCAGGAAAATCGAGTCAGTGTCCTTCGGGATGTATGCCGCTATTGGCACGTTTGATCCAGGGCGACGGACAATGAGAAATGTCCGCTGATCGGAGAAGACCGGAACTGACGGGCGCACTGTCAAACCGAGGCGTTTGACCCATCTCGGACATCGCGGCGGGTGTATTTCTCTTGCGCTCACTTGTATGGAACGCAGCGACCCCCAAGGATCGCGTTGGTGCTCTTGTCACTCGTCAGAACCATGCGTCTGCCGTCGTACATGTTGACGGTCAAGCACCAGGCCTAAAACACGCACAACTATATTGACTATCGCATCTGGTGCCGAAGGACGTTCGTCCGGGTCGAATGCAAGTCCAATGACGGCCTCCTGGCCTTCGGCCGTCCCCACAGGCCAAAAGTCAAAGCGCGAGGCCAGATTCGGGTAAACGCCGCTGCGCACTACTATTCCAGTCGCCAAGGACGATCGCGCTGCCTCCAATTCGGCCTCCTGGGGTTCTAAGTCGCCGACTTGTTCGAGGGAAACCACCTTGTCCTCCGTAACGAGCATCACGACGACAGGAACTTGGAAGAGTGCTGCAAGAGCTTGGGAAGTGATTGAGACGATCGCGTTCGTATTATCGGCCGCGACGACGTCACGGCTGTAGCCTTGCAGCACAGTCGTCTGCCTTCTTAGCAATGCCGCCTCGGTCGCCCTCTGGTGGGAGGTGAAGGCAACGCTACTTACGATGAGACCGACGACAAACAGCAGTCCAATCGCCCAGATGTTCGCCGGGTCGTCGACGGCCAGTGAGTAGCGAGGCTCAGTAAGGAAAAAATTGAAGGCTAGAGCGCCAAGTATCGCCGAACAGATTGACGGACCCAAGCCGAGGCTAACGCCCGCAATGGTCACTGGAACTACAAATACCAGAGATAGGTTGGGGATGGTCACCTTGCTGTCGACACCTACAGCCACGACCGTCGCGGTAGCGGTCATTGCAATTGAAGCAAGATAGCGCAGCAACTCCGATGCTACCGGGCTAAATAGGGGGGCGGCCTCTGGCGCCGGTGTGATGGCCTGCCGCAGCTTCGATTCAACATCGGCCACCGCTTCAACTCCTGCCTAGCACTAGGCGACAACTCGTTGGCCGAAGAGCAAACCAGCCTAAGCGAGGTCGTGGCTCTTATAAACTAACCAAGTATACACCAACTTCATTAGCGCGTGAGCCGCATGAAACATAAATTCAATGTCTCTCCGGTGAGACGCGAGTTGCTGGATGGGAAGCGAGCCGCGTTCCATACCGAATCGGCGCTCCGAAGCGAGAGATCGAACATCGCGCTGCAATTATGAATTCCTATAACGTTGCTGGCGCGAGCGTCTCGAAAACATATGCGCGTAGTGGCAGCACTGACCGAAAGAACACGGACGAGGCATAGGTTCGCGAGCCGGTTGGCCGTTGATCTATCCCAAATTGCCTACCGAAATGGCGCGATAATTGTTCCGATCATGACCACGCGCAACAAAGGAGGAGCACTCAATGATGGACGTTATTGTTATGGACCTCGCGTTCGGCTTTTTTGCGCTCGCGATCGGCTACGCCCACGTCCGCGAACAGCTTTGAGGGAGAATGGGTCATGATCTTTGACTATTCACTCGCCGCCCTCGTCGCCGCCGGCTTGCTGTGCTACTTGCTCTACGCTCTGCTGCGGCCTGAGCGATTTTAGCGCCGAAAGAGCCTGCCCTTGAACTTGGTTTCATCAGGCATGCCATGCGCACGCTCTTTGCTCGGGAACCGGGAGATCTCATGGTCGGCCAGCGCCAGTTGCTGCAATGGCCCGCGTCGGGAAGGCGAGGAGCCGTAGCCGATGATGTACGATCGTGAGAAGTCTGACCTCGCCATAGTAGCTGTGAAGCCGACGAACAAAGCCGGGCAACCGGCTGCGGAGTTGGTGGAGCCAAGGGCGGGGGCTGCGGGGAATGCGAGTTAGCAAAGCCCGGGCCGGGCACAGTACCGCGGAACCGTGTCACAGGCGCTAAAACGCATGCGGAATTTCGTGAGAATATCACGACGCGCCGTCACACACCCGAGGTGGGAGCCGTATGCCCGAATTGGGCTCGTACGGATCTGTGCGGGGGGGCGCGAGGTAACTCGCGTCCCTACCGCGAAAGACATATGCTCGCACCGGGGTTCTTCTAGTTTGACCCGGAACGAGATCCGAACGCGCTTAGCATTCATGCGCGATGGCCGCGACGGCAGCGGCTCCTCGCGCAGCGAGGATCGCGGTCCTCAGATCACCTTGCCTTGCCGCATGTCCCTGACCTCGTCGGGGGAGCAGCCGAGCCACTCGCCATAGATCGCCTCGGAATCCGCGCCGAGAATCGGGGCGCATTTCAGCGGGACCTTGCTGTCCGACATCCGCAGCGGCCAACCCGGCACGATGACCGGCCCGCGCACCGGATGCTCGACCTTCTGCATCATCCCGCGCTGATGCAGATCCGGGTCGTGCAGTAACTCGAGCGTGGTGAGGACAGCGCCGCAGGGAACACCGGCGCCGGCGATGATCCGGGTTACCTCATGCTTGGTGCGCTTCGACGTCCATTCAGTGATGGCCGCATCCACGGCCTCCCGGTTTTGGGCGCGGGTGGCGCCGTCGACCATACGCGGATCGTTGAGCAGGTCCTCGCGTCCGATCGCCTTCACCAGGCGGCGCCAATGCTCCTCGTTGCCCCGCGAGGCAAAGATGTAGCACCAGTCGTCGAGCCCCCCCGGCGAGCATTTGTAGAGGTCGCCCGGCGCGGTCCCGACCACCGTGTTGCCGCCACGCGGCAGCTGGTCGTCGCGGGCGGCCTGGCGGCTCATCGGCGTGCGGCAGTAGTTCAGCATCGCGTCGCGCATAGCGATCTGGATGTGCTGGCCGCGGCCGGTTGTCATGCGCTGGTAGAGCGCGGCGATGATCCCCATGGCGCAAAGCATGCCGGTGCCGGTATCGCCGATGGTCGAGCCCGGCCGGACCGGTGGCTCGTCGGGATGGCCGTTCACCCCCATTGTCCCGCCCATCGCCTGGGCGATCATATCGAAGGACAGATAGTTCGCGTGCTCGCTCTCCGGCGCGAAGCCCTTTACCTGGGCGAAGATCAATCGCGGATTGAGCGCGCTCAGCCGCGGATAGTCGAAGCCCAGGCGTGCGAAGGTGCCCGGCGCCATGTTCTCGATCAGGACATCGGCCTTGCCGATCATCCGCCTCAGCAGCGCCTTGCCCCCGTCGCTCTTGAGATTGCAGGTAACGCTGCGCTTGTTGAGGTTGTAGTAAATGAAATAGTGAGAATTGGCGTCGGGGCGATCGCTGACCCCCCAACGCCCCGGCTCGCCGCGATGGGGCTCCTCCACCTTGACTACGTCGGCCCCAAGCCAGGCCAGCGCCTCGGTGCAGGACGGTCCCGCCTCGAACTGGGTGAGGTCGAGCACCTTGACCCCCTTGAGCGCCGGCTGGATCCCGGTCGCGATCTCTGGCTGCACTACCCGTTCCCACATGGCGACCCCTCCCAATGAGGGCCGCGCCGGGAATGGCGCGGCCGTTTGATGTGTCACTCCATCAGCTATGCCAGCCGAACTCCTGCGCTTTGCGGGCGGAGCCCTGCGAGATCACGACGTTAACCAGGGCGGGACCGCGGAAGTTCATCGCCTCGTCGAGGGCACCGCGCAGGTCCTTCGGGTCCTCGACCAGGAATCCCTTGCCCCCGAAGGCCTCCATCACCCGGTCATAGCGCGCGCCCCAAATCAGCGCGTTGGGCTTCAGTTTGAACATCGGATTTTCTGGGATCTGCGGCATGCCGGGGCCGATGCCGCCATTGTTCAAGACGACGATCTTGGCCGGGAGGTTGTAGCGGACCAGCGTTTCCATCTCCATGCCGGAAAAGCCGATCGCGGAGTCGCCCGAGAGGTGGATGACCGGCCGGTCGGGATGCGCCACGCAGGCGGCGATGGCCTGGCCGAGGCCGACCCCCATCGTGCCGTAGCTGCCGGCGTTGAGGCAGGAACGGGCGTTGAAGCTCGGCAATTGCGTGAGGCCGATATCCATGGTGCTGGCACCCTCGGCGCTAAGGATCGCGTTCCGCGGCATCCAAGCGGCGACGTCGCGCAACGCTCGGTAGTAGCCGGCCGGCGCCTGATCGTCATCGATCTGCGGCCGGATCTGCGCCGCATTATCGGCCGTCTTCTTGGCAATCGCCTGCCGCCACGGCGTGTCCTTAGGATGGAACCACTGGCGGTTGTCAAGCGCCTTGTTGAGCTGCCCGACGATGGCCTTGCCGTCACCGACCAGCGCCACTTCCGTCGCCTTGTTGTGGCCGATCTCCTCGGGCGCGATGTCGAGCTGGATAATCTTGACGTCCTTCGCATAGCGCGGCGCTTGACCGAAGTGAAAGATCCAGTTGAGCCGCGCGCCCATCAGGAAGATGACGTCGGCCTGCTGCAGCGCCAGCGAGCGCGCCGCCGCGGCCGACAGCGGATGGTCGTCCGGCATCACCCCCTTGCCCATCGGCGAGCGCAGGAACGGCAGTTGCGTGCGCTCAATGAAGGCGCGGACTTCGTCCTCGGCGCGCGCCCAGGCCATGCCCTTGCCGAGGAGAACGAGCGGCCGCTCGGCCCGTTCGAGCAGGTTCAGCGCCGCCGCGACGTTCTCCGTCGGCGCCACCATCCGCGGCGGTTCGGGCACGCGCTCGACCTCAACGACTTTGTCGAGGTCGCATTTGCCTCTGATGATGTCGTCGGGCACGTCGAGATAGGTGGCGCCGGGGCGACCATAGATCGCGTGCCGGGTTGCCATCTCGACATAGTAGGGGATGCGCTGCACGCTCTCGATGCCGTGCGCGAACTTGCAGAAAGGCGAGGCGATCAGCACCTGCCGCTCTTCCTGGAACGCGCCCATGCCGCCGTGATAGGTCTCCGAGGCACCGCCGATCAAGATCATGGGCCAGCAATTCTGCTGGGCATTGGCGAGACCCGCGAGACCGTGCACCACGCCTGGGCCGGTCACGACAATGCAGGCGCCGGGGCGGCCGGTGAGATAGCCGTAGGCCTGCGCCGCGTAGGAGGCGCTCTGCTCGTTGCGCATGCCGAGATAGGCGACGCCTTCCTGCTGTGCGGCCACGGCGATCGGGGTGACTGGAAACCCGACGACCCCGAACAGGTGATCGATGCCCTGCTGTTTGAGGCTCCTCGCGATCAGGGTAGCGCCATCGACTTCGTTCATGGTTTCTCCCCTCGTGACCGATTGAACTTCAGCCGCGAGATTATGCATAGATGGCAGGGTCGCGAAAGGGCCCTACTTTCCGATCTGCGATACAGCCGAGCCATGCGGCTCCGTGCGTTCGGGCGCTATTGGCACCAAATCGACATGCTGGGGCGGTCTGACGATGTCCGTTGATCGGGGTAGACCGGAGTGCGCCGGGAAGACCGGCAAGGAGTAGATGGTGCAAGTCCATCACGATGAAGGAGTAGCGAACCGCATCGACCCCCGAGTCATGCGCAGATGCCCGCGAGGGCATCGGCGAAGCGTGGACAGGGGAGCGCAAAACGGCTTCCCGTTGCAGCACACGGATGGCGAAGCTGGACGCCACATAAATTCGAGCGCCACATTCCGCATCAAATGTGGCCGGCCACATTTTATGCCCGAATTGGGCTCGTACGGATGTGTGCGGGGGGGGCGCGAGGTAACTCGCGTTCCTACCACGAAAGGGGCCTCACGGTCAAAGTGACGCGATTGACCCATTAGCGGACATCCGATGCACGGGGGTGGCCAATTAGCGCTTGGCGAGCGCGGAGCCGAACAGAACCAGATTGTTGTTGGGGTCGCTATGCGGAATCTCACGCATTCGATAGTCCGTATCGTGCGGCTCTTTGGAGTCCAAACTCGCAGATTTCATATCCTCGTAGAATGCGTCCGCGTCCTTGACCCTGATATAAATCCACATCGCCGTCCGGGCCGGATCGTGGTCCGGCTTCAAAGCAAAATGCTGTTCGACACCATCTCGTTCGACGATGGCGAACTCATCTCTGACCAGCGTGGCAGTCAAACCAAGTCGAGTGTAGTGCTCAATGGTGCGTTCAATACTCTTGCTCGGCATGCCAGGGGCAACCCGAAGAAAATGACTTTGCATGATCCCGAAACCCTCCACGTCTGCATGTGGCCCGAGACGTCAATCCTGGGATCGTTCGGCGTGGCTGCGATCAAAGGCCAATGAGGCACTTCAATATCTCGGCGGCCGCGACGAGCGCCCGAACTGGTGATGCTCTCACATTCGGGTTGCTCTCGACTAAACGAACACCTACGCTGCCCGAAGCGCAGCATTGATGCGCAAATGTGAGTTCGGTGAGGCCCAGATGTTGCAGGCTTGTCTCAACGGTGGACTAGCGAGGCGGTACACCCCAGCGTTCCAATTTCCGCGGAAGAATTGGCGAATGACGCAATCGCGGTTCGAATGGCCGGGGCCGACGAACTGCACATCCATCCTCGGGACGAGAATGGAAGGGAGACGCTAGCAGCTTCCGATGTCGGCAGGGCACTCTTGGCCATCAGAGCGTCCGTTGCTGAAGTCCCCATTGGGATTGGCACGGGCACCTGGATCGAGCCCGGTGGGCGCGAGCGCCATCCTCTTATTGAGGAATGGATCGTTCTGCCCGACTATTGCTCAGCAAACCTAAATGAAGACGGCGCAGTCGAAGTCATTGATTTGCTCAGCAGGAAAGGAATTGGCGTCGAGGCTGGCCTCTGGACAGAGGGTGATGCCGAGCGGTTTGTGAGTGAAGTAGACGCCGGCAAATGTTTGCGGGTGTTCATCGAAATGACGGCGGACGATCCTGCAGCCGCTTTAAGAGAGGCTGATCGAGCGATGGAGATACTGGCCCGGGCAAAGTGCGTTCTGCTGGTCCTCCTTCACGGTGAAGGGGGCAGTGTATGGTCGTGCGTGGCACAAGCGGCAAGATTGGGTTTATCTACGAGGGTTGGCTTTGAAGACGGCCGGTCGCTTCCAGACGGTTCAGTGGCCGAAACTAACGCATCACTTGTCCACGCCGCGCGTCAGTATTTCACGGGGTGTCGATAGTAGCGAATACTTGATCGGAGAATTCTGAACCTCCCCATGGCTAAAGCCAGGGGGTTCTGAGAGAGGCAGAAGGCAGTCTTTCCGGGGCTCTCGCGGTCTCTGTTTGCAGAGGCGCTACATCATCCCCGGCCTCGACGGCCGGCCCAACTCTCTTGATCCGGCGACCCGCTCTAACGCCATTACGGACGTGGGGTTGGGCAAAGCCCTTCCCGCTTGCAGGTTGAAGTACACTCGACATCGCCGTCCTCAGGAGCGGTTCCGCACTGGCCCAAGCGATCTTGACTTGGGGAATGTCGAGCAAATTCGTATCGCAGCATGTCGCAAGAAACGCGCTGTAGAGATCACGTTGAACCGGCTCTGTCCTGCCATCGCCGAACACATGAACCCGCTGCGAGAGCGGCTTCTTGATGTATTCGCCCGTGGTATGATCGAGCTGGCTCAACCGTGTATGCCGGGTTTTGATCTCAATCACTCCACCGCCAGCACTTGCAGCCTTGCGCTGAAGCATCGAGATCAACATTCCTGGCGCACGCACTTTCACGCTGCGACCGTAGTTCTTCTGAAATGACTTGTAGCTCAACTCCTCTGTTTTGATGGTTGTCCCTTGACCGAGAATGCGGTTCGCCAACTCGCCATGCGATCGCTTGCGCTCGGCAGCCAATACTCGATCGCGCTCGCGTTTCGAAGCGGCAAGCGCCTGATAGCGCTGCGACCTGTTCCACCTTCTCTTACCCTTGATCGCGCGCCCTTTGGCATCGAAGTTGTCCAGGTTGGTTGCACGTCGCGAGCGGTCCATCGCGCGCTGGATCCGCCGGCAGTCGTTCCACGGTTCGACGACGCTCGGGCATAACTGCTCCAAAATAGCGTCGTCGCTTGATACCGCCGCGATGCTGGACGGCCCGATGTCGAGTCCGACAGTACCGTCCTTGGTGGTGTGCGTAGCGGGCGGCAAGCCCTCTTGCACCAACTGGCAAAACCAGCGAACGCGGCCCTTGATCTCGCGCCGGATAATGCGGACATACTTGGTCCTGGCCGCGAGCGCTTCTCTTTGCCAATCGCGTTTGTCCTTTGGATCGAGCATAAGCGGCAGCACTAGGCCGCTGTAGTGCACGGCGGGAACCGGCTCGGCGCGGTAGCGGATCACAGCGTCCGCTTTGCCCTCGATGCTGTTCAGCCGGTTTAACGATTTGAACCGTGGGCGGCCGCGCTTGCCAAACGCATACTGCTCGGCTGCCCGGAACGCGCGCAAACTCGTGGTTTGCGTGTCGTGGCTGCCGAGGTGATCGCCGATCCAGCAGGCATTGCGGCAGGAGAGCGCATGCTTTTCAATCTCGC
This sequence comes from uncultured Alphaproteobacteria bacterium, assembly GCA_963822795.1. Lineage (GTDB taxonomy): Bacteria > Pseudomonadota > Alphaproteobacteria > Rhizobiales > Xanthobacteraceae > Bradyrhizobium. The sequence continues at coordinate 382,321 of CAWGJM010000037.1, forward strand.
GCGAGGTGAAGCCGAACCGCTCAAGTTCGGCCCGGAACGCTTGCGAGCGCGCTTTGTTGTGACGCTTGTCCACTGTCGCAGGCATGGCGCGTGCGGCTTGCCATGCCTTCGATTGCTTCATCAGATCGAGGCGGCGAAGGCTCTCCTGCAAACAGGCATTATAGAGGTGCCGGGCTGCGTTCAGCCGCGTATCCAATGTCTTCTCATCCGCCGCAGTCGTCTGAAGCGGGAACTCGGCGACGAAGGACAGGGTTTTAACGCGCGGCATCACAGTCCTCTACGCATCAATTGCCGACTGCATTCATCTGCTAAAGCCGGATAGCTCTCTCCTATGGCTCTCCTATGGCTGAGTAAATCTTTGCTCTGTACCGCAGAGGCGATGCCAACCCGACCAGCGACTTCCTCTAATGCCCTGTCGTACGCTGTTAGATTATGCCGGATGAAGTTTACGGTGATGCGTTCGAAAAACTCGGCGGGTGCATCTTCCGCCGTCCCGTCTCCATCCCAGTGCCATTCGTTATACGATCGCCGCACGTCTCACCCAATGTTCCGGGCGCGTTTCAACAGAAACGTGCATTTCCAGAACCTGCTGCATCAGTGCCGCGCGCTTTGTCTCCACGGCAGTCCTTGCTCCGCACTGACGCCGAGCAGCTTTCGCTTTTGCAGCAAGAAACTCTGACGACACCTCGAAGGAAGCTACTCTTGCGGTGTCGTAGAGGCGCATAGGCGCTGATTTCGCATAATGAGAATTGCGCCCTACCACATCCGGTTCCCCAAGGGAGCGTGATGAGGGCTTGTGTCCATCCTCGCGCCTTAAGACCGGCAATTGAAATCATTTGAGGCTTTTCCATCACACCCTCTTCTGAATTTCAATGTATTGCTTGATGAGCGCGAGGGGAGTGCCGCCGACCGAAGACACAAAATAACTGTTCGTCCATAATGTTGGAATGCGCGTGCGCAGCACCCGGAACTGCTGACGCAGAACACGCGAAGACCGGCGCTTGATGCCCTTCACCAGCCGGTGGATGCCGTATTGCGGATCGCAGCCGACAAGCAGATGGACGTGGTCTGGCATGACTTCCATTTCAATCAGCGCCGATTGCGTCTCGTCGCATACTTGCTGAATTAGTTTCTTAAGTTTGGCGTCTATAGGCGTATTAAGAACTGGCTTAGGGTATTTCGGGCAAAACACCACGTGGTATTTGCACGAGAAGAGAACGTTCCTGTTCGATCTGAAGTCCGCCACAGCCTATTATATACCTGGCTGATGTCTAATAGCAAAGAGGCGCTCACCCCATAGTTGAAACTAGGGGCTTGCGCGCCTAAGTTCGGTCAGATAGAGCAGTGTTCCAGCGCCAATGTCGGTGCCTGGCACGAAGCTGCCGATGTCCGCTGCCATGCCGCTATCGGGGATAATCCGGACGTGGCGTCGACGGCCAAATTCTCTCGAGAATGATCCGAACCGGACGTCGCTCTACTTGAGTGAATCAAACTTTCGGCCGAGGATCTATCTTGTGAAGGAGCAGACCTTGGTTTGCCCATAGCTTTCGGTACGACAAGTCCGTATAAGTTTCGTCCGAATCCGACCACGTATCCGTTTTGATTTTTGATGGCTGATGTGGGCGCATAAAGAGACAAGAAAAAAAGCACGGCGCAACCGGAAATCAACTTACTCATGGCAAAATTCGTCCCCAACTTTAAAAATATTGATAAAACAGCATACAATTCAGGATTGCTTGCAATACATTCTGCTCCCGCCCAAAAGCCAATCAAGCAAGGTCAGCTCCGGGTCATTCTTGACCGACCTGGAGCGCCCACGTCAGGTCTGGTTTACCCTTGACGGTTCGCCAACTTTCACCGAAGTTGACCCCACCACCGAGCGGACGCACCCCCCTTGAGCTGGCCCGCGTCGTCCCGAACTTCGGCAGCCAGCAAACGTCCAGCCCGCCAGTGCAAGCCAATTGCGACGACTCTGATGCAGGCCCGCGGGCGCCATTTGGTCATGGAGCATCGTTAATCTGGGCGGTCGAACTGCCGACATCGCCGGTGGTCAGGTTCGTGCCATGAGCAGAAGTAAGAATATCTGATGCGGTTGAGCGCTCATCCCCGAAAGCCGGCGGATACTTAGATCCTTCGCTCGTGGGTCCAGCCTTTGCCACTAATTTGGTGAAAGCCAATTTGCTCCCAGAACCGAGCTGCCTGATCATTACCCGCATTTGTGGTCACCATCCGAACTTTACTGGCCGCCTCCTGGATAAGTGCAGTAGTGATAGATCGTGCGGCGCCCCTTCGTCTGAATTGTCGATGCACATAGAGCCTCCGCATCCGCCAAGTCGGCGTTGAAGTTGGTTCCGGCTCATCCGTGATAGCTCCGATGCCCGCTAGATTGCCCTCGACGTAAGCGGCGAAGACTGCGTGGAACATCGGTTGGGTGCCATCCAACTCCGCAGCCAAGCGGCCCATGTGACGATGTCCATCCGCCTCGGCGTCATCTCTCAGAGCGTCGAAGGCCACAGGTAGCCGGTGTGAGACCCGCGCGAGAGATACTGTCATAAAGAAGCGAACCCTTGCATTTTACACCGGGCCGCCTTTTGCAGCCTCCAGCAACAGATCCTTCAGCCCGGTTGGATACAGCTTGGGACCATCATCAAGGTCGAGATCGGCCAAATCGAACCAGCGCGCGACGCCAGACACTGCGTTGCCTTCTTGAAAATCAACGCTCTCCTGATCCTTGAATTCAGCATCAGGAAACTCGACTTCGGAGATAAACACCACTTCGTGGCCCGTCACTCCCTCGTGAACAAAAATGTTCTCCATCAGCAAGGGAAAGCCTTTTACGGTGACGTCTATACCGAGCTCCTCATTAAACTCTGTATGATCGCTGCTTCTGCTGTGTCCGCAACGCAACGGGTGTGCGCCGTGGAAAGGCGGCGCTTTCCAGTGGGTGTAAGTCCCATCCGGCGAATGCTCCAGCCGGAAGCAAGCGGAGCAGTCATGGAGGTAACGAAATGGCTGAAGCCTTCGGTTAGCGTATCACGATATACGGTGACAGCGCGAGTGTGCAGGCCGTAACGCGAGCAAACGCCGAGCAAGCCTCGAAAAGGACAATGCGCAGGCCGGCCCGACAACCCTTTCGGGGAAGGCTGAAACGGCTGGGTGAAGCAGAGCGAAGAGCACGCCCAGCCGCTGCGCCTGGGTAGTGGCGACAGCATGTGCACAAGGAAAGCGGAAGCACCTCAGCCTGAATGGCAGATCGGCTCTTGCCCTCGACAGCGGACATCGTCAGCGAGAAGGCCAGGCCGCCGGCCCATGGAGCGGACCTGGGATGTCCGTCTCCGATCGACCGACCATTGGCCCGATAGCTCGGACGAAGCCCTCAATCACGTGGGTGTCTTTCAGAGCTATCTGGAAAAGATCGATTAGAGCTACCTCATGGATATTGCGCGACCGCACTGTGTAAGCAGCTCGCGCAAGTCTCTGATCGCGGGGAAGATTTCCTGATTCCAATCGGCCCCCTGCGCGTCATAGGCAGCCTGCTCGATCTCAACGATTTCGCGGTCTTCCTCGAACACGCGATTTGTGAACCAGGTCAAAACAGGCCACGCGATATCCAGTACAACGGGAATTTTCGGCCGGCGGACCGAAAGCACGATGAACGATCTGTTTTTTCGTTGTTCGGCATCGACCGGCGTGTAGCCAAGCCAGACGTGCAAGACGGGTTCTTCGCGCGACGTCCAGAAACGCAGTGTCTGGTGTGGATACTCCGTCCGGATGGTCATGCGGTCGCGTGGGGTAGAGGTGTCGAGGCGAAAATTTCCCATGATCAAGGATTCGCCGATCGGCGGCTTCTGGTCCGGCCGCGTGAAAGTGTAGTCAAGCTCCATCCACCCCGCACCCGACCGCTTGCCGAGATAGCGTGGAGAAACCTTACCGGTTGTTCGCCGGTGAAGAAACTGATGGTTCATATCCATCAGGTTCTCGTGCATGAACGTGTAGTGGCAATTGACGACCTGGCCGAAGCGCCGCGTCTTGTAGCCCTTGCTAGCCGCAGCGCCGAGGCCCGTCGGCTGTGGCGCAGCCGGCAAACTGCCAGGCCAGATGAAGATAATTCCATCGCATTCGCAGCAGGGATAGGATTTCACGCCATTAGGCAGCTTGCCCTTGCCGAGATAGGGAACATCGACGCATTTTCCCGACGCGTCATAGCTCCAGCCGTGGTAGCAGCAATGTAGTCGGCAATCCTTCACCGTGCCCTTGGACAAAGGCACCTGGCGATGGGCGCAGCGATCCTCCAGCGCGTACAATTCGCCTGTTTGTGGACGGACGATGGCGATCGGCTCGCCGGCAAAGGAGGATGCAACGACCTGCCCTCTTTTGACCTCATGTGACCACGCCACCGGATACCAGTAATCCGGATGCGCGCCGACCTGGCGCAAATCGACCAGCGTTTTGCCGACACTAGCTTCTGCGGATATAAATCCCGGATTCAAGACTTCAACTCCCTCGCTGCTCCCCGAGGTGGATAGCAAGAATCTCCTCCGGTGTCTCCTTTACGGAGATAGTCTGAGCATTGCTGCCGACGAACTCCAGGGTCGTCTTCCCGCCTTCACGCCGCGTCCCGCCAACGAGCGAAATGTTTACGTGATAGGCCTCCGCCGTGCCAAAACGGGTACATCTGATCCAGAAGCGTACCGGCATTCTTCGCCACGACAATGTGCTGGAACAACGACGATCGAAGTGTCAAACTTGCTCCCTTCGCCGTAGCCAACGCGACCGCTGAGCACAGTTACGATTTCTGCGTGGGGACGTGAGTGCGGGGCTGGGCGGTTCGCCGGGAATTTGAAGCGCATCACGACCGTTTCAGCTCTTGCTGGATCGCCGGTCAAAATAGCCATCTGACCGCCCTGAATAGTTGGATTATCCATCCAGGTCAGTTGAACGGGTTTCACGACAATGGTCCGCGCATCTACGACAGCACCTGACGTGTAGCCTCCGTTTTGTCGTCCTCAGGAGACGAATTATTTGACCATGACCGAACCGTTGGAACGAGAAGACGCGGTGCGTTGGTTGTCCGAGTTGGGTCAGACTGGAACCACTGTTCATCGAGGCAAGAGGTCAGCTTCAGCCCTCGAACCGGGCAAGTGGTTGTCCAACAAAAACCGAACTTCTCGTGTTCGAACCGGAGGGAAAGACGGGCCGGTGCTGATGGCCGCTTCATTCACGACCGACCTGGGACAGCTATGCGCTGCTGCTGTGACCGTACGCCTCCTTGAGGTGCGCACAGATTGCGATGAAGAATCATGATAGCAGCAGTGCAAACTGTTGTTGAAGGGTTAACTCACCAGGGCCCGTGTTCTGGTCGGCATGCCGAGATCTCATTTTTACCTGGCGAACTTTGAGCCTGGATCAAGCTGGCGGAGCCGAGGTCACGTTGCGCAGAATCGCCTCAAGCCGCGCCCCGACAGCGGCCACGTTGCGGCGGACACGCTTCTTGTAGCGTGCGACCGCATCCCGATCGAAGGCGAAGAACGCCTTCTCCGGAAAGGTCCGCCCGAAGATGTCAATTAACATACTGCGGAATTTGCTAGACACGAAAGATGTGGCGTCCTCAGCCGGCTGCTCTGAGTAAGCCACCCCTTCGGCCGAAGTAAGGGCGCAAAGCAGTGGGTGGAGCCGCGTCGAATAGACCTTTTTATGTTGCTGGATGTATTGGATCGTCCGATCGAGCGGTTGCGGCATATGTTTTCCGGGTTACCCCCGATAGCGGACATTGACGTCTGGCACCGATCCGATGTTGGCAATGGCCCGCGAGGTGATTTCAGCGGCGGTAAGGTCTTAGGCTTCTATCGTTGGGGCCCCAAGTGCATGCGAACAGCGTGGGCGCACGGCGCGGAAACGAGCGCCCGTATGGCAGGGCAACGCTTACCGCTGTGATCATTACTCGCTTGCATTGTTCGATGACGGCGGTCCACCGTTGGCATCCAATACCAGCCAGTGGGAGGGCTGATCCAATAAGCGGAATTTAATGCGTAAAGAGTTTGCTTCTTTCGGCGACTTTCTTGCCGTTACCATTATCGGGCATCATTTTGTTTCGCTCCGGCGTACTTACGAACGCGCTAAGTTGACACAAAAATCAACGGACGGTTCGGCGCGAGAACCGGATAGCGAACCTGTTAGCCACTGCCAGCGCACTGAACTCGTGGGTCTCAAGAGCGATTTTTTGGGCAAGCATCACGTCGCCCGCAACTAATTGCCCCACCGGTCTGAAGCACCAACCGACCGAGGGAAGGTCATCGTCCCCCATTTCATGGACGTTTGTGGTATCTCCGTAATGAATGCGGTATCGTTTCCCGCTGTCACAACCGATTACGTCGAAATATCTTTTGGCATCGAACTGCGCTCGTTGCTCAGGCGACAACCACTCGCGCAGGAGGTTTACGGCGCGCGTTTCACGATTAGGGAAGCGCGCTCGGTAACGCTCGCGCGCGGCTTGGACTTCACGGATATATTGAGCCAGCGAAGCACCAACACGCCGCGACGCGGTCAGCAGAGACCGCGCGGACATAGCGAGGACAATCAGCCGCCGACGAGCCGAGGAAAGAATAATGTTTCTTCCGCAGTCGGGTCGAAGGAACGAGTTACCGTTGCGTCACCCGAGGCTGAGCGGACCGCTGCCGTAAAACCTGTGCCGGTCAATTGGCGAAAGCGTTCTTCGGCCTTAGCGACCGCCTCACGGTCAGTCGCGTCAAAATGATGCCGGGTATCGCCAGTGTGGTCCATCACGATCTGAGTTGACATTGCTGTGCTCCTCGGTTTGGCTCAAGCCCATTAAACAACCCGCTTGCGCAACGTTTGTGCCAGACCAGCGTTCACATTTTGTCGTCGGGACAACCCACAAGCGCTGTGCTTGATCTCCCGCTCTTGCATCAGCTTGATCCATGCACTGGCGGCGCGCGGGGAACTGCACGGTCGATAGCTTATCGCGTGCCCTTCCCCTGAGCGGCGGTTCGTAGCTTTGTTCGTCAATTGCAAAGATCATCCACCTTGGCTCGCATTCTCGCAAGTAACAATTCTGCCAGCACGTCTGCGCATCTCAATCTCGTTTTACTGGCGACGTATCCTACGCGCATGCGCGCGATTTCGTTGCCAACGTAGTCAGGGTTCATAGCGCGCTCAAATCATCCAGCACGTCACCAACTTTCTGATCACGGTGGCGTCGCTTGAAATCGCCGGTAGCCGGATCGCCGGAATGCGACTGCCCCGACATAACCCTCTTTTCGCGCGAGCGCCTCCGCACGGATCACAGCAGCGTCTGGATTAAAGCATTCTACCGCCCCCCAGCGCAATTCCATCGTCGGAAACAATGAAGGGTAGGGCTTAGTAAGTGACCTCGGGCATGGTACGCGCCCTTGACGGGAGATCATGGTGTTCTCATTATGTTCCGGGGTGTCAAGCGATCCCAGACGCCGTTTTCCGCCGCCTTGGGCCGTCAAGAAGCTCAACGAGGGTTGTTTTGCGGTGCAGGACGCCAACGGGGTTCATCAGCCGGGATGATCTGCACCGTCAGAGGTGGGGTGACTACAATAAGCACCTTACCGCCGACGAGCCACGGCGCGTTGCGGCAACGATTGCCAGAATACCGGAGCTGTTTGGGAAGCGCACATGAAGTCTCGCTTGATATTTGCCGCGGTAATGTTGGTGACATCGGCCACCATCTCCTTGTCTGACGACATGACGGGGCAGGCCAGCATCATCGACGGCGACACGTTGGAAATTCACGACAACCGCATCCGGCTCTGGGGCGTCGATGCACCTGAGAGCGATCAGCTCTGCCGAGGTGAGGATAGCCTGCAGTATCGCTGTGGGGCGAAGGCGGCGAATGAACTTGACGCCTTCATCGCCAAGCGCCCCGTTAACTGCATTCCGATCTCGCTGGATCAATACGGGCGCACGGTAGCAACGTGTTCGGTCGGTGGTGCTGACCTCGGTGAATGGCTCGTGCGCAATGGGCTCGCGCTGGACTGGCCGCAGTATTCAAGGGGACGATACGATGCGGTCGAGCGCGAAGCCGAGCACGCGGGACGGGGCATTTGGGAGGGGAGCTATGTTGAACCTTGGCTATTCCGCGTCTGTATCCGGCAAGGTGGGAAGCCGGGGGACTGTTCGGATGATGCTAACGCCCATCCTTGAGAATAGACCGCAGGGGCGACCAATGGATCATAAGGGATTGCGCGCTCTGCTCGTCGTTCACGGCTTCATCACCGCAGCCGCAGGACTGGTTCTCACCATCGCGCCAAGCCTGATCCCAAGTGTTGTCGGGATTTACTTAGCCCCGAGCGCTTATGTGCTCGCCTATCTACTCGCGGGCGCCGAGTTCGGGTTTTCTGCTTTGTCATTCGGGGGTAGCCGCCTTACGGATGCTCGCGCGCTCCGGCTGGTCGCATGGACCTGCATAGTCTTTCACGCTTCGTCTGGCGTTTTAGAGCTATATGCCTATGCTCATGGTGCGAGCGTCGCAATCGTCGGCAACGTAGTCGCTCGCGCGGTCATCGTGGGCTTGCTTGCCTACTTGGCGAGAGACTAGGCATAGCTAGTTGGGCCATGGCCCCATGACTTGAGTCAGGGACAATTCGGAGACACCCTACAGGTTAGGTCAATGTGCAACCAATATAGCATCACCACCAATCAAGCCGCGATCATCGCCCTGTTTCGGGTGATCAACCGAGACGTCGGCAACCGCGTACCCCTCCGATAGCGGCCGCCTTGCGGGTTAGGTCAGGGTGTGAGTCATGTGAGTATTCACAGGAATACTCACATGACGAACGGGCGGGTTGAGGACGTTCCCGCCGATCTGCCACGCCGGTGCATCGTTCACCCGCCCTGCCGGTCCTGCGAGACGATCACGCAGCCGCCGGCACCGTTCCACGCAATCGCGCGCGGCTTTGCCGGGCAGAGCCTCCTGGCAATGATCCTGGTCGACAAACGCCAATCATCAGCCGCTCAACCGGCAAAGCGAGCAATTTGCTCGTGAGGGCATCGAGCTGTCGGTCTCGACCATGGCCGATCATGTCGGCGCCTGCGCGGCGACGCTGATGCCGCTCTATGAATTGATCAAGGCGCACGTGTTCGTGGCCGAGCGCATTCATGGCGACGATACTACCGTGCCAGTGCTGGCCAAGGTCAAAACCCGGACCGGACGGATTTGGACCTATGTTCGCGACGACCGCCCGTTCGACGGCAAGGCGCCGCCCGCCGCTGTGTTCTTCTACTCGCGGGATCGCGCCGGCATCCATCCCGAGCAGCATCTCGCCGGCTATGCCGGCATCCTTCAGGTTGATGCTTATAGCGGGTTCAACGCGCTCTATGCATCGGATCGAAAGCCGGGACCGATCACCGAAGCCGGCTGCTGGGCGCATTATCTGGAGTTTGATTTTATCTGGAGTCGTCGGCTGTGGCGGCAGGATTCGCCGATGGCATCGGGGCAATGGACTCCAGATAAATCAGGCGGGTCAGAGCGACAGCAGGAAAGCGAGCAGGTCCGGCTTCGGCTTCCACGGTTTGGCCTTGGCCGGTTCGATCCCCGAGTGCTGCCAAAAGGTCTCCATCGCTTCGCGCTTCATCTGAAGGTTGGTGGTGATGTACCGCCCGGTCGTCGCCACGCTGGCATGACCGAGATAATCGCGGATCACGGTGATGTCGGTGCCGGATTGCAGCAGCGCCACAGCACAGCTATGGCGAAGCACGTGTGGCGTGATGGCTTGCGCGCCAGCGTCGGGTGACCTTCGGCGGTGACCTCCGACACGTATTTGCGCATGTAGGCGATGCCGTCGCGGCTGAGCGGCTGGCCGTGCTGGTTAACGAAGACGTGCTGTTTTTCAGCGCTTGTCGGCATGCCGCGCAGCCTGTGCAATGCACCGGCGGTCTCGCGCCAAAGCGGCAACAACCGCTCCTTCCTTCCCTTGCTTCGGAGCCTTACCTGCCGCGGTGGAACCAGTTGTAGATCGGTCCATCGGACGCCGATAGCCTCGCTGACGCGGGCGCCGCAGTTGTAAAAGAACAGCAGCAGCGTGTAATCGCGCCATCCGTCGTCGGTGCGCCGATCCGGTTTGGCGATGATCGCCCGCACGTCGTCGGCTTCGAGATAGGTTGCCGGACTCTGCTCGGCCTTCTTCGACGGGATGGCGAGCACCCGCGTGTACTGCAGCGAGCGGGCCAGGTCATTGCGCAGGAGATGCTTGAAGAAGCTGTGGAGAGCAGCACGCCGACAGTTGGGTGGCGGCCGAGTTCGAGCGGTTTGACTCGATATGATCGAGGAAGGCGGCAATCGCGTCTGCATCCAGGTCCCCGAGCGCTAGCGACGAGAAATCTCGACCATGGCGTTGTGCTGTGAACTCAAACAGGAGCTTTAGCGAATCTCGGTAGGCCCGAACCGTATGAGGGCTCGCCCCACGCTGACGTGGCAGATATTCGAGGAAGAAGGATTCGACGAGCGCAAAGAGCTCCCGCGGTGCAGTTCGGCTCATTGCGGCGGGCCTGCATCGTGCAGGTGCTGCTCGAACCGGCGGCTGGCCAGTCCCAGCAGTTGCGGCGTCGCCTTCAAATAAACCTCGGTGCCGATGATGTTTTGGTGGCCGAGATAGGCCGACAACAAGGGCAGCTTGGCGTGGATATCGACTCCCTCGTTTGCCCAGGCCGCGAGCCGATGAACGGCAAAGGCATGGCGGAACTCGTACGGGCGCGCACCGACACGTCCGCTGGGAAGCTTGAGGCCAAGCTGACGCAGTAACCGGCAGATCGCATTCGATGCCGACCCGACCGTCAGAGGTGAAGCGTCCAGCCGAAGAAAGTAGGCCTCAGGTTCGGGGCGGCGACATTCCCGCAGCAAGCGTTGCCGCTGGACCATATAGGTGCGGAGTTCGGCGACCAAATCCATTCGAATGGCGACAATGCGCGCACGACCTTTGCTATGCGGGATCTTCAGAATGCCGCGGTCGAGATCGATATCGGCCATGCGTAATCGCACAGCCTCGCCCAATCTCAGCCCGGTGCAGTAGAGCACCAGGATCAGCGCGCGGAGCATCGGCGCCCAGATAAAGCGGCCATGGTGGGAAGTGGCCAAGACCAAAATCCGCCGTACCTCCTCATGACTGAAGATGTACGGCAGGAACGTCGACTCCTTGATCGGCGCCAGCGCGTGTTCCGGCACATAGCTCGTCGGATCATGGCGGCGACGGAACAGGCAAAGTTGCCGCACAACGCCGAACTCGTTGCCAAAGACGGCCTTGCGTCCGGCAATTCGTGCGCACCATCGTATTATCGCGTCATCAAGCGCGACCTCGCCGTGGTCACCCCACCGTTGGGCGACAAAGCGAACGAAGCTGTTGAGCACGAACTCGCCGCGCCAATAGGCGATGCCCATTGCGCGCTTGAAGCGCAGGAACTCCTGCGCATCCCGAGTCAACTGGTCGGCTGTCACCGTGGTCACGTCGGCACCGGTAATGAGATGTCGCGTAGCGTCTCGGTGGCGATCCTGACATAGGCAGAGATCGATTCTGAGTCGCGATGACCAAGGAGGTCGGAAAGCACTCGCGGGTGTATCCCGAGGTCGACCTGCCGCGCTGCATTCGAGAAACGCAGCACATGGCTGCCAAGGTAAGGCGCGTTCAAACCCGCTACCCTGGCATGCTTGATAAGAATATGGCGAACAGGCGACGAGCAGCTCAGCGGACCGAATGGCGTCTTCATCCGGATGAAGACGTGCCTGGTCGGTGTGTTCCGTGGCCGACCGTCGCGCAGGTAAATCGCCAGCGCTTCGGCTACCGCCGACAACATGGGGAGCGTGAAGGCAACGCCGGTCTTTGGCCGCACCAGCTTGATCGTACCGGCCGCCCAGTCGATGTCCTCGAACTTCAGCCGGATCGCTTCCCCGGCTCCAAGGCCGTAGGTGCTCATCATCAGCAGGAGTGCATAGTCGCGAAGGCCCCTTGCGGAGGATTTGTCCACCGCGCGCAACAGTCGTCGCACGTCCTCCCATGACAACGCCCGGTGCGGGCGCTCAAACTTCGGCTGCGCCGGCGCGATTACGGAATCGGCCAGAGCGATCGAAATGCGCCCCGTGACGAGCAGAAACCGGCTAAACGAAGAATACTTCCGGCGAGATCCGCCACGCTCGAACGCGCAAAACGTTGCGCACATTCCATCAAAAAATCGTCGATGTCCGTGAGCGCCATTGTGCGCCAGGTCTTGCCGTTCCCGGCAAGATGTTCCAAGAGCCTCCCGACATGGTCCAGCCTCTTCTGCACGGTCACAGCGGGGTTGCCGCGATGCCGGGCGAGATGGTCCGCATACTCTTGCAGCAGCGCTGACGCGGGAGGCGACGGAGGTCGCGGGACATGCCACGTCGGCGGATTGAGCCCAATCATCCGGTACACGCGGCTCAATGCATGCAGCGCTGGCCGGGCCTTGTCCAGTCGCGTCAAATTAATATGCCGGTACTGCACATACCAAAGGGCGAAGCGACGGGCGCCCTCCACAGTCAACTCGGCGCGCTCATCGAGTCCACGCTGGGCCGCATAGAAGCGAAACCACTTGATCCATCGAATGTAATTGCGAGCACTAGCGTCTTGCACGCAGCGATCCGCTCCCCACACACGGAACATGTCGTCCACGGTGGGGACTGCTGTTGCGGACATCGGTGGCGGCTGTTGGCGTCGCATGAGGCACTGCAATGTTGAATGCCCAACCGTAACGGTGCCGGCGGCCCCCGTCAGGCCCCTCATCCTGTTGGACGCCATCGCGGGCTCGCCCGGCCCACCGAAACGCCTCGAACCCAAGCGGTGCCGGAATGTTAGCCAGAACGGTCGTCGGAAGTGGTCGACGAAGTCTGCGCAAGAAATGGCGCTCGTCGATGTTGATGCCGGCCGGTAGCGTGGGTACGAGGCGGGTAACGGCGGCGAGCGCCGCTCGGACCGATTGAACGCGACGGCGCAGCCAACGTATAGCTCCGGGCAGGCCGACGTCCGGCCCGCGAAGCAAATCGGCGGCGGCTTCCAGGCTCTTGGCCGAATGCGCCACGGTCACGCTCTCCTCAATCGAGTCAAGTAAATCTGGCAGCCCGGCGGCGAGGAAATCTGGCAGCAGGCTAAACGTCCGATGCCCCTCGGGGCAATACCACCGCGCAATGCGCAGCCCTCGAGGTGTCACCCGTGGATAGCTGCCATGACGGGCAAACGAGCATCCCCCCTTCGGGTGCAGCGGACACCCCGGCAGCTGGGCGATGCGCCACTCATGGTTCGTGACGTACGTCTCAGCGCTTGACGCCGTATGTATCGAGATCTGCATGGATAATCTCCGTCGCGTCCCTCCATGTCGACGCCAAGGCCAGTATTATGTCGAGTCCATTGCCCCGATGCCATCGGCGAATCCTGCCGCCACAGCCGACGACTCCAGATAAAATCAGACTCCAGATAATGCGCCTTGGACGAACCCGCTCCGCGGGAGGGCATCCGCGTTGAGGGTGGGGTATCCCCCTTGAAGCCAGCCCGCGTCTCTGACCCCGGCACCACCCGCATAGCGACGTAATCCAACGCATTTCAGAAGCGCCTGCCCTCGGCAAGATGGCGTTGCTGCCCGCGCGCAGCGTCCCTCTTGTCAAGGAGATCGCTATGACCTCGCTTCGAACACGCATGATGGAAGACATGCAGGTCCGCAACCTGTCGCATCACACGCAGGATGTGTACTTGCTGCAGGTCTCGCAGTTTGCCCGGCATTTCGCTAAATCGCCGGATTTGCTAGGCCCCGAGGATGTTCACGCCTACCAAGTCTATTTGACGAACGAGAAGAAGCTCGCGCCACGCTCGGTGCAAGTGACCGTCGCCGCGCTTCGATTTCTCTACCGCGTCACGCTAGGCTTCGATTGGGATTTCGAGCGGATCATTCCGTGCCCAAAAGCGCCAAAGACACTGGCCGTCATTCTCAGCCCCGAGGAGGTGCTGCACTTCCTTGGCTGCATCGAGAGCTTCAAACACCAGGCGATCCTGACGACATGCTATGCCGCCGGCCTGCGTATTTCCGAGGCGACCCGGCTGAAGCCTCAGGCTATCGATCGCCAGCGCATGGTGCTGCGTGTCGAGCAGGGCAAGGGACAGAAAGACCGCTACGTCATGCTGTCAGCCAGGTTGCTGGAGGTGCTGACGGACTATTGGCGCGCCGTGCGACCAACCGGGGCATGGATGTTTCCCGGCGCCGAAGGTTCTGGAATATGTCGGACGCTATACACACCGGGTGGCTATCGCCAACAGCCGGATCGTCGATATCGAGGATGGCAAGGTCCGCTTCCGGTGGAAGGACTATCGCAACGAGAACCGGCAAAAGGTGATGACGCTCGACGCCGGTGAGTTCATCCGGCGTTTCCTCATCCATGTCTTGCCCGAGGGATTTCAGCGCATCCGATACTACGGATTCATGGGCAACCGCTACCGCAAGCAAAAGCTCGCCCGCTGCCGTGAACTGCTCGGAATGAAGCGGTCCGATACGCAAGCAAAAACGAAGGAAGGGCGCGATTATCGCGACAAGGTCGAGGAGCTGACCGGAGTTTCCCTGCGGGAGTGTCCCTTTTGCCGTCAAGGACAGATGGTGTGCATCGGGGTGCTCGCACCCGTTGCGTCACAGGGCCAACCCTTTCCGGACACCTCATGACGGTCGGAATTTTCCATTCACTGATCATCGTTCTTTCTATCTGGCAAGGTAGAAAGCAGGCATCCTATTGTCGCGCTTCCGACATCGCACCCTCCAGGCGCGGGCGTCGCCGGTCTTTCCCATCCGGGAGACCATACTCGATTAGAATGTTTCGCTATAAAGACCGCATCCATCATGTCCCCGGAGCCTCAGCTACAGAGCTGTACGCTGGGAAGCAGCATCCAATTTCCATAGCGGCACCTGCGAGCTAGGCGGCTTCGTCCAACACGTTTTTAGATTACCGGCGCACCCATAGGGGCGCACGTTGAAGCTTCGGTGCCGCGCCGCCAATCTAAAAACGCTCTCTATTATCCAGATCTCTGGATAAGAGCCATGCGTGGCGCAAGCTGTTCGAGCTCGCCGACATCGCCTCGAAGGCACGTAAAGGCCAACCGAGTACGATCTCACCGATCGCTTTTGCGGCGGTTTCGAACTTCGACGCCATCTTCGCGCTGGAACGCTCAATCAACGGCTTATCGCCCGAAGCACGCTTGGCCGTGCGCCGCAAGGACATCGCGCTGCCGATCAGGCCGCCGTCATGCTCACGTTGATTCAAAGATATCGATCCCCGGGCATGGCTTGCCGACGTGTTGGCGCGCATCAATGATCACGCTATCCACAGGCTGAACGAGCTCTTGCCGTGGAACTGGTCTGCTGAGATGGAGCGTGGTAAAGTGGGGCATGAGTGCCGCTACCATCGCCCGACTCAAGATCACCCTCGACGACGTCAAGCCCGTGGTCCTGCGTCGCGTCGAGGCGCCATTCGATATCCGGCTCGACCGGCTGCATCTGACCATCCAGGCAGCCATGGGCTGGACCAATAGCCATCTGTACGAGATCCGAGCGGGCGGCGTCGGCTGGAGTACGCCCGATCCCGATTGGGCCGGCGACTTCATCGATGCTCGCAAAGCTCGGCTCGACGACATCCTCGAAGACATCGGCAAAAAGACCCTGAAGTATCTCTACGACTTCGGCGATGGCTGGGAGCACACGATCAAGGTCGAACGCTTGATCGATCCCGAGCCGGGCATCCTTTATCCGCGCTTGATCGAGGCCAAGGGCCACTGCCCACCCGAAGACGTCGGTGGTCCTTGGGGCTATGGCGAATTGCTTGAGGCCATCGCCAACCCCAGCCACGAGCGCCACAGCGAGTTCAAGGAATGGCTCGCCGACGACTTCAACCCTCATGTCGTCGACGTCGATTGGCTGTCCAAAGACGTCGCCGATCTGGCTCAGCGATGGTCGCGTCAACCCGCCGTAAAGCGCCGCCGTACCGGCTAACTAACCCGCGGTACTCACCGGACGCTTACCAACCTGCCGCCGATTCCCGGGGTATTCCCCGACTACTCGGCTCCGGTGGTTCGCAACGACGGCGGCGAGCCTGAGATGTTGATGATGCGGTGGCGAATGCCGCCACCGCCGCGCACTGGCGGGCCCCCGTCACCAACATTCGCAACGTCGTCGCCTCACTGGCGTGGATGGTTGATGCCGGAAAGCCGGTGCCTTGTCCCGGCAAACAGTTTCGCCGAATACGCGCCGGAGCCGAACCCTGAGACCAAAAGAAGGACGTGGTGTGGTTCGCGCTCAACGAGGACCGGCCCCTGTTCGCGTTCGCTGGTATCTGGACTGAGTTCAAGGGCGAGCGGGGCCCTAAGTCGAAACCGATCCCCGGGCCCGCATCTCGTCTATGGCTTCCTGACCGACTTCGCCGCGCGCAGGCTAATCACGCTTCGCCACGCCGCCCTCTACATCACCGAACTGCTCAAGACAGAACACGATGCCGAATGGCGGGCCGCAACGGAGGCGCTGGTGCTGATTACCAAAGGTGGCGGCCAATGGTGATGGCGCGGATCGGAATGATGCAGGATGCTGCACTGCAAATCGCTGACGCGGTGCACACAACGAAAATCGGGCGGAGGCCTAAATCGCCCGTTATGCTTTTCGGGCCTGAACCTAGGCGGTCCAGGCGAATGATGGCTAGAATGTCTACTCCGGGGATGAGAGTTCTATTTTGATTTGGAAACTATTTTGAGCCCTCTCGGGCCGCTCGGCGATCCTTTCGGCGGCCCTTTTCATGGCAGATGGGCTATCAATCGTCGAAATCACTCCTCGACGCCATCGTGGTCGCACGCTGCCGGAATTGCGGCGCGTGATGACGCGGGTCGCGCGGAGCCGGGCGCTCGGAGGGATCGCGGCCGACTTTGGTCTTTAATTCCACGAGGTCGGTGAAGACATCGGCCTGGCGGCGCAGTTCGTCGGCAATCATTGGCGGCTGGCTGGAAATGGTCGAGACCACGGTGACGCGGACGCCACGGCGCTGCACCGCCTCCACTAGCGAGCGGAAGTCGCCGTCGCCGGAGAACAGCACCATCTGATCGATATGTTGGGCGAGTTCCATGGCATCGACCGCAAGCTCGATGTCCATGTTACCCTTCACCTTGCGCCGGCCGTTGGCGTCGACGAATTCCTTGGTCGCCTTGGTGACGACCGTGAAGCCGTTATAATCGAGCCAGTCGATCAAGGGACGGATGGACGAAAATTCCTGATCTTCGATGATCGCGGTGTAGTAAAACGCGCGCACCAGATCGCCGCGGCTCTGGAATTCCTTGAGCAGGCGCTTGTAGTCCATGTCGAAACCGAGCGTCTTGGATGTCGCGTAGAGATTGGCGCCATCGATGAACAACGCAATCTTGTTTGAGGAAGACGGCATTTGGGTACTAGCCTCTTACAAAAGGTACGCAGGCAAGGCCCGCGAATTCAAACTTTGCTTGGATATTGCAAGGCCAAAAAATCGCGCAAACGCGACCTAAGCAATGCTCGACAATCAAATCGCAAGTTGAGACGACATTGTCGCAAACAAATACGAGCGAGTGAAGCCAAAAAGCTGCAACTTGAGCGGTCAAGCCCATTACCCCGATACTCTAATCTGAGCCTAGGCGCGCGGCCTCGAGCTGGTGTACATCCAAATATTTTAAGTTTCAAATAGCGTTATCTCGACCGGAGCGTTACTTTTTGTGAACCGGCGCAACACGCTTCAACGGTTCTAGCCCGCGGCCGTATTCAGGGCTCCGAGGCGACAGCAAAAGTAGGAAGAGCGCCCTGGCAGCTTTGTATTTGGCAGCGGGTCGGCTGCCTTCCGAACCCTGCATGACGACATCCCCTTCGGTAGTGCAGACGCACCACCGCTATCTTCGGCCGCGCTTCTTCAAGGCCAGTTCAAAAACTGGAAACTGATCCAGATATCGCGGTCGTGCCTTGCGAAGCGAGTTCAAACGGAGCCCCCAATAAGGAAAAATCACTTACCCGATTGGTCGGCGGGAATGCACAGTCTGTTCGATGAAATGCAATCGCTTTTTCGTGTAGTGAACCTGGAAGCCGGATCAGGGTTCTGCCAAAAAAAGTGAAAATATCAAAGAAACCAATGGTAGGTGGCGGAGAGAGTGGCCGTCCCAATTCTGATGCCCGCCTTACCGCCCAACAATTTCAGCGGCTGAGGTAAGCACACGGCCGTTTCAAGGTATCACTCTTCCACGCCGCCACCATCTTGGTGCTCGCTGCATTCGACGGTCTATCCATCGACCGAGGCGCCGGTAAACCGCGCCAAAGCGGAGATGTCCTATCGTTGCCCGCCTGTGTCTGTGGCTCTACTTCCTCTCGGCCTCGCGAGGGGAAACATAGCGATTGCTCGGGGATGTTTTTCGCGCAGGCTATCCATCCTGCGAACGAAGGGCGCTCAGCGGCCGTACAAACCGGTTAATGCGCCTTAGCCAATGTATGGAAATGCAGGTCGAACCCGACTAACGCCGCCGAGGCGGAATCGTTCTTGGCGTCGAGCAGCTTGTCGACGTCAACAGCTAAAGCCGTGACTTGATAATGATGCGGCTTGTCGCCGGTCGGCGGGCAAGTGCCACCGTATCCGTCGGCTCCGAAGTCGGTACGGCTCTGAATAGCGCCCTTCGGCATCAGCTTCTTCCTCACGTCGCCGGCGCCCTTGGGCAACGACGTCATACCTGGTGAAATATTGAACACAACCCAGTTGCCACCAGCCGCCGGTCGGCGCGTCCGGATCATAGATGCTGACGGCGAAGCTTTTGGTCCGCCTCGGCGCGCCACTCCAACTCAAATCCGGAGAGTTGCCGCCGGTGCAGCCGAAGCCCTTGAATACTTGTTCGTTAACGATAGTGCCGCCCTCCTTGAGGTCGGAGCTAGTCAGGTCATGCTTTGCGCATTCGCCGCACTCGAACCGAGCGCCGACGCCAAGCGCCGCAATCCAAAAGCAAATTTTGTCATTACAATTCCTTCCCTACGATATGCCGGGAATCTGGGTTGCTCCCCTGATGGCGTGAGCAATAGCAATTTTTGGGATTGCTTGGCAGCTAAAGGCGCGAGCCGAGGTCGGCTTCGATGGTGATCCGAGTTACCGGTACGGTTTCTCCATCGCCACCATCTTGGTGCTTGTGGCGTAAAGCTGACGCTGCTCGAGAGATGCCGCCAAGCCGGTCGCACGAGAGTACTCAGGCGGCGGCAATCGTCTCCCATCGCGTTTCGGCGGATGGATTAACTTGCAGCTCTTGATGGTCGTCCGGGCTATCGCAGGCGGTGAAATATGCTTCGAGCTCCGCCACGGCGAGATGTTCCCACCCTTCGGCTTGGTCCTGGAGTGACCAGCTTTGAAGCGGACGGAGGGCCGCAGTCTGCCGACACAACGAAGCTATGGCGCGATATCGGCGCACGTTTTCCATAACGATTTCCCGGTTCGTGAGCATGGGTTTGTTCTCCCCCTCTTTGCATCAGAGTGCTTACATTGCTGAAGAACGATTTTCGATTGGTTAGCGCGCTCGACAGTGAGCTTGAATGGTAAAAGAGATGAGTACGAGGGCAGCCGCACAGCGGCCGACTACGCAGATGTCATGCCTCTATGGCGACGAACAATAATGCAGCAATCGTGCTCGGAGGCGCGGCGGCAATGCCCGGGCCGCGAAGCTCTCATTAAAACGACGCAGGCATCGCACTCCAATAAACAGAACGCCGCCGAAAGGCCTGTGAATGTGCTGCTGAAGTTACACCCCGAATCGCCTATGAAGTCTTCATCAAGGCCGCACAACAGAACGGACGACTGGGGGCTGACCTGACCAGCCATCGACTAAGAGCCGCCAGGAGGATCACTGGGCGGCTCTTTTTTCATTCTTCTGCTAATTTGCTCATCCGCCCGCTTGGGAAACAGATTACTCAACGCTGTCCAGCCCGCATCAATAGCCGGCGGACATTCCCGTTTTTTGATGTCTCAGGTCCATTTGGCTATGCCAAGAAGAGCAGCGAGCACCGTGGCAAGAGCGACCGTCACGCAAATCATGCGTAGAAGATTTAATGTGGCAGCGGGAAAGAACCTGAGCCCTCCGCCGCCTTCAATGGCCTACCGGTCTGGCGCGGCTTACGTTGTTGTCGCGGTTTTCTTCGCGCCACGATGATTCCTGTGAGCTAAAGCTAAAGGCACTCCAAGTGCCTGAGCTTCCAATCGCCTTCCCTGGCGGGTCTTGGTGCCCGCGTTTCGGCAAAACTACAGATGCGACCGACGAAACGCTTAACAGCGTTGGTCATCGAATGCTCAACAGTCCGCATGATTGACGAGTTATCACTGCAACCTTCGGCATACGCCTCGCAGCCCCATTCTGGGACAAGGGTAGCGAACAGGACGCGCTCGCCGCTATCGTTCTCCCTCTCCCTCCGCTGCCACATCTTGGGGCTCGCGGCGTTTGACGGTCTAATTCAGGACTGAGGCGCCGGTGCCACGCCAAAGCGGATGTTGTCTTACCGTTGCCCGCCGGTGTCTGTGGCTATACTTCCTCTGCATTCGCGAGGGGAGCACGGGGACAGATTTCGCTCAGCTTACACGTCCGTCAAAAGGCAGGTTGTGAACTCGCGGCGTTCCCTTTATGTTCTAGTCGCAACGTTGCCGAATTGATTTCGTCCGGAAGGGCCTAGCATGGCGGATCAAATTGTCATCACGGAGAAAACCAGCCAGGCGAAAGACGTCCGTGCGGCCGTTGGTTCTCGCTACGGAGATATACTCCCGGCCGAAGGCCATTTGTTTGACTTGGTCGAGCCGGAGGATGTTGTGCCGGAGTGGAAGCAGTGGTCACCGATCCTTCTGCGGCCCGAAGGTCTTTACGGCACGCGCCCGGCAGAGGGCGGAAACAAAGCCGCCAAGCTCAAAGTCATTCGCGAGGCCCTTCGCGCCGCCAAGCGGGTTTGGCTCGCCACCGATTGCGATCGCGAGGGACAGCTAATCGGTCAGGAGATTCTCGAGCACTACAAGTATCGCGGTGAAGTCATGCGGGTGCTGTTCACCGCGCAGGACTCGCAAACCATCCGTGACGCATTCGGTCGGGCAAAGCCAAATACCGAATATGGCCGCCTTTACGCCGCCGCCGTTGCGCGCCGTCAGGCCGACCAGATCTACAACCTGTCACTCACCCGAACCGCGACGGTCATTCTGGGTCGAGGTACACGGAGAGTGATCGGAGTTGGTCGCGTGAAGACGCCAACGTTAGCAATTGTGTGCAAGCGCGAGCTTGAAATTCGTGACTTCGTGCCGCTTGCCTATTTTGAAGTTGTTGCCACGGCGAAAGTTGCAGGAGGTCAATTCCAAATGCGGCACGCGCCGCAGGACCGCCTCGTTCGACGCAACATTGCCGAGGACGTCGTCAAAGCAGCTGAAGGCTTCGAGGGCAAGCTTGCTCTCCGCGTCGATGACAAGCGACAAGGGCCACCCAAGCTGCATGATTTGCCGTCGCTGCAAAAACTTTGCAGCTCGCGTTTCGGCTGGCCGGCCAGCAAGACGCTTGAAGTGGCGCAGGAACTCTATGACGGTCAGGGCAAGAAGATTGTCACCTATCCTCGCGCTGAGGTGCGCTATCTCCCACAGAGCTTAGTTTCGGATGTACCGCGGATCGTGGCCGGACTGCAGGTGGGCCAATCGTTCGGTGCTGTCCCCGTGCCCGAGCCGCCGGTTATCCGTAGAGACGCGACCGGCAGTTTCTATGACAAGGGGCTGGAGGGCGCGAGCCATCATGCGGTCATCCCCAACGTCAATACGATCGACAAACTGCGCGATGTCTGGCCTCGTCTTTCGTCCGACGAGAAGAAACTGTTCGACGTTATCGCGCGTGCTTATCTAGCAGCCCTGATGCCTGACTTCCGCTATCGGCAGACGACGGCAACGCTCGACGTGCGGGGCTTCGAATTCCGTGCATCCGGTCGCCAACCTATCGATCTCGGCTGGCGCGCCGCCTTCCCGGACTGGCAGCCCGCCGAAGAAAAGGGCGACGACGCACAATTGCTACCCTCACTGCGCAACGGCGAGACCGCGCAGCTGCAAGATCCAAAAATTGAGTGCAAGGAAACCCGACCGCCGGCGCGTTACAACGAAGGCACTCTGATTGAGGCCATGCAAAATGCCTGGCGTTTTGTCGACGATGAGGTTCTTCGGGAGCGCCTGAAGGCAGCCAAGGGTATTGGTACGCCGGCGACCCGAGCCGAGATCATCGGCGGGTTGAAGAAGCAGGGTTTTCTGATTGCCCAGGGAAAGCACATTGTGCCGACCGAAACCGGCCTTTCGCTGTTCGGCGTTCTCAAACAGGCCGATCCGGCGTTGGTCGATCCGGGCGTGACGGCGCAACTTGAATGCTTGCTCGACGATGTCGTCGTCGGCAAACAGGAGATGGTCGACGCGATCGACGCCGTGTGCGATGTCGCCCAGCGAATCATCGGAAAGCTCAAGGAGGGCGGCGGCGCCGGAGGACCTCCCTTGCTCGGCTCCTCAGTTGGCAACGGCGCAACCGCATATCCGCCAACTCTAGCGATGAAGCGGTTCGCCGACAACCTTAGCCGGCAGAAGGGCATAAAGCCACCGCCCGGTTATGGGACGTCGATCTCGATCTGCCGCAAATTTCTTAGCGAACACGCGCCCACGAAAACCGACGGTGAAGTCGCTGGGAAATTCGACCAAAGGCCGGCGAGTCCGGCACAGTTGTTCTACGCCAAGAAGATCGCGCAGGGGAAAGGTCTCATCATCCCGGATGATGCGAAGACCAATTCGGTCAAGATGTCCGCGTGGATCAACTCGAACCGAGGCGAGGTACGCCGCAAGCGCGGTCGCAAGACCGCCTTTAGGCCGGCAGGTTCGATTGCGCCTCAATCGACCGCGCCATCAAAGAGAACTCGAAAACGCAAAGTCGCTTCGCTAGCTCCCGCGTCTACAAATTCGGACATAGACACAAGGTCGCAAGATAACGTCGTTGGGGACTGACTACCGCGCCACGGTTTAGACGCGACGCCGGAGCAGCCTATGGCGGCCGGGTTCGCGGCCCACTGGTTGCTCAAAGAACTTAACACACCAACTACCGAGAAGACTTCAAGGACGTGAGAAGGTAGAACGCAAGATCATCCGGTCGCGTCAGAGCCTGATTGAGTGGGTTGGCACTGTGACACATCCATTTGACGCTAATTCCGGCCGTTGGCAGCAAAGCGCAGAAACTGCCGCTTCATGGCATTGACCTTGGCGAGATATGCCGCGACGAGTTGATCGCCGCAGCGCTCGCCGGCCATCATCTGAAAACCACGGTACACGAAGGCTGAGGCGGGACCTGCGCCGCAGAGATGGATGAATGCGGCGAGATCCTGCTTCTGCTGCGGGCTTACCGCTGTGTCTGGCGCGCGGGCAAGAACCGCCGCGACATTGTGGTCCAGGTACACGGCCGCAAGCTCGATGGCGTGGCTCGGGACCGCGCGGCTATAGAGGCCGGTGAACCCGCAGTCGGTATCTACGACAGCGTTCCCTCGGATACAGTAGCGTGCCGCCTCGGCGTAAGCTGCATCGGTCATCTGGTACATGCCCACAGCGCTCGAGGCGGGCTTGTACACAGCGAAGGGATTCCAGGTGAGCTGCCAGCGCCAGTAGGTGCGCGCCACCGGATTGCCGGTGCTTTCGACCTGCGCCAACGCGGCCAGCAGCTCGGGCGTGATCGTGCTGGTGGAATACGTGTGGAAGAGCGGTTCGTACTGCCGCCACGTTTCGATCGGGTCCTTGTCGAGCGCCCCGCCGACGAAAAAGAGCAGCTCGCTCGGCTTGCGGACAACGTGATAGACGAGGTTTGTCAGCAAGAATGCCGCGAGGACGAGCGCCGCGAGGCAGACGATCCGAACCGCCCGCGGTGCTGCGGTCAGCGTCCGTCGTACCAAGCGCGCGCCTCGCCAGCGGCTGACGCGGCGGAGCAAGGTATTCCGGCTTTGCTCGACGCGCGTCTTGTGAGAGCGGGACTTGGCAGTGCGCGGCGAGGACACGCGGATGTTTGACCTGTTGTGCGCCGGCATGCGACAGCCGGCCGGCGTGGTGTGATGGGGAGTGGTGTTCAGAGTGGTGCAGCGCCGGACGATGTCGCACACCGATATGGACATCGTAGGCGACGACCGACAGCTTCATTCTCTTCGAGAACGGTGTCAGGCGCAACCGGCTGGTGTTGCCGGCTGGTGTTGCCTGGGTTCTGAACCTCCCCATGGCTAAAGCCAGGGGTTCTGAGAGAGGCAGAAGGCAGTCTTTCCGGGGCTCTCGCGGTCTCTGTTTGCAGAGGCGCTACATCATCCCCGGCATCGACGGCCGGCCCAACTCGCTTGATCCGGCGACCCGCTCTAACGCCATTACGGACGTGGGGGCGGATCACGACCGCGCGCGTAGGTAACCGCAGCAAGCGGGCAGCCGCTTCAAGCGCCCGCGTGCCTGCCACGCTAGGGGCGGAAGCTGATAAATCGTTGGCAATGATCACCGAGGATCAGAACACTGCAATCATGATCCTCACTCAGACCGGCGAGCAATCGCGGATTGTGTCTCTCAACAAACGTTTTTCCAGGGCAGACGGTGAGGCTATGGTTGCCGAGTTGGCCGAGCGCGCGAAGGCGATCAATGCGCGTGACGATCGGCTCTGCGGCATTTCTGAACTGCGGTTGTTTGGCAGCATGCTTGATCCAAAAGCCAAGACGGTCGGTGATGCGGATGTCGCGTATGAGCTTTTCTACAAGCAGCCACCACCGGGGAAACGCCGAAGCGAATGGCACGTTGAAAGAGCTAAGCAATCTGGTCGGAATCTTCAGTTTCGTGAAATGATCAGCTATGGGGCCATCGAGGTCGAGCGGCTGTTGAAGGCGCGCAGATCGCGCTTGTCGTTGATGAAAATGTTTCACTTCGAAGAGCTGCAGCCGATGCCGAAGTTCCAGGTGATTCTTAAGGCTGACCGGAAGCTAGAGCGTCAAAACAAGGGCACGATACGCGAAGGATAGATTTAGCCGCCTTTTGGCACGAAGCTGCCGAGCTGGGATGTTGCGAGGCGGTCGCGTTCGAGGGGAAATCAGATGTTGCACGAACAAGCCATTTCGGTAGCGTTTGACCCGAGCTGACATTTCGAGCGGAACGCGATCATAGCAGGCCCATCCACCGCCGAGGGCGGGCTCTCGTTTCGCTCCGCCGGACCTGCAATCTCATAGCGCCGGCATCGGGCCGGCGTGCTCGGGGGGAACGGCCTCGTCTTGTTCCAAAGGCAGGGTGAAATGAAAGGCGGCGCCCCGAGGTTCATTCGCGCCGGCCCAAATCCGTCCCCCGTGCGCTTCGATGATCGAATGGCAGATGCTCAGTCCCATGCCCAAGCCACTGGACTTGGTCGTGTAGAATGCGTCGAAAAGGCGCTCAAGGTTCGCCGGATCCAGTCCCGGACCCGAATCCCGCAAGCTAACGAGCACGCCGTTCGAGGCATCGCCGCCGGTGCTGATCAGCAACTCCCGCGCCCCCTCACTGGCGTCGCTCATCGCTTCGACAGCGTTGACGATCAAGTTGAGGATCACCTGTTGCAGTTGGACCCGATCTGCTTGAATGAGCGGCAAGCCCTCTGCGAGTTGCGTCCGCACCGAGACGCTGTTCTGCAGCACTTCGCCACGGGTCAGGGCTATGACCTCAAGGATCGCTTCGTTGATCTCCAGGCCCTCCTTCCGCGGGGGAGCTTTCTTGATTAGGGCTCGGATCCGGTCGATGATGTCGCCGGCGCGCTTGCTGTCATCAGTGATCTGGTCGAGGATCTGCCGAACCTCGTTCAGATTTGGTGGCTGAGCGCCTAGCCAGCGCAAGGCGGCCTGAGCGTTGAGGACAGTCGCGGCGATCGGCTGGCTGACTTCATGGACGATCGAGGCCGTCAGCTGTCCCATCGTGGCAACGCGATTGGCGTGCGCGAGCTCCGCCTGCGCGGAGCGCAGGGCCTCTTCGGCCCGCTTCCGTTCGGTGATGTGCCGCCCGACGCCGCGGTAGCCGACGAAGCGCCCCGTCTCGTCAAACACCGGCAGCCCCGACACGGACACGTAACGCTTGCTACCGTCAGAGCCAGGCCGCGCGAGCTCAAAATCGCGGAACGGCAGGTGGGCATCGAGCGTCTCCCGGTGCTTGCGCCAGGCCTCTGCGTCAGGCTCCAGGTAAGGCACTTCCCAGCGCGTCTTGCCGATCTCGGAACCCGCCGACGGTGCGTCGGCGAGGCTCTCCGCGAACTCCTGGTGAATGAAGCGATGCTGCGCGTCGGTCTCCCAGTACACGTCGAAGGAGAATTGCACGAGGGTGCGAAAGCGCTCTTCGCTCCGCCGCAGCGCCTCTTCCGCCCGCTTGCGCTCGGTCAAATCGAGGACAAAGCCAACGCCTTGGTTAGTACCTTCTTCGAACATCGCCCCGCCTATGAGCACGGGCACGCGGCTGCCGTCTTTCCGAAAATACTCCTTCTCGAATGGTGCGACAGTGCCGGACAGCTTCAACTCCACCACAGTACGCGCATCGCGGTCGCGCCACTCCGGCGGCGTCAGACTCGTGCGATCCAGGCGACCCGCGGCTAGATCCTCGCGGTCGTATCCCACCATCTGGAGAAACGCGTCATTCGCCTCGAAAATGAGGCCGCTAACCTCCCAGATCATGATGCCGATGATGTTGGAGTTGACGAGACGACGGATCTTTCTGTCGCGTTCTTCGAGATAGCCGTGGAGCTGGACGTTCTCCTCGGTCGCCTTTCGCCGCCGTTTCGCTTCGAGCCGCGCGAGCGCCAGCGCCACAGCCGCGAAGACTGTGACAATGACGACGGCCGCGGTGGTGATCCGGGTCCTGCGCTGATCGAGTTCGGCGGCGTGCTTCTCCCGATCCACGAGCAGGAAGCGCTCATAGTCCGCCATCAGGTCGAATTGCAATCGGATATCGTCCATGCCGCGGATCATCGCCTGCGCCGCCGGCCCGGATACGCGGGCCGCCGTTTTGACGATGTCGTCGATCTCGCGCAGCTTTGCTGAAACGATCAGGGCCAGATGTCCGGCGCGAAAGCTCTGCAACGGATCGCTCGCGACCAGAGTTTGGAGCGCCTCAACCTCCCATCGTACGCTTTCGTCTGAGACGCCGTAAGCCTTGAGATAAGCGGGGTCGAGGGTCAGCAGATACCCGTGCCTTTCGCCCTCCAGGTCAGCGATGATTGTCCGCAGCCGATCAAGCGTATCGATCACCTGGCGGCCATGCTCGAGCGAGAGATTTACAGCCTGCCGGTCGCGCAAATATTGGAGGCCGACAACCCCGGTCGCGGCGGACAGCGCCAAAAGCCCCGCAGCCGCCAGGGTTAGTGGGCGAGCAAACCACCGCAAGGAATGGCCCAGAGCAAGGACTGGCATTGGCCGCTGCGTCCTCGATGCCCGTCTCACCGGCGCTTCTGCTGGTTCCGACACCAGCGAATTGATAAACTAATAGGCTTCGGCGGGAACCCGATTCTCGACCGCATGTTACACCCGCTTCGCGAGGCCACAAGGTCACCTGTTCGGGCCCGCTAGCATTTTGTGAATGACCACTGATGGTTAGGAGCACTCACATGGCGTCGGATAAAAATTCACTGAGCAGTCGAGCGCCCACCAACCGGCGCAGCTTCGTCAAGGGATTGGGCGCTGCGGGAGCAGTCTTGCCGGCTTTGACCATGTTATCGCGCACGAGCCTTGCCGAGGATGCCGCCGCAGCCTATGCCAGCGCTGCGATCGATTGGAAACAATTTGCGGGGCAGACGATCACGCTCACGGGCGCGATCCATCCGTGGTCGAATGCGATCACCCCATTGTTGCCCGAATTCACCAAGCTCACTGGCATCAACGTCGTCACCGACTTCCAATTGGAAACAACATATCTGAGCGCGACCCCGATCAGGCTCGCGCGCGGCGATAGCACGTCTGACGTCTTCATGTGGACGACCTATGGCCAGGGCATCTCGGGAGGATGGCTCGAGCCGCTGAACGCATATTATTCCAACAAGTCACTGATTGATCTCCGCTGGTATGAAGAGAGCGACCTTCTCAAGACGGCCCGAGCCTTCCCTCTGTGGTCGGATGGCGAGCGGTACGCCTTCCCGATTACCTCCGAGGCGATTACCCTGTTCATCAACCGGGATGCGTTGGCCGCCAAGGACTTGCCGGTTCCCCAGACTTTCGACGAGCTGCTTGCGACCGCCAAGGCGGTCAAGACCCTTGAGATGTCGGGAATCGCGATGCGAGCCCAGGCTGGCGGCAATTCCACCCCGCCGGCCATGGGCTTCGTGTTCTCTTATGGCGGAGACATGGTCAAAGACAACAAGGCCGCTTTCGCGAGTCCCGAGGCGATCGCGGCCGTCGACCTGTACGGACGGCTGCTCAGCCAGGCCGGGCCTGTCGGCGTCGGCAGCTATGAATGGTACCAGGTGTTGGACGACTTCCTGCAGGGCAGGACCGCAATGGCAATCGATAGCAGCAACTTCGCCACCGACATCTCCAATCCAGCGAAGAGCCACGTCGTCAAGCAGGCTGGGTTTGCAGGCTTTCCGCATCTCGCCGGTCGCGCACCCGTCCCCTTCATGTCGCACTGGCAGGCGTGCATCAATTCCAAATCACGAAACAAGCAGGCAGCTTTCCTGTTCCTGCAGTGGGCGACGAGCAGGCCGACCTCGCTGCAGACCGCCGCAGCGGGACTGGCGACGACACGCCTGTCGGCCTGGTCGAGCGAGGCCTTCAAGGAAGCGTTCGGCCGGCAAGCCGCCGAGGCAGCACTGACCAACCTGCAAAATGCCGATGTCGACCGCGCCAAGGCAATCCTTTTCCATCCGCAATCGAGATCCATCCTGGACGTCTTCATGATCGGCGTCAATGAAGTGGTGTCCGGAGCGAGATCAGCGAAGGATGCAATGACTGCCGCCGCCGAGAAAGCCAATGCGGCGATCCGCGGATAGCGGAGCCGTCGGAGATGGTGCGTGCGTTGTGGCTCGTTGGTCAGAGTGAAAGGACATACTTCTCCCATTGCCACTACTGTCCTGACGAACCCCACAGGATTTTGGCAATATCCCCTGTTGGCACGAAGCTGCCCATCCGAGGCCTCCGTAGTTTGGTCGCTATCGAGGTGGAAGTGGACTCTGCGCGGACATCGTCAGATCGTCGAAAATGACCCACTTCGGACATTTGAACCGTCGGTTTCGCCGCTTTGGACCCTGTCATATAGCGCAGTTATCTACGATGCTAATGTTCGCTCGGCGACGTAAGGCGTCGGTCCGAGGTGCCGAGTTTCCATCATCACCGGAGTGCCCATCATGAACGGTAGAGATGCGTTGAAGCTCGGAGCGGCCACTTGCCTAATTTTGTTATCAGGTGCAGCGGCGATTGCGCAGGCGCCAAAGATGAAACTGACGACGAACATTCCCTCGTCGCTGGTAACGCCGAACAAGGTCGAAACACGGATCGGTACGCTCGATTTCACTGACGGCTTCCCTGACGATGCCACTGTTGCGAAAGGTCTACGACAACCTCGATTTCCAACGCGGCGTCCAGGCGTATCTTACCGCGTTGCCCGCCGTTTCGATTGAGGCGTTCCTCAAAGGCTTCTCCGAGTTTGGTCCCATCAACCAGACCGTCCTCATTTCGGAGCAACTATTAGACGCCAAATCGCTATTCCTGACTGCCAACACAACTACCCCCTACACTTTGCTCTATCTGAGCACGAAGGACGGTCCGCTGGTCGTGGAAGTCCCTCCAGAGTTCCTCGGTCCGATTGATGATGCTTGGTTTCGATGGGTCACCGATGTTGGCATCGCTGGGCCGGACAAAGGAAAGGGAGGAAAATACCTTTTGCTGCCCCCCGGCTACACGAGCCCGGTCCCTGAGGGCTACTTCGTTTATCGTTCGCGCACCATCGGAAACCTGCTGTTCTTCCGAACCTTCTTAAAGGAAGGCGATCCGAAACCCGGCGTAGATAATGTCAAGCGTAGCTTGCGGGTCTATCCGCTCAGTCAAGCCGCCAATCCACCACCGATGAAATTCGTCGACATTTCTGGCAAGGCGTTCAACACCATCGGCCCCAGCGATTATTCGCTGTTCGAGTTCGTCAATCGCGTCGTACAGAATGAACCAATCGACGCGGTGGACCCTGACACGTTGGGCTTGTTCGCTGCTATCGGCATCGAAAAAGGTAAACCTTTCGCGCCCGACGACCGCATGAAAAAAATACTCACCGAGGCGGCGGCGGTCGGCGATGCGACAGCCCGCGCGATCACTTACAGAAATCGGATCAAAGAAGCCTATTTATACCCGAACAGCGCGTGGGTAACGCCATTCATCGGCGGCAGTTACAAGTTCGAACAGGATGGCGCGGTCAACCTCGACGCGAAAGCCATGTTCTTTTTCTATGCCACCGGCGTTACACCAGCGATGACGATGAAGATGGTCGGGCAGGGCTCGCAGTACGCCGGCGCATTTGTGGACGCCAAAGGTAATCCCTTGGACGGCAGCCAAACGTACAGACTGCACATGCCGCCCAACATCCCTGCCAAGGATTTCTGGTCATTCACGCTGTACGATAACCAGACACGCTCGATGCTCCAGACCGATCAACAATCGCCAGCCGTAGGAAGCCTAACAAAGGGATTGCAGGTCAATGCGCACGGTTCCGTGGATGTCTACTTCGGACCGAAGGTTCCAGCGGGCAAAGAAGCCAACTGGGTGCAGACGATCCCCGGCAAGGGCTGGAACACCCTCCTGCGGCTATACGGTCCGCTCGAACCATGGTTCAACAAGACTTGGCGGCCGCGAGAGATGGAGCCGATGTAGCTACTCGGCAGTGGGCCTCGTTGTATCTCAATTTCCGCTTCTGGCACGAAGCTGCCGAACCGGGATGTCCGCCCCGCGGTTGCGACCGGGGGTAAACCGGACATGACCTGGACAGCCCAATTCGGTCCCAAGCCCGATGGATTGCCTGCCGTCGTGGCTGCTGCGCAAGCTGGACCTGACGAGATAGGCAGGGACAAGCTACGCTGACCGTCGTCTCGCCACGTCGTGATGTAGATGACCCAGGAACGAACATCACACAGGGCCGCCCGTGCGGCTCATCGCGTCTGGGGGAGGCAGGAGACCTTGCCTGTATTGACGTTGCCCCAGGGACAAATTACCTGCCACGTGCCCGCCAATCCTTCCTCTTCGGAGTTCCACGCAAAATGCCCTCTGCCGATCGCCCAGCCACGCGGCTAGCGACGCGTCTTGGATTTTTCGTTGCCGGCTTCGGTATCGCGGCGTGGGCGCCGCTGGTGCCGTTCGCGAAGCAGCGGCTAGCGGTTGATGATGGTGTCCTCGGCTTGCTTCTGCTGTGCCTCGGGATTGGGTCCGTTGTGGCGATGCTCCTGACAGGCGTCCTGAGCGCGCGATACGGCAGCAAGCCTATCATCCTTGTCGGCGGGCTTGGCCTCGCCGTCGTCCTGCCGTGGCTCGCGCTTGCCAGCACACCTTTGTTGCTCGGCGCGGCGCTGTTCGCTTTCGGCGCCTCGCTCGGCTCGATCGATGTGGCCTTGAACATCCATGCGGTCGAGGTCGAGCGCGCGGCAGGACGCCCGCTGATGTCCGGCTTTCACGCGCTGTTCAGCATCGGGGGGTTCGCCGGCTCCGCCGCGATGACAGCTTTGCTGTCGCTGCACTTTGGCGCGTTCGCGTCGACCTTAATCTGTTCGGTGCTGATAGTGATCGCGATGGTGCTGGCTTGGCCGCGACTGCTCCGAATGGCGCAGGCGCAACAGGGGCCGTTGTTCGTGATGCCGCATGCCATCGTGCTGCTGCTCGCGGCACTCGCTGCGATCACCTTTTTGGTCGAAGGCGCCATGCTCGACTGGGGCGCCTTGCTGCTGGTCGGCGCGGGTCTTGTCCGGGAGGCGCAGGGCGGATTGGGCTACATGCTTTTCTCCATCGCCATGACAGCGGGACGCCTTGGCGGAGACGCGGTCGTGGCGCGCGTCGGGGATCGCGCGACGCTGGTCTTCGGCAGCCTTCTGGCCGTCGCTGGCTTTGTGGTGCTGCTGGTCGCGACGGTCGCCGCCGTCGCCATGGCTGGCTTTGTTCTCATCGGCCTAGGAGGTTCAAACCTCGTGCCGGTCCTGTTCCGGCGCGCCGGCACGCAGAAGGTGATGCCGGCCGCGCTTGCGATCGCGGCCATTACCACCGCCGGCTATGCTGGAGTGCTTGTCGGCCCCGCCGGCGTCGGGTTCGTCGCAAAGATCGCGGGGCTCTCAATCGCCTTCTGGATGCTGGCTGGACTCATGTGCGTCGTCACCTTATCAGCACGCATCGTGGCGACGGATCGAGGTTAAATGGCCGTGCGCGTGAGTTTGCCCGACCGGGTGAAGTGCGTGCTCGTCGATGACGAAATAGGCGTGAAGTGGGACTAGCGGTTTCAGTCCCTGGTCGCGACGACGTGGCCGGGGCGCTAATTGTATCGTGCATGCAGTCGGAGGAACAGCGATGCAACCCCTGTCGAAGCCCGGTCAGCGCGTGTCGTTCGAGATCGGCGAGAGCCCGCGCACCGGCAGAACGATGGCCTGCCGTATCGAATTGATTGGCGGGTTCAGCGCCATCGCGTAGTAAGAGGTTTTTGGATCGATGGCGCGGGCGGATGCACCCCGCCGCCAGCGACCGGAAGAAGGGCCGCAGCGGGGCTATACGCGCTGCGGCCCTTTTATTTTGTCCGACCCGACCGTGCCTGGGCGCGCGCCCGACAATCTTTTCCCTGCTCTGCGACTGCAATGCTCATCCTGCGGCGCGGAGGGGGACGGCCTCCTGCGATTGCGGCGTCACCTATGTGCCTCGGCGTTGGCAAGGAGACGGTTCGCCGTGTCCGAAAATCAACTGTGGCGCTCTGACGCAAACCCGACCTTCGCTCGAGGCCCAGAGACCATCGCCGATGGCGAGCGTTCACTACGTGTGTGCCAGGTCCGGAAACCGGATGGGCTCCTCGACCTC
The DNA here is from genome assembly GCA_963822795.1 of uncultured Alphaproteobacteria bacterium. Taxonomy (GTDB): domain Bacteria; phylum Pseudomonadota; class Alphaproteobacteria; order Rhizobiales; family Xanthobacteraceae; genus Bradyrhizobium. The sequence goes on from CAWGJM010000037.1 coordinate 415,396, forward strand.
CACAGCCGCGCCCCGCGCAAAAAGCGGCGAGCCACCATCGTCCAAGACTCGGCTCTCTGCGTTTGGCCACCAAGCTTCTGGATGGAAACCAAATTCGAGCGTCCGTACAGGTTGTTCGCAGACATGGGGTAAGGCATCCGTCAACCTGAAGGGCCGTGTCGCAAGTAGGTCTTCAATCAGCAGTCGATCACCGTCCTGTTTGACGATCACAACCGCCCCAAATGGATCTAGTCTGAAGGCTATTCGCGATTGACGCGTCAGATGAAATAGCATGGTCGGATAGTAGTCGCGCGCGGTAAAGCCCTGGCCGATAGCACTGGCTCTAGCGCAATGATCAGCCAACCACGCGCGGTCTGTTGGCCTTGCGAGGTCCAGACTTGGGGCAAGCGTGCCCGCGGGATGCACATCAATATGCCCGATGAAGCCACTTTGCGCGAGCCTGCGAAAGCCGAACCGTGGATAAAAGTCGAGCACGCTCGAATTCGCAAAGAGAATAACCGGCTGATCTGGCGCATCGAGCTCACCCAAAACCTTGTTCATTAGCAGCCGCGCGAGTCCGCGGTTGCGGTGGTCGGCATGCGTTGCTACTGCGCCGATCTGGTAGCCGTTGCGTTCCTTGCCATTGATCACATACCGCATGGTCTGCCGGCCCACCGTGCTGACTACCTGGTCGTCGACGACGACCGCAAAGACGTCATATCCGTCGACCCAGCCACCGCGCGCGCCCCAAGCGGAAAACGTGCGACCGCCCTTGAAGATCAATGCGACGAAACTAAAGAAGCGATCATGCCAAGCGTGATCAGAATGACGAATTAGGCGGAAGTAATCGTTCATTGTCGAGTACCCTAGGGTGGTCAGGGCCCACCTTCACGCAGCAGCCGCTCTACCTAGCCCGATTCCTGTCTTTGAGACATGACGATGGTCTCTGAAAACGTACGCTGTTCGGGGAAGATCGGAAGCGGCCGGCCCAAGGTCGGAGTGACGCATTGACCCGAAAGCAACGAATTGCAGTCAGCCAAGTTGATTGTGGTCGGAGGTTGTGAGTTGGAGGAATGTCATGTCTAAGCTCAAAATTCCTGCAGCGCTTCTTGTGATTGGTGCGATGTCGCTCGGCGTACCTGCTACCTCTGCCCCGGTCACTCCTTTATCCGCTGCTGCAAAGCAGATGGCGCAGGAGAGTGACCTGGTCCAAGTGCGTTTCGGCGGATGGCACGGCGGCTGGGGCGGCTGGCATGGTAGACGGGGTTCCCACTATCGCTGCCATCCCTACTGTGGTTGGGGCGGCTAGGACGCTAGGTCACCTTCCTGGCACCTTTGCGACATGCCGACGATCCTCGAGTATGTGCGCTGATCGGGACAGACCAGAAGTGAGGGGCTGACGGTCAAGACGAAGCGAATGGCGCTTTTGCGAAGTGGTGGCCGACGCGGAGCACGTCCGATTATCGGAGTAAACCTGAAGTAGTCGACCGACGGTCAAAACGGCGCTTTTTGACCCGGAGATCCGGTGCTGGCCCCTTTCGATACGGGCGGTGCCCGCCTAATCGTTGTCGCGAGCCGTTGGCGGACCCCACTTCACATTTTGGAGAACGCGCACACAATAAAGCGTGCTGTCGCTTGGAAGATTGATTTCGTTGGCGTTTCGCAAAAAAGGCGCCAGAGAGCCAATTTATACGATGCCTCCCTAACCCCAACTTTCGCAGTGACAATCAGCGCGACGGTAGACGGCGCTTTTAACTTGCCCGATCGATGATGGTCGCGCGTGTATGTAGCTACAACTGCAACCATGGCGCAACGCGGGTGTCCGGTCTAGCCTCGCACTCAGCCCGCGTCCTCGACGCATCCGCGATCCCGCGATATAAGCACTCAGGGATCGGATCTTTACGCCAGCCAACGCAGCAAGGGAGATCTCGCGTGTTCGCCCCGATCGATCGTCGTTTCCTTCTGAAATCCGCCGCCGCGTTCACGGTGACATTGCCGTTTGCGCGGCCCGACCGCTCCCGTGCAGCCGAGGCCGAACTGATCGCCCGGCGCGTGCTGTTCGATGATGCCGATTACGGCAGCGTGACCGTCAGCCCGGATGGCTGGCACCTTTCCTGGCTCGCGCCGGTCGACGGCGTGCGCAACCTGTTCGTGGCGCGGATCGACGACCTCGCCTCCGCGCGGCCCGTGACCCGCGTCATTGACCGCAACATCGCTGCATTCTATCGCTGGGCGCAAACCAACAGCCACATCATATTCTTCCAGGATCGCGAGGGCGACGAGAACTGGCGCGCTTCCAGCGTCAATATCCGCAATAGTGCCGTCGTCGCACTCTCGCCCGCGCAGGGCGTCAAATCCTTCGTGGCGCAGATCGACCGCAAATTTGCGACCGACGTGCTGCTGATGCACAACGGACGCGACAGGCACTATTTCGATCTCTATCGTGTCAGCGTGCTGAACGGTTCGAGCGAACTATTATACGAAAACAACGAGTATGCCGAACTTCTTTGCGATGGCGACTTCCAGCTGCGACTCGGCGTACGTCACACCGCCGACGGCTCGGCGGAAGTGTTTCAGCGCCACGCCAGCGGTAGCTGGTCGCCGTTCATGACGATTCCGCTTTCCGACCTTGACGGCACGGACCTGCTCGAGTTCAGCGCCGACGGCAAGACGCTATACATGCTCGACTCGCGCGGGCGCGACAAGGCGGCGTTGTACGCGATGGACGTGGCAACGAAGAAAACCACACTGCTCGCCGCCGATGACGAGGCGGACATCGCGCATGTAAGCTTCTTTGCCCGCCGGCCGCTGGCCGCCCGGGCCGACAAGGAACGCGCGCGCTGGCACGCGGTCGAGCCGAGCGCCTTGCAGGATCTCGCAGACCTCGGCGCCTACGGCGCCGGCGATATCACTTTCACCGGCCGCAGCTACGGCGACCGGGTGCTGGCCGCCCATTTTGAACGCGACGCCGAGAGCGGCGAGTTTGTGCTGCTCGACCGGGAGACCCGCGAGGTGCGGCCACTGTTCAAGCAGCGCAAGGCGCTGGCCGGGCTTAAGCTGCAGCCACTCGAGGCGGTGACGTTTCCCGCGCGCGACGGACTTCGTCTTAACGGCTACCTGACTCGCCCGGACGAGACCAGCGGCAAGCTGCCGCTGGTGCTGGTGATTCACGGCGGTCCCTATGCACGCGATTCGTGGGGCTTCTATTCGGTGCACCAATGGCTGGCGAATCGCGGCTACGCGGTGCTCAGTGTGAACTACCGGGGTTCGACCGGTTATGGCAAGGCGTTCGTGACCGCGGCCGACCACGAATGGGGCGGGCGCATGCACGACGACCTGATCGAACTCGGTCGACTGGGCGGTCGGACAAGGCATTGCCGACCCCAAGCGTGTCGGCTTCTTCGGCGGCAGTTATGGCGGCTATTCGGCGCTCACGGCAGCGACAAAGACTCCCGAAGTATTTGCCTGTATCGTGGACCTTTACGGCATTTCCAATCTGATGACCTTCATGGCGACGATCCCGCCCTATTGGCAGCCGTGGTTCAATGTCTGGAAGAACCGGCTGGGCAATCCCGACACCGATAGCGGACGAGCCTTTCTCATGGAACGGTCGCCGCTCAACCATCTCGAGCGGGCCACGCGGCCGATCTTGATCGCGCAAGGCTTGAAGGATGTCCGAGTGGTGGCGGCGGAATCCCAACAGATGGTGGACGCATTGAAGACCCGCAACGCGCCGGTCACCTATATCACCTTCCGCGACGAAGGGCACGGCTTCGTGCGGCCGGTCAATCGGCTGGCGTTGTTCGGGGTAGCCGAAGCATTTCTTGCGAAGCATCTCGGCGGCCGCTGCCAGCCGTTCGAAGGCGATCTTTCCGGGTCGACGATGAAAGTCGAAGTCGGGGCTGAGCTGGTGCCGGGCCTCGCAGGCTAGCGCACGGCGATCGCGGTATTGGGTGTCTGAGACATGGCGTGCTCCTCGTCTTTGGCGCCCCTTGCCAGCTTAGCTTGCTGGCGGGGCAGGAGCACGGCCGGACCAGTGCAGCGAGGCTAGCTGCCATTCCTGCGGGTGAAAGTCCCGCCAACAGAGGAGTCCGGACGCTGTTGTAGTTATATCCAGCAGCGGGGAGGGCGACCGACCCGCTGAAAGCCTGGAAGTAAAAGCCCCCGTTGGCCGGGAGACCGGTCAGGTCCGTACTGGGGGGCGAGCAACCTGACAGGCCGTAACAGTTGCGAACCAGAGTAGCCCCGAAAACGTGCCCCGCGCGAAACGGATTGCGGGAATATCGGGAGTGCCGAGCCCTTTGGTCCATGGCGAAGGCCAATGTCGACGTCGGTGTTCTGGACTGAGACGACGATCGAACTCCCCGGGGTCAGAGAGGGCGGCATGTCAGGACGGAATGGGTAGCGAAAGCCCGGAACCACTCGGGGGTCGCTTCGGCGCTCCCGCACAGCGAAGGCATCGCGTATAAGCCGCCATGCGGTGAAATCGCGATGTGCCCGCGAGTGGGACGGATGGGGCCGAATAAGTGATGACGGTTCGGGACACTATAACCCGGACTTGAGCGAGGGCCCCTGGGGCGGACCTCCACGGCGGTGCGCAATCGAGTTGGCGACCCGACACAGAGCGGGACAATCGTTGAGACCACGAGGCGCACGAAGGGCGGATGCAAACTGGATGTCGGACGGCGCATGCCGGGAGCAGGCTTAAGCCGCTGATCATCCAGGAAGGCACCGCTTGGAAAGCCAGCCATCCAGCCGTACTGGGGAAAACCCGCCGTACGGATGATAGGGGGGATCGAGGAAACGTCGGCATCATTCGAAGCCCGATCCGCGCCTCGATCCTACGCGACTCCCATCAGCGGAAAAGTCAGACGCGGCGGGACCTCTTTCTCCTCAGCCGAGAACCGTCCCAAGGAAAGCACGTATCACACTGTTGAATTGCTCCGGCCTCTGTAGTGGAGCGAAATGGCTCACGCCGGGTAGCAAGATCAGTTCCGCCATGGGAATGCTCCGGGCCAGATATTCGGCATGTTCGGGCTTGATAAACTCATCATGCTCGCTTTGCGCGATCGCGACGGGCACATGGATGTCGGCTAGGTCGCGCGCAGAATAATTGGGCTCGGTCTTCTGCATCACGCCGACAGCGGCGGCAAATTCCTTGAATTGATCCGGAGTGGCCGACAGTTCGGCATAGTCCTTGGCGTGTCGGCGGAAACACCGGCCGAGGATCGGACCGGGCTCGATGGTCTTTGTGCCGCTGGGGTCCATGTTGCAGGCAAAGAAGAAGACGCCAACGACCCGCGCGGGGACTTGCCGGGCAAGGATCAAAGCGGTGCATGCGCCGTCGCTCCAGCCTACAATTGGCGCCTTTTCCACGTGCAACACATCCATCACGGCGAGAACGTCCGATGCCATCAATTCATAGGTAAAGGGCCGCAAATCGCGTGTACTGCGGCCGTGCCCGCGGCTGTCGATAAGCACGGCGCGATGGCCAGCGCCGACGAGCATTGGAACCTGATAACCCCAATTACCGCTATGTCCGAGGCCACCGTGCAGCAAGATCACGGGAGAGCCGGATCCGTATGTCGCGTACCAGATACGAGCGCCGTCGTGATCCACATGGCCTTGATCGTTCGCGGCCGGCAGCGGCGCGGCACCATGCGCTTCGAAATTCTGGAGGTCGTCGTCTTGTGGTTCCATGTTAATCTGACTCAAGGACGCATCTTTGCTTCAGAAAAGCTCCAGACCGCTACCGCCCGTCCAAGCCAATCGCTCGCTGAAGCGAGCGCGTCGCCAGACTCTACATAACCCTGAAAGATAAACTGATCCAATGTCCGGAGTTGGCCATAGCGACCGCCCGGCCCCCGTCACCTCATGTGAGGGACCGCGTACACTTGGATCGAAGGGAACTTTCCTCAAGTTGCCCGAGACCGATGTGAATTTAATCTTTTTGGATCGCCGTTGCCTAGACAAAGACACGAACTCAAAGGAGGCTATTGCTGTTTCGCGCATCACGCAAGACGATCAAATCGGTTTGCTCGAACCAGGGTGGGGACATGAAGTTCGTGACGGGTTTGCTCGCGGCAATTCTCTTGCTCACCGGTGTGGGCACAAGTCATGCGGTAGTCCGCATTGCAGATGATCGGGGCGGTCGGATCGGAGCCTACGTCGAAAAATATCGGGGCCTGCGCTCATCCGGCGAATCCGTGATCATTGACGGTCTCTGTGCCTCGGCTTGCACCATCGTCCTCGGCGCGGTCTCTCACGAAAAAATCTGCGTGACCTCGCGCGCCACGCTTGGCTTCCACGCCGCTTGGGATTTCGGCGCTAACGGTCGCACTATCACCGATCGCGAAGCAACCATGATGCTGTATTCGATGTATCCGATGCCGGTGCGGCGCTGGATCGCTGCGCGCGGCGGATTGACGCCTCAAATGATCTTCCTGCGCGGCAAGGTGTTGCAGGCGATGTACAAACCTTGCTATCTCGACGCGCACCATTATTTCGGCGGTGCCGGATAGGCCCATCTTCCTTGATCCGATCAATGGTGCCCGGCTCAGGAAGAATAACCCGGCCTCAGTTGGCGGCCTCCACGCACCGAGAGGGGAGCCGCTCTCAGCTAAGACTGGCTTCAATTTCTAGCCCATTGAACTAACGGGCTGTGGTGGCAACTCAAATAACAAATTATCATTTGTTATCGAGTTCACAACCGATACTGGCCATGTGCTCGGTAATCCACACGCACGGCCTTCGTTCTTTGCCACGGCTGATATCGAGGAGCACGCCGGTCGCAAGGCCGCGGGTGAGAAGGAAATCGCGCTGTCGCGGATCGAGCGTATCACTCGCTTTGGAGCGCTTGTCTGGATGCAGTGGGGCATCGTTCTCGATAGGGTGTCAGGCCTAATAAAGTTTTATCTTTTCAAAAGCCCCTGAAGTTGGGGATCGTACGTTATAGGCCTCCCACACCGCCTGGCGAAATCGTGCCACTTTTGAAGCGTTGAACAACCGAGCGCGCATCATAAGGCCGGGGACCGCAAGCCGCTATATCTCATTACAGGTGAGCCAGCCTGTGGGGCTTAGCCCTTGAGCATGCATGTCGTTACAAAGGCCGGCCGAGTACCAGTTTTGTCGGCATGTTGAGGACAACGGCTACCTTGAACCGTTTAGAAGTAAACTAGACAAGCGTCGATCTGCCTCCGCAATTGGCATCTGGCCGGACAATGTCACAACCAGGGTTAGATCTCCGCTTTTCATCGCAAGTTGCGCCGATCGGATTCCAAGATTGTATTGCTTTATGAATCTTTGAAGAGAAGGTTGGCGCAATTTGTTTGTTACCCAGTCGTTTAGTTCTTTCACAGTGCCCGCAATTTCTGCGGACACAGCGCTGGACTATCGGCTGTTAGCTCCGGGTGAGCACGTCGCTCGGCGTCCATCCTCAACGTACCAAGCTCACATCCGGTCGGTTCGCGATGATCGACGACGGGTTGGGTTCCAACTCATGCCCTGGCGGTCGGCGCTGGAGCAGAATCTCGGAAGGCAGGTCTCAGGCGTCACAATGCGTCGTGGCAAGGTCGATTGGAATTTTGGTCGCAAGCGCGGACTGGGGCTCTAGCTTATCGCTTGGTCGAACCCCCGGGAGAGTCTCTACTTGCTGATCGGGCAGCTACCCGGCGCATTGCAGGGTGCCGGTGTTGGCCGGGTGGTGGCGGTGACGTCAGTGGAAGCGGGGCCTTCCACTCCGTTCACAACAACCGAAACATGCCAGCGATAAGTCGATTGGGCTGCAAGGCCTGTGTCGCCGAAACTGAATGCCTTGGTCTCACCCGCGACAGCGACTTGGCCATCCGGGCCGGCGCGCGAGACGCGATACGTCGTTGCTCCCTCAATCGGCTTCCAAGCGATGTCCGCGCCGGTGTCGGACGTATCGATCACCGAGGGCGCCGGTGCCGCGGTCGGCGTGCCGACGGGCACGCTCGTCGGTTTTGCTCCCGACGTGAGGGTGTCCAGCATGGTCTTGATAGTCCTAATCTGGGCTCCAGACTTGGTCACGTAGCTGTCGGCGTGATCGACGTAGCTCCACCAGTCCCAGCAGGCTTGCGGATTGTACGGCAGAAGGGAGCTCGACCTCGTTTGCGGATAGAGCACGATCAGATGGTTGGTGTCGGCCCAGGCATTGTAGCCGGTATTCTCAACAAACCGTTGACCGATGTGGCCGATGTCCTGCGCGCATCCATGGAAAGCAATATGGATGCGACATGACTCGCCGCGCTGGCAATCTTCGGGGACGAACAGATAGCCGGTATCTCCAAGGCTCAGCGCCTCGGGCTCATCTGGCTTGGTGTAGATGGATTGATCGAAACGCTTCAACGACCCCTTAAGCTGACCTCGATTAGGTGGGTTCAATGCGCCGTAGATGTGCTGCAGGATGATGCCGGCCTGATCATAACCGCACTGATCAATGAACGGACTATCGTTGGCATTGCAGGCGTCGAGGCCCCGTGTCGGCGCGTCGTTTGCGACGACCAGGGCGTGGCCGGCTCCGACTGTCGTTTGGTAATAGAGGTTGCTGCGGTTGGCCTCACCAAGATAGTGGCGATAGAACTCGGCGGCCGCATCGGTCACCGCCTTGGCCACGAGGGCGTCATTGTAGCCGTGGAACAGATAGATTTTTTGCTCTTTGAGATCAATAAGGGGATCGATATCGCCGGATGTCGCCTTGGCGTCTGCCTTTGCAACGAAATCGCTGATCTTCAGATCCGACGCCGGTCCCTTCATGCATGAGGCTGTGGCTCTCCCGATTGGCCCCAAATAGCCGGTTATAAAATCGTCGGCATCGGCTTCGGCACACCAGAACGGACCGCCGGCGACGACGCCAACGCCTTTGATGACAGAAGACCATGCCGTTCCAAACTGAACGGCCATGAAGGCCCCCGACGAAAGGCCGGAAATCGAGCTTTCGCCGATCGCGGCGTTATAGCTGTTTAGCGCCAGAGGTTCTGCCACGAGCGGCGCGGCGGCAACTGACGCTGCGCAAGCCAGGGCCGTACACACTACGCGCAGTCCGCCGAGGTTCATGATGTTCTCACCCTTGAACCAACACGGGCGAGACTACTCTTCTCAAAGTGGTACATTCAAGATCAGACACCAGGTTTGTTTCCCGAAAAAGCGTCACAGACCCCGATTGTTTTGTCTGTGCACCCTTTGCCTCTAAATCGGGACTTTCATCTGGCCGGCAGCGACCGGATTCTCGGGGCATTGAGCTGCCTGGAATTGGGCATCAGCCCGGACGGATTTCCCGAGCGAAGAAGTGATACTGAGTGGCTCGGCGCATCCTTGCCTCATCCAAACGAGATCCAAGCCGATATAGAGACCCCTGTCAGGTGACCCCCGTCTCCTACTCGCCGCCGCTCTCGAGCTCCTCTCGCGCGCCTGAGAACAGGACCGAGAAGGCGTTATTTCGCAAATCGCGGAGAGTCAGGCGGCGCTGGCAGGTAGCCTGCCGAAAGTAGCGACCGTCGTCGGGGCGCTGATTCTTGCCTATTGGATTTATGTCAGCAGCGGGGTGATCCATCAAGAGACGCATACGATCAATCGGTCGAACGGAAGCTATGAACAAATCGAGACCATCGACCGCGCGCGCTTCGCACTAAAGATCAAATCACTCGGCGGCGTATTCGACATCGCTGTGGGTGCCGAACCTGCGCCCGCGCCGGAACTCGGGACGCCATCGATGACGGGCAGCCGGAGGCTGGCAGCGGCAAGACATCGAAGCCTCCCGCAACGGGATTCAAGCCTCACGCGGCGCCAAAGGGAAAAATGGGCTCGAGCAACAAAACGAAAGACCAAGGGAGCCGTATCCTGCCAGCCTGCGACGGCCCATGGCTCGCCTGGAAAGGGCCGGAAGCGGTGAGGTGCCAACCTATTGATCGATGCGAGGGTCTTAGGTGGCCAAACGCATCTTGGGCACTTCGCCAGAATCCTCCAGTCATCCAGATTGGTGAACGGAGCTTTAAATTTGGTCCTGCCGATAGGGTCCGGTCGATCGAAGTGCCGCAACGGTAGGCGGCCCGTTGGCCCCAATGCTGGCGGCACCGAAAAACACTGGCCCCCGGGAGGTTTTCAGAGAACGTAACAGGACAGTCAGAACGGTTGAAGTGGTTTTTCCAACAAGCGCCTCAATCAGTATTCCGAGCGATGTAGCCGCCGATGTCGGAACCTCGTCAATGATTCTGATGATTTTCTGGCCACGCATTCGCAACGCCGATGAATCCGGCGAGCGCTGAAATGTTGATTAGGGCTTCTATCCACTGCATGCCTATTAAGATGCGAGAACGGGCTTCGTTCCTGAATAGCTGCTCTCTGGCGGCGCAGGCCCCGACCCAACCAAGGTCTCTCCTTTTATCGACGTGTTTGTCAGCAAACGCAGTACGGGCCGCAGCCCATCGGGGGCGAGCGTTTGGTTATAGCGCGCGCGATTGCGTGTTCCACTGGTGGATACACCTAAACCTAGGGCTTCCTATTTGGTTCCCTATACGTTCTCTTATGCAGCCTGACCTTTAGGGAGCGGTAATCGTGAATTGGTACGACGAAAAAGCCGACAACCCTCCGCTAGCGAGACGTGGCGTCCCAAATTGCGAAATGTCGCGGGCCGTTGGACCGCTGCGGGTTGCTCGTCAGCACGGTCCGCATTGGCGTAGAGCAAGCGGTCAACCGCTAAGTCGCAGCTATTGCGAGGTTTTGACGTCAACAAATCGCTCAAGCCAAAGACAGGCGCCACCACCAGCCAATGCTATAGACGGCCACCGGGGCAGGGGAATGGGATCATCGAAGCACTTTCGTTTTCTGCTTCAATGACGCCAGCCCTTCTTATCCGCGTCCCTCCTGAAGCCCTTCGGCGGCAGCGGGTCTTTGCCGGCATCGGGCACATTGCAGGACGGGCACGGCATTCCCGCTCCGCCGCATCGGCGGGCGTGCGCGCCTTTCCAGATTCAATCCTGGTGGAGCAGCGGCCGATACGGTTCATTCTTTAATAGACGCGGCGATGCCGCCGATAACTCGCGGGCTCTCCCGCGCCCGCGAAATAGGGATTGATGACGCACTGGGCGGCGCGGCCCGAAGCCGACGCGTTGCACTGAGGCAGCGACGTATAGGCGCATTCGTAATAGCTGCCTTCCAAGCTTGGGTACACGTGCAGGCAAACCGGATACGCTGGATCGCACGTCTGGGCCGCCGCTGGCCCTGCTGAGATCGTCCCGATCGCAAAAATAGCCAAGGCCCGAATACGCATCAGAACCTCCTTGCGGATTGTCCTCCGTTCCGGCCTCGGCCGGATTTTCAGATCGCAAAGAGACAAGCCCCTTGTTCCCAGTCAATTCACATTCGCGCCTTGGGGTAGGCCGCATGCCGGCATACGCTCGCCCCGATCGAAGCGCCGATATTTCTGCGCGGTCCAATCCCAGTCGTCTCGCGATTTCTGAAAATCTGCCTCGGTGCGCTTCGCTAGGAACACGCGCCAGGTTGCCTCGAATGCCGATCGCGCCGCCTCAAAGCTGGCCGCCGTGCCGACGGTGCATTCGCTCGGCCCCGATCCCGGATAGAAGCCGCAACGCCATTGCCACCGCGGCACAGCGTTGGGATTGCCGATGCTGCGGATGATCGTGCCGGCGTGAACGTCGCCGCAATAGATCAGCCACCTCTCTTGATGGGCCTCAGGATCGCGCGGCGGGTTAGGATGGGCATGGACCATGATTGCGCCGAACCCGGTTGGGAGTGAAGCCGCTGGGTGTTGGGCCTTCGGTGCATGGGCGTACTTGCTGCGGGGCCGGGGATGCGTCTTCCCGTACGCGGCCGCTTCGGCCAACCGGAGAGTCTGAACGCGCACTGTCGGCCGTACCGCGCGGGACCCAGCGACCTCTAAAGGAAGGCCGCCAGCAGATACCCGCCAGCGGCCGGAAGTTGGGGATGGGCATGCAGGCCCGAATATCAGTAGGTTTAGGTGATCGCCGAAAGGTTCAGCCTTGCGGCCTCGATGACGTGATTGTCATCACAGGTTTGCAAAACTACTGGTAGCATTCGAGTGGCGGCCTCGGCCCTCCACAATGGCCGGTCGTGACCCCAACGGTCCCCCCAGCGCTATATGGACGCATGGCAGCAAAAGGCATTTGCAAAATCAAGAACGGTTGGGTCCACCAAGACAGTGTGTGGGTCCGATACGATGACGGTAAGAAGGTTGAGATACCCGCAAGCCAATATGTCGAGCAGGGCTTTCAGCCTCCTATCGCGGAGTTGGCCGAATGCAAGGGCGTGGGGCAAGATGCCGTAGGGGGCTTTTAGCGCGATTACGCTTCGCTGACACCGTACAGAATGCCGCGCGTATTCGGCCGGACGGGCAGTCGGCAACCGACGACATCGAAAGCTGATCTCACGAAACGGCCCCAGCAATTGCGCTTGGGCGCCGCTGCCGCGCGGCGCTGTGTCATCAACGCGAAGGCTGGATGGTAGGCGAGCTAGGGCCGGCAACCGCGTCCAACAACTCTAAATACGTTTCAACGAACGCATCGTGTCGTTCAGGGTTTGCTCTCTTTGGTCGTCGGGAGTAATTATGTAGATGACCTGAGCGAGTGTCCCGATCGCCTTGATGAATGCATCATTTGGGTCTTTGCCTGCGGATAGCAGAATCTTGTCCGCAAGCTCCAACGTGAACTTCAAGTTCTCCTGGATCGCCTTGTCTACGTCGCTGGCCATTGCGGGACCTTTCATTTCTTCTTCAGCCCGAGCTCGACCACGCGGCGGATCGGCCTAATCATCGGCCGTTTGCCACGGCCGCTGCCCGGTTTCTGTGGCCTGATACTCTACATCGCTGACGTTTGTCTCGAATGGCATCAGCCAACCCATATCGACCAAGCGGTCGTACTTGCTGCGATCAATATTTCCAGCCGTGTATTTGCGTCCGCCGCTAGCGACGATCTGACGGATCAGCTTGAGATCCTCATCCTGCACGTGGCATCATCACTTGTTGAGAAGCTGTGTATTTCTTCCGCGGTCACGGGCCCGAAGGCGATGCCTGACGGAACCACATGGCCAATCGGTGGAATTTGCCGACGGGCAGCGCCTCCACGAAGGCGGGACCCATGTCCGGAGCGATCACATACTGTCCGTTGGGCTTTCGGTAATCGGAGGCGAGTTTGGCCAGGAACTTGTTGTAGCTGATGCTCGCCGAGGCGTTGAGGCCGGTCTCGGCCTTGATCTTCTCCCGGATCCACAACGCGATATCGCGCGCCAGCGGAATGCCTTGGATGTTCTCGGTGACGTCGAGATAGGCCTCGTCGAGTGACAGCGGCTCGATGATCGCGGTGTGCTCGGCGAAGATCTCGCGGATCTGCCGGCTGACGGCCTTGTAGATCTCGAAGCGCGGTTTCACGAAGATCAAGTCCGGACACTGGCGCCGCGCGGTGACCGACGGCATCGCCGAGCGGACCCCGAACCGGCGGGCTTCTTGGCTCGCGGCGGCAACGACGCCGCGTTCCCGCGAGCCGCCGACGGGGACCAGCTTGCCGCGCAGGTCGGGATTATCCCGCTGCTCGACCGGCGCGTAGAAGGCGTCCATGTCGATGTGGATGATCTTGCGGTGAGACGTCGGCGCGACGTCCTGTTCCGGATCGGAAGACGGCATGCGCGAATACTACAAAAGCTCGGCCCACCTGAAATGTTTGCCTGGCCGGGCTCGACATCGAGATTGTCGCGCCCGCGGTCTCTTCAGGTTCCGCAAGGGTTTTTACTTCGAAGTTCTAAAAAACTTTCGCGGATGCGGGGGCCTATGACGTCCTGTGGGTACCCAGCGGCGACCCGGATGTGCTTGCGCGGCTGACGGGCAAATCCGCGTCACACTTATCTCGATTTTCTGATCCGGCAGAGCCAGCAAGCCAAATACGTCGCTTCGGTTCGCGAGGGCGCGATGCTGCTGGCTGCCGCGGGCCTGCTCGACGACTATGAGCCGACGACGCATTGGGCGTTCCTGCCCTGCTTTGAGGAGCGTTTCCCCTAGGTGAAGTCACCAGCGGCCATCCACGCTTTTGCCTCGACCGCAACCGGTTGACGGGTGGCGGAATCTCTTCGGGGCTGGACGAGTCGCTGAAGCTGATCGGACTTGTCCTGGGAACCGACGCCGCTCAATCCGTGCAACGGGATACGCAGTATTATCCGCAGCCGCCGGTCAACAGTGCTATCCCACCGACTGCCCATCGCCTCGTTGCTACGTAGCTCGGCACAGCCGCTAACCCCTACTGTAGCCACAGAGCCGGTCGACAGATGGACGCGTCGGCTCGCGATCCAAAGGAGACCAAATTTGAGCCGACCTACGACAGGCTCTTGTGACCCGATAGGCGCCACATCACTGGCCTCGGCTAACGGGCTGCTGGGATAGTCACGGGCGGAGCCAGATCCTGCATCCGTTGGCTTGACTGACAAGCAAATGGCAAAGCCCTTATCAATCACGCGGTGCGGGCACCCACCTCGCAGACCGTTGGGACGTGAGCGATGAAACCCGTGGGTGAGCTACCATAATGGCTGTACCCGTTGTTCTAAGCGCTTAGCGTCTGGGATGTGTGTTGTGGTTGTCTTAGCTGCTTTAGCCGTTGCCCCGGCCAGAATCGAACAATTTCGAACAACGCTGTGAAATAAGTCTTTCTAGGAGCCCTCCGAAACCGTACTCACAGCGTTACTCACGCGACTTTTGGTTCCCAGTCGGGGCGGGATCGAGTCTCATTCTATCGGTAATCCTCGACGGCCTCCCAAACTGTTTTCGGTGGGTCTCGTGAATAGAGACACTGCGACTCATGTTTCAACATGTTATGTTAGATCGTCTAATCCGGTCCGAGCGGTCGATGTTTTTGTCGATGAGCTTGATCTGGGCAACCTGGGCTTTGGCGGTGTTGAGCCGGAGGCGACCGGAAGGCTGGCCTGCCATCCGGCGACCAGGCCAAGATGCAGCGACGGGTATCGCAGGTTGACGAGAGTATCGCTCGTTATCTCTCGCAGCTCGACAGCGCCGATCGCCAGGGAGTCTTAATGGCCGGTGCAACAGCTTAGGGAAAGTGGGTCACAAGTGTGCCCGTATGTAGACCACAAAGGGAATGACTTCTTTGATATAACGACCTAACATCAATAAATTACGCGGGTGGTTGATGTCCGACATTTTCGATAAAGTGACGCTTCGCCAGATCCAGATTTTTCTGGCCGTGGTTGAGCATCGCAGTTTTTTCCGTGCTGCCGCTCAGCTTCAACTTACGCCACCCGCGGTCTCGATGCAGATGAGCCGCTTATCGGAGACTCTCGGCGCGCCGATGTTTGACAAGGATGGAAGATCGATCCAGTTGACGCCCGCCGCGACGGCGCTCATTCCCTTTGCGGAGCGGATGACCGAATCGCTTCGTGAGGCTTGCGGCGTTATTGATGCGCTCCAAGGTAGGCTGGACGGTCTTGTGCGGGTGGCCATGGTCACCACGTCACGCAACTTCGGTCCGCATCTTTTGCAAGCATTTAGCCGTTTGCACCCCGAGATCGTCTTTGAAACAACCATCGCCAACCGCAGCGGCGTAATAGAGAAGCTTGAAACGCATCATATCGATATAGCGCTTATGGGGCGGCCCCCTCAGCGGATTGAGGTAGATGCAACGCCGTTTGCCAAACATCCCTATGTGCTTATCGGTCATCCCGATCACCCCTTGAACAAGCTGAGCTGGATTTCAAGGAAGGAACTGACGAAACACCCGTTTCTGCTACGCGAGGAAGGCTCGGGCACCCGCATGGTGCATGATCATTATTTCTTGAGTGAAAATCTTCCACTGCCGAGAGCTCAGGTGATGGACAGCAATGAAAATATCAAACAGGCCGTCATGGCCGGCATGGGCTTGGCCTTTATTTCAGCCCATACCGTGGCGCTGGAGCGGCAGACTGGAAAGCTTGCGATCTTGATCGCCGAGGGAATGCCGGCGATGCGCGACTGGTTCGTTCTGCACATGAAGGCCAAGCGTCTCAGCCCCGCGGCGGAAAGCTTCAAAGCTTTTTTGCGGGATGAGGGGCCAGGCTTTATTCGTCGCTTCTTTGGCGAAGAGTCAGAAGCGCTGCAGGTGAGACAACAGGCAAGTCGGTCGTCTACCCGTCAAGCTCGCCCATCATAGGCTTCTTTGGAAAAACTCTTTGCGCATCGCGTCTAAGTGGCGCCAGTCCGCGGAACGCGACCGTCACGTCGCGATAGCGGCCTTGCCTCGAGAATCGATAGGTTGCGGCGCATTTCGTTGACGGTGATGGTAAGGCCCTCATCAAATCCCATGCCAGGCTTGACAAGCAATCGTTGCGGCCGGGTTGCCTGTGCAATGTGAAGGCAGGCGCGCGCTGAGATATCGGTCTCATTGCATGTGCCGCCCTGATAGGCTTCTACGTCACGCGAATGACAATAAAGCACGGCTTCAATCGTGTTGTGGATGCTTCCCAAATCCGGGGTTTTGATCTGCACCATATGGCAACAGCCTGCATCGACAAATTCTACGATGTCGGAATAGGTGTTGCACCACTCATCTGCAACGATCTTGACCTGGCTGCCGCGCACGCGAAGCGCGTCGCGGATAGCGCCCAACACCTTGATCTGATCGGGACGATTTCCCATATCGACCGGCCCCTCGATATAAAGCGAAAATGGCGCCGCCCTATCTTCAAGGGTCGCAAGATAATCCGCGATCTTGTCGGGGGCGTTATCGAAGATCATTCCAATCGTGCCGTAGACGTCGATATGCAACGCCGGCCTATAGCTGTCGCCGCTTCCCAATGTTTGAATTCGCCGGACCAGCCAGGTTACGTATTCCTGGAGCTTACCGCCGGTCTCGCCTAGCTTTACTGGCACGTTATTGATCAGGCCGTGCGGCAGCGCATCGACGCGCTTCATCACCATTTTATCAACGGCGCCATAACGATCATCGCCACTCTGGCCGAACAGCTTGAGCGGCGATAGGTCGATGGGAAGATTATATTCATCGCAAACGACTTCCACTTTGAGCCGTCCCGACTCCTTTGCCGTCGCATCCAACAAGGCTTGAGACAATCCATAGCGGATGGCCGTGTGGAGTTGACCTCCATCGCCTTCGAGAGCGTCAAAAAAACGAGCGTTATCAGTGAACTTGCTCACGTCGCGGCCCAGCAAAAGCGGACGCAGAATATCTTTCATCCGCGGGATATAACGTGCCGCGGAGAACAGAGGGTCGCGGCCACCGGCCCCGGAATACTGCACGGCGGCGCAATCGCCTTCCGCCCATTGGCCGTTTTCAAGCTGCAAAAGTACTGAAATGCACTCGCCTGGCTGACGGATCGTTTCGAAACCAGGCGTAACGGGGGCGCCGGCATAGGTGAACCCATCCTGAGCCGCTCCGCTTTTGATGGCTGCTTGATCGTCGAAAAAAAACGATGAGAAGCCCGGAGTGAATTGTACATTGGTAATTTTCATGTGAACGTTTCCAAGATTGAGTTCCGGCCAACCGGATCGCCCGCGAGCGCGATGATTTCGGCGAGACGAAGGAGAGGGATTTAGGTTTTTTCTCGGATTTCGTCTAAGCGGGGCGGCCGATCAAATTGCTCGAAGAGATCGCTCTAACGTCGTCCACAACCATTTCGAATGACGCATCCCTGCCTTCCACGGCTGCGCGTTCGGCAATTTTCTCGCGATGAAATGTCAGGATATCTTCGGGGAGGGGGATACTGCCGTGATCGAAGACGCGGATTGCGCCGTGATTGTCGCGCACTGGCGTCATGCGTCCTGCGTTTATTTTCGCCGGCGCGAAGGGGACATCCATCACACCCGATTCAAAGGCGAGCACTGCGCCGCGCCCGATATCTCCGCCGCCAAGGAAAATTACCCTCTGCATAACGGCATGGACTTCGCGTTCGATTATATCGACTTCTTGATCGATCTCGCGGGTATCGAGCGGCTTCTGATCGCCGATCATATTGATCATCTGTCGTGTGGCTTGAAGCCCGGCGCGGTTCGCTTCCATAGTCGGAACACCGCTTGCCTCGTGGGGGGTCTTCACAATGATCTTGGTTGCGCCTGCAAATTTGGCGGCGGCGGCGCCCAACGCGATAACGGAATAGGCTTGCGCTTCGTTTTCCGGAAAGCCGCCCATCCATTGGTGGAAGACCGTGGAGAGCACATAATCGTCGTGGCCGAACCCGGCGAAGTAATGATGCGCGAGTTTGCGAAGAGATCGGATTGCGGCGATATCTTGCGCCAGATTGCCTGCCTGTCCATAACCGAGCGTGATGCATTTAACGCCTTGCTGTAAAGCGAGCAGACCTTCGATCAGTGCCACGGCATGCGAGATGAAGGGTGGAACCAGTGTACCTGTCAGCGGGCCGAAAGGCTCGCGATTGATACGGATGCCTTCCTCTTCATAGAGTCCCACGAGCCGGTCGCAATATTGCCAATGGCGGATAGATTGCGCGAGCGGCACGTTTTTCGCGTAGGGAATGTTATAGGATATGCCGCCGCCTTCGAAACTGGAGAATCCCGCAGCCAGAGTGATCTCGGCCATGAGGCGTGCGTCCGGAGTGCCATGACGGACCTGCACCGGTTTGCTGAGGCTGTCGATGAGGCGTTCGCAGCCATCGACCCCATGATTGACAGGAGGAAAGCCGTTAAGCAGCGAGGTGCCCGCAGCGCGGGATTTTTCAATTCCTTTTTGAGCCTCTTCGTAGCGGTTATGCCGCGTGTAGGCGTCGACCGTGGTGGGCAGTACATCGCAATATGGTGATAGGTCGCTTAAAAGCTGGATATGTTCGCGAAGCAGCGCCACTCCGGCGCGGGGCTGCAAAATGGTTTGCCCTTGAGTCTCGGCATTGGCGAGCGCAACTGAAAACTTTTTCGCATCCGCCATATTCTGATGACGGAGGATGCCTTTTTTAAAATCGACGCCGCGGCCCGTATGCCAGGTCTGCAACACCTCTTCACGCTCCATTTCATAGACGGAGCTGTCGAGCTTCTTGTTTTCGATAGCGAGATATTTTGTCATTTCCAGAAAAAGACCTGTGAGCTGGCTTGCGCGTTTCTATGAACCGGCCGTGAGCGATTGCAGACCTTTTTGAACCGCCGCCGCCGGATGACCTTTTGCGATATTGGCCAGAAGCGGAAACAGGTAATCGGGGTCGCGACGATATTGCCCGCCCCGTGGCGCCAATATGCGTTTGCCGTGCGCATCGGCTCCGAGGCGGGAAATGCCGCCGGAGGGGTTGAAACCGGGGGTGTTTGCGAGATACCCGCCGGTTCCGATGATTTGGGAAACGCGCGTCAGGTCGCGGCCCGTCTGCATCGTCACCAAGCCATCGGCCGTGCAAACCTCGTGGGCTCGGCCCGCGTGACGCATCAACGATGTCGCAATGTTCGCTTGCGCCAGTAGGCTGTCGTAGTGCATTTCCTCGGGATTGTTCGGCAGGGTTTCAGGTGCCGTGGTTACCTTGGAGACATATCGGTCGAATTCGGCATCTGCAGGATCGTCGGAAGGTGCAAGAGCGCGCAGAGCTTCAGCGGCAGCGCGCGCGGAAACGCGCATCCCGAGATCCCCTTCAACCGTGCGTTTTATCCTGGGCTCAGGCAAACCGCGGCGAACTGTACCCGGAATGTTTATCTCTTCATGAAATGAATAAACGTCCGTCGTCGCCCCGCCCATGTCGATGAGCAGGAATTCCCCGAACTCGGGAGCAAATTTGCCAATATATTTGCAGTATTCGTAGAGTGCATAAGGCGTGGGGCTAGGCTCACGGCCTGTTGCGCGAACGATTTCATCGAGCCCTTTGCCCGCCGTAATCTTGCTGAGAAAGACTTCCCGGATAGCTTTTCGGGCAGGTTCAGGATTTGGACAATCCAGGGTGGGCAACAGGTTGTCGACGCAGATCAGATCGGATCCGGCCAGGATTTGCTGGACGTCATCGCGTACATGGCTGTTCCCCGCATAAACAATTGTGCTTGGCAGGGCCGAGTGCGCAAGTTTTCGAGCATTCTCGACCGGATAATGGGCATTCCCGCCGTCGGAGCCGCCCGCCAGCAAAATGATATCAGGGTTGGACTTTTGAAGGGCGGCAATATCCGCATTTGTCAATTCGTAGGCAAAACTCTGTGTGAGCTTGGCTCCCGCCGAATGAGCGGTGATACGGGCCATCTCCGCCGTGATTTCCGGTACGATACCCACGGCGGCGACTGCGAGGCCGCCTTTGGCTGAGGACGAATAGAAAAGTTCATCGGCATCGCCGTTCGCCGCCAATGCTTCAAACACCGCGTCAAACCCGCGAGAGAGATTGTCGACCGTGGTTGGATGAGCGGTGCGCGCCACAAGCTCAAGCTGACCTTGAGCTGAAAACGCAAACATAACGCCTTTGGTCCATGTCGACCCGATGTCGATGGAAATAAGCGTCATCCCGCTAGTCGGTGCACGATACGCTCGGCTTGAACCGTTGTGGCCGGAGACTTTTTTCTGATGTCGGATTTCAGCAGGTCGGCGACTTTCACCAGATCGACGCTGGGCTTGAAGACGCGGTCGAAGCCCATATCCTTGAACAGCGCCTCGACGGTGGAAAATTCGCGCTTACCGATGACGAGATTGCCGCCAACGTACAGAAGAATTTCGCCGATACCGCGTTCGATGCAACGGCCGCGAAAACCTTGGCAATCGATCTCCCCGTGACCGTAGATGGAAGAAACGAGAATGGCCTCGGCCCCCGTTTCAATCGCCGCGTCGATGAACTCATCCTGGCTCACCATGACGCCTAGATTTACGACCTCGATGCCCTGGGGGGCGAGGACACTCATGATGATCTTATTACCCACCGCGTGGCAGTCGGCTCCAATCACACCTAGCACGACTTTGAACCTCGTAGCGCGCATCTGAAATTCCATTTCTATTCCGAATTACGGCCGCAGCCCGTTTTGGCAACGTACTAGGTGGTACCGTCGAAACGCCCGACGGTCGCGGGAACCAGCCGCTCAAGGTCTTCGCGGTTATGTTATCTCTGGTCGACATTCGTGGCAGTGCATTGCAAAGACTCACCCCAAGTTAACCGCGTAAGAGACAGTGCCGTGGCGGTGACTTCGAAAAAAGCTATTTGTCGGTCCCCGTTTCTAATGCCATCCGGCAGCAACAGGGCTTGTCGCAGACCCAGACTAGGCAAAGTACTAATGTTACCATCTTAAAAGTCAATAAATGTAACTCATTTATCCTAATAGATAAGAAACGCTTACTATTTCTGCTTCCCGATGCGGCGTGACGGCTTGATGCATTTTCCGGATTGGAATGTATGAGTGCGCACATATAAAAAATGCGCGGTGCAAGCGACAGCCGTGGTTTGCTTGCGGCCAGCACTTACGCGTCGGGGAATACCAATTGATGTCAACCCGCGCGCAAGTACCTTGACCTCGTCGCTCCAACGGCGGCGCCGGACCCGAGGCCGTGATGCGTCGACCGCATGCTCGATCATTTGTGCAAACCGCCATCTCGCGCTTTAGCCGAGCGTCAGGGGCAGGGAATCGTGGATCTGATGCGCTGGTGCACGCCGGCCGAAGCACTCGCCATGGCGACTTCGGCAAACGGAGAACTGCTCGCCTTGTCAGGCTTGCGCAACCCTTAATCCCGGCAAACTGGGCGTCGTTGAACAAGGTGCCCTCGCTGATCTTATAGTCGTCGACGGCAATCCCTTGGAAAATATAAACCTCGTTGCTGACCCAGCGAACAAGTTTCTGATCATCATGAAGGACGGCGTTATCTACAAAAACACCATTCCCAAGTGATCGGTCACGCCCCTGGCAATACTACGCGGCATGTCCGCTCCTGTGCTGTTTTTTGGACGCCGGGATGACGACACTATCCACGCGCTCTTGCGGCCGGCGTCCAAAAGCGCCAAGGCACGAAATCGCGGGAAGTGGGGCGCCGGCGGTTGCCGCGGGCGCTTGGAGATTTAGCCGCGGTACGTGATTTGAGTGCCGGGTAATTTTTGGAAGGGTGTATTGGCCTCGAAGGCATGCACAACTTTGGCGTTATGGCACAAGGATTGCTTAATGGGGAAAATAGGTTTCTCTCCCCATGTGGTTTCAAATAGTTAGGTGTTGCAAAAGCGGTCACGTTCGACAGCTTCTGCGCGATCAGCCTTGCGACAGCCTTGCAGCATCATAGGACGAACCAATATTTTGAAGGCCGCAACAACCCTCAATTTTGTCCAACCGAAACTGTTTCAAACTACTCGTCAAGATGATCTCCGCTTTTCCGATTGCACGGTGTCCGTCATTCAAATTCTTGACGATGCAGATGTAGCCATCCGCATCTCGGGCGCGGAATGCGGACCGTTCTATCCGCGACCATGCTCGCAGACAGGCCGGCACCGCCTCAACGTGTTTTGACGATCTTGCCTCCGGTTACCGCACTCGCGGTAGGCTACCCGCGCAGCCGGCTATCGCGCAGCGATCTCGTGGTGTGCTGGGTATGTTCAGGAGCTTGGAGGTGAAAGTCCTGGTAGCGGCCGGCAAGGCTGCAAATCTAGCAGGTGAAAGACCTGTGCCGTCAATTGCCCGATCTCGGACGGCTAGCATATCCGATGCGCGGGGAGGTAACAAACCGCGCTGTGCTCGGACGTAAACGCCACGGCCGCCCTGAGCATGCGATAAATCGGATGCTCAGCGGTGGGAACGACCTGGGTGGCAGCAAACTCGGAGGCCTGAAGATTATCAAATGACTGCAGCCGCGAAATACCTCCCGTTCAGAAGTCGTTGAACGGATCGCCGTGGAACTGCCGACCCAGTAGGACTTTGGGGAAGGCCGATGTGACAGGGGAAGAAACGGGTAAGCGCACTCTGTCAGCCACCGTGGTAGGGGTCTAAGCATCCGAGGAAAGATTTGCAGAGATAACGCCGGGTAGCGTCAGGCTAAATCCAGGAAAGGGGGAAGAGATGTAGGATTCGGAAACCTTTCATCGCGATCCAGAGGGTTCGACCCCCTCACGGCAAAGGCTAGCCAGCCAGCCGGAAGCGAGTCTTGCATGTGGCGGTGGCAACACCGCTCTTGAAGCGTAGACAGCAGGTGCCAAAGCCGCGCTGTAGCCTCGATATTATCAACACGCTGGAGCCTTTGCTTTCTCGACAGCAGGGGCAGTACTTGATGCGACCGTTATTGGCGAGGGAGCGTCGGTCCGGCCGGGGTCTTGGAACGGGGCAGAGGCACAGGATGGGTCGCCTGGGAACCTGAGAGGTCCCACTCGCGTCCACGCGAAGGTGCGCCGGCAATTTGAGATCACCGGCTGAACAAGGATCTTGGCCTGTGGCGGGACCTCCACCCGCCCGGGAGCGCTGGCAACGGCGAGCACGAACCGAGGAGGAATCGCGTGGGCCCCGGAAGCGAAACAAATAAGTGACCGGGGATGCGTGAGTGGGAAATCGTAGCGCCCTCATAGTACTGACGACGTCGGGGAACTGGTCTCGCCGGGACCCGATCGAGGAAAGGGGGCGTCGCGAGGAGAGAACCGCTGACGGGCTACATGGGAGAGAACCTTGGGTCTCTCAAACCTGTCCACGAAACGGCAGCGGATAGCTGTGCGCGAAGCTCTCCCGTGAGGAACCGGAAGCGGGAAATCTGCACATCCGGTTCTGTGAGGGGTGAGGATGGCAACATCCTCACCTACTCGGCAAAGGCCTAGATGCAGCAGGGGCTCACAGCACCCTGCAAGGATTGTGGATCAGAGCTTATGGCAGAGTGAAACAGAGAATCTAGGTCTGACGCATGAGCCCGTAGTGGCGATGAGGACCGGGTAACACTGGTCTAAGACGCGGGAACACGTCTACCCAACAGGTAACGCCTGGAGGGTGCGAAGGGGCTCTCGGTCATGACGGGTGGAGGGTGTGCCGCCACACCGGGCTCAGAACCGGGCTATGTGGGCAGGCACACCGCCATCGAACTGTGCAGTAAACCTGGGCTGCGTGGGGGTATGCGAGTGAACGCTTAAGCCTATGCGACACAGGGAAGACGGCAGAGGGACAGTCATGGTCGCCAACCGGACTCGCGAAATGCGACCGTCCGGGATGACAAGGGGGGCGTACGGAAACGTGAACTATGGACAAGGCTAAACGGGCACGTACCGCGGAAACGCCGAAACAGCCAAGCCTTGGCCTAAAGTTGCGCGCGCCGTATCTCTATCCCGACCTACCCAACCTGATGGAGGTGAAGGGTTAGCGACAGCGCAAGGGCTGTCGCCGCGAGGCGAGGTCTGAAGAAAGCGTACAGCAAACGTGCGAGTCGATGGACAAAAATCGGGTAGAAGGCGCGAGTGTCGGACGAGCGGGCCAAGTACCGCGAAGACATCGAATCGCTCTCGGTGGTGCATGAACCCCAATGCCCAGCCAACACGAGTCGAATTTTTGATCGAAGCGCGTTAGTGTAACCTCTCGAACCGCCGTATACGTTGGTGTGGGAGGGGCGGAGCCGGGAGGCTCCCCCAATCCCGATCCATGGCACCAACCCGACATGCCGGGGCGCTCTGACGATGTCCACCGGAAGGGGCCGGCCCACGATCAAAGTGATGAGATTGACGCCGAGCAGACAAAAGCTGCCACTTGGGCGACGTGAATACCGCATCCTCGAAGATTTCACTTAAGGAATCGGATAGCCCTTCCACAACCATTCCAGCGCCGCCGGCAGGGTTTGCGCAATGGTCGGGCGGTCGACGTGCTTAGCGTTGCGCGCGAACAGGAACTGGTAGTGGTAGCCTTTGTCGGCCAGCACCTTCGCCATGAGCTCGCTCGACAAGGTCCAGTCGTGCATGCCGTCGGGAAGGACCGGGTTGGGATAGAAGAGGTCCTGGTCGCCGACTACGAACCAGAAGCGGATCGGCTTGGTGGGCGCGCTGAGAATCAGCGGCGCGCCGGGCGGTTCTGAGGCCGAGAGCACGCCCGCCTTGATGTTGAGGTTGGGACTGGCCGGGCCCGCCCACGAGCTGTGATATTCCCAGGCGCCGCCGCGCAGCGAGGGATCGTGCGGCCATTGCTGGTTCACCATCGTCGGCGAAAAGGCCAGGACCCGGCGATAGAGATCGGGATAGAACCACGCCATGGTGAAGGCCGCAGCGCCGCTCGAGCTCAGGCCCATGGTCGCGCGGCCGTCGGGGTTCTTCGTAAGCTTGGCGTCGACGTGCTGCTCGACAAGCGGAAGCACCTCGCGTTCGACGAATTGGGTGTAGGTGCCCGACACCGTGTCGTATTCGCGGCCGCGCTCGCTGCCCTGGGCGTCTTGGCCGCCGTTGCCGATCTGGATGGCAATCATCGGCGGCACGCGGCGCTGCGCGATCAGGTTGTCGAGGGTGGTGGCGAGGTCCTTGTAGGCGGTCGAGCCGCCGTCGCCGATCACGATGAATGGCGCCTCCGTGCCGCGCACATATTGCGCCGGCACATAGACGTCGATCGTGCGCGTCCAGGTCCCGGGATGGCTGGTGGTGACGATCATGTTTGACTTGTCGCCCGGCGCCGTCATCGCCACCATGATCGAGCCGTTGTTGCAGCCCGCCGGATCGTCGCGGATCAGGCCGGGGTTATAGATCAGGCTGTCCTTCGACGACAGGGTGAAAGACGTGATCGTGCCGCGCGGCACGTCCTCCTTGGCGGCGGTCTCGGGGGCGGGTGCGTGGGTCGGACCGATGATGAAGTTCCCTTCGGTGCCGGACGGCGGCAGTGTGCCGTCGGGCAGCTCCGTCGCGCGCGGATAGTTCGGGTTCGACGGGTCGCGCGTGGGCGGCGCTGTTTTGAAATCGAGGCCCGTCGTGTCGATGAAGAAAGGCGCCGCCTTGTCGCTCGTGTTGGCGCCGACGGGAACGGCCATGTTCTGGGTGACGCAGGCCGTCTGGGATAGGGCGCCCGGTATGAGCCACGCGGCAGACATCAACGTCCCCGCGAGGACGGCCAATATGTTGTTCATTTTCTTCTCCCGGAGTTGGCGAGTCTCGTGGGCTCGTCTTCACGGGAAGTATGTCGAGCGGCCGGCGGGCGGTCAATTCCGATGGCACGTCTGCGCGGTCCCGCATCCGGAGTCCGAACAGCATTCGCTAGCACCGGACCTGCCGGGGCGGCCTGACGATGTCCGTTCATAAGAGAAGACCGGATGTGCCTGGCAGAAGGCCAAAACGGTGCGATTGACCCGCATCGGACATGGCGCTGATTTTGTCTAGGTACAAAGCTTAGGAGTTCTGCATAGCGCCAAGGCCAAAGCGGCGGACGATTTCCTGCGCATTCAAGTCCGCCGACATTACCTCGGTATCCAGCTTGAGACAGTCAGATCGTGGGACCGGCGGAAATCTAAAGTTGTCGAGATCTCTGAAAAGGCCTTCCTGAGAGGTTATTTTGCGTCGTTCAACTCGATCTGGATTGCCAACTCTGCGTGCCGCCTCTTCCCTAGAGCAATGCAGGAACACCGGAAGCAATTCACCGTTGTGTCGCTGCATGATTTCTTCGAATTCTTGGTACTGCGCAAGGTCGTCTGGCTCGGCGTAGCAGAAGGTTGTGACGACAATCGAAACGCCGTGCTCTGCGGCTGCGTCAATGGCCGCGCACCTGACGCTATGTACCAGTTCCCAGAATCCCGGAGCGCCAAAGTCGAAGACCGTACGCGCTAAATCGATTGCCGCGTGATTGTCAAACAACCGCCCCGATACCATTGAAAGCAGCGCTTTTGCGACTGTCAGCTTGCCGACCGCAGGCGAACCGTGGAGAAAAACGAGTTTCATGTTTGAGAGCATAGCGAGAAAATATCAAGTCGCGAGTCCGAAAGTTGGCACGTTTGAGACATGCCGACGGGCTCCGAAAATGTGCGTTTATCGTGAAAGACCGGAAGTGAGCAGCGCGCGGTCAAAGCGACGCAATTGACCGTGCAGCGAAGCTAGCTGCCATTCTAGCGGGTGCAAGTCCCGCCAACAGAAGGAGATCCAACCACTGTTGTAGTTATATCCAGCAACGGGGAGGGAGAAGAGTTCGCGTTGGCGATTGTCGATCCGTGAAACGAACAATACCCAACATTTCTTTTCTTCGTTCCAGTATTCAGTTACCCAATGGTCGAGGTATTTACCCCTTTCGAAATAGGCGCCGAAGCCGCAGCGGGCGCGTGCCGGAATGCCCTGCGTGCGTAGCATCGCCACGTGAAGAAGCGTGAAGTGCCTGCAGACACCGACCTGCCGCTCGGTTGTAGCTCGCGCTGTAGAGAGCGGCTGGCCTAAAATCTTCTCGACAGCGCGAACATGTGACTGAGCTTGCTGGTCGCGGTTGAGCGTCACCCCATAGGCAGGGGCAATGTGCTGATGGCTCAGCAGACCCTGCACAGTCTCCGCAAGCGCGCCGGCGTCGCGCGGCAAACCGTCGAATAGAGCGGCGTGACGCCCGCGGGATCGCTGATGGCATCGGTCCCCTGTACAAATCGAAGTTCATCCGAAGAGTCTCCCGCAAACCACCGTCCGGAGCTTCCCGATGCAGACAAGCTGCTCCACCACGTGCCAGCTTATCGCAAATTGAGCTTACCTCTCATCACCCAGAAGAGAAAGCGAGGGCCGGCCTTTGGCACCAACCCGACATGCCGGGACGGTCTGACGATATCCGTTCATCGAGGTAGACCTGAAGTTGTGGGCGCAACCCAGAATGACGAGATTGACCCTTAGCAGACCGCGCAAGCCGGTCGTCAATTTCGGATGGATTGGCGCGACAACGGCGTTCGGCGCTCGCTTCATTGACCCAATAGGAGTTGAGTTCCCATGTGTCGTATCTGCCGCACTGTAAGCCCATTCCTCGAACGCGTCCTAACTGCCGCACTGTAGACGTATTCTGAGAGGAAATGCTTGGCCGGTTACTGCTTGGTTTCTTCTGACTTTGGGGGGAATACCGTGATGAAAATTGTGATTGTAGCGGGCGCAATGCTTGCCGTGGTGACTGCCGCTGGCGCTGCCGACCTCCCGCGCAGACAGCCCGTCTATCAGGAGGCTCCACTCGGCAAGATGCCGATTGGCAAGACCCCCATCGGGAAGACCCCAATCGGCAAGGCACCCGTCGTGTCGCGATACTAACAGGCGGTTTCGACTCAGGTCTCGCTAAACTGACTTTATTATCGACGGAAGGGCGAAGCGTGGGAAATAGGCCAAAGAGATCGGGGCTTTGCTTGCTTGCGGGATTCACACTCGCGGTTTTGCTCCAGTGCGAAATCCAATCGGCTTCTGCAAACGAGACTGACACTGGGGCCGTTTCGGAACGTTTCGTTTCGCTGATACGGGAGTTCCAGAAGCGCGTTGTCGACGCGAATGCGCTTGTTTCCAGTGAGGCGCCCGTTGAATCGAAACCGGCGCCACAGTCGACTTGGAAGCCGGGATCGGCGAAGGGCCCGTACTACGTTGATTTCAGAGCCAGAACGGCGGCGAGCTGGGGCCACGTTTTCGTCTGGTACGGGAAGACAAGCGAGCGACAAGTTGAAGTCGCGGGCCTTACCCCTGCGGGAGATACCCTGGCTTATGTAGTTGGTTATTTGACGTGGGTGCCGTCCGAGACCGGGGCAAGCTATGGCGATCTTGATCCGGAGTACTTGACCGCTCATTACCGCGTTTACTTGAACGAGCCGGACGCAAAGAGGGTCTTCGCATACATCAAAAAATTGCAGGCGAGTTCACCGGTCTGGAATGCCGAAATATCCAATTGCACTTCGTTTATCGGCAGCATCGCAAGTTTTATGGGATTGAAAGTTCCTTACCGCTGGCAGCGTCCTGAAGAGTACGTGAACAGTCTTAAGGCGATGAATGGCGGGCGCCAGGTTGTACACCTGTCGTCAGTACAATAGCTCGGTTCGCCCCTAAAGGACGAGGCCATCGCGTCACCAGTCTAAGGTCAGTATCCGTTGCCTGAGACTCGGGAACGTTACCCGGCCGAA
Source organism: uncultured Alphaproteobacteria bacterium (assembly GCA_963822795.1). Lineage (GTDB taxonomy): Bacteria > Pseudomonadota > Alphaproteobacteria > Rhizobiales > Xanthobacteraceae > Bradyrhizobium. The sequence goes on from CAWGJM010000037.1 coordinate 444,336, forward strand.
GCAATCAGCCGAGTTCGGATGACCATGTCTGTTCATGGCACAAACCCGAAGTGTCGAACCGCATAAGGAATGTCTGAGTTTGGAGGCGAAGCGGAAAACATCTGCTCGCACGGAGTATTTCGCAATTTGACCCAATGTATGGTCCGGCCGCGCGTTGCAAGAGATTTTCGTCGATCTGGTGGTAAGCGGTCTTGCATCAATGTATCCGGTCTCTAGTTGGAGCTGTTTTGCTCCGGACCATCATGGATATCAGCGCGCGTGCGTTCTCATTACCGGACAGGCCTCGATTGGACCATTTGGGTCACCGGTGTTCGCATGCGCCGGGAAGACCGATCCTCCATCTCTTCTTATTCCTCTCGCAGACCTCGGCTGGAAACGGTTGATAGATTCATATCATCGCTTGCTCCTCA
>CAWGJM010000038.1:0-588995 GCA_963822795.1 uncultured Alphaproteobacteria bacterium
GGTAGACCGGAAGTAGTCGGCGCACAGGTTAAAACGACGCATACGGACCGACGCTATCTTCGCAGTTATCCGGCCAGCGTCCTCAGCGGCTTGCTGATCTGAGATCAGGCATCGTTGCGGCTGCAACTGTAAGGCTGTTGCCTCTCGGCGCCGCAGGGAACGCCGGCTATTGGCCTTCCGATTGCCCGCTGTCTTTGGTCATCCGTCTCACGCCATCGTATGAGCGGCCGGCGCCGCGGCGTTCGCCGCGTGAACGGGAAATCTTGACATTGGTCGCCAACGGCAAGTCAACGTGGGAGATTGGCGAAGCGCTTCACATCAGCAGCCGAACAGTCAAAGAACATATCAAGCATCTTGGTCGAAAGCTTGGTGCAGTGACCCGCACCCAAGCTGTGATGATCGCTGTTCGCGACAAGATCATTCAACCATGAAGCTGCTACGTGGAGCTGAGCATATGTGCCAGCCTTGGGTAACGGCACCGTTTTGATCCGCTGGCGATGACGTTCACAGTGTCGGTCTTCATGTCTCAAACGTGCCAACTACAGAAGTCGGATACATCCAAAGGATGGCAGCGCCCTGGGCGCAGCTCGTGCGTCGCGAGTCAAATCCAGATTTTCAAGAGGCTCACTTGTCGAGCGGCACTTTGCATTTGAGGCGCCTCCTTTGACATATATCAATCGAGTGTCTCGTTTTATCGTCGACGATACGGAGCGGGTTGGTCTGGGCACATCTCACGCTGGCCAAGTGAATGAGGACACATTCGCATTTTTTTCTTCTGGGAGAATGACCTATGATGAAGAGTTCTCATGGTAATTGGTGCCGTAGTACTTCTCTCCCCGCCGGTCGCGATGGCACGGTCAGTTGGCGTCTGTGCGGCCGACATCAAGGCAAAATGTGCTGAAGTTAAACCCGGCGGGGGCCGCATTAAAGACTGCGTGAAAACACACGAAGCAGAATTTTCCGACGCCTGCAAGGCAAGGCTTGCGCGGGTCGCCGAGATCAGCAAAGCCTGCACGATTGATCTAAAGGAAAGTTGCCCGGGCAAGGAACGAAGTTGCATCCTGAAAAGTATTGGCAACGTCAAAGACCAGTGCAAGGAGGCGCTTGCGCAGTCAGTGGCCGGGACAAAATAGAAGTGCTGCGTCGAGTCCAGAGAATCGTCACGCGCCCGGCGACCATCATCGCAGCGCTCGTATCCGGGCTGTTGTTCAAATTCGTGCCTGATCTCGGGCGCGTCGGTAGTCGGAGGAGGCCCGGCGCTGGCGCCGATCCTCGCGCCGATCCTGTTGAACGCGCAGATCCCCGACGCGCTCGTTTTGGCGACGCATCGACCACTTACATACCACGATTAACAGACGTTCGCAGTGCCGGTCGGCATGTCTCAAAGGTGCCAAAAGCGGAATACCCCTCGAACCAACGCTAACCCCAAGCTGCCATTGCTCGCTCGCAAGGTGAAGAATCAGCGGGCGTCCTTTGGAAAGCCCGACATGTTGTTCCACCCCGGCGGCAGCGGACCACCGGGCCTTGCCGCGGCCGCTTCTGGTTCGGGTGCACGGATTAGACCGAGCTGGAGCATTGCCGTCAGCGCATCTTCCTGTCCTAACTCTTCGGCGATACGCCCCTGCTCGACCCGAAGAACTGACGTCCCTGCGAACTTCATCTTTCGGCCTGAAGCTGCCGGGATCGAGCCCATACGGAAATCGCAGAAGGCCGGTCCTGTGTGCGTACCGCCACCTTCCCATCGTCCCACGACGTAATTGCCTTCGGCGATGAGATTGCCGACACCTTCAAAATTGAGATCGGGAAACGCTTCGCGGAAATCCGTCATAAATTTTGTGACAGATGCGCGACCTCTCTTCGGCTCATGCATTGGGTAGTGAAGACATATGTCGGCTGTGGCCAGCTCGTTTACTATTCTTGGGTTCCAAGGATTGCCCCAAAACTCCTTAAACCACCTCGCCACGACTGTTTTATTTTCTTCTGTCATTTGATCGTTCCTGTTGACGCATTGTCGCAGTGGACGGGCGCGACGTCCCGATTCCCGAATTGCAGAAAGCGTTTGCTGCTCAGTCGGGTGGCTGGCCTCTTCGCGACGCTCTCGTCTACGCTTCATCGGGTGCGCCATCGAAAAAGTCGATCTTCACCGGCAAAAGCGCGCTTTCATCCGCGTTTTGCTATTCTCAGGTCTCTGGGCCAGGCGAGAAGCAACGCACCAACAAGATGCCATTCTCCTTCGACAAGCCACACCACGGCGCCGCCCGTGGGGTTGTCGCGGACAACTGGGCCATCCCAAATCAAATGCACAGAACGCAGGTCCGATGGATCAACAAGGCTAAGGTGGTAGCCGTCAGACGCGGCCCACCACGATCGGAAGATGACCGTGGGTTCGCCCCCCACGACTCTGACGCGCACGCCCTCCCGATAGCCGTCCGCTTCATCGCAACACGCCCGTGCCACTTGGCGATTTGGCCGTGCGAAACCACGTTGAGATCTTAGGAAAGGAGTTCTCGGGAATCTGTCCGACGTCGCGGGCCGCGGCGGTACCACAAGCAAGAGTCAAAGCGACAAAAGGCGCCAATTTCATCGGAAGGCTCTTGAACAGGTTTGGTTGGCGTGGGACATGGATCGTCCGTTAAGGACCGTCAGATCAGGCAGCCCTTTTGGGCCCTATATCCATGAACTACATCTACCGCCTCGGAGACGGGGTCTGGGCCAGATTGAGTCATGCCGTCAGAACGGATAAATAGCTCTGAGTGGGGATCGATCGCCAGCCGGTCAAACAGTGCTTTCAGCTCTGGCCGAAGGCCGTCGCCACAAAGAGCGGCGATAGAATGAAACTTGCGCATGTCGTGCTCCTAGGTGTTTGCGTCACGATAGGATTTCCGACAGGCCGATCCACCCGGTTTCCGAATAGTCCGGAGAACGCCGCACAGCTCACAGCCTTTCTCTTGGCAAAGGGATGTGTCGGATGAGAAGAGGTCCGCTTTGGGTCATTCGCGTCGATTTCACCCGACGCCGGCTACTTCCGGTCTTCCCCGATGAGCGGACATTTTCGGTGTCCGTCGGCATGTCTCAAAGGTGCCATGGCACGAAGTCGCTGCGCTAAACATTCATGCTAAAACGCGAAAGTTGTGGAAGCATTCTGCCATGCGGCTTGCCGCCTCTCGAACCAATGAACCAATGCCGCCCATCAATTCACCAACCGTCCGTTGATGAATTCCGTATGCCCGCCGAGATGTCCATTGCGCTCTCCCGGGCTCACCTGCATGCGCGCTTGCACGTCGCCTCGTGCTGGCGCCGCGTCCGCCATCGAGATCGCCACCAACATACGATCCCCATAGCACTCGCTGCACTGCCGGGTGCCACACTCCCGCGACTTCGTGCATTGGCGCTTTTCGGACGCCGGTCGCCGCAGCGCGTGGATAGCCTCGTCATGCCGGCGTCCGAAAACCTAGACATTTCCAAACTCATGCATCGCAGCAAAGCAAACCCTATTCGATGACTTCGTCCGCGCGGGCGAGCACCGATGCCGGCAGATCGAGGCCGAGCGCCTTGGCGGTTTTCAGATTGACCACCAGTTCGTACTTGGTCGGCGTCTGCACCGGCAGATCAGCCGGCTTCGCTCCGGCCCTTATCAGCGCAATCATGGGCCATGCAGGACCGGCCCCAACGTCAGCGTCCTCTTCGTCCAAAGCTCGGACGAAGTTGCCGGGCGGTCCTCGCCGGCGCCTCGGCCTCAGTCAAATCGGACGCCAAATGCCCGCGCTGCTTAGCTTTACATTTCTGTATCTGAAATGCGGGTCAGCATCTTCACGTGCGGTCCCGCCCGTTTGAAGATCGGCTCCCAAAAGGCATAGGCCTTCTCGGCGAAACTCGCGCTTACGGTGAACTTCGTGAGCGCCCCCCGATATGCGGCCTGTCGCCGGCAGCCCTGCCCCTCGACAAGGTGCCAGATGAATTGAGCGACCTGGCGCGCGTACGTGCTCGGACGACCTCGGTGGTTGGGTACGATCTCAAGCCGCATGGTCCCAGTGTCGCGCGTCTCCGGTTCTGTGATATTGGCAAGCCAGATGAAGATTGATGGATCAATGCTCGCGGCATAGCCGTCGCGCTTGAGCTGCTGATTGATCATAGAGAACGCGCTGGCGGCTTCTCTGAAGCATTCGCTCAGGATGAAGTTCGCCTGATTCTCCAGCTTGCCGCTCCGAAGATCGTCCAGCAATCTGACCGCCTCGTCAGTGAGCCGCCGCATGTATCGCGGTTGCGGCTGCCCTGCGCTGTCGGCTGGTTCCTTCTGCACAATCAATTCGACCGCATCCGCGCGGAACTCCGTTGCGGCTTCTTTGAGAACGGTCAAAAAATTGCTTTCAAGACTGGAACCGCCGATGTCTTTCGACGCCGCTTCGCCTCCCACCCGTGTCTCTACGAGGTCCTTTGCATTGTCCAACGCAGCATTCAGGCCGGCTTTGATGTTTTCAAAAGCTCTGTTTTGAAAGTCCTTGGCAATCTTCACCATCATCTCGGTGGTAGTGTCGGAATCTAGGAGTTCGTCCTTGCGCGGCGCCGCCGCATTCCGAGATTCAAGCACCGCAACGGGACTCGGAGCCGTCGCTTGCCTTGTAAGGATTGTTTGATCAGACGTCTTCTCGCCTGTGTGCTCCGATTGCGGATTGGAAGCAGCAATCCCGCTGGACAACACAAACAGGCCATCGTCAACGGCTCGGCTCGCCGCCGCGGTAAGCTCCACGAGCGAGCGTCGCGCACAGCGCGTATGGCTAGCACGCTGCCTTTTTTGCGTGTGGCTCATGATCTAACGACCCCTCGACAAGCTTTTTCAAGGCCCAGCGCCACAGCTCACGAACTTCCTCCGAGGCTCTTCCCTCTTGTGCAAACTCGGTCACGCCTAATCCTGCCCCAAGCGCGTCCTGATGGTCATTGCGCTGTCCGACATAGGGAAGCGCAAGCACCCCGAGCGAATTGAGCGACGTTGCAGCTTCACTCAAGCGGCAGCCCCGCGGTGGCGTCTGATTGAGGACGAAAGCAAATCGGCGGTTGAGCCTACGAATAGCAATCAGCGTCGGTATCGCAGCTTCGATGTCGGCCGGACTCGGACGCACCGGGATCAGGCAGAGATCGGCCCTCGCGATGGCGCGCATGGCCAGTGCATTGTTCGTGGCGGCGGTATCGATGACCGTAAGCCAGATCCCCTCAGCTTCAAGGCTGACAAGCGCCCCTTCTATTTCGGCGGGATCGGCGACCCGAACGACCCGCGGATAGGGATGGCCGCGCCGCTCTATCCATTTTGAAATCGTGCCTTGTGGATCCGCCTCGACAATTGCCACGCGCTCCCCGTTCCCCATCGCTGCGACTGCAATTCCGACCGCCAGCGTGCTCTTGCCGCTTCCGCCTTTTTGGGTGACCAAAGCAAGGACATACATCTCCTGCGCGTCCCGGATGACAACGACATGAAACGCACGAGTCGTCGAAAAAATTGAGCCTACCAATCGGTGACTACCACTCCCCATCGTGAATCGCCACCAAGAGCGAGCATGGAACTCACAACCAAATCAAGGGCGAGCCTCCTCGATAAAATCGATCGGCGTCGGATAACAAGGGATCGCGGATCTCCCCGCGGCTCGTGCCTCGTCCGGGTGATGTCTCTTCTGGGTCAATCGCGTCACTTTGACCGTGCGGCGGCCCCTTCCGGTCTACCCCGATCAACGGACATTCTCAGAGCCCGTCGGCATGTCTCAAAGGTGCCATTAGCGACCGACGCACAGGCGAGGATTTGACCTGGCTCTGCGTAGCTGCCTTGCTTCCATGAGTGCTATCGCGCCAATTCCAACAGCCGACGACAGTGCGCCGGCAGCCGCCGTTCATTGAGGTTGGTCACGCAAAGCAATAGTCCCTGCTGCCGGGGAGGTTGCATGTACCACGCCGACATCGGACGCGGCGCGAGGCCGAACTCTAGCGCGCGTGAAGCGATGTCCACGTCTGACGCGGACTTGGGAAGCAAGACCACCACTGCAAGACCGGCGGTCGCCTGCACCTTTATCGAGTTTGGCGCCATTTCTCCCAGGCAACGAAGCAGGGTCTCCCGTCGGGCGGCGTAAAGCCGCTTCATGCGGCGCAGATGGCGAAGATAGTGTCCGTCCCGCAGGAATGCCGCCACGGCGCGCTGCATGCCCGCGGCCGGCGCCGGCGCCAGGGAAGCAGCGAGCTCAGCGAACCGGCAACTCAATTCCGGAGGCACGACCATAAAACCCAGGCGCAGCGCCGGGCTGATCGTTTTGCTGAAACTGCCTATGTGCAGCACCCGTCCCCCCTGATCGAGAGATGCGAGAGCCGGAGCCGCCCGTCCCTGGAGCTGCAATTCGCTCAGGTAATCGTCCTCGATGATCCAGGCGTTGGTCCGCCGCGCCCAGGCGAGCAGTGCAAGCCGCCGCGGCAACGACATCGTCATCCCGAGCGGCGCCTGCTGGCCTGGTGTCACAACTGCCAATTTCGCTCCAGGGGCGGTCTTAACGCCAGCGGCAACATCCAGTCCTTCCGCATCGACCGGGACAGCTGTCACAGGTACGCCGGCCAGGCCGAGCGCGGTGCGCGTGAGCGGAAAGCCCGGATCCTCGATCCAGGCTCCCGTCTTTCCAAGCTGAAGCCCCTGGATCGCGAGACCAAGCGCACCGGAGAATCCGCCCGTTACAAACACCTGAGAGGGGCTGCACCTGACGCCGCGCGCCAGCCCCAAGTATGCCGCGACCTCCTTTCGCAGCTCCGGATCACCACGCGGATCCGGATACGTCACTGGCGCCACCGCAGCCCGGGTCTCACGCGTCAGGATGCGTGACCACAGCTTGAACGGGAAGGCGTCTTGAGCGGGCACACCCATCTGAAATGCCAGCGGCGCGTGTCCGAACTCGTAGAAGAGGTCCGGCAGAAGCGGAGCTTCCGGCGACCAATCAGGTATTGAGGATCGGGACTGCCGTTCGGCCACACGAGTTCCTGCCGGGCCGAGGCCAATCGCGAATTGCTCCGCGATGAGACGCTCGTAAGCCACACGCACGGTGCCGCGGGAGACGCCGAGTTGGGCAGCCAGATCCTGCCAAGAGGGTAACCGCGCGCCCGCGGCGAGCCGTCCGTTCTCGATGCCCTCTCGGATCGCCGAATAAATCTGGGCAGCCAGCGGAGTCCTTCTGGCACGATCGAGTTGGATGGGGAGGGCAGCCATCGCGCGATGGTACATCCAAAATCGACAATCTTGGTACTGTTTTATGACCAGGCGCAACGCATCTATTCGCCTAACACCAGCGACCGGAGCGATCCCGATCCATCAGGCTTAGTGGGAACCCCGGTCAATGCAGACAGCGCAGATCGCAGACACGGAGACAGGAGTTCGACAATGGATGACATTTTGCAGATAGCCGGCGCGTCCACACTCGCGAGCCCAAAGACACAAATGACCGAAGAGAAAATTATCATGAAGGCGATCGTTGTAACGGACCAGGCCGCGGGAAAGGCCGGGATGAAGCTGGTGAAGCGGCCCGAGCCGCAGGCGGCGATAAACGACGTCATCGTTCAGGTTCATGCGTCGGGATTCGTCCCGACTGAGCTGGAGTGGCCCTCGACCTGGACCGACCGCCTCGACCGTGATCGAACACCGTCGATCCTCGGGCACGAGCTGGCCGGAGTGGTCACCGCTCTCGGCTACGGCACGACGGGGCTGTCGGTGGGACAGCGAGTGTTCGGCCTTGCCGACTGGTATCGCGACGGCACCCTGGCGGAGTATGTAGCCATGGAGGCACGCAACCTCGCGCCGCTGCCGGGCGACGTCGACTTCACGGTGGGCGCGAGCCTGCCGGTCTCGGGCCTGACCGCATGGCAAGGGCTGTTCCAGCACGGCCGCCTTCAGGCCGGGGCAGAGCGTCCTCGCACACGGCGCGGCCGGCGCAGTCGGGTCGATGGTGACGCAACTCGCACGAGAGGCCGGCGCCTACGTCATCGGCACCGGACGCGCGGCCGACCGTCAGACGGTGCTCGACTTCGGCGCGAAGGAGTTCGTCGACCTCGACAACGACGCCCTGGAAGACGTCGGCGAAGTCGATCTGGTGTTCGATGTCATCGGCGGTGACATCCAGAAGCGGTCCGCAGGCCTGATTCGAGCCGGAGGAACACTAGTGACCATCGTCGGGCCGGCCGAAGCGCGGCCCTCCAACGGCCTGGCGGTCGACTTCGTCGTCGAGTCCGATCGTGCCCAACTGAGTGAGATCGTCCAGCGGGTGCGGGACGGACGACTGCGGACGAACATCGGCAAGGTCTCGACCCTCGACGATGCCGTCGCCGCCTTAAATCCGACCGAGCGACGCAAGGGGAATACAATCATCCGCGTTCGTCCCTGAGCGACGTCCGCCCATTGATGCATGCAGCCGCCCGGCGCTGTCCAGGTCGGCCGGCTGGCGAGTGCCGACGTGAGCAAGGCACAAGCGCCCCCTGGGTCAACGTGGGCACCGACGATGTGTGCAGCATTCCGGGTTTGCAGGAGTACGGCGGGCCAACCGCAAGAGACTCATCCGTGGCAACCGCCAGAAGTAGAGGAGAAAGCGCTCGTGTACCTCAATCTATTCCTTCACTCATAAGAATCACCATGACCAACGGAATGACCATGACCAACGCCGTCATCGAATGTATCTTGAGCCGCAGCGCCGCCAAGTACTACGACCCTGCTGCCACCTTGAGCGACGACCAGATCCGCGAGCTGGTGCGAATCGGCACCACCGCGCCGACGTCGTTCCACTTGCAGAACTGGCGCTTCGTCGCCGTACGCTCGCCTGAAGCCAAAGCTCGGCTACGTCCGATCGCCTGGAATCAACCCGCAATCACCGAAGCGGCCGTTACCTTCATCGTCTGCGGTCAGTTGGCCGATTCCAGCGTAATACCGCAGCGCCTGGCACCGCTGGTGGAAGCGGGCATCATGCCAGCAAAGATGGTGCCGGAATGGGAAATCCCCGCACGCAATCTGTATATGGAGTACCCGCAGCGCCAGCGCGACGAGGCAGTACGCACCGGCACCTTCGGCGCGGCGGCGCTGATCTATGCGGCTCGCTCGCTGGGCCTGGGTTCGACGCCGATGATCGGTTTCGATGCCGAAGCAGTGCACCGCGAGTTCGGACTGGCCGAGGACGAAGTGCCCGTCATGCTGTTGTCTGTGGGGCCGGAGCGTCCAGGAAACTGGGCGCAGAAGCCACGCCTGCCGGTGGGCGATGTGCCGGAACTCGCATAGTTGAGGAGTCCGGTCTTGGCGGGGCGGCCGCCAACAAGCGTGATGAACTCGCGCCTTTGCATGTGACCCACCTGACAATGGCTGGAGACTAACACCTTGCGGTCGGTCGGCGAGCGGGAAATGGTACCTGGCGGGGCGCAAGATGGTGCGCTGCCCGATGTCTCAAATGGGTCAAACTGAGAAGAACTCAGCCTGAGCAAATGTTTTCCGGTGTACCCCCGCGACCGGACATCGCTCGACGAGGTCGGCATGTCGCAAAGGTGCCGATAGCGGGCATCAGCCAATTCTTGCGTCAGCTTAAAAAGAAAGACCGTCTGGCGACGGTCTCTCCGTAATCCGATAAGGTGCTTTAACCGGGCGATTGCGTGTAGGGGGCTCGGTGTCGTCGATAGGCTATCACCTGGCCTTTCCGCGGACCGGAAACTTACCGCAATTGGCTGCCTACGGTCGCGCCTCTAGGATCATGTTGAAAGGCGTCTCCGTAGCCCGACGCACGCTGGAGAACCCGCCGCTGTGGATAACCTCGCGCAGTTTTGTTTCACCCGCCTGTGCACCGAGAGCTGCGCCAACTTCTTGAGATCGTGAGGTAGGCAGGCAGATCATGGTCGAGCCAGCGTAGTAAAGACGTCCGACCGGGTTCAAATTCTGCTGCAGCGTGTCGCCTGCCATCGGCTCCACGATCATCCAGGTCCCATCGGATTTCAGGGATTGACGAATGTGAGCGGCGGCGCCCGCCGGATCGCCCATGTCGTGCAGACAATCGAAGCAGGTTACGAGATCGAAGTCTTTGCCCGCATAGTCTTTAGCCAAGCCCACAGCGAACTTTGCGTTCTCGGTGATGCCATGGCTCTTGGCGTGCGCGGTGGCGTCGCGGATCGAGTTCAGGATGAAAATCGTAGCCCACGAACTGGGATTTCGGGAACGCCTTGGCCATTAGGACGGTTGACCAGCCGTGTCCGCAACCGACGTCTGCGACGCGCGCCCCAGCCTCAAGCTTCTTCACGACCCCTTCCAAGGCGGGCAGCCATGCCGAGACGAGGTTGTTGTGGTAGCCCGGCCGGAAGAAACGGGCGACCGCGCAGAACAAGCAGCCGGCCTGGTCGCCCCAAGCAACGCCGGTGCCAGATTTGAACGCCGCCTGCACCTTGGGCTGATTGTCGAGCATTGCCGCCATGAGATCGAAACCGCCCATCATGTAGACAGGGCTCTCCTCGTTTGCGAACACCATGGCCTGCTCGGGTGGCATAGCGAATTTGGCGGTAGTGGGATCGTACGACAGATAGTTGGAAGCGGCCTGATGCGATAACCATTCGCGCAGATAGCGCTCGTCGACCTTTGCAGTCTTGGCAAGTTCAATCGACGTCATCGGTCCGTTGGCGTGGATGGCCTTGTAGAGACCCAGCGTGTCACCAAGGCGGACCATGGCGATGCTGGATGCGCCACCAAGATCCGACAGCATCTGGCCAATGAATGCGTTGAGTTTCCCTTCATCTACGCTCGGAGTGGACATGGACGTACCTCCTTCAAAAGGCTGCGCTCCCGAGTCCTTCGGGAGACCTAAACAATGTTCATTCAATTCCGGATTCAATCAGCAGCGAAGACGCGGCGTGCGGCAGATCAGCGTGATAAATTTGCGCCGATACCCTTTACACTTTAGGCAAGGACGTCCCTGCTTTGTGCAATACGTGAAACCTAGCAGGCTACACCCGAGCGGCAATGAGAAAGGACAAGCAATCGGCCCCAGAACCTGCGGCCTAATGTCCGACATGGGTGTGCCCCGTGCAAAGGCGGCGCTTTCCAGTGGGTGCAAGCCCAGGCAACCGCTCCAGCCGGAAGCAATCGGAGCAGTCATGGAGGTAACGAAGTGGCTGAAGCCTTCGATTAGCGTGTCACGAATTGGTGACAGCGCGAGTGTGCAGGCCGCAACGCGAGTGAATGCCGAGCAATCCTCGAAAAGGACAGTGCGCAGGTCGACCCGACAACCCTATCGGGGGAAGACTGAATACGTCTGGATGAAATGAGCGAAGCGATACGTTCAGACGTTGTGGGCAGTCGGTCACCCCGCTGAGGGAAAAGCGCTGCAACCGCAGCATTCGCCTCCGTGTAGTCTTTTTGAATTAGCGTTTTCGAGCCGTCGGGCAAAAAGCATCATTGGCGACGCCGCAAGCTGGCGCGCGACCGATGACGCGTCCGCGGGGCCTCAGGGCCGCCCACGCGCCTTTGAGGCGGTCGCTACCTCACTCCACCGCCCAGGTGAAACTAACGAACCTACGCTCGGCGCCGGGGCGCGCGAAGGACCGCTGCAGCAGAAAGCCGCCGGCGGACTTACTTCACCCGCAGATTTTCCGCCAATTCCTTGCCGCGGTTCGGGACGATATCGAACGTCACCTTGGCGCCATCCGGCAGGCCGTCCAGGCCGGCCTTCTCGACGGCCGAAATATGGACGAAAACGTCCTTGCCGCCGCCATCCGGCGCGATGAAGCCATAACCCTTTTGGCCGTTAAACCATTTCACTGTCCCACTCGCCACGTCGCTCTCCCCTCGTAACGATTGCAGCTGAGCGGCGATCGCGGCACTGGGCAAGCAAAACCAGCCGGCGGCCATGGCGGCGTCACGATGCCGGCGCGGAATTCACCGGGAAGCGCAGCGCTTCGAACCCGCCGGCAGAGCTACCCCATCATCAGAACTTCGCAATTTGCCATACGTGCTCCATGGCCAACATGGGAACTACAGCTTGGCTAATTAGTTCCGAAATTGACCCAAACAGAGATTTCCTTGCCGAAACTCGTGATAGCAATGGTCAAATGCCGTCCTCGACCGAAGCGTAAGTGAGGCTGCCTAATGGCCGATACCAGCGACGAGGAACGAAATGAGACGGGCGAGCCTGGTCGCACCAAGACGAATGTGGTCGGAATTGGCGCCTCCGCCGGCGGCGTGCGCGCGTTACAACAACTGTTCGCCGCGTTACCTGAGAAGACCGGCGCCGCCTTTGTCGTGGTGGTGCATCTCCATCCCGATCTGCGCAGCGAGATGTCGAACATCCTGGCCGCCCGCACGCATATGCCCGTTCTCCAAGTTGGAGAGCCCGTTCCACTGAAGGCGGATCATGTCTATGTCATCCCGCCCGACCGGCGGCTGCACATCAGCAGCGACGAAATCGCCACTGCGGAATTCGAGGAGCCGCGCGGGCAGCGGGCGCCGATCGACCTGTTCTTCCGCTCCCTGGCGGAACAGCACGGCGACGGCTGCGCCGTCATCCTGACCGGCGCCGGGTCCGACGGCGCGGTCGGCGTGAGGGCCGTCAAGGAATCCGGCGGCATCATCCTGGTGAAGGATCCCAACGAAGCCGAATTCCCTTCGATGCCGCGCAGCGCGATTGCAACCGGAATTGCTGACTTCATCCTGCCGATACGCGAAATAGCGCAACGCCTGACCGAACTGGTGCGCGAAAAAAGCGATGGCAGACCGGACGGAGGACTGCGCGGCTTGAACGCTGACCTGCTGCGGCGCATCCTCGCCCACGTCCGCGTGCGGACCGGGCACGATTTCTCCAAATATAAGCGGGCGACGATCCTGCGCAGGATCGAGCACCGCATGCAGGTCACACGGGCGGAAAGCCCGAACGACTATCACGACGTGCTGCGCGACAATACCGATGAGGCACAAGCCCTGCTCGGGGATCTCCTGATTTCGGTGACGTCATTTTTCCGCGACAAGGAAGCGTTCCAGACACTCGAGCTTCAGGTCATTCCGCAGCTGTTCCACGGCAACCTGGCCGATCGTTCGATCCGTGTCTGGGTCCCCGGCTGCGCCACCGGTGAGGAGGCCTACACGGTCGCGATGCTGCTGCTGGAGCAGGCCTCGCGGCAGGACATCCGGCCCACGATCCAGGTGTTTGGCTCGGATATCGACGCCCGGGCGCTTGCCACTGCGCGAGAGGGCCAGTATTCCGCGGCTATCGAGGCCGACGTCAACGAGGATCGCTTGCGGCGTTTCTTCGTGAAGGACGACGCGGATCATTATCGTGTTCGCCAAGAACTACGCGATCTGGTGCTGTTCGCCAGTCACAGCCTGCTCAAGGACCCGCCATTTTCGCGGCTCGATCTCATCGTCTGCCGCAACGTTCTGATCTACCTGGATCGCGAATTGCAGGAGCTGGCGTGCAACACGTTCCACTATGCGCTCAACCCGGACGGATTCCTCATGCTGGGCGCGTCGGAGAGCGCCGATAGTCCGGCTGGCCGGTTCCGCACGTTCGACCGCAAGGCGCGTATCTACCTGTGGGTGGCGAAATATAAGTCAGGCGGCGATCGGAGTTCTGAAACAGACCGCGGCAATGTGGCAGCCACGCGTGACGGTCAAGCGAGGCTGCAACAGCTGAGGATACGCCGGCGCGTAGCGCGGGGGTCGAGCCGCCGAGCGAACGATGGACTCGATGCGAGTTGTAATACATTTTGTAATCGTGCAGCTTGCGCGCCAAGTCCGCTGCGTTCCAAAAAAATACCCGATCAAAGTGCTCCCGCCGGATTGTTCCGAGGAGACGCTCGACGAACGGATGTGAAACCGGAGCGGACGGAACCGATTTAATTTCCTCGATCTCCAGCACGCGCAAGTTTGCGAGCCAGCGGTGAAAACGAAAGAGTGGATCGTGATCCGTACTGAGGTATTTCGGTTTCGGTTGCCCAGCAGTGGCGCGATTGAACATGCGGCACACCGACATGCCATCAATGGACGTGGGAGCGATGCCGAACCCAATGATTCGACGAGTGAAGACGTCCATGACCAGCATCACCCAATGGCTCCGCAGGAGGATCGATTCAACGCGGAACAAATCGACCGACCAGACGCTGTCTTTGGCGTGAGCGATGAGAGTTAGCCATGACGGACCATCGGCACCCGGCTCGGGTCGACAGTGTGTGGCAAGCACGCGACGCACGACATCTTTGTCAATTTTGATACCAAAAGCGTAATTGATCTGCTGGGCGATGCGGACACAACCGAACTTTGGATTGCGGCGCTTCATCTCGACGATGGCCGCGATGAGTTGTGTGGAAGGGCCTTTCGGTCCGGGCTTTCGTTTCCGGCGGGAAGAGGAGAACAGCAGACGGTATTTTCGATGGACCAGCGCCCTGTGGAATTTGAATAGCGTGGCCGGCTTGAGAATCGCGGATAGCTTCGGAATGCGATGTGGGTTCACAAAGAGGGTAGTCAGCCCGAGCACAAGGCGATCGAGCATAGTGAGATTCGGCGCACGCTGTCGGGAACGATTGCTGATCAGGAGTTGATGTTTGAGCAAGAGCGATTTCAGCTGCGACCTGGCGCGTGCCGCCCGGGCCGAGGAGTTTCGCGAGGGTCACGAGCAGATGGATCGCCAGGAGGAGCAGATCGCGCATGAGTTGAAATTATCATGCCGGCGTGTGCTGTAGAAAACTATGGAGGGAGGAGTAATGACCTAACAACATAGGGAAGCTGTTTGAAAGATGGTGGTCGGCCCACCGGCATCGGCTTTCAGAGGCGGGTGTCAAACCGCTCCAAGCGGCGATGATTAAGTGTCATGGTCGTGAGCGTTGGAGGAAAAGTACGGATTAAAACCGTGCAGGTGAGTGTCATAGAGATGAGCGCAAGCAAACCTTCCGATCACGCGTCGTAAATATAACAATGCCGTCAAAATCAGAGGCGACCGGTACTTCTGAGATAAGTCTGCTGGATATCTGGTTACTGAACAGGCGGCGGTCGGCGTAGAGGGGGCATGAATTTGACACAGGCTTTCAAACGGAACTGCAGGAACCAGTCGTTCTAATGCAAAGGGAAAAGCACAAGTGGTCACAGCCATGAGGCGAAAGTACCGATGTGGAGCACTGGGGCGGAACGATCCGTACGAGCGTTGAAGGTTCTGTTGGAGCAAAGGGATCGTGTCAGGTGTTGCATCTAACGTGCAACTGGAAACAGGATGAAACGATGGATGCAACAAAGACGAAGCCGTTTAGGCTTTGACCGCTTTGTAGGCGTCGTACACTAACTTCTTGTCGAAGGACAGTCCTATTTTTCTTGTTCGATGATTTCATGAAATAAAAGAGGGCGCCAACTGAGGCGGCCTGAGGCCGATTGAACCTTTTAGCGCTCACCGAGACCTACAAGCATATTCGGGGGGCGTGCGTGCCCCGTCCCCAAACTTTTAGCCGCTTTCGGCAAGTTGTTGGCGGCACCTTTGAAATCTGATGAGCATCTTGCGCGGGGCCAGCGGTGACCAAAAAGGCGGCTGGTCCCGCCAATTTGACGATCCGATTCCGACCGGCGATGGCGGCGAACTCCGAACCCTCCGTGATGCCCGGCGTTTATATCCTTGCGCTGCCGCCGGCCGAAGCCGAGCGCGAGTACTGGCAGATTGCCATGGAATGGCTGATCTCTGCCGCCGAGAAGGGCGGCATTGTTATGATGGCCCACATCGCCATGTTGAGGGCGCTGAACCACGGTGACCCTGATCCGGCGGCGGCACCGCGCCGCAAGCGCGCCAAGCGCGACAGGATCGTCAGATGACCGTGTTCGTTTGCGTCAATACCAGCAAGCCCTCCGGTGACCCCGACCACATCAAGGTGTTCCGCCATTTAGGTCCATGACCTCGACCGCGGTTGCAGCGCTTTTCCCTCGGCGGGGTGACCGACTGCCCGCGCGGTAATCGAAGTCGCCCAACGTTGCCGAATAACGTACGTCCGTTGTTGGGAGCAAAGCGGAAAACATCTGCTCGCAGTGAGGATTTCGCGTATTGACCCTCAACCGACATTCGGCAGAACGTTGACCTCTGAGAGCACCGATGATATTTTCCGAAACATGTTGAAAAACACATCCAATATCGCTTCGGTCTTCTTCCTTAGCCGCTAACGGCGTTGCCCGCGTCACGCGGGCGGGAGCCGACAGTGTGTCTCGCAACCATGCGGCTTGCACATTGTCATAGGCTGAATTTGCCGACCAACCTGCTTTGAGCGGGTGATAATTGTTGGCCAAGCGATATGAGGATTTCATGCCGGCCAGTGAACCAACGCGCGTGCTCAGCAGCGCGCGGATAAAACAATTCATTCAAGATGGTTTTGTTAGAATTGACCAGGCGTTTCCTCGACAACTTGCCGATGAAGGCCGCGCTATCCTGTGGCGCGATCTACCATGCGATCCTGATGATCCGTCGACGTGGACGCGGCCCGTCATTCGGCTAGGTGAGTATGGTGACGAGGTTCAAAAGCGCGGTGAACAGTCCAGTGCTGTACACAGCCTTTGACCAACTCGTCGGTAAAGGGCGCTGGCGTCCGCGCAAGACACTTGGAACCTTTCCTGTGCGATTTCCGTGCCCAGACGATCCGGGAGATGCCGGTTGGCATATTGACGTGAGCTTTCCGGGGCCGAAGAGCAACTGGGACGAGCGGAAAGATTTCTCTGATTGGCACGCGAATGTCACCTCGCGTGGTCGCGCCCTGCTAATGCTTTTTCTTTTCTCCGACGTGGGGGAATGCGACGCTCCCACGCGCATTAAGTCGGGATCGCATCTAGACATAGCGCGCTTTCTCAAACCGGCTGGCGAGGCGGGAATGTCTCACGCGATGCTGGACGAATTGGCTGCAGCAATAGCCCGACCGGAAGCTTTAGCTATTGGCGAAGCTGGCACCGTCTATTTGTGTCATCCCTTCCTCGCACACGCCGCGCAAATGCACCGCGGCTCGGTGCCGCGTTTTTTGGCGCAACCGCCCCTCCATCCGGCCGAACCGTTCCAGCTTAATCGGATAAACAATGACTATTCTCCGGTGGAGATGGCTATCCGACAAGCTCTACAGGAACGCCAAAGCTAAGATACATGGGTGCTTCCCGGACGGAAGAATACCGTCCGGGGAAGCGCACAATGGGGCGCGCTGCGTATCGCCACGCTGCGTTTGAACGTCCTCTTCCTGGCACGTTTGAGACATGCCGGCGAGCACCGTGAATGTCTGTTGATCGGGGCAGACCGGCGGTAGTGCATGGCGGGCGCTTCAGCCGCGGACCAGGGCACCTAGCCGCACGGAATAACCGAAACCTTCGTGACCGAAGGCCGCGGTGCAGGTCCGGCATCATGGGCCGGCCGAGTTGAGCGTAGTCAATTCACCTTGCGTAATACAAAACGCTTCATTTGGGCGAGGTTGCGATAGCCCTCCGCCAGCTCCAACAGGTTCGCTTTCTTCAGCTCGTCGGGTAAGGCGGCGGCGTCGTGGCGCAGTGCTTCTGCGAGTTCGTCGCACTCGTCGGCGGTCAAATGTCTCTCGTGTTCGATGCTCATGAATTGTGCTCAAGCGCCACTGAGAACGGGGCACCCACGACACAAAAGGGTATTTGAGCCAATCGCTCTCGCAAGCCCAAGGTTCAGCCAAATACTTACGTGAACCTTACGACACTCGATCGACCGATGCGGTTCACTCCCGCCGATCGATCCAGGACGGGCTTCCGGGGTCGAGCGGTGACAAGCCGGATGCGCCGCGCGGGTTGGGACCAGTTCAATCCGGCGGGAGCTGTACCGCGCGCTGATCGCTGCGGTGGATCACTTGAGGGCGAGGTCCGCCTGATCGCGCTCGCAGCGATTGCCTAGGCCGAAGGGCGCGAGGAGGGCCTAGCCGCCGCGCGGGCTCGAGACACGGCAGGGGCGGCCTTTGGGCCGCCCTGATGCTGCTCTGGCTAACGTAATGAAAGAGGCCGCCAACTGAGGCGGCCTTACTTCTATGCGATCTTTGGTGGTTGAAGCCCCGGCGAGTTCAGCCATTCGCTTATATGGGATGCGGTCTCTAGCTGCCTGATCTTTTTGAGTAGCCCGTCTCGCTGAGGACCTGGCGGGAGCTTGGCGACCTGCGCTTTTAGGCGAGCCTTCTCGGCTGCGACATTTTCTTCAAATGTGTGGGTAACTGATCGTTGACGTTGCATGACACAACCTCGTGCTTACGGGTCCTAACCGTAGGATTTGCAGTTCCGATCATAATATGCCGCCGTCCGTCTGTCAGTTCCCAAGTTAACAGAAATCGAATTAGGACACTTGCGGATTCAACTAGGACACTTGGGGTTAAATACGGACACCACCCATGCCCACATAGGAACGGATCGGGAATCCCAGAACATTTCCTGAACGCATGGCGCGCGGCGGCCTAGAGGGCCGCCATGATCAGCCCTTCGGCTTCGATTTGTCGCGCCGCTCCCCGACCTCCTCAAGATCGGCGCTCCTACAGTGTGCGCCGGGTGCTTGTCTACTGTCAAAATTACCCGGTGCAGCCATTCGACCGTGATCAGCGCAGATCAACGGCCTGATCACGTCCTTCTCTCCGATATCGAACCGCTGTTCATCTGCGAGGCTTGCGGGAGGCGCGGCGGTGACGTCCGGCCAGACTTCCATTGGAGCAAGCCGCCCGTCCCGGCGATGGGCTATCGTTGAAGTATTCCGTCCGCCTTTGATGACAGTCCCCCTGAGCCGCTGAACCTTTTAGGCAATCGCCTAGACGTATAGGGATTATGCTGGCGCATGCCCGTACCCAAACTTTTTAGCCGTTGGCGGCAAGTTGCTGGCGGCATCTTTTTTTTAATTCTGATGAGCATCTTGCGCGGGGCCAGCGGTGACCAAAAAAGCTGGTCCCGCCAATTTGACGATCCGATTCCAACCGGCGATGGCAGCGAACTTCGAAGCCTGCGCGATGCCGGCATCTATGTTCTTGCGCTGTCGCCGGCCGAAGCCGAGCCCGAGCATTGGCAAATCGCAATGGAATTTCTGATCTCTGCCGCCGAGAAGGACGGCAGAGTTATGATGGCCCGCATTGCCATGTTGAGGGCACTGAACCACGGTGACCCTGATCCGGCGCCGGCACCGCGCCGCAAGCGCGCCAAGCGCTACAGGATCGTCAGATGACCGTCGCGCCCGGGGCGGGTTTTGCTTGCCCGGCGCCGCGATCGCCGCTCTACTGCCTGCAATCGTTATTGCGAAGGGAGAGCGACGTGGCGAGTGGGACAGTGAAATGGTTTAACGGCCAAAAGGGTTATGGCTTCATCGCGCCGGATGGCGGCGGCAAGGACATTTTCGTCCATATTTCGGCCGTCGAGAAGGCCGGCCTAGACGGCCTGCCGGATGGCGCCAAGGTGACGTTCGATATCGTCCCGAACCGCGGCAAGGAATTGGCGGAAAATCTGCGGGTGAAGTAAGTCCGCCAGCGGCTTTCTGCTGCAGCGGTCCCTTCGCGCGCACCCGGCGCGCGCGTAGGCTCGTTATTTCCACCTGGGCGGTGGGGGACGCGTCATCGGTCGCGCGCCAGCTTGCGGCGTCCCCAATGATGCTTTTTGCCCGACGGCTCGAAAACGCGCTGGCGAATGCTGCGGTCGCAGCGCTTTTCCCTCAGCGGGGTGACCGACTGCCCGCGCGGTGATCAAAGTCGCCCATGAACTACGCTGGCTCACCCAATGCTTGAGTGCGGTTGATGCCATTTCAAACTCTCGTTGGCTAAGGAGGTGCGATTTTCCAAGGGATCTTGTAAGCACCGGCTTCACGGCTTGATCCGGTCAGTGTAAGGTCGGCTAGCATGGGCATGGGGCCGAACCGCGCTAGCCTCGGACCGCGGTCATTCTGGCGAAGGCTGTTTGGCGCGGCGGTGATCTATGCGCTTGTTATGCAACCGCTTTTGCTGGCGATCGTTGGCGTTCAGATAGCGAATGCTGCCGCCCTTGACGAATTTTCACTCTCCCAGCTCTGCCTGCATGGGACTGACGGGAGCCCTCTCTCGCCGGTTGATCAGCCCAAACATCCGGCGGATGACCATTGTGTATTTTGTTTTTCCGGCGCCTTCCACCTCCTGGATGCCCCGCGACCGATAACGATCCAGCACGTTAGGTCGGAAATCTGCACGGAACGGCAATCGGCGCAGCCTCTGCGCCTATCCTCATTTTCCCAATACTCGGTCGCCCGTCCCAGAGGTCCTCCGCTTACCGCGTGATGCAACGCAGCCTCAAGCTGCTCACAACTGCTTTCACGTTCCCTGACCGGAAAAATCCTGATGTCACGATCCCTCGTGCTTTCGTTTGCGCTCGCGAGTTCTATTGCGCTGGCTTCCACTACCGATGCGTTCGCTCACTGTTTTGTCGGCGCTCGGTTTCTTCCTGCAACATTGGCGATCGACGATCCTTGTGTCGCCGATGAGATGTCGCTACCCACCGTGATGTGGTCCAAGACCCCAGATATGCCGCCGGCCACGGAATGGGATATTTCTGGCGAGATTTCAAAGCGGATCACTGAAAATTTTGGCGTATCGATAGGCGAAACCTGGACGCAAATCCGCCAACCGGACGGTACGGTCACGGCCGGATTTCAGGACCTGGAGACGACGTTCCAGTACCAGTTGCTGAAGGACCCTTCGCATGAGCTTGCCCTGTTGGCGGGGGTTATCGTCGATTGGGGCAACACCGGAGCCACAAATTCGGGATTGGGCACTTCATACAGCTTGGTCACGCCGACCTTCTATTTCGGAAAAGGCTTCGGCGAACTGCCGGAGACGTTGTCGTGGGCGCGTCCATTCGCGGTGACCGGACAGGTCGGCTATCAAATTCCAACGAGCAACTTTGACTTCACCCAGAGCGTCTTCATTCCGCAACAACTGGTCTACGGAGCGTCGTTGCAGTACAGCATGCCGTACCTGAAGTCCGAAGTCGTCGATCTTCAGTTACCGGATTTTTTCAATCATCTTATCCCAATCGTCGAAGCGACCTTTACGACGCCGGTCGCGAACAATTTCGGCAATCCCTACACCACGACGGGATTTGTCAACCCCGGCGTGATTTGGGTCGGAGGATATTTCCAAGTCGGATTGGAGGCCGTGATACCCATCAACCGCGAAAGCGGCAGCGGCGTGGGAGTTCTCGGGCAATTACATTTGTATCTCGACGACATGTTCCCGACGACCGTCGGACAACCGCTCTTCGGCGGTACGTCGGCGGCTCCCCGCAAGTTGACCTTTTGAGGCAGCACCATGCGCATGCTAACTTTTGCTACAGCAACCTTGCTCAGCGTGATCGCGGGCACCGCCGCCGAGGCTCACGCTTTTCTCGACCATGCGGAGCCCCGCGTCGGAAGCACCGTGCCGAGCGCGCCCCGAGAACTTTCTCTTACTTATACTCAGAACCTGGAGCCGGCGTTCAGCGCAGTGGAAGTGACCGATGCTAAGGGAGTGCGGGTCGATCTGGGCAAGCCGTCATTCAGCGCGACTGTCATGCGTGTCGGGCTAAAACCCCTATCACCGGGAACGTACAGGGTCCGCTGGCACGTCCTGTCGGTCGATACCCATAGAACCGAGGGCAGCTTCACCTTTCACGTTGGGAAAGAGTGATGAGCTGGTTCGGGGCCGAGATTGACGGCCCGATGATCGTGGCGCGGACGGTACACTTCGCTGCTTCCGCGATCACGGCGGGCGCCCTGGTGTTCCGCGGCTTTGTCGCGGGGCCGGCGTTGCGCGCGGCGGCGGCGGCGGCGCCTATCGACAAGCAGCTCCGAGCGACGACCTGGATCGGGCTCGCGGTAACCGTCGTCTCGGGGCTGGCATTGGTGTTGTTGCTGACGATGTCGTTGAGCGACGAGAGCCCTGGCGAAGCGGTGATGTCGGGGGCGCTGCTCGACGTACTCAACTTGACGCAATTTGGCTTGGTCGCGCAGGTCCGCTTGGCGATCGCCATCGCGCTGGCGATTTGTCTGGCTTTTGAACGCTCGGCGTTGTGGCGCCGGCTTTCGCTAGCGGCGGCGGTGTCGCTGGTTGCTTCCATCGCCTGGACCGGACATGCTGGCTCCACGCCCTACAGATTGGGGTATCTGCATCTCGCCAGCGATGCACTCCATCTTATCGCCGCATCGGCCTGGATCGGTGGTCTGGTGCCGCTCGCGCTCTTGCTCGGTGCAATCAGGTGCCATCCGGGCTGGACCTCGCTGGAACTTGACGCGATCAGGCGGTTTTCAACGCTTGGCACTGTGAGCGTTGCGACACTGATCCTGTCCGGATCCTTCAATGCCTGGATCCTGGTCGGCTCGTTCCGCGGACTGGTTGTTACCAGTTATGGGCAGCTCCTGATGCTCAAGCTAGCCGCCTTCGCCGTGATGCTGGCGTTCGCCGCGTTCAATCGCTTCGTCCTGACGCAGCGGCTCGCGTCGTCTTCCGACCAAGCGCGGCAAGATCCGCTTCGCGCTCTCTCGCGCAATACATTGATCGAGATTGTTTTGGGGCTCTCGATCTTCGCTATCGTCGGCGCGCTCGGCACGCTGCATCCCGCCGCTCACCTCGTACAATGAAACGACAAAACAGGAGGCAACAAATGCAGATCAGAAAGCTTACCTTCGCCGCGATTGCCTGTGCCGCCGTGCTTGCATCTGTCCTAGGAGCGCCTGCGCGCGCCGAGGAGGTCAAGGCCGGTGATCTCGTCATCACAGAGGCCTGGACCCGCGCCACGCCGAAGGGGGCCAAAATCGGCGGCGGATATCTCACCATCGAGAATAAGGGAACCGCGCCGGACCGGCTGATCGGCGGCTCGGCCGATATCGCCGGCAGCGTGCAGGTCCACGAAATGTCGATGGACAATGGCGTGATGAAAATGCGCCCGCTGGAGAACGGACTTGCGATCGAGCCGGGCAAGACTATCAAGCTCGCGCCGGGCGGCTATCATTTGATGATGATGGACTTGAAGAGCCCGCTCAAGAAGGGCGACAAGCTGCCTATCACCTTGGAGTTCGAAAAGGCCGGCAAGGTGCAGGTCTCCCTCGACGTCCAGGGCGTTGGCGCGCAGGGGCCGGCTACCAGCAAGAAGGAAATGAAAGGCATGTCTCCCGGGATGAAGATGTGAGAAATTGGGCTGCGCGCGATACCCGCGGGCAGCAGCGAGTTGGTCTGTTGATTGAAAGGCCGTTCGCTTCCACCGTTGGCACGAAACGGACCAGTCGGGCCGGCCTTGCGATGTCCGCTGATCAGGGGCGACCGGAAGTCACCGGCGTACGGCCGAAGCGACGCGAATGACCCCACTCAGGTGTGCAGCGGGCACTGACGTCGGGCGTTCACTGAACCATTTGCTGACTTCTTGCCGCTACCCAATGCTCGACCCGGCGTTCGATCACGAAATAGAACGTTGGCAGGATGAACAGGGTAAGCAGCGTCGCCAGGATCAGACCGCCGATGACAACGGTCGCCACTCCACGCTGCACGTCGCTGCCCACGCCGGTTGCCAGCGCTGCCGGCAACATGCCGATGGTTGCCACTGTTGCGGTCGTGAGCACCGGGCGGAAACGCTCGCTCGCGCCCGCAATTGTCGCCTCGATCAGCGAGGCGCCGGTCTCGCGCATCCGGTTGAGGTTTGCGACCATGATGATGCCGTTTTGCACCGCGACGCCAAAAAGCGCGATGAACCCCACCGCGGTGGCGACATTCAACGTCTCGCCTCTGATGTAGAGTGCAAGTAATCCACCGAAGGCGGCCAACGGCACGATGCCGAGGATCAGCAATGCCTGACGCAGCTTTCCGAACTCGGTGAAGAGCAACAGGGTCATCAGCCCGAGCACGAGGCCGAGAATAAGGGTCAGCCGCGCCTGCGCGCGCTGCTCATTCTCATACTGCCCACCATATTCGAGGTGATGCTTGCTTTGATCGAATTGCACCGATTGCGCGATCCTGGCTTTCACCTCGTCCAGGTAGGATACCATATCCCGTCCAGCCATATCGATTCGAACAGTCAGATTCCGGTGATTGTTCTCGCGTGTGATAGTGCCCTCGCCGCTCTGCTGCTTGATGGTTGCGACCTGAGACAGCGGAACCTGCGCTCCGCTTGAACTGGTCAGCGGCAGGCTGCCGAGCGCTTCGGGGTCGCTGCGCGAGTTCAACGGGAAGCGCAAGGTCAAATTGTAAACCCGATCTCCGACGAAGACGCGCGTGACGGCTCCGCCACCAATGCCATTCTGGATCAGATTGGTGATGTCGGAGATATTGATGCCGTAGCGGGCAGCGGCGGCGCGGTCAGTCTCGATCGCAATCTGCGGAAGCGGAGGTTCCTGAAAGATCGATGCCTGCGCGGTGCCCCTGATCTTTCGCAAGACACCAACTATCTCGCCGGCGATCCGGCGATCTTCCGGGAGATCGTCGCCCATGATCCGGATGACCAGCGAACTGTGCGCGCCGCCGATCAAGTCATACACCATGTCGCTGATCGGCTGGTTGATCCCGGTGTCGATCCCGGGCAGTTGCTGGAGGCGCGCATTCAGCTTGCGCAGGAAGTCCGCTTTTGTCTCTCCCTCCGGCCAGGTGTCGTAGGGCGTCAGCCCCACCGGAACCTCGATGTGCGACGGCGTCCACGCGTCCACCGCTTGGTCTTCGCGGCCAAGCTGGGTAACGACATAAGAGACCTCCGGAAATTCTCGGACGGCACGCCTGAGTTCGCTCGCCATCTCGCTAGCGGCATCGAGCGAAAGACCGCTCGGCAATTGCACCTGAAGCCAGAGCGCGCCTTCATCCAGATCCGGCAAGTAATCTCGGCCGACTGTCGTGCCGAGAACCACCACGCCAACCAGAGCCACTCCGGCGGCCAGAAACGAAAGGAAGGGCTCGCCGAGCAATCTTGCCAGCGTCGTACGATAGGCGCGCCCCAACCATTCCAGAGGCCTGTTGTGGCGAATAGGGCGCGCCTTCCGGAACGCCAGGTAGGCAAGGCCCGGGACCAGCGCGAGCGTGCACAGCAGCGCCCCGAGCAGCGCGTAAACGACCGTGAATGCCATCGGGGTGAACAACTGGGCTTCACCCCGCTGAAGGGTAAACAGAGGAAGATATGCGGCGATGATGATGAGGGTCGCAAAGAAGATCGGCCGTGCCACTTGGCTGGTTGCCGACCTGACGTCCTCCTCGGTCAATTCCTCGGTGGGCTTCGCCTCACGCCGCCTCAGAATATTTTCGGTCACCACGATCGCGCCATCGACAATGATGCCAAAATCAAGGGCGCCGAGCGAAAGCATGCTTGCCGACATCTTCGTTGCGTTCATCAGTACGAAGATGGACACCATGGCCAATGGGATCGTCACCGCGACGACCAGGGCGCTGCGTGCGCTACCGAAGAACAGCATCAAGATGATGCAAACCAGGGCGATGCCTTCGATCATGGTACGGCCGACCTTGGAGACGGTTGCCGAAACAAGATCGCTGCGATCGATATAGGGGACGATGTGAACGTCCTGCGGCTCGAGCTGTCGGCGCAGCTCGTCGACCTTGGCGTGGATTCCGGCAAGGACTTTCGATGCGTTTTCGTATTTGAGGAGATCGACGATCCCCTCAACCGTATCCGGATTCTCATTCTTGCCCAGAATACCTTCCGGTTCCTGATGGCTGTAGCTCAAGCTGCCAAGATCCCGCACCAGGATCGGCAAGCTGTTACGTTGGGTCACCACGATATTGCCGAGGTCATCAAGGGCGCGCACGAGCCCGACGCCACGGACGACAAAGCTCTGATCGCCACGGGAAACCCGCCCACCGCCCGCATTGGCGTTGTTGTTGTTGATGGCGTTGATGACGTCGTTGATTCCAACGCCGAACCGCAGCAGCTCGGTAGGGTCCAGATCGAGCCTGAACTCCCGTGTGAATCCTCCGAAATTATCGACCGTGGCAACTCCCGGCACCTGTTGCAGCGCCGGGATGACGATCCAGCGCTGAATTTCCGACAACTCCATCAAGTTCTTTGTGTCGGATTCGAGCGTGTAACGGTAGATCTCGCCCTCCGGCGAGGTAACCGCGTCGAGACCTGGCTCTGCCCCCGGCGGCAGAGTGACGCCACCAATGATATCGGTGACGCGCTGGCGCTCCCAGTAATCCTCGGCGCCGTCACGAAACAGCAAGTTGATTTGCGACAACGCAAACGTGCTGATCGAGCGCATGCTGGTCAGGCCGGGCGTGAGATTGAGCGCTCGCTCCAATGGTATCGTAATCTGCTGCTCGATTTCTTCCGCTGCGAGACCCGGAACCTGGGTTGTGACCTGCGCGGCGACCGGGCCGAGAAGCGGATAAGCATCGATCGCAAGCTGCGACCAGGCATATATGCCGTAAATGCCCGCAAAAACCGCGACCAGCATTGCGACAAAACGCTTCCTGAAGCAAAGCGCGACAATCCAGTCAATCATTGAGCCGAACCCCGCCGCTGACGACGACGCGTTCGCCGGCATTTACGCCGCTCTTGATAACGGCGTCCTCTCCCTCCTGATGGCTGATCTCGACGTTGCGGCGTTCAAAGGACCAGGGCGCGACCTCGATGAAAACGCTTGTGCGGTCATTGTTCATGACAAGTGCCGACGTCGGCACCATGATCTCCGAGACCATTGGCGCCGTGAAGTTCGCATTGGCAAACATGTTGGGCTTGAACTTCATGTTCGGATTGTCGAATGCGATGCGGACCTTGGTACGCCTGGTGTCGGGCTCGAGCACATCGCTGACGAACAGCACCTTTCCGCTGAAGGTCTCGCCGGTATAGGCCGGGAATGCGACGTCGACCGACTGACCCGCAAACACGAACGAGGTGTCCTTCTCCGGAACGTTCGCGGTGACCCAGATCGTGTCGAGGTTCGCGATCGTCATGATCGTCGCGGTTGGATCATTCAGAAAATCTCCGGAGGCGACATGGAGATCGGTCACGCTGCCTGCGATAGGTGCCTTTAAGGAGAGCAGGCTGGTTCTTTCCAGTAGATCGGCCGATACCCCGAGCGACCGCAGGCGCGTTTCGGCTCTATCAAATTCAAACTGAGCTTGCGCGTAGTCGCTCTGTGCCTGCTCGCGGTCCTTCACGGCGGCGCCACCGCCTTTTTCGAGGGCGAATTGCCGGTTGAAAATCTGCTTGGTGAGCCCAAGCAAAGTGCGCGCCTTCTGGTCATCGGAATAGGCCTGCGCCAGATCGCCGGAATCGATGACCGCAAGCTCCTGTCCCTGCGTGACCCGCTCACCCAGTTGAACCTTGAGACTGACGACGCGGCCGGCCAGCGGCGGCAGAATTTTTACGGTACGGCCGGGGTCTGCCTCTACAACCGCGGGCAGCACCAGCCGATGGGAGATTTCCTTCGACACCGCGTTTGCCAAGACAAGGTTCGAGCGCAACAGCGAGGCGGCGGGCACAACAAGGCGGTTGCCGATACGAGAGAACGCAGCCGATGGCGCATGTTTGCTGGATTGCGAGACATCAGAAATGCCCTGTGACGGTGATAAGAGGCGATCGACGGTCACACCCAGACCCAGCCCGAGCGCGATCAAAAGCAAGCTTCTGCTAGCGTGACTAGGCTTGCTGTTGCGGGCCTCTTTCTCATTCGGCTGGGATTGCATGTTGAATGTGATAAAGGACCAAAGGCATCACATCAAGCGCGCCGCTGCATCGCGAGCTGCCAGCGCGCCTCGCCGGAAACTCGTTTCGGTAGAGCCTCAAGATGAAATCGGCTGCATCGCACGATCAGCAGCTCGCCCGGCGATTGCGGTGGCGCGGAGGGTTAGGGTTTCGGGGGCGGGCATGCCCCATGATTCCGCAGATCGGACGCCGAGTGAAGCCGCTAGCGATGGAGCCTCACTGATTTGATGACGCTATAACGTGATCCTGCAACGTTTGTCTCTCACCTCGCCACCGGACAACGGCATGTGGCGATGTTTGGGAGCCATGATGCGCATCAAAGCGCGTTGCGCTGCTTCGCGCAATCGCCCCAGATATCGGGGGACGTAATCTCTGCCCCTACAGCTTGTCACGGTTGTCCCCCAGCGGCTTTCTGCTGCAGCGGTCCTTTGCGCGCCCCGGCCCATGAGGACGACGCCGAGCGGGCGGTCAGAGCAGGATTGGAAATCGTGGGCGTGCGTGGTAGCGAAACGACGCGGGGCATCGGGAGAGCCGCCGTGGGCATGAAGCGCAAGGTCAGCCTGTTCCTGTTCGCTGTGATGGTGGCGGTGAGCCTGGGGGCGACGGTCGTCGCCGCGATGGCAATGTACCGGCTCGTCTCGGAAAAGCAGGATGAAGAGATCCACCGGCTCGAGGCAAGCCTGTCCAAGCGCTTCGCCGTCTTCGAGACGATGCTGCGCTCCCAGCACGAGCGCATCGTGGCGCACATGGACAAGGTGCTGCCCGAGATCGCCGCCGAGTTCGAGGCGACCGGCAAGCAGCCGCAGGACCTGTCGGTGGAGGAACTCGATCAGCTCGTCAAGAAGTACGAGATCCAGCACATCTACTTCATCGATCGCTCGCACAAGGTGTTCCAGACCAACCTTGCAGGCGAAATGAACTTCGTCTTCCCGGAGGGCAGGTTCACGCACTTCCTCGACACGGTGTACGGCGCCAGCAAGGTGATGTACGTCGGCATAGACCTGTCCACCGTGACCGGCACGCTGCGTACCTACAGCTACTTCGGCCCGAAAGGGAAGGACTACATGATCGAGATCTCGACCGAGCTGCGAACCAGCCTGGCCGAGGGCAGTTTCGGCTGGATGAGCGACTTCTTCTTCCAGGACCTGTTCAACGACGCGGTCCACTCCAATCCATACGTCAAGGATCTCGACATCTATCTCTACTCGGTGGCCGGCACCTGGTCGCTGTTGCACGTCGGCAAGAAGCTCGATCCGCAATTCACCGAGCGGATCATGAAAAGCCGGCGCGAGGAAGTGGTCGACAAGGAGGGCCGCTTCGTCACGACCTACAGCGTCGAGGAGGCCCGCGCCGGCTCCGATCCCGACCATCCCGTTTTTTCTAAGTCCGTGATCCGCGAGATCACCTACGACACCGGGCTGGCGCGCGAGGCGGTGCAACAGGTGTTCCTGAGCTCCATGCTGGTGCTGGCAGTCATGCTGCCCATCGTGTTCTGGATCGCCTCGCGACTGCTGCAGAGGCAGCTGCTCGATCCGCTGTTCAACCTGCGCGGCGAGGCTGGCGCCATCGCCCAAGGCGACCTCGAGCAGGCGATCGCCAACACCAACCGCAAGGACGAGATCGGCCAGCTCGCCAAGAGCTTCGCCTCGATGCGCGATGCTGTACGCAGCACCATCACCGACCTCAAGCAGACTAATCTTTCGATCGAGCGCTTCGTGCCGCGCGCCTTCCTGTCGATCGTCGGCAAGCCCCGGATCGTCGACGTCGAGCTGGGCGACAACAAGCGCGAGGAGATGAGCATCCTGTTCTCCGACATCCGCAGTTTCACGACACTGTCGGAGAACATGACGCCGGACGAGAACTTCGCCTTCATCAACGCCTATCTCGAGCATATGGGCCCGGTGATCCGCGACCACGATGGCTTCATCGACAAGTACATCGGCGACGCCATCATGGCGCTGTTCAAGAACGCAGACGACGCCCTGCGTGCCGGCCTCGCCATGCTCGATACGCTCGACCAGTTCAACGCCGGGAGGCGCGCAGCGGGGCAGCAGCCGATCGCCATCGGCATTGGTATCAACACCGGATCGCTTATGCTGGGCACGATCGGCGAGCGGCATCGCATGGACGGCACGGTGATCTCCGACGCGGTCAACCTGGCGGCACGGGTGGAGAGCCTGACCAAGGACTACAAGGTGCCGCTGCTGATCTCGGAGTACACTTGGCGGCAACTGGCCGATCCCAAGGCCTACGCCATCCGACCGGTCGACGTGGTGGTGGTGAAGGGCAAGACGCGGCCGGTCAACATTTTCGAGGTCTATCGGCGCGACCCGCCGACCGAGCGCGCCGTCAGAGGCGCACGCGCGGATGTCGCCGGGAATCCGAGCAATCCTGACCTCGCCACAGATCAAAGCGCAGCGTGGACCGAAACAGATATCTGAAACGCCGTCCTTTTCAGGCGGTGGTCTCGAAAGCGGTGGGTCGTTAGCTCGATCGCTTGCCCGAAGTAGAAATCGTGAACTAACGGCGCACGCCGCTGAGGGATGTCTGCTCATGTGTAGGTTTTCGGACGCCGGCATGAGGAGGCTATCCACGCGCTGCGGCGGCCGGCGTCCGAAAAGCGCCAATGCACGAAGTCGCGGGAAGTTGGGCACTGGCTGGCAGCGAGTGCTATGGGGATTTAATGTTGGCGCCGATCTCGATGATGAGCGGCACGCCAGCACGACACCACCTCGATGTCTGCACACGCGAGGTCGGGAGAGTGCAGTAGGCGTTTCGGCGCCCGCTCGGAGCGCATCAACGGGCGAACGGCGGACTGGGGGATGGGATTAGGTCGAGAGAGATCGCCGCCGGCGCGGAGCCAGCGCATCGGAACGGGAAAGCCGCAACGTCGACAGGAGGTCTGGCTCATGACGTGTCGATCCTAATCGGTGTCGGCCGCCAGCTCGGCTCGCAGCCGCGCGCGAAAGTCTCGATGACGATCATGCGAGCGCCACAGCGGGGGCATGGGCAGGGCAGCACGCGCGGGCTATCGGGCGCAACATCCGGCTGCTCTTGGGGATCGGCGGCAGGCGGGGCGACATTGAGGAGTGCGCGGGCCGTCGCGATGCTCTCGGCGCGATTGGCGGAGGCAAAGAGCCCGTAGTGGCGGATGCGGTGGAAGCCCTTGGGCAGCACGTGCAGCAGGAAGCGCCTGATGAACTCGTGCGGGTGAAGCCTCATCGTCTTCCAGCGGCCGGGGCCGTTCGTGCGATAATCCTTCCAGCGGAACGCAATCGCGTCGTCGTCGGCTGCAACGAGGCGGCGGTTCGAGATGGCGACACGATGGGTGTAACGGGAGAGATAGCGCAGCACCTGCTCGGGCCCTGCGAACGGCGCCTTGCAATCGACCACCCACTTGATGCGCCGCAGCGGGGCGATGAAGCGCTTGAACGTTCTCTTGTCGGCGAGTCCGGCATGGGCGTTGAAGAACTTCAACTCGTCGGCGTTGTGCGCATGCATGAGCATCGCCAGCATCTTGCCCCGGAATAGGCGCGCCAGCACCTTGACATGCACGAGGAAGTTGGAGCGCGCGGCGACCCATCGCGCGCCGTCGAGCGAGAGCCCTCCACCTGGCACGATCATATGCACGTGCGGATGATGGCACCCACGCCCACAATACCCTGAGCGCCGATAATACAGATGTTCAGGTCTTCTACCCCTTTCACCCACTTCATGGTGTTACCCTGCGGATTCTTCGCAGACCGAAGCGAGGAGATGGGGCGGTCTGTGTCATAGATCCAGCCGGGAGGCGATTGAAGATTCCTATCTGGATGCTGTTGCCGGAGTGTGCCGAGATCACGATCTCGCAACGACCGCACCTCGGTAAGCAAGCCCTCCTATCTCTCGCTTCATTGATCACGCCACAACTCGACTCACCCGGTCCACGATAACCTTCGGCGACCGCGCGTTAGCGGAAGCCCGAGGGGAGGTCGTCGTGGTGCAACTTCAACTTTTAGATTTGATGATCTCAAGGGAATGCGGCGCCGTGCCAATGGACGCAGCGACACGCGCCGATCTGATCGATCTCATGGCCCGCGCTATAGCAGCGGTGTTTCACGAAGAGGGGAGAAGAGGAAATGACAGAGCTCTTGCACAATCCAAAAATCAAACCGGAGCATCTGGCTCGCAAGGCAATCGTCTACCTTCGGCAATCCAGCGAAAGGCAAGTACGGCAGAATAAGGAAAGTCAACTCCTCCAGTATGCGATGGCCGAACGGGTGCGTGCGCTCGGCTGGCAGCAGGTCGAGATCATCAATAGTGACCTGGGATCGAGCGCGAGTCTTGCCGCCGCCCAGCGGGAAGGCTTTGAGCGCGTCCTCAGCTCGGTAGCACTGGGAGAGGTCGGAATCGTCGGCAGCCGAGAGGTATCACGGCTATCCCGAACGGACAAAGATTGGTGTCGGCTGTTGGAGGTATGCCAGATCTTTGGAACGCTAATCGCTGACGAGCAACAGGTCTACGATTTGAATAATCTAGACGATCAGTTGGTGTTGGGCATCAAAGGGACACTCAGCGTCGTCGAGCTCAAGGTTATACGCCAACGAATGCTGGCAGGGCAGGAGGCCAAAGCGCGCCGCGGCGAACTGTTCAAAAGACTTCCGATCGGGTATGCCCGCGACCCCGTGGGTAAGATCATGTTTCATCCCGACAGACGGGTCTGCGAAGCGATACAGCTCGTGTTCGCCAAGTTTCGAGAACTGTGGAGCGTGCGTCAGACATTCCAATGGTTCCGTGATCACGACCTGGAGCTACCGGTCAATCCCATACAGGGAACGCGGCTGATCTGGAAGATTCCTTCGCAGAGCCTAATCCGCGACATTTTACGCAATCCCTTCTACGCCGGTGCCTATGTTTGGGGACGGCGTCCAGTAACGACCTTGCTGGTAGGGGGCCGGCTCGAGAAACGTCAGAGCGCGATGCGCCCCGCCGAAGAGTGTCGCGTCTTCATCCGCGATCATCATGTAGGTTATATTAACTGGGCAACCTACGAAGAGAATCAGCGAATGATACGGCGCAATTCGGTGAACTGGGAGGGGGACGAATCGATGGCGGCGATTCGCGCTGGCCAGGGTCTTCTGGTCGGACTCCTGCGCTGCGGACATTGTGGGCGCAAGCTGCATGTACGGTATTGGGGCGGCCGTGGCACCCATGCGCGCTACCTTTGCAAGGGCGACTACGATGATGGCGGGCAGTATTGCATCGGCTTCGGCGGCAGCTCGGTAGACCGGTGCGTAGGACAAGAACTATTAAAGGCGATCGCGCCATTGGGGGTGGAAGCCAGTCTGCGAGCTCTCGAAGAACTGAGTGCCGGCGGCACCGCTCAATGTACCGCCCTGTCCCGCAAGCTCGAGCAACTGGTGTATGAGGCGAGGAAGGCCTTCGAACAGTACGACGCGGTGGATGCCCGGAATCGACTTGCAGCCAGCGAGTTGGAACGGCGGTGGAACGGAAAGCTCGAAGAGATCGAGGCAGTCAAGCAGCGGCTTTCCAGTCTCGAAACCGAGCGCTACTCGTTATCACCTGAAGAGGAAATCAGAATACGTTCGATGGGTGATCATTTTGCTGGAGTCTGGCAGAGCAACCACTGTCCCCCGACACTTAAGAAGATGATCTTCCGCACCGCCATCGAAGAGATCATTGTGCGCACTGACCAGGATAAAAAAAACCTTGAGTTGCTGATTCACTGGAAGGGAGGTGCACATACGCAACTCGCGATGGAACGACCACGTTCCGCAACGGAAACGGCCACGCCCATGGAGGCGCTGGAGATCATTCGTCGCATGGCTGTTCGATACGGCGACGACCAGATTGCCTCTGTGTTGAACCGACGCGGCTATTCCACGGGCAAAGGGAAGCGGTGGAATCAGACCCGTGTAGCGACAGCCCGGCGTAACCATTCGATTGCCGGTCAAAAACGAGCTCTGCACGATCCGGAGAGAGTGAGTTTGAGCGAAGCTGCGCGAATATGCGGCGTCAGCCACCACACCATCCAAAGGCTGGTTGAAGCCGGCCTGTTGAAGCGCGAACAAATAACTCCTCGTGCACCTTGGGAAGTCAGTCGCCGTGATTTGGATGCCGAACCCATTCGCAGCGTTATTGAGCGCCTCCACCGCACCGGCAAGCTAATTCTGCAGGGGGGTTGCGCGGAAGACCAACTCGCGTTGTTCACTGAAAATCAAGGAGATGATAATGCCCGGTATCTTGAGTGAGGGTTCTGGGTGAGTGCCGAGCCCCAGGTGTGCAGCACGGCGGTGACGCCGATCCGTGCGCCGAGGCGCTTGGGATCGCTTGCGATGGCGAGCGTTGTCTCGGCCGCCGCCTTCATCAGCAGGTTATAGACCACGCGCTTATTCTGGTAGGCGATGTCACGCAGCTCGCTCGGCAACGTGTATACGACGTGAAAGTACGGCACCGGCAACAGCTCCGCTTCGCGGTCGGTCAGCCATTGGCGTGACGCCGCAGCCTGACACTTAGGGCAATGCCTATTGCGGCAGGAGTTGAACGCGATCTCCGTATAGCCGCACGCCGCGTTCTCGCAGCGTGCGACATGCCCGCCGAGCGCCGCCGTGCGACAGCGCTCGATCGCACTCATCACCTTCAATTGCTCGAGGCTCAGATGCCCGCGGTTGGCCTCGCGCCAAGCAGGACCGTGATCGCGGAGAATGTCCGCGACCTCCAGAGCTGGTCGAGCCATGGCCGGCGGCGCTACGGCGCCGGCGGCTCCTTATTGTCCCGCCTCGCACGCCTGCGGCGCGGCGCGCTCAGGCCCTCCAGGGGGCTCTCGATCTTGGCAATCATTCCGGTCGCCACGCGGGTGTAGCGGGCCGTCGTCTCCAACCTCTTGTGTCCGAGCAATGCCTGAATCACTCGAATATCCGTGCCGCGCTCGAGCAGATGAGTCGCAAAGCTATGACGCAGCGCATGGAGAGAGAGCGTCTTGCGCAGCCCCGCGGCTTTGGCGGCTTCCTTGAACAACCGTCCGAACTGGCGCGTAGTCAGCGGCCGATGATCACTGCGACCTGGAAACAGCCAGCGGTGTTCCGGCGCGACGCCGCCGTCATCATACGTGGTCGGCCGCGCCTTCCACCATTGCCGCAACAGCTCGAGGACCTCCGCCGGTAGCATCACGTGCCGGTCCTTGCGGCCCTTCGACTGCACGATGCGGATGATCATCTGCTCACTGTCGATGTCGCCCGCTCGCAGCCGCACCACCTCGCTGGCCCGCAGCCCGCAACCATAGGCCAGCGTTAGCTTCGCTCGCGCCTTCAGGCTCGTCGCCATAGTCAGAACACGCTTGACCTCCCCGGGGCTCAGCACCGGCGGCAGCCTCTCGGGCTCCTTGAGGTGCCAGACCTCGGCCGCCAAATCATGGCGACGTAGCGTGACGCGGAACAAGAACCGCACCCCGGTCATGATCCGATTGCGGTTGCAGATGCTCGCGCCGCTTTCGATGAGGTGCAGTTGGAATCGCCGAACCTCGTCGGGCGTTGCCGTACCGGGCGAGCGTTTGAGCCAAGCGGCGAACCGCTTGCAACTGTGGATATAGCTGCGTTGCGTGTGTGGGTTGAGCTTGCGCGCAGCCATGTCTTCGATCATATGCTGACGCAGCGGACTGACAGTGTTAGTCTGGCTCATGGGGAGCTCCTTCCTGAGTGAGGTTGACGACACCTCGATTCTCAGGACGGGAGCTCTCCACCGCTATCACTATCCTCTCACCTGGCTACCGGTATCTCGGCTCTTGCTCCCGCGCAGCGGGCTGGAGCGCAGCGACTTCGTGCGTTGGCACCTTTGAGACATGCCGGCCGGCACTGCGAACGTCTGTTGATCGGGGTAGACCGGAAGTAGTCGGCGCAAAGGTTAAAACGACGCATACGGACCGACGCTATCTTCGCAGTTATCCGGCCGGCGTCCTCAGCGGCCTTGCTGATCTGAGATAAGGCATCGTTGCGGCTGTAACTGTAAGGCTGTTGCCTCTCGGCGCCGCAGGGAAGGCCGGCTATGGGCCTTCCGATTGCCCGCTGTCTTTGGTCATCCGTCTCACGCCATCGTATGAGCGTCGGCGCCGCGGTGTCGGCCGGGTTGGCGCCGACGGTCGGTGGCCGCATCGGCCTCCTGACACGGCCAATCGCAAACCTCCCGACGTCGGGAGGTTAAAAGAGCCGCCTGATCGAACCCCTCGTAAACACGAAAAACTGTTATTTTTCTGAGGCGCAAAACTTGCGACCCAGGCCGATTTTTCCATGCCGAAGAGACTGCCAGCCCTTTGCGTCGATTGCCGCCACCGGGAGCGATATGGCCGCTTCCTGCGTTGCCGCGTCTGCCAAGGTCCGCGCTTCTCGAAAGGTTCGCGCAAGGGATGGGAGCCGCGACGTCGCAACATCGAGGCAAAGGCATGGGCCGCCAGCCAGCCGGCCGATCGCAAGCGGCCTGATCTCGATGCGCCAATGGCCGATCTCGACGTGCCGGAACGGAAGGGCGTTGCAGGCGCTCGAAAATGCCAAGGGCTTCCTTGCCGAGCGTCAGGGCAAATCTTAAACGTTAAAGGCGAGGATCGTCATCGATTACGTCGACACCAGCAAGCCCTCCGGTGGGCCGCCGACCACAAGGTGTTCTGCCATTTGGGACCATTACCCCGATCCATCCTGTCAACGCCGATTGACTACACTAATTCAAAAAAGACGACACGGGGCGAATGCTGCGGTCGCCGCGCTTTTCCCTCAGCGGGGTGACCGACCGCCCGCGCGGTAATCGAAGTCGCCGATGAACTGCGCTGCCGAATGACGTCCGATGTTGGGAGCAAAGCGGAAAACATCTGCTCGCAGTGAGGATTTCGCATTTTGACCCTGATGTATGGTCCGGCCGCGCGTTGCAAGAGGTTTTCGTCGATCTGGTGGTAAGCGGTCTTGCATCAATGTATCCGGTCTCTAGTTGGAGCGGTTTTGCTCCGGACCATCATGGATATGAGCGCGCATGCGTTCTCATTAAGGGACAGGCCTCGACGGGGCCATGTGGGTCACCAGTGTTCGCATGCGCCGGGAAGACCGATCCTCCATCTCTTCTTATTCCTCTCGCAGACCTCGGCTGGAAACTGTTGCTAGGGTTACGTCATCGCTTGCTCCTCATTTCGCCCAGTTCCTTTGTTCGTGCCGATGCACTATCGCTGATGATCCTGTTGGAGTGGACTATGTGCCGAGGCGCTGACCTTTAGCGTGCGCCTGGGCATGCGACGGCAGACCCCGGAAACGAAGGAGGGACGCATTGCCCACGCCCCAAATGGCTACGACGAGAGCGACTAGACGAGAGCGACTAAGAGGCTGACCAAACTGACAATGAACGACGGATCAAAGATCGATGTGTCGGAAAGGTGCGGCGCGCGGGCGGCCGTCTAAAATTCGGTCAAAATAACCACAACGATCTCAATTAGTTATATGAATATTCTGGCGGAGAGAGTGGAATTTCTACTCCCTCTCTTCGCGATCTTGGCAGCGGACCGGCGGCCAGCGACATGCGGGAAAATCGGCGCGCCAGCACCTACCGAGGCAGTGCACCAAACCATAGCGAGTTGGGTTTCATTTTCTACTATTTTAGGTTATGGTTAATCGTACATTCCCAAGCGCGGGCCGATTGGGGGGTGCAATATGAGGACACTTAAGTATTCGACAAAGCGAATAGGCACGGTCGTACTGGGTTTGAGTTTTTATGCGCTATCGATTGTTCAATGCGCTTCGCAAACTTCGGATAGCGTTTCAATACCCAGAGCAGCTTGGGAACAGCTTGAGAGCGCCATCCACGGTGTCTCGGAAGCGATGAAGGCGATTTCGTCAGCACAAACGCCAACCCCGACGCAAAAAACTCAACCAACCTCGCAGCGGCCTTGCGTGCCAAACCTCGGCGTCGATAGGAATTGGCTCGACGACAAGTGCGCAAAACTCGACGAGAGCGCGGCGCAGGCCTCAGTTGCACAGCCGGCCGACGGGCAGGCACCGCCATCAACCGCAACTAGTGAGTTGGCGCAAGATCCCGACCGGCCTGTCACCACATCTCAGGTATACTTGGACCGAGGTTGCTGTGAGCCGCACCGAGACCGAGATTGCTGTGAGCCGCACCGAGACCGAGATTGCTGTGAGCCCCACCGCTACCGAGATTGCTGTGAGCCGCACCGAGACCGAGATTGCTGTGAGCCGCACCGAGACCGAGATTGCTGTGAGCCGCACCGAGACCGAGATTGCTGTGAGCCCCACCGCTACCGAGATTGCTGTGAGCCGCACCGAGACCGAGATTGCTGTGAGCCGCACCGAGACCGAGATTGCTGTGAGCCCCACCGCTACCGAGATTGCTGTGAGCCGCACCGCTACCGAGATTGCTGTGAGCCGCACCGCTACCGAGATTGCTGTGAGCCGCACCGAGACCGAGATTGCTGTGAGCGGCACCGCTACCGAGGTTGCTGTGAGCCGCACCGTGACCGAGATTGCTGTGAGCGGCACCGAGACCGAGATTGCTGTGAGCCGCA
Organism: uncultured Alphaproteobacteria bacterium; assembly: GCA_963822795.1. Classification (GTDB taxonomy): domain Bacteria; phylum Pseudomonadota; class Alphaproteobacteria; order Rhizobiales; family Xanthobacteraceae; genus Bradyrhizobium. The sequence goes on from CAWGJM010000038.1 coordinate 38,199, forward strand.
CCGCTACCGAGGTTGCTGTGAGCCGCGCCGAAATCGAGATTGCTGTGGCGAGATGGACAGGCGAGAACCTCTAGTTTGGCGCGCGCCGCCGTGTGATTATTGCGATCGACGGGAGTTGGACGACCAGTTCTAGCTTCTCGTCCAGTGTGACGTGCACCTCAAGCTAGCGGCCGACTTTTTGAAGCGCGCTCTAATTTTTGGGCTAGGCGTAAATGCCGATCATGCCGGCGAGGTGACAGGCGCACTACCGGGTCCACGTGATCAACCTGACGACGGTCTACGACCGCGCAAACCACGCACTAATCCGCGATCAAAGGACGGTCAGCCGTTCCTCGTTAAGCCCGGGCCTGCAAAAGAACGCCGACGGTTCGGCGGACATCTACTTCGGTCCCAAGGCACCGGCCGGCAAGGAAGTGAATTGGGTGGCGACGAACGCGGGCGGAAAATTTGAAGTCCTGTTCCGCCTCTACGGTCCCGAAAAGCCGCTGTTCGACAAGACATGGGTGCTGCCGGATATCGAGCGCGTCGCTGCTCAGTGAACAGGCGCTGGGGCTGACAAGTCCGGAAACGCTGTTGCGCTCGCCGACGAGGTGATCGAATCATGCCTGCTTGTTCAGGCATCGAGGTTAGCGGAGGCCATCGAGGCCTGCGGCAAGAAGGGAGCCGACGTCCGAATGCTTGGGTCAATCGCGTCGGTTTTGGGAAGTCCGCTCCAAGTCCGTTCTGCACTCAACTTCGGACATCATTGGCGCGCATGGAAAGATCAGGTCTTTACCGGTGCCGCACGGAACCACAACATAAGGGGGTCCGGTGAGAATTTCATGGGAAGCAGAGGAAACCCCAGAAGTCATTGACTGAAATTGAAGCGGCGGCGTCCGGTGGCGCGCCGGCAAACAAGGATGGCTAGGCGCGCTGCGCGGCCGGGATGGATCAGGTTTGAAGCTCCGTGCCAATCGTGCCGCGCTGCTTGTGTCCGGTTTAAGCAAATTGAGGTGCCCGGCAACTTCAATGAAGTGATGCAGCTCCCACCGATCGATATTACTATCGGGCTTGCTCATCCCTGTCGCGCGCTGACAAAAGCCCAGGGGACTGAACTTGGACATCAACGGTTGGCTCCGCAGGATCGGTCTGGAGCAGTACGCGCAGACGTTTCGCGACAATGCGATCGATGCCGACGTGCTTCGTGATCTCACCGATGATCACCTGCGCGAGCTTGGCCTACCGCTTGGGGCGCGGCTCAAGCTATTGAGGGCCGTTGCTACGCTCGGTACCAGTGAACAACCGCCCGCTTCTCCGGAGATCACGCCTACCGCCCCACGGACCGACGCCGAGCGCCGCCAGCTCACGATCATGTTCTGCGACCTCGTTGGTTCGACCGCGCTCTCGACCCGGTTCGACCCCGAGGACATGCAGGAGATCGTCGGTGCGTACCACCGTTGCTGCGCTGATCTCATCGTCAAGGCCGGAGGTTTCGTCGCTAGGTACATGGGCGATGGCGTATTGGTCTATTTCGGCTATCCCCAGGCCCACGAGCACGATACCGAACGCGCCGTGCGGGCCGGGCTCGCGCTGGTCGAGGCGGTGCCCAAGCTCAAGACCGCCGCCGGCGCTCCTTTGCAGGTGCGCGTCGGCATCGCCACCGGGATCGTCGTGGTCGGCGACCTCATAGAAGCCGAAACTACCCAGGAGCACGAGGTGGTCGGAGAGACGCCGAACCTGGCTGCCCGGCTGCAAGCGCTGGCCGAGCCGGGCACGGTGTTGATCTCATCGAGCACACACAGGCTGACCGGCGGCCTCTTCCACTACCGCGATCTCGGGCCAGTTGCGCTCAAAGGCTTCGCCGAGACCGTCCCGGTATGGCAGGCGTTGGGCGCGAGCGCCGCCGAGAGCCGGTTCGAGGCGCTCCGCGCGAGCGCGACGCCGCTCGTCGGGCGCGGCGAGGAGATCAATCTGCTCCTGCGCCGCTGGGAGCAGGCGAAGGGCGGCGAGGGCGCGGTCGTCCTGCTCTCGGGCGAGCCAGGCATCGGCAAGTCACGGATTGCCGAGACCATCCTCGAGCGCCTGAGCGGCGAGCCGCATACCCGTTTGCGCCTCTTCTGCTCGCCGCACCACCAGGACAGTGCGCTCTACCCGAGCATCACACAGCTCGAACGGGCGGCCGGGCTCCGGCGCGACGACACGGACGAGCAACGGCTGACCAAGCTCGAGGCGGTGCTCGCCCTGGCGGCCAATGACCTCGGCGAGGCCGTGCCCCTGTTGGCGGATTTGCTGTCGATTCCGACCGGCGACCGCTATCCCGCGCTCGACCTCACCCCGCAGAAGCGCAGGGAGAAGACATTGCGGTCGCTGGTAGCGCAGGTCGAGGGGCTGGCGGCGCGTCAACCGGTCTTGCTGGTGGTCGAGGACGCGCATTGGGCCGATCCCACCTCGCTCGAGCTGTTCGACCTGATCGTCGAGCGGGCGTCGCGCCTGCCGCTCCTGGCGATCGTCACCTTCCGCCCGGAATTCATGACACCCTGGGTCGGCCGTCCGCAGGTCACGCTGATCAGTCTCAATCGCCTGCCGCGCCGGCTCCGCGCCGAGATGATCGCGCACCTTACCGGCGGCAAGGTCTTGCCCCAGGAGATCGCCGACCAGATCACCGATCGGACCGATGGCGTGCCGCTGTTCATCGAGGAACTGACCAAGGCCGTGGTCGAGAGTGGCCTGCTCGTGGAAACGGGCGATCAGTATGTGGCGACGGGTCCGGTGACTGCCCTGGCGATCCCGACATCGCTCCAGGAATCGCTCCTGGCGCGGCTCGATCGCCTGGCGCCGACAAGCGACGTGGCGCAAATCGCCGCCGCTCTCGGACGACAATTCTCGCACGAACTGATCAGCGCCGTGGCGGCGATGCCGCGGCAGCAGCTGGATGACGCCTTGGCGCAGCTCGTGAACGCCGAATTGATCTTCCGGCGCGGGACGCCCCCTAATGCGGAATACACCTTCAAGCACGCGCTGGTGCAGGACACTGCCTACGGCACGTTGCTGCGCAGCCGCCGCCAGCAGATACACGCCCGCATTGCCGCAACGCTCGAAGACCAGTTCCCGGACGTTGTGGTGGCTCAACCTGCGCTGCTTGCCCGGCACTGTGCGGAAGCCGGGCTGGCGGAGACGGCGGTCGTTTTTTGGCTCAAGGCCGGCGAGCAAGCGCTCGCGCGCTCGGCGACGACCGAAGCGGCCGCCCAACTGCGGAAGGGGCTGGACGCGCTGGACGGCCTGCCGGACGGACCTGGGCGCCGGCAACAGGAGCTAGACCTGCAACTCGCGCTTGGACATGCACTGATAGCCACGAAAGGCCACTCGGCACCCGAGGTGGGCGAGAGCTTCGCCCGAGCGCGCGTGCTGGCCGAGCAGATTGATCGACCCGAGTACGTCTGGCGGGTGTTCTTGGGCCAATGGACGTTTCGTCGGAACCGGGGCGAGTACCGGCTGGCGCTGGCGCTGGCCGAGCAGGTAGAAAAAATCGGCGAGGCGCGGAACGATGTCGCGGCGCAATGGGTGGGTCGCTGGGCAAGCGGGTATACCCGCCTCTTCCTCGGGGACTTCGTTGCCGCCCGTGCACTTCTCGAGCGGTGTCATGGCCTCGGTGATCCGGCGCGCGGGTTACTGTCCGCAAGCCTCCACGCTATAATGCTCGCATCCCTCGCCATGACCTTGGCGTATCTGGGCTACATCGATCAAGCACGGTCGCGGCTGAACGAGGCATTGTCGGAGGCCCGCCGGCTCAGGGTCGCCTCAACGCTAGCTGAAGTGCTCGCTTCTGCGTTGATAGTCGACGGGATCGCGGGCTCGCCTGAGATGCAACTGCACGACGAGGAACTTCTGGCTCTATCGACCGAGCACGGCTTGCCGGTTTTTTTGGCTTGGGCAACAGTGGGGCGCGGAATGTCGTTGACCGCGCTCGGGCAGGGACAGGAAGGCCTGTCGCTGATCACACGGGGGATCGCGGGACTGCGCGCTACCGGAGCTGTCGCCGGCACCTCGGGGGCACTCGTGTTGCTCGCCCGGGCCTACGCTATGGTCGGGCAGCCGGCCGATGGACTAAATTGCCTCGCCGAGGCCGTACAGATCATGGAGACGACCGACGATCGGGTGCGCGAGGCTCCGTTGCATCGGGTGCGAGGCGATTTGCTGAATGCCACAGGCGAGCCATCCGCGGCCGAGCGGAGCTATCAGCAGGCACTCGCGGTAGCGAAGCTGCAGAGCGCAAAGCCCTTCGAATTGCAGGCATCGATCAGCTTGGCGCGCCTCTGGTGCAAACAGGACAGGCGCGGAGAAGCCCGTGATCTTCTCGCGCCGATCTACGGCTGGTTCACCGAAGGTTTCGACACGCTTTACTTGAAGGAGGCCAAGGCGCTGCTCGATGAGCTGCACGCCTGACAGCCGATTTCGAAACGGCCCCAACCGGCTTCGACCGCCGATAGCAGGACTTCCATCACCGTTTGCCACTCCTCGCGTTCGTGCATGCTGCGAGGTAGCGCGTCGACATAACGCGCGGCGTCGAGGAGCGTTCGAAGCTCGCCACCGTCCGGCAGTGGAATCGGATCATCGAACTCGCGCGTCCAGCCCTTAGCGGTCGGTATACTTCGTCACGATCAGGCTGGCGCGGTACTCCGGATCGGTCGCGTAGCGTTCGGCCTTCTCTCGGGTGGCGCAATGCCAAACCGGAATGCCGTTGCACGTCACGGTCCACCATTCTTGCGGCCAGCGCGTTGACGAGACCACGTCATAGGCTGCGCTCGGATCGTTGCCGGGGATTGGATCGGACATGCCCCCATGATTCCGCCGATTGGGGCCGCCGTGAAGCCGCTAGATTTGGTGGCCGCCAGGAGCAGACCACCATACCCCACGCTCTCGCCATTGTCGGTTTGCGGTCCGGCAGCTCGACCGGGTCGACGAAGCGTCGATCCCATGACACCGAAGTTATCCCGCTACGCAAACAGGTTCGGCGCGCTCACGGATACACTGCCACCATGTCCGAGATTGCGATCTAACCGGACATGTCGCTGACATGTCAAAATCGACGCTAATGACCCAGCTCGGACATTGGCCCTAGCCCAAGGGCAACGCCCTATGCTTTGATCGGATCTACCGATCTCGGGAGGCCGTTTTGACCGACAATCGCGTTGAACGGCGGCTTGCAGCTATCCTCGCGGCTGATGTGGCTGGATATAGTCGCCTGACCGGCTTGGACGAGGAAGGGACACACGTCCGGCTGAGGGAGCGTTTGCGTGGACTCGCTGATCCCAAGATCAGCGAACATCGTGGCAAGGTCGTCAAGCACACGGGCGATGGCGTGCTCGCTGAGTTCGGCAGTGTCGTAGATGCGGTGCGCTGCGCCATTGAGGTCCAGCGCGGTATGGCCGAGCAAAATGCTACGATGCCGCAGGTCAAGCGGATCGAATTTCGCATCGGCATCCACGTCGGTGACATCATCGTCGATAACAACGATATCTTTGGCGACGGCGTCAACATCGCCGCCCGTCTTGAAGGGATTGCGGAGCCGGGTGGCGTTTGCATCTCTGACGACGCACAACGTCAGGTCCGCGGGAAGGTCGATTTCGCCTTTGAGGATATGGGTCCGCAGAACCTGAAGAATATAGTTGAACCGATGCGAGCGTGGCGGTTGAGAATGAATGCGAGCGGTTCTGCGGCAGCGCCGATAGAGCCGCCTGTCGAGAGCACGCAAGCTCTGGCGCTCCCCGACAAGCCGTCCATCGCCGTGCTTCCGTTCGAGAACATGTCCGGCGATCCCGAGCAGGAGTATTTTGCAGATGGGATGGTTGAGGAGATTATTACCGCGCTGTCGCGCTTCAAATGGTTGTTCGTGACGGCTCGCAATTCGAGCTTTACGTTCAAAGGCCAAGCCGTCGATATTAAGGAGGTCGGGCGTAGGCTTGGTGTGCGCTACGTCCTTGAAGGGTCTGTACGCAAGGCGGCGGGGAAAGTTCGCATCACGGGGCAGCTGATTGATGCGGTGACAGACGCCCACATTTGGGCGGACAGGTTCGAGCGTGACCTTGCTGATGTTTTCGCTCTCCAGGACGAAGTCACGCTCGCCGTTATCTCGGCCATTCAGCCAAAATTGCTTCAAACAGAAATTGCTCTGGCGACGCGGCGGCGACCCGAGAACCTCACCGCTTATGATTATCATCTCCGAGCTTTGCAGCAGTTCTCCTTGGCGACCCGCGAAGGGTTGGCCGAGGCGCTAAGGCTGGCTCGACGCGCCTTGGAGCTGGACCCTCGGTACGGCTTGGTCGCGGCGCTGGCAGGTGGCTGTCACCATGTCAACGTCACTTTGGGCTATGCTGTCGATCCGCAATTCGAGCGCAAGGAAGCAGTTCGGCTTGTTCGCCTGGCATCGAGCATCGACGATGGTGATCCAGACATTTTAGCATGGGATGCGATAGTCTCGGCGTTCATGGTCGGCGATAGTGAAAGAGCTGTTGAAATGGCTGACCGGGCGGTCGCGCTCAACCCAAATTCATCTCACGCATGGAACTCCAGAGGCCATGTCTATAGGGTTGCGGGGCTGCTGGAGGAAGCGGTCCGGAGCTTTGAACGCGCCATGCGCGTGAGCCCGGTAGACACGTATCTGGTGCATTCGTTTGCTGGGATAGGGTACGCCTTCATTGAGCTTCGCCGCTTTGACGAGGCCATTGCCGCGGGGAAGAAAGCCCTACGTCTGATCCCCTCTCATCCGGGAGCTTACCGCAATCTGGCGTCCGCTTTCGCCCATCTCGGCCGTGACGCTGAGGCCCGTGAGGCGGCGGCGTGTCTGCTTGAGGGCGATCCCGGCTTTACAATATCAGCGTGGATCGCTCGGGGCGGGCAATCAAACTCGAAGCTGACCATCGAGGGTCTGCGGAAAGCGGGATTGCCCGAATGAACCCGGGTACGCAGCCGAACCGGGATGTCCGCTCCGCGCGGTCGCGACCGGGGGTAAACCGGACATGACGCCGGCAGCCCAATTCGGTCGAGAATGACCTCAACGGACCTCCGGTCGGCATCCGCTGAGTTCAGGAAAGGTTCTAAGTTGCCAATCTGTTCTCGTGCGTGGTGGGTATTGGCTTGTTTCCATGCTCAGTGGCCGGTTTTGAAAATCACCATGGCCTGATTTGAATTGTTCAATTTGGAACTGAATGTCGGCCAGTGACGTATTAAGGTCGGGAAACTCAAACCCAACGGTTAGGACCCGTAAGCGCGAGGTGGTGTCATGCAGCGCCGTCGATTCAAACAAACCAAATCCCTTGAAGATCGCCTTGCTGAAGAAGCCCAGCGTCTCAGGGAGCAGGCTAAAGCCCTCCCACTTAGTGCCGAACGTGACGAGCTAATCCGCAGAGCCAGGCAGGATGAAATTGGCGCTCACATGACAGAGTGGCTTACGTCCCCGGGGTTGCGGCCTCCCGATTAGCGACATTTAATCATTTGAACCGAACAGCTGCCCGTGGTCTCTGACGAGATGGACGACGCAGCCCGATTCCGGCAACAGGCCGAAGACGCCCGAAATCATACGACCAGGGCTTACAGCCAGCTCGACAAGGAAGCTTGGCTCCGGGTGGCCGAGGAATTAGCCGTTCTCCCTCAGGATCGTGCCGACGGTGGCGCTCTCCGGTCCGATGACGGAGTCATAGCCGGGGTATCCCGTGGAAAATTCGGTGATTACGCCGAAGCCCACCGAGTGATGGTTGCGGCCCGTGATCAACGCCGCCCGGGTCGGCGAGCAGAGTGCAGTTGAGTGGAACTGTGTGTAACGTAATCCGGCGTTCGCGATGCGGTCCATCGACGGCGTGGGGATGACACCGCCAAAGGTACCGGACACGCCGTAACCCTGGTCATCGGTCATGATCAGCAAGACGTTGGGGGCACCTTTGGGCGGCACCACGGTCGGCGGCCAATACGCTTTGGAATCTTTGGCATCCAGATTGATCGTTCCGCCAAAAGGCGCGGGCGGAGGCGGAAGATACTTGCCGTCGATTGTCGTTGTGGCGCTGGGTGAACCCGGCGTTCCCGTGATCTGCTGGGCGAAGGTCGAAACGGTTGTGAGAGCCAGAACGGAGGCCGACAGTGCTAACGCGCGAATGGTGGGGTTGGAGTTCATGGTGAGAACTCCTCGAAATGGCTATTTCGTAGTTAGGACGGCCAACAGCCGCGACACGCTCTTCGGCATGCCCGTATTGTCATCGACCACGATCACGACTGTCGGCTGCGCCATCTTATCCTTGTCCAGACACGGTGCGTACGTGCCCCAAGGGTGCTGGCCAAGCCTTCACCTGGATCAATGGAAGCCAGTCCGACGTGAACGAATCTTGGACATTTCCTCCTTCAGCGCCTCGCCGAATTTCAGCAAGTTCGCGCCTGACTTCATTCCGATTGCGAGTGCAATCGCAGGCTGGCCGTTGAAGCGAAACAAAGTCGACAGCGGATCGGCGTAGCCGCGCGTGATGGTTGCGACATCTGTCAGTGGGAAGAACCGATCGTTGACCCTCAGATTGATTGCCTTGAGGCTTTCCTCGGATGCGAATTGTCCGTTGACTCGGACGCTGATGCGCTCCGGTCCCTCCTCGAATACGCCGGATGGCGCGACGGCATTCTGCGCCTGCAACGAGGAAACGATGGAACGGGTGTCGAGGCCGAGCGCCGCGATTTTCCGGGTCGAAAATTCCAGGAAGATCTTTTCATCCTGCGCGCCGAGTATGTCGACCTTGCCGACATTCGGGACAGTCAGGACTTTTGCGCGAATGTCCTCGACGCGGTCGCGCAACTGGCGCTGGGTCAGGCCGTCGCTCGTGAACGCGTAGATGTTGCCGAACACGTCGCCGAAGCGGTCGTTGAAGCCCGGCCCGATCACGCCTTGCGGGAAATCGCCCTTGATGTCCGCAATCATGTTGCGGACGCGCGCCCAGGTCGGCGCGACGTCGGCAGCCTTCGTCGTGTCGCGCAGATAGACGAAGACGGTGGTTTGACCCGCAACGGTGACGCTCTTGGTATAGTCGAGCGACTCCAGCTCTTCGAGCTTCTTCTCGATCCTGTCGGTGACCTGGCGCGTCATTTCCTCAGGAGATGCGCCCGGCCACTGCGCCCCGATCACCATGGTCTTGATGGTGAAATCCGGATCTTCCTGCCGCCCCAAGTGCAGATATGAGAAGAGACCCGCCGCCATGAAGGCAAGCATGAAATACCAGACGAGCGAACGATGCCCGAGCGCCCAGTCGGAAAGGTTGAAGGTTTTCATGGCGTAGAATCCTGTTCGATGCGGACTTGCTGTCCTTGATTGAGGCTGTGGATCCCGGCAGTCACGATGCGCGCTCCCGCGGTGAGACCGCCGATGATGCGGGTGCCTCCTTCGTCTTCGGAGAGGTCAACCTTGTGCAGCGAAACCGTGCTCGTGGGAGCGTCGATGACCCAGACGAAAGTCTCGGCGCCCTCTTTGAGCACGGCGGATGCGGGCACCCGGAGAACTGAGCTGTGACCGTTGCTCGGCCTTGCCGTGATGGTGCTTCCGAGCCGGAAGCTTTCAGGCGGATCATTCAAGGCGATACGAACGCGACGCATGCGCGTCACTTGATCGGCTTGCGGTGCAATTTCGCGAATTTGGCCCTGGACCTGAACGGCGGGAAGCAGCTGCAGGCTCACCGTGAACCGCAAACCGACAGTCAAGGGCACGGGGAAGTCCGCGCCTATATCGACCACAGCCTCCCGAACATCCGGTCGCGCCACGGTCACCACGCTTTGACCCGGCGAGACCACTTGTCCCACCTCGGCGTTCACGGCCGTGACAACACCGGCGAAGTCGGCCTTCACTTCGGCATAACCGAACTGCTCGATCGCCTTGGTCAGGTTCGCGCGGGCGCGAGCGGTCGATGCTTGTGCGCCCGCGCGCACCTGCTCGGCGTCGTCAAGCGTCTGCTTGGTCGTGGCGTCGGTCTTGATCAGGATCTGTTTCCGTTCCTCGGTCCCGATTGCGTTTTCAAGCAGGGCCTGGGCTTTCGACAGGTCCGCTTTCGCTGACCGCACGGCGAGCTCAAGGGCAGTCGGGTCGATTGCTGCAACCGTCTGCCCCTCGGCAACCAGATCTCCGACGTTGACTGGACGCGCGATGAGGCGTCCCAGCACGCGGAAACCGAGATTCGTCTCATAGCGGGGCTGGACGGTTCCAACCGCCACCGTGCCCTCCGATGCGGCCGGTTGCAGCAGGGTTGACAGCACGGGCCGGATGGGCTCCGGCGCCTTCGCCTCCTGTTGGCATCCGGCCATCGCCAGTGCCGAAGCGATGGTGCTTGCGATGATAAAATATCGCGTTCTCATGATCGATCTCCAGCAAATGTCACGGGCTGGCCGGAGCTCAGCAGCTTGCCTCCGTCGATGACGACGCGGTCTCCAGCCTCCAGCCCTTCCTTGATCAGCACGGCTCCGGCTTCGTAAGCGCCGACGGTCACCGGCTTCAGCGACGCTGTCTTTGTCTTGGGGTCGACGATCCACACGGCGGGCTTTGAGCCTGTTGCCATCAGGGCGGTCCACGGCACGGTGATCTCCGTGACGGGTTTGGTCCCGGCGGTGCCAGCGATGGCGCTTCCGAGCGTCATCGCCGGGGGCGGATTTTGGATCGCGACTTTCACACGAACCGTCGAGTTCTTGGCATCGACGGCAGGCGATATTTCCCTGACATAGCCTGTGGCGGTCACGTCAGAACCCGAGACCAGCGCCAGCGACACGTGGCCATGCTCCACGTCGCCAAAGAACATGGTTTCAGGGACATCGAAGACAGCGTCGCGCTCGCCATCTTGCGCCAGCGTGAAAACCGATTGCGCCGCCTGCACGACTTGCCCGACCTCGAGGCTTCGCGCTGTAATCACACCCGCAGCGCGGGCGTGCAGTTCGGTATCGCCAAGCGCCTCGCGGGTCCTTCCCAGCTCCGCTTTTGCCAATTCAAGCGTGCTTTGTGCGGTCCGCAATTGCTCTTGCGCCTGGTCGTAGGCGACGCGGGTGGTGAAGCCGCTCGACAGGAGATTGCTCTGCCGGTCAAAGGTCGCTTGCGCCACGCGCAACTGGGCCTCCGCCGCGGCCACCGCCGCGGTCCCGGCGTCAAAATCGGCCTGTTGCTCGGCCGAATCGAGGCGGGCCAGGAGCTCGCCGGCATTGACGTGGGCGCCGACATCGACCAGCCGCTCGAGCACGCGTCCGCTCAAACGAAAGGAGAGGTCGGCGCGGAGACGGGCCTGGACTTCGCCGGTCAGTGTTACGGCAGCATGGCCATCCTGCGGCTGCACGAGCTCTGTGTGCACCACTGCCGCACGCTCGACAGGAGCGGCGGAGCGGTCATTGCAGGCACCAAGCGGCGCCGCCAGCAGGGCGAGCGCTAATACGGCGCGCAGAGGGCTCGGATTAGCCGACACGGACGGGCGGTGGATGGAATGGTGCACGACGGTTCTCCTAGTAAATAAACTAAACCGTATAGTTTATTTACGGGTTCGTCAAGGGCCGAAAACCGGCCGTTGCAGGCAAATTGCGTTCGGCCAAAAAGGCCGGCGCCCCGGGGCAAGACCGGGGCGCCAAAGGGGCCGTCCGCCTCAATCAGTTTCCATGACACACCAGAACGCGTCTGGTGCCGTATCGACTGTAGGTGGACACGTAGTAGCAGCCGTCGTCGGAGGAGGCATAGGATCCGCCATAGGCGTAAGCCGCAGCCGCCGCGTAGGGCCAGTGCCGGTAGCCACGACCATAGCTGCTGTAGCTATTTCGAGCATAGCGGCTGGCGCTGTAGGCCGCGGCGCGACCTTCGACGCCGCGAAAATTGGCCAGGCCGCCACGCTCGAGACCATGCAACCCGCTAGCACCATCGAGACGAGGCGGACCACCGGCGATCTCGCGCGGAGGTACGCCGGCGCCCCCACCGGGCGGAAGGCCAGCGACAGGTCCGTCCGCAGAACCACCGAGGGGAGGACCGCCGACGCCTGGACCGGGAGGAGGACCGCCGGCACCGAGGGCAGGAGGACCAGCGAGCATGGGCGGAGGCCCCGGGGGAGGGCCGAACTGCGCCAGTGCCGTATTGGGCGCTGCGATGGCGGCTCCGAGCAATACGCTCGCGGACAGGGTGAGAAGAGTCTTTCGCGACATTGCGTATAATCCTTCGAGTCTAGAGCTGTGGCTGCACGGTGGCGGGATTTGCGCGCTCGTCGGCGACGGGCAGGGAAGGCCGCGGAGGCAGGGTCTTCAATCGGCGACCGCTTCTGGGGCGGCGGGCGGCGACCGCGCGATTGGCGTGCTGCTCGCACTGCGTCAAAGGGAAGTCCAGGACGAACGACGTCGATGTCGTGCCGAAGGTGTGACCCATCCGGCCACCCAGGCTTTTTGCCAGTTCGGTGACAATCCGCAGGCCTCGACCAGGCTTGATCCTTGCCAAGCCCGATCCGTTATCGGTGACTCGGCAGTTCACCCAGGAACCGGCACGCATGAGCTTGATCCTGATTTCGCCCTCGCGGCCGTCGAAACAGGCATGGCGGACCGCGTTCGTCACTAGCTCGTAGACGGCGAGCGCCAGGAGCCAGCACCGCTCCGATTCCAGCGGCAATGTGTCGATCGACAATAGAAGGTGGATATTCATGCGGTCGAGCTTGCACCGGCACGCGGCTAGGCCAAGCTTGCGAAGCTGGTCGCCTGCGTCGACCAACGCATCGCGGTCCGGCATGGTCAGAATGTTGTGGACCTCGACATGCTGGTGAAGCAGGTCGACGATATTGCTCAGTTCTTCCTTGGCGTCGGCGTTGTCCGTCCAGATCGCCTTGAAAGAGACGAGGTTGATGACCGAGGCGAGCTCGTTCTTGATGCGGTGGTTCAGTTCGTCCAGCAGGGTTCGTCCCTCCAGGGCGGGCGGATGCGAGATGGCATGAGGCACAGCGGTTCTCCAGATATAAACTATACCGTATAGTTTGTTTTACTTGCACTTTGATTGATCACGTGTCAAGCCGTCATTGTCAGCGAGCTTCGCCGCTCGCGGCATCGTGAATGCAAGGGTGAAAGCAGATGGTGAGCAAACACAGCGATTCGAAACGGCCGCGCCAAGGACGGCCGCCCAAAGACTTGGCGGGCGACGTCAAAGCGCGGATCCTCGATGCGGCTCAGCGGGTGTTCCTCAAGAAGGGCTATCAAGGCGCCAGCCTCGATGAGATCGCGGAGGTGGCGCCGGCAAGCAAGCCGACTATCTATGCTCACTTCCCGGGGAAGGAGGCGCTCTTCGAGGCAGTTGTCGCCCGCGTCCTCGAGGGACTGACGAATTTCGAGGGCTTTGAGCCCAAGGGACGCACGGTGCAGGACAAGCTCGCGAGCCTCGGCAGCGAGGTCGTCGAACGATTTATCGAGGAGACGCTTGGCATCACGCGCGCAACAATTGCTGAAGCCGAGAGATTCCCGGCCTTGAGCCGCCATGTTCACGAGGCCGGGCGCGACCAGGCAGCGGCTGCCGTTTCCCATGTCCTGACCGATGCTACCCACACGCTTTCGCGCGGCTCCAAGGGACCCTTCAGCGGCAAACGAAGCCTCGCCACCGCGCAAATCTTCATGGACCTCATTCTGCTTCCCATGCTGATGCGAGCGCTGATGGGGGAGGGCGCGAAAGAGCTGCGCAGTGAGTTGCCGGCGTTCGTGCGCGAACGCGTCAGCTTCTTCCTGGCGGCTTGTGAAGCGGATTGGGGCAAGTGAGGCCCTTACGCGCTGTTGTACGCAAGCAATTTTGAGATGGCGCGCCTTTCCCAATCGGCGACGCCTCCCGTTCCGCAGTATGGCCGGCGGAGCAGGACGGTCGAAAACACGGCCTGACGGGGATATCCGCTATCTCGGCGAACGCGTTGAAAAGTTCGCGGTCTGCCAGAACGGGAGTTCTCGCTTTCGCCAATGTCGGTCTCTGCGTTGGCTTTCGCTTCGTTCGTCAACGTCGAACGCGTAGTGTCAAACACCACGCGTTCGGGCCATTTATGATCCGTATGGATCCGGATGTCAGTCTTCTGATCGCGCGGAACGTCAGAACGTGGCGCACGTGCAATCGGCACGGAGCAACACCAGTTCGCGGCAAACAGCGCCGCGAGCAGAAAGCTTCCCACCCACCCAAAATACTGAAACAGCCGCATGACCATACAGCCTCAGCGCGCCTGAGCCGATTGCAATTCGCGGCGGCACGCCTCGCTGAAATCGCGCAGCGGGTCCATCTCGTTGATCAAGTCGGGCAGGTCGACGAATGTCCGGTTCGGGGACAGATAGGTATCGAGGATCAGCCGGCCCGCCTTCTCGGCCGCTTCAATCACGGCATCGCTGGAGAGAATCTTCATTCGGGCGATGAGAGCGTAGAGATCGACAAGCTTCGAAACCTCGGACTTGTCGTTGACGAGGGCATCGGCGTAGAGCCTCGATGCTTCCTCGATGAAGTTCTTGTAGAGCTCCTCGCGCTGGGATGTGGCCCGCAGTGTATGACGGACGCGGTCCTTGCGACGCTGGGTCACCCAGCCGGTGACAATCGACGCCAGGGTTCCGGAAGCCGATCCCGAAAACGACGCAAGTGCGGGAATGTAGAACATATCCATCTTGTTGACTCCTTGTTGCTGCTCACGCAGCGCTCCTGTCGCGTTTGCGCGAGATTGCGGTCGTGCGCTTATGGGCAGCCCGATTCAGTTATTTGCTTCTGCTGGCCACCGGGCCGGCGCTTTGTTCGAAAACCGATCGGCAGGCATCGCTGAGATCAGACTTGCTCTGCCTCAGGCACTGCTCGACCCTGGTAGGGTCGGGAATGTAGCCAGCGCAGAGCCGGAAGGCGTCGGGCGCACAGGCGGCCCTCTGCTCGGGGGTGCCGCGATTCTCCTGCGCAGCGGCGGCTGTCGCACAAAGCAATGCTGCCACCACTGCGAGACAGCGACGTCTTGTTTGCGAAATCATATCTGATCATTCCTCTGATTGATCTTAGGTTTCGTTCCGAAGCGGGCCTGCCCAAGCAGCAGGGATTTCAGCAACTTGCCGCACTCACAAAAAGCTGAGCGGGTCGCGTGAGCCCTTCTCCTTGACAGGCGTGCTCGGTTCGTGATTTATATAAACTATACGGTTTAGTGTAGTTAGTCAACCGAGAAAGACAATCCTCTTTCTCATACCGAGCAGAACAAGCGAGCATGAGTTCGGACTCGACAAACATCGAGATGTCCGTCCGCTCCAAACGGAGAGCAGGCAATGAATTTCCAGCTTCGACCACACCACACGACCGCGGAACGGCGGCTCCCGTTCGAGTCCGTTACCTTGTTGTTGCAAGGCGGCGGCGCGCTCGGGGCATATCAAGGAGGCGTCTACGAGGCGCTTGCGGAAGCCAATATCCATCCTGACTGGATCGCCGGCATATCGATCGGTGCGATCAATGCCGCCATCATCGCAGGCAACCCGCCGAATTCCCGCGTCGATCGGCTGCGGGAATTCTGGACGCATGTGACTTCGAGCGCCCCTTGGGATTGGCTAGGTAACCCCTTTGGTGATTTGGCCCGGAGTGACGACACGCGTAACCTCCTCAACCAAATGAGCGCTAATTTCGCGGTCGCGTCGGGCGCCACGGGATTCTTCTCTGCGCGAGCTATGATGCCGTGGTTCCAACCGAGCGGAACGCAAGGGGCAACCAGCTTCTACGACACCAGCGACCTTAAGCGCACGCTTGAGCGCCTGGTGGATTTTGATCGCCTCAACGCTGGAATGACGCGCTTCAGCGCGGGCGCGGTCAATGTCAGGACCGGCAACTTCGTCTACTTCGACACCAGCACTCACAAGATCGCTCCGGAGCACGTCATGGCGAGCGGGGCACTGCCACCCGGCTTTCCGGCGATCGAGATTGATGGCGAGCATTACTGGGATGGCGGTCTCGTGTCCAACACGCCGCTGCAGTGGGTGATCGAGAGCGATCCCCGCCGCCAGGATACGCTCGCATTTCAGGTCGATCTGTGGAGCTCGCAAGGCGCGCTTCCGCGCAACCTCGCGGAAGTTGCCACGCGTCACAAAGAAATTCAGTTTTCAAGCCGCACGCGAGCAAGCACCGGCCAATTTAAGAACGTGCACCGGGTCCAGCGTGCCATTGATGCCTTGCTGCGCAGGCTTCCTGCTGATTTTGAGGAGAACGATGATTTGAAGATCCTGAAGTCGGTCGCCAGTGACAAAATCTACAACATCATTCACCTGATTTACCGGGCTCAAAACTACGAAGGTCACTCCAAGGACCACGAGTTTTCGCGCCTGTCGATGCAGGACCATTGGCGCGCGGGTTACCACGACGCAATACGCACGCTGCGCCATCCCGAGGTTCTTGCTCGCCCCACGAGCCTGGATGGCGTCTTCACGTTCGATCTCGAGCGCGACGGTCGCGAATAGCCAAACAAACGGAATTCAACACAAGGAAAATCCACAATGCAAGAGAGACAAGTGCTGGAGCGCGCCTTCGCGATGCCGCTGACCAGCCCCGCCTATCCGTCCGGACCGTACCGGTTCGTCAACCGCGAATACCTGATCATCACCTATCTCACCGATCCCGCGAAGCTGCGCGCGGTGGTGCCCGAGCCACTCGAACTCGATCAACGTGAAGCGCTGGTGAAATACGAATTCATCCGCATGCCCGATTCGAACGGCTTCGGCGATTACACCGAAAGCGGGCAGGTGATCCCCGTCTCCTTCCGCGGCCGCAAAGGCAGCTACACCCACTGCATGTTCCTCAACGACGAGGGGCCAATCGCCGGTGGCCGCGAGCTCTGGGGCTTTCCGAAGAAACTGGCGCAGCCGACGCTGCGAACCGAGATCGACACGCTGATCGGGACCCTGGATTACGGTCCGCTTCGGGTCGCGACCGGCACAATGGGTTACAAGCACCGCGAAGCTGACTTGGCGCAAGTCAAAGCTTCGCTTGCGGCGCCGAATTTCCTCCTCAAGATTATTCCGCACGTCGACGGTAGCCCCCGGATCTGCGAGCTCGTCGAATATCACCTGGAGGATGTCACGATAAAGGGCGCGTGGACCGGGCCCGCGGCGCTCCACCTATCACCCCACGCTTTGGCACCCGTCGCCGAATTGCCGGTGCTTGAGATCGTGTCCGCAATTCATATCCTTGGCGATCTTACCCTCGGCCTCGGTAGGGTTGTGCACGACTATTTGCGGCAACCAAGTCGAGAAGCGCTGCGCATCAACGAAATGGCCTTGGCGACTTGAGCGCCAATCTTGTTACAAGGTGGCGCGCGCCGGCACCGAAGGCGAGGCGGCCAACGCCAGACAGCGCGCCATCGGCGGACATGCGGCTGTCTCGCTAAAGGGAGTATGTCTTCGAAAGGATCCGCGCAGTCCGTATGCGAACCAGAACGGTTACGTTCCGTTTGGGAATCTGCTGGAAACTACTCGGGCGGCCGCAGCGATGGCTGCACCAGTTGGGCGCCATCCGACGCCCAGCAAATCATCCCGCTGCTGAAGGACGATCCGACGACCGTTTACATTTATCCTGAATCCAACGACATCGAAGCGGTTGCGCAAGCCATCTCAGGCCGCCAGTCGCCGTCGCGCGCGGGGCTGTATTGGAACGCGTTCTGCTTGAAGCAAATCGGCTCTCCGAAATTCTGGCCAAAAGAGATCCTCGAGCCGGTCCTCGCTCGATACCGTAAGGATCCGGAACCGCCCGCACGGTCGCCCCCGATTTGCAGGCCGTGAACTCGTTTCTTGTTCCTTTCGTTTCGCTCGCAAAGGCAGCCTTGTGCAAACCAGTGGGAGTGAGGGGGAATAGTTTAGGATAGATTGAGACACGGTGGGGTGCTATTGGCGGCTTCAGCTATCGACAGTTCTCAATAGTTGGTGTTTGCTCGTTCAATTGTCTTGATCGCGCCATTGTCTCGATCGCGCAGGCAGTCGATGAATGCCCTCAGCGCCGGATGCGGATTGCGCCTATCCGAATAGTAAAGGAAGAGACCTGGAAACGTCGGCGACCAATCGGCAAGGACGCGCTTGAGACGGCCTGCGGCAATCGATTCATGAACGCGATCATCGTCATAAGCATAAAGGATGCCCAGTCCCTGTAGCGCCCCTTCGAGCACGACCTCCTGAAGATTGGAAATCAACGGGCCGTTTACCTCCAACTCGATTTTCTTGTTCTTCTTCTCCATTCTCCAGCGATAGACCGCGCCGCTCCCCGGAAAGCGCCAGTTGATGCAAGCGTGTCGGTGCAGATCGGCCGGGACTTTCGGCTCACCGTGATGCGCCAGGTATTGGGGTGATGCGACCGCGAGCATCGCGATGTCGGGTGTCAGCCGAACGGCGATCATGTCTTTCTCCAGGCGCTCGCCGATACGGATACCGGCGTCGAAGCGGCCGACAACGATATCGCTGATGCCGTCGTCGATGACGATGTCGAGCACCACATCGGGATAGGCGCGATGGAAGCGGCCAAGCCGGGGGGCGATCAGTTTCTTGGCGGCCATACCGAGCGTGTTGATGCGCAACGTACCGGCAGTGCGGCCGGTCGCCGCCACGGCCTCCGCCACCGCCGCGTCCATCTCCTGCATCATCGGCATGATGCGGTCATAGAGCCGCGTGCCCGCCTCCGTGGGTGCCACGCTGCGCGTGGTGCGGTTCAGCAATCGGACGCCGAGGCGAGTCTCAAGCTGGCGGATCGTCTGGCTCAAGGCGGATGCGGACAGTCCCAGATGATCGGCAGCGCGCGCGAAGCTGGTGTGCCCGACGACGGCCGCAAAAGCCTTCAATTCCGCGAACTCGGATCCGCGCATTATGCATCATTCGCTAATCATGGCAGTCATATTATAGGCGATTATCTTATCTAAGGGAAATCATGATCTTGGTCCCATCGAAACGATGGAGACCGAACATGACCATCCAACTTCCGGAGCCGATCACGGCATACTTCGCCGCCGACAGGCTCGACGGCGACGCCGTCGCGCGGTGCTTCACCAACGGTGCGATCGTAAAAGACGAAGGCCACACCTACACCGGCGTCGCCGCCATCAAGCAGTGGAAGGCGGAGACGGCCACCAAGTACACCTACACCTGTGAGCCGCTGTCCGCCGAGCAGAAGGATGGAACGACCATTGTGACCTGCCGTCTGGAAGGCGACTTTCCAGGTGGCCGGGCCGACCTACGCTTCTTCTTCCGCCTGGAGCGCGGGAAGATCGCCAATCTGGAGATCATCCTGTGAGCTTCGATCTCGGTCTAACCGACCGCCGCGCGCTCGTCACCGGCGGCACCAAGGGTGTCGGCGCTGCTGTCGCAGAGGCCTTGCGCGATGCGGGCGCGAAAGTCATCGCCACCGCGCGCTCAATGCCGGCCGACGCCATCGAAGGCGTGCACTACATCGCCGCCGATCTTGCGACCGCAGAGGGATGTACTGCCGTGGCCGAGTTCGTTCTGCAGCAGTTGAGGGGGATCGACATCCTCGTCGATGTGCTGGGAGGCTCGAGTGCTCCCGGCGGCGGCTTTGCCGCGCTCGATGACGACGAATGGTGGAAGGAACTGAACCAGAACCTGATGCCCGCCGTTCGCGTCGATCGCGCGTTGCTGCCGTCGATGATCGAGCAGGGTTCCGGCGTCATCATCCACGTCACCTCGATCCAGCACGAGCTACCGCTTCCCGACTCGACGACCGCCTACGCCGCCGCCAAAGCCGCGCTTTCCACCTACAGCAAGAGCATCTCCAAGGAGGTGACGCCTAAGGGCGTGCGCGTCGTGCGGGTCTCGCCTGGTTGGGTTGAGACCGAAGCTTCCATCCGCCTCGCCGAGCGGCTCGCCGCGCAAGCCGGCACTGACTACGAAGGCGGTAGGCAGATCATTATGAAGGGCCTTGGCGGCATTCCGCTCGGGCGGCCGGCTAAGCCGCGGGAGGTGGCGGATCTGATCGCGTTTCTGGCTTCGCCGCGCGCTGCGTCCATCACGGGCGCCGAATACGTCATCGACGGCGGAACGGTCCCAACGACATGATAATGGGCTTTTCCTTCCTTCGGACGACAGCAGCTTCGTCACCAGAAGTGAACTGTTTGTCGACGGCGTCTCCGCTCAGATCCAGAGCGGATTCCGATCAGGCTGAACCATATCCTGCTAACCGGTCACGGAGGGACGCGCGCCCGCGGGGCGCGACTGGTTCAGACCCGCCCAGATGATGACCACGGCCATCAACGTCAGGACGACATCAACCGCGAGTGCAAGCTGGATTCCAGCCAGAAGGTCAGCCCGAGTCGCCATCACGGCGCCGAGGACTGGGATGCCGACAGTGACCGCCACCCTTTGGCTCGTTGTCACGAGACCGGAGGCGAGCCCTTTATGGTTGTCCGGAACGTCCGAGGTGGCGGTGACCGTTGCGGCGACGACAGCGGTGATGGGGCCAAAAAAGCCGATGAAGAGCGCTGGGATCAGCAGCCAGAGCGAGTTCGACTGAGTGCCGAGCAGGATCAGAGGCGCGGTGAGACCGCCCTGAATCAGCATCGCCGCCAGCAGGACAGTATGTGCGCCACGACGCTCGATAATTCGGCCGGCGGCGACCCCTGCGGCAATCGAGGAGAGTCCGGGAACACCAAAAATCAGTCCAGTTGCCACCGGCCCGAGGTGAAGCACCTCCTGGAGGTACAGCGTCATGAGGAAGACCAGTGCAGCCTCCATCGAGAAGATGGTCAGAGCGGCCAGGTTCCCCCACCGGACCGACGACCGCTTCAGCATTTCGATCGCGACCAGTGGCGCTGCTGTTCGGCGCTCGATCTGGAAGAACAGCACGAACAGGATCAGTCCAACGGCCAGTACCGGCAGGGACCGATCGGTGATGCCGAAGACGGTGGCAAAGAGGCCTAGCGTCACGGACGCTGCACCTGGAACGTCGAGCCGCACGCCCTCGCGCGGATGGCCCGCCGGAATCACGAACGGCGTTAGCACCAGGATCATGAGAGCGACGGGGACGTTAATCAGGAACGCCCCGCGCCAGCTCAGCGTGCCGACGAGCATCCCACCGGCAATTGCTCCGAACGTGAAGCCCCCCGACAGCAACGCGCCGCTCCAGCCCAGTACGCGGGCGCGTTGGCTTTCGTCGGCGAAGGCTGTGATCAGCAGCGCCAACGCCGCGGGAGCCATCATCGCGGTAGCCACGCCCTGGAGCGTCCGAGCGATGAGAAGGAGAGCCGAACCAGTCGAAATGCCGCCCAGAAGCGACGCCACTGCGAGAAGCGACAGGCCAGCAAGAAAGATGCGTCGACGCCCGTAGAGATCGCCAAGCCGCCCGAACAGGAGCGAAAGCCCGGCGGATGGAAGCGCGAAGGTCGTGGTCACCCAGGGAAGGTCGTCGACCCCAAGACCTACGGCTTTTCCGACCATGGGTAAGGCGACGTTCAGGATCGAGAAATCGGCCGACAGCATAAAGTTGGCGCCGAGAAGAAGTATGAGGATCAGCCGCTGCCGGGTCGTCATCGTGAGCGCCTCGTTTGGACGTCCCTCGATGGTTTCTGATGTTGTCATCGAGCAATTTTCCTGAACTCGCCGGTCGAGACGGTTCCGATGCGCTGATCGATCGCGCTATCGATCAGCTCTCCCCGCCCTCTGTATGGAGAATTCATGCGTCCAGATGCGGCCGCCTGGGTTCCGCCCCAGCGATCACCGGTTTGATGGTCGAAGCCGATCGTAGTTGCGCCGAAACAGCGCCACAGAACCGTCGACGCCCAGCCGGCCTATACTGGCGACCGTCCAGCCATGAGCCCACTCGAAGGGGCGCCCTAAGCCCTCAGCCACCAGCTCAGAGCAGAGGCGGGGCGAAGTCGCTAAGTGAATCGAGCCGTTGAGGTGGATGTGGCCGAGTTCGTCTGAGCCGACATAGAAGTCGATCCCATCGACACGATTGGGCTGGTCGAAACGCCAGTGCGTCGTGGCCTCGACCTCCGGCCATGCGGCCACGGCGTCGGCCACCGCCTTCAACTTTCCAGTCAGCGAAGGCGGCGGGGCAATTCGACCTTTGGCCTCGCGCGGCAAAGTGGAGAGTGCTCGGTCAGTCATATCTGCTCCTTGCTCCGTCATCGGAGGCGTGAAGCGTGCGATGCTCACAGCGGCATCTCGAACATCGCCCGCCTCGTTCCCGTCAGTGCTCTGGCAGTCGTGCTGCCTTCCACTTTCAGGAGGTGGTTCCAGAGCCGTCCCATCTTGTGCTAAAGCGTAGGGGGACTACGTTTAATATACGTAGGGTCCCTACGTTTAGCAAGGGCATCGCCCGAAGTGCAGAAAGAATCCTCCCGTAAGTCGACGCGCCGACCGCGTTCCGATGGCGAGCGCAACAGAGTTCGTTTAATCGCGGCGGCTAAGCGAGCCTTTGCCGAAAAAGGCGCCGCCGTCGGCCTCGAGCACATCTCACGCCAAGCGGACGTCAGTATCGCGACCCTTTACCGCCACTTTCCGACGCGCGACGAACTGATCTCGGCGGTGTACCAGCAGGAAGTCACAGCTCTGATCGAGGAAGCCGATCAGCTGATGAGCGAGCGGGAGCCCGTGGCTGCGCTTCGCGAATGGCTGATGTCGTTCGTGGAGTTTCTCGACGCCAAGCACGATATGGCGGCGGCGATGGACACGCTCATCGGCTGGCCTGAACCCATTTACAGCAAAACCCCGCAACGCCTCGACGTTCCCATAAAGGCGCTGGTCGCCCGCGGGGTCGCGACCGGCGTCTTTCGGGATGACATCGAGCCGCACGATTTGCTTCGCGCGCTCTCTGGCGTGGCGCACGTTAGGCCGAGCAAGAACTGGAAACGGCAAGCAATTCGGATGGTCGACCTTCTACTCGGTGGCCTGCAGCTCAACGCCCGAGATTAGGAGCCGTTCGACAACACTCGGATCTGCAATCGTTTAGTGAATGAGGTAAAGCGCAGCGCATCCCAACGCGCTGCAGCTTGCTATGGAAGGGCATAGGTCAATCTGCTCGTCATTCACGCCTTAGCCGTCCAGCGACCCAATGAAAGCAACCCGCTAGGCTTCTGTTGCGACATCGTCAAACTAGTGTTTCCCGCGCATTCATACGACGACATCACGCTCGGGGACACGATCATGTACGCTCGGCGACCCGTTTGAGCTTCCCTTTGAACCACGCTGGTCGTTACTGAAGATGCCGCTGGTCGCGGCTGTCGGCAGGCATTTTTGACTATAAGCACGAGCGCCGCGGCGACGCGGCTGCAGCGCGGCAACGTAGAGGTGTGATGTGATTCGAGATCGGTGACACGACAGAAGTTTGCCGTGGGCGTTCGAACAATACGCAGCCGGCCACCGACCGGCGCTGACGCGCAATCAGACTAGCTTTGGCCTATTTGGCGGGCGGGCCGATCAGCGATGCGAGCGGGCTGACGGGCCCAAGCTGCGTCAGTTGAAACTCCATCAATCCGGCTTGCCCGAGCGGCAGCTTCTCCAGCAGCGCACGTGCCTTGTCTGTCTCGGTGACGTTGAGGAGAAAGACGACCCCGGAATTATCCTGCTGGATGAACCATTGGTCGATGACACCGTCGAGATAGAGGCGAACCGTGTCGCGAACTTCGGCGGGCAGCACGGGCCGCACCCCGTCGGCCGTCGCCCTTGGTGTCCAGCGGCCGATCGCCAAAATTTTGGTGGTCGGTACGGTTTTAGCCGTGACGTTGAGGCGCACCTGTTCGGCGGCTGGCGCCTGAGCGGCGGGCAGCGTGACGCATAGTCCGATCAGCACGGCGAAGGCAGTGCTACGACCCGTTTTGATGTCTTTATCTGCGATTGTTAGTTTCATTACTGCCTCCTCGAACGCGCAGCTAGTTGCTACTTGATCAACATTCCCAGCGGACTCAGCGGTCCGACCGGCATGAGTTCGAAGGTCAAGAGATTGGCGCGGCCAAGGGGCAAGCCTTTGAGGATCGTGTCGGCCTCTTCCACGGAGTCCACGGTCATCAAAAAGATCACGCCCGCCTCTTTGTCGCGCAGCCAGAACTGCTCCATCTTGCCGTCCAGATAGATCTGCAATGTCGCGGATACCTCCTTCGGCAGGTACATCGTCCGCTGCTCAGGTGTGAGGGTTTTCAGGGTGCCGATAGCCATGACCTTCATAGGTTTCTCCTTCATTTGGTTGCTTGTGGGGGCCGGTCGAAATCTCGACCATCCGCCACCGCCTCACGATTTGAGGGGTCGGCAGCATCAGGAATTCAGTGCGTCATGCCAGCATCAGTTCGGCGACTTGTTTGGGCATATCCGATTGGAGCCAATGTCCGGCCGGCACCAGGTGGAAGGAACTGTTCCGGAAATGCGCAGCCCGCTCCTTGCCCATGGCGGCACCCAGATAGGATCGAATTCCCCCCAGATCACCTTGACTGGAAGATCGAGCGCCTCAACCAGTGGCAAGCGTGTGCTGTTTCGCTTCAGTTCTTCGAAGAACTCTGAAGCCAACTGTACGAATGCAGGGCCGGAGCTCGGAGGTATCAGAAAATTGTCGGCGATGACCCGGCTCATGAACGCTTCGAAATGTGGCTTCTGGCCGGCCGGAAGCGGGTCTTCGAATTTCTTCTTCTGCCAGTCGAGCAACCAGCCCAATTGCTCGCCGTTTCCTGCGAAAGCGCCCGCAAGCGCCGCGAGCCTCGGGTCCGCGAACAGCACGATCATTTCCGGCCAGACATTGATGGGCGAGTCGTCATAGGCGGAGTTGAGAATGCAAAGGGATTCGACTTTGTGCGGATGTTCTACGGCGAAATTCACGGCGGCAATTCCTGATGAATCATGCGCGACTAGAACTACCTTGCCCAATCCCAGCGCCTGCACGGTGGCTTCAAGGTCGCCAAGCTGCTGCTTGAAGCGGTAAGTCGCACCGGCCGGTTTGTCGGATGCACCAAAGCCAAGGAAATCGAACGCGACGACGCGCCGTCCCGCAGCGGTCAGATAGGGGATCAGGTCGTCATAGATGCGCAGATTATCGGGAAAGCCGTGCATGAGCACGAAGGCTGGTCCCGGGCCGTCGTAGTCGCGGGCGTAGACCTTGCCCTGGCCCCGGTCCACGCGCTGTTCGATGAATGGTTTGCTGTGCATTTGCCTGGACTCGGGGCTCATGACAGCATCGCCTTGGCCACTTGCTCCGGTTCATCAATTTGCGGCCAGTGGCCCGCCGACAGGACGTGAAGTGAGGCATTCTTCAAATGCGACTGAAAATCCTCCGCCACACCCGCATTGAGAGCGAGATCGGTGTCCCCCCAAATTATTCTGACCGGAACATCAAGTGCTTCTAGCTCGGGAAGGCGCTCGGTGTTCCGACCGACCTCCTCGAAGACTTGCGCCGTCATCTGCGCAAAGGCGGGGCCGGAACCGGCAGCTTCCCCGAAGTTGAAGTTGTTGTTGATGATCGGAGCGAGCACTGACTCGAAGATTGCCTTGTGCTTCTCTGGCAGAGTTTCCAGGAATTTAAGTTGCTGGAACCTGAACACCCAGGCGAGCTGTTCGGGACTTTGCAGCATGGCGCCCGTGAGGGCTTTGAGTCCCGGTATCGCAAAGAGTGCAATCAACTCCGGAAGCTGGAGCGTGGGGGACGCAGCGTAGAAGGTGTTGAGAGTACATAGGAAGGACACGCGGTCCGGGTGGTCGAGAGTGAAGTTGATGGCTGCGGGACCGCCAGCGTCATGCCCGACCGGGACAATCTTTTCGAGGTGCAACGCATCCAAGACCGCTTCGAGATCGCCCAACTGTTGCCTGAAGCTATAGTTAGTGCCGGCGGGCTTGTCAGAAGCGCCGTAACCGAGAAAATCGAACGTAACGACCCGTCGCCCAGCGGCGACCAGATATGGAATCAGCTGATCGTAGATATGCAGGTTATCCGGAAAACCGTGCATGAGAACAAAGGCTGGCCCTGCACCTGCATAGTCGCGAGTGTAGATCCTTCCTTTTTCGCGCGAGATGTATGTCTCGGCGAACGTCATCGGATTAAAAGGCATGCACTATCCTTTTCATTTGGCTAGTCTAGGCGGCAGTCATCGGCTCCCCGCTATTGTCTTGGATCGGGGATTGCTTTCTCGATGGCATTGCTGGTGTTTCTTACCGGCAGTCTAGCGGCGCCGGCAGTTCCGGCCTAGGTCGTTCTTGCCACCTTTCATGACGGGCTTGATCGACAGTTAGGCGCGCTGTTGGATTCTTCCCAGGCGCAAACCGGATGAAATAACGGACGCGGAGTGCATACGGTAAAGGCTTCAGCGCAAGACTAGGTTCATCAATGACGGAATGCGCCTCTCGGACGGCACTTACCCGAAGAATTGTTGAAACGTCAAAGACGGAGAGCGGCTATGCATCGGATCGGCCTTATTCTCCCGTACGATTTTCAGCTACTGAACCTCGCGCCGCTAACGGTGTTCGAGCTCGCCGAGATGTCGCCGGATCCGCCTCACTATGATCTCCACCTCTTGTCGGAGCATGGTGGGCCTCTCCGGTCTTCAAGTGGTTTGATCGTTGAAACCAAGGCATTTGGAGATCCTGCCTTTGACACAATCATAATGGGCGCAATCACCTCGTTTGTGGTGCCTGCCCCCTCAACCGCAAACATGATCGCATTCGTCCGAGCAGCCGCGAAGGCCTCGAGGCGCACCGCCTCATTTTGCAATGGTGCGTATGTTCTTGCTGAAGCCGGACTTCTTAATGGTCGGCGTGCGACGACGCATTGGAGTCAAGCGGCCGGCTTCAGGGCTCGGTTTCCAGATGTAAGGATGGAGGAAGACCGGATATTCATTAACGACGGCCCAATCTGGACCTCGGCTGGAATGACCGCAGGGATCGATCTGGCTCTAGCGATGGTTGATAGAGACCTGGGTCCCAAAGCGGCGAAACTGGTGGCGAGGCTTCTTGTTATCACCCAGCGCCGGATGGGAGGGCAAAACCAGCATTCCGCACTCCTTGACATGACGCCAAAATCGGATCGCATCCAGTCGGTTCTTGCCTACATTCGCCTTAACCTCAGGAATATTCTCTCCATCGAGGAGCTGGCAGCCGTCGCAGGCCTTAGCCCCCGTCAGTTCAGCCGCGCCTTTCTGGCCGAAACCGGTCAGTCACCGGCAAAGGCGGTTGAACAGCTTCGTCTGGAGGCTGCCAGTTTCATGATGGAGGAGGAGCGACACCCGGTTAACGTCGTTGCAAAGGAAACGGGCTTTCTGGACCGCGAACGAATGCGCCGCGCGTTCCTTCGAAAGTACGGCGTACCTCCTCAAGCGCTGCGGAAGAACGCGAGACGCGAGGCGGTCAAGGTTGACTAGCCATCGGCGTGGCGCACAAGTCCGCTTCTGACGTAGAGCTGCAAAAAGAAAGACCGCCTGGCGGCCTTCTTTCCGGAATCCGACAAGCGTTATGCCTTTAGGAAAGCCAGCAGGTCGGCGTTGATCGTTTCCGCCTCTGTGGTCGGCATGCCGTGTGGAAAGCCCTTGTAGGTCTTGAGCGTCCCGTTCTTCAGCAATTTTGCAGAGAATGGTGCGGAGACGGGATAGGGCACGATCTGATCGTCGTCGCCATGCATCACGAAGACCGGCACCGTGATCTTCTTCAGGTCCTCGGTGAAATCAGTTTGCGAAAACGCGACGATGCCATCGTAGTGCGCCTTCGCGCCGCCCATCATACCCTGGCGCCACCAGTTCCAGATTACGCCTTGCGAGGATTTCGCACCAGGTCGGTTATATCCATAGAACGGCCCCGCCGGCACATCGTAGTAAAACTGCGCACGATTGGCGGCGAGCTGCGCCTGGAATCCATCGAACACTGCTTTGGGAAGGCCGCCGGGATTAGCCTCCGTCTTCACCATCAGCGGCGGCACCGCGCTAATGATTGCGGCCTTCGATACTCAACTCTGGCCGTGGCGCGCGAGGTAATGCACAACTTCGCCGCCGCCGGTCGAATGGCCGACGTGAATGGCGTTCTTCAGATCGAGATGCGCGGTCAAAGTCGCCAGGTCATCTGCATAGTGGTCCATGTCATGGCCCTCGCCTGGTTGGGAGGACCGGCCATGCCCACGCCGATCATGGGCAATGACGCGATAGCCATGATTGAGGAAGAACATCATTTGCGCGTCCCAGTCATCTGCTGAGAGCGGCCACCCATGGCTGAACACGATGGGCTGACCTTTACCCCAGTCCTTGTAGAAGATGTCCGTGCCGTCTTTGGTCTTGATGATGCTCATCTGGCTAACTCCTAAGTTGATGCGATCAGCGGCATCTATTGTCTGGCCACAAGCGTTGTCTGCGAAAGTGCGGCAGCGCCGAACGCCGCAGCTCCCATGAACAAGTGGCGGCGAGATACAGTGGGGGAATGGATTTCTGACATGGCCACTTGCTGAGCTGTACTTCTTGGAAAGTGCTGCTTGCCAGAAAGTTTATCTCGGCTTTGCGAATGTGATATTGTCAGAACCGACATTCTGCGGGCGAAAATTGACATGGGCCCGATAAGCAGGCCGGTTGAGATCGGTGTCCTCATTTATCCGGAGGCGCAGCTCGCGGCCGTCCACGGTTTGACGGATATCTTCCTTGTGGCTAATCGCTTCGCGGCAATGCGGCTGCTTCCGGCAGAACCAGCTCTTCGTGTCAGCCATTGGCGCCAAGTCGCGAACGGAAAAGCGGTGGAATGCGTCTTCGACACCATCCCCGGACCCTATAACCGTCCTGCCGTCCTCATCGCGCCACCGAGTCTTAGCGATCCAATATCCCGCGAGCTGGCAGCCCCGTTTGCAGCCTGGCTTACGGAGCGGCACGACGACGGCTCGGTACTTTGCTCGGTTTGTGCTGGCGCCTTCGTTCTGGCCGAAACCGGCCTACTTGCTGGTCGTTCGGTGACCACGCATTGGACCCATCTTGATGAGCTGACGCGGCGTTTTCCCGATATTCGTGTCGATGGGGACAAGCTCATCATCGAAGATGGGGACATGATAACTGCCGGAGGGGTGATGGCTTGGGCCGATCTAGGGATGAAGCTGGTTGATCGGTTGCTCGGGTCAACAATCATGTCGGAAACAGCCCGCTTTCTTCTCGTTGACCCACCAGGTCGTGAGCAACGCTATTACAGCAGTTTCTCTCCCAACTTTCATCACGGCGACCGACCCATTCTGAACGTGCAACATTGGCTTCAGTCGAACGGTGCTCGAGACACCAACCTCCAAGCTATGGCCGCGCGTGCTGGTCTAGAAGAGCGCACATTTTTGCGGCGTTTCCAAAAAGCTACTGGACTAAGACCCACCGAATATTGCCAGCAACTACGCGTAGGCAGGGCTCGCGAGATGCTGGAGTTCACAAGCCACGCCATCGATCAGATTGCTTTTAGCGTCGGCTATGAGGATGCGGGCGCATTCCGCAGGGTCTTTCACAAGGTAATGGGAATTTCTCCCAGTGCGTACCGCAAACGGTTCGGTTTGACGACGACAGAATTTCACGAAAAATCCTGAGAATCTGGACCCGCTAAGGCTGATGGTCCGGCCGTGCTCCTGCCGCGCCAGCAAACGAAGCCGGCGCGACGGTCTGCGATCGTGCGCTACGCCTCATCGGCGACTGTCTTCCCGATTTCGTGGGGTGTGGGTGTGGTTACCCTTTCGATAGCGGCCCTATCGCTCAATCTCGAGATCGACGCGATGTGCCAGAAACCGACAGGTAGCCTTGGGCGTTTACACCGTAAACGATGCAAGGAGTTCCACCCATGGGCGCGAAACGTGTAATCAACGGCGTGCATGTCGTCCCGATGGGGATGGCAAACGCCTTTCTGATCGAGGGCGACGACGGATTGACGCTAATCGACGCCGGGTTCCCGGCTAAGGAGACAGCCGTTTTCGGAGCGATCGACGGGATTGGCCGTTCGGCAGACCAGCTCAGGCACCTGGTTTTCACTCACGGCCACCCTGATCATATCGGCAGCGCCGCCGCGATCGTGCGGAAAACGGGTGCGAGGACCTACATGCACCCGCTCGATATCCCTACAGCCGAGAGTGGAGGCCCTTTTCGGCCTATGAGGCCGGCACCTGGTCTATTGGGGCAAGTGCTGTGCAGGCTGTTCTTCGATCCCGACGAGCGAATGGAGCCCGTTGCCATCGACCAGCCTTTGACTGATGGCGAAATACTGCCCATCGCCGGCGGAATCGAAGTTATTCATACCCCTGGGCATTGTGCGGGACACGTCGCACTGCTGTGGTATCCGGGACGCATGCTGTTCGCGGGCGATGTGTGCACGAACCTCATGGGCCTCGGCGATCCCGTCGGCTTCGAGAATTTGGAGCAGGGTCGTGCGAGCCAGCGCAAACTTGCCAGTTTTTCATTCGATGCTGTCGGGTTCGGCCACGGCAAGCCTATCGCCCGCGATGCGTCGGCGCAGTTCCGCTATAAGTGGGGCCAGAAATTGGCTGCCTGACATGGGTGGCGCCTGGGTCGTTCGCGTCGATGCGACGTGATCGAGAAACGGCGTCGCGCGCCACGGCCGGTGAAGATGGGCACTACTGCTTCGCCGTGGCACTATGATGCCGCAGCCCACCACGCGCTTCAACCGGCAAATCTGCGACGACCTGCGATATTGCACTTCGCCTCATGCGCGGACGATCAGCCGTCCGGTTCCGCCCGTTGCACCCAAACAAGAACCTTCATGTTCGATCTCGATCTTCATGGTGTGAACGTCGCGGTTCATGCCGTCACGGCCTTCTGGGCCGCCGCGAAGACGTCGCGTGCGGACGTCGTACCCGCTACGTGCTGCGTACCCTCGACTCCAAGGTCCATCCATCCTGCATTCACGGCCTCAAACATTTCTTCGGCAGGTCCGGTGTAGCCCTTCGGGATGCCGAATTGCTCGAACGCTTCCGCCCACCCTGCACGCGGGACTGCAAAGGCTTTCACGTCGAGATTCAGGACTTCACCCAATTGCTCCGCGACTTCATCCGCGGTGACCATCGAACCAAGCTCGACGACGCGCTGCCCTGACCACGCCGGCCCGGTCAAAAGGGTTGCGACCTCCGTGCCGATGTCGTTCGTCGCGACCATGGTCGATTTCCGGTTCGTCGGATTATAGTAGACCGGTAGCGTTCCGCCCTGGGCGACCTGCAAGCCGTAGAGGAAGTTTTCGAAGAATCCACCTGCGCGCACAAATGCGATTGGCGATATCAGATCGCGAAAACCTTGCTCCAGAAGCGACAAGGCCGTGATCATCCCGAGCCCGCTGGTTCTGTTCGCACCCATCGACGAAAGCGCTACCACCCGCGGCGGCGCTGCCTTGGTGAGCGCCTCGACATAGTTCGCAATCACGGCTTTGGCTTCTTTGTAATCGGCCGAGGGGACCCAGACAACCGGCAACATGACAAACGCGCCTTCGACGCCTTTGAGCGCCCGCTCGATGGCTGCCGAATCATTCCAATCACCGTCAACCAATTCCACGCCCTGGTTCGCCCAGCTTGACGCCTTCTCGCGATTTCGGACGAGCGCGCGCACTTCCTTGCCGTGCGCCAACAGATGTTCTGCTGTTGCGCCGCCCACTTTTCCCGTGATTCCCATCACTAAAAACATGTGTTTTCTCCTGATCTTGAGGGACAGAGCACCGCCCCAGTTGGTTCAACGGATGAGCGGCAGAATGGCGCGGATACGGGGATCGCGCGCGTAGAGGCCGCCCCATGTCATCGCGCCCAGAAGCAGGGAAATGATTTCCGGCGGCGACCCCAACTCACCAATGCGGACATGGGCGCAGATGGCGCCTCCCAAAAAGCCCGTCACCAGGATCGCGCCCAGGACGGCGGTGGCCGGGATGGCATAAAGGACGGCGCAAGCGAGTATGATCGGACCCACGACACCGGTCAGGTCCATCGCGAACCCGGTTTCCTGCAACATGCTCGCGATCTGCGCCGGCGCGAAAAGCTGAATAGTGCCGTCTGCTACCAGAGCGATCACGATAAACGCGCTCATCATCCGGCCGGCCCACAGGGCGCGATGCAAGGTCAAAGTCTCAGGCACCTGATGCAGGTTCATAGTTTCGGACACTGTCATTCTCCGATGGGGGGATCCCATATTCGGAGCTTACTTACTGTGCCTCTTGGGTATGATAAACACCGAGGAAATGAACTCACTGTTCTCTCTGTGGCGAACAATGCCGAGGGACGAAAATGCAGAATCTCGAACCCATCCTCATATTCATAACGGTAGCGGAAATGGGGAGCTTCACCCACGCGGCCGATAGCCTGGGCATCCAAAAGGGGAGGGCCTCAACGGCGGTCCGGAAGCTGGAAGAAGATGTCGGTGTCAGGCTCCTGCACCGGACGACGCGCAGCGTGCAGTTGACGGAGGACGGACGCGCATTTCATGCCCGTGCCCGTGATCTTCTTGCTGAAGTCGATGACCTACACTCGATGTTCGCAGGCGATCGCGTGGCACTTCGCGGGCGTTTGCGGGTCGATCTTCCGACCGAGGTGGCGCGCACAACGATCGTACCGGCCTTGCCGGAGTTCATGGCGACTTACCCCGAATTGGAGCTGGAGGTGTCGAGTACGGATCGACAAGTCGATCTGGTTCAAGAGGGGTTCGACTGTGTATTGCGGCTTGGCCCCGTAGGGGACGAGACGCTGATTGCCCGGCCGCTGGGCAAGTTACGCATGGTCAACGCCGCCAGTCCCGCCTATCTGGCGCGCTATGGCGTCCCTCGATCGCTAGATGATCTCCGGCATCAGGAACATCGGACAATTCATTTTTCGACGATGCTGGGCGCAAGACCCTATGGATGGGAATATCCGGACGGCGACAGCTACGCGACGCTTCAGTTGCCAGGTGCGCTGCACGTCAACAGCGCGCAGACCTACGAAGCCGCTGCTCTCGCCGGCCTTGGCCTGATTCAGGCACCGCTCTTGGGGATTGGCCGATACTTAGAGAGTGGAGCGCTTGTGGAGATCATACCCGATTTTCGTCGCCGGGCGCTCGCCGTGTCCCTCGTCGTAGCACACCGGAGCAATCTGTCGCGCCGAGTCCGCGCATTCATGAAATGGATCGAAGATGTGCTGGCGCCGTATCTGGAATAGCGAGACGAACATCATTGTCCGGCCCTCGAAATCGATGCCGAGCGTACCGAACTCTGCGATGATCCGCATCATCACGTCGGCGACGACCGGACCATCCCCACCCATCGTCAGCTCGCATGGCCGCAAATGCACGGCATTCCTCCACTGCGTTTTGGCCGCAAGCGGTGCAGCCCGCTGCCGAAGGTACAGGGGTGTCCTCCAGGAGGCCACGATGGTCGCGGTTCGAACGATGGAGGAAAAAATGAGAGTGATTTCACAATCCGCTGCACCTGTCCCGTCTTGAACTCACGACGCTCCCGCGCAAAAATCGCGAGCGAGCTTCCGGCGCTGCTGGAAGGCTCTCACGAGCTGCGGATAGCTCACTACAATCTTTACAATGTCCGCCTCGGACTGGCGCGGCCGGATTTCCGGCCACGCTGAGCGCATCGGGGAATCGCAACCGACATTCTAGAGCGCGTTTAGGGTCCTGCAAAGTCGTTAACGACGAAGGCCGCTTCGCTGATGTTGCAACAATACCTGATCAGATGGAGAAAGCCATTCGGGTCCTTCAGGAGCGCGGATGTCGGATCGTCAATGTTGCGCTGGGCGATACCCATCGCATTCCCTACGACGGCGGGCGTGTATCGCCCTCCTCTGCGAAACGGCTGTCGCCCTGATGTTCGCCGATGTGCGCCAGCGCCATTGCAAGATTGTCCTGAGTGCTCGCCCACATCTCTGGCCACCGCTTCTGGGTAAACACGGCTAGCCACGACGGTAGCCTTCAATCGCATCTTTATGCGGCTGTAGCTGGCCCGCCCGCCTGCCGAGGCGCTGAAGCGCATTCCCCAGC
Organism: uncultured Alphaproteobacteria bacterium; assembly: GCA_963822795.1. Classification (GTDB taxonomy): domain Bacteria; phylum Pseudomonadota; class Alphaproteobacteria; order Rhizobiales; family Xanthobacteraceae; genus Bradyrhizobium. The sequence goes on from CAWGJM010000038.1 coordinate 72,074, forward strand.
TCGACTTGATTGGTGGCCCAATGCACTGGAGAGCGAGACTTGCCAACTAACCTCAGCGCTCTCCGATAAACCGACACAGCGCTCTCTAAACTTTCTTGGTCGCCGAATTCATACGCCTGTGTCGACAGCTCGTTTGCTTGTCGCATCAAGAAGTGCCACGCCGCTTCCTTGTCTCGCTTCTTAACAATCTCAGCGGCCTCGCCATATTTGGTAGCCGCCACCCAGTAATTTCGCCGACCGCGCCCACTTGCGAACTCGATTGTAAGAGGCGCGCCAGCCGTTGCAGTTAGGTTCTTCGACCTCTCTGAATGGAAAGCGGATCCCAAAGATGCCGATTAGCTAAACGGCCACTCCTACATGCTGAATGGGACGCGGGTCGGAGTTCATATGGGACGGAGCAGGAGATAGGTCCGCGCGGGTCCGCATCCCCGGAGATCGATCTCTCCGCGCTCTCGGAATTCAAAGCGATCCCTCAACCGTCCGAATACCGCCTCGCTGACATGCACGGTGTTGGGTAGGCCCTGGGTCTGGAGGCGGCTCGCGATGTTCACGCTGTCACCCCAGATATCATAGCTGAACTTGCGGGTACCGATAACGCCGGCCGTGACCTGGCCCGTGTGCAGGCCGATCCGCAGGCTCAGGCCCTCGCATGATTTACTGAGATCACGCACACGCGCCTGCATTGCCAGGGCCATGATTGCCATGGCCGAGAGATGATCGGCGTGCTGCTGAAGCAATCCCCCAGCAACCATATAGGCGTCGCCGATCGTCTTGATTTTCTCCACGCCGTTGGCGTCGACAAGCTCGTCAAAGCTGGAGAACACGCGGTTGAGCAATTCGACCAACGCGGTCGGCGCCATGCTAGCCGCCAGCGACGTAAACCCGACGATGTCGGCGAAGAGTACCGACACATCGTCAAAGCCGTCGGCAATGATTCCCGAATGATGCTTGAGCTGAGCTGCGATCGGGGCTGGCAACACGTTGAGCAGGAGTTGCTGGTTTTCGCGGTAGAGCCGGTCGACCGACAGATGCGTGCCGACGCGCGCAAGGAGCTCGGCTGGATTGAAGGGTTTTGCTACATAATCCACCGCGCCCAGCTCAAAGCCTCGAACGATATCATCGGCTTCGTTCCGCGACGTCAGGAAGATCAGTGGGATTTCACGCCATCGTGGTGTGGCTTTGATCCGTCGGCAGGTTTCGAAACCGTCCAGTTCCGGCATCATCACGTCGAGCAGGATCAAATCCGGACGGAGCCGGTTCAGGAGTTCGATTGCCTGATGACCGTTCGTCGCGGCGCTGATCCGATAGCCGCGGTTGCCAAGAACAGCTGTCAACGAGAGGATGTTCGAAGGCGCGTCCTCGACGATCAGGATGCGTTCTTTCATGAGCCGGTGCCGGTCGTTTTGGCGACCAGTTTAAGGGAGGCATGAGCTTCGCCGAACGCATAGGCGCGTACATTCCGCTCGAAGCGCTCAAAGCCGCCATTGGCGAAAAGCAGGGATAGCGTGGAGCGATTGGACTCCAGGGTTTCCACGGCGGAGATGTCGCACACCCAGAGCTGCTGCAGCATCTGTGCGACGACGGCCCGCGCGCGCGCAGGATTGAGCGGCCTGTCTGGTCTTGCGAGATGCGCGGCCGACATTCCAAGCACCGCCGTGAGCTGCGCAAGCAGCTCAGCCAGCGTCTTGGACAACGTAAGCGCCAGGGCATTCAATCGACTTGGCTCCGGCCGATCATGGATCGCCTGCTCCAGGGATCGTGCGGCCCGTTCCACGGCTTGGGCACCCAGGTTTCCTGCGACGCCCCGCAACGAATGGACATTGCGTTCGATCACTTCAAGATCGCTCCGGGTGAATTGCTCAGAGAGGAGCTTCGGGGTGCGGGTATGCTGGCCGACAAACTGGCGCAGCAGCCTGACATAGAGCTCCTTGTTGCCGGCCACACGCCGCAGTCCGCTCACTGTATCGAGATCCTCGATACGAGACAGTGCCTCGATCGGGTCTGTTCGCACCAGCGAGGTAGAGGGAAGGCTCAAGGGACGGCAGTGGCGGCTGACGGTTTCGAATAAGTCATCGGCATCGATCGGCTTGCTCACATGGTCGTCCATGCCGACCGCAAAGCATCGCTCCCGTTCCTCGACGATCGCATGCGCGGTCATGGCGATGATCGGCAAATGGCGGAAGCGTGCGTCGGCGCGGATATGGGTTGCGACCTGATAGCCGTCCATTTCGGGCATTTGCAGGTCCGTCAGGACCAGGTCGTAGCGTTGCTCCGCGCCCGCCACCGTCAGCATGTCGATCGCCGCTCTGCCATTCTCGACGACATCTACCAGCGCGCCGACGCCCTGGAGCAGCTCCACGGCGATCTGCTGGTTGATTTCGTTGTCCTCCGCCAGCAGCACACGAATGCCGCGAAGCCGCTGCGGATCGCAATCGGCCACCGCGCGGGAAAGTTCTGGGGCGCCCGGAGCGAAGATGGTGACCAGTGAATCGATCAGCATCGATCGGGTGACCGGCTTCATGAGAAAGCGGTCGATCCCGAGCTGTTCGGCTTCTTCCCGGACTTCCTCGCGGCCGAGCGCGGTCACCAGCACGATGCGCGGCTGATGGGCGATCGCCTGGTTTGCCTTGATGCGACGGATCGCAGCGAGGCCGCTCATGCCCGGCATCTGCCAATCCATGAAGACGATGTCGTAGGGCGAAAGCGGTTCGTGCCGGCCGATCGCTTCGATCGCCTCGGCGCCTGAGCCCACGGCATCGATGCTTCCCGTTATATCGCAGAGCGCGTCGAGCAGGATCTCGCGGGCGGCGGCGCTGTCGTCCACAACCAGGACCCGCAGCTTCTTCAGTTGTGACGGCACCACATGGCGGCTGCCGGTCTCGGCGCCAATCCCGAACGGAACGGTGAAAAAGAAGGTGCTGCCGACATTGAGCTCGCTTTCCAGCCAGATCCGGCCGCCCATCATTTCCACGAGCTTACGCGAGATCGTCAGTCCGAGTCCTGTCCCGCCATGCTTGCGCGTCGTTGACATATCCGCCTGCGTAAACGGTTGGAACAACCGCGACACCTGCTCAGGCGACATGCCGATGCCGGTATCGCTGACCGAAAACTGAAGCTCGACCATCGCCTCGCTACGTTCGACGCATTCCGTGCGTAACCTTATTTCCCCCTTCTCGGTGAATTTGATCGCATTGTTGACGAGGTTGGTCAGGATCTGGCCGACTCGCATCGGATCGCCGATCAAATTCACGGGGATCGAGGAGGGGACGTTGGCGAGGAATTCGATTCCTTTGTCATGGGCCCGTTGGCCGGTCAGCGTGGTGACCGAGGAGATGATGTCGTCCAGGGCAAAATCGATCTCTTCGATATCGAGCTTGCCGGCCTCGATCTTGGAGAAGTCGAGGATGTCGTTGATGACCGAGAGCAGTGATCGGCCGGCGTGATGTATCTTGCCGATGTAGTCGTGCTGCTTTGGCGTGAGCTCCGTTTTCAGGGCGAGATGGGCGAGGCCAATGACGGCGTTCATCGGTGTACGCATCTCATGGCTCATATTAGCGAGGAACAGCGATTTCATCTCGGTCGCTTCCTCGGCCCTGGCCTTGGCCTGCTTGAGTGCGTTTTCCTGCTGCTTGCGTTCGCTGATGTCGAGGATGGATACGGCGACCTTGGCGCCGGTGCGGTTGCCGGCGGGCAGGGCACTCAATCCGATTTCGACCGGAAACGGAGTGCCGTCCTTGTGCAGGCCGCAGAGGTCACGGTTGACACCCATCTCGCGCAGCACGGGGGTCTCTTCGCTGATTTCCCTCAAGATCGCCCGCCAGGGCCGATCCGTGGGCACGAGGGCTTCGATCGATTGACCGATCAGCCTGGTGCGCGGGCAACCGAACAGGTGTTCGCATTGCGCGTTGGCGAGCTCGATGACGCCATGGTCGTCGACGACCATTAAACCATCAGGCGCAAGCTCCAGCACGCTGCGATAGAACTCCTCGGTCTCACGGACGCGCCGCTCACTTGCCTTGATCTCCTGCTCGGCCCGTTTCGCTTCCGTGATGTCCTGGTAGACGCCGTACATGTGCAGCGCCTTGCCGCTGGCGTCGCGCACGACTTTGCCGGAGGCATGAAGCCAGACGATGCGCTGATCGGCCGGTCTCTTGTAGGCATAGATTGCGTCGTAATGCTTGTAACGACCCTCGATCGCGCCTTGATAGAGTTCGTCGGTCTTTTGCGCGAGTTCCGGATCGGCATCGATCAATCGTGAAAACCACTCGTCCTGCAAATGATAGCGGCCGTCGGGCTTGATCTCCTCGCCGACGATGCGAGCCGCAAGCTCGGACTGAGTGTAGTAGTCGGGGTCGTTGTAATCGACATGCCAATAACCGGAGCCGGTCAATTCCAGCGCCATCTTGGCAAGGAAACTGGATTGGTGCAGGTCTTGTTCAATGCGGTTGCGCTCGATGATATCGTGGAAGTTGACGATAGCGCCTGCCAATGCGTCGTTCCGGATCAAGGGAGCCGCGCTGTATTCAACAAGTAGACGTGTGCTGTCCTTGCACTGGAAGACATCGGAGTAAACACGGCAGGCCTTGCCGAAACGATAGGCTGCGCGCAGGGGGGATTCATCGATGGACTGACGGGCTCCGTTTGACTCGCGATGGATCAGATCTTCTATGATCTGGCCGTTCATTTCATCGGCGGTGTAGCCGAGCAACCGACACGCGGAGGGGTTTGCAAACGTGACGCTACCCTGTACGTCGACACCCAAAATGCCTTCAGTAGTAGTCTCAAGCGCGAGGCGTATCAGGTCGTCAGGCATGCTTCTATTGACGGGCGCATCCATGACGGGATCCCATATTCCTGGTCAGCCTTTCGGGCGCGACGTCATGGTGCGGACCTAATCAAGCGGTCTCGTCGGCCCCAGGTGGTAGAGAGGCAGTTCGGACGGCGATGTGGCGCTCGGCCATGCGTTGGACGCCATCCAGCGCGTTGCTTATTCAAAAGCCCGGACGAGTTGAATGTATCGTTTCCATAGACGGGCGTTATGTATCCGCCCAGGAAGCGTGCAGACGACCAGCTAATGAGCAGCGTCTTTACCGGTTGCCCTCTTGCGATACTCTGATGGATCGCATCCATGCGCCCGTCGGAAGGCGCGGACAAAGCTGCTTCGGCTGCTGTAACCCGCCGCGTTGGCGGCTTGCCCGACTGACAGGCCTTCTGTTCGAAACAAGTGGGCGGCGTGCTTCAAACGTAATTCGCGGAGCGCGGTCATGGGCGCACGCCCCAACACAGAGGTGAACCGCTGGGCGAATCCCGAACGGCTCAAGCCGGAGATTTCAGACAGGGACTGCAGAGTGTGAGGCGCGCCCGGCCGGGCCACCATCTCGGCGAGAGCCCTGACTATCTGCGTATCGCGCAGGGCAGAAAACCTCTCGACCCACAGATTTTGGGAAATCAGGGATCGGCGGAAGACCGTTATCAGCACCTGTTTCACCAGGCTGGCCGTCATGGCACCGGCTCCGACCTCCTGCGCCACGAGTTCTTCGAGAGCCGCGAGCAGCTTTGCATCCACCTGGTCCTTGCTGTCGAATTTCTCGTGAATCGGCTTGTTGCTCGGGGAGAACAGATCCAGCGAAGTTCCATAGGAAGCGCGGAAATACCCGCAGATGATCAGCATCTTTGGCTCATCCGGCCCGGCAACAATCCGTCTCACCTGACCCGGTACTAACGACGGCCATTTCGATGAATCGTACTCCAGCGTATCAACTGGGCGCTGCTCGACCATGCTGTCCATGCGATAGGTCTGGCCGGGTGGCACGATGATAAGCGAATGAGGTTCGATCGGGATAGAGAAGGTGTTGCCGACGCCGAACCTTCCGCTTCCCTGCAACGTGTAATGAATGGCGGGAAATTCGTGCGGCTGAAACGAGAGTTGCCAGCCGGGACTGATGAGGCATTCCGACAGCCTCACGAAATCGACCTCAAGCGTTGAGAGCAGACGGTCCAGTTCGTGAAGGGGAATTCTTGCGGCAGGCGTGCCCGGCACCTTTTCAATCCTCGTGATTTAACCAGACGAACACGCCCGCGGGACCGTCGCCATTCCCCCTGCGGCGTGAAGCCGACTAAAGCGCTGGTGTCAAGAAGGTCGGCACGGCCTACGGCCCAACCGACATTGTGGGAGCAAGCCCATTGCACCCCAACGGCAAAGCGTAATGCAGAATTGGACGCACGGCGACATTTTTTGGATGTTCAGATTTCGAGTCTGGCCTAATTTATACCAGCATTGCGCCCTGCCGGGGAGCGCGGCAGGCGAGCGATGATTGGGGCCAACCGCTAGGCGGACACGGTGGAAATAAGACAGATCACATACTTTCGGGCGCTCTCGCAGGAGCTGAATTTCACGCGAGCCGCCCAGCGCAGCAAGGTCTCCCAACCATCGCTGACGCGCGCGATACGGCTGCTTGAGGAAGAGCTGGGCGGCATCCTGTTTCATCGCGAGAGGAATACGACGCATCTCTCGGAATTGGGTTTGGTGATGAAGCCGCACTTCGACGAGATATGCGAACGCGTGACGCTCGCCAAGCAGCAGGCCCAACACTTCAAGGCGCTCGAAAAAATCCGCCTGAAACTCGGTGTTATGTCAACGATCGCGCCGAGCACCTTCATGCAACTCGTGACCGATGTCTGCAGCCGGCACCCCGGAATCGACCTCGAGATTATAAACGCTGAAGCTCCTGATATCTATGGGGAGCTCGAGCAGGGCAAGCTCGAGGTTGCGATCATCGCCAGCATCGACAACAGCCGTGATGCCAACCTTCGTTATGTGCCGCTGTTCGAGGAACGGCTGATGCTGGCGCTCAGTGCCCGGCATCGCCTGGCAAACCAGGAGGAGGTGCGGGCGATCGACCTCGACAACGAAGCGTTCCTGCAGCGGGGCCGATGCCGGATCGGCGAACTCGCCCGTAAGGTTATCCTCGAACGCGGCGCGAACATCAAGACCACGTACAAGAGCGATCGCGACGACTGGATCCTGGCGATGGTGGCAGCCGACATGGGTTTCGCCTGCATGCCGCAGCAGATCATCGATCACCCTGGGGTCATCGCTAAACCTTTGGCCGATCCCGAACTCTGGCGCGAGGTGAGCCTGGTGACAGTGCGCGGGCGACAATATTCGCCGGCCGTCAATGTCCTAGTACAGGCCGCTGCGACGACAAAATGGTTGGATGGCGATCGCCGCCCCTCGACGACGGTTTCGCAGCCGCACACCGAACCGGCCTATTCGGCGTGAGGGCCGGCGCGGGCCATTTCGGATTGGGACGAGGGCCATAGCTGGTCCTTATCGAGTCGATACCTTTACCCTGCGGGCTTGACCTGTCCAAAAGGAGCAGGATTGGCGAGCGGGCGCAGTCCGGAGGTTTTGATGGCATTGACGGCTTCCAAAGAGCGTCTCGGTCCTGGGATTTCGCGTCGCGTGTGGCTGCAGGCGGGAACCGCAATAGCCGTCATCGGGCTTGCTCCGGGCTGGGTAGCCGGGCGCGAGGCGCCGGCGTCTCCCGAGCTGTTCGCTTTTCGGGCTCCGAACTCGGCGAACACGGTGATCGGTCTTATCATTACGTCCGGTTATGGGCGCTTCGCCGCCACAACCGCCCGCATCCATGTCGGCGCAAAGACGTGGTCCGCGGATCTTGCGGGACCGGCCCGCGCACGGCTTGAGAACGACGATCGCGCGCGGATTTTCGCCGGCCGTGGCGTGATCGGCGCCCGTTTCGTCGAGGCGGTCGTGCTGGAACTGGATGCCCGCGAACTTGCGCCGACAGAAACGTTCGAAGTTTGGGCCGAGATTTCGCGCGATGAAGAGCCACGACGGCGCCTCGGTAATGCCATCATCGCCGAGCTCGTTCGGTGTGACCGGGAGCTTGCGCAAATCCATCGCCGGATTTCGCCAATCGACGATCGGGCGATCTTGACGCCTCTTGTCACGCAGATCGTCGCCGCACGCGCAAGGAAAGTCGGGATAGCAAGCGATCCGGATGCCTATGCGCGGCGCTTGGCCGATGCGATCTTGCCGGATGTCATCAGGTTCACGCCTACCTCGCCTCTCGGGTTCAGCTATGCTGGTCAGAATGGCCGGCATCCTGCCGAAAGAACCTCCGAGATTATCCGTACGCTGCTCGGTGGCTCGTTAGTCCCGGTCGCTGATGAGCGAGGGACGGTGCTACTCGATCGTTTCCCCTACCTGATCTCGACAACGGATCTGAGCTAGCAACCTCTCCTGAAAGACGCCGATGTCCCACCATTTCGATACGCCAACTGCCCGCGAAGATCCCCGGATCAATGTCTGCGATCTCTATCTTTTTGAGGGCAAGCCCGGGACCACGGTCATGGCGATGACGGTCAACCCCGATGCCGGCGTGTCCGCGCCGACGACCTTTCGCGACGAGGCGATCTATTCGTTCCGCTTCGACCTCGATGGCGATCACTGGGAGGATCTTGCCTTCAAGGTTCGCTTTGGCGAAGTCCAACATGCCGATGGCGATGAGCACAAGCACGTCCAGCCATTCCAGGTACGCCGTGCGATGGGAAAAGCTGCCCGCACAGGCGAGGAGGGCGAGCTTATCCTTGAAGGCAAGACGGAAGGGCTGGTTCGCACTAAGTCGGGGCTATCGGCCTATGCTGGCCTGGCGCCTGATCTGTTTGCCGGCGACGCAGCGGCGCTCGGGGCATTCCGTAACGCGCTGTTCAAAGAGAACAAGTTCGATCCCGACGCTTTCCTGAGCAAGAAGAACTTTTTTGCACGGCGCAACGTCAGCGCCATCGTGCTCGAAGTACCGACGGCGATGATCGGCAAGGGCAAGATCGCGTGCTGGGCAACGGCTTCGCTCTATGGGCACGCGCCTGAGGTACAGGTGTCACGCTGGGGCCTGCCGCTGATCACCAATGTCTTCATCCTCGATATGAACGTTCGCGAGGATTTCAATCGCAGCGTCCCGGCCGATGATTTGGCGAAGTTCGGCGCGGTTATCGGCGGTGTTGCCGAGAAGCTGTCCCACCTTGCCGGTACCTCGCCGCATCCTGCCGATTATGGCAAGCAACTAGCGTCTCGGCTGTTGCCGGCGGTGCTGCCTTACGACTTGGGGACACCTGCGGCCTTCGATTTTGCAGGTTTCAACGGCCGCGGTCTGGCCGACGACGCGATGGATGTCATTCTCACGCTTTCCAGCAATACCGCGCTTGCGGATGGCGTTGCGCCGGACAAGGCGCGTGTGCGCGCGGAGTTTCCCTATTTCGGCGAGCCCTATTCGAGGGATGAGCAGGCGGGACTGACACCCGCGGCTGCCCCGCCGCCCAAGAAATAGCCAACACTTGATCGCCGAACCTTTCAAGCAATCGTCCACCAATGTACGTGAGCGTGCGCTCGCGTGTCGATCTTTGCCTTCGGCAATCTTGAATGGTTGAAAGATGACCCAGAATTTCGACGCGATCGTGATCGGGGCGGGGCAGGCGGGGCCCTCGCTCGCCAGCCGCCTCACCGCGAACGGTATGACGGTCGCCTTGATCGAGCGCGACAAGTTCGGCGGCACCTGCGTCAACACCGGCTGCATGCCAACCAAGACGCTGGTCGCCAGCGCCTATGCCGCGCATCTGGCGCGGCGCGGCGCGGACTATGGCATCGCGCTGGATCAGCCGGTCCGCATCGACATGCGCAAGGTCAGGAGCCGGGCGGCGACAGTCACCGCCAACTCCAGCAAAGGGGTCGAGAACTGGTTGCGCAACGTGAAGGGCTGCACCGTTTTCCAGGGCTCGGCCCGGTTCGAGGGGTCGAAGGAGGTGAGCATCGGCGCAGAGCTTTTGTCTGCGCCGCGTATCTTCATCAATGTCGGCGGGCGCGCGATCGTGCCAGATCTGCCCGGCCTGAACGAGATTTCCTATCTCACCAACAGTTCGATCCTTGAGCTCGAGCGCGTGCCGGAGCACCTGGTGGTCATCGGCGGAAGCTATATCGGCCTCGAGTTCGCCCAGATATACCGGCGCTTTGGCGCCGAGGTGACTGTGGTCGAAATGGGATCGCGGCTGATCGGTCGCGAAGACCCCGATGTATCCGACGCCGTGCGCGATATCCTTGAAAGGGAGGGTATCCAAATCCGCACATCTGCCGAATGCATCCGCTTTGCCGACGGAAGTCCTGGCGTGCGTGTGGGCGTCGATTGCATGCAGGGTAATCCGGATATCCTGGGCTCTGACGTCCTGCTGGCCATCGGCCGGCGGCCAAACACTGATGATCTCGGGCTCGAACATGCCGGCGTTGCACTCGATCCTCGGGGTTACATCATGGTCGACGAAGGCCTTCAGACCAACGTCACCGGCATCTGGGCGCTCGGTGATTGCAACGGACGCGGCGCTTTCACCCATACCGCTTATAATGATTACGAGATCGTCGCAGCCAATCTCTTGGACGGCGACAATCGGCGCGTCAGTGATCGGGTCCTGGGATATGCGCTTTACATCGATCCGCCGCTCGGGCGGGTCGGCATGACCGAAGCGCAAGTGCGCGCCCGTGGCTTGCCCTATCTCTCTTCCATGCGGCCCATGACGCGCGTCGGCCGCGCGGTTGAAAGGGACGAAACCTTGGGGTTTATGAAGGTTCTCGCCGATCCCTCAACCAAGCAAATCCTGGGCGCGTCGATCCTCGGCACTAGCGGCGACGAGGCGATCCATGGCATCCTCGATGCCATCAATGCAAAGACCCCTTACGATCAACTCCGTTGGGCCATGCCAATTCATCCGACCGTGTCTGAACTAATCCCGACGCTATTGCTCGACTTGCAGCCGACATCAGCCGGCTGATGTTACCGGCCTTGATCGCTCAGGCCGATGTGGGCCCGCGAAATGACGTAGTCGGTATCCGATGCCAGCGCGATGTGACAGGCTTCGCATTTCTCCCTCGGATTTGCCGCCGCAGTAAGTGCATAAGGTGGCGGCTGATGGCCGAAGCTGAAGTAGCCCCAATGACCGCCTGAATTCGGAAAGCGTTCAGCATCCTTCACCATCATGCCGAGCCCGACATAGCCTGCCTCGAAGATACCGACGCCGAGCGGACCGGTACAGTAACCGGTCGTGGCATCACAGCCTTCGCCGGTTCGGACCGAACTGAACTCCTTCACGATCTGCGTGCCGTCAGGCCATTGGCCGGTATGCGCGAAAACATCCATCGCGCCGGGCTCGACATAGGCGTTGAATATTTCTGGACCTTTGGTCGGCTTTCCATCCAGAATGTTGATACCCTGCGCCTTTAGCCGCGTGCCGACGTGAGTCCAGCGGCGGTAGCCGGTAGGGAGTACGACGGTGCCATCAGCATTGAACGTCGCGCGCACGACCGGCGCCGGCATGTCTGACTTTGCGAGCGTGATCAAACCCGCGCTGCAAAATCCGCCCATCGATAACGTTATCGCAATGGCATAAAGCATCTTCATGTCGAACACCTCCGCAAACGGTTGGCGTCGACAACGCATATTTGCGTATTGGCAGAAATCACAGTTATAGAAACGATAGCGTGCCGCTATTGGTGTGGAAACCGCAGAGGCGGCATTTATTCCATGTCGGCCTTATATCGATCCCATGCCTTTACCCCAAATCATTCTGCCAGTCTGATCGCCAGCGAAATCGCGGCTGCGGGAATGCCGCGCTGGAGATCAAGGATGAAACCTTCCGTTCTAACGGCCATGTTGCTGCTCACGGTTTCCTCTTTCGCGTCGGCGCTTGCGGCGTCGCGATCGGAGACGGAGGCATCGTCCATTCTCGCCGCGGAAGCTAAGGCCTCCGGTCGGCCAGCCTACAGCCCAGGCCATGGGGTTAATTTCAAGCCAAGCTACCACGTATTCGTCAAAAGCGCGCTCGCGGTCGACTTTACCTACCGCAACGCCAGCGTAACGCTGCCGCTGTTCCAAGGGCGCTCATCGTCGGGCAAGGATGAGTACTTCATCATCACCGATGCCTCCGATTTCGAAGTCGCCCGCATGATGGGCGTCAACTATGCGCCCAAACTGGCAAAAGCCAGAGGTACGGCCGGTGTGCAGGATGTGACGATTGAAGACGGCATCATCGTTTTCAAGGGCGACGTTGATTTCTCGCCTACCTACAAGGTGACGCCCGGCGATCCACCCGGCTACTTCCCCCCAAAGGAGGCGCAGCCAGGCGCGGTGGCAAATGATGCGTGGTCGTCGATCGTCGTGTTGCCGAGCGGCCTCGTGCTCAACGCGCAGATCGTGCAGAACGATTCCGGCGCGCATGATCGGGTCAAGGACATCAACCTGAAGGCGCACACCGTGACGTTGTCGATTCTCGACGGCGTTCGTGGTGGCAAGCAGTATTTCTACCATCTTGTAACTGATGCTTCCGCCGCGGTGCCGGCAGTCTTGGAGAAGGGTGTGTTTGCTCCGCGATTGGCAAAGATCCCCGCCTTCGGCAAGTCAATGCCGAAGGATGATTCCGCGTTGCTCGGCTTCTCACCTGTTCTCAACGGACGAACCGACAAGGGTTCTGGCGAAGATCAGGGCTTTTCGACGGCGCTTGGCTATGGCGGAATCGATCCGATCAACGTGTTCCCGGTTGGTCCAGAAAATGAGGATGCCTCCAAAAGCAACAATTACAGCCCACTGTGGGACGCGCATGTCAGCATGTGGACGCCTGAGGCGGTGAAGGAGGGCAAGGTTCATCGCATTCGGTCGATGGAAGAGCAGAAGATGTTGATCAAGGAAAAGGTTCTGACCAGCGCCGATATCAATCCGCCCGGTCCGGGCAATTCCTATGTTGGTGGTCTGCGTCCGACTCAGGCGATCATCAATTGTCCTGTTATCGCACAGCCAGAGCTTCCGCCTCAATGATGGCGCCTCACTCTTGTCGGCTAAAGCTCAGTTGGCGAATCTCGACCGCCAAACCGACCCGGTAACAACCGCATTATTTCGGAGCCCATGCTCGGATACGCGACCTCTGCCTTCGGAGGGCAACGATAGACTAAGCGACCAATTTGGGATGGTTGCGTGTCTGCAACAAAGCTGAGACGCGAAACACAGGTTGAGCCACGACTTCGGTCAGGACCGTGAACTGAAATGAATTCCACGTTCGATCGCGAGCGGATGCGGTTGGCTGGGTGCGGCCTCTAAGATCTGTCCAGGTTATTGCTACTTTGGATGTCGCTCGATGGCGTCCATATGGAACGCCGGGATCAGGGGCAAACCGCACGCGGTTCAAACGGATACCAGCGCGTAGGGCGCCCGAGTCGGTGAATCGTGAGTTAATATTCGGGCAAATTTCGCCGCTCGGCGACCCCACGACTCAGTCTATGACGACTTCGTCGCGCGAAAAAGCGGGTGCACACAGATGCCAAATTCAAACGACGTTGCCAGCAACGAGATGCTTTGGGAGCGCGTCCTGTCCCTGCTCGTTGTGGGTGCCAGCGTGTTAGGTGAAGCACCGCGTTGCTGATACAGGCGCCACCGCGAATACACTTCACGGATTTCCTAGAGGCTGAATGAGTTTTGAGTGGCACGCGAGCGAAATTAGCGGTGAACGAAACGTCCAACAATACGTCCAACACGAAAATGACCGAAACGCGTAAGTTACTGGAATCGCTAGAAGAAATCGATAGAAAAATTTAAGTCGGAGCGCTTCACCCACTCCGATTTTGTACGCTACTTCACGATTTTGTGCGATATGGGACGCTTTTGAACGCTTCCCTCAGTCGCCGCCCGCCGAGCGACTACCGCGCTTGCGACTTCGGATATATTTTGCCGAATAACTTGTTCAATCGGCTCCGGAATTCGTTGCAGTCGGTCGATGTGCATGTGATGTTCTTTGGCGCTGCTCGTCGCTCCCAGGAAACGATACAATCGATCCGAGCGTCGAATCAGAGGGCAGGGATTAGGACTGCGGATGGCCAAGGCCGACCACATCAAAAAGCTCATTGCAAGCTTTGGCCGGAACCAGGAGTTCCGCGCGGCGGCCCTTCGTATCATTGATGATGCGGCCAATCAGGGAAAGCGGCCGCTCGCGGAGTCGCTTAGGAAGATTCTCGACGCCAACGTCCGTCCTGATTACCAGGCCGTACCGCAACCTGGATTGACTACGCTTGCGAGCCAAATCGATCCTGCTACGGATCTTATTGACGAAATCGCCGTCGCTCGTGGCCTGAACGACATTGTCCTCAATTCCGATACGCGGTTGCTGATTGAGGGGCTCATCGAAGAACGCCGCCGAAGTGAGGAATTGCGGCGTCATCGCCTCCCGATTTCTACTCGGTTGCTATTTTCAAACAGTCGAGGTAGGAGCCGAGTGCGTTAGCAGCGCACGCTCGGATCTGTGCGGGGGGCGGCCAGTAATGGCCGTCCCTACCGCGACAAAGTACCCTCATCCTGGGTGCCGACGTCGTTCCGGTGACGGAAGGCAACACGGATGGGCGCGATAACGCGAGCGCCCAGACGGCCCGGCGTGGTCTTAGACACTGGCATGTGCGCACGCTCTTTGCTCGGGAACCGGGAGGTCTCATGGTCGGCCAGCGCCAGCATGCTTGCTGCACTGGCCCGCGTCGGGAAGGCGAGGAGCCGTAGCCGATGATGTACGATCATGAGAAGTCTGACCTCGCCATAGTAGCTGTGAAGCCGACGAACAAAGCCGGGCAACCTCGGTGAGATGCACGAACGACGGCAGCAAACCAACCGTGGCCAGCGTATGCCGGGAGCAGGCTTAAACCGAGCGACGCGTTGGGAAGGCACCGCCGGAAATGCCAACCTTCCAGCCGCATAGCGTCAGGATAAATCCAGGAAAGGGGAAAGAGATGTAGCAGCTCGGAAACCTTTCATAGTAGTCCAGAGGGGTCAACTCCCTCCCGGCAAAGGCCAGCCAGCCAGCCGGAAGCGAGTCTTGCATGACGGTGGCAACACCGTTCGTGAAGCGTAGACAGCAGGTGCCAAAGCCCCGCGGTAGCCCCGATATGAAGGTCACGCTGAAGCCTTTGCTGTTACGGCAGCAGGGGCAGCATCGACGAGACCGTCAGTGGCGAGGCAGCGTCGATTCGGCCGGGGTCTTGGACCGGGGCAAAGGCATAGGACGGACTGCCTGGGAACCTGAGAGATCCCACTCACGCCCACGCGAGAGTACGCCGGCAATTTGAGATCACCGGCTGAACAATGATCTTGGCCTGTGGCGGGACCTCCACCCGCCCGGGAGCGCTGGCAACGGCGAGCACGAACCGAGGAGGAATCGCGTGGGCCGCGGAAGCGAAACAAATAAGTGACCGGGGATGCGTGAGTGGGAAGTCGTAGCGCCCCCGAAGGGCCTGCAGGATGAATTGGCGCGGCATATAGAGGAGGACGGCCAGCTGAGCAGATTCGACTTTGCCGTTCAGTTTCTCGACGTCAGCAAAATGACATATTGGGGCGAGACGCGCGATGCTGATTTCTGGACTGAGAACGCAGCATCGAATGGAATGAAGGCGAGGCTCCGTTCCACGTGATTGCGAGGCTGACCTTGCTCAGGAACTCACAGTTGTCACCGGAGGCAAGCGAGGCGATATATTTCGATGTAACCGGTAACTCCACAGCAGATAGCAGGCCGGTTGGCAGCATCAATCGCGCCCGTTGTCCCGCGGAAGTCGCTAGCCGAAAGGCACGAGCGATCCGCGCGGCGTCCTAATGGCACCATCGAGGTGAAGAAACGCCAAACGAGAGTGCTACCCAAGAAACAACAACGTTCAGAGTTTTTTGAGACCCGTACAGACGCCGCCGTAGCCCCGGACCGGGATAATGAGCCAGCAGGCAACATCATGATCAGGAACGGTCTTTACGCCGTAACCTCGCTGTTGCTCGACGGCCTGGAAGGTGGCGCAACAGTTTCGGACTTGGGCATAGCGGGACATCGGCCCACAATTCTGATATATACCATTCAATTTCCACGAGCTTGGGCGTGCGTCTTGAGCAGCGAGCACTTAGAGCGGCGGCTGGCAGCTATTCTGGGCGCGGATGTCGGGCGCTACAGCCGTTTGATGGGTGCCGACGAGGAAGGAGCGCTTCCTCATCTCAAGTCCTTCAAAAAATGCTCGTCGATCCCAAAATCGTTGAGCATGGTGGACGCATCGTCAAGACGACTGGTGCTGCGGTCGCTACCAGCGGATAAGCGGACGTTCGGGGGCATCGTAGGTCCGCAGAAGTACAACGGCAAGAACATGGCGAACTCGCACAGGAGCCTGTCCGTTTTTGCATCGTTGGAACTACGAGGCTTTAATATTGCGGTTGTACGCGCTGCAATTAAGGCAGGCAGCGATGTCCATCGGACGACGCGTCTGGAGTGACGAGCATGATGTCGAAAAAATTGCCCCTTTGGCTTCGCTTTTTCCTGCTTATCGGCGTCGTCGTCTTTGCGGCAGGCGCAGGTCTTCTTGGCTATCGGTACTACACTCGCCCGGTAACGCTGACCGTGGCGGTCGGCTCGATCGACGGCGAGGCTGCCAAGGCAATGTCCGCAATAGCAGGCGAGCTCGTCTCGACGAACGCGCCGGTGCGGCTCAAGGTTACCGACAGCGGCACCGCGCTTCAGGCCGCTAACGCCTTCTCCGCGGGTAAGGTCGATCTCGCCGTGGTTCGCGGCGATGTTGGTGACTTGTCGCAGGCGCAAGCCGTTGTCGTCGTCAGCCATATGGTCGTACTGATCATCGCGCCGCCGGGGTCGTCCATCGACAGCATGGACAACCTGAAGGGACACACGGTCGGCGTGGTCGGCGGAGTAGCGAACGCCAAAATTGTCGACGCGTTGACTAAGGAATATGATCTGGCGAGCGCAAGAGTTGCGTTCAAGAACCTTGCTTTGACGGATGTCCGGCAAGCCGTTCAGTCAAAACAGGTCAGTGCCCTGCTTGTCACGATCCCGCTCGCCGAAAAATACCTCTCGCTCGTTCGCGGATTTTTTCAGCTCGACCATAAGAAGGTCCCGGTACTGATCCCCATCGAGTCCGCGGCCGCAATTGCAGAGGCCGAACGTGCCTTTGAAAGTTTCGACGTCCCGAAGGGTACGCTGCGGGGATCGCCGCCGGTCCCGGAAGACGATCTGACAACCTTGAGGACCTCGCTATACCTGGTTGCGCACAAGAAGCTCGGTACTGATCTGGTAACCCGCCTCACGCAGGCGATTATGAGGGTGCGCAGGGATCTTCTGCGCGAGCAGCCGATTTTCGCGCAGATCACCGCGCCCAGCACCGACCAGGATGCCTACCTTCCGCTGCATCCCGGAGCGGCAGCCGTCTACAACAGCACCACGCAGAGCTTCATGGATGAGTACGGCAACTGGATCTATTTGACGCCGATGGTGCTGGGTGGTGCTGTCACCATGCTTGCGGCGGCGTGGAAATTCCTGGGCATCGGCAACCGCGTGACCGAAGGCCCGCTGGATTCTCTCTATGCCCTGGCGCGCCGGATCCGGAAAGTCGAAGCTGAGGCTGAGCTGTCGGATATCGAAGAAGAAATCGACGGTATTCTAAAGGCGGAACGTGCCAAATCCGCTTCCGGAGACGAGAGCGCGGTGGATGATGCCACACTAAACGTGGCAGCCCACCGGCTGGAGAGCTTGATTCACGACCGACGCACATTGATCGCTAAGAGACCCGCAGTTGCCTCCGCGGCCTAGGCAACACACCGCTAAGTCGCGACAGCCGCGGCACCGCGATTGCCGGAACCACAGAATAAAAACCAAAGGAGAGCCGTAATGAAACATCTGACGGTTCCCGTATTGCTGGCAGGAAGCCCCATCGCCCTTAGCACGATGGAAGCGGGCGCCGTCTTTGCGCTCATGGGGTGGTTCACGCAGGCTGCGTCGCCGCCGGCGGGGCTGCCGTTGAGACGACGGCGCCCGTGGTGACAGCGCCGGTCGTCCACCCTGCCGGTGCGGTTGCCGCGCCGCGGGCGCCTGTTGTTGGGCGCAGGGTGTACTGACAGGCCACGACGCATCAGGATGACCCGTCAACGATACGAGGCAGGGACCGAGGCTGCGCTCAGGCGAACGAGCTTGAGGCTACGGCCTATCAAGCTCGTCGCTCTGTTGCTAAACTGGACGACCAACAGAGAGACGGCCGCTGCCTCGCGACACTGGTGAATCATGAATGCAATCGAAGTGATGCGATTGACCCAGCTCGGACATGAGCCATCCAGGTGCCTCCACAAATCGATCAGTAGTGCTGACCAGTCGACGACGTCAGAGAAGCCGCGCGGCATGTTATGCTGGCGACATTTTGTCTCAGTAGCATTCGAACCGTCTTCTCGAACTCATTAAAGAACCTCCAATCATCTAGGATCTCCAGTCATCGATAAGGGAGGTCAACCATGAAGATCGTTGTGATCGGGGGTACCGGCCTGATCGGCTCGAAGACCGTCGCCATTCTGCGCCAGGGTGGCCACGAAGTCCTCGCCGCCTCGCCCAACGGCGGCGTCAACACCATCACCGGCGAGGGGCTCAAAGAGGCCCTGGCCGGCGCGCAGGTCGTGATCGACCTCGCCAATTCGCCCTCATTTGAAGACAAGGCGGTGCTGGAGTTCTTCGAGACCTCCGGCCGCAACCTTCTCGCGGCGGAGGCCGCAGCCGGTGTCCGATACCATGTCGCGCTCTCCATCGTCGCAATCGACCGGACAGACAATGGCTATTTCCGCGCCAAGGTCGCCCAAGAGAAACTGATCAAGACCTCCGGCATCCCATACACCGTCGTCCGCTCGACCCAGTTCCTGGAATTCCTCGGCGGCATCGCCGATTCAAGTGCGGATGGAAACCTGGTCAGGCTCCCGCCCGTCCTGTTCCAGCCCATCGCTTCGGACGACGTTGCTGCCAGCGTTGCCGATGTGGCGCTCGCGCCGCCGCACAATGGCATCGTTGAGATCGCCGGCCCGGAACGAGCGCCGTTCAACAAAATCGTCGCCCGCTATCTGAAGGCGGTCGGCGACCCGCGCGAGGTAGTGAGCGATCCCGAGGCCCGATACTGGGGCGGCCGGGTTGACGAGCACTCGCTCGTGCCGTTGGGCGAGGCGCGCCTCGGCCGCATCGGTTTCGACGAATGGCTCCGCCGCTCACAGGCAGCAGCCTGATCCCGCATCGGAGGTACGCCCAGTCTGTCCGAGCGGGTCCCGGGCAAACGAACGAAAGAGGCGACTATGATGATCAAACTCGTTGCGTTGGTTCTTCTGTGCCTCACGACCGGCACGGCGGTGGCTCAGCAGCCTAAGGTCACGTCACTCATGTCTAAGGATCTTCTGGAGAACCCCGGCAGGGAAGCTCTGATGATCACAGTCGAGCATGCGCCCGGCGGGTCGAGCGCTATCCACCGACACAATGCACATGCGTTTGTTTACGTGCTGGAGGGCTCCGTCGTGATGCAGCTGAAGGGTGGACAACAGGTGACACTGACACCAGGACAGTCCTTCTATGAAGGCCCTGATGATGTTCATGTCGTCGACCGGAACGCAAGCGGCACCCAGCCGGCGAAATTCCTGGTGCTCTTGATCAAGGACAAGGGCGCCCCGGCGCTCGTGCCCGCACAGTGACTGTTACGGCAACCCAAGTACACGAAAGGTAAGGCGGTCAACAGGAGACAAACATGAGCTTGGACAACACCTCACACCCCGGTTGACCGGGGCCCGACGAGTTGGTTCCGTCGCGCCACGCGCTGCGGGTCGGCGAGATTGACGTGCTGGTGGTCAGCGATGGGTGCTATCGCTGCCGGCCGCGACGTTGGCCACCAACGCCGACCCGGCCGTCCGGGCGGCCTGGCTGGACGACATGTTCGTTGCGAACCGGCCTTCTGGGAGCACTGACCGCTTGTTGGGTTGGGGCCGAACTAGACGACCGCATGCGTTTGAACAATTGGTCGATCGCTGCCTCGTACGACACCGCCCGTATCTTCGCCGGCTTCGGCTCCTCTACCGCGCAGGTCGATCGTCTCGCGCCCGCACCGCACCGGTTTGTGCTCCGGCAGCATGCAGGTGTAGGGCTCTGCTCGGGATCGATCCGGCATTTCAAGCGGCGCGTCATGGGCGGTATGTAGGGTGTCCCCACGCCGTTTTGCTTTTCGGCCGCAACCCTCTGATCGACCATTGCCTGGTTTCATAGGATAGTTCGCTGCATCTGCTCACGGCAGCAAGTGGCACATTTCCGACCCGGCGCGATGTCCGACTTGAGTCCGGAATGCGCGTCAAATCGGACGTGTCCGCATCGCTATGGGGCTGTCCTTTAAGCGAACAGCTCGGCGCCGATCGGCGTGAACTTCACATATGTCCCGCTCTCGCGCAGCCACAGCGAGCCGCGCTCGATCGCGCGTTTCAAGCCCGCTCCGTATTCGGCCGGGAGGCCGCCACCGCGCAGGAACGGCCCGTTGATCTTCTCGATATGGATGCGGCTGTCCTGCACGGGCTCGACGGAATTAACGATCTCCATCAGCCTGCGCGCAGCGGCTTCCGGATCTGCGAAGGGGCGGGTTGGGACGTATTTCACTTAGGCAGCCGCTCTTGCTTGTCTTTACAGCGCATCCAAACGTCGCGCTCTTCATCGGTGGTCAAGATAACCAGCAGGGCCTTCTTAGGCCCGGGAGCCTGCAATGATCAATCCAAATAGAGCAATTACGCAACAGGCCGCGCTGAACTCAACGTATCGCATGTGCTGGCGAACCGCAGTGACCTGTGCCAACAGGTGAGGCGGCAAGCCATCCCTGAACATCGGTCCTCCAAGCTGCTTGGTGAGATACGGGCTCTGAAACTGAAATGAGAACTCGTCGTAACCAAACTTGTCCTTGACCTCGATGAGCGACCGATAGAGCGAAAACACACGCCAGTGCCAATAAAGTCCGGCCAGCAGCATGATGCAAACCAACACAACGGCCGCGATTTGAACGAGGGAGGACATCATGCTGCTATCTTGTCCTCCTTGTCTTCCCCGCGCATCACCATTCTGAGCACATCATCCGGTACCGGCGGCGATTAGGCACGCGCCCGCCAATCATGGGGGCATGCGCTCGCCGCGATCGAAGCAGCGATATTTCTCGCCGTCCAATCGCGATCGTCTCGCCATTCCTGAAAGTCGGCCTCGGTCCGCTTCGACAGGAACACGCGCCATGTGGCCTCGAAATCGACGCGCGTCAGCACCGCGACGCTTACCATGGTCGGCGTCAACATGGGCGCAGGCCAGTCGGCGCGCGCGCGCCAAATCGGCTGGGTCAGCGGCACCGTCGGGCTCTTCCTCACCGGCACTATCGGCCTCGCCGTGGCGCTGTTTCCAACGGTCTGGCTGCATCTCTTCAGCCATGACGCCGAGGTCGTGCGTGAAGGCACGATTTATCTTCATATCGTCGCGCCGGCCCATGCCGCGCTGGGCTTCGGCTTTGTGATTGGTTTTGCGGCACAGGGCACCGGCCACGTGCTCTGGCCGTTTGTCGCCATCACCGCGCGCATCCTGATCGCGGCCGGCGGCGGCTGGCTCGCAGTCGGCTTATTCGGCGCGGGAATGACATCGCTGTCAGCGATGGTGGCGGCGTCGATGATCGCCTCCGCCGGCATCTCCGCACTTGTCATGTTGTCGGATACGGTCTGGCATCTAAAGGGCCGTCGTGGGCCTTCTCGAGGGTGACCAGGAAACGGTCGCGCTCCGTCCCGGGGCTAGTTCCGCTGAGCGGTCCAGTACCCCGAACAACGCGCCTGTCCCGAATAGCCGCTCCACGTACCACGGCCGGAATTTCTCGCGAGCCTGCCCGAACCAGAGGCAAATCTGTCTTGAACCGTCACTGACGCGCGAACGGCACCGGAACGTGCCACGTAGCCTCTGAATCTGACGAGGTTTGGATGCGTCACGATTCCATCGGTGATGTTAACGGTGAAGTTATAGGTCGGGTCGCACCCGCCTCTCTGCGTCACGAAGACCAGGTCCCACGATCCGTCGTAGGCCGAGCCAGCCTCCACGACCGAGCTAAAGGCAAGACAACCCGCGATCGTGGCGCAAAACAAGAACTTGGTCATCATTCCTCCGAAGCGCTGTCAGCGTTGCATCGGATATATCGTAAAGAATAACGCGAGTGCCTGCTCTAGACTGCTTCAATCCTTCGCGATTGTCATAGGCGCAAACGTTAAAACTGTTCGGACACGCGGGTCGCAAATAGACGATTGACGTGTGTCGCCGGCTTTGCGCCGACCAAGGCGGCGCAGCGGATCCTGGCCGAAGCGATGGCCCGCGACCCAGGTCCACAAGGAGTGCACGTCGCCTATGTCATCGTCGACAAGGTAATCGATCTGGAGTGGACAAGGAAGCGCTTTCAAGATCGGCCGGACGAATTTTTATCAAGCCTCGCGCGATAGCGGACGAAATCTGGCATGTGGCTCAGCAGGATCGCAGCGCGTGGTCATTCAACGTCGAGCTACGACCCTTCGGGGAATCTGGTAGACGCAACTCACGGACAGCGGCAAAGCGATCGACTCCCCTGCGCAGCGGAAGATCGTCGATCAACCCAATGACAGCGCCGGATGATCGCCCCGTCGAACCTTCTGCGTCGTCATTTCGCGGAGCTGTCGCAAGACGTCGCCGCCACCGACTTCCTCATCGGCTGCGTGCTCGGCCGCTTCGGCACGGAGACAAGGCGCCGTGCTCCGGGCTCGCGTGGACCGCGACCGAGCTCCCCTAGATACATTCGAGTAGCGTCAGGCTAAATCCAGGAAAGGGGGAAGAGATGTAGGATTCGGAAACCTTTCATCACGATCCAGAGGGTTCGACCCCCTCACGGCAAAGGCTAGCCAGCCAGCCGGAAGCGAGTCTTGCATGTGGCGGTGGCAACACCGCTCTTGAAGCGTAGACAGCAGGTGCCAAAGCCGCGCTGTAGCCTCGATATTATCAACACGCTGGAGCCTTTGCTTTCTCGACAGCAGGGGCAGCACTTGATGCGACCGTTATTGGCGAGGGAGCGTCGGTCCGGCCGGGGTCTTGGAACGGGGCAGAGGCACAGGATGGGTCGCTCGCGTCCACGCGAAGGTGCGCCGGCAATTTGAGATCACCGGCTGAACAAGGATCTTGGCCTGTGGCGGGACCTCCACCCGCCCGGGAGCGCTGGCAACGGCGAGCACGAACCGAGGAGGAATTGCGTGGGCCCCGGAAGCGAAACAAATAAGTGACCGGGGATGCGTGAGTGGGAAGTCGTAGCGCCCTCATAGTACTGACGACGTCGGGGAACTGGTCTCGCCGGGACCCGATCGAGGAAAGGGGGGCGTCGCGAGGAGAGAACCGCTGACGGGCTACATGGGAGAGAACCTTGGGTCTCTCAAACCTGTCCACGAAACGGCAGCGGATAGCTGTGCGCGAAGCTCTCCCGTGAGGAACCGGAAGCGGGAAATCTGCACATCCGGTTCTGTGAGGGGTGAGGATGGCAACATCCTCACCTACTCGGCAAAGTCGCCTTCGCGTCCCTGTTCAAGGGCGAGAAACGAAGTCCCACCCGCACCAGCGCTAGGAAAGGTCAGTTCAATGAATGACAACAAGCAGATCGTGCTTCAGGTTCTGAAGGGAGCCTTCATCGACCGCGATCCCGGCATCGTCGCCAAATACTTCATGCCGGACTACAAGCAGCATAATCCGTCAATTCCGGATGGCGCGGCCGCGATCGCGACCCTTATCCCCCGTCTTGGCGCCAACTTCTCCTACGAGCCCGGTATGGCCGTCGCCGAAGGCGATCTGGTAATGGTGCACGGCTGCTATGTGGGCTGGGGACCCAAGCCATGGTCGCCGTCGACATCTTCCGTGTCGTCGACGGCAAGGTCGCCGAGCATTGGGACGTCATGCAGGAGGAGGTGCCTGCTGAAGCGACCGCCAGCGGCAATTCCATGTTTTCGCGATAGCGCGTAGGGCGCGTTAGCCGTGCTCAAGTGCTACGCTGATTCAGCGATAGACGCTGCACGCGCGAGGCCACGGTCGGCAAGGTGCTCCGGGCCGCCTGAAAAGACCTACGCCTTCAATGAACGGGTGGCGGGATGACCTTACAGGTACCCCGAGAGGGCTCACAGCGGGAGGTCTTCTCTTTCGGTTCTTTTCGGCTTTTCCCGATTGAACGTCGTCTAGAACGAAACGGCCGGCAGGTTGAGATTCCTGATCGCGCCCTCGATATCCTCATCGTTCTGGTGCTTCCTTGAGAGTTTCCTTTTCGCTCTCCCAAAGTACCGAACCAAAAACCGTCCTGATTGTGATTTTCGTTTTAGACATAAATTATTAGTTGGTCTTATAAACTGAGTCGACGCTTTGGAATTTGTCTAATATGCGGTCAACGACATTGCGATACTCATAATCCCAAACACTGACCAAATCGAACGGGGATGCTGCGTAAAAGTATTGGCGCAATCCTTCCTTGTTCATAAGGCTAGCTGCGGTTAAAGAACTCGCTGCTAATGCCAGTCTGATTCGCGATGTGAGCTAGAAGTTCATCAGTGCTGGTCAGGCGTTCTATTTCCTTAGCTCCCGCTAGGATGTTGCCAAGCAAAGAACCTGTGTCGGCCTTGAAAGCTGGGTGATGCTGTTCACACTCGACGTGCTCGATGCCGTCACCACCGCTGTCTGCTACCGCAATAAAATCTGTACCCTCGCACTCGCACGAAACTAAAATTCTCTTTTCCATATGGATTAGGATTAACTTGCACTCCTACAGTGCACCGCTACAGAACAAATGTGTCACTGTAGATTACATATCCCGAAACAAACTCACATCGGTGTCAGGTTGCGTTACCAAATTGTTAGTTGGCCTTGATATGCGGAAGGTTAGACTTCCGTCCAATGGGAACCGCTCGATGTATTCAAGAAAGCAATTCGCTGCATTGGAGCTCATGTGTCGTGAGCGGGCTGCACTTGCCAAAAAAGAAATGGAATACTCACTGGCGGAGTACTGGCTGGCGGAAGCAGAGGAATGGAAAGACTTAAGCGACTTGTCTGACCCATTCATAGAAGTAACGGCGAACCGCTCAAGTGACCTGAACTCGAACAGCGCCTAACTCGAATGACAGGCGATAGAAGACGCTTGTCGCCGCGTGAGTATAACGTAAAAGTGGCGCGAGCCCCCCTCATGCTGCCCGATATTTTTTCGCGTTGTCTGGAATGAGTTAATGCTATCATCATGATTACCGCGAACAGCAAGAGACAAATAAACAAATAAAGAGACAACGGCACCCGATCGCATCAGGTATCTTGAATGACGGGTTAGAAGCCTTTCGCAAA
Source organism: uncultured Alphaproteobacteria bacterium (assembly GCA_963822795.1). Lineage (GTDB taxonomy): Bacteria > Pseudomonadota > Alphaproteobacteria > Rhizobiales > Xanthobacteraceae > Bradyrhizobium. The sequence continues at coordinate 97,325 of CAWGJM010000038.1, forward strand.
AGCATGCCATCGCCCGCGCCGCGGTCAATGTTGCTCCAACAACGCCAATAAAGCCGGACTTTTCGGGACTGGGCCGGGCGGTTGATTCGTTTGCTTTTCCAGCTTTTGGTAGGGGCGTGGTCGGCATCAGCGACGACGAAGCACAAGCCACACTGCGAGCAGGATCACGAAGGCGGCGAACGTCCAGCCGTTCTGTACGATGGGGAGGGCGGTGAACCGGGGGGCGAGCTACATAGGAAACCCTCATGCGTGCTGAGGCTGTCCATTGATAGCATCGCGCTTGTCCCTGCAACGCACAGTCCGGGAGAGGGGGAAATTCCGCCCTTGCTGTCGTGTCGGCTTGTCGAAACCTATAAGCAGTGCGGCAAATGCCGTGGGCGATCACCACCAACCCATAGCGTGACCAGTCCAGGCCGCCGTGGTAAGCGCCGTAATCAAGCCGGCGAGCGCCCCAAGGTCTTCTGGAAGCTATCAAAGGGATCAGGTCGTTTCGTCACGAATGCGAAGCCAACCGCGGCGAGGCCGACAAGACACCACCTCACTTCCAGCGGTGTCTCCCATATGGGTTCATGGCCGATTGGCCGTCGAGCAGCAAACAGAAGCAACATTACCAACGACTTTAACGATATTAGATGAGTTCGGAGCGGAGCCGGGGCCTGGCCTCGGTGCGGTTGGACCAGGACGCCGTGATTAGCCATGACAGAACCCCTATGGCCCATACCCACAGGACGGCTGAAGACGGCGACATGGCTATCGCCTCTCGCGTACGACTGGACGTAAGTCAACATGCATCGACCAATCTAGCGTTTCGGCTCCTTTCTCCTTGGCTTCTTTCTCGCCTTAGAACTGACTGATTTCCGCATAGGAAGAGGGCTCTTTTTCAGAACACGTTTTTTCTTTTTCGGTGTTGGCTTTGCAAACGTGTCGATGTCCTTCGCTTTCAGGACAGCGTTTTTTGCGGCGTCGCGGCCGCGGTTCATCGCGGCGATCATCTTCTCCAGAACGGATTTGGCGCTGGCCATCGTTGCCCCAAGTGATGCCGGAGGCTAATTGATTCGCCCGGCAACCCCTGAGGTCGGGCAGATTATTTTTTTTTTAAGAGCGTCCAGCAAAACGTCCAACATCGCGTCCAACATTGTGTCCAACAAAAAATATCAGGTTCGGCTAACTATTTGATTTTACAAACGTAATTTCTTATGGTGAGTGCGCTTCACATACTCCGGTAGCACCTTGACCGTTGTATGCCGGCTCTGCGCCAGTATCTCGCGATCGGTCAGCTCGGCATCACCGGTTTCGGTGAGCCCGCCATGACGGAACGATGTGAACGATAATTCGTCATGCAGATCAGCGGCGCGAATCACTTCCTTCACCTTGCGCGACAGATGCGTGAAGTCGAGCTGATCAGGCTTCGGCCATGTCGGCCACGGACCACGATCGCCCCCATCGCGGCACAACATCAGGCCGCCGATGCGCTCGCGCTTGAGTGTTGCGAAGAAATCGACCTCACGCTGTAGCCATTCCCAGCCGATCAGCGCGCCGGTTGCCAGCGACGGCAACCCCATCTCGATCGCCTTGGCGCGAAATGCCCGTAGCTTCGGCATAGGTTGCGGTCGGCGTCTCGCGGTCGGACGAACGCAAGCCCATCTGCGCCAACGGATTGACGAATGGCAGCCTGCCAGGATTTCGGCGCGCGCAGACATTCCAGGCGCGACGGCAAGACTTCATCGCATGGTTCACGGTGTTGCGCCGTTCGCCGATGGCATTGCCTTCGGTGTCGGTGACGACAAGTAGCTTCTCATAGAGCGTATCGGTGATGCTGGTGTCGATCAGTGAAACGCGGCGCGAACCGAGCCGCGTTGCTGTCTTTCAGGACATAGCGGCCAACCAGCTAGAAACCATTCTCGTGGTTACGCTTGGTACCGGCGTCTAGCTTAGTGAAGCGTCGATCGGCGCGATATTCAGCAAACACCCAATCCAGCGTTCCGATCGCTGCGGCGGCCGGCGCTGCCGCAGTCTTGGTGTCGCCGCTTCGCCATGCATCGAACGCCGGCAGTAGAATTTCTTCCGCGCGCTTCACCGCGATCGAGTAGTCGAGGCCAAGAGCCTCACTGTGTAATGGACAACCCGCACGCTTCGCCCATGTTGGTACGTGGAAAAAATACGCCCGCCCTGCGCCGGTCGACTTGCGCTCGACATAGCGCGACAAGGGCAGGGCGATGCGCGGCGGTTTCCATATGAGTTTTCGTAGTTCGTCGGCGGTCTCGATCACCGTCGCGTCGGTGGCTGGCGCGTCATCGGTGTTGAGCACCATCGACACGCCATCCGCCGTGAAGTTTGACCGACCTGACATCGAGACCGGACTCGATCGCGCGCTTGACCTGCTTGACGAAGTCGGGCTGGTGCTTCCGCTTCCGCGCCGGCATTGGACATCATGAATTACTCGTGGACCCTCAGGCGGACCACGTCCGAACAGGCGGGCCATTTCATGGTGTTCGTGAGATCGCGAAGCGTCGTCATGCTAGGTCCGCTCCATCGCACGCTGGTTTTTCTCGCGCGCCATCTCGGCGCGAATGCACTTGATTATTTCGGCGCTGTCGGACGACCGCTCGGCCCGCTTCTCTATCCACATCCGCACGTCTGGCGACACGTTGATGATCATGGTGGCGAGCCCGCGTTGCTTCCTAGACATCGCTGCGAAATCCCGGTTTGCTGGATATCGGCGCGACATATGTTACGCCCATAGCGGGCGGCCACAAGCAACTAGAAATCATCGATAACCCGATTTTCGACGCCGAGCACGACCTGAAGCGAATGCTTCAATCGGCGTCCGAGGCTTTTTGAATATCCTCAATTACCTGCGCTGCAGGCAGCTCTATCTCCACCGAACTCCCGCCAACGATATATCGCTCAGCCTATCGAATTTCAGGACGATCGCGGTCACTAGCTTGGGATTGATATAAACTTGTTTGCCATCCATTCGGACAAATGTTGCCAATTTCATTGGGAGTCTCTCCCACTTCAGTCGTCCAGCGATTCAACCTCATCGAGGAAGTACCCGTCCCGCCGGCCGAGATAGTGTCCAATCTTTGCAATACTCTCCCGTTCTTTCTGTCCAGGATTTCCTGTGGTCCGAATGCGTCGCCAATCTCCGTCCCATCGGTCATACGTCTTGATGTCTGTGCCGTGCGGGACCACAAGCTCGTATTGTGGCTTTCTTCGACTTTGATAGATCTCGAACATCACTCTGTCCTTTTGGCCTTTAGCCCGAGCTCGACATGGAAGTGTTCCGCAACCTGAGGGCGTGCGCAAGGAAGAATTGGCGGGCAATCTCAGCTAAATTGTCGCCAGAACCCGTACGCAGCGCACACCGCCGCAACTAACGCTGCCATCGCTGCCCAAGCATTCACCCGCCCGATCCGCTGAAGCTCGCCAACTATCGTGTCGATGTTATCCGGAACCTCAATAAGCGATCCCCAAAGCCAAAAGACCGCTGTCGTGAGGGAAGCCAAGAGGCCGACCGATGGAACAATCTTGTCGACGAGGTTCATTAACCGCTCACACTTGCTGGAATCGTCGCGCTATGCCGGTACGTTGAACCTCTTCTCGACGAGGCCGACACGCCGAACTAGCCACTGGCGATCTATTGGAATGACGACACGGCTTCAACGGTCGGGGGCGCGCTGGCAAACGTTATTGCTGCGGCCGTCGATGCCCTGATCAAGGTTCAGGCCGGGAATGTGGTGCTGGCATGAGCGTCATCGAGTTTCCCGGGGCCGAGCTCCTCCTGGCGGGTATTCCGAGAAGCAGGTCGACAGGGTTCATGCAGAGGCCTTCCGCGAGTTGGAGAGCAATCTTCGTGATTGCGTGCGGATTGGTAAGATTGCCGCGAACCTGACGCGTGGAGCAAAAATCGAGGATCCCACGTTGAGCTTTGCCGTATTCCACCTGGCCGAAATGCTGATGCGCCTGGAGAAGGAATATGATGCCCGCTGGCACGGAATGAGCCGTCAGCGAGCTCACTCCCAAGCACGTGCTCGTTGACCTTTTCGACAGCGACGACTTTCCGGTGCCGATCCCGGATCCGGAGGCCGCGGCTGAAATCGTCATCCAGCGACTGATGGACGCCGGCTTTGAGATCAACGCCCAGGAACGGTGTCGGACATGAAGCGGCGGCGCCGACCGGTCAGGAAGCACAACCGCCAGCGCTTGGCCGGCCACGCAAGGCGGCTGAAACGGTAACGACCATGGCGCGGGGCTTCGGTCCCGCGCTCACACCGCTGGGGCAGACCTGAAACCCGCCGGCCTAACCCGGCGGGTTTTTCTTTTGCCCGAGCCGGGTGCGCCGATCTGCTGGCTCTCCCTTTCCGGCTCCTGCCTTCGAGATGCGACCGGTTCCACCGGTCGGGAGAATCGAGCGGCCCAACGCCGTTCGCACCTTCTTTGAAGGTCCAGGGGGATATTGCCCATAATCAAAACTCCGAGTTTGAGCTAGTTTTGAGGCAGCGCCTTGATGGGAACATGCGGCGCGTTGCTGACCACCTTCACGCTTCCATCGGAAGCGATGCTCCTGAGCGTTTCCAGAACCAGGAAAAACTTCTCGGCTAGCATAGCGAGCCTTCTAATCGAAGTTGAGCCTTTGAAACTGAAATCACTTACGCTGGATCCACGCAATGCGTACTTCGACTTAGGACACTGGGGCCAAAATACGGACAGTCCTGCTGTCGTGCCGGGCGGCCCAAACATGTGGATGATCGATTAGAGCGGTGGCCCCGTGGTGATTCGGGGGCGTAGCCTTCACCCCAACGAAATCTAGGAGGGAGGGCTTGAGCCATGCCAGCGAAACAAGCCTACGATCGCGACCCCGATTGGCGGAAAGTGGACCAGATTGTCCAACGAGCCGCGGCTGAAATATCGATGGCTGTCGATAAAATGATCGCCGACCTTCCGCCTTACGCGGCTCCTCAAATGGCGATCGAGCGTCTCGTCCGCGAATTGGTGTCCCTCCAAGTCCGAACGATGCAGTTAATCATGGAGGACCCCTATGTCAGGGAGACCTACGAGGAGGCCGTCGCTTCGATACCCGCGACACCGGGTAGAACAGATTTCTAAAGCCGTATCCGGCTGCCTCGCGCTGGCCATCCCTACGCCGCGGCGGAGTGACCGACCTCCGGAAGCCCGCCGGCCAAACCGCACCAGCCGCCGAACTAAACTCGGCAAAGGGCGGTCCGAACTGAGGCGGCCTTTCATGCGTAACCGAGGTAGAGCAGCGCCCGGTGCGAGGAAGAGCCACACAATCGAAATAGCGAGCCACCAGCGATCCTGCTGTGTCATGAGAGAGCCCCGCCCGAGGCCTTGCCTCAGGCACGGGGATGATCGCCTTTCCGTTTCGGGAGAACTGTGCGCTACAGCACGTTCCCAGCCGCCCCCGCATTCGGGAACCCTCGGCCTCGGTCCCGCGCCGTTGCCACGAAAATCCTTACTAGCGGTCAGCCAGGCGAACACCGCCCAAACCACGAGGATGGCGAGAGCAACCACCATCCAATCCTTGAAGCTCATTTGCTGAGGGTAGACCCTCGCGCTGACGCCAGCCTTACGCTGGTATTAAATCAGGGCCAGTCCGTCGCCGGCAGCAGAAGCTGCCGCCAGTGCTGAGCCCCGAGGAGGTCAAGCGTGTCCTAACCATGGCGACAAGCCTTAAGGCGCGAGCGATGCTAACCCTCGCCTATGGTTGCGGACTGCGCGCCAGCGAGGTGGTACGGCTACGAGCGGGAGACATCGACAGTGAGCAGATGATCATCCGCATCGTGCAGTCGAAGGGCCGCAAGGACCGGCACGTGATGCTGCCGGCGGAGCTCCTCGAGCTGTTGCGGCAATGGTGGAAGGCGCGGGCTTGGCGCTTTTTGGACGCCGGCGAGCTGAGCGTGCGGACTGTCTCGTCGTTGCCGGCGTCCAAAAACCAGCACAGAAGGCGACATGCCAAGTCTTGGCTTGACATCAATGAGCCACCAACCGACGCGGCTTATCCCAAGACCCACGAGTAAAGCCTGATCTGGAAGATCAAGTCGCCGCTTTCGTTCGTGACGTCCATCGTCCATTCGGAACCGGGTCTTAGCCCGGCGAAGATATGCGGCCCAGACCAGTGCAGATCGCCAATGCGCCTTTGCACGCAACCTCGTCGTTATCGAAAGTCATCTCGATAGCGTTGCCTTGGCGCATCTGAATTGAAAAGTGCAGCATCCCGTAGATCGCAGGTCGTGTGATTCGGGTCTACCCGGTACCGGGCTTTCCCTTCGTGAAAAGAAACCAATCGCTACATCGACAGCATCAGTCTGCATGTCTCAAAGGTGCCAGCAACGGAAGTCGCGGAGTGTGCAATTAAAAAAAGTCCTGAAGTCGGGCACCCGACAGACGCTTATGTCGATCAGTTATATCTTTCTTCCATCACCGCTCTGTCCTCGGCATCGGTGCTCCGCCTAGCCTAGGATATTGCCCCGCCGCGCTGAGATCCTACAGGGATAAAGCAATCTCGTCGCCCGCGCTTCCAGTTTCGCGTCAACGATGCTTCCCATATCTCGCTATTCTTCACCGTTCGCACTCGACATCCGGACGAACCCGATGCGTCGAAGCTGACCCGCGTGGTACTCGAACCGCTATGCAAATTTCCGGCGATCGTCGTCGCCTTGCCCGGGCAAATCGATCTCAGGAAGAAGCGGCCGAAGGTCACCGAACCGCGCTCAAACGAGCAAGACAAGCCCGGAAATCTGCCCCACTTCAAACCCGGCCCTGACTGGCCGGGTTCGAAGCGGCACAAAAGATCACCGCTCGACCGTCTTTTTGCTGTGCAAATGGCTACGCTTCGGCTGATACGCTAGTGCGGATTTGGGGTCCTGATAGAAGGAATTACGCGCACAGGTGCCGGCGGAGCCAGAAAGCGAATCCAAACACTGTCGCAGGGTCGTGAACCCGCAGCCTCTCATTCCAGACGTGTTGGTGAGGCAATACTCGCTGGCAAGAGCTGCCGTCGGGATCGCAACGAGGGTAAGCGCGCGCACTGCGGCCGTCGCTGCGATCAATTTGAGGAGCGATCTCATTTTCTTTCCTTTCTATCGAATGAGGGCTGGCATGCTAGAAATTCGTGCAAGCAGAGCTGCTCCACGTGCACCGAACCGCCGCCGCAATCAGCGGCAACACTCGGCATCAGTTTTCTCTTGGTGGCCCGCTTGTTGCGGTTCGCCCTTGTACGGGAAGGTCAATATCGAGAACGATCCCCCTTGTCCAAACCTCTGGTCAAGGCGTCCGTCAAGACCTTTGACCAGTTCGTCGACTATCTTGAGCCCGCGTCCTCGCTGAACCTTTGCCGGGGCTGAGCCATTGTCGACGACCCTGCATTCAACAAACTTGCCAGCACGCGACAGCTCAACTCGAATTTGTCCGTTCCCGTCGCCAAACGCATGCCGTGCTGCGTTTGTTACAAGCTCATACACAATCATTCCCAGTCGCCAACACAGTTCCGATGACAGTCGCAAAGGTGAGGCCGTGAGGACAAGATCTATCCTTGTGCCAACAAGCTTCGATCGGCTGATCGCGAGGCAGAGGTTCTCAAGATACGCGGACGCGTCGATGAGTGTGTCGTTTTCCGGCATCTGCAGTGCATGATGCAGCTCCCCATAATGGGACAGGAGCTCAATAACGTGGGCCAGCGCGATTTTGACTTCGTGATTGACGGAACGCGCAGCGGTCCGAGAGACGGCGCCGATAAGAGAGGAAAATTCGTTATTGATCCTGTGGATCAGCTCGTGCAGCAGAATGCGTTCCAGGTTGATTTCCCTTGCAAGGCAACCTCCGTCATGGAGTCCTCCTGTTCAAAGCCTTCTTCATCAGTGGCCGGTGACCGAACACTCCGGCCTTGACTGACGGACAGCCGCAGGCGCTAGCTCCGATTCCTCCAAATGAAAACCGGCGCTTCATTTCATTCGCTGTTGAAAGAAATTCAGGAATTGAGCGAGCGCTCAGTCTGTGAAGAAGGGATTCTTGAGTGAACGCAAGCCATGCGCCGATTTGGGGGCGCGGATCATGTCAATGAAGGCCCGCAGCGCGGCCGGGACCTGCCGATGTCCGGGATAATACAGAAACAGCCCTTCCAGGCAGGGTGAGCATCTCTCCAGAACGCGCACCAACTGGCCTGTGCGCAGGAACGGCTCAGCCAGGGCCTCGACGGTATACGCGATACCAAGCCCGTCGACGGCCGCGCGAACGGCGAGATAGGGATCGTTGACGGTCACCGTGCCCGCCAGCGATATCCTCTTGGCCCCGCCGTTCCGCTCGAAGGACCATGGTAGAACAGCCCCATTCGGCGCAAATCGATATTGGATGCAGCTGTGGGAGGCAAGATCATCGAACGTGCGCGGCGGCCGCCGCCGCTCGAAATAGCTGGGAGCGCCGACCACCGCCACCTTCATGGGCCCCATCACGCGAACCGCAATCATGTCGGCGGCTGCCCAGTCCTTTGGCCCAATCCCCGCATCGAAACTGCACGCCACAATGTCGATCGGTCTCATCTCCACCAAAATCTCGAGATGTACGTCGGGATAGGTTGACGCGAACCGTGCCCACACCGGTGCGATTACTGCGGCTGCGGCAAGATGTCCTGCATAAATCCTCAAGCGACCAAACGGACGCTGGCGCTGTTGATTCAAGTTTTCCAAAGCGCCGGAAATCTGCTCGATGGCCGGCCGTAGCTGTTCGAGCAGGCGGAGGCCGGCATCGGTGAGCGACACGCTGCGCGTGGTCCGATGCAGCAGGCGTGCTCCGAGGCGCTCCTCGAGCTGGCGCATCGAATGACTGAGAGCCGATGCGGTCACGCCAAGCTGCGCGGACGCCGCGCGAAAGCTCAAGTGATTGGCGACGACGACAAACGCATTCAAGTCGGCAAGTTCGCCACGATTCATTGCTGAATTCCGCTCAGTAGCGAGTGCAACGGATATAGCATTTCCTTTTGGGTCACCTGTCAATATCTGCGTCCGGCGAGCGCCTCACACTAGCCACCCGCACACTGGCCACTTGGGCCTGCCGTAGCAGGGACGAGGATATCGAGATGGGTATCGTTCGGTTTGCACTGAAATTCCCGTACACGTTCTACGTTCTGGCTGTCTTCATTCTGTTTCTAGGCGTTTCGGCCATTGTGGTCATGCCGGAGGACATCTTCCCGGAGATCAACATTCCGGTGGTGTCGGTGATCTGGCAGTACACCGGCCTCAGCGTACCGGAGATGGAGCAGCGGGTCACGACCTACAGTCAGTACGCGATGAGTACCAGCGTGAACGGCATCAAGAACATGGAGGCGCAGACCCTCAACGGCATCTCGGTGCAGAAGGTTTATTTCCAGCCCGACGTCAACCTCGACCTCGCCATCGCGCAGATCGTCTCGGCCACGAATACGATCCGCTCCGTGATGCCGCCGGGCATCCAGGCGCCGATCGTGGTGTCGTACAATGCCTCGAGCGTTCCGGTGCTGCAGCTCAGCCTCAAGTCCGACCGTCACAGCGAGCAGCAGCTCTATGACTACGGGCTCTACAACCTGAGGCAGCAGCTTGCCCCGGTTCACGGCGTGACGTTTCCGGCCCCCGATGGCGGCAAGTACCGGCAGATCATGGTCGATATCGATCCGCTCAAGCTTCAGGCCAGAGGCCTGATCCCAGCGGACGTGGTGAACGCCGTCAATGCTCAAAACCTCACCTTGCCGTCGGGTCTCGCCAAGATCGGCGATACGCAATACACGGTGCGCACCAACGCGATGCCCGCAAGTATCGCGGATCTCAACGACATTCCGATCAAATACATCAATGGGCAGACGGTCTTCCTTAAGGACGTCGGCCAGGTGCATGACGGCTGGGCAGTGCAGCAGAACATCGTCCGCAACGACGGCCGGCGCTCCGTATTGCTGAGCGTTCTCAAGAACGGCAACGCTTCGACGGTTGCGGTCGTCAATGGAGTCCGAAAGGTCCTCGCGGTCGCCCGCGCGGCGGCACCGCCTGGCCTCAGCATCAACGAGCTGTTCGACCAATCAAAACTCGTCACCGCATCAATCGCCGGCGTGCTCCGCGAGGGCGCGATCGCAGCCGGTCTCACCGGGCTGATGATCCTACTGTTTCTCGGGTCCTGGCGGTCGACCCTGATCGTCCTGATTTCGATCCCGCTGTCGATCCTCACTTCGATCGTGATCCTTTATTTCATGGGCCATACCCTCAACACCATGACGCTCGGCGGCATGGCGCTTGCGGTCGGCATCCTGGTCGACGATTCCACGGTGACGATCGAGAACACCCACCGACTGCGCAGCGAAGGCATGAATCTGGCGGCGGCGACCCTGCACGGCTCCGCTGGCATTGCCGTGCCGACGATGGTCTCGACGCTTGCGATCAGCTGCGTGTTCACGTCGGTCGTATTCCTTGAGGGGCCGGCAAAATTTCTGTTCACCCCGCTCGGGCTCGCGGTGGTGTTCGCGATGCTCGCGTCCTACGCGCTCTCGCGGACCCTGACACCGGTCATGATCGGCCTGCTGCTCAAGGGCGAGCACCACGGCGGGACAGATAGCTCAGGCAACTGGTTCGCGCGCCTTCACCAGCGCTTCGAGCACGGCTTCGAGCTGCTTCGCCGCGGCTATGTGCGCGTGCTGACGATGTTGCTCAAGCGGCGCCTCATCATTCCGGTCGCCGCCGCGCTGATGCTCACGCTGGGCGGTGTCATGGCAACGCTGGTTGGCCGCGACTTCTTCCCCGACATCGATGGCGGACAGATCAAGCTCCATGTCCGCGCACCGGCGGCAACCCGCATCGAATCGACCGAGCGCATCTTCCAGGAGGTCGAAGACAAGATCCGCGAGGTGATCCCGGAGCGCGATCGCGACCTCATCGTCGATGACATTGGCGTGCCGCAACGGCCGTACAATCTTGCATTCACTGACGGATCGACCATCAACGTCAATGACGGCGTGATCCTGGTGTCGCTCAAGGAGGGACACGCGCCGACGGCCACCTACGTGCGCAAGCTCCGCGAGGTGCTGCCGGCCGCATTTCCATCCGCGATCTTCTATTCCCAGGCCGCCGACATGATCACGCAAGTCCTCAATTTCGGACTGCCGTCACAGATCGACGTTCGGGTCGTTGGTCGCGATCGGGCAACCAACAGGCGCGTCGCAGAAGAGCTGCGCCACCGCCTTGCAGGCATTCCGGGCATCGCCGATGCCCATCTTCAGCAGGAGCTCGATGCGCCGGCCTTCATGGTGGACATCGACCGGTCGCGGGCCCTGCAGCTTGGCCTCAACGCGCAGGCCATCGCCAACGATGTTAATATCAGCCTCAGCTCATCGGAGCAGGTCGCGCCCAATTTCTGGACCGATCCGGTCGCCGGGATTCCCTATTACATCGCCGTCCAGACTCCGGAACATCTTGTGAGCTCGCTCGGCGAGCTCGGCAACACGCCGGTATCGACCGCGATTGCCTCCAACGGCCCGCCGATACCGGGGTTGTTGAGCAACGTGGCGACGCTCAAGCGCGAGAGCGTTCCGACCAATCTGAACCAGACCAACATTCAGCCGGTGTACGACATCTATGCCAGCGTGCAAGGCCGCGATCTCGGCAGTGTGTCCGGCGACATCGGCAACATCGTCGCGGAGCTGCAGAAGGAGCTCAAGCCCGGCAACACGATCGGCGTTCTCGGACAGATCCAGAGTATGCGTGATTCCTTCCGGGATCTCGGTATCGGCTTGTTGTTTGCCTCCGTGTTCGTTTACCTGCTGATGGTCGTCAACTATCAGAATTTCGGCGACCCCTTCGTGGTGATCCTGGCGCTGCCGGCAACCTTCTGCGGCATCGTCACCATGTTGTTCATGACAGGCACGACGCTCAACGTCCCCTCGCTGATGGGCGCGATCATGGCCGTCGGCGTCGCCTCGGCGAATTCCATTCTGCTGGTGACGTTCGCGCGCGAACAACAGCTCAAGGGCAGGAGCGCGTTCCGGGCCGCCCTTGACGCGGGCCATACCCGAATCCGCCCGGTGCTGATGACCGCGGCGGCCATGGTCGTCGGCATGATCCCGATGGCGATCGGTGGTCCCGGCGAGGAGCAGAACGCCGCGTTGGCGCGCGCCGTGATCGGCGGGCTCTTGTTCGCGACACCGACCACCCTGCTGATCGTCCCGTATCTGTTTGCCATGCTGCGCAAGCGCAATGATGGCGCCGCGGCTTATGGCGTGTTTGAGGATCTCCCCGATGAATGATCTGTTTCCTTTGAACAGCAATGACGCGATCGACCGGAATCGACTGGACAATTCCACGTTCCACCGCGAGATCGAGAAGCAGCCAAGGCGTCGCACGCACGTGCGCCGCCGATGGGGTGGGCGTCTGCTAGCGCTTGGCGGATTTGTGTTGCTTGCCGGCGGCCTCACGCTGGGCGGGTGGGGAAACTATTCGCTGAAGCAGGAAGTCATGGCGACCGTCAGGCAGCAGCGTGATTTCGTGCTCAGCTTGCATGTCGCGGCCGTCGAGGCGAACCCCGGTACGGTTTCCGTCACCCTGCCGGGCACGACGGCCGCCTTCGCTGCGGCGAACATCTATGCCCGCGCAACCGGCTATATTGCGAAGCGCAATGTTGACATAGGGGATCGCGTCAAGGCGGGAGATCTGCTGGCGGAGCTCGCAGTCCCCGAGCTCGATCACCAGATTTCGCAGAACGAGGCGACCCTCGATCAGCTCAAGTCCTCACTCCAGCAGGCGCGGGCCAACCGGGATCTGGCGCAGGTGACCTGGGATCGCGACTCGCCTCTCGTCCAGAAAGGCTGGGTCACTCCGCAACAGGGCGACACCGACCGCCTGAATTTGCAGTCGCGCGCGGCGGCGGTCGCGGTCGCCGAGGCGAACGTCTCCGCGCAGGAGAACCTGCTCAAAGTGCTGCAACAGAACCGCGACTATGCCTCGGTCGTCGCGCCCTTCGACGGCGTCATCACCCAGCGCAATGTCGATGTTGGCAGTCTGGTGCAGGGCAATGCGGCAAGCGGCACCTTCATGTTCGAGATCATGCAGGACAACGTCATCCGCGTCTGGGTCTACGTGCCGCAGGACTCAGCCTTTGGTGTGGCGCCGGGTATCGACGCTATCATTCGCGTACCGGAACTGCCCGATCGCGAGTTCTCCGGCAAGGTCACTCGGATTGCCGATGCGCTACAGTCGGGCACGCGGACGCTGTTGACCGAGATCGACATCACCAATCCCGACAGCGCGCTGGCCCCTGGCATCTACTGCACGGTCGAGCTCCATATCCCGCGCAAGACGCCGAGCCTTTTGGTGCCGGCCGACGCGATCATCTTCAACCGCAACGGAATCCAGGTCGCCGTCGTCAATAACGGCAAGGCGGAGCTCCGCAAGGTGAAAGAGAAGCGCGATCTCGGCACGCGGGTCGAAGTCGATAACGGCATCAAGGCGGGGGATCAGGTGATCCTCAATCCGCCGGTCACGCTCGTCGACGGCAGCAAGGTTCGCGCCCTGCCGGAGGCGCCGCGCACATAGCTGGTCAGATGTATTTGGGGGGCCTTTCTTCGCAAGGAGGCCGACATGTTGCTTCATCTGCCAATCGTAATCCTGGCAACGCTTTCGCCCGTTGCCGTTTCTGACACCGTGCCGAAGTTCGATATCGTGCGAGAGTGTCGCTTCGAGGGTGGGTCGACCGTCGACTTCGACCGCTGCTCGCAGGACGAAGCTGAGGCGCTTGAACAGCTCAAGGCAAATTGGGCGCAGTTTACCGGTGTCGACAAGAGCACCTGTCACTCCGTGGCGACGGTCGGCCGTTTAGCGAGCTATGTCGAGCTTTTGACCTGTCTGGAAATGGCCCGCGAAGCCAACAACACCGACAAAAATCCGCGCGATCCGAAAAGGACAGATCCGATGCGATCAGTCGGCCCCGGAGTAACTGTCGGCGCGGGACCCGGTCCGACCTCGCCGGGACAAATGCCTGGCCGAGGCAGTCGCTAGTCGCCCGAGTCATTCGAACTGAGGGTACAGTCTCTTCAGCTTGACGCGGGCGTCGGCGGTTTTGAATTGCCAGTTGGCCTTGGCATGGTGCTTGTTTCGGTGGTCCTGCCATGCGTTGACTTCGCGGGCGAGGATTTTCTTGTCGGCGATGCGGCGGTTCAGACATTGGGACGCGAGAACGCCGAGCTCGGATTCGGCCATATCGAGCCAGCTGCCGTGCTTGGGCGTGTAATGGCATTCGAAGCGCTCGACGAGCCGGCGGGCCTCAGGAGCGGGGAAGGCTTCGTAGAGCGAGGCTGGCTTGTGGGTGTTGAGATTGTCCTGCACCAGCACGATCTTCGCCGCGTCGGGAAAATGCACGTCCGACAGATCCCTGAGCGTATGAGCATAATCGATGGCGGTGTGCCGGTCGCTCACTTTCACATGCCGCCAGCCTTCCAGCGGCGCGAACACCATGAATAGATTGGCGACACCATTGCGTTGGTATTCGTAATCGTGACGCGCCTTGCGTCCCTGCTTCGCAGGGATCGGCGCGCGCGTCTCAACGATCAGCTGCTTGGAGGTCTCGTCGAGACACACGAGCGGACGCTGCGGATTGTGCGGCCTCTGATAGACCTCCAGCACGTCTTCCATGTTGGCGACAAAGGCCGCGCTGGCGTCCGGTGGAATCACCCATTGCTGCTTGAGGTGCGGTTTGAGAATGTTTTTTTTAGCGTTCGCCCGATCGTGTTGTCGCTGGCGCGCTCGACAATGTGCAGTTCGACGACCTTCTCCTCGAGCAGGCGCAGGCTCCAACGGGCGAAACCCTCCGGGGCCGGAGAGAGTGTCAGTGCGATCAGCTTTGCTTCCGCCGCGCCGTCGAAAATGCGTGGACGGGCGGAATTGGGATTGTATTTACGGGTCAACACCGCCTCGAACCCTTCCTCGACCAGATGGCGCCTGGTCCGCTCGATATTGGCGATGCTGGTGTCCAGCGCCGCGGCAATCCGGCTGTCGCTCCAGCCTTCGCCCGCATCCGACACGTCCGCCTTCAAGAGAATGCGCGCCTTCGTCAGCAGCTGCGCAGAACGCTTACCTTTGCTGATCAACTCATCGAGTTGGCCACGTTCCTCCGCGGTCAACCGCACTACGTATTTCTTGACGGCGATCTCTTTCCCGGCCACCAATCACCTCCATCGCTGGCTTGCGGCGACGGAGATTTAGAAGTTGCCGTCATTTTCAATGACGGGGGCGACTAGATTGTCGATACGGAGATGCGTCACCATTGAGGTGAAAACGCTGTGAATGTTCGGGTCAAGCCACGTGCTACAGTTGTGGAAAGGGATCTTCCCTTCGAATGCATCGCGCTGGTGCTGCAGGGCGGCGGCGCGCTCGGCGCCTATCAGGCCGGAGTTTACGAAGCGCTGGCTGGGGCTGGCATTTATCCCGATTGGGTTGCTGGCATCTCGATCGGTGCCATCAACTGCGCGATCATTGCCGGGAATCCGCCGGAAGCGCGCATCAAAAATTGCGCGGGTTCTGGGAGTGCATCACCGCCAATCCGTGGCGCAACTCGTTCGAATGGACGAACGGGCCGACGGGCGATGCTGCGCGCGCGCGGCTGAACCAGTTGCATGCGGGCCTCGCGGTAAAAAGCATCGGCGCGCAGCCGTCGGACCAAGATGTAGCGGCTTCCCTCTCTCAATCGGCGGAATCATGGGGCATGCCCGTCCTCACCGGCCGCCGCAATCCTGATGCCAGACAAGAAAGCTGGTTGATTCACTACGGCGACGTACACGTTGGTACGATTGGACTCCGCTTAGGGCAGCCCCTCCGACACGGATCAATGGCAATGGCGCTGCGGCTTCTATCCGGGCTCTGAGCCCGGGGAATGCGAGAACGGAACGGCGGCGAGCTTTGACGCCGCGCGGTTAAATCGCGGATTGCGTTGCCGGCGCCAAGCAAGACTCTATTGGTCAAAGCTGTCGCGTGGGATTGGTCGCGCCACCGGCCATGCGCCAGATTGGCTATCGCTTGACGACCGTTTTGGCATATCCACAATCAAAAAACGCTGAGAATCGAAGCGTGGACAATAATTTGCTGCGTGCGAATTCACAGGCCGCGCAGATGTTGCACTGCGGAATCCGCGTGCCGCCTTGCAAGGCTGGGGCCGAAGGCGAAAAGTAAGGGCATGACTCAAGTCGACGCATTAGAAGCGGTGATGCAGGCGCTCGAAACGAGCGATGCCGCAGTGCGGGATTCCTTTGCTACAGAGCCGATAGCGCGCGCCTTTCCCTTGCAAAGCCCGCCACAAAGTGCGGTGCGGATTGGAGAATTGCTAAAGCAGATCGATGCGTGTGGTGGGGATCAAAGCGACAAGATGGGCCCCCGCCTTTTTGCCGAACCGTCTCGAAATGAGATGGCTTCGAGTGCCGGCATTTTGGAACACCAGCGGAAGCACGCCGCTCGCGTCGGCAATGTGCCTGCCGACAAATTCGAATCCGCCTTTGAGCAACCTAAGCCCCCGGTCCCTGCGCATGTTGAGCAGCGAATAGATAAGGTGATCGCATCAGACCCCGCCCTGGATGACCTGCTGATAGGCCGAAGCCGGCATTCGCGAGCGCACGTGCAGGCGCCGGCTCATGATAGCCTGATAAAGGCTCGATACGCTTCGACGATCTTGAGAGTTGCTCGCTCATGTGATCGCAAAATGGCGGCTCACCTGGTCGCCGCAATTGCCAGCGACTTCCCGCTTGAGAGCGAGGCTCTAGAAATCGCGGATATCCACCGGCGCGCTATTGTTTCCTTTGCTCGATTGGCAGACACCCTTCGCGACACGTCTAGCCCCAACAAACAGCCTCCTTGGACAGCTGCGGTAGACACGGTGGCGGTTTGGCTTCGCGCGGTCGAGGCGCCCGAGACATCTTAGGACGCGATTGGACCCGAGAAATATCGGCGTTTCGATCGCGGCGAGCGCATGCCGCATGATTGGCGCCCCGGTGCCTGACCGCGGTTGGAAGCGCCCGTTCGACGATCCCGCTGCCCCGCGGCCGCGAACTCGTCACGCTCAAGGATGCCGGGACCTTCATCACCAAGCTACCCAAGGCCGAGCACGAGGCGCCGGAATGGCAAGCCGCGATGCAGGCCTTGATCCTGGTCGCGACGTCGGGCGGCCCGACGATGCTGGCGCGGATTGGCATCATGAGAGCCTTGAACCGTCACGTCGAACGGGTGTTTGATCCACCGCGCAAGGACCATCATTGGGGGCGCCGCAAGCTAGCGAGGGACCAATGACCGTGTTCGTTTACATTAACACAGCGAAGGAAGTCGGCGACATTGACTACGTCAAGGTGTTCGCCAATCTGGAAGCCGCCGAAAGATGGTTCGAGGAAAACGACCCCGAGGGCGTAGCGTTCGAGTATGAGGTTTTGGAGTGAACCGCATCGGCCGCCGCCGCCACTCTCTAGTTTACATTCCGTGGCTCTGGAATACCTTCTGGCAACTCTTGCTCAGCTTCGTGCGATTTTGCTGCAAACATTGCTGAACCGCACTGTCGTCGCCCAACTGCTTCCGGCAAAATCGCTGTGCGTCTCGCGTGCACGCCTGTTGCTCCTGCGGGGTGCCCATATGGCCCTGAGCTAATGACGATGACGCCCCAATCAGTAACGCGATAGAGGCGAGCATTAGTTGGCGCATCGATCATCTCCATGAATTTGTGTCTAGACCCAATCCCAGGATAAAGCGGCGACTGTTGCGCGGTTCCTCCGGTTCCGGATTGATTTCCGGCTGGGGCTGCGAATTTGACGACCCAATCGAGTTGCCGGACGGGCGCCAGCTCGTCACTCTCGAGGATGCCGGCAACTACGTCACGAAGCTTCCGAAGGCCCACCAGGCGCCGGAATGGCGAGCCGCGATGCAAGCCTTGATCCTGGTCGCGACGAAGGGCGGGCCGACGATGCTGGCGCGGATCGGGACCATGCGGGCATTGCACCACGGGAAGCCCGCACCGGAGCAAACGCCACGACGCAAGCCGAACAAAGATACAAGGTAGTTCGATAAGAGATGAAAGTGTTCCAAGGAACTCGGCTATTTATTTTGGGAACGGCACCGAAGAACCGAGAGTTGTTGCGGCATGGAGGATGTTGCCATGCTTGTGTTTTACTTACCGATCATAATCTTCGAAGCGATGCTCGAAACAAACGCGAATAAGCGTAAGGCAGGCGAGCCAACTGTGACTCCCGATCGCCAAAATCTAGGCGCCCAGCGCGTCGCAACGCGGCTCAGTCATTCCCGCTGAGCGTCTTGGTCGCCCTCGCTTGCCCGTTTTATTCGTGCGATACAATAAAATCCCATGCCCCTCCAACTCATCGCGCGCGGCCGGATGATCTCAGTTGAATCCGGCCCGTGGAATATTAGCGTCGATACTAAAAACGCGGCCCTCCAACACGCGGCCCTTCAACACTTGGTCCTCTGGGCGACGAAGGGCCTCTATCAGGCGCGGGGGGATCTTGATGCAGCAGACGGCGGGCTAGCACCTCCCTCAGGTCCAGATGACCGCGAGTCCGTCGGGGAATTCTCATCCCTAGGCCTAAATAGCCGCGGGTGATACTTAGACGCCTTTTGTGGATCTCGTGCAATTCGGTCGGTAATGCCGAGGTCAACAATCCGTTGCTGTTGCACGATATTTTTGGCCTTATCCGATCCTGCTTCCGTCAACCGCACTACGTCGTTTCGGACCTCGGCGAGCCCGTGATTCCGTAGCCATAAAGTGCTGTCCTTGACGACGTCTTCGAACGTGATTGTCTTATTGAACGTGATCGTCTTGTCGACGCCAATCTCTTCGGCGAGCTTCTCGTCGATCTTTTGCGTCGGTGATTGATCGGGCAACTCGTAAAGTCTCGCAACTCCGCGAGCAACATCCCTAAACAGCATCGGATGCGTCATGGTCCTTTCGCCATATAAGCACGCAACAGTCAGCAACACAGCGTCGTGTATCTTTAGTTGGCTCATGGAGAAATCTCCTTACTGAACAACTAAAGGTCATCGTGCAGCGAGAACGTGACCCTACGGTGACATGAGCCGCCAGGACCATTTTACGGTTCTTCGTTGCAGTGCCGTAAGATTGCCTATTCACGCGCGCCATCGAGTTAGGCTGGCTCTGGCGACATCAATCCCTATGTGTGAAGTTCACCCCGGCCGGCACTGAGCTGTTCGCTTGAAGGACAGACCCATAGCCATGCGGTGGCATCCGGTTTGACGCGCATTCCGGACTCGCGTCAGACATCGCATCATGTCCGAAAACCTGCACAATAGCAGACGTCTGCCATTCCTTGCCGTTCCGCCTCAGACCGCGTCCGTCCAGCTTTCCGAGAATGCCAACGCCGATGTCGAGAAGGGCCGCCCCTCGCGCTCGCGCGGCCAGGATTGCCCCTTGGCCTCAATGCCGTTGCGGACGAGGCGCGTGCCGAGGGCTGGTATCAATACAGTGCATACGCCGTAGCGCCGGTTGGGGATCTGGTTCGGCTGCGAGTGGATGAGCAGCGGTTCGCCGATATCGAACCAAGTGAGCGAGATGTCTTCGCTGTGCGACTTGATGTACTCAGTCCAGAAGTAGCGGGGATCTCCAGCTTTGGAAAACGTCGCCTCCGCACAGGGGACCGTTGTGTCGGAAAGTTCGGCATTGAGCATGCCTTGTACAGTCGTCTGCAGCCAGCGCGCCATCGCGATGTTGTCGGAATAGATGCGCCAGCGCCCTTCTGTCAGCTCGCTCCTCAGATAGAGGACATGGCCGGGCCCAGCTGGCGAAAAGATAATCCGCCAATAGCTTGCATCTGTTGAGTTCGGATCACCGTCATTCAAGCTCAGGCGGATAAACGGGTTCTCGCCCGTAAGGATCGTTTTGTTGGGATCGGCAATGCTCATGTAACTGGTCTCCGTTCAACGTATCGGGGATTGTACCGGCCTTTGAGTGCGGTGATCTCAACCAGGCTGACATAGCTTTGCATGTTGCTGAATCAGTCAGTCTGATCTCCGGACAGGCTGTAGAGGTAATTCGTATCCAGTGGCTCGATGCCGCTGACGTCGATCTTTTCTTCGGCCAGCACGCGCCGGGCAATTCGGAATATGTTGGTGCCGGTGGCAATTCCGCAATATTGTGCGATGTGCAGCAATAGCTCCCGCAACTGCTCCAGTGGGACGTTGGTCCGCAACAGTGCGTTGCGAAAGTGATGCTCGAACTCATGCATTTGTCCGGATGCCGCCAGCATGGCGAGATTGATCAGGCTGAGTTGCTGCGGCGGAATGATATTGCGTGACCACGTGCCGGCCCAGTTGATGTTCGTCACATACATCTGCCAGGCGCGATCGAACTCCGTCACATTCTGGTTGTTGCTGTCGACCCATTCGTCGCCCAGAATCTCCCTCCGGGTCTTCGCCCCGACCGGTGACATCAATGACTTCATGGCCATGCTTCTCCAGGTTGAACGGTTGCTTCTGCCGGAACCATTGCCGGTGCCGACCATGTCGTCTGCAAGGCAGTCGGTCAAGGATGGGAAAATCAGCTTCGCGCCCATCAATTTAGGCATCCCGTCTCCCCGACCTGCCACATCTTTTCGTGCGGCTCAGCTATTCCAACGCCGGGTTCGAACTCCGGCACAGACAACGAAGCCTGAATCTGGCATCCGCACGCTGTTCAAACACGCAGTGTCGCCCCCGGGGGGCGGGTTCAACAAACGATCTTTCTTGCTGCCGCGCCTGACTATTCCTCATGCCGCTGTTCCGCTTTGGCGGGCATTTCGAAAACGCCGCGCCAAGGCGGGGCCCGGTATCGGCAGCCGACGGCCTAAACCTATTCCGCGGCGCGCGGGGATTGCTCCGCGGGCCTGTGCGCACTGATGCCCGATAGCAGCCATTCGCGGAATAGCTTGATCTTCGGTGCGTCGGCCCGGTCCGCCGGGCAGACGAGGTAGTAGCCGAGATCGCGACGAAATATGGTGTCGAAGGGCTGGACCAACCGCCCGGAGGCGAGATCGTCTTCGATGTAGGATCGTTGACCGATGGCGATGCCGAGGTTGGCGCGGGCACATTCGTGTAGACGATGCTGAGATCCTCGAAATAGAGGTTGGCGTGCAGCACCTGCGCGATGCCCGCTGCGGTGAGCCATTCGGTCCAGTCACTCGGCCGCCGGTTGTGGTGCAGCAGGGTCGATGCCGTGATCAGCGTCGCAGGCGAGCTGGCGTCGCGCTGGGCGAGGTAGCCGGGATCGCATACCGGAGACAGTTCGTCCATGAACAACAGATCGCTGCGCCAGCCTCGCCAATGGCCGCGCCCGTAGCGGCTTCCGATGTCGATGGCGTCGCGGTCGAAATCGACCGGATCCGTGGCCGCGACGAGTTTTACCTCGATGTTGGCGTGGATACGCTGGAACGCCGGCAATCGCGGGATCAGCCAGCGTATGAAGAAGATGGTGTAGCCGCGTATCGTCAGAACCAAGTGGGTCTGCGTTGCGATCAGGTTGTCAGTCGCACGTGCGATCCGGGTGAAGGCGTCGTGCAGCACCTGGGCATAAACCCGGCCTCCCTGGTCGAGGCGCAGGCCCTGGGCGGTGCGCACGAACAACGGGAAGCCTAATCGGTCCTCGAGCGCGCGGATGTGGCGACTGACGGCGCCCTGAGTGACGCCGAGCTCTTCCGCGGCCTGCGTGAAGCTCAGATGGCGCGCCGCAGCCTCGAACGCACGGAGCGGATTGAGGGGGAGTAGCCGACGTGGCGATCGGTTCATGAGAAATCCTCATAAACGAGAGAGCGGAAAAGTCGTTTGCCTGCTCTCCGCTTATCGCTAAGTTAAGTTATTTCCAGATCATGAGAAAATGCAAATGCACTGCTTCCAGCTCTCATGGCAAAGGCACCAGTAGTATTACTTTTGCGGACTTAGCCATCGGGGAAGAGGTCAGCTCGTTGATGCACGTCGACCAGTTCGCTTCTGAACGGATGCATTCCGTACCGTCTGGCTGTTGCGCTGTCGTAGCCTTTTTCACTTCAAGGATAAGCAATGAACTTCCAACTCACCGAACAGCAGCGGCGGATGGTAGCCGCCGTGCGCGACCTCGCTCAGGGGCAGTTCAAGGCAAATGCGCAAAAGTATATGGATGGCACATTCCCCTGGGAGAACATGAAGCAGCTCGCCGACATCGGCGTCCTCGGCATGTCGGTCCCTGAACAATATGGCGGCCTTGGCTTGCCGGTATTCGATACCGCGCTGGTGCTCGAGGAGATTGCAAAAACTTGTTATGTCACCGCGATGGCCACCCTCGGTGAGGCCGGTGTTCAGACCCGGGTGATCTCGACCTACGCTCCCGACGCTATTCGCGAGCGAATTCTTCCGAAGGTGGTCTCCGGCGATTGCATATTGGCCGTCTGCATGACTGAGCCGCACGCCGGCACCGACGTGGCAAACTACCGGACCAACGCCGTCATCAGGGGTGACCGCGTCATCCTCAAAGGGACAAAGACGCTGATCAGCCGGGCCCGGGAGGCCGGCATGTTCGTCATCTTTACGCGGATCGACGGCAAGCCCGGCCGCGAGGGTATCGGCTGCGTTCTGTTGGAGCCTGATACGCCGGGTTTCGAGGTGACCGGGACCTACCACACGATGGGCGGGGAGAACCTCCACGAGATCCAATTCAACAATTGCGAATTGCCGCTGGAGAACCTCGTCATTCGCGACGACGGCTTTCGAAAACTGCTGAACGCCTTCAATACGCAGCGCTGCCTCAACCCGAGCATATCGCTTGGGCTGGCCGAGGGGGCTTTTGAAGAAGCCCGCAACTATGTCAGGGACCGAACGGTGTTCGGAAAGGCGATCGGCGACTATCAAGGTGTGCGCTGGAAACTCGCGGAGATGTACCGCGAGATCGAAGTGGCCCGCAGCATCCTCTATCGCGCCTGCATCACCGCCAACCCGTTTCCCGATGCTTTGATGGCGGCGGTTGCCAAGATCACGTGCAACGAGATGTCCAACCGGGTCACCAGCGAGGCGATCCAGCTGCATGGCGGATTCGGTTTCACCGATGAATTCGCGGTATCGCGTCTCTATCGCGGAGCCCGCTACGGCACGCTCGGCGGCGGTACCTCCGAGACGCTGCGCGATCTGATCGGCAAGCGGATCATGGATGCAGGGGAGACCGGCGCGGAGCTGCTGGCCTATGACATGATGAACGGCTGACATGATGAACGGCGCTGATCTTGCTGCATGACCATCCAGATCGTGCCGTGCGGAAGGCGACACGATCGTTCTGGGTGGCTCATCGTCGTCAACCAATGAACGGACCGTTGCGATGCTACTGATCGAGGCAGACGGCAAGTCGTTATTCAGTCAGATCGGAAATCCGGTTGATGCGCATCAGGGGCAGGGGACCATGACACGAAACGCGCTCGTCGTCGGAGGCTCGGGACTGGTCAGGGGCAATCTGATCCGCCGGCTCGGCGACACGCCGCACTGGCGGGTCAAATCACTGTCGCGTCGGCCAGTGGATATGGCGGTGCCCGTTCACCATGTTGCCGCCGACCTGCTGGACCGGACCCGGTTGCAGGCGTGCGCCGACCTGTTCGCGGATTTAACCCATGTCTTCTTCCGCTCCCGGGCGGTGACGCTGGGTTATGCCATCAGCGTCGAGGCCAACACGGTTATACTCGAAAACCTGCTCGACGTCATGTTGCCCGTGGCGCCCGCGCTCCAACACGTCCAGCTCGTGCACGGCCTGAAGTGGTACGGCAGCCATGTCGGCCCGATCAAGCTGCCGGCGAAGGAGTCCGACCCACCACACGCGGATTCGAGCTTCTATCGAAACCAGCAGGACCTATTGACGAGGCGTCAAGCCGGCCGGGACTGGAGCTGGTCGACCGTGCGCCCGAATTTTATCTGTGCGGAAACGACGGACAGTCCGAGCAATCTGGTTGCGATGCTCGGGACGTTTGCGA
This sequence comes from uncultured Alphaproteobacteria bacterium, assembly GCA_963822795.1. Classification (GTDB taxonomy): domain Bacteria; phylum Pseudomonadota; class Alphaproteobacteria; order Rhizobiales; family Xanthobacteraceae; genus Bradyrhizobium. The sequence goes on from CAWGJM010000038.1 coordinate 121,305, forward strand.
CGATCTTGCGCGAGCTCGGCCAGGAGCTGTGGTTTCCGGGCTCTGAACAGGCGTTTGATGCGGTTACCAGCGTCGTCGACATCGATCCTCTGACGAAAAGCATGCTTTGGGCCGCAACCGATCCGAATTGCGCCAACAACGCCTTCAACGTGGCGAACGGCGATTGCTTCCGTTGGCGGGATATCTGGCCTCGAATTGCTCGGGAATTCGGAATGACGCCCGGCGGGGTGCGGTCAACCGATCTGGAGCGGTTCATGGCGGACAAGAGCGCCGTATGGGACGCTGTCGTCGGCAAGCACGATCTGCGGTCGACGCCGTTCGGCATGATGGCCGATTGGAGTTTTGCGAAAAACAATGTGTTCGCATTGACCTGGGATGTTTTCGCCTCGACGGAGAAGGCCCACCGGTTTGGATTTCCCGACATGGTCGATAGCGAGGAGATGGTCGATCGGCTGTCCGCGCGCTATCGAGCGCTGCAAATCCTGCCATGACGGGTGAGAGTGGAAAAGGCTGGAACAACATGAAGCAAGTCAGCATCGGAACAGCCACATCGACCTTCGGCCGTCCCAAGCTGAAGCAAGGCAGTTGAGGCCGCAGCGTGACCGGCTTGGTCCGGCAGCTTTGCAGGAAAACGAGGGTGCGGTCGACAGAGGCTTTACGCGGGGCGTCATGAATTTGATTCGGCGGCCCGGCAATGACGCCGTCAATTAGCGTTTGGGATCAACAGGTAGGTGATAAGATATGGCGGACCAGAAACCGATCGTTGCGATCACCGGAGCGGGCGACGGGATTGGCTGGGCGACTGCCCAGGTGTTTGCAGGGAACGGCTATCGCGTCGCTTTGCTCGACGTCGATGCCGATCGTGCATCGGCGCGGGCGAGCGAATTGGGCGACGAGCATGTGGATATCTGCTGCGATGTATCGAAGGAAACAGAGGTGCGCGCCGCGTTCGGTACGATCGCTAAAAAATTCGGCAGTCTCGATGCACTGGTCAACAATGCGGGCATAGGTAGCCCACATCTTCCAACTTCGGAGCAAACGGTCGAAAGCTTCGAACGGATTCTCGGTATCCATCTGACTGGAACATTCTTGTGTTCGCGCGAGGCGCATGCCCTGATGGCCTCGCGTCAAGCAGGTTCCATCGTCAATATTAGTTCGATTGCCGGAGTAACGGGGCTTCCGCGCCGCAACGCCTATGGGGCGGCAAAAGCGGGGATCGCATCGATGACGAGGTCGATGGCATGTGAGTGGGCGTCAGCTGGAATTCGCGTCAACGCCGTGGCGCCCGGATATGTAGCGACGGCGCTGGTGAAAAAGCTTGAGTCGGATGGCTTTGTCGATACGCCGCGTCTGCATCGTCGCATTCCGATGGGGCGATTAGCCAGACCCGAAGAGATCGCCGCCGCGATCTATTTTCTGAGCTCGAGCGGAGCCAGTTATATCACCGGAACCGTCTTATCCGTCGACGGCGGTTGGACTGCGTTCGGTGATGCCGGTGACGCTCACGAACCAAGTGGCGCGCTCACATCCTCCGGCGAGACGGTTTGAGCGCGCGATGAAGGTCGATGACTGTTCAGGGGAGAATGAGACGCGTGATCGCCAATCCCGATATCCCAACCATTGCTCGATCGACCAACGGCTGAAACGGAGCTGACCATGGCTTTTGCCACCACGGATGACGGCGTACGGCTATACTATGAGGAAACCGGCAGCGGCGGGCCGATCATCTTCGTCCATGAATTCGCCGGCGATCATCGCAGCTGGGAACAGCAGCTTCAGCATTTTGGCCGGCGCTACCGCGCCATCACCTATGCCGCGCGCGGCTATCCGCCGTCGGACGTGCCGGAGAATCCGGCGTCCTATAGCCAGAATTGCGCAGCCGACGACATTCTCATGGTGCTCGATCATCTTGGCATCCGGAAGGCGCATGTCTGCGGCCTCTCGATGGGTGGTTACGCGACGCTGCATTTCGGCTTTCGCCATCCGTCTCGCGCCTTGTCGTTGTGCGTGGCCGGCTGCGGCTATGGCGCCGAGCCGAATATGCGCGAGCAGTTTCGCGCCGAAGCTGACGCCGTGGTGGCGTCGTTGCGGGTTGACGGCATGGCCGCCTTTGCTTCGCGCTATGCCTACGGCCCAACCCGCGTGCAGTTCGAAGCGAAAGACCCGCGCGGTTTCGCGGTCTTCAAGCAGGCGCTGGCCGAGCATTCAGCCCTGGGCGCCGTCAACACGCAGCTCGGCTGCCAAAAGGAGCGTCCGTCGCTGTATGATCTGCAAAAGGAGATGGCCGGCCTCACGGTGCCGACGCTGATCCTCACCGGCGATGAGGACTGGCCCTGCCTGGCGCCGGCCTTGCTGATGAAGCGCACCATCCCGTCGGCGGCTCTCTCAGTGATGCCGAATTGCGGGCACGCCATCAATCTCGAAGCGCCCGTCCTGTTCAACAGCATTGTCGGCGACTTCATAGCCCAGGTCGATGCCGGCCGCTGGCCCATGCGCGACCCGCGCGCGATGTCGGGCTCCATAACCGGCATTCACTGATGACGCGGACAAGACCAATGTGCACGCGCGCCGATCTTACGAGGGTGCGCGCAGGATCACGGCCAGATGGCGCCCGCGCAACGGACTATGCCGCTCGATTTGGCAGGCGACCTTTGAGTAGCGGTCTCAAGTTCTTCTCGTCACTGCGTTGGATGTCGACCGGTAGACGCGGATTGGCTCTGGCGCTTTCGACGGAAGCTGCGCGGGCGCAGTCTTCGCATTCTCTGGCATAGGCTTCCAGGAGCGCAGCATCTCGCGGCGACAACATCCCGGCAACCCGGCGGGCCTGTCCCGCGCGGGCGCGCCACAGCAAAGTTTCCGACAGGCCCAATTTGGTCACCATGAGAATCACCGTTTCTCAAGTAGCAAGATGCTGGCGGCGGGGCGCCGAAAGTTCAATGCTTGTAATTATTCCGGAATCGAGTCCGGCCGACTGATTCTCGATCGGTCCCAGATTGACTCTTGATCGGTCGTGTGGAGTAAGCTCGTAGCCGCCGTCAAATGGCTTGAAAAGGACGCCGATGGGGCCCGCCATCGCCATTCCGACAAAGAGAAATTCCGTAGTGATCTCCATCGCTCCAGGTGCCCACTCTGGCAGGTTGGTCATCCGCGTCTCGCAGCCGGACGGGATGCGCGCAAATCGATTGACGAAACTTGCCGAAAGAAGTCGGTCAAAAAGGGCCGCCAAGAGCAAAAAGGGCTGACGTAAAGATGCGCCCCACCGTCGATCCGATCACGCGTTCCGTTGTCCAGCACCGGCTGAGCTCGATCGTCGCCGAGATGGGCGAGGCCATGCTGCGCACCTCCTATTCGCAAATCCTCAATTCCAGCCGCGATTTTTCGCTTGCGATCTGCGACGTCGCGGCACGACTGATCGCGCAGGCCGACCATATCCCGGTTCACGTCGGCGCACTGCCATGGGCGACGCGCGCGGTTGAAGAGCGGTTCAAGGAAGTCGCGCCGGGCGACGTGATCCTGATGAACGATCCCTATCATGGTGGCAGCCATCTCCCCGATCTCACGATCTTTGTGCCGGTCTTCGCGGGCGATCGTCGGCTGTTCTGGACCGTGGTGCGCGCCCATCAGAGCGATATCGGCGGCGCGACGCACGGCGCCTACAATCCGAACGCCACCGAAATCTGGCAGGAGGGCCTGCGCATTCCGCCGATCAAGCTCTACGAAAAGCGGCGGCTGCGCGACGATATCCTGGATATGCTTGCGCTCAACGTCCGCAATCCGGACGATTTTCGCGGCGATCTTGCCGCGATGATCGGGGCGGCGCATCTCGGCGAACGGCGGATGCAAAAACTGTTCGGCGAACTTGGCGCCGACGTCGTCGAAGCTGCGATCGAAGCCGTGCTCGATGCCGCCGAAGCCCAGGCCCGCGCGGTGGTCGCGACCTGGAAGGACGGCGTCTTCCATGGCGAGGCCTTCCTCGACGACGATGGCCGCGGCAACAACGACATCAGGATCGCCGCGAAAGTCACCAAACGCGGCAGCGAAATCGAGGTCGATCTGTCGGAGTCCGATCCGCAGGTGACGAGCTTTGTCAACTCCTCGCACGCCAATATGCATGCCGCCGTGGTGATGGCGTTCGCCTATCTGATCGATCCCGATACCCCGAAGAATTCCGGGGCGCTTCGGCCGCTGAAGGTGATTGCCAGGCAGGGCACCATCGTCTGGGCCGATCCGGGCAAGCCGGTGACGCTGTGCACCAGCCATCCCTCTAACGAGATCGTGGAAGCGATCGTCAAGGCGCTGGCGTCGTCGTGCCCCGATCGCGTCATGGCCGGCTGGGGCCGCCGTTTCCGTATCGCGGTGCAGGGCGAGCACCCGCGCACCGGCCGCGGCTTCATCTGGCACATGTTTCATGCGCGTCCCGGCGGCGGCGCGTCGGCGAACGGCGACGGCTGGTCGTCGATCGGGGAGTGGCACTCGGTCGGCGGTCTGAAATTCGGCAGTGTCGAAGTGGCGGAAGCGCGCTTCCCGCTGCATTTCCGCCGCCACGAATTCCTGCCCGATTCCGGCGGCGACGGCCAGTTTCGCGGCGGCCTCGGGGTGGCGCTCGACCTCGTCTTCGAAACCGAGAAGCCGGCGCTCGGCAATACCGCGGGCGAGGGGACGCGGCACGGCTCCTGCGGCATGCTCGGCGGCGAGGACAGCGCGCCGCATCGCTATCGGCTGCTCTCCGCGGGCCGGGAGCCACGCGAATTGCGCACCAAGGAGGTCGGCATCGAGATCGGGCCCGGCGATTGCCTTGAGGTCCGCTCCGCGGGCGGCGGCGGGTGGGGGGCACCTTCGAGGCGCTCGCAAGGAGCGCGCGACCGCGATCGTCTGCAGGGCCTCGTCACCGATGCCGCAGTGAAAGCGCGGACGAGTTGAGCATGCTGAGCATCGGGATCGACATCGGCGGCACCTTCACCGATCTCGTCGCCATCGATGCGGCCGGGCGCACCGTGTTCGCGAAATCGATCTCGACGCCGCAGGACCAGTCGATCGGCGTGATGGCGGGGCTGGAAGAGCTCGCGGGCCGGCTCAACCTTTCCCGCGCCGAGATGCTCGCGCGGACCACGCGGCTGGTGCACGGCACCACGGTCGCAACCAACGCCCTGCTCGAGCGCAAGGGGGCGAGCGTCGCTCTGCTCACCACCGCAGGCCATCGTGACGTCCTCGAAATGCGCGAAGGGCTGAAGGGCAATCGCTACGATCTGCGCACGCCGCCGCCGGAGCCTTTGGTGCCGCGCGAGCTGCGCTTTGGCGTGCGCGAGCGGCTCAAGCCGAGCGGCGAGATCGTGGTGCCGCTCGATCCAGCGTCGCTTGATGAAGCGATCGCCGCGATCAAAAAATCCGGCGTCAACTCGGCCGCGATCTGTTTCCTGCACGCCTATCGCAATCCGGTGCATGAGATCGCGGTGGAGCAACGGCTCGCGCGCGAGCTGCCCGGCGTGAGCGTCTCACGTTCGAGCGACGTGCTGCCGCAGATCAAGGAATATGAGCGCGTCGCGACCACGGTCGTGAATGCCTATGTCCGCCCGATCGTCCGGCACTACCTTGAACGGCTGGCGGCACGGCTCAAGCAAGCCGGCTTCGACGGCTCGCTCTTCATCATCCTGTCCCACGGCGGCATGGCGCCGGTCGAGGAGGCCGCGCGGCTTGCCGCGGCAACAGTGCTGTCGGGTCCGGCGGGCGGCATGTCCGGCTGCCGGCGCTGCGCCGCCATGCTCGGCATTCCCGATCTCGTGGCGTTCGACATGGGCGGTACCTCGACCGACATCTCGCTGATCGCCGACGGCGCGGCGACATTATCGGCTGATGGCGGCCTCGCCGGGCAGCGCATTGCGCTGCGCAGCCTCGATATCTCCAGCATCGCGGCCGGCGGCGGCTCGATCGCGTCGGTCGATTCCGGCGGCATCTTCCATGTCGGCCCCGAAAGCGCGGGCGCGATGCCGGGACCGGCCTGCTACGACCAGGGCGGCGGCGAGGCGACCGTCACCGACGCCAATGTGGTGCTCGGTTATCTCGATGCCTTCGCCTTCATGGGCGGAAAGCGCCCGCTCGACACCGCGGCGGCGGACGCGGTGATCGACCGGCTCGCCGCCTCGCTTGGCATCACACGCCTCGAGGCTGCCGCGGGCATTTTTCGCCTGGTCAACCTCAAGATGGCCGACGCCATCCGGCTGATGACGCTGCGGCGTGGCGTCGATCCAAGGCGCTTTGCGCTTCTGAGTTTCGGCGGGGCCGCCGGAGTGCATGCCACCGAGGTCGCGCGCGAGCTCGAGCTGTCGCGCATCATCGTGCCGACCACGGCGTCGGTGCTGTCGGCCTGGGGCATGCTGACCAGCGATTTGCGCTACGAGGTCAGCCGCACGCATTTCGAGAGCGGGGTTCGCTCGACCGCTTCCGAAGTGCGCGGGATCTTTGCTGAGCTTGAGAACCGCGCGGTCGAGCGGCTGCGCGGCTGGTTCGACGGGCCGATCGCGGTCGAGCGTTCCGCCGAGATGCGCTATGGCGAGCAGATCTTTGAGATCGACGTCGCTTTGGATGGCGTCGATCTCAATTCATCTTCGTTGATCGCGGAGATCGAGGATCGCTTCCATCGCCGCCATGAAGAACTCTACACCTACGCCTCGCGCGACCAGGAGGTCGTGTTCGTCAACGCGCGGGTCGCTGCGATCGGAGCGGTTTCCGCAGGTCGCGCGGAGGAGCAGGAGGCCCCGTCGACCGCGCCCTGCAAGCCGCGCTCGCGGCGCAAGGCATTCTTCGGCGACTGGCTTGACGTGCCGGTCTACGCGCTCGACGATCTCAAGCCGGGCCAATCGCTGCAAGGGCCAGGGATCATCGAGGCGGAGACGACGACGGTGGTGATCAACGCGGACGATCGGCTCGCAGTCAACCAGTTCGGCTGGCTGGATATTCGCGTCGCGAAGGCGGCCGGAGCCGGCGTGTGAAGGACCGATGCAATTGAAGGGATTGAGGACATGCACCTGCTTCACGACCCAGCCGCGCCGCCGACGCCGCAGATCAGCTTCGATCAGTTCCTCGCCGTCGATATTCGCGTCGGCACTATCATCGCGGCCGAGCCGTTTCCGCAAGCCCGCAAGCCAGCTCTCAAGTTGACGGTCGATTTCGGGGCCGCACTAGGCACCAGGAAGTCGAGCGCGCAGATCACGCAAAACTATCAGCCCGCGGCTCTGATCGGGCGGCAGGTTGCGGCCGTCGTCAATTTCCCGCCGCGGCAGATCGGCAAGTTCATGTCGGAAGTCCTTGTGCTGGGCTTTCCGGATACGCAGGGCAACGTCGTGCTGTTCGCGCCCGACCACCGCGTGCCGAATGGCGCGCGACTGTTCTGACGCGACAAGCGCGTTGAACCCCCGCAATTGCTCGGAGGCCGTTGCGCCGCGCCGGGGTGCATCCGCCCGGCGGCCCATGGCTCCTGAGGAAATCAGGAACAGACCCAAATAATCAGTAGCGCGATCGGAAGGCCAGCGGCCAAGGCGCCACCAATCATCAATGCAAAGGCTGAAAGTAAATTTGTTTCGGCTTGGACCTCACGCCTCGACATAGCGTTACTCCGTCGAGCCCCCACGGGCATCGCCCGTCGCCCACGGATGAACGGAAAAAAAACTCGCGTCGGGGCAAGGTCGTGATGACGATCGAATGCTGGTATTGCCCCGAACCAGAGTGGTGTGAGGCTAAATCTTTATGGTTAAGAAAGAATTAACGCCGCGTCGCGTCGGGTCCCGCAGATCAGCGGAAAAGTCCCGCCCCATCCCGTGGGGCTGGGGTGCCCGGGATGAGGCGGAAGTCAGGTGCAATCGGCGCCGTCGCGTCGATCAGAACAGTTGCGGTTGTGATTCGGGCAACTTAGGGGCGAGACCCCTCCAAGCCGATCCAATGCACGCGCCGCGCGTCGAGCAGCCAGTCGTGCACGACTTGCCACTTGTCCCGGCCTCTTGCCTTGAAATTCAACAGTGCAGACCGCGCGTCCTGCAGCTCTACAAAGAACTTCAGCGAATCTCGACCGGTCGCTCCGCCGGAATCGATGGGTTGCGCTTGGACCCATTGGTCCCACTCCCGGATAATCAGACGCCGCGCTCGTTCCTGCTTCATAGGCTCCGCCAAACACGAAAAAAGACCGCCCGGAGGCGGTCTTTCTGCTGTAGCCCTGATGGGGCAGCAAATCAGGCTACGCGAACGCCCCCGCCCGCCGATCACGATACCAAGCCCCTAGACGCAATCTAAGCGCGACGCGCAGGCTTTGTTGAGTCAAAACGCGTGCTCGACGCGCGAAACCAGGCAGGCGTTGCCCGAACGACACAGTGCTCATTCCAGCTTTCACCGATTGTTTGATTGGAGGCTGATATAGGGTGGTTCGCGGCGCGAATCCTGGAAGGAAACCGGGATGAATATTTTCGACCGCGATCCCAAAGTCATCATCGCATCCATCATCGTCAACGTTTCTAGAGTAGGAATAATTTTCTTCCTCTGTGGCACGCGGCGGCGCTGGTGTTCGGCGAGATATTCTTCCCGCGCGCTCAGCCGGCGCGATTTGCTCTTCAGTCCCGGAAGTCGAGGCGATCGGCTTCGATGCGGTTGCTGGAGCCGACGTCGTTCGCCGGCCTCATGGCGCGGCGGCTTTTTGGCGGTTCGACAACAAAGCCTTCGCAAACGATGCGGCCTTCAATCAGCTTGAATTCGAGTCGGTCATATTGGGGCAGCGTGTCACCGGCCTTGGGCGGCAGCAATTCGACGCTACCTTGAATACCCAGCGCAGCATGTCCCGCACCATGAACATCCGGGTTCCACATTTTGATCCCGGTCTCTGCCCAACGTCGACGAATCAGATTTTCCCGCTCGGATTGGTCGTTTGCCGGTGGTGCTGCGATGGCGCTGCCGGCTGACGGCTCGATAACGGCGAACTGCTGACCAGGGCTCTCAGTGATGTCGGGGGTCTCGTCGACAAACCTGGTATTGAGCTGGTCTGTTCGTGTTTTGTCCTTCCGCAGCAGAGCAGCAAGCTTACCAAGTACGAACTGCATCGCCGGGATATTGCGCAGCACAACAGCGAGCTTCGCAAACACGGGAACGGGTTTTGAAGCAAATTCAACGCGTGACATCAGATCATTCTCTCGAACGCGGCACGTTCCCGATGGTCAACCATTGGGACGATTCGGTCCAGTACCACGGCGCAGCCCGGTTTATCGATGATTCTTGCAGGCCATCCGCGCCGGTGGCGATCTGTCGGCGCCGCCGCAATCGCACCGTAATTATGAACGACGACACCTCACACGATCAGCCGGCCCTCGCGCTCGGCCAGCGCGATCTGCACTTCGGTCCCGGAGTTGAAGTCGAGGCGATCAGCTTCGATGCCGTCTGAGAAGATGACGCCGTTCTCCGGCATCAGTGAGCGGACGCTCAGATGCTTAGACTTGGTCAGCCGGCCGTAGACGAGGTTCGTTTGTGAGGCGCGGCTCGGAAACGGCTCGCGCACCGCGAACTGCAATTCGTGGCTGTCCCAGGGCAGCGGGAAATAGGGTGCGCTGTCGATCTGGCGGCCGAAGCGGCCTGCGATTGCGAGCGAGCCGGTGACGATGCTCTTGAACCATGCGGTCGAACCGAGGCCGGTGGAAACGATCAGCCCGCTAGAGGATTGCGTCTCCTTCTCGCCGCCGGCGGCGATCTCATAGATTGCCGAGGTGTGGGTGCGTGCGCCGATGAAGAGGTCGTTGACGGCATGGAGGACCTGGCCGTTGGCAAGTGTGGCCTTGGCCATGGTCACGGTCTTGAAGGGACGCCTATCGGCAGCGACCTCCGGCAGCAGCGCGGCAAGGTCGTCCGCGCCGAAGGGAAGCAGGATGCCGTCATAACGCCTTGCATCGGGGTTGATGCCGATCAGTGGATGGCCGTCGAGATATTTCATGGAGTTGGCGACCACGCCGTCCTGGCCGAGCGCGACCACGATATCCGAAGGACCGAAGATGAAGTTCGGCAGAAAACCGCGCTCGATGACCTGGTAGCGGCCCCATTGCTCCAGCGTCTGCAAGGTACGGTGCTGCTGTTCCAGATAGACGTCGTGCTCGCGCTGATAGTCGGAGAAATCGGCGCCGAGATGTTCGACATAGAACCGGGCCTGCGCCGCCGTCAGGTACTTTGCGATCAGGTCCTCAAGCCTGGTCTTGCGGGTGACCAGCACCACTTTGCGATCACTGTCGGCGGACATGGGCGGTCTCCGAAAGCTTGGGCTTCTCCAGCAGCGTCCGCAGAAGATCGGGCGAGACGTTGAGCTGTCCTATTCGCTCGGCCCGTTCGGCGATCCCGCTAAAAGCCTGGGCGATCAACTGGCCGGGTTGCATGCCGGCGGCGGCCAGTGCCTGGATCACGCGGGTGTCGACGCCCTCAAAAATCTTCATCAACGCGCCGACCCGGTAGGCCTCGGCATCGGCCAGTGTCCGCGTGTTCTCGGCGTTGAGCGCGACAAAGTCCTTGCGCTTGCCCTCCAGCGCGATGTCGGCGACCATGCCGGCTTCCCGCAGTTCGTTCTGCTTCGCCACCACGCTCGCTTCGGCATCCATTTGGGTCTCGCGGATCGAGCGCTTCTTCTGCTCGACGGCGATTTCGGTGTCGAGCTCGCTCTCGCGGATGGCGCGTTCCTGCTCCACCGCAAAATTGCGCCGCGCGAAGATCGCCTCGTCCGCGCTCCTGAGGATCGCCTCGCGCGCTTCCGCTTCGAGGGCTTTCGCGGTGTCGGGCGTCGGCTTGATGCCGCGGATCGAGACGCCGAGGATTTCAAGGCCGAGGGACGCGATGTCGGCGCGGCCGCGCAGTCCCATCGCGATGATGTCGGCGATGCGATCGGAGGCGCGCAGCGCTTCCTTCAGCGTCAGCTCCTTCACCGCCTGTTGGGCCAGAACCTCGACCGTGCCCAGGATGCGCTGCGGCAGTTTCTCCGGATCGTCGGACTCATAGGTCTTGCCGTCGGCCTTGAGGGTGAAGTTGAGCATGGACGCGGCCTTTTGCGGCTCGCTGATGCGATAGGTGATATGCCCCTGGATGGTGAGGGACTGAAAGTCGCGGGCGATCTGCTGGAAGATGAAGGCCGCGTCCCGGCTGCCGATCGGCACCGCGACCAGCGACGTGACCGGGGCATAATAGAGCGTGGAGAGGCCGGCGCCCTGGCGGGTCACCGCGCCCGCGCGGTACTTCATCAGATAGGTGGTGGGCTGGGCCTTGATGAACCGAAATCCCAGCATGGCGTGGCTCCTTATGGTAAGTGTGTCTGGGCAACTAAGTAAGTTGGACAGTACAACTAAGTATGCTAGTGTCAAGGGCAGAGACGAGAAGGTTCATTGGAAAGGTTCTTGAAGGGAACTCGAAGGGTTTTGGGCGATGGCAGCAGAGCGCGAACATGCCGGGGTTGGACGGCCGAAGCTGGACTTTGCGCGGCCGCTGGCGACGGTCGACGTCGTCATCTTTGCCGTCAGTGATGACGCGCTTCGGGTCCTTCTGGTGCAGCGGCCGCCGGGAGAAAACGAGCCATTCCCGAACTCTTGGGCGCTGCCGGGCGGTTTCGTGGATATTGAGAGGGACAGGGACCTCGATGCCTGCGCGATGCGCAAGCTGAAGGAAAAGACCGGCATGGTCAGCCCGTATCTCGAGCAGTTGGGAAGTTGGGGCAGCGCCGGCCGCGACCCGCGCGGCTGGTCGGCGACGCATGCTTATTTCGCGCTGATGCCGGCGGCGCCGGCAAGCGGGCCCCTTGCCGCGGACGCGCAGTGGTTTCCGGTGAGTGCCGGCCGCGTCAAGTCGCGACTGGCCTTCGACCACGGCGATATCCTGGAGACGGCGATCCAGCGCTTGCGCAGCAAGGTCGAGTACACCTCGTTGCCGGCCTATCTGATGCCGGCGGAGTTCACGCTGCCGGACCTCCAAAGGGTCTATGAGATCGTGCTCGACCGCCCGCTGGAGAAGAGCGCATTCCGTACCCGCATGCTCGCGGCGGATCTCATCGAGCCGGTGGCCAAAATGCGAAAAGGCCCGAACCGGCCGGCGCAGCTCTATCGGCTGAAGAAGGCCAAATCACCGGTCTTTTTTGCGCGGACCTTCAATCCGCCCGCATGAGCCGTCCGGCGCGATAGCTATGTGCGGCCCGGTAGCATTACCCGGTCACTTGCGGGTACGTCAGCCATTCGCGGGTCTGTTCGTCGGTCCAGCCGGGAACAGCGAAGCCCTTGGGGGCGGCCTCACGTCGGTCCGGGTGCAAGTGGCCCGCGGGCGGTTTGGCGCCATGTACGGGGGCGGCGTTGGCGGCAGCACACAAGGTGATGAATAGGCCCAAGGCCAAAACAGATCGGATCATATTTGCTCCGGGAAATAACATCGGCCGATTTCGGCGGTGTCGTGCGTCACGGTGATGATGTGCACGCGGGCGGCCACCGGCCCAAGCCTTAGCGGCGTCACAAAGGATCAAATCGGCGAAATCGGTGGCGAGATGGATGTGCGGTGCCTCGCCAATTTTTAGGAGACCAGTTCCCGTCGCTGGATTGTCATAGAGTTACTGATCGATGCCGCCCAACATCGCGTCGATGGGGATGGCCAGTTGTCGTTTCGTCTGCTACCTTGCGAAAATCCTGCAAATGCTTGGGGGGCGAGCTATGCTGCCTGCACAATACGCGTGGTTTGAGCCCGTGCTCATCGCAACCATCGTGGTGTTCGTCATTTATTTAATTGGCAACACGATCGGTTTCGGCAACCGCTTCCTCAGCGCCCTGATGAGCGCAATCGTGTTTGCCCTCGTGTTCGGAGCCCTCGTCTATTTCGGTTACGGCAGCGTGTCGATGTCGGTGACGACGACGCCGAATGCAAGTGCCCCTGCTCAAACCCAAAAGTAGGTCGCCTAAAGGGTAATGCCGGCTCGGTGCTGCTGCGGCGGCAGCGTTGCCTTACGGCTGACTTGCTCGACTTAAGAGCCGCGGCGTCATCTGCGTCAAATGCCGTCTGGTAGCCGACGCCAACCGCTTCCGGCTTGATTCCGCGGGAGTTTTTGCTGCGCCGAATGACCTTGGCCCGACGGCGTTGACTAGCCTTGGTCTTCCGGATTAGACCGCCGTCTTGAATGATGACCATCATTCAAACGAGCCGAAGACGCCAACATGTCCGGCAGCATCACCGAAGGGCAGGTCTTTCATGAACGTCACGACCCCATCCTGAAGCACGTCATCGATAACCCGGCCAGGAAGAACTCCTTCAGCCCCGAGATGATGGCGCAATTGTCCGACGCGCTTACGCTGCTCGACCGGGACGATGGCCTCTGGGTCGGCGTGCTCTGCGCCGTCGGCGAGAATTTCACCGCCGGCTCGACATGCCGAAATTCTTCGGCCCCAATGCGACGCGCAAGCCGCGCCCGGAGGGCAACATCGATCCCTTCGGCATGGCCAACCGCTGCCGCAAGCCGATCGTCACCGCCGTGCAAGGCATCGTCTTCACCGTCGGCCTCGAATTGATGCTGGCCGGCGACATCGTGGTCGCCGCCGACGACTGCCGTTTCTGTCAGATGGAAGCAAAGCGCGGAATAGCGCCGCTCGGCGGCGCGCATTTCCGCTTCATCTCGCGGTCGGGATGGGCGATGCGCGGCAAGGCGAATTTCGCTAGCTTCGCGCCGACCAAGGCCGCGCAACGTATCCTTGCCGAATCGATCGCGCGCGAGATGGGGCCGAAGGACATCCACGTCGCCTATCTCATGATCGATGCCGTCATCGACGTGGCCTGGACGCGGCAACGCTTCAAGGACAGGCCGGATGAGTTCTTCATTCAGCCGGCGGCGATTGTGGACGAAGCCTGCACCTCGCGCACCAACCGCGCTCCGCATGGTCGTTTCTGACCGAGGTGCGACCTTTTCGCAGAGAGCTGGTGAGACGCGCGTGTGGTCGAGACGTCCCAAGGCTGAACCTCCCCATGGCTAAAGCCAGGGGGTTCTGAGAGAGGCAGAAGGCAGTCTTTCCGGGGCTCTCGCGGTCTCTGTTTGCAGAGGCGCTACATCATCCCCGGCCTCGACGGCCGGCCCAACACTCTTGATCCGGCGACCCGCTCTAACGCCATTACGGACGTGGGGTTGGGCAAAGCCCTTCCCGCTTGCAGGTTGAAGTACACTCGACATCGCCGTCCTCAGGAGCGGTTCCGCACTGGCCCAAGCGATCTTGACTTGGGGAATGTCGAGCAAATTCGTATCGCAGCATGTCGCAAGAAACGCGCTGTAGAGATCACGTTGAACCGGCTCTGTCCTGCCATCGCCGAACACATGAACCCGCTGCGAGAGCGGCTTCTTGATGTATTCGCCCGTGGTATGATCGAACTGGCTCAACCGTGTATGCCGGGTTTTGATCTCAATCACTCCACCGCCAGCACTTGCAGCCTTGCGCTGAAGCATCGAGATCAACATTCCTGGCGCACGCACTTTCACGCTGCGACCGTAGTTCTTCTGAAATGACTTGTAGCTCAACTCCTCTGTTTTGATGGTTGTCCCTTGACCGAGAATGCGGTTCGCCAACTCGCCATGCGATCGCTTGCGCTCGGCAGCCAATACTCGATCGCGCTCGCGTTTCGAAGCGGCAAGCGCCTGATAGCGCTGCGACCTGTTCCACCTTCTCTTACCCTTGATCGCGCGCCCTTTGGCATCGAAGTTGTCCAGGTTGGTTGCACGTCGCGAGCGGTCCATCGCGCGCTGGATACGCCGGCAGTCGTTCCACGGTTCGACGACGCTCGGGCATAACTGCTCCAAAATAGCGTCGTCGCTTGATACCGCCGCGATGCTGGACGGCCCGATGTCGAGTCCGACAGTACCGTCCTTGGTGGTGTGCGTAGCGGGCGGCAAGCCCTCTTGCACCAACTGGCAAAACCAGCGGACGCAGCCCTTGATCTCGCGCCGGATAATGCGGACATACTTGGTCCTGGCCGCGAGCGCTTCTCTTTGCCAATCGCGTTTGTCCTTTGGATCGAGCATAAGCGGCAGCACAAGGCCGCTGTAGTGCACGGCCGGAACAGGCTCGGCGCGGTAGCGGATCACAGCGTCCGCTTTGCCCTCGATGCTGTTCAGCCGGTTTAACGATTTGAACCGTGGGCGGCCGCGCTTGCCAAACGCATACTGCTCGGCTGCCCGGAATGCGCGCAAACTCGTGGTTTGCGTGTCGTGGCTGCCGAGGTGATCGCCGATCCAGCAGGCATTGCGGCAGGAGAGCGCATGCTTTTCAATCTCGCGCGAGGTGAAGCCGAACCGCTCCAGTTCGGCCCGGAACGCTTGCGAGCGCGCTTTGTTGTGACGCTTGTCCACTGTCGCAGGCACGGCGCGTGCGGCTTGCCATGCCTTCGACTGCTTCATCAGATCGAGGCGGCGAAGGCACTCCTGCAAACAGGCATTATAGAGGTGCCGGGCCGCGTTCAGCCGCGTATCCAATGTCTTCTCATCCGCCGCAGTCGTCTGAAGCGGGAACTCGGCGACGAAGGACAGGGTTTTAACGCGCGGCATC
Organism: uncultured Alphaproteobacteria bacterium; assembly: GCA_963822795.1. Lineage (GTDB taxonomy): Bacteria > Pseudomonadota > Alphaproteobacteria > Rhizobiales > Xanthobacteraceae > Bradyrhizobium. The sequence continues at coordinate 136,862 of CAWGJM010000038.1, forward strand.
ACAGTCCTCTACGCATCAATTGCCGACTGCATTCATCTGCTAAAGCCGGATAGCTCTCTCCTATGGCTCTCCTATGGCTGAGTAAATCTTTGCTCTGTACCGCAGAGGCGATGCCAACCCGACCAGCGACTTCCTCTAATGCCCTGTCGTACTTATGCCGGATGAAGTTTACGGTGATGCGTTCGAGAAACTTGGCGGGTGCATCTTCCGCCGCCCCGTCTCCATCCCAGTGCCGTTCGTTATACGCTTCAATCGCCGCACGTCTCACCCAATGTTCCGAGCGCGTTTCAACAGAAACGTGCATTTCCAGAACCTGCTGCATCTGTGCCGCGCGCTTTGTCTCCACGGCAGTCTTTGCTCCGCACTGACGCCCAGCAGCTTTCGCTTTTGCAGCAAGAAACTCTGACGACACCTCGAAGGAAGCTACTCTTGCGGTGTCGTAGAGGCGCATAGGCGCTGATTTCGCATAATGAGAATTGCGCCTTACCACATCCGGTTCTCCAAGGAACGTGATGAGGGCTTGTGTCCATCCTCGCGCCTTAAGACCGGCAATTGAAATCATTTGAGGCTTTTCCATCAGACCCTCTTCTGATTTTCAATGTATTGCTTGATGAGCGCGAGGGGTCTAAGTTCGGTCATGAGCTTGTCGCCGGCTGACCGCCGGCAACGCCCAGTCGCGGCCCTTGCCCGGTATCAGCGCCTGGTTGATCCAGACCATTCCAAAGGAAGGCCTCATGTCGATCCTGCCGTTTTCGTGCAGCGAGTGCCACGATGCCTGGAACAAATTCTTGCGCTGAGCGATCTGCACAATGCTGACGCGCAAACGCTGACGTAACGTCATCTCTTCTCGCGATTGCGAACAAATCGCTGCCGCATTCCCGCTTATGATGCGTCATGACCAACGCGCTTTCGAGGCGGGTGCTTAGCATCGCGTTCATCTCGCCGCGGTTTGCGCGGCGCGGCTGGGCAGTGATCCCGAATCCTTCAATACGCGATGCGCCACGTCAGCCTGGGGGATGACTATGAAACGTTTGTCCGACCAACAGAGCGATGGTGATGATCCGCGCGATCCGCCCGAACCCGGCACTGCAACGGGTCAGTATCGCAACGTGCCTTGGCGTCCGGAATCGGAGCGCAGGCCGCAGCCGCATGACCCCTTTGCCAGGCTTGGCGTGCAGGACGTCCCGCCGCCGCCACCCGAGCGCAATTCGTTCGGCGTCCTGCGCCTACTGGGGCTCGTGGTGGTGGTCGCGGCGGTCTCCGCCTATATTGGCATGACTTTCGTGGCGCGCTGGTCCGGCATGGTCCCGAACGACGTTCGCGCGGATGCGTCGGTGGTCGACGCGTCAACGCGGTCATTCGCGGCACTGCCGCAGGCCGCGGCCTCCTCATCATTCGTTCCGACCGTACCGGCGGCCGCCGCGCAAGTTCCGAGCCAGGCTGTTCGCGCCGACGACAGCCAGTTGAGTGCTATCGCCCGGATGGCCAACGCCGCGCCGACGGCGACGCGCACAAATCAGAGCACGGTTCAGGGAGTGACCGACACGGAAATCCGCTTCGGTATCGCGGCGCCCTTCGCCGGCCCGGCCAAGGAGATGGGCCGCCAGCTTAAGCTCGGCATCGATACGGCGTTCAACATGGCCAACGACAACGGCGGCGTCGATGGTCGGCAGCTCAAGCTGGTCACGGCGGACGATGGCTATGAGCCTACGCGGACGCTGAACGCCATGAAGGAACTCTACGAGAAGAACCAGGTGTTCGGCTTCGTCGAGATGTACGGCAGCCCGACCGCTCTGGTCTCGATACCCTATGCGCTCGAGCACCATGCGCTTTACTTCGGAGCGTTCACCGGCGCGCCTTCGCTCAGGCACGATCCGCCGGACCGCTACGTATTCAATTACCGTGCCGGCTACGCCGAGGAGACCGATGCCATCGTGCGTTACCTCGTGAAGGTGCGACGGTTGCGTCCGGAGGAGATCGGGGTCCTCACCCAGCAGGACGCCTACGGCGAGGCGGGCATGGACGGCGTCTCCAAGGCGATGCGCTCACTGCGCGGCGGCGTTGCGGGCCAGGTCTTCCGAATGAGTTACAACCGCAATACCGTCAACGTCGACGAGGCCATCGCGCTGCTGCGCCGGCAGAAAATCCCGATCAAGGCGGTCGTGCTGGTGGCCACCTACCGGCCGGCGGCAAAATTCATCGAGAAGACCCGCGATCTGTATCCGGACATGATCTACGCCACGATCTCGGGCGTCGGCAGCACCGGCTTAGCCGATGAGCTTAACTTGCTTGGCCCGCGGTACGCGGAGGGCGTCATCTGCACCCAGGTCGTGCCGGCGGTGGATAGCTACGCGTCGGTGGCGCTGAACTACAAGAAGGCGCTCGCCAAGTATTTTCCCGGCGAGGCCCCGGACTACATGTCGCTCGAGGCCTATCTCACCGCCAACATCCTGGTCGAGGGACTGCGACGCGTCGGGCCGCAATTCGACACCGAGACGCTGGTGGACACGCTGGAGGGCATGAAGAATTACGAATTGGGGCTGGGACCGAAGGTCAATTTCGGGCCCTCCGATCACCAGGCGGTGCACAAGGTCTGGGGCACACAGCTCGACCAGGCCGGCCACTACCACGCCATCGATTTGGATTAGCTGGCTGCTTCGGTTGTTAGCAGCCCATTGTGGCGACGGTTCCGCCGCGGATCTCCGTCCGCGGGTTCGTGGTGGCGCGATGAGCGCCTCCGCCGGGATGTTCCACTCGCGGTGCAGTTTCCAGGCCATTCTCATCGCGAGGGCGCGCTTCCTGTTCAGGACGCTGTCGCGAGCTGAGCAGGCGGCCAAGATCTTATAGCCGCTCGTTTCCATGCGGTAACGGATCGCGTCAATCGTCTCGGGCGGCTCGATCGGCCAGCGCTTGCGCTCGCAGTCCTCGACGACCAAGGCGAGAAGATCGAAGCGATCGGCTTCCGGCGCGCCCAGTTTTGGTTCGTTCTCGAAATATTGTTCGATCTCTTCTAGGCCTGGTCGTATTCAGCTTCGTTGCGAATTGGACGGATCATTTTCTTCGCCATGACACGGTCTCCGGATCGACGCGGTCGCATTTACCGATGAATTTCACGAGTAAGGCGCACCACTCATATCGAGCACCTACATCGTTTTGAGAAGCTTCCGGGGAGAGATTTTTAAACGATCTTGTTTCGGGTGGGCGGTTCGGACGGTAGCGGCGCGCCTCCCGGCCGCCGAGCAATCAATTCCGACCGGTCGGCTGGGAACCCGCGCAGCTGAGCCGCCCCCCTTGCAGATTTGGCGGCGGGACAGATACCCTCATGTCTCAAACGCAGGACTCGGCGCCGAAAAATGGTGTATCGGCAGGCTCAGCGCCGCCGGGAGGCCGTTCCCGCGCGCCCCAAAATAAATTCCGGAGGAAGGCTTCATGTCGGCTCTGCCGCTTTCAGGCATCAAGATTCTCGATCTGACGCGGGTGCTGGCCGGGCCCTTGTCCGCGCAGATGCTGGCCGATCTTGGCGCCGAGGTGATCAAGATCGAACGGCCCGGCACCGGCGACGACGCGCGCGCCTTCGGCCCGCCTTACCTGGTCGACCCGGCAGGCAAGGAGAACAACAACAACTCGTTCTACCTCTGCGCCAACCGCAACAAGAAGTCGGTCACCGTCAACATCGCGACGGCCGAGGGGCAGCAGATCGTCCGCGAACTGGCAAAATCCGTCGACGTCATGATGGAGAATTACAAGGTCGGCGACCTCAAGCGCTATGGCCTCGATTACGAGGCGATCCGCGCCGTCAATCCCGGCATCATCTATTGCTCGGTGACCGGTTTCGGCCAGACCGGGCCTTACGCGCCGCGCGCCGGCTACGACGCGATCTTCCAGGCGATGGGCGGATTGATGAGCGTCACCGGCCATATCGACGGCGAGCCCGGCGCGGGGCCGATGAAGGTCGGTCCCTCCATCGTCGACTACATGACCGGCATGAACTCCTCGATCGCCATTCTCGCAGCCCTCTATCACCGCAAGGCCAACGGCGGCGACGGCCAGCACCTCGACGTCTGCCTGTTCGACACCGTGATCGCCTCGCTGTCGCACTACGCGCAGATCTTCCTCGTCAACGGCAAGACGCCGCCGCGGCGCGGCACCTGGGGCAACGGCGGCATGCCGGCCGGCGTATTCCGCTGCACCGATGGCGAACTGATGCTGGTGGTCGGCAATGACGCGCAATTCGCGCGCACCTGCGCGGTGCTGGGCGAGCCCAATCTCGCCAAGGATCCAAAATTCGCCAAGAACAACGACCGCGTCGTGCACGGCAAGGAGATCATGGCGATCTTCGCCGGCCTGTTCCTGAAGAACAAGGTGGCCTACTGGCTCGACGAGCTGGAGAAGGCCAGCGTGCCCTGCGGCCCCGTCAACGATTTCGAGCAGGTGTTTTCAGATCCGCACGTCCGCTCGCGCGGCATGGAGATCAAGGCCGATCACCCCTTCAACCATGCTCTGTCGCTGATCCGCAACCCGCTGACGTTTTCGGGCACCCCGGTGACGGAATATCGCGCGCCGCCGCTCTTGGGGGAGAACACGCGCGAGATTTTGTCGGCGATCGGTTATGACGAGGCGAGGCTGGAGGCGTTGAAGAAGCAGGGGGTGATTTGATCCGCAAGATGGGTGGAGCGTTAGCGATATCCATCAGCGTCACCACGATAACGCCCCGACCGACGATCGCCGCTGCTCCGTTCGGAGTCGCCGCTTGTTCCCCGATCGATCTGGCGGAAAGACGATGAGTTTCGCAAGAGCTCGCGATTCCTAACAGCCGTTGGCCCTAAAATTAATTGTCGTTCCAATTGACTCCACTTGTATGAGGCGTAGCCTAACCCCGGGTCGCGAGTGGCTTCCCACGCCAGCAGAGCCAGAGCGGGTCGCTCCCGTCAGCGCCAGTCGAAGTGGGCCGATTCCACGCGTTCGGTGCACCAAAACGGCGCTGGCAACAGCGCCGTTTCTAATAGCTGCTGGTTCTAATAGCCGCCGCTGCTAATAGCCGCCGCTGCTAATAGCTCTTGCCTCGTCGGGGGAGCGAAGACGGCGCCCGCGGCCGCCACTCGTGAACCCGAACCCCCGAGCCTATGTCAGCTTTGGAGCCGACGCGGACTTGACGCGCCGCTGACGACGAGCTTCGACTTATGAGTACGCGGCTTCTGCGTTATCTAGAGCGCGATGGGCCTGACTCGGTTCTGCCAAGTGACTCAACCTATTCTGTTCGGCGAGTCACCAAAGTCCGCCCCGGAGATTATCAAGTTCTTGCAGTTGGACGCTTGGCGTCACCGGTTGCCATGGTTGCAGCGAGAAATGCGGTCCGTAGCTGCTAGGATGGGTAGAGCGGAGCGAAACCCATCATGCTACAACAAATGACGCCCTGATCGAAGATCGACGTTACTCAGCTTCCCATTCGCTCGGCGATCTCTTGGAAGGATGATGGGTTTCGCAAGAGCTCTACCCATCCTACGCGCTACGCGCTGATTGTTCCGCCGCAGGCACGTGAAGCAAAGCGCCAGCCCGGCGGCCAGGTTTGGGTTGGAAACTCAAGACACCTTCACTTTATCAAGAAAGGGTTGCCATGACAGCGCCTCACTGTTGGCCTTGTCAAAATGCCCATCCTCTAGAAGCTTGCCGACACATCTGAAGTATTCACAAAGGAATGACGCATCCGGCAATTGGTACACGTGCTCATTCGGAACCCACAAATCAAATTTCTTGGCGGAGATAAATGCAGACAAGATTGCAGGCTTAAGATCGCGCACGTTGTCCGGCCATCCCGACGACGCGGTCCGAACCTTGATGTTATCTGAAAGACTGCGAAATTTGGTTCCGAGGCTTTGGAGCTCGAAGGATTTTTTTTCGTCCGACTTCCGGTTCAACCATTCCAATGAGACGCCAATTACAATTCCGGTCAAAAAGACCAATGCAAATTTAAACCAACGCTGTTGGCCCAGTGCGAGGAGGTTGTTAAAAACGGTGGTGGCCGTAGGGTTAGGAAAAACCGTCGCGGCGGTACCGTCAGGGTCGGAGAAGACGTTTTCCTCCAACCATTTCTCGAGGACAGGCGTCATCAGGGGGATCAGCAGAAGACCCCAAATCCCAAACAGAAACCGTTTAAGCCATTTGGACATGGAGCCTTATTGGTTAGCACACTGCGCTTGGCACCCAATGTTCCCCGAAGCCGACCGTTGGTTTGCCGGCCGCATATGAGCCGCGGAGACGAGGCATTGCGACCAGGGCGGTGGAGGCGGCGGTCGTAGCGCGAAAGCGCCGTCGTGTGAGTTTGCTCGTGCGCATGGTGTGCTCTGCCCTCTGCGTCGGAAGCTCGAACGCGACATTGTTATTGTTCGGTCATCAAAGATACGGTCAAAGCCTTATGCGCATTCGGCGTCCGCCGCGCCAAAGCTTAGGCCAAGTCGATCGGCTTTGTTAGTAACAATCCATGCTGCGGCGCCGGAAACGAAGCAAAAGTGGCCGTGTCCGGACCTGGCATACGACGGACGCGGCGCGATGCCCTGCTAAGAGTCCGTGATGCGCGCGAAGCCGGACTTGACCGGCCGCTGACGATTACATTCGAGTTGCGTCTGCGCCCGGGTCAGTCCGGTCTCATCTAGCCGGCAGGGCGGCCGCGCGAGACTCGGCCGTTTCCTTCGCCGCTCCCCCCGTCAACCCCATCACCGCAACCGCCACCACGCGCGCGATGATGCCCTCGACGTCGTCGACGTCGCATTTTCCGTCCGACAATTTCGTCAGCCGCTCGCTGTCGCGAACGGTCTGTTGCGCCATGGCGAGGGCGAAATGCAGGCCCCAATAGAGCTCGACATCGCCGTGGCCGGGCAGTGAGCGACGCATCGCGGCGATGAATTTCCGCAAATGATCGATCTCGCGGTTTCGGATGCGGCGGATGGCCGGGACGGATTCGATCGAGACCCGGATCATGAAGCGCGCCGCGACCGAGCGCTGATTGTCGGGGCCAAGGCAGCCGCGCAAGGTCGGGCCGACCAGCGCGCGCAGGACATCGGAGATGTCGGCCGTGCCGCCGCCTTTTTCCTCCGCCGCCTTCAACTCGCGCAGGCGCTCGCGGTTCAGCGCGAGGCTCCTTGTGACGAACAGTTCTGCGATCAATTCGTCCTTGGAGCCGAAATGATAATTCACCGCCGCAAGATTGACGTTGGCCTCGGCGACGATATCGCGCAGCGTCACGTCGCCAAAACCGCGATCGGCATAGAGCCGCTCGGCGGCGGCGAGAATGGCGGTCCTGGTCTGATCGCTCGGCATGGGTTGCGCCTGGGATCGGGCGTTGCATTTCAAACAATTGTATGAAACCATCGTTTTAAAGGCTGGAAATGTCAATCCGCGCGTGGCGCGTTCGGCAGCTTCGGCCTCTCACGCTTCCGTCATTGCGTCCGCACTTGAGAGATCATTGGGGCGCTAAAGCCTCTTGCGGCAAAGCAGCGACGGGAAGACAGTGCGCGCAACAATTCTCAAGGAACAGGTGAGGAGCGTCCCATGGATTTCACGATGTCTGATCGGCAGAAGGAATGGCTCGGCCGGGTGCAGTCCTTCATGACCAAGCATGTCCGGCCAGCGGTGCCGATCTACAAGCAGCAGGACGCCGAGGGCGCGCGCTGGAAGGTGATCCCGATCCTGGAGGACCTGAAGAAGAAAGCGAAGACCGAGGGCCTGTGGAACATGTTCATGCCGCCGTCGTCGCATGAAGACGACGAATTCCGCGGCGCGGGATTGAGCAACCTGGAATACGCGCCACTAGCGGAAGAAATGGGCCACATCAGCTGGGCCTCGGAAGTGTTCAACTGCTCCGCGCCCGACACCGGCAACATGGAAGTCCTGATGCGTTACGGCACCAAGGAGCACAAGCGGCAGTGGCTCAAGCCGCTGATGAACGGCGAAATTCGCTCCGCCTTCCTGATGACGGAGCCGGCGGTTGCATCTTCCGACGCCACCAACATCGAAACCCGGATCCAGAAGGACGGCGATCACTACGTCATCAACGGCCGCAAATGGTGGTCCTCCGGCGTCGGCGACCCCCGCTGCAAGATCGCCATCGTGATGGGCAAAACCGATCTGAACGCGCCGCGCCACCAGCAGCAGTCGCAGATCCTGGTGCCGCTCGACACCAAGGGCATCACGGTCGAGAGGATGCTGCCGGTGTTCGGCTACGACGACGCACCGCACGGCCACGCGCAAGTGCTGTTGGAGAACGTCCGCGTTCCCGCCAGCAATGTCCTGCTCGGCGAGGGCAGGGGCTTTGAGATCGCGCAAGGTAGGCTAGGTCCCGGCCGCATCCATCACTGCATGCGCACCATCGGCAAGGCCGAGGAAGCGCTGGAGAAGATGGTGAAGCGGCTGTCGTCGCGCACCGCGTTCGGGCGCAAGATCGTCGAATATTCGATCTGGGAGCAGCGCATCGCGGAGGCTCGCACCGACATCGAGATGAACCGGCTGTTGTGCCTCAAGGCCGCCGACATGATGGACAAGGTCGGCAACAAGACCGCGCAGCTCGAGATCGCCATGATCAAGGTCGCGGCCCCCAACATGGCGCTCCGGATCATCGACCAGGCGATCCAGGCCTATGGCGGCGCCGGTGTTTCCGACGAGGCGGGGCTTGCCCGGGATTACGCCTCGATGCGCACCATGCGCCTCGCCGACGGCCCGGACGAGGTCCATAACCGCGCCATTGCCAGACTTGAACTTCGGAAGTATGCAAACGCTCCAACCAATCATTAATGGGGGCGCTCGATGGCGCTCCCCCAGAGTATGATCCGAAAAAGATCGTGCTCAAGAAAAGATCAGGGAGCGCCAGCGTGGCTGACGGCGTCAGGAAAGACGAAGAGTTTTCCGGTACCAAGCCGGTCGAGGAGCGGCACCGGATCGATGAGATCAGCCTCGACCGCTGGATGCAGGCCAACGTCGAGGGTTATCAGGGACCGCTGGTCGTCCTGCAGTTCAAGGGCGGCCAGTCCAACCCGACCTATCGGCTGGACACACCTGGCCGCTCCTATGTGATGCGGCGCAAACCGTTCGGCAAGTTGCTGCCGTCGGCGCATGCCGTCGACCGCGAGTACCGCGTCATCGCCGCGCTTTCGAAGCAAGGTTTTCCAGTCGCGAAGGCCTACGCGCTCTGCACCGACGACAACGTGATCGGGGCCGCCTTCTACATCATGTCGATGGAAGAGGGCCGGGTGTTCTGGGACCCGGCGCTGCCGAGCCAGAACTCTCGATGCGCGGCGCAAGATTTTTACGAGCAAGATCGAAACGCTGGCGCGGCTGCACAACTACGATCCGAACGCGATCGGTCTCGCTGACTTCGGCAAGCCCGGCAACTATTTCGCCCGCCAGGTCGATCGCTGGACCAAGCAGTATCGCGCCTCCGAGACCCAGCACATTCCGGAAGTCGAAAGACTGATCGAGTGGCTGCCGCGCACGTTGCCCGAACAGAAGCGCGTCTCGGTGGTGCACGGCGACTACCGCCTCGACAACATGATCTTCCATCCGACCGAACCGCGGGTGCAGGCGGTGCTGGACTGGGAGCTGTCGACGCTTGGCGATCCCATGGCCGACTTTACCTATCTGTTGATGCAATGGACCATGCCGGGGCTCGCCGGCGCCGACCTCAAGGCGCTCAACATCCCCTCGATGGACGAGGCCGCGCAGATCTATTGCAAAGTCGCCGGCACTGGCGTGCCTGATCTGAACTGGTATTTTGCCTACAACCTGTTCCGCCTCGCCGGCATCACGCAAGGTATCGCCGGCCGCATCCGCGACGGCACCGCCGCCAACGCCAAGGCCATGGAATCCGCCAAGCGCACCGTGCCGCTGGCGAAAGCGTCGTGGGAATACGCCCAGAAGGCGGGCGCGGTGTGATGATCGTGCCCGGGATGCGGTGCAGCGCTTCTTCAGCGCTGCGCCGCAGGGCCGGGACCCGCCGAAGTCAGGGCTACCCGTCATGCCAACCGACCTGGCCCGCACCATCGCTGATGCGTATCGGTGGCAACGTCGATTGGGTAACGCGTTGATCGCCATGCCGCATTGCCACATCGTTTCCGATCCGGCCCACCCCGACGTTTGGGATTCGAACCACGCCGACGACGTCACGGCGCGGACCGAACCCGAAATCGATGCTGTCTTCGCCGCGATGGACGAGCATCTCGGCCACACGCGGTGGCGCGTGATCCACACCGATGGCTTCACGCCCGACGCCTTTCTCGCCCGCCTTGCGCTCGACGATTTCAAGGAGCGGCCGGTCACGATCCAGATGGCGTTGCAGGGCGATCTCACCGACCGCGGCGCGGCGATCGATCTGCGTCCAGTAGCCGGCGATGCCGACTGGGATGCGTTGCTAGAACTTGTACTCGCCGACCATGCCGAGGGCCGGCGCACCGGCGGACTCGATCTGTCGCCCGAATTCAGTGCGGCTGTGGTCGTCGGCTATCGCGCCAAGAGCGGCGCCTACCATTTTCATCTGGCGATGCGGGACGGCGTCGCCGTTGCTTATGGCGCGCACGCCACGGCTCCCAACGGCGCCGGCATGATCGAGGATCTGTTCACACTGCCATCCGCCCGCCGTCGCGGCATCGCGACAGCCATGATCACAGCCTTCACCGACCGCCTGCGTGCCGCTGGCTGCCACACCATCTTCCTCGGCGCGCTCGCCACCGAGCAGCCAAAACATCTCTACGCGCGCTTGGGTTTCCATCCGGTGATGCTTTCCCGCGCCTGGGTGCGCGAATTGCCCGAGAAGGGTTAGATGAGCACCATCCTGCGTTCGCCGAGTGCCGATGATGACGCTGCAATGCTTGCGCTCAATAACGAATCTGCGGTCGAGACCTCGTTGTTGAACATCGTCTCGCTGCAGCAACTCGTCGCGTCAAGCTTCTATGTCCGCATTGCCGGGCAGATGGACGGATTCTGCATCGCGCTGGATCAAGATGCCAAATATCAAAACCCCAACTTCGAGTGGTTTCGCAGGAAATATCGACGGTTCGTGTATATCGATCGAATTGTCGTCGCCGCTCACGCACGCGGCCAGGGCATTGCACGTGAATTGTACGGCGATCTGAAACTGGCATCGAAGAATGCTGATCGCAGTGTGATTGGCTGCGAAATCAACATCGATCCGCCCAATCTGGCATCGGACCGTTTTCATGAAGCGTTTGGCTTCGTGGAGGTCGGGAGAGCATTTCTTGCAGACCGCGCCAAGACGGTCAGATACCTCGCGTTGTCCATTTGACGCTGCGCCTTCGCCGCGCCGTTCCCGAACTGTCATCAAATTGCGATAGGCTCTCCCGATCACCGTCGGAGCAACCCTACCGCTATGACCACAGAGAACACCGAATTCGACCTCGATCTCAGTCGCCGCAAGCTGCTCGCCGCCGCGGGTCTTGGAGGAGGGGCCGCCCTGGCGGCCTGCTTGATCGGACCAGGACGTGCTGAGTCAGCATCCCCCTCGCTCTCTTCGTCCGATCCGGTCAAGACCCCTCCGGTCGCCGGACTGCATCTGCAGTTCGGCGCGGATGCGTCATCGCAGATGGTGGTGTCCTGGCACACGTTGCAACCCGTTCAAAATCCGCGCGTCCTGCTCGGGCGTCTCGATGGCAAGCTCGAGCAAACGGTCGAGGCCAAGCCGACCAGTTACACCGATGCCAAGGCGGGCCAGATTGTCTACGCGCATCATGCGAAGCTTGAGCGACTGCAGGCCGACACCGCCTATCTCTACGGTGCGATGCACGACGGCGCCGAGCCGGAGTTCGCGACGTTCCGCACCTCCCCGCGCGGTCGCGCGCCGTTCACGTTCACGAGCTTCGGCGATCAGGGCACGCCGACGCTTGGCAAGAAGTTCGTACCGCCCGAAGGCGTGACGCTGCCGAACCCGCCTTACGTGAATGACAATCTCGGCTCGCCTGCGGCGGGCGATACCACGCTCGGCGTGGAGCGCCTAAGACCTTTGTTCCATTTGTTCAACGGCGATCTCTGCTACGCCAATCTCAGCGAGGACCGGGTGCGGACCTGGTGGGATTTTTGGGACAACAACAGCCGCAGCGCCCGCAAGCGTCCCTGGATGCCGTCGGCCGGCAACCACGAGAACGAGCTCGGCAACGGACCGATCGGGTATCAGGCCTATCAGACCTATTTCTCGCTGCCGGATTCGGCCGGCCAGACCGATGTGACGCGTGGGCTGTGGTACGCCTTCACCGCCGGCTCGGTGCGCGTGATCTCAATCGCCAACGACGACATCTGCTATCAGGACGGCGGCAACTCTTACGTCCGCGGTTACTCGCAAGGAGCCCAGAAGGCCTGGCTGGAAAAGCAATTGGCCGCCGCCCGTGAAAATCACGATGTTGATTGGGTCGTCGTGTGCATGCACCAGGTCGCGATCTCGACCGCCGACCTGTTCAACGGCGCGGACCTCGGCATCCGAGAGGAATGGGTGCCGTTGTTCGACAAGTACGGCGTCGACCTCGTGGTGTGCGGGCATGAGCACCACTACGAGCGCTCGCACCCGATCCGCGGCCGGGAATCCAACGTCACCCTGACGCCGGTGCCCGCGGCGACCACAACCGACGTGATCGATACAACCAAGGGAACGGTGCACATGGTGATCGGCGGCGGCGGAACATCCGTCCCGTCGAACCAGCTGTTCTTCAACCCGCCGGCGTGCCGGGTGATCACCGCCGTCGGCGAACCCGACCCGAAGACCGGCAAGCGTCCGCCTGTCTACGTGAAGGAGCAAGCGCCCTGGTTCGCGGTTCGAAACGCCGCGCATGCTTACGGCTTTGCGGCATTCACCGTCGATCCGGGCTCGGATCGCGGCGGCACCACCTCGATCAAGGTCACCTATTACGACGTGGTGGGGCCGGACGGTCAAATTGCCCCGTTCGAAACCTTCGCGCTGCAGCGCCCCCGCCGGGACTAGCTATAGCTAGGCCGGCTATCTCGCGAGTCCACGGCGGGAATCCTTGCGAGCGCGATAGATAGGAGGCTCGATGGCGCCATCGCGCGAGGTTCTGTCCGATCGCGCCATGATTTCTGCACTTTTCAAGAAGCAAATGGACCGACGTCATGCTTTGGGGAAGGACGGCCGATGCCGAGGTCCGGGCTCGCGTTGCTGGTGGTGGGGCTGATTGGGCTCATGCTCGGCGGCTGCATGCAGGCGACGCTTGCGCCGTCGTCGGATACCAGCTTCACCTCCAGGGACCGGCAGCTGCTGGCTCACACGCCCTATGCGCAGGCAACCATTCCCCAGCGCTTTCGCCGGTATATCGTCGAATATACGCGAAGGGAGGCGCCGGGCACGATCCTGGTCGATACCGACGCGCGTTATCTCTATTACGTGCTGCCGGGAGGCAAGGCGGTCCGCTACGGCGTAGCGGTGGGCGAGGAAGCGATGGCTTTCTCCGGCGTGGCCACCGTCGGCCGCATGGCTGAATGGCCTGATTGGATCCCGACGCCGGAGATTCAAGCGCGGCTCGGCCCCTACCCAGCACGCGTTGCCGGAGGTCCGGCTAATCCGTTGGGAGCGCGGGCGCTCTATCTCTACCAGGGCAACAAGGACACCTTGTACCGCATCCACGGCACCAATCAGCCGGAATATATCGGCCAGGCCATATCGTCCGGCTGCATCCGCATGACCAACGAGGATGTTATCGATCTCTTCGATCGCGTCAGGCAAGGCGCGCCCGTCGTCGTGCTCGCGCCGGGTCAGACCTGACCGAGGCGCGCTGCAGATCACGCTCTAACTACTTCTGATCTTGCGCTGGGCTGCTTTGCTGGCCTGACGGCGGGCTGCTTTGGCGGTTCTCCGGAGGGCTACCCTGTGCTGGGGTACTCTGTGGAGGGCTACTCTGTGGTGGGCCACTTTGTTGGCTGGCCTGGAGCCAAGTGGGCATTCGCACCACCCACGAATTGTCGAGGTGATTGACGACCCACACGCCGCCAAGTGCGATAATACCAGCCAGCATGACATGCGGCAGCGTTCGCACGAGCACGCCAAGCAGATGCGCGAATGCGCTCAAAATCGCAGCGCCTGCCTCCAGGAGCTCGCGGCCCGCCCGGTAGAGCGCCCAGATCACGCCGGCCAGGATCAGGACCAGAAGCAACTGCTTCCACAGCGGCCATTCCTGCCACGGCACCGCCACCAGCTTGCTGATCTGGTCGACCGACCAGGTCCAGATGATTTCGACGAAGCGGAAAATCGCCGAAATACCCTCGTGCAGGAATTTCAAGAGCTGATCGAATACTTGTTTCATGGCCAGAACCCCGAAGCTCGACCCCACTTTGCGAGCACATCCAGTTTGAACGCAAAGGCGGGCGTCGGGTTCCCAAGTCAGGTGAACGCGCTCAATCATTTAGCGCCGTGTTGCATTTAGCGCTGTGTTGCATTTGGTCTTGCGAGTCATCGACCGCCCGCGCGCGATGACCGCCTATTAGGCAACCCGTCTCATCGCAGGCATCATTCATCGCTTCATCGCTGAAATCTCGCCGTGTCGCAGTCGCCAATCATGTGCATCTTCGCTGCTACCAAAGAATTCAAAAATAAAAATGGCCGCGATCGTATGGAACTCCAGCGCGGATAACACGTTGCCGAGCGTCGTGGGGGAGCGCGCTGCCTGTTTGGCATCGGTCCCCTTCGCGCGGGTGCAAGTCACGGTTGTCACCGGCCGCGGTTGCGGGCGTTGAGTTGCCAAAAGGGGGACGGGAGTTGAGTTATCAGGCCGAAATCAGCCGGACGTCGCCGACGGCGATCCTGATGGTGATGGATCAGTCGACGTCGATGAATCAGCGCTTGAACAGCGGACAGAGCAAGGCCGCCTTTCTGGCAGATGTTCTCAACAAGACGCTCTATACTATCATCACCAATTGCTCGAAGGCCGACGGCGTCCGCGACTACTTTCACGTCGGCGTGGTCGCCTACGGCGGAAAGGGCGATGCCGGCAACGGCTTTCAAGGCGCGCTGGGCGAGGAGCCGTTGCATGTGATCTCCCGCCTCGCCGAAGCCCCGCTCCGGGTCGAGACCCGCACCAAGAAGGTCGCCGGGCCAAACGGCGATGTCATGGAGCAGCAGGTGCGATTTCCCATCTGGTTCGAGCCGCGAAGTCAGGGCAAGACATTGATGTGCGCGGGTCTCAACGCGGCGATCGATATCCTCGACCAGTGGTGTGTCGCGCATCCCTCCGCATTTCCACCAACGGTCCTGCACGTCACCGACGGCCACCCGTCTGACGGCAATCCAGAGCCGGCGGCCGATCGGCTCAAGAGTCTCGCGACCAATGACGGCGGCTGTCTGTTGTTCAACCTGCACGTCGACGCGGGCGAGGGCGAGCCGCTGATCTTTCCGAATGACGAACGGGCCATCAAGGATCGCTTCGGCAAGGCTTTGTTTCGGATGTCGAGCCTGCTCCCGCCGCATGCCGTGGAGGCCGCGGCGCGCAAAGGCTACGACGTTCGCCCCGGCGCGCGCGGATTTGTATTCAACGCCGGCATCGAAACGATCGCCGATTTTTTTGATATCGGCACTCGTCCGGCCATAGCGGCCGATCGCTGACCAACCAGACCGAAGGGGAAAACAATGGCGTACCAGGCTGAGATCAGCAGGGAGAATCCCACCTGCATTCTATTCGTCATCGATCAATCGGGATCGATGGACGAGATCACCGACGCGGGCCGCTCGAAGGCCGCCTTCGTGGCCGACGTGCTGAACAAGACACTCTACACGCTAATCACGAGCTGCTCGAAGTCCGATGGCGTGCGCAACTATTTCGACGTCGGCGTGATCGCCTATGCGGGAACCCAGGTGATGGGCGGGTTCGGCGGCGCCTTGTCCGGGGACATCGTGCATCCGATCCAGGCGATCAGCGAGAATACGCTGCGCGTCGAAGAGCGCAAAAAGAAGGTGGACGACGGCGCCGGCGGCATCGTCGAGCTGAAGACCAAGTTTCCAGTCTGGTTCGATCCGAAGAGCGAGGGCGGCACGCCGATGCGCGCGGCGCTTGGCAAGACCATCGAGACCGTGGGCGGCTGGTGCGAGCAGCACCCCGGTTCTTATCCGCCGACCATTCTCCACGTCACCGACGGACAATCGACCGATGGCGCGCCCGAGGAAATGGCCGATGGGCTCAGGCGGATTTCGACCAAGGACGGCCAGGCGCTGCTGTTCAACCTGCACGTCAATACCGGCGCAGGCCTCGAGATCGTGTTCCCGACCGCCGAAACCGCGCTGCTCGACGAGTATTCGCGGATGCTGTTCCGCATGTCGAGCCCGCTTCCTGCGCATCTTGCAAAATTTGCCGGCGACAAGGGCTACACGATTGCGGACGGGTCGCGCGGCTTCATCTTCAACGGCGATCCGCAATGTGTCGTCGACTTCTTCGAGATCGGCACCCGACCCAGGCTGGTCGCCGACCGGTGATGCCCGCGGACTTGCAGTCGAAATCGCGCCTGCCCCTGGCGTTCAGCGTCCCCAAGCGCGAGGATCAGAACAACGAGGACAGCTTTCGCCGCTCGGCCAAGGGCGTCTACGCGCTGAGCGACGGCGCGTCGGTGTCCTTCGACTCGGCGTCGTGGGCGCGCATTCTGGTGCGCCGCTACACGCGCGATCCGGAGTTCACGCGCGAGTGGCTGTCGGCGGCGATCGCCGAGTTCCGCAAGCTGTACGACCGCGACAGCCTACCGTGGATGCAGCAGGCGTCGTTCGACAAAGGCAGCTTCGCCTCGCTGCTCGGCGTTCGCATGGCCGACGGGGGCAGGGCGATCCAGGTCTTCTCGGTCGGCGACAGCCTGGCGGTGCTCTGCGACGGCGATCGCATCAAGGCGACGTTTCCTATCTCCAGCGCGGCGGAGTTCACCGGCTCCCCGCAGCTGATCTGCACCAACCCGACGCACAATGCGTTCCTGGATAAGATGGACTTCGACTACGACCTGGTCGCTGACTGGACTTTCCGCGGGCTGGAGCAGCCGGCGCTGTTGTGCATGACCGACGCGCTCGGGCATTGGCTGTTGTCGCAGCGCGATCGCGATCTGTGTCCGATCAGCGTGTTGCGCCGGTTAAGAACGCCCGCCGCATTCGCCCGGTTCGTGCAAGAGGAGCGGGCGGCCGGTCGCATGAAGCGCGACGACACCACATTGATTGCCTTGTGGTAGGTGGGAGATGCCATACCCGCAGATCGTCGAATATCATGAAGCGGTCCAACATCCCTCGCAGGCCTTCACCGACCCGGAATTGAAGCAGGGCGCCGTCGCCGAAAACAACCTGGGTCTGCCGTTGGTGATGTCGGGCGGGTTTGCGCTGACCTATGCGGTCACCACGCCGCGCAGAAAGTGCGCCGTGCGCTGCTTTCACCGCGAGATTCCGGCGATCCAGCAGAAATACGACGCGATCTCCAAGAAGCTGCGCTCGCTCACCAATGGATGTTTCGTCTATTTCGATTTCCAGCAGTCCGGCATCAACGTCCGCCAGCAGACCTTTCCGATCGTGCGAATGGATTGGGTCGAGGGCGATACGCTGGGCATCTGGCTGGACAAGCACTTCGGCGACCCGCGCGCGCTGGAAAAGGCGCGCACCGATTTTGCCGCCATCGCGCGCTTTCTCGAGCAAAAGGGGATCGCCCACGGCGACATTCAGAACGGTAACGTCATGGTCGCCAACGGCGATATCAAGCTGATCGACTATGACGGCATGTTCGTCCCCGGCATGCGCCCGGGCAACGGCAGCGAGACTGGGCACAAGCACTTCCAGCATCCGGAGCGGCGGGTTTCCGACTTCGGTCCCAAGATGGACCGCTTCAGCTTCATCGCGCTCGATCTCAGCCTGAAGGCCGTCATCGAGGACAAGTCGCTGTACCCGAAATTCCGAGAGGGCGGCGAGACGGTGGTCTTCAAGGCGAACGATTTCGTCGACCCCGCCAACAGCGATATCTTCCGGCGGCTGTTAGCGATGCCCAAGCTGAAGGAAGAGGCGCGCCGCTTTGCCGCGATCTGCGAAGCGCCGCTGGGCGCTGTGCCTACGCTCGACGAATACCTCGCCGGACGCAACATTCCGGCGGCGAAGACCCAGATCATGACACAGCCGTCGCCCGCCGCGAGGCCACTGGCGGCCAAATATATCTCCGCCTACCCGGTGGTCGATGCGCTCAATTTCTCCGCCGCGATGGCGCGGGTCGGCGACCGCGTCGAGTTGATCGGGCGGATCGTCGAGGTCACGCCGGGGTTCCGCAAGGTCGGAAGGGGCTCGCCCAAGAACTATGTCTTCATCAATTTTGGCTCGTCGAGAGGCAACATCGTCAAGATATCGATCTGGTCCGACGGGCTTGCCAAGCTGAAGGAGCAGCCATCGGAGGCCTGGATCGGGCGCTGGGTGAGCGTCACCGGCCTGATCGATGTGCCCTACGAAAACAAGCGCTACGGCCACAAGCATCTGAGCATCACGGTGCAGGAAGACGGCCAGATTCAGGAGCTCAGCGAGACGGAAGCTGGGCTGCGAATGGCAAGCATCTCGGCAGCGTCGCCGCCTCGCGATCGCGTTGTGACGCAAGGCGTTGCATCCGCGAACCCAGCAGCCACAACGCCGGCTGCCGCCGCGGCGAAGCCGAAGCCGAAGAGTCCCCGGTCGCGCGGCTCGAGCAGCGGCAAGCCTGCTGGTCGGCAAAGGCCCGCTCCCGCCGCGACGCCGGCTCCCGCCGCGATGCCTGCTGTCGCCGCGACGCCGGCTGCCGCCGCAACCACGGTTCAGCAAGCGGGCCAATCATCATGGCGCCTGTCGGCCGGGATTCTACGGTGGATATGGCTCGTCGGAGCCGTCGTTGCTCTCATCATGTTGCTGGTGTTTGGGATCTATGTGTACACCCGCCTGGCAAGCCATGGGCCCAGGCCATGGGCCAATGCCGACATTCATTGGGTGCGGGATGCGATGGACGCGGTAGCGTCGGGCACGCGGGCAGTCGCAGGCACGATTGGGTTCACTGCGCCTTCGCTCGTCGAGCCACGGCGGACAAGTCGTTCGACGCATCCTGCAAGCTGAGCAGCGCCGTCACCCGCTTTTCAAGGCGTGGGCGCGCAGCTCTTCGACCAACACCCGCATGTTCTCCGAATAATCGATGGGCACCGTGACGAGGTGAACCCCGCCTTGGGCAAACGCGGTTTCGAGCGCCGGCGCCAGCCCATCGGCGCTCGCCACGCGGCTGCCTTTGATGCTGTAGGCCTCGGCATAGGTGACGAAGTCCGGATTGCCAAAAGTCATTCCGAAATCGGGAAACTCGTCGACCGCCTGTTTCCAGCGGATCATCCCGTAGGCGTTATCCTGCAGGATCAGCACGACGAGATTGAGCTTGAGACGCACGGCCGTCTCCAATTCCTGTGAGTTCATCATGAACCCGCCGTCGCCGCACACCGCGAGCACGCGCCGATTCGGATTGAGCATCGCGGCCATCATCGCCGACGGCAATCCGGCTCCCATGGTGGCGAGCGCGTTGTCGAGCAGGAGCGTATTCGCGACGCTGGTGCGGTAGTTGCGGGCGAACCAGATCTTGTACATGCCGTTGTCGAGGCAGACGATGCCGTCCTCCGGCATCACCTGCCGCACATCGTGCACGATCCGCTGCGGCGTCAACGGGTAACGGCTTTCTTCGGCCCGGTCGCCAATCCGCGCGAGAATTTTCTCGCGCAGCGGCAACAATGCAGCCGCGTTTGGCAGCTTGCCTTCGAGGCGGTCGGCCAATAGCGCAAGCGTCGGACCGACATCGCCGATGAGCTCCGCGTGCGGGAAATAGACCTCCTCGACGGTGGCCGGCAGATAGCCCACATGCAGGACCCGCGGTCCCTGCGGGCCCATCAAGAAGGGTGGTTTCTCCACCGTGTCGTGGCCGATCGAGACGATCAGATCGGCGCGCTCGATCGCATCGTGGACATAATCGCGCTCCGAAAGCGCGGCGGTGCCCATATAGAGGCCCGACCCGCCGGCGACGGCGCCTTTGCCCATTTGAGTGTTGAAAAATGGAATCTGCAGACGCCTGACGAAATCCGACAAGGCGTCCGCAAGGCGCGGACGGCTTGCCGCCGCGCCCAGCATGATGAGAGGGCGCTTCGCGCCGAGGATCATTTCGGCCGCGCGGTCCAGCGCCGCGCGAGGGGCTACCGGCAGCGCGATCGCGTGGCGCGGCACCGGCGCAATCTCGGGTGCTTGATCTGCCGCGATGTCCTCCGGCAACTCGAGATGGATCGGCCCCGGTCTCTCTTCTTGCGCGACCCGAAAAGCCTCCCGCACGATCGAGGGGATGGTCGCCGGGCTTATGATCTGACGCGCCATCTTGGTCAGGGGCGTCATCGTCGAGACGATGTCCACCATCTGGAAGCGCGCTTGCTTGCTGCTCAGAACCCCCTTCTGGCCGGTGATCATGATCATGGGCATGGCGCCGAGCAACGCATAGGCCGCGCCGGTCGTCAGATTGAGTGCACCCGGACCAAGCGTCGACAGGCAAACTCCGGGTTCGCCGGTCAGCCGGCCGTGCGTCGCCGCCATGAAGGCCGCCGCCTGTTCGTGGCGGGTCACCACCAGCTTGATCGACGAGCGGCGCAGCGCTTCGACGAGATCGAGGTTCTCCTCTCCGGGAACCCCGAATATTTGTTGCACGCCTTCGTTTTCCAGCGCGGCCACGAGCAACTCGGCACCATTCATCGCATCAGCCTCCCTCAACTGGCCCTTCGGGCCGGAGCTTGTTGCCCCGCGCGCGGTGTTTTGGATAGACGTTGCCGCCGGGCGGAGTTGGAAGTTATATCCCGGCTCTGTCGCGGTGTCTGCGCCGCCGCAACTGATTTGCCCGATCGAAAAAGCCCTTCCAACTATGGTGGTGATCCAGCGCCGTGACGGCGATCGAGACACGAAACAGCGGCTTGCGCTCGGTCCGGGCATCGGCCGGCGTGTCCTTCAGCGCCCGCACCAGCGTTTGCCGATCACAATCCATCGAGGAAAGCCGGTTGATGGAAAATTCATCCATCGATCACCCTTTGAGACAGATGTTGCGGTTCCAAAAATTATTATCGCTGCCGATGTGGAACGCGCGGGCGCCACCCGCACGGGAGCCCTCTGTAGGACTTGGGGTACCGTTGCTCCGACCATCCTCGGGCAGCCGATCATCGCCTGCGGGTCGACCATCCTCTTCGATGGTCACCATCCCCGATTGCCAAGCGCGCGCGGCGTTTGAGCGCCGCGCTCGATCGCATCACCGAGCATTCGTTGCACATGCGATCGTCGATCTTGCTTGACCATCGAACATGATCTTGATGCTGCAGCTTTGCAAGCCGGTTAGCGTGATCTTAAACATCAGCTTGATATTTCACTTCCGAGCGCGAGTTATATCTTTCCCCCCCGTAGTGCGCGCGTGCATCGTTGTGATACGATGCGATCGAACATCAGCGAGATCGCGACGAGCCACACGTTGAGCGACACAGACAGGCGGCTTGCCTATTGCGCAAGCGAGATGGGTGAGGCCTTGGCCCCTTTCGGCTGACGGCACGACCGTCAGCACCAAGCGCACCTATGACGGAGGCGCTGTCCTGGCGCCCGGCACCTCGAAGGCAGCGGCAAAGACGCACTTCTTGCCGGTCGACAGGACGATCACGGCGGCGCCGCGAGGCGGCAATAAAAAACCCTTGGCCAGAATGAGACCAAGGGTTTGCGTGCTTGGGGCGCTTCGCCGCGCGCGGTCTCAAGCCACTTCCTGTCCTCGATCGGCTCGGCAACCAATTTGACGCCAAACGATCCCATGACCTTGCGGACGGTCTCGAACTCAGGCCGCGCGTTTTCCTTAAAAGTCTTGTATAGACTCTCGCGCGCGAGCCCCGTCGCCTTCGAAATGTCAGTGATTTCCTTGGCGCGTGCGACGGTGTCGAACGCAGTGAGAATGTAAATCGGATCGTTGGTCTCGAACGCCTCGGTCAGATAGGCGGCAATCGCAGCGGGCGTTTTGAGATAATCGGCCGCATCAAACTTTGAAACTTTTACCATTATTCGTTGCTTTCAGAGCTGCGCCGCTATTTCTTTGGCTCGCTTGATGTCTTTGGCTTGGGCGGTTAAAGATGCCTCAAACCGGCTTCCCCATATACGGCATCGACGCCGTCAAGCCGCCGTCGACCGGGATCGCTTGACCATTCACGTAAGACGCCTCGTCGCTGACGAGGAACAATCCCATCGCCGCCAATTCATGCGGCTGGCCGGCGCGCTTCAAGGGATTAAGCTGGCCGATCTTGTCTTGCGTGCCACGCTCCTTGGCGCGGTCGAACACGGGCTTGGTCATGCCGGTCTCGATCAGGCCGGGGCACACTGCATTGATGCGCACGCCGGTGCCGGACAACGAATAGGCGGTGGTCTGCACCAGGCTGATGACGCCGGCCTTGCTCGCGCCGTAAGGATGGCCGCTGGCGCCGGCCTTCAGCCCCGCGACCGACGCGGTGCAGACGATCGCGCCGAATCCCTGCTTGATCATGTGCGGTATGGAATATTTGATCGCCAGGAACGGCCCGATCAAATTAATGCGCAAGACTTCTTGCCAGTGCTCCACGGTCTGTTCGGCAAGCGGCACCAGCCCGCCGCTGACGCCGGCATTGGCCCAGATCGCATCAAGCTTGCCGTAGTTCGACACCGCCTTGTCGATGAAGGCCTTCACGTCGCTCTCCGAGCCGGCATCGGCCATGACGGCTTCCACGGTGCCGCCGGAATCGCTAACAAGCCTGGCGGTTTCCTTGACGCCTTCGGTGCGGTCGACCGCAATCAGCTTGGCGCCCTCCTTGGTGAACAGCAGCGACGCCGCGCGCCCGATGCCGCTGCCGGCGCCAGTGATGATGACGGATTTGCCTTCGAGGCGGCCCATGCGTTTCTCCCTTTTGTCTTGCTGCGCTAAGCGCTTGCTTGCCGGGTGACGGAATTTCAAACAAGATTTCAAACTTGATGTCACTTGAGGCGATGCGTGCTCTGACGTACAGCCAAGGCACAAGGTTACTGAAGGGTCTCGACGATGTCCAATGCGGGCAAACCAGAGGTCGTCACAACGCGATGGTGGTGGGTGCGC
Source organism: uncultured Alphaproteobacteria bacterium (assembly GCA_963822795.1). Classification (GTDB taxonomy): domain Bacteria; phylum Pseudomonadota; class Alphaproteobacteria; order Rhizobiales; family Xanthobacteraceae; genus Bradyrhizobium. The sequence continues at coordinate 159,973 of CAWGJM010000038.1, forward strand.
CACGCGCCGGTGCGCAGCGACGGCGGCAACATCTACGGCCAGAAAGATATCGCCTGCGACACCTCTGATCGCGAAGTGTTCGAGGCGGTCGCAAAGATCCTGCCGCGCGGCGCGGTCTGGTATGCGAGCAACCTGATGCGTACGCATCAGACCGCGGAGGCGATCTGGGAAGGTGGCTTTCCAAAGCCCGTAACGATGACGAAGGAGGCGGCCTTCGCCGAACAGCATCTCGGGGAGTGGCAGGGCATGAACCGCGCCGCATTCCACGCCAGCCGCCCGATCGGCAGCAACTGGTTTGCCGACATCAACGAGCCCGCGCCGGGCGGCGAGAGTTTTATGGACCTCTACACCCGCGTCGGTCGCGCAATCGTTCGCATCACGATCGAGCAGGCAGGCAACGATGTGATCGCCGTGGGCCATGGCGGCACGATCAAGGCGGCTGTCGGTCTCGCGCTCGGCGGTCAGCCCGAAAGGGGCCTTGCCTTCGATATCGATAATTGTTCGGTGACCAGGCTCGATCATTTCGCAAGCACCGGCCACTCGAGCTGGCGGCTGCCGATGGTGAACCAGCAGCCCTGGATCGCGGACGCCAGGCACGCCGCGATGCATCAGCCGGCAGGTCCCGAAGTCGTGCCGGAGACGAAGTTGGCCTGAAGCGCGGTTGTCGAATGCCGCGAACGCTGCTTAGCTTAAAAATCAAAACCGTAACCGGGAGAGAAACATGACCTTGTTCGACATGAAGGGAAAAGTCGCCGTCATCACCGGCTCGACGCGGGGCATCGGCCGCGCCATCGCCGAGCGGATGGCCGAGCACGGCGCCAAGGTCGTGATCTCTTCGCGCAAGCAGGATGTCTGCGACCAAGTGACGAAGGAGATCAACGACAAGTTCGGCAAGGGGACCGCGGCCTCGATTGCGGCGAATATTTCGTCGAAGGAAAACCTGCAGCACCTCATCGACGAGAGCAACCGGGCCCTCGGCAAGATCGACGTCCTGGTCTGCAACGCCGCGTCGAATCCTTACTACGGTCCGCTCGGCGGCATTTCCGACGAGCAGTTCCGAAAAATCCTCGACAACAACATCGTCGCCAATAATTGGGCGATCAGCATGGTGGTGCCGCAGATGATCGAGCGCAAGGACGGCTCGATCATCATTGTTTCCTCGATCGGTGGATTGAAGGGCTCGACCGTTTTGGGCGCCTACGCGATCTCGAAGGCGGCCGACATGCAGCTCGCGCGCAACCTCGCCTGCGAATACGGCAAGCACAATATCCGCGTGAACTGCATCGCGCCCGGCCTGATCAAGACCGACTTCGCGAAGGCGTTGTGGGATAATCCGGAAACCTTGAAGGCATCGACCGCACGCTCGCCGCTGCTCAGAATCGGAATCCCCGACGAGATCGCCGGCGCCGCAGTGTTCCTGGGCTCCGCCGCAGGCAACTTCATGACCGGCCAGACCATGGTCATCGACGGCGGCGCGACGATTAGTTGATATTTTTTCGTCGTCCCGGCGGAAAGCCGGGACCCATACCGCGTGATCTATCGAGAACGGGAAGTGGTCGACGCTCTTCGCAACACTAAAGCCGGCGGTTATGGGTCCCGGCTCGTTGGCCGGGACGACGGCATTGCTGCTTGCGGCGCCTCACTCCACCGCCGCATACACCAGGCTGCGCAACAGGTAGCGGAAATGTTGGCGCTGGCCGGGGCCCTGCATCATGAACACGGCAAACAGGTCTTCCGTCGGGTCGATCCAGAAGTACGTGCCGGCCATGCCGCTCCAGAAGAACTCGCCGAGCGAGCCCGCGAACGGCGCCATGCCCTGGTGTGTGCGCACGGCAAAGCCGAGGCCGAAGCCGTGGCCGGCTGGCATCAGGGGAGAGTTGACCTTGACCGTCGGGCCGAGATGATCGCAGGCCATCAGTTGCAGCGTCTTGCGGCCGATGATCCGCACTCCGTCGAGCGTCCCGCCGGAGAGCAGCATCTGGCAGAACCGGGCGTAGTCCATGGTGGTGGAGACCAGCCCGCCGCCGCCGGATTCCATCACCGGCTTCTCCAGCATGTTAAAGAGCTGCACCTTCTCGCCGCTCCACGGGTCGGTCGGGAACGGTTCCGCGAGGCGGCCGGCATTCTCTTCGCCGGTATGGAACGCGGTTTCCGCCATCTGCAGCGGGGCGAGGATGCGTTCGGTGAGGAAGGCGCTGAGCGTCTTCCCGGAGGTGACCTCGATGATGCGGCCGAGGATGTCGGTGGAGCGGCTGTAGTTCCATTCCGCGCCCGGCTGGCAGATCAGGGGCAGGCTTGCGACCAGGCCTGCGTGCTCGGCATTGCTGATCTTGCGGCTGCGCAGCCGCGACTGCTGATAAAGCTGCTGTACCAGGCTGTTGCCGGTGTGGTCGTAGGTGATGCCTGAAGTGTGCCGCAACAGATCCTGGACCGTCATCGGCCGCTGCAGTGGAACGAGCTCGAGCTTGCCGTGGTTCTCGACGCCGACCTTCTGCTCGGCAAATTCCGGGATGAATTTGGTTATCGCGTCGCTGAGCAGGAAGTGGCCGTCTTCGACCAGCATCATGATGCCGACTGAGACGATCGGCTTGGTCATTGAGAAGATGCGGAAGATCGAGTCCTTGGCCATCGGGGCGCTGTTGGCTGGATTTTGCTGGCCGATCGCATCGAACCAGCCGATCTGGCCGCGCCTTGAGACCATCACCGTGACGCCGGGGGCGGTTCCCTTGTCGACCTCACGCTTGAACGCGTCCGACACGCGCTGCAGCCGGGTGGGCGACAATCCGAGCTGTTCCGGCCTGGCGTGGGGCAGGGGCGGCGTCTGCGGGGCGGGCGGGTGCTTGGCGGCAGTCTGGGCGTTCATGATCTCTCCCGTTTGCTCTTGTTGTGGGCCGGAGTGAAGTTTGGCGCAGAACGTCCGGATTGAACAGGGCCCGACCGGGCGGCTAGCGGCTTCGCCCTTGCAAATGGGCCGCCCCCTCTGCTTGAAACGGCGCGGATCGGCGGCGACGCTTTCGGTCCTGCTAGGAGTGTAGCTCAATTGGTGGGGCACCGGTCTCCAAATTCTGGAAATGGGTCTACACCCCTCAACGCTCTGCGATAGATATGCCTGCTTCATAAGGCTTTTCGGCCGCTCCTGCTCCTGATTTCGGCACCCTTCGACATCCCTGACAGGGATTTGGGTAGCAATTTCGGTAGCAGGACGACGGGGTCATGATCGAGCGCAAGCCCGTGGTTGGGCGGTGCGTTGATCGGGATGTTTGGAGCGCTTTCGATCGTCGGCGAGGCATCCCACCTCGAATCATTCGAGATCGAAATGACCGACCAGACCAAAGACTGCGAAGCCTGCTGCCGGACCGGCAACGAACCGCGGATGCGTGCGGTCCAGCCAGGCCGCAAGATCCTGTTCCGGTCGTGTCCGGCTTGCGGAGGGACAGGCAAGGCACCGAAATCCCCAGCTTCTGCGCCCGAGAGGGAATAGCTCGCTGCTGAGTTTACGGAGCCCGCTGGTGCGGGTTTGGCCAGCAGGCTCGGGAAGGGCGGCCCGCTCGGCGCCAGCGCATGGGCGAGTCCCGCAACGCGGAGCAATGCGCCCGCCGGCCAGTCGTCAACTGGTGATTTTTCCAGTAGCCGCCCGCGCGCGTCCTAAATTCGTCTGATGGTAATATCCTAAGCGTTGAGATGGGATTTGCTGTCCTTAAACTTCGGAGAAGATAGCCATGAAAACCTCGTTGCTCCTCGTTGCGAGCGTAGCTGTCGCAATCCTTTCAATTGCGCCGACGAATGCCGAGCCCCTCCGAGATGCAGCGTCATGAACTGGCCGGGTTTTTCGGCCATTCCCTGTAGGAACGTACTCAAGCTGAAGAACTACGCCGAATGCACTAAGGCCGTCAGGGATAGGGGGTGGGAGCAGCAACGGGAGCTGGTGGTACTGCAGCAGCTTGGGATTGAAGAGTTGACCAATTCGCGTCAAGGTTGGGCCGCCCGGCACGAAGCGAGGCGGCCCGATCGGCGGATATCCAGCTATCTCCTCAACCGTCTTTCGTGGACGGCTAGGCGGTTGCGGTGCGATCGGCGCCGCCGCTTCATGATTGGGCCCGTTCCTGGGCCTTGATCTCAAAGCCGGCGTCGATCAGTCGCTGGATGACGATTTCCGCGGCGGCCTCCGGATCCGCGATCGGCACCGGAAAGTCGTCGCTGTCGAACAGGTCGACCAGCACGTGTTGCGGGTGACCTCGCTCGTGCCTTGCGCCAGCAATAGAGGTGCATTGATTTTGTACATCTGGGCAATCAATGTCTGCTGCTGCTCGGGCTGCAGCGCGTTGACTCCTCCCATTGCGCTTGTCATGTTCCGGACCGGGCGGCTTGGCAGCTCGCTCCGGTCGGAAAGGTCGATTACCGGCGCAGAACCTGCCGTGCGGCGATCGCAGCCGCCTTGGCCGCCCGTTCTTCGGGCGTGCGGTTCTTTGATCGCCGCGGCTTCCGGGAGTGGACAGCGCGGCATGCGTTGTAGGGGAATTTCACAACGGTCATGGCTGCACCGCCTTCGGCGTAGTTCGAATGCCATCGAACCTGACCGGCTGTTTGCCGTTACCGAATACGCCCTGGTCGAGCGCCGCGCAGCCCGTTGCGATTAACCGCGCTTGCGCGGCCTCCATCATTCGGACCACGTGCTTTAGAAACTCCGCCGTGAAACGAGGCGAGCAGCCGGTCGACCTGCTCATGATCGACGTTGGCGTGAAACTCGATCATCTGTTTCCGCGACATGCACATGGCCCCATCAGCAAATCTTGCAGCGATGCCCCGGTCATGCCAGCCGGATCGGCCTGCACGCGATCATACCCCGGAAAGGCCCTAGCGACGGTTTCGCGAATGTCGAATGGGTGATGACTCATGGGAACACTGCCTCAATTACTCTTCACAAAAAGATCTTCCACAAAGATAGGCTGCCTTGGCCTCAAAGGCGATATGAGCCGACGCCTTGCTGACTATTAAGTTATCAGATTGCCAGCGCTCAAACTGGCGAATCTAACCTGTGACCCTGGTGCTTAAATACCAAATCGCGTTAGAGCGGTTGGCGCACTCCGCCCCCGAAGGCCTACAGGACGTCCGATCAAAGTCTGGATCTATGTTGATACAGTGAAGCAGCTCGGCGATGCCGATCATGTCAAGGTGTCTGCTAGTGTGGACGCTGCGGAAACATGGTTCGAGGAAAACGACCCGGAAGGCGTCGCGTTCGAGTATGACGTTCTGGAGTGACTGCTAGTTCCCGAATTAACGGCGAGCGCGGAGATCAAGCTTAATCCGCGACTTTCGTTGTCCGCAAACGGCGAGCCTCTATGATCGAATTCTGGAGGCGGTAACGCAGATCGCAACACTCGAAGGACTTATAGTTATTTAAATGAAAACCGTTTGGATTTACATCGCCGCTTCAAAGAAAGTTGGCGACTCCATACTTATCAAGGTCTTTGCCAATGAGGGAGCCGCTCGGCGATGGTTCGCAAGGCACGACCCCGCGGGCCTTGCTTTCGAATATGAGGTTCTGCAGTGAACCGCATCGGCCGCCGCGGCCGGCGGGGAAAGCAGGCGCAGGATTAGTAAACGTGGCGATGATGCCGATAATGTGTTTCCGCCACAGGCACTTGCGCGCTCGCGAAATAGGGATTGACGACGCAGTCCGCCGCGCGGCCCGATGCTGACGCGTTGCACTGAGGCAGGGTTGTGTAGCTGCATTCGTAATAGTTGGCTCCCCAGCCGTACACGTGCAGGCAGACCGGATACGCCGGATCGTACCTCTGGGCCGCCGCCGGCCCTATTGAGACCGTCCCGATCACAAAAATCGCCAAGGCCAGAATGCGCATCAGAGTCTCCTTTCGGGATTGACGCGACGCGCAGACCGTCAACGCCTAAAATGCCCTTCGCACGCATCGAAGCAAATGCGGGCATAGTTGTTCGAAGTCAATTCACGTTCGCGCGTTGGCGCGGGCCGCCGCGGTTCACTTGCTTGTCGGAGATACGAGGGCCGCCACCGGCGTCACGTCGATCGGTTGCTGAAATGATCGCGCGTCGGCAATCAAAATCGCAAGGCCGGGCACCGTCCGGAGCCCGTTCGTTCTCCTCGAGAAGTGTCCGCGCGCTCGCTCTTCAGAACGATCTGGACGCGATCATGAGTTCTTGGGAAATTAGCCGCAACGCACTGCGGAATTTGGGAGCCGCATACCTGCGAATCGCGGCTAGAATGCCTTGGTCGACGCGACCTCGCCACGAGCCAAAGCAACTGGAATTGCCACTTTAGGAGCCGTGATGTGCAGCGACAACGGAGAGCATGACGCCAGTGAAAATCCCAAAGAGATAAACAAGGATGGTCATGGTCGAACTATCGGCGAACGCATCGCCGAGTTCTGCCTTTATACGATTTTCGGAAGTCAAAATCGATTTCGAATGGAGCCGTACATTCTCAAGCCGCGGCGAAGCTTCATACGAAGTCCGCGACGGGCGAATTTGGCAAATGGGCGATAAAAAAGGCTTATTCGCCGTTCAAGCTGGCGGAAATCTATTTGGAATTTGCACAGCTACAATGGCTCCTCCGAGGCCTGCGTTTCCTTTGCCGAAAAATACGGCCTGCTTTGCGAAAGGGCGGTTCTTAGCGAACCGCCTTCCGAGGATCTGAAGCTCTGGCGAACAGAAATTCGAAATATGCTTGCGAACGTGCGTATGCTTCCGGGCGTCATCCGCGTAGTAAACACAATCGGCAAGGATGCCGACGGAAAGCCCACGATCACGCCAAGAGGGACATGCGCCAAGGTCCGGAAAATAGATGTTCTCCTCGGGCCTGGGGAAGACATCGATGCGCTACCGGTGATGGTGATGGAGCCGGGCAATCTGCTCGATGCCATGAAGCTAGAAATGGCTCATTTTATCGGTGGCGGCGGTCGTCTGATCCCGTGCAAAAACTGTGGGCTGTTTTTTCAGGCCGGCCGATCCGGCGGCAAGCGCGCAATTCCACAGCGATGAATGCAAATAGGCATTTCACAATGCTGGACGAGGGGGAACAAAACGAAGGGATCGATCAAAGAGCGTTCACCGGGATACTTCAAAATCATTCTCGACGTGAAGGACGCGAGCGGCAAGCGGCGCCGCAAATGGCACAGCTTCAAAGGCACGAAGCGCCAGGCGCAAATCGAGTGCTCCCGCCTGATTACTGAAATGGAGAGCGGGGATTATGTGGAGCCATCCAAGATGACGCTCGCGGATTTCTTCGAACGCTGGCTGCGTCACATCAAGCCGAATGTCTCGCCGCGCACGCACGAGAGGTACACCCATATCGCGCTGAAAAACATCGTGCCGCTGCTCGGGAGCAAGATCCTGTCCAAGCTCGCGCCGATCGATATCAGCGAAGCCTACCCCAAGGCGATCGAGAGCGGCCGGCGGGACGGGAAGGGCGGCTTGTCGCCGCGCACTGTGCATCGCTTACACAGAGAGTTTGTTCTCCGCGCTCGATCAGGCCGAACGGTGGAAGATGATCAATCGCAATCCGGCCGCACTCCTCGAAAAGCGCGATCGGCCGAAAATCGAGCGCAAATCGGTCACAACGATCGATGCGCCGACAACCGCAACGGTGATGGATACCGCGCGCGAGCGGCGGCTTTTCATTCCCCTGGTGCTCGCTGCGGCCTGCGGCGGGGCGAGATAACCGCGCTGCGCCGGAAGGCGATCGATCTCGACACCGGCCAACTCGCCGTGATCGCCAGCACGGAACAGCTTGGTGCTGGCGACAAGAGCAAGCGCATCCGTGAAAAGGAAGCCAAGAGCGGCAAGGCCCGAACGGTCAAGCTGCCCTCGCTGGCGATCGAGGAGCTGCGACGCTGGCGCCTGGCGCAGGCCGAGGAACTGTTAAAGCTCGGCATCCGGACGGATGATAGCTGGCACGTCGTCACCGCGGCCGACGGCTCGACCCCGCAACCGCGGAGCCCTTACCCGCGCCGTGTCCAAGTTCCTCAAGGAATGGGGTCTTACCCTGCATGGGCTGCAGCCATAAGCCACGCCAACCACATGCTGGCGTCGAACGTGCATCCCAAGATCATGCAGGAGCGGCTCGGGCATTCGTCGATCGGGATTACCCTGGATGTCTATTCGCACCTGATGCCGAACATGCACGAAGGCGCCGCCGCCACGGTTGACGGGGTGCTGCGGGCGGCGATAAACAAGCGCGCTGACGACGTTGGGTAGCAAAGCGGTAGCAGGGCGGTATCAGAATCTCGGTTTGTTCCGCACTGCATTCGAAAAAAGCCAAGGCTTTCAGCGTGCTAGGAGTGTAGCTCAATTGGTAGAGCACCGGTCTCCAAAACCGGGGGTCGCAGGTTCGAGCCCTGCCACTCCTGCCAGCGAAATCAGATAGTTAGCCTGCCGCAACGCAACACAACCGCCCCAAATACACAGCAAAAATACACAGCCCGGAAAATCGTCACAAAAAACCCGCCGTCACGTGGCGGCGGGTCCGGAGCAATCCGCGAATTTATTTGATAAGTTTGCCGAGATGCTCGGCGGCTGCCTCGTCGCGCGCGCCATTCGTGGGCGATTTTAATCTGGCCTTCTGGAGGCACCGATCGATTTCATTGCGCAGCCGCCCTGCGAAGCGGTCGGGGACTATAGATTTACCTGTGACATAAGCCTCGATTTTTCCCGCAGACCATCCAAGATCGCCCTGGATTAGGGACCGAAAGAACCGCCGCCAAATCCCGCACCGGGTGGAGGAGTGCGGTTATCTCCGGGTTCGCAATGAGGCCGCCAAGGACGGCCTCTGGGTCATCAACGGCAAGAGACAGGTCATTTATGCCAGGAGCAACCTTTCGATCCGAGACCGGATCGACGCCGCCGGCAAACTGGCCAATCAGTGTAATCAGTGAACTGAACCTCCCCATGGCTAAAGCCAGGGGGTTCTGAGAGAGGCAGAAGGCAGTCTTTCCGGGGCTCTCGCGGTCTCTGTTTGCAGAGGCGCTACATCATCCCCGGCCTCGACGGCCGGCCCAACACTCTTGATCCGGCGGCCCGCTCTAACGCCATTACGGACGTGGGGTTGGGCAAAGCCCTTCCCGCTTGCAGGTTGAAGTGCACTCGACATCGCCGTCCTCAGGAGCGGTTCCGCACTGGCCCAAGCGATCTTGACTTGGGGAATGTCGAGCAAATTCGTATCGCAGCATGTCGCAAGAAACGCGCTGTAGAGATCACGTTGAACCGGCTCTGTCCTGCCATCGCCGAACACATGAACCCGCTGCGAGAGCGGCTTCTTGATGTATTCGCCCGTGGTATGATCGAACTGGCTCAACCCTGTATGCCGGGTTTTGATCTCAATCACTCCACCGCCAGCACTTGCAGCCTTGCGCTGAAGCATCGAGATCAACATTCCTGGCGCACGCACCATCTGCTAAAGCCGGATAGCTCTCTCCTATGGCTCTCCTATGGCTGAGTAAATCTTTGCTCCGTACCGCAGAGGCGATGCCATCAGACCCTCTTCTGATTTTCAATGTATTGCTTGATGAGCGCGAGGGGAGTGCCGCCGACCGAAGACACAAAATAACTGTTCGTCCATAATGTTGGAATGCGCCTGCGCAGCACCCGGAACTGCTGACGGAGAACACGCGAAGACCGGCCCTTGATGCCCTTCACCAGCCGGTGGATGCCGTATTGCGGATCGCAGCCGACAAGCAGATGGACGTGGTCTGGCATGACTTCCATTTCAATCAGCGCCGATTGCGTCTCGTCGCATACTTGCTGAATTAGTTTCTTAAGTTTGGCGTCGATAGGCGGATTAAGAACTGGCTTCCGGTATTTCGGGCAAAACACCACGTGGTATTTGCACGAGAAGAGAACGTTCCTGTTCGATCTGAAGTCCGCCATAGCCTATTATGTACCTGGCTGATGTCTAATAGCAAAGAGGCGCTCACCCCATAGTTGAAACTAGGGGCTTGCGCGCCTAAGTTCGGTCAGTGAAAATCCATTGCACTGATTTCACCATTATCACCACAGCAGCCTCACGCGCGCGTGTTCTGCCATAGATAAGAGGTAGTCTAATACAAGGCTGCCTTATGGAAGGGGATGGCGGATCACTGATTTCACTGATTTCACCGATTCCGCTGTTTGTTGTTCTGCTGTTGTTTTGAGCCACCAACTCACCAGGGGAGTTTAATTATGAGCAATCTATCTGCCGCCGTGGCGAACGACTTAATGGAAGTTCTGTTCAAACGGAACCCGCAGCCTTTGGAGGCGCTAGGGGCCTGCATCGTTGTAATCGGCAACGTGCTTGCACGCCTCGAAGAAAAAGATCGGGCAGCGGTTTGCAGTGGTCTGATGCCCATGATCGAGGGGGCAACGGAGCGTGCTGTAGAAGCACTGGGGAGGGCCAATGAACGAGAGAAGCCGACAACGCCCCGCCAATGACTCTGGGGAGTCCGCTGGTGCGCTATTCTTGATGGCGGGTAGGATGGTAGCCTCCGCCCGGAAAACGAATCCATGACTCTCGTAAGCCAGCGAAATGGATCTCTGGATTTCGCCCTTTTGCCACATTTGGGTTTGGCCGAATTTTTTCTCTGAAAATTTTTTTGCCATAGGCAATCGGCTTCACCGGGAAATCGATCTGATCCACGCGGGCAGGCGGGAACTGCGCCCCCGGGTGTTGGACCCAGACACCCAATGCTCGCTTGGAATCTGAAGGTCAGATCACGCAGGCAAGCACCTGCGATCACGGCAGAGATCGAACAGCTATCAGTTGATCGTGCTCGTGTCGTCGCTGCGATCAAACTTGCATCAGGCGGCCACCCCCTTGACGCTCACGCGAATGGACCCGGGGTGTGCTCATTTTTCGGACCCACCAACCTGGTGCGCTCTGGCGTGTCTCCCTTGGGCATCCTCGCGCTGGACACACTCCAACGTGGCCGTCGGTTGGCCGAGCGTGGCCCGGGTGATAGTCCCTTGTAAAGACTGGCCTTCGGCCACCGCCCTACGGCGGCTACGGTCTTGACAAAGGACTATCACCCAGACCCTCGTTTGCCACCAAGATCGACGGCAGGGACCGTTGGCGCGCGCCAACGGTGGGTCCGCTAATTTGAGCACACCTGGGTCCATTCTCGTGAGCGTCGAGGGCCCCACCCCCACCCGGCCCCCGGCCCATGACTCTCAGAAGCCTGGAGAGCGCGGTGTATTGCTTGCCTGCGGATGTAACAAGGCGGCTCAAGCCAACGCACCAGCGCGCTCGCCTGCGTCATGCGCCGCGCCTTGAGCGAGGGCCGATGTCCAGTCACGATTTCACGATCTTATCGTCGTCTCGCCCGGGATGCGCGAGCCGCGCGATGCACGTGATCGCATACGCCTGAATGGGACGGGCCGATCGCCGCTCGCCTGCATGTATGTGCCCGCACCGCACGAGACGGACTGCAAGACACGTTGTCGTGTCCTTCGGACACGGTCTCGCCCGAGGGCACGTAACACGCAGGATGCGCCTTGCACATCGCCTGAATGGGAAGCGCCGAACGGCATCGACCCGCCGTCATCGGTCAACGCCATCCATCGGAGATGCCCAATGGCAAAGCGCCCCACCGTCGAACCCCGTCCCGCAACGTTCTCTCCTGAAGAGATGTCCAAGATCATCAGTGATCTACAAGCGGAACTGGCGCGGCCCTTAATTAAGGCTGTGCCTGTCAAGGCTGCCAATAACAAGGCGGCAGAGAATGAATGGAAGACCGTCAAAGCTTTCAAGAAGACGTATGGCACTGTCACGCCCCACGTCGATGTTTTGACATTCAACAAATGGGTTGCCCAAGGCTTGCGCCCCATGGAAGGGGAACATGCAACGAAGGTCGGAGCGCTCCGACTTTTTCACAAATCCCAAACCCGCCCTCTGACCAAAGAAGAAGCTGGCGAGTTCGCTAAGAAGTTCGCTGAGAGAGCGGCTGCCGATAAGGCCAAGATCGTTTCGATCACCGAGGCGGGAGCGCAACAATGAAATACATCGTGATCGAAGGAGACATCATTAACGGCGTTGAATTTTGCGGACCGTTCGAAACGGAACAAGCAGCCGAAGATTACGGCGAACGGTTTCTTGTGGAGTATATCGCCGCGCCGTTGATCAGCCAGGAAGAGGCCCAGGCGCGGCGCGAACGTATCTTGCGCTAGAACACGATGGGGGGCTTCGGCCCCCCTTTTTGTCTTCCCCCATACAACAAACCCCTCTGGCAGAGACATCAGAAACCCGCACGAACATTGGGTTTGAAAAGGCCGTTGCTGCCATACAACAATCACATGTTTTTCGTATGGATTAACCCTCAAAGCGGAGCGCATCTATGACGGACAAGGTGAAACGGGCGGCCCTCTATGTCCGAGTTTCGACCGACCATCAGACTTTGGAGAACCAAACCCGCGAGCTTGCCAGATCGCGGAACGGCGCGGCTGGCAAGTCGTAGAGACCTACAGCGACGCGGGCGTAAGCGGCAGCAAAGGACGGGATAAACGGCCCGGCTTGGACAAGATGTTGAACGCGGCTTGCCGCCGTCAGTTTGATATCGTCATGGCTTGGTCGATTGATCGCCTGGGCCGCTCGCTCATCGATTTGCTGAACAGTGTCCAGACCCTCGAAGCCTGTGGTGTAGACCTGTATCTGGATCAGCAGAACATCGACACCACCACTCCAACAGGCAGGCTAATGTTCCAGATCACCGGAGCCTTCGCCGAGTTCGAGCGCAGCATGATCCGACAGCGGGTCAAGCTCGGCCTCAAGCGGGCCAAGGCTCAAGGCAAGCAACTGGCGTAGAGCAGGAGACCTACTGTGTCGACAAGAATGTGCCGCTTCTTGCCTGCATCGTAGCCGTGCGGATCAATGCACGCCCCCCCGCCTGCGCAGCTTCCTGATCGGCGAACACCTTGGGATGCTCGGCGTCGCCGACTTCCCAGCAGCGCATGAGGATGACGCCGAGCGTGCAGTTCGGTCCGGCCTCGCGCTGATCGATGCGGTCGCCACGGTCCCGGCTCCTGAGCCCCTGCAAGTGCGGATAGGGGCTGCCACCGGGATGGTGGTCGTCGGGGATCTTGTCGGGTCCGGCGAAGCGCAGGAGCACGATATTGTGGGCGAGACACCGAACCTTGCGGCACGCCTTCAAGCCATCGCCGAGCCGAACACGGTCGTCATTGCCGAGGCCACCCGCAGGCTGCTGGGCAATCTCTTCGAGCTGCGGGACCTCGGGCCAAAGGAGCTCAAGGGAATCGCCGGGCCGGTGACAGCTTTCGCGGTGCTGTGGGCAAGTTCTGTCGAGGGCCGCTTCGAGGCGATGCACCCGGGCGCCCTGACTGCACTCGTCGGACGAGAAGAAGAGCTTGAGCTGCTCCTGCGGCGCTGGGCGAGAGCCAAGACCGGCGAAGGCCAGGTGGTGCTGCTAACCGGTGAGGCCGGGATCGGCAAATCCCGGCTCTCCGCAGCGCTCATGGAGGCCATCGCGGCGGAGCCACACACGCGGTTGCGTTATTTCTGCTCGCCACAGCACACGGACAGCGCGTTTTATCCGCTCATCGGGCGGTTCGAACTTGCCGCCGGATTTGCGCACGGCGACACATCGCAAACAAAGCTCGACAAGCTCGATGCCCTGCTGGCCCAGACCTCGACGTCCAGGCAGGACGCGGCGCTGTTGGCCTAGATGTTGTCGCTTCCCAACGACGGACGCTACCCCGCTCTGGAGCTTGTTCCCGAACAGCGCCGGCAGAAGACGCTGGAGGCGCTCGCTGTACAATTGGAAACCCTGGCGCGCTCCAGCCCCATGCTCATGATCTTGGAGGACGCGCACTGGGGCGACCCCACCAGCCTGGAATCGCTCGGTCGCTCGGTGGACCGGATCGCGAGCCTTCGCGTGCTCTTGATCGTGATGTTCCGGCCAGAGTTCGAGCCGCCCTGGATCGGACAGCTGCATGTGACCGCGCTCACGATCAATGCGCGCGGCCATGAGCATGGCGCGGCTGTGGCGCGAGCAAGGGAAGCGGGATGAGGCCCGAGACCTTCTCGCTCCGGTCTACGGCTGGTTCACCAAGGGCTTTGACACGTTGGATTTGAAGCAGACCAAGGCGTTACTCGACGAGCTGACGTAGTGAGGGTGCTTGTGGTCGGGAGGGCCGGTACGTCAGCTAATGACCCATTTCGGAACTCGCAACTTCTTGGGTGAAGTCCGGTCAGACCGCGGACCAATCTTAGGTTTGATATTGACTTACATCAAAAATAGCTTGGCGCGGCTTGTTAATCAGCAACATGGGGCGGCACCATTCGACATTCATGGAGACGAGCAAATGGTTACGCAAAGCAATATCCACTTCTTTACAAATTGGGCCAAGGAGCGTCTCGACGAAATGGACGCAACGGTGACATCGCTTGAGGGCAAGGCTGCCGAGGTGCAGGCCGATGTCCGCGACAAGGCCAAGAAGGTTCTTGCTGACCTGCGCAAGCAGCGTGATGACTTCCGCGACACCATGAAGAAGCAGTCGGAAGCTAACGAGGCCGCCTGGATCCAGGCAAAAGCAAAACTAGAGGCTGACTGGCGCTTGTTCGAGGCCGAGGTCAAGAAATATGTCGAAAGCTTCGGCAAGCAAATCGAGCACCAGCAGGCGACGTTCAAGCTTCAAGCCGATGCCCAATTGAAAGCGTGGCGCGAAGCAGCTGACAAGCTTGGCAGCGATGCCAAGAAATTCGCTTCTGAGCGTCGGAGCGATATCGACGCCGCCGTTAAGCGTATGAACGCCGATGCAGTCGAGGCGGAGAAAAAACTCGAGAAGTTGAGCCAGGCGGGGACCCAGTCATGGTCCGCACTCATGGCAGCTTTGACGGAAACGCGCACTGCCTTCGATCGCGCCAATGAGGCTGCGCGGGAAGCGTTCAAGCGAGCTGCTTGATCGAACATCGGTTAGACTTGGAGAGACCGCCGCGAGGCGGTCTTTCTTTTTTGCTCGACGAGGATCTAGACATTTGGCGGACTTCCGATTTTGTTCATTGGCACCTTTGCGACATGCCGACGATCCCCCGAGTATGTCCGTTGATCGGGGCAGACCGGAAGTGAGGGGCTAACGGTCAAGACGACGCGAATGACCCGCTGCCGACATCGGGTGGGCAGCCAACCTAGCTCCCATCTTGCCGGCTGCCCCTGGGCTCTCGGGGCGGGCGCGGACAGAAAGGGGCGCGAGCGAACACGACGGCGGCGTGGATCGCACTGCGTTGATTTCAACGTTTGATGTGCATCAATGCGCGGTTTCGGCCGGCCGGCAGAGTAAATGCGCCTTCATTCCAGGCTCCGACGCTCAGCATGGCTTCGCAAGCTAATTCTCTGCACGACCCCGAGGAGAAGCGGCTGGTCTTCATCGACGCGCTGCGTATTGCAGCCATCGTTTTTGTCATCATCCATCACGCCGCTCAAGCCTACGGGCCTACCGGTGGTTTTTGGCCCGTGCATGATCGCGCGCAAAGCGACTGGTTCACTCCGTTCTATACCGCCAATGCGGCGTTCGGCATGGGATTGATGTTTCTACTCGCCGGATATTTCGTTCCGCCGTCCTATGATCGGAAAGGCGCGCGCGGTTTTCTCAGGGGGCGATGGCTGCGTATCGGCATTCCCCTCGTAAGCCTCGTTTTGCTGCTGCACCTGCCGGTGGTTTATATGCTTGCAGGACTGCCAGCACCGCTGCAATTCTTCGAAGGCCTTTATGAGCGAGGCTGGCAGCCGATCTATCTGCATTTGTGGTTCGTCGCACATCTGTTGCTGTATTGTTTTGCCTACACGGCTTTGCGCCAAATTTCTGGATTGTTCGAAGTCGCTCCGAGGAAAGTGCCTTTGGCCAGTCACGCTGGCATTGCTTCCTTCATAGTGGCGCTTGCGCTGATCACATGGCTTGTGCGTATCTGGTACCCTATCGATAAATGGGTGCCGTTCCTTTGGATCATGCCTGCCGAGCCCGCGCATCTGCCGCAATACGTGGCGTTCTTCGCTGCCGGCGTCATTGCGTATCGCGGCGACTGGTTCCGCGGAATGCCCATGGCCGCCGGGTTGATCTGGCTCGCCGTCGGTGGGATCGCGTCCGGCGGCATTTACGTTGCTTACGCGTTCGGACCGTGGTCGGAACTGATGGCAATCGGCGGGGGCGGCCTGCCGTCATTGATCCGGAGCAGTTGGGAGACGGTCATCGCCGTCGGGCTTTCTGTTGGACTCATCATCGCCTTCCGTGAACTGTTCGATCGTTCCAATCGCCTGCTTGAGCGGACGGTTGCGGCGAGCTTCGGCGCGTATGTCCTACACCCTGCAATCGTCGTCGCGCTGCAATCCCTAATGACGAACGTTTTGCTGGTCGCTTTCGCCAAGTTTACGGTCGTGTCTCTGCTGGGGACGGTCGCAGCTTTTGCCGTTGCCCATGTGGCCGGTCGGGTGCCGGGTATCAGAGCCGTTCTAGGTGCGACTTCCGGCCGCGAGGCGTCGCTACTGTCGGGCGCCCGATGAGGCGAATTTTTTTCGGACGGCAGCTGGAGGATGTCCGGATGTGGCACTTCTCGGACATAGTGCGATGTCTGACTTCAATCCGTAATGCGCTCAAGAGCGGACGTGCATCCAACGCCACGGTGGGACCAAATCCAACACGAGACACCGCAGCGTTCAGCCGATCATCATCGAGCATGGCGTCGAGCAGCTTGCGGCGATCTCCGACAAATCCGACACCAAGATCCTTCAAGTTCTCGGCCGTCAAACTCGGCAGGACCGTGTCGTCGATCTTATTCTCGCGGAACGTCGCCTCATATTGTTCGAGGCCAAGCCTCCGCAGCCAACCTCCGACGTCCATGGCGGCGCCCCGGTTCGCGCAACGTTACATCATCCCCCAGACGAGACAGCCTGTCTAGGAGAATGACCGGGTCAAAGTCGGAAGAACTCACTCTGAGCGGATGTCCTCCAGGTCACCCCTGAGAGCGGACATCGTTCAATGCGGTCGGCATGTCGCAAACGTGCCAAAACCGACGTGCGCCAGGACTTCGTCAAATGCAGTGAACGTTCGCGAGAGTGGGAATTGGAAATCCGGATGCTGTCGGCTTCCCCCGTCGGCCAATGATTGTCTCTGTCCCCGGTGCGGATCAGTGCGCCGGGGCTGTCCGTTGCTATGAATCGAACAGAACGCTCTAGCCCCCGATTTCGCTGCTGAGCATGGGCCCGAACAGCTCCCATTGCTCGCCCTTGAACCTCCGGAGCTGCACCTGCTTGATCGGTGCGAAATCGATCGGGCTGGTGTTGATCTTGATGCCGGGCAGCAGGTTGGTGGTCCTGAAGTCCTTCAGGTTTGCGGCCTGCTTCATGACGTTCTCGCGCGTGAGATTATCGCCGCACTGCTTCAGCACTTGAACCAGCGTCTGGGCCACATTGTAGCCCGTCACCACCAGACTATCGGCTCGATTACCTTCGGGGAAATCCTTGGCGAGGAATTCGTCGAACGCCTTCATACCAGGATCATCCTTCCATTGCGGGTCGAGCGGGTCCATCAGAAAGGCTACGGAAATGATACCCTGCGCGTTTTCGAAGCCGGCCGGCTTGATCACGGCACCGGTGGAGGTGCTGACGATATTGAGGAAGTGCAGTGGCTTCCAGCCGATCTCGGCCGCCTTCCTTATGGCCTGCGCCGCGAACTTCGCGGTGGTGATGTCGACGAATACGTCAGCGCTTAGCGACTTCATCTTGACGACGTGCGAGTCGATGGTCGGCTCGGCCACCTCATAGGCGTCCTCGGCGACGATCATCGATGCAGTCTTGTCGCCGAGGGCCTCCTTCAGGCCTTTGAGATAATCCTTCCCGTAGTCGTCGTTCTGGTAGAGGACGGCGATCTTGGCGTTCGGTTTTTCCTTCAGAATGTATTTCGCGTAGATCCGTGCCTCGTTCTGGTAGTTGGGCTGCCAGCCCATGGTCCACGGAAAATTCTGCGGATCATTCCATTTGGTCGCACCGGTCTGCACGAACAGCTGCGGCACCTTCTTTCCGTTCATGTATTTCTGAATGGCGGTGTTGGACGGCGTGCCAGTCGGACCAAAGATCAGCAGAACCTCGTCGCTCTCGACCAGCTTGCGCGCCTGCTCGACCGCTTTCGGTGGACTGTAGGCGTCGTCGTAGGAAATGAAGTTGATCTTGCGGCCATTAATACCGCCTTCGGCGTTGATCTTGCGAAAATAGGCCGCCTCGGTTCTACCGATGACGCCGTAGGCCGACGCTGGCCCGCTATAGGGCATCATGTTGCCGATCTTGATCTCGGTGTCAGTCGCGCCGGTATCGTATTTCTTCTGGGCAAGTGCGCTGCTTTCGCTAGCAGCTAGCAAAATGATGGCGGTCGAAAACGCCGCCAATCGTCGCGCGACGAAAGACATTTCGTTTCTCCCTATGATGAGCCAATGAATGTGTCTGTTTGCTTCGGGACCTCTTTCGGGTCTCTCGTCCAATATTAAACACCCCCAGCAGACCGAGTCGATGGAGAACGCCACCTCGTCTGCGCTTTCGGATCAGTTCGTGCGGTTCGGTCAACGTAGCTGACCGTAACAGGTCGCGACTGGTTCGGCTGACGAAGTGCACCTTCCACCAAGCCGGGAGTTAACGACGAACGAGTTCTTGCAACGCGCGGCCGGACCATACATTGGGTCAAACGCGGAAGTGAACTGACCCGCAATCATCGACCGGCCACGAGCGCCGCCGTCAGCCGACGGCTACGTCTTGGCGCACCAATGGGAATTGTGGGTAATAGGCGGGGAAGCTAGTCGGCTCCGCTACCTCCAGCGGATCGGGCGCTTGACCGAAGCAGGAGAGCGCTCTCGTGATTGCAGACGATCTCAATCGCGTGTAGTTTGTTGCTCCCAAGTGGAATGCGCGACTTTAGAGCCATCAACATAGGGAGGTGGAGATGGAAACGTCTCGGCGCGTTCGGGGTTCGTTGGCGTTGGTCGTTTGCCTGGTCATCTGCTGCCCGGCAGCTATGGCGGCGGAGACCAAGCCCGCCCTTAGCCTCGATGTGGCGAAAAAAATGGTAGCGGCCTGCGAAGCCAAGGCGAAGCAGGAGGGCTGGAAAATGAACATCGCTGTCGTGGACGATGGTGCAAATCTAATCGCGTTCGAGCGCATGGACGGGGCGTATCTTGGAAGTGTCCAGGTTGCCCAGCACAAAGCTGTGACCTCGGCCAACTTTCCCTTTTCGACCCGCCAGTTCAGCGAGCTGGCCTTCGGCAAGGAGGGGAAACCCGGCGTAATCCCCGGCATCGCCAATTTTCCGGGCATCGTTACTTTTGCCGGGGGTCTTCCAATCATGACCGCGAACAAGGTGCAGATCGGTGGGATTGGCGTCAGCGGCGGCACGTCCGACCAGGACGAGCAGTGCGCCCAGGCGGGAGTTGACGCCGTAAAAAGCGAATTGATGTAGCGTCCGGCCGAGCTGATCGATTGCACCTTCACGTTGAGTGACGTTCCGATCGAGCGAGCCCGACGAACCGTCGATTCGCCCCCCCCGCGGTTTCCAAGCAAGTTGCGCTGCTTTTTCGGACATTGCGCGCCGCAACCGGCACTTCGCGTTTGTGCCGAGGCACGAAGTCGCTGCGCTCCAGCCCGCTGCGCGGGAGCAAGAGCCGAGAGGCCGGCAGCCGGTCGAGAGGACAGCGATGGCGGGTGGCAAGGTCAACACGATCAGCTCATGTATCGTCGGCGCGCAACGCATGATCAAGAGCAGCAAGGATCATCTGCGGGCCGGCACCCTGATGCGGCGAGTCACATCGATCCCGCCCGTTACGCAATGACAAAAGTTGTCTTGACGAATTGCGCAAACCAGTTTGCTTGAATGTGCCGTGGATATTTCTCCTCGCAAGAAATTGATTCACACCATGCCACCGAACACAGATCGACCGATCATTCGCGCAATGGTTGTCGGATGTGCTGTCTCTGCCACGCGCAACCATTTGAATTTACAGAAGCCAAGAAATTAAATGTACTAGTTAGCAACCTTCATGCCAAAACGCTAAAGTTGTGGAAGCATTCTGCCATGCGGCTTGCCACCTCTCGAACCAATGCCGCCCATCAATTCACCAACCGACCGTTGATGAATTCCGTATGCCCGCCGAGATGTCCATTGCACTCTCCTGGGCTCACCTGCGCATGCACGTCGCCTCGTGCTGGCGCCGCGTCCACCATCGAGATCGCCACCAACATACGATCCCCATAGCACTCGCTGCACCGCCGGGTGCCATACTTCCCGCGACTTCGTGCCTTGGCGCTTTTCGGACGCCGGCGGCTGCAGCGCGTGGATAGCCTCGTCATGCCGGCGTCCGAAAACCTGCACAGGAACGGACGATACTCGACGAGAGCGCCGTATGACGAAACTTGAGCCAATCGCGCAGAAATCTGACCCAAAAGGCAGAACGTCTATTTCTCGAACGGGTTTTTTTCAGTGAACCGTTCTCTTGCCGGAAGGACTAAGCAACAAGGGGAGTGAGAACGTCGCCCCGGTCCCACAAGGCAGAAGAGTCTTTCGTTATCTCGATTTTCAGCCTCGATTCGAGGCCGACTGGCGCCCAGTTCGGAATGGATAGGTTCTCAATTCCCGGCGCTCCTTTCCCGCACTTTTTTATCATCTGCGCCGGCTTGGTTTCGCGGAACGGCAAAAGAGCCAACACACGAAAATCCGGAGGTAGCGTCATGATAGTCAGGCTCGCGCTCTGTACGGCTGTCACGGCGATGGTGTTTTCTGTCATCGCGATGGATGCTTCGGCGCAAACTTATGAGGTCACCGAGCTGGTTCCCGGCTCGGCTTTCCACGGCGTGCACGGGCTCGGGATCGACAAGGGTGGACGATTGTTCGCCGGCAGCGTCGTTGGTGCCGCGCTCTATGAAGTTGACAGTAATAGTGGCACCGCGAAGATCGTAATCCCCCCACCCGAGGGCATGGCCGACGACATGGCCTTCGCCCCTGACGGCACCATGGCATGGACCGGCTTTCGGACCGGCGACCTCTACTCCCGCAAGGACGACGGCCCGATCAAGAAACTCGCATCGGGGTTGCCCGGCATCAACTCGCTCGCCTTCCGTAAGGATGGGCGGCTGTATGCGACCACAGTGTTCCTTGGCGACGCTTTGTACGAAATCGACGTCGAGGGCACTAAACCACCGCGCATGATCCTGGAGAAAATGGGCGGCCTCAATGGCTTCCAATTTGGGCCGGACGATCTGCTCTACGGTCCGCTTCAGTTCAAAGGCCAGGTCGTCAAGGTCGACGTCGACAAGGCAAAGCTCACGGTGGTCGTCGACGGATTCAAAGTGCCGACCGCCGTCAAGGTCGATTCCCGGGGCAACCTGTGGGTCGTGGATTCCGCGCTCGGCCAATTGGTGCGGGTCGATCCGAAGACCGGTGCGAAGAAAGTCGTCGCACAGCTCAAGCCTTCGCTCGACAACCTCGTGATCGACAACGACCGTATCTACGTATCCAACATGGCCGATAATGGCATCCAGGAGGTCGATCCGGAAACCGGTGCTGCCAAGCAGGTGATATCTGGCAAGCTGGCCGTGCCTGCCGGTATCGGCGTCGTCTCAGACGGCGGTAAGGACACGATCTATGTTGCGGACGTCTTCGCCTATCGCACCGTGGACGGCGCAACCGGCGAAGTTTCCGAAGTAGCGCGGATGTTTGCGGACGGCGTAATGCTCGAATTCCCGACGAGCGCCACCGCCAGCAGGGATACCGTCATTCTGTCGAGCCGGGGCTGGGGCTCGGTCCAGGTCATTGACCGGAAGACCGGCAAGACCATCGAGATGCTGCATGGCTTCAAGGAACCGTATGGCGCCATCAAGCTCGATGACGGCAGCCTTTTGGTCAACGAACTCGGCACCAAGTCGCTGCTGCACGTCAGCGGCGACAATGGCAAGGAACGCACTACCGTGATCGGCGAGTTGGGCGGGCCGATGGGTCTCGTCGCGGCCCCCGCCGGCTCGGTTTACCTTACGGAGGCTTTTTCCGGACAAGTTTCGAAAATCGATGCGGGCGGCCAGAAGACCGTTATCGCCAAGGACCTGAAGATGCCAGAGGGGGTCGCGCTTGCGGCGGATGGCAAACTCATTGTCGCAGAGGTTGGCGCCAAGCGCATCGTCGAGATCGATCCTGCAACCGGGAGCGTGACTGAGATCGCGGGCAACCTGCCGATCGGCCTGCCCGGCAACCCGAACATCCCGACCGGCGTCGGCGTTGGCGCGTCCGGCACAATCTATTTCTCGTCGGACGTCGAGAACACGATCTACAAGATCACGAAGAAGTAGAGCAAAAGTCCTTTCAAAGAGATCCCCTTGTTTCGGACGGGAGGATTTCTTTTGGTCAGACGGCTAAGCCGTCCACGCGTCGGAAGTAGCAGCAGATGGGATGGTCCGGCCGTGCTCCTGCCCCGCCAGCGAGCTAAGCTGGCAAGGGGCACCAAAGACAAGGAGCGCGCCATGTCTCAGACATCCAATACCGCGATCGCCGTGATCGGCATCGATATTGGCAAGAACTCGTTCCACGTCGTGGGCCACGATGCGCGCGGCGCCATCGTGCTGCGGCAAAAGTGGTCGCGTAGCCAAGTGGAAGCCCGGCTCGCCAATGTACCGCCTTGCCTGATCGACATGGAAGCTTGCGTCGGCGCCCATCACCTGAGCCGCAACCTCGCATCGCTTGGTCACGATGCCAGGTTGATGCCGGCCAAATACGTCCGCCCCTATAGCAAGGGACAGAAGAACGACTTCAATGATGCCGAAGCGATCGCCGAAGCCGTGCAGCGCCCGACGATGAAGTTCGTGGCGACCAAGACCGCGGAGCAACTGGATCTGCAGGCGCTGCATCGGGTGCGCGAGCGGCTGGTGTCGCAACGCACCGGCGTCACCAACCAGATTCGCGCCTTCATGCTGGAACGCGGGATCGCCGTGCGCCAGGGTATCGGCTTCCTGCGCATGGAACTGCCCACCATCCTTGCGACGCGCACCGATGCCCTGTCGCCACGCATGTTGCGTGTCATCGAGGAGTTGGCAGGCGACTGGCGCTGGCTGGATCAGCGCATCGATGGCCTATCCGGCGAGATCGAAGCATTGGCCCGTCTAGATCAGGCATGTTTGCGCCTGATGACGGTGCCTGGCATCGGGGCGAGCGCTTTACTGTTTTCAGGTTGATGGCACTGCTGGCAAGAAATCCCAGTGGGCGTTTATTCTAACCAAACGTTAGAGACGTCGATCACCCCACTATAAGCTTTGGAAGACCTTTCGGCCTCCTGGTTGAGATGGCGTAATACGTTCTGGAACGTCCAGAACCAGATCGCCTCCTTGTTAATCAGCCGGCTGATCGCGCAATAATCCTCGATGCGCTTCTCGACGTCCGCTGTGGCGCGGGCATGCTCGAGAGTAAGCGGTCGAGTTCCGGATCGGAATAGCTGGCGAGCGCGGCCGGGCTGCCGGTATGGAAATTAGCAAACATCTGAACATTGGGATCGGGAGTGCCGATGATGCGCCACGGTGTGAGCTGGAACTGCCGCATGAAGGCACGCGGAGGAATTGTAGCCTGATCGACCTGCTCGATCTCCATGTTGGCCCCGATCTGTTTCCAGAGCTGCTGCAGCACCTGGCCGTTGGCGCGGCCGCGCGGAGTCGCTGTCGCGATCATCTTGAAATCGATCGGCTTGCCGTAGTTCTTGATCAATGCCTTCGCCTTCTCGACATCGTAAGCCAGAGCGCCGTCATCCTCGCACTTGACCCAGGAGCCGTCGCCATAGGGATTGGTGGCCGGCCTCGCGAGGCCATTGGTGAGAATCTGGGACAGCTTCTTGCGATCGAGCGCCGTCACCAGCGCCTGCCGCGCGCGCGCGTCGTCGAACGGCGTGACCTTGGTGTTGAAGGCGTAGACCGAAGCGCCCGATCCTTTATAGATGTGCACGGTCAGCTTGGAATCTTTCTCCGCCTTCAGAATATTGTCGGCGTCGTATTCGTCGTCCCAAATGAGATCAACTTCGCCGGACTGAAGGCTTGCGAAGCGTGACTGCGCATCGGGCAGGGGCTTCAGGATAACGCGGTCGAGATAAGGATGGCCCTTGTTCCAGTAATTCGGGTTCTTCTCCAGCACCCTGCGGTCGCCCGCGGTCCATGATTTCAGGATGTAGGGACCGGTGCCGACGGGGTTGCGGCTGTAGTCGTCTCCCTTGGCTTTCCAGGCGGTCGGCGACTGCACGACGCCTATGGAGGCAGGGATGCTTGCGAGCGCTGGCGCGTTCACCGTGGGATCGTCATGGAATTTGACGCCGGGCCGCAGCTTGTAAGTCCAGGTCTTGTAATCGTCGGAATGGGTCCAGGACAGCGCAAGCTTGGGGCTGCGGTGATCGCGGAAGCCAACGACGGACGCGCTCTACGAGCAGGCGCCTGCCGCGAGAGGAGCAGAGGCAGCGCGCCTGGTGAAGATTTCGCACCTCACTCGATCTAAATCCATCCCGCGCTAAGAGCGCGCCCGAAGGATTGTGACCCGCGTTTCGTCGACAAAGCTCTTCTCGTCCTGACCGGCTTGACGGAATAGATTGCGTTCGACCACGAGCGCGCGTCCTTGGATCGATTTCGTGCATCTCTCCTTGACGTAGATGCCGCCGACGGGTTGTTCGCCGGCTTCGGGCTGGGCCTGCGTACAGGTCCATCCGTCGGGGCCATAGCGAGCTTTCACCTGCGGGCCGAACAGGAATGCCTTCTTGCGAAGATAAAACCTTGCCTTTGGATCCGTCTCGATCTTAAGGCCGGCGACCGTACCGGCGTTGTCGATCAGCGCGGTCAGGATGGCCGGATGACCCGCCACAACGGTGCCATTCCGGCTCGTCGCCGGATCGTAGCCAAACCGGAGCGCCCGCAGCCCGTCGGCGCCTGCGGGACAGTCGCGCCAGTCCGACCAGCCCGAAAGCTTACGGTCGGCATCGACCGCGCAAGAAAAGTCCGCGTAGCCGGCGGACGGCAGGTCGGCGACCGCTATTCCAATCCTGATGTCGCGCAGGTCGTTGCCGGAGAAATCCTGTGCGGCAGCCTGTTGCAATGCCGCCAACAGAACGCCACCCGCCACCATCGCCAGTTTGGTCCGGGGTCTCATTTCGATTGCCCCGAGTTTGTTGTTTGGCTGACGGTCGGCTGCTGCTGCGTCCTGTAGATATCGCAGACACGCGATGTATCGCCGAAGAAGTCGACGCATTCGCTGTAGTTCGGTTCGCCTTTGCCCGTGATATGGGTACTGACATAGTCCGCCACGGCTTCCACGTCGCTGGGACGCAGGAACGTGTTTGCCTCTGGCGGCATGTGACTTCCTATGTTCTCGCGATTCATGCCGTAGCATTTGACGCTGTCATAGGCGCCGCGTGTAAAGAACGGCATGCCGGTTCCCGGCCTGCCGCATCCCACGGTTTCGATGATCTGTTCACGCGTCAGCTGGGTCTTACGCAGCGACAGTGCATCGCCGCCGTAGCCACCGCCGCCGTTGCCGTGCCACTTGTGGCACCCAAAGCAGTTGGCGCGCTTGAAAACGGCCTTACCGGCGTCGGTGGGATCCGCCGACTGTGCGGCGGCACTTGCCGTCATTGCCGCGGTTGCGACGATGACGAACGCAACGATCGTTCCCGCAGGGAGCCTGTTGAGTCGTGTCATTTTGCCTTCTGGCTCATTCGGAGCGAGCGGGCGCAAGGTTCAAGATCCGATACGCCCGCTCGCGATGCGTCAGAGCGAGAACACGTAGAGCATCGATCCCGGTTGCATCCGCTTCAGTTCGGGCGTTGCATCGATGAACCACTTGTCCCAGGCGCCGCCCAACCCGACGAGGATGGCAACATATTGCTTGCCGTCGACGGAGAAGGTCATCGGTGGGGCATTCACACCGCCGCCCGTGTTGAACTCCCAGAGCTTCTCCAGCGACTTGCCGTCAATCGCCATCACCTCGCCTGAGGGCTGACCGGAGAATACCAGATCGGGGGTGGCGAGAACGCCGCCGAGATTTGGGAACGGCGTTTCAAACTTGCCCGCGATCTTGCCGGTCGTCACGTCGATCGCCGTGACGCTGCCCGTGATGCGAACCGGTTGGCTCGGGCCGCCGCCGGTCCAGAACTCCCGCGGCTTCAGTTTTTCCGGCGTCATCACCTCGACTTTGATGCGATTGCAGCTCTCGATTACGGGAATGTACCAAAGCTTCAGATCCGGATTGTAGGCCGTCGGCGGCCAATTCTTGCCGCCCATGTTGCCGGGGCAGATGTCGGTTTCCAAGTTGGTGCGGCTTGGCGTCACCGCCGCGATATAGGTCTGCACCGGCTTGTTCGGGTCATACTCGATCGGCTTGCCGGTCTCCGCATCGAGGCCTTTGGTCCATGTGACTTTCTTGACGAACGGAAGGCCCCAGACGAACGTGCCCGTGGTGCGATCTACCGCGTAGGCGAAGCCGTTGCGATCCGCTTCGAGCGCGAGCTTCCGCGGACCACCGGGTCCGGGGATATCGACCAGCACATTTTCCGCCACGCTGTCGTAGTCGTAGGGATCGTTGGGCGTGTGCTGATAATGCCATTTGATCTTCCCGGTATCGGCATCGAGCGCCAGCGAAGTGTCGGTATAGAGATTGTCGCCGGGCCGATATTCGTTGTCCCAGTCCGGGCCCGGATTGCCAATGCCCCAGATAAGGGTGTTGGTTGCCGGATCATAGCTGCCGGTCACCCACGTCGAACCTCCGCCGGCTGCGGCAGAGTTCCTTTCGTCCTTCCAGGTCTCGTGTCCCGGGTCACCCTTGCCGGGTATCGTATAGGTGCGCCATACCTCCTTCTGGCTTGAGAGATCGGTCGCCGCGAGCCAGCCGCGGATTCCGTATTCCGCACCGGCAACGCCGGTAATGGCCATGTTCTTTACGATCAGCGGTGCGCCGGTAATGACCTCGCCCTTGTTGGGATCGGCTACCTGGCGTTGCCAGGCCACCTGACCGGTGTCCTTGTTGGTCGCGATCAGCCTGCCGTCGAGCGTGTGCGAGATGACGAGATTGCCCCACAGTGCCACGCCGCGGTTGTCGACGCCGCAACAGGCCACGGCGCCCGCCCAGTCATGGTCGGTCTTTGGATCCATCTTCCAGAGCAGCGTGCCTTTGCCGCCGTGGGTGTCGATCTTGTAGACCGAGCCCCATCCGTCGGTGACGTACATCATGCCGTTTTCGACGATCGGGGTGCCTTCGAGGCCGCCATGCGTCCAGATGCCGCCGCCCTCGACACCGCCAAGGTGCATGGTCCATGCGACCTTGAGGTTCTTCACATTGCCCTTGTTGATCTCTGAAAGGCTGGAAAAGCGGGTGGCGGAAAAATTCTTGTGGTGATGGAGCCAGTTGCCGGGCTCCTTGTCGGCATTGAGCAGCCGCTCGGGAGTGACCTCATCAGCCGCCTTTGCCGGCAGCGCTGCGATCGTTGCGACCGCAGCAACGGTTGCGAGCATTGCGGCTCGCAACGAAGGCTTGCGTCTCGTGAAATTCTTCATGTCGTTTCCTCCTTATTGATGATTTCTTGTTGCACTTGAGCGCCAGCATACCCGGAGGCCCACAAGTCAGAGGTTTTTTGGTCAGGCTGTTTTCCCCTTCCGCTGCTTCAGGGAAGTTTACGGACGTTCACCTCCGTTTCGATTGTTCCTGCCTTCTGGAAGGCGATTGACCACGTGACCCGTTCGCCAGCCGAACGGCTGACGGGTTTCAAGAAGCATCACGTGGTAGCCGTCCGGCTTGAGCACTGTGGTGCTACCTCCGGCAAGCGGAATCGAGCGAATCATCCGCATCGCAGGCGCGACTTCGCCGCGATCAACCGTATGCCTTTCGGAGAAATTCGCAACAGGGCATCTGACGCGCAGAAGGGCATCAGGGGCATCGGCTTCGTTGCGTGCGGTCAGAAGAAGGGGAGCATCTGCCCCTACTTTTCCCGTGGCGGGACCCATGCATCGACGACCTTAATCGCCTCTTCGCCGCCACGCGCCATCGAGCTGGTCGCCATCCAAATTAACGCGATTAGCTCACGGGCCGTAGCCCGAATCCCGTTGCAGCTCGGGGATTGACGGCGCTTTCGGCATTCGCTCGCTCTCAGCAGCTTGTCTGGTTCATCGTCGCCGGCTTGTGCCATAACGCCAAAGTTGTGCATGCCTTCGAGGCTGAGGTTCTTCGAAAATCCCCCGGCTACGAAATCGAAGTTACGTGCGATGCTCAATTCTCGATAACCCACGCCGCACCGCATGACGCATCCTTTCGCGCGGTTTCCTCCATTGAAGGTTTGCGTACGCCGGCCCCGGTGTGCGCGGCGCCACCATCATGGGGCCGGCGATAGCGACCAAATCGCAGACGTGCCGACACGTCGTATAAAGTGCGCTCCGGCCGCTCGCGAGACCCCCTGTGAGCCCCAAGTGCACCCATGCGCCGAACAGCGGTCACGGACATCGCGCACCAGAGCACCTGTGGCAATCGTTCACATCGTAGTAAATAACGCGGATATGGTGAAGGTCGAAAGGCACATCAGTTTCGTTTGAAGAGACAAGCACGACTGGTTTATTCAAAGCGTGCGCAAGACCTAACCAAACCTGCTAAGCCCCCGCCTATGGCGGGGCGAAAACAGGAAGTTTTACAGCTGCGGGAATGAAGTCATGAAGTCTCCTTGGGGAACGCCAAGTACCCTCGATACCTCCCAAATATTCGGTGGCGCAGATCATCGAATACATGAAAGGGAAGAGCTCGATATGGATCGCGCAGAATGTCGAACGCAAGATGCGGAATTTTCTGGGCCACAAATTCTGGGCGCGGGTACTTTGTGACGACCGTTGACCAGAACGAGGAAGTGATCCGGGCCTACTTTCAGAAACCAAGAACTGGCCGATCGGCAATTGGAGCAGTTTGAGCTGAAGATTTCAGCAGTCCAAAATCCAATCAATCGTCCAAACATCCCTTAAAACCGCCTTTGGCGGTTCCCAATCAAACCTCCAGCTTTGCTGGAGGTTATTGGCTCATAGAATACGTTTGCATTTCGCGTCGTCAACTCGGCCACTAGCACCTTTGCGGTCGCCAGACTTGGTCAATGATTTTGCCGGTTGCAAAAATTTCTGCATCTGCCAAGCACGTCTCGCCAGCTCGGATGGGAGCCTCTGCTCCGAGCTTTTTAATTCTCGATGACAAGATTTCCCGACCTCAAGCTTCGAACGAAAAACTGAACGCGTCTCTCCAAAAAAACAAATGCCGAGTGGCTTCGGCTTCCAGGGGTTGCTTCTATGGGTGATGTATGTTTCCGGATCAGGGCCCCGAATAACCTCTGTCCGCTGCGGCCTGCATATCCATTCGCCCACTCCGACGAGCAAAAGGCCGACACCGAAAAACAAACCCCCACCGGATCCGGAAGAGACCGGCAGGGGCTACGGATGGATGGCCTGAGGCTAGGGGGGTACGGAGGATCTAGGTGTCACGCCAAGGACCCGCGCAGCTATCCAAGCGCGAGACTTGGGTTCCGGCAAGCTCAAGTAATGAGCAGAACAGCGGGCATCCTCAAGCGTGACGAGCTCGCGGCCACGCCGGCTGCGAGCCGCTGTCTCAGCGCCGTCCAAGTGGCAATCTCAACCAAAAGGCTTTGAGCCTAGCCGAATTGACGGAGCGATTTAGCTGCTTGGCGATGAGTTCGACGGTCTCGGTCATTGATAGATCCCTAAGCGTGCGAACATCCTGCTCTGTCCAGGATTGCCTGGCTCGCCGATCGATGTCTTGCGTATTTTGAGAGGCCGATGGGTGAGGCTCAAGCTCTCGTCGAAATTTTCGCGCACGCGCCTTAACCGCAGCCCCTCCGTCCAAACTCGACGGAGATAACAGAGAATGAGACGCGCGAGGCTAAAAGTTCGCACAAGCGAATGTCATCCTCAGGGGTCCAATGTCTGTTACGATTTTGCGCCATGATAGAACGTGCGGTAGACATCGACCACAGCGATTAGCGTCAGCATCGAGAGAATTGTTAGCCCTAGTATCATCACGCCACTCCAAACTGTTGAAGCTATGATACATCCGCAGTTTATGTCGTCCGCGCTCAAAAGATGCTCTTCTACCTCATAGTTTAGGCAACCCCAGCCGCCCGTGAGGGTTTGGCAGACTAGGCGGGCTTTTTGCCCGAAGGTCTCAACCCGTCGGTCGACGGAAGGCCGAGCATCTCTCGAAGGTGTGTAACCGAGCGGGCCCCGAGATCTGGCAGGCTCAGCAACATTCTGTCAGACGCCTCGCGAACCTCCCCGACGCTCCTTAAGCCTGCGTCAGCCAACGCATTTAGCACGCGCGTGGGCAACTGAACGTGGCTTATCCGCGTTTCGTCGAGCAGTTCGGGTGTTGGATCGAGCATCGGTCCTTTCCACTGAGTGCGCTAAGGCTGCGCTTGTTGGCCGTGGATAGCGAGACAAATCTCGCGCTCGGGCTATTTCCCCTTCGCCTTCAGTCCGAGATCGACCAGGCGGCAGAGTGTTGAGCCAACCCCGTGGCGAGAGCAACCGGAAACGCGCCGAGGCGCCCCGAAAGGGGATGGATTTTTAACGCGGCGGCTACTTGCGGATAGCGGAAATGTCGGTGGGGGCAGCGTGCTTCGCAGCTTGGTGGCCGGTCCTGTTCCGATGTCAGCCATATCGTGAAGCCAATCAAAACGATCAGCGTTCGGCGGCGGACTCGGTGGCGTTCTCTCCGATTAACGTCACCGCCGACTCTTTCGGGGCCGCCGGGAGTCAAGAAGATCCGGCAGCGGTGGCAGCTGGGGACGCGGCTCGGGACTTGGCTCGTTGGCCGGATCGTCCTGGACCTTCGCCTGTTGCCTGCGGCTGATCACAAGCCCGATTGGGCCAGCAATCACCAGCAATGTGCCTGCTATCATGAGCCAGTGCGGCAGCTGCAGCCATTCCATGGCGGTCTTGACCATATCCAACCTATTTTTCACCTTCAGCCCGAGCCGCGGCGTTGTGGTGGCGCGCCGAGGCGTCCAAGGTCGAGCAAACGCAAGCTAAGAGCTGGACGTGAGTGGCCGCGGCAAATAACTATCGCGTCAGATGGCCTAGCATGGCCTCGCAAGCTTCTTCGGCCTCAGCCAGCGTTTTGAAGGGCGAGCCGCCGATCGTGATGGCGCTCGTTTTCTGATGATGGATCGGACGCCAGGACGCCATGAAGCCGGTTCGTCCGCGAAAGCCGGGACCGCTGCGGCTCTCATAGCTGATCACGAACGAAAAGCCGTTGCTGCTCCCGCTCCATATTTCCATGTCCGCGACGGGACTAATGACGCGGGTGAACTCCATGGCCATTCCCACCGCCGACCTACGTCCTCGGTTGGATCTGCCGATGATCAAACGCTCTCCCAAAGATGGTTTCAAGCACGGCAACGTGGCTATCCGCGCGCCCCCGCGCCGACTCAGAAACAGGCCGTGGATTTGCTGGCGGCGCTTCCGCCTCATCAGACACCGGAGCC
This sequence comes from uncultured Alphaproteobacteria bacterium, assembly GCA_963822795.1. Lineage (GTDB taxonomy): Bacteria > Pseudomonadota > Alphaproteobacteria > Rhizobiales > Xanthobacteraceae > Bradyrhizobium. Next base: position 191,489 of record CAWGJM010000038.1, read on the forward strand.
GCAGCGGACTCACCGGCGGGCTTCCTACGGCCTCGAGGCCAGGCGACCCTATTTTGCGCCCGGGAGATCGGCTTGCCCCCCGCTCGGTCATCCCCGGAGTGATCGGAGACATTCGGCAGAGTTCGATAATCTATTGTTTGCAGTGAGTTACGGGAAATAACTAAAATAACTTGCAGTACTTGATGGTTTTGCTCTCGCCAAGTGCTGCTTGTGGTATCGCCGCCCGCGTTCCTGCCGCTCGGCAAACACCCGTTCGGCCAATCGGCGGCAGCGATCCATGCGGCGAGGTTGCCGGGGCCCCCCGCCCTACCGCGCCGTGGCGACACGCGAGAGAAGGCGGCGCCGGCTGGGATGGCTGGCGGGGTCATCACCTAGAAGGGCGTGCAGATGCCGTAGGCAATCCAGATGTTTGGGTCTCGGCCACTACTGGGCGGCCCTCCGCGAAGGAAGGCGTGTGTGTATGCGTTGCTCGGAAAAAATATCCACGGCTCAGTGCCGGTAGGTTCATCGCACACCAGCGGCGACAATGAAATTTCCGGAATCCCCGCGACGTCCGACGGCCCTAGGAGGTTAGCCCTGCACTTGTATTGAAGTGAGTGGCCAAGCACACCCCAAGTGGTGTCGGTAATAACTCTCGATTGTTTGAGCCCGTATTCAGTGGCTGGCTCCATCTTTACAATATAGCCTCATGTCGTCCCCTTTAGTTGCCGGATTGCGGGATCGCCAGAAGCGCAAACGGTGTGCCGACCCGCGCGAAAGCCGTCCGCGAGGGCTTACTACTTGCCGGGCGGCGGGATTCGTGGCGTCAGCTTCTCGCTTTGCAGCCTCAAATTGGAGATCAGGTCGACGGAAACAGCTTGTCGGTCGCTTTGTCCAAACGCTTCTCCGCGCCGCGCGCATTCGACAAATGGCCCACTAGGTCGCCATTCAACTTGTAAATGTTCGAACCCTTAAGATCGTAAAGCTTCTGACCTTTAAGGCCGAAAACCTCGTCGCCTACAACCACGCCGACAAGGACGCCTTTGCTGTTGACTATTTTGCCATCCACGACCGACCTCCTATCGAGGTGCCCCATGGCAAAGGCTGCGCTTGTTGGGCGACGATAGCGAGACGAATCGCGCTCTCGGCTATTTCCCCTTGGCCTTCAGCCCGCCGCATCTCGACTTCGGCGGAAAAGTCGCACCCGCTCAATTCTCTCGCACTGCTCGCAACGATACTGAATGATGTCTTTACCTTCGGCATCGGGGGCGCTTTTCTCAAGCTTCATTGTCTCTTTGCATACGATGCAGTTCAAGAGATCTATGAGCGGGCTTTTATCGTCGTTCGCGTGATATCCCCGGGCCACTCATTTCCCTATCGCTTTCAGCGCCGCGATCCGCACACGGAAACTCCTGATCTCCTCAAGAATGTCGTGACATACCCGCCCAGCAGGGAGCTTGCGGGCAGTCTTTAGCAGCTTCGCGGCCATCGCCTCCAGTTCTCGCATCTCTGTTGGCGTTCGATCGGCCGATAAGCTCACCACCCCGACGTGAGGTCCCTTGCTGTCGGTTATGTTCATCTTGACCTCCCTATGAGGCCCCGCAGCGAAGGCTGCGCTTTTTGGCCGGGGATAGCGAGACAAATCGCGCGCTCGGGCTATTTCCCCTTCGCCTTCAGCCCGAGCTCGACCAGCCGGCGGATGGCTTCGGAAAGGTTTGGTACCGGCTTCTGCTTCGCTCGCCAGGTTTCCACAGCATCAACCATCTCTTCGGTGAAGCCGATGACCTTCTTGACGGGGTGGGTTTCAGGCCGTCCAATCATTTCGCATATGCCTAATTGACTTTCGTGTATTTCACATATATCAAATGAGCGAGCCGAAGGGAAGCGTCAACTTCCCCTCGGCTCTAACCCAGACCACCAGGAGTTGGAATCCAATGGCCAAGGCTACCCGCGTGTTTAGCACGCCACCCACAAACGCGCCTATCGAACCGACGCGGCGTCGTTACAAAATCCTGCTAACCGCGATGGAAAGGATCGCGTGGCCTATGCGGTCGCAACGTGATGCCTGATGCGGGCCGAAGCCTCGACCTTGGCCGGCCTGATCACCCTGTTGCGCTACGCGGCTGCACTACTAGGGGAAGCTGGCGCGCCAGGGCTGCCGATCGAGATCCCGTTCGCCGGGCCCTGGAGCGCGCCTTTGGGACGTTCTGCGCGAATGTTGCAGACGGACTGCCGGCGATCCTGGCAGCGCCGGAATACGTCGACCGTGTCGCGAATGCGATCGTCGAAGCAATTGCACCGCTCATCGAGGATTTCGCCGTTGCCCGACGCGCGGCCCGAGCTGCGATCGAGGCCTTGCTTGCCGGGAAGGCGGTGCAGTCATGACGATCTTCAGATTAGTGGGCGGCACCGACGTTCAACCGTCGGCCGCACCGACCACGCCGCGCGATGCCCCCGCATCGTGTCAGACCAGTTTCCGCATGATCGATGATCGGCCCTCAACTGAAACATTGTCCACGACCGCCAAGAACGGGGACTGCGCGAGAAGCGCAAGGAGATCTGGCGAATGGCCGAGGCGGCGACACGGTATTGGAGACCGCGATTAGATTTCGACAGTGCGGTTGAGCACGCTCAACGCATGGAGATACCCGAGGGCCGCTATCATCCTATCGCTGATTTCAAAGACCACCCGTCAATGGTCAGGCTGTTTCGTGAAGCACTCGTCAAGCAACTTCTCACGCCCGCACCTGATGGCGCGTTGGTCAAATGGAAGCAGGCGGCGCTAGCCGGGCGGCAATATCGTCATACCGCCGTGAAGCCCGAGCGGATCGAGCGCGCAATCGCTGACGATTTGGCATTTCTTGCCGCACATCCGGTGCGTCAATCAAAGCGCAGATCGGTGAAGGCCAAAGATGCAACGCCGGCGCCCAACGAAGGGGGGCGGCAATGACCAACATCGTCGAGTTTCCGGTCGCTGAAAAGTCGATCACGGAGGACGAGATCGACAAGCTCCACTCCGAAGCATTTCGCGATCTGGAAAGCGGGATCTCCGATTGTGCGATCATGGCGAGTATCGCAGTGCAGATGGCCGAGCGCGCGATTGAGGGCAGGGACGAAAAGCACGAAAAGGTAATGTTCGCGGTGTTTCAGGTTGCGGTTATGTTGAAGAAGCTCAAGGCGGACTATTACGCCGCTTGGCACGGCGAGAGGCGGCCAACATGAGCGAGCTCACCCCCGCAGCACGTGCTCGTCGATCTTTTCAACAGCGACGACTATCCGAAGGCGGCCGCGGAAATCGTCATCCAGCGACTGATCGATGCGGGCTTTGAGATCAGGGCCCGAGGGAATCAACCTCAGCGCCAATAAAACCAACGATTTTGTTCCTAAACCGCCCTCGAAGGAAATCAACCCCTATGGGCCGCCCCGCTTCGTGCCGGGCGGCCCTATTTCTTTCATGGGCGAGAGTTTCCCTCTGCCGCGAATCGACTTACTTTGCCATTTCTCTCTAGACTGCGACCCGCCGCCAATGACGGGTCCCTTTTTGAGACGCGCCCGTCCGCGGCCGCGCTGCCGGACTCGCCCATGCGCTGGCGCCGATCGGCCGGCACTCCGGGGGCCCGCCGGCCAAACCCGCACCAGCGGCGTTCCTAGAGTCACGGCGAGGCCGTCGGTTCACTCGTGGTGCGCCTTACCTCGGCGGGTGCAAGTCGCCTTGAAGCCAGCGGCCAAGACCCTTGGACTTCATCGGATCTTCATGCGCGGCATGGGTCTTAAGCAGGCAATTGCACATGGCGCATCTAAACGTATGCAAGTCGTCGCCAGGGCCTGCCAGCTCGATACTGACGAGCATCATCGAGGCCTTGCACATCGGACAGGCGGGGCGGCGGCCAATTGGAGCGAATGGAAGGACGGACGACAGGCGTTGAGACTGGGACATGACGCTTCCCTCGAGAGATAGGCGGGAGCGAAACACTCTCTGTCACCGGTAATGCCTAGGAGGCGGAGCGGTGATTATGCAAGTATGCGCCTCCCGGGGTCTCGAGCGCGAGTTAATTCGTTCGCGCCAGGCCTAAAGCTTCGCCGCAATCAGGTAGCGCTGGCGAGCCCATGCGGTGGCCGGGATTGAGCGGCACTCCTCCGCCGCCCCACCGACCGAACCCGGACCACGGGGCCCTTCCTGGAATCGGCAAACGCCTATCCTGGCCAGTCGTCGCCAGCGACCAGGCGCGGGGGCTTCGGTCCCGCGCTCCCAACTTAACCATCAATTAACTATTCCGGCGCACTCTCCCCAGACCCTCAGGCGGTCATGTATCGCGCTGGTCCAGACCTTCTGGTGGTGACCAGTGAGCCGTCGCTGTTCACCCCCAGCGGCGGCTTTTTCAGAGCCTCGGATTCGTTTTCAGGTCCCATCCGGATAACATCGGAGCCCGCGGCCAAACCCGCACCAGCGGGCCTCCTAGACTCGGCAAAGGGCGGTCCCAACTGAGGCGGCCTTACGTTGGCGCTCGCAATTCGCCCCGCAGCCAACTCGCAGTTTCGCGGGATTTCATCGGATCGATCAGCGCGACCGCGCGCTCATGAAAGCGATCGCAAGCGGGGCATTCGAATATTCGGATGTCAAAGTCCGAGGAGGGACCAGGTTTGATCCGTGCCAGCAACATCATTGCTTTGCACTTTGGACATGGCGACCTGTGAAACGTGATCATGATGCAGTCCCCCTACATCAGGCGAGAGCACAACACTCGCAGTCACCGGTACGTGCCGTTATGAGGAATAGCTTTCCACGCTTTTCCCTCGACATCTGGTCAAAACGGACCACCTTTCGAAATAGTTAATGCGGAACCCGGAGAGGGTTTGCCCGGCCCATAACCAGCCGCAACAGCATCCCTCCCTCTGAGGACCGGCTCGGCAGGGCTGAGGCGAATAAATAAAAAACCCCGCCCGATGGAGATCAAAGGGCGGGGGCAAGCTTAGCGCACGCGCTTTTCTTGCCGGCTCGGCCCGTCCTGTAAGTCCCCGGTCAGCGTCCGGTTGTAACCTCGCGCTTCGCGGGGGACCTGATGGGCGATTGGCTTGTGAGCCATTTTACGATTTTCGGCGTCCAGGCTCGGAATTGGATGCCGCTCGCGCTCAGCCCTTGTAGCGGGCGCGATCATTTTTGCATGGGTTTCGAATAGCGATTATGCGCCGCCCCGCTTCGCGCCGAGCGGCCCAGGAAGGGAACGGATTAGATGAGCAACGATCCCAACGCACTTCAAAAAGCTGAAGCGGCAAAACTCACGACAGCTCAACACACGAAGGCAATGCGAGATGCTGCCGTTCGCGTGAAAGACGCAATCAAACCTTTCACAGATGAGGACCGCAAACGCGTAATCGACATCGCCCTGGAGGAGCTAGGCTGCAAATTGGCTGTTCGCCGCGGCGGCGAATAAAGTCGACCCCCGCCGGGCTGCCTCGCTTCATGCCGGACGGCCCGGATTCGTTTTCAGGTGTCGGCCCGCACTCTCCGGAGCCCGCGGCCGGAACCCGCACCAGCGGCCTTCCTAGAGTCACGGCGAGGCCAAAGGCCAAGGCCGGCACGCAATATTTCAAGTTCGGACGGAACGATTCATCTTGTAGGGTTCTTGAGTCCTCAGCGATCGGAGATCTCGATCTCCGCAAGCCAAGCCACCGACCGGTCAACATTTTGCCCAATGCCCGGAGGAGGTTTCAAGCGGCCTCAGATGCCCCGCACTGAGGCCGTTTTGCTTGGACACTCAGTTCCGACGCACCCCGGTGGGCCTCCCAGACTCGGCAAACGGGCATCGAGGGTGCGCGCCTCGGTCCCGCGCCTAACCCCCAGGCATACCGTCGTCCAGCGGATTGCGCTGCTCAGGCGGCGGCAAGCCGACCTGGCGCATAATTTCCATAACTTCCAACGCAACGACATCGCGATCGGTACCTGCAGCACCATGGAGCAAATAGCGGACCGCGGCGCGGATCTCCGCCTTGGCGTCGTCTCGACCGCTGAAATCCCAATCGCACTCATTATCTGACATGACGGCTCCTCAATGCGCTTACAGACGGCAACGCCAAAGGGCGAGCGGACCTGACCTAAACAGGATTTGCGGGCTCAGGTCAGCGCTGTCGAGCCTGCCGGTTTGAATTCTGACCAGGCTCGCTGACTCAACTCAGCAGGCTTTTGTTTTGCTCTTGTGGGGCGAGGCGATGTGTTGACGGTGCCTTTCAAGTCGACGCTTTTGGGCGCGGCCGATGCACCCGACGAGGCTAGTTTAGCGGCCCACCGCTGCTCGAAGCTTCTTTGCACGTGAACAGGAATACCGCTCATAACCAAAGCTCCGCGTTTGTCGTCGCCCCGGTCTCAAGGCCTCAACTCGCGTGGTCGCTTAAAGGTCCGCTTCAATCGGCACTATCCTTCAAAGTCACCGAACGCTTGACTGACCAAGCGCCGATGGCGAGCCGTGCGCTGGTGCCGATCGGCCGGCCCACGGGAGCCCGCGGCCGGAAGGCGCACCAGCGGCCTTCCTAGAGTCACGGCGAGGCCACCGGTTCACTCACGGCGCGCGTTAAACCATCAAACGGCCCCCAGCTCGGGGAGAACTGAGGCCGCCATTTCATCGGATACCACGGGCAGGGGCATCCGGTGTGCATAGCCAATCATGTCCGGCTCGCCGCTGCTGTTCAGGCTCAGTGTCCCAATTAGGACCGCACCGGCTTTCGGACGCACACTCAGCAAACGGCTACCCCGGCCAGTCGTCGCCGGCGACTTCGGCGGCAGAGTAGGGCGCGGGGCTTCGGTCCCGCGCCTAGCCACCGGGCATGCCACGAAACAGGTCCGGACCAATCTCGCCCTGTTCATAGGGTGCGACGAAGATGCCATCGGGTCGGCGCGGGCAAGCAGCCGCGCCAGATTGGTCTTGCGCAGGCTTAATGGCAGTTGGCGCAAATCCTCGCCGTCTAGCGCCATGATATCGAAGGCGTAGAGCTGCACCTCGTCATCCTGCCTGCGCGAATGGAGCGCATTGAAATCAGGAATACCGTCGATGCCGAGAATGACCGCCTCGCCATCGATGATGAATTGCTTCTGGCGGTTCTTGAGCGCGGCTTCGAGAATCCACACGTACCGTTTAGCCGTAAGCGACGCCCGGGTTGCTTTGCCCAACTTCTATAATATAGCCATCAGGATCGCGAATGTAGCAGCGCGTCTCGCCGTACTTGGGCTTCGGCTCCGTGATGAACTCGGCTCCTCGACTTCGCCAAAGCTTGTAACACCCTTGAATATCTGCAACGCGGATATTCATGAAGCTGCTGACTAAATCGGGATTGGCGGGGACGCTGAGCGTTACCGACGGTTTATCAGGTGTCGGACCGCCCCCGGGGTTGACAAGGAGCCACGTGTTCGCGATCTGGATGTACCCCGGCGCGCCTTTGCTGTCCCCCCTGCTCAGAACGCGACCTCCGAAGACCGTTTCGTAAAATCGAAGCGATCGTTCGACGTCGGCGACGGTGAGAAAGTGTGCGATGGTAATTCCATCCTGCGGCGGCATTTGATAGGTTTTCTGCTCGACTTGTACTTGGCTCATGGACGGCTCCTATTTGTACTCGGGAGATATAAAGCTATGAGGTACGTGGAATAATCAACCGGTCAGTCGGACCGAATGTTTGGCCAAGAACGCAAGAATGAGACACGCGATTTCGTCATTCTTCTCGTCCAACGCGAAATGGCCAGCGTCGAGTAGGTGGATTTCGGCATCCGGAAGATCGCGCTCGAACGCCTCCGCACCGGGAGCGATGAACGAGGGATCGTTCCGCCCCCAGACTACCAAAGTCGGTGGCTTATGTTCACGCAACCATGCTTGCCACACCGAGTACGAAGCGACGTTTGTCCGGTAGTCGTACAGTAGATCGGCTTGTATCTCGCGCTGGCCGGGTCTCGACAGGTGAGCGTACTCGTCAGTCCAGGTGTCCGGGTTATAACGTTCGGGATGCGAGGTGCCCAGGGTATGACGCTGTTCGGTCGCTGTGAGCGACACGAACGCGTCGAACACTTCGGGATGCGCTTTCGGATCGGCCCAATATTGCGCAATGCCGGCCCATTTGGCGCCCAGGCCTTCCTTATAGGCATTGGCATTCTGGATGATAAGTGCTCGAAGCCGATCCGGATGCGCCGAGATTATGCGAAAGCCGACCGGCCCGCCGTAGTCATGAAGGTAGAAGGTGTATTTGTTAATCTTGAGTTGCTCGAGAAGTCGGTTGATCGTTCTAGCCAAATTGTCAAAGGTGTACTCATACGACGACGGTGGCAGGGCGTCACTCTGACCGAAACCTGGAAAATCCGGCGCTATCAGATGATAGCGCGTTGCCAGCAAGGGGATAAGCGTATCGAACTCGCGCGAGGAAGAAGGGAAGCCATGCAGGAGCACGATCGCCGGCGCGTTCTTCTGACCGGCCTCGCGATAGAAAACTCCGACGCCGTCAACCGTCATGCGATGATAGGTCGTTGTCGCGGATGTCAACTCTATCGAAGTAGCTTCCACACGATGATCAACGATCGATGTCTCCGCGGCTGTCAGAGAAGTTGCTGTTACCACAATTTTCCTCCGTGTCGGCCGGGCGCTCGCCGGCGTCAGCGCAGGGGCTCGAGCGCCGATGGAGACATCAGTCGTAGAACGCGGGGAGCAGCTTTAGTGCGTCGGATTGTGTCTCGTCATGATTAATAAACAGCTTGGCTTTGTATGCCGCGATCATCCGCTTAATCCTATCCATGGAGGCGATTGACGCGGCCTTATCCGTGTTCAAGGACGGCACCGTGTCTTTTTCAAAATTCTCCTCCAGATGAACCACATCACCGGACAAAATGATGAAGCCCGAATTCTTCAGATGCACCAACAATGATTGGCTGCCGGGAGTATGTCCCGGTGTGGAAACTAAGGTGACACTACCATCGCCAAACACGTCTGTATCACCATCGAGCAGTTTAAGATGCTTTGGAGTACCCAAAAGCTCGCGTGCGAGAGCCTTCAGCTGATTTACGTTGTCGTTCGGGCCATCGGGAGAGCTGATCCGCGCATACTCAGCACGCTGTATCAGTATCGTTGAATTCGGGAACAAGCGAACATTGCCAATGTGGTCGCCGTGAGTATGGGACAGCGCGACACAAGTAATGTCGATTGTCTTAAGGCCGATCGCAGCGAGTTGATCAGTAATTGTCTTATCTAAATGGTACACAATCAATTTAGGCAGGGTTGACCAGCCTTTGGGGTCGTTCAACGCGGATTCAGGAACGCCCGTATCCCAGAGTAACCATTCTTTTCCCCGCTGTATCAGCCAGCAAGTCGACGAGAATTCGATGCTCCGTCCGACATTTTGGCCGGGGGTCCAGACTAACTCGTCGTTCGCGAGGGAGTGACCGCCGTCCAGCCGATAAAGTTTATCGGCAAAGCCAGCCGCGGTCGCGTCCGGCAGCCTCAAGTCAGCGGTTGCAGTCAGGGTGCTGTCCAGCGACATATCCGAGCCTCCGGTTGGAAACCTAAATGCGCGCTAGGGCATTGCGTTCGTTGGCCGATCGCCTCGAATGCTGAAACCCTACGCGGGGATTCCGGAAAATGTGGCTACTTGCCAGCCCATCTCTACGACGCCCGAGCGGTGGGAGCCGGTGTGGCCTTTAGCTTTACCGCTGCCATCAGCGTCTTCGCGGCAGGGCCGGAGGAAGCCGGATTTTGTCCCGTGATGAGCAGGCCGTCGCTGACCACGTGAACCCCCCAGTCCGCCACCTTCGAGAAGACGGCACCCAGTCTCAACATCTCATCTTCGACAAGGAATGGCACAACTTTAGTGAGCCCCATCTCTTCCTCCTCGCCGTTGGTGAAACCGGTAACTTCCTTGCCTTGAACCAGAAACTTGCCGTCCGTCGTCTTGACGTGATGAAGCGCCCCTGTGGAATGGCACACAATGCTGATTGGCTTACCGGCAGCAATGAAGGATTCGATCAGTTTGATGGAATGCTGGTCTTCGGCGAGATCCCACATCGGGCCATGGCCACCCGGGTAGAAGACGGTGTCGAAGTCTTCTTGCTTGACGCTGTCGAGGCGAACGGTCTTATCCAGCTGAGCTTCCGCCGCTGCGTCCTTCTCAAATCTCACAGTGAGATCAGTACGAGATTTGGGTTCGTTGCTCTTGGGATCGAGCGGCGGGCGCCCGCCTTTCGCTGATGCGAGCGCAATCTCGACGCCGGCGTTTTGAAAACGTAGTAGGGGGCTGCGAGCTCTTCGAGCCAGAATCCTGTCTTTCGCCCAGTGTTACCCAGTTGGTCGTGGGATGTAATGACCATCAGCACTTTCATGACTTTCTCCTTGTCACGGCGTTCACCGGGCTGAGAAATTCGACGATGACGGCGGCCGTGTTGACGGCGATCGCCACGATGAGGCGCGACGGGTATAGGTCGGGCTGCGGTCTCCGCAGTCAGAATTAGAACCGAATTTTGCCTTTTGATTTGTGCCCATCAACGGCAGCAGGCTACCAATTATCGACTACGGCAAGTTCGGTGCGTTGCCGTTTTTTTGGCACCCAAGTCAAGCAAACAGTTTGACCATTTTAGTTGGCATGGCTGTCGATGGGATCGTCAATCACATGTCCGGCACCGGACAAGCGCGACGTGACGTTCCATCGTCGGCCTCAGCCACAGCCTATGTGGGGCGATGCCTAGCAATGCCTCAATCGAATATTTTCCTGCGCCAGAAGTGCACAACAGCAAGACGCCTCCCATAATGCTGAGGTCTTTGTAAAAGCCCTTCAAGCTGTCAACGTAATCCGCACTATCAAGGCACGATGTCTTCGGGCTTCAGATAAACAATTAGACAAAAAATACACATTCCGAGTCCGACCAGCGGATATTTTAACGCCACGACCGCAGCGATGCCGAAAACACTTAAAGTCGCAATCGACCGAAAGCGCATGACCCAGTGCTTCTTCGGCGAGACTTCTTTGACGGGGGAGCGCTCTAAAAGCTCCCAAATCAAAGCCATGTAAGTTGCGTTCACGAAAAAGAAGACTGCAGCGTAAAAGGCAACGGGCTGCGGCGCCAATTTGCTTACGGCCATCCAGGCAGTAGAAAGCGGAATCAGCGACACGGAAAACAGGTGCGCGAAATTGAACCACATTAAACGAGGGGTGGCCTCAGTAGCGTAGCGCAGAAGATGGTGGTGATTGATCCAAACAATGGCGATGAAAAGATAGCTCACCGCATAGCTAAGCCAGGTAGGCCAAAGCAAAAATAGCGCTCTAAAGGTGGGGAGTTCCGGCGGTCGCAGCTCCAAAACCAGAACGGTTATAAGGACAGCAAATACGCCGTCAGAGAACATGCTGAGTCGTTCCGGGCTCCCTCTCGCATGTGGCACGACTGTCTCCTTTGCATTCGTCAACACCAGCTCGATATTCTGCCTACGGCTCTCAGCCTCACATAGTCGATTTTCGATTCCTCAGGTACGTATTTGCATTTGCCGCTGCCATCCATCGCCGGTCGACCACGCCTTCTGCAACGCCCATATCCTGCGCGAACTCCAGAGCCTGATCGAGTTCGACAAAGAACCCTGGGCCGAGGCCATGTGCGACATGCTCCGCGAGGCCAACCTCGCCGTGAACAAAGCGCGCGAGGCGAGCGCGGCGGCGCTCGCGCCCGATAAACTCGCGGCCTTCGTCGGCCGTTATTGGGCGGCCGTCCGGCTCGGCCTCGCTTTCCATCGCGGGTTGCCCAAACTGGAGACAAAAGCCAAACCGGGTGGGCGCACCAAGCAACGTCCCGGCCATAACCTGCTCGAAAGGCTGAAAACGTTCAAACCCGAAACGCTGCGCTTCCTCACCGATTTCGACGTGCCCGTCACCAACAATCTGGCCGAACAGGACCTCCGGATGATGAAGGTCAAAATGAAAATCTCCGGGTCCTTCCGAACCCTCGACGGCGCTCAAATCTTCGCACGCCTTAGACCCGTCGTCTCAACCGCGAGAAAACAGGGATGCAATATTCTCCAAACCCTCGCAGCAGCGCCAAGCAACATCATGCTCGCCCTGACCGCGTAGCCAACGGCTTGGGAGTTACCCGAACACAGTGAGAACGTGGACCCAAGTTGGACCCAAGTGGGATTCATGGCTGCAGGAAGCCTGCCGCCAGCACGCCGATGACCGCAGAAACGGAAGTGTCTGCAGTCTGCTCGCGCTTCCGACACTTCCGACGCATTCGACACATCTTTCCTATTATTCGCTCCACGCGCGCACATACAGCCTGATATGGAAACAAGCGTCGAATGCGTCGGAAGCGTCAGCTCCCCTCTCTTCACGGTCACTTCGGGCGAAGAGGCCAGAGCGCTAGCCTTGTAGTTGGCTATTGTCAGAACGCTGCAATTGCGATGAGCACCTTGGGATCCCAGGTTAATTTCGGTAACCGCCCCAAGCGCAATGACCTACGCCGCCATAGCAGGGTTGATCGCCCAAAGCGTGGCCGTCATAGAGCCAGCGTCCGCGAGGATAATCGCGGGCGCACCAGTCGTCAGCGCAGTCGCGACGACGCGGCGGTTCACGCAGGATAGTGCGAGCGGGTGGCGTACTCCAGCGCCCGCGAGGACAATCGGGGGCGCACCAGTCGTCAGCGCAGTCGCGACGACGCGGCCGTTCACACGGGACAGTGCGAGCGGGTGGCATACACGGCAATTCGGTGACCTGCGGTGAATAATAGGGTGCAGGCTCACGGGGAGAAGGAGGTCCGGCAGGAGCGGCCGACGGCGGAAGTGCAGGAGCAGGAGCAGGAGCAGGAACAGGGGCAGGAGCAGGGGCAGGAACAGGGGCAGGAGCAGGGGCAGGAGCAGGGGCAGGAGCAGGGGCAGGAGCAGGGGCAGGAGCAGGGGCAGGAACAGGGGCAGGAGCAGGAGCAGGAGCAGGAGCAGGGGCAGGAACAGGGGCAGGAGCAGGGGCAGGGGCAGGAGCAGGAGCAGGAGCAGGAGCAGGAGCAGGAGCAGGAGCAGGAGCAGGAGCAGGAGCAGGAGCAGGAGCAGGGGAAACAAAATGCGCGACAGTCTGGTATAACGAGACGAGCCGACCGATCACGTAATAACCGGCAACGCCGAGAATAATGAGAAGGAAGGCAAAAACAAAAATACTAAATCGGCTCATAGTGACAGGGCCTCTTCTCTGCGTAAACGCGAGAACCGCCGCTACTAGCGATATCGTCAAGTTTCGTAAAACTCAATCCGGCAGAACACAGAGGCTGGGTTGTCCGGTGAAGATGCACTTGATGCGCTCTTGAGAGCACCCTACTCAGCGTAGGGCGCTCTCAAAGGCGCAAAGGTGCCACTGTTACGTCCTCCGACTTACTCTCGCTATACGATGCCGATGCCGCCGCCCGTCGTGCATCATATGGGGACCCCGGCCACCTTCGGCGGCGATGATTGATCGGCTGGCCCCAAGCGCGTGCCATCGGTCTTGCGCAGCCTCGCCATCTAACCAGCCACGTCCGGTCAAAAGGGCAGGGCGATGACGTCACCGAAGTCTGAAACCGGTGTCGATCGCAGAGCAAGGCGCTGAATTGATTGATGGATGTGCATCACACTGCAGACATGGACCCAAGTTTGGACCCGAGACTGTCCGCGGTCCCATCAATGCTCGCTTCCTTCGGTCGTCGACATTTTTAAATCTGTGAACCCGAATCGACGTCGATTCCAAGGGGTGCGACCCAGCTTCCATCCGACCAAAAAAATCCGAAAACCGAAAAAATTCGCGACCGCAACGGCGTCGCGATCGACGCCGGGAACCGCGACATAAAATTGCGCAGAAAAACAGGGCCGGGAGACGGAAATGGGGGAATTATGTACACCAAATCCAACGCTTGGCACGAAACGTGCTTTAGCCAAATAACTTCGTATATCTCCAAAATTTCGGAAGCAATCGCTTCAGCAGAAGCCAAACTTTTTGACGCGGGAATTTTTAAGAGTGAAAATAGAGCTTCCGAAACTCCCCTTCGCTACGACTCGCAAATTCCACCGTCACCCATGGGCAGCAAGTACGGGCGAACCCAGGCAACTGGCGCAAGTAAAAACCGGCAGTGATGGTCAATTTCGGGTTGGCACCGATGAAACGCTTGGCTCGGATGTCAGCCTGTGTCTGGTCGCCAAGGCGGCCAAGCCACGGTCAACGGGGCCAGCGGCGACAGCTAATGAAAGCATGTCGGGCCGCTATTGGGGTAGGGCCAACGTCTCAGTTGGGTCAATCGCGTCGGTTTGACCGGGTATCGGTCACTTCCGATCTACCCCGATGAATAGACATTTTCCGGGTTCGTCGGCATCTCTCAAAAGTGCCAATAGGAGAACTGAGCAAGCCTATAGTTGGCCTAGTTCTTCAGCGCGGGACCGGTGCCGCTCGCCACGAGAGGTCATCGGACCAAAGGTAAATTGCGATGGCCGCCAAGCAAAGAGCTATGCCGATCCAGAAGATCGGCGAATGGTGGATCGGTCGTCGGTCGCTCGAACCAGACTTCATTCGATCACCTCGTCGGCGCGGGCAAGCATCGAGGGCGGGTCGGTCCTCGATTACGACGGCGGGTCGGCTTTTCTTGCAGCCATGGCGGTGAAATATTGCCCAGCCGTCGTGTTCGGCGGGAGATTCCTCCGGCGCAAAATCATCTGCGCCAGAAGATATGCCAGAGAGCAGCCAACGACGAGCGAAAGAACCGCCGCCCAGATAGGTTCGGTCAGGAACACGGCAATCCCCATGAATAAACCGACCGTCAGGGCGAACACAATTGGGTAGGGCAACTGAGCCAAAGCCTTCATCTGCCAGCTCCTGCTTTCGGCCAACCATACCACGTGTTCTGGCCGCCAAGTGTGTCCCCTACCAATTTATCTCCCTTGTTATGACTGGCTGGCGCACAGTCAGCGCATGGCCAAGAAGCGCAGCAACGTTTGGGATCAGGGATGCGTATCGCCTCCATCAAGCGGTGGAGGCGCTGGAGACTCCGATCGCGTGAGCAGCCTAATGTCGCATTGGGATCAAAAGCGAAAAAGCTCAATGCGATGAGATGTTTTCCGCTTTCCCCCGAGAACGAACATCGCGCAACGCGGTCGGCGAGTCCGCTTCGTGTCAATTCAGATGTGGACCCGATATTCGATCACCTCGGTGGTTCAGGCAAAGATCGTATCCGTGTCAACGTCTTCTTTGAGCTAGGCGCGCCCGGCTTGTATCGAACCGACCCATCCTGCGCTCAAGTTGCCAAATCTCGACAGAATAACCGTCGAGCGTACGTTCGGCCTGTTTGATCGCCGCGCTGTCGTCTGGGCAGTCGAGGCGAGCCAAACCAGCACCGCCGGCGCTCGCATATTCAAGTTCATTGGTTTCCCGGGTCTTGCTTTGCGCTAAAGCGTACTACCGCCTGCTCGGCAACCTATTCCAAGGCTACGATATCATCCCGGCAAATCCCGCGTGATCGTTCGGAAACATCTATACGTAGCGCGATCTACCGATCAGCGACGACGAAACCATCACTTTCAATCGCGCCGGTTTGACGCCCCGCCCGCTACTTCCGGTCTACCCCCATCAACGGACATCGGGAGACCGGCCCGACTGGTCCGGTTCGTGCCAATATGCGACATGGGTAGCGATTTCTAATTTCTGCGCGGGCTAGCTCGTTGTTGTTCCGTTTGTGCTACATTCGGTCGCAAGGGGATCACGTGCGAGGAAGAGCTATGCGCATCCGTCTTGCCGCTGGGCGCCGTCGTGCAGTGTGGAGGCGCTCAACGCGCTGCACGTGCCGGATGTCAGCGTGACCGATGCGAAGCCCGTCGCGGCCGCCGGAACGGCTCCTGCTTACTGTGACGTGCATGGCACGGTCGTCACCAAGGGCGCGGGCGTATCCGAGGGACTCGCGCGCTTCGCCATGCAACTGCCCGAAGCCTGGCAACAGCGCTTCCTGTTCCTCGGCGTCGGCGGCAACGCGGGCAACTTGGTGCCCTCGGCAAACGTCACAGACCGCAGCTTGGCGCTGGGCAAGGGCTACACGGCGATCCTGACAGACACCGGCCATGTCGGCGACGGTGTCACCGCCAAGTGGACGCGCCTGCCGGACGGCAGACCGGACACGGTGAAGAGGACCGATTTCTCCTATCGAGCCGCGCACGACGTCACCGTCGCCGGAAAGGCCTTTGCCGAGGCCTACTACTCCGCGAAGGTGGAGCACGCCTATTTCGACGGCTGCTCGACCGGCGGACGCATGGCGATGATGGAGGCCGAGCGCTACCCCGAGGACTATGAAGGTGTGATCGCTGGCGATCCGTTAATGAGTTCCACCACCTCCGCGGCGCGCGCGGTCGTACAGAATGCGGCCCTCTCATCCCCTGCTGCCTACATCCCAGAAGCCACGATAGCGGCGATCGACGCGCGGGTGACAGGGCGCTGCGATGCGATCGATGGCGCGAAGGACAGCCTCGTTCAAAACCCTTCATCCTGCCCAGTCCATGCCGAGGACCTGCTCTGCCGCGCTGGTGAGACAGAGGCCTGCCTGAATGCGGACCAAATGCGGGCTGAAGAGCTACACCTCGCCGTTCCGCGATACGCAGGGACATGTCCTGTTCGGCCCGTGGGCGATCACCGACCTCTCGGGGCCTCAGGGTTTTGCATTCAACGTAACCGGGCTTACGGCGCCGGACCTGTTCGATCGGGCCTCGCCGTGGAAAGACCCCAAAGCGGCGCCGCGGTCCTGGGTGATCGTGGACGAGATGTTGACCTACTGGCTCGGCCTGGGGCCCAGGGCGACGGTCGCTGACCTGGATATCGATCCGGGCACCAACACGGTGGGCGACAAGATGCTCGCGATGATGGATGCGACCTATGCCGAGGGGGACACGCGCGATCCGGCGCAACTGAAGCCGTTCATCGCGCAGGGGCGCAAGATGATCCTCTATCACGGCGCGAGCGATCCCTCGATCCCGGCGTCGCAATCCATCGCGTTCTACCGGGAGCTTGCCGAACAGCAACAGGGCATCGAGCGCACGCAGGAGAACGTGCGGTTGTTCCTTGTACCCGGAATGCACCATTGCAGCGGTGGACCCGCCCCGGACCGATTCGACTCGCTATCCGCCATCGAGGCATGGGTCGAGTACGGCAAGGCTCCGGATGCGATCCAGGCGAGCACCAGGCCGGAAAGCCTGGTGCAGCACCGGCTGCCGCTGTGCCCTTACCCGAAGCAGGCGCGCTATCGCGGGACGGGAGAGATCACCGATCCCTCGAACTGGAGCTGCGCGACGGGGACTGCCGAGTAGCGAGGTGATCCGACAACGCCGAGGCGATCGCTGATAGTCCGGTTCGTGCCAAGGGGAGACGAAGCATTGATGACCCAATCAGACATGGCCGAAGCGATCACGCGGGCAGCGGCCAAGTGATCTCCTTACCCTTGAGTTCCCGGTAGCGACGCGCATTCGCGCGCAGACTATTGGGATCGGACATGCCCCGCGACAGCCAATCCAGATCGAGCCGCGCCGCTGCATCGATTGCGGCCATCGTCGTTGCCTGCAAGGCGCGCTTGGAAAATGAATAGGCCGGATAGCAGTCAGGCGTCACGTTAGCGGCCCAAGCCACAGCGGCATCCAGAAGCTGGTCCGGTGCGACGCTCCTTTGCACAACGCCCACCCGGCTTGCGGCCTCCAGATCGTAAACCTGCCCGAAGAGCGTGAACTCGGACGCTGCCTGCGTACCGATTGCATATTTGATGATCTCGCAATAAACCGCTGGCATCGGAATGCCGATTGGCACTTCATTCAATGAAAACTGTAGCGTGCCTTCCGCAGCGATCCGATAGTCGCAGTTAATCGCCGTTATGAACCCGCCCGCATATGCATGGCCATTGATCGCTGCGACGGTGGGCCGGGGATAGGTGAACAGGCGAAGATTGGTGGCACGATAAGCGGCAAACCATTCGTCGATCTCTTTGAGATTGCGACGTGCGAACATTGCGAAGTGATGATCCAAGTCGAGACCCGCCGAGAACACTTTTCCCATCCCGGTCAGAACGACGGCACAGTCTTCAAATTCCGTTTCGAGGCAATCGAACGCGGCGTGAAGATCGGCAAAGAACGCGGGGCTTTGCGCATTGACCTTGTTGGTATTCATGGTCAGGACCGCGACGTGGTCATGTTTTCGTTCGATTTTCCAAGGCATGTCGACACTTCCTAACAGCTCCGCGAGCCGTTAGTTAATACCCTAGCCCATGTTTGACTAGCTCAAGTTGCGCAGAAGAACTCAGTCTGAGCAAATGTCTTCCGGGTTACCCTCGAAAGCGGACGTGGCTCGATGCAGTCGGCATGTCTCAAAGGTGCCAGAAAGAGACATCGTGCACGCGGCTACGAGAGCGTTGCGTTTCGGTGGCTCACGGGGCGGACAGCGACAAGCGAAAAAGGGTCGACTTGCGCCTCGAGCAACGCAGTCATTGCGATCAACTCTGACCCTTCAGTATGTTGGTACCCCGGTCATAAATCTGTTGGCCGACGTGCCCGGCTCCATGCGCGATCTCGAGCCGCCAGCCAAAATGTACTCCAAGGCTGTCAGCGAGCTTCGTGCAGTGCTGGAAGTGCCATAGACCACGCGCAAGCCGATGAGGCCCTTGAGCCATCGCGTAGTCCGTGCGAGGCAGGTCCGGGGCAGAAGGATCGTTATCAGCGTCGCCGAGTAAGATTACAAGGCGACGCCCAAGGTACCTTCGCAGATGTCCGCTGTCGAGATCGAGGCCACCCATGCCGATTGGATATTCGGCGGTGAGGTCGGGCAGCATATAGACCCCACAGTTCGCAGCGACAGCCGCGTCAGCGGCAGGAGCCTCAGTGAGCGCGAGATATCGCAGCACATATTGCGCGCCCGCGGAGTTCCCAAACAGACCGAAAGACCTTCTGTTTGAGCCGATCGAGTCACGGACGTACGCGAACAATCTGTCTGTGATGCCAAAATTCCAATGCTCTCGCGGAAGCACGGTATTGCTGGGCGGGGGGAGACGCACTCCACCGAAGTTGTAGGCATAGAAGTCAGGGAACTGGTGCGAGTCGAATTCCGGGACCAAGACTATTTGCCCGTTACGTGCACTCTGCACAGCCATGACGTCGCGAAACTCGGCTGCAGCTCGGTCAATTCCATGCATCGCAATAATGATTGGAGCATCGCGAACGCCAGACCGTGGGCACGAGTAGAAAACACGGATTGCCCGGTGTGCCTGTGCGGCGCGGTCGAAGTACACAAAGAAACCGGCACTATCGCGGAAGAGAGTCTCACTCATCGGTGGCGCCTCAACATCTGAGGCAGTGACCATAACCAGACGTGGCGAAGCGAGGCAAGCTCGGCCTATGCTGTCGGCAGCAATGGGTCAATCGCGTCGTTTTGACGACGCGCCGACCACTTCCGGCCTTCCCCTATGAACAGACATCGACAACATCGGTCTGCATGTCTCAAAGGTGCCAATTGCAGACCTCAGCGGCACTTCCGTATTGCGGGCACATGATGTAGTGTGATTGAAGAGCCGCCAGCGGGACGTGCCGAGGTCCCGATTTTTCTAACGGCGGCGTCGAGGCCGTCGACAGGCATTGCACCTAGACAGACCGATGCGTTTTTTGCCGGTGCTACGAGCACCCGCACGGTCGTATGCGCCAAATGCGGCGAAATATTTCGATGACTTACAAATATTAAACCCACGTTTCGCGGGTGTCTCAGCAGCCAGAGTTTGCATTCGGTGCTGTATGCCCCGCGAGCCAACCAAGGAGAAAGTCCATGCTTCGTAGGTTAATAATTAGCGCAGTGTCGGGCGCGGCTCTCACGTTCTCAGTCACCGCTTTCGCGGGTGGGCAAGGACCTGAAGAAGCGAAGGCCATGCTTCAGAAGGCCGTCGCCGCTGTCAAGGCAGATCAAACCTTGGCACTGATCATGTTCGTTAAGGGAGAAGGCGGATTTCTTGACGGTGATCTTTACCCGTTCTGTTTCCGGATTGCTGACGGGAAATCACTTGCCACTCCCAAAGCGGTCAAGGCTGGTTCTGATATCAAATCTCTTAAAGACTCAGATGGCAATAACTATGGATTAGAACTTTATGCCGCTGGTCAAAAGCCAGAGGGCGAAATCACTGAGATTAAGAACTATAAATTTCCCAAACCCGGCACCACCGAGCCGATGTTCTCGAAGATTAGCTTCGTGACCAAGGTCGGTGAACTCGCCTGCGGTGTCGGATACTACAAGTAGACCATTCACAAGCCACGACAGTTGAGGGCGGCAACCTATGCCGCCCTCTCTTCAACCCGCTGCTCGCTAGGCCCAGTGTCCGTTTGGGGTCATTTTGCGAAATGCTCGTACCGAGCAAATATCTTTCGCTTTACCCCCAACAACAGACATTGCTCGGCCGCGCGTTTAGAGATCATCGTATTTTTTCGCTACGCCCGATGCCTCCATTGCTAGCTTCGAGCCGGTACGCATTCCTGACGATGCTACTTCGGGCATCAGCCTTCCAACAAGCTCCTCTAGTTCCTGAAAATTGACCTGTTTTGCCCCCGGGAGCAACGCGATAAATGCGATCAGGGTCACGACCATCCCTCGCGTTTCCTGCAAAACTTCACCATCATTGAGTTTGTCGAGACTGACCATCGCGCTCTACTCCTCGCTGTTTCGCAGTGCAGTCTTCCTGTGCATCACGATAAGAGTCAAGTTGGCAGAGTCATGCGTGCGCATAGCCGAGCCTCACCGCGCATGGAGATTTGATGTGACGCGTCCCAACGCGCGCCGATCGCATTATCGCTGTGAGTCAATCGCGTCACTTTAGTCGTCGGCCGGCCGCTTCCGGTCTACCCCCAATCAACAGACTTCGCGAGACCGGCCCGGCTGGTCCGTTTTGTGCCAGCAGGCGACATTCGAAATGAAAGAGGCCTCCAACAGAGGCGGCCTTACATCTCCGAAAGCGCCTTCGCGATCCTAACTTAACTAGTCCAGCGTCGATCCCCGCGACTTGCGTCTGCAACCGTTCAAGCGCCAAGTGCGCATCAAGAGTACCAATAACGCTTCCGCAGCCCGCACACTGTAACACTGAAATCACACGTTGTTCGCCGAGGGGAGTGACAAGTCCACGCTCAAAGGTATGCCCTTCGCACTTCGCGCAGGTTGAGATCGCCATCGTCCGAAGCCCCATGCTCTCTGTTCGGTTGGAGCATCCATAATCGATAAGTCCAAAAATCGAAAGGGCCATTCGTAGAAAACACGATGGAAAGGGCCAGCGGCGTTCCAAAGTTGGGGAGGACGGTTTCCGCTTAGATTTGATTGCGTGCCTCAGTTCCGCAATGGGTCATTCACGTCATTCCGAGGATGGGCCGATCGCTTCCGATCTATCCTCATAACCGGACATCCTCAGAGACCGTTGGGATGTAGCAGAAGTGCCAACAACGGCCCGATCCGCCCGCCGCTAGCTTAGCTAGCAATCCTCCTGAGCTTCAATGAAGCTTGAAAAGCTCTCGCACTAGCTGTTCAGAAATGATACTTGCGAATGACAACCTGGTAGGCGGTGCGATCGTCGCCGAGCTATTATTCGCGACCACAATTGTTCGTGCAGACGTCGGTTGCTTGGCTGCGACCTCGATCACCTGCCTCTTCTTAGCTTTTGACTTCTTCTTTTCGGCGCCAGTAACCGTCGTATGAGGAGTTATTGATGCGTATGATTGCACTTGCGGGGGAGGCTCGTCTGGAATTGCATCTGCGGCCAATGTTGGCGGCGGAACTATCGTTGGAAGGCTCGTATCAATAACAATCCGTTCCGGGGGCTGCTGTACTGATGATATCCGGATAATCGGCCTGTTAGGCTCAGCAGCCGAAGGCTCCGCCAAAGATTGCGGAAGGAACCAATTTGCCGCGAACAGCAAGACAAGAAGCGATGCGCCGACCCAGGTTATGTACCGTCCGATAGGCATAACCATCTCCGCCACGGTAACCTGGAGAGAGCAAACGCCGTAATTCCTGACAGTCCGTTACTGAACGTGGTTACTGCTGGAATTCCTTTTGATGAGCTTGGGTCCAGGAACAAGCCCATTCCGTCCGCTACTTCGGTGCAGCTTGATTGCAATCCGGGAGATCGAGGAACTGAAAGGCTTGCTACCGCTGAACCGGCATAAGCGCAAACCGCGATGACGAGCGCCCAAACGATTATGAACATTTACTGCCTCTTGTTTGCACGCAGCCTGGAACGGAATCGTTTCGGACCGTTTGGGGAAAGTTCTTTTCACGTCATTGATTGCTTTGGTAAATAGTCTGCTTGATCAATTGAAATGGCTGGGTTGCAGAACGCAGCTTGCTTTTCTTGATGGCAGTTAGCTATTAAAGCACCTCCGCACGAGATGCCTTCTGCACACTTACGAACAATCGGTTGTCGGAACGAGATTCCAGACTGCAACTGGCAATCGTCAGGCCCAGCCCGGGCACATTAACCAAACCAGCAACGCAGCCTTATTCTGGGCTGATTCCATCGCGACGCTTTGTGCTCTGTCCGCGTAGGAGCGTGCCCCGTGATTAGGACCGTCGCGCTTGGAGTAGTTTGCCTGGCCGGGCTCTGTGCGATTGCCGCGGCCGCAAAGAAATCACCGGCGCCGCAACCGGCTGAGGTCGTTTTTCCTGTGGTGGCTGGCAACAAGGCCGATCGCTTGCAGCTTATAATCGGCTGGGATACGCCAGCTGACGCTGAGAAGGTAGATATCGTATACGTTCCACCAGTCGAACAAGAGCCCGACATTTCGAACCAATCGGCACCACAAAAGGCAGCCAGTGCACCGCCTCCCCGTCTCGTTTCTCGTCACTGGCATGACCCGCATGATTTGAAGTTTTTCGAGGCGAGAAAGCAAAAAGCTAGTAGCTCAAAGCTGCCAAGGAAGAACTCCGATGATCGAGCGCCCAAACAGGTTAGTGACGTGAAGGAGTGTCGTTCAGATGGCTTGGATCCGCTGTTAAGAAAGCTCGACCTCTCACCGCCATGCGAATAGTGACGTCGTCCCCTCGGGGGCCTAGCGTTTCAATAACGCAGGCAAGAGCCGACCGCCAACCCAAGGTGGATGCTTGGGCGTAAACACAAATGCGGAGGCATTGGCGGACGTCCGCTTTTGTGCGCATTGCGGACTCAAGTCAGACATAGCGCGAGGTCTGAAAAGTGCCAGTGCAACGGAAATGATCTTTGCCCGCTCCGGGTCGGGGTCATTCGCCAGCCGCCAGGCGCAGGCCGTCGAAGTATAGTGCACGATCCTCAGGGTTCCGCCAATGTGCCGCCGCGCTCGGCACCACGATGGGCGTAATGCTTCGGAGGCGCTCGACCATTTTTCGGTGGGCCAAGCGCTCGGGCTGCACCATCAAACGGTCCAGCGCTGCGTCGGGCGGGCGGTGGCCGAAGACCCGATGGCGGCGCTGGACGATCGCCCTCGGCCCGGCCGGGAGCCTTCGAATTGTGGACCACGCGGCTGCTCGCCCGCCATGCTCGCGAGCACGGTCCCGCCGAAGGGCACCCGTGCCTGGCAAATTTGGCGCAGGGCACGTTGTGCAAGATCCTCGATTCTGAGGACGTGAAGCCGCACAAGGTCCGTTACTACCTGGAGAAACGTGATCCTGAGTTCGCGAAAAAAATGGCCGAGGTGCTGTGCGTCTATCGCAAAGTGAAACTGCTCAAGAAGGCGGTGGCGCGGTCGAAGCAGAAGCCGAGCGACCGGGTGGCGATTGTCTCCTACGACGAAAAGCCCGGTATTCAGGCGATTGCAACGACGTCCCCCGATCTGCCGCCCGAGCCCGGTGTTCATCCGACCTTCGCCCGCGACCATGAATACAAGCGCCACGGCACGGTCAGCCTGCTGGCCGGCATCGACCTTGTTACCGGCAAGGTTCACGCCCTGGTCAAAGAGCGCCACCGCAGTCGGGAGTTCATCGAGTTTCTCAAACTTCTCGACAAAAGCTATGCCGCCGACACGGCAATCCACCTCATCCTGGATAATCATTCTGCTCATATCTCCAAGGAGACCAAAGCCTGGCTCGCCGAGCAACCCGCGGGCCGCTTCAAGTTCACCTTCACTCCCAAGCACGGCTCTTGGCTCAACCTCGTCGAGGGCTTCTTCTCCAAACTGACCCGCTCCGTGCTGCGCCATATCCGCGTCTCGTCCAAACAAGAGCTCAGGGATCGCATCATGGCCGCCATGGACTTCTTCAATCGCGATCCCGTCGTTCACACTTGGACCTACAAACTCGACAAGGCCGCATAATATGATTCAAACTTCAAAATCACTGAACTAGCAGGTGGATCAACGACAGCTGATCGGTGACGTCGTGTTCGAACCAGAGCACGACGCGCTCATAATCCGCAGAGCCGTCGTGGAGTTCGCGCTCCTTGTCTTCAAGTTCTTGGAGTTGCCCCTCGTATTCCAGCGGTGGGTCGAATTGATCACCGTAGCAATCGACGATGTGGCGTGCACGCTGCTGGAGATATCCTGGGCCCTCGCGCACAGGCCCAAACAAGTAGGGATAGATATCGACGTAATAATCGCCGCGGAAGCCGGCTTCCTTTAAAGTCTCCTGCAAATCATGGCCGCAGCGGATATGTAGCGTTCGAAGATCGCCGTCGAGCACCGAACTGTTCATCACCTCGCGTGCACGCGTCATTTCGGCGATATGCCGTTTGAGCGCGGCTCAATTGTCGAAGCGCAACTCCCGCGCAACTAGATGCTGGGCCTCGGCGAGCTTTGGGGACGACCGGAAGCGCGCAAGCGCCTCACGCTCGCCTCCGCGCGCGGCCTTGAGCGATTCCTGGCGCGCTTGCCCTGCTGTTCGAAATTGAGACGAAACTGGGGATAGGACCGGAGCGCGTCGGCCATGACAGATTCCCTTATCGGTTACCTGCGTTCGCTCAGGCAGATAAGGGGGAAGCAGAGACCTTCATGTGTAGGTCGTCTGTCGTGGGCGCAGCCCTTTCCGCGAACGTGGATGCTCCGACCGAGCCCAGACATGTTGGACTATTTCGGTCGAGATCGTCAATGGTGCCGCACACCGAGTGTTCAACCCCGAACTTCGCGTTGCGTGCGCAACGACGCCATATTACATGGCCCGCTTCAGGTCAATCGCGTCACTTTGACCGTGGGCCGGCCCCGTCCGGTCTACCCCGATCAACGGACATCGTCAGGCCGCCCCGGTATGTCGGGTTGGTGCCAGAGCAGAAGTTTACCACCAACAGTCCGTACAGCCTGCTACGCGCCATCCGTCCACGTGGGCGCAGCAGGCACCTCGCCGTCTTGGCACAACCCGTACAGGGACTGATGCTGACGGAAGCCGCGCAATTCGAAATGGCCTATTTCAAAGACCGGTGCCGCAACTTCTGCGGCAAAAGCACCAGTCATGAGCAGTGGCCGGCCAACATCCTTGCAGAGGAGTTCCAGCCGGCTGAGGATGTTGATGTCGCGCCCGACGGCGGTGAAGTCGAGGCGATTGCCAGAGCCAATATTGCCGTATGCGGCATCACCATAGTGCAGAGCAATATCGATGGAAATATGCTGCTGGACCTCGCGCGGTGAAGCCTGGAGCGCAGCCAGCGTTGTCTGCGCTGCAACCAGGGCGGACTCACAGGCCAGCGCCGGATCATCGCCGGTGACTGGAAAGATCGCGATGACCGCATCACCGATATACTTCAGGATGTCACCTCCGCTGCCGATGACGCCAGGGACGACCAGATCGAAGAAGGCATTTAGGAGCTCAATGATCCTTTGCTCCGGAAGCTCATCTGTCAGTCGGCTGAAACCACGCAAGTCGGCGAGCAGCATTGCCGCCTTGATGTGGTGGACGTTTCCGCGCTGGACGGCGCCCGCCATAATCCGCGCGCACGGATCTCGACCTACATAGGTGGCAAGAAGTTCACCATAGATCCGCCGGCCCGCCGTCACTTCGAGAACTGGGGCAAAGGTCGGCACTAGATAGCGAAAGAGTTCAACGTCCGCTTCCCTAAACCCGCTGGGAGCGTCGCTTCCCCACGATATCGCGTTAACGATCCGATTCGAAAAGATAAGGGGCGCCATCACGTAATGGGTAATGCCTTGCGCCCGCAGCGTTGCGAGGATCGGGAAGCGCCGGTCGGTGGCTTCGCTAAGGACAGTATCAAGCCACTGTCCGGTTTCGATAACGTACTGAAGGGGGCTATTCTGGTAATCCGACGTAGACTCGATACCGTGTCGCGAGGCTCGGAACTCGGTACTCTGTCCACGGCGCCAGATACGCGATATTCCCCGGAATTCTGGATGCAGCGTACGGACATGTACTGTGGCGCGAGCTATTGGCGCCCCGAGCACGGTGAGCTTCTCGCAGAGCATCTCAAGAAGCCCACCGGTATCGGGCGCAAAACGTCCGTCCTCGCTTAGCCAGCGCAGAAGCTCGGCCTTGCGATCAGCAAGTGAGAAATCGAGATCCTTGGTCACATTTCACCTGAAGTTTCCCAGGGCACATCCGCAACGATAAGTTCCTGTAGCGCGCTCGCAGCTCGGCTGGAAATTTCGTGCTGGCAGTGTCATGCCGGGCCGTCGCTTCATCGAGCCACCTTTCAGCCCGAGGAGAGCAATTTAGCACGGCCTGATGGCAGAGTGGCGGCCTCGTAGGTCACAGCAAATGGGGTGCTCGACTTCCGACTTGGGTCATTCGCGACCGGGCCGAGCCAAGTCCGGCCATGTCCGCTATGCCCTGGCAGCGATCAGATTCCGCAACGCAGCGAAATGACGCGATGTGCCATACCCGGACATTCGGGCCATTTTGATTTAAAGGAATCTATCCGATGATCCGGACTATTGATCGTCCTCCCATCGGGAAAATCCCCACTGTGCGTCGAATATGTTCTCGCGGCTGGTTTCAACTCTAAAAGTAAGACCTCGCCTGCTCATACCAATCGTAACAAGCAATATGAGGACGACGGGAATTCCGGCGTTCTCGCATCCCGCCTAGCTTGTTGGCATCAGTTCAGCGCATCGCGAGATGAGGCGATTCAAAGCGGGAGCGACATCATGGCCACTCACACACCGTGAAGTTGTTCAGACCGCCTCGCTCGGGACCATGCTCGCCTCACTTCTAAAGGCAACGCCTGCGGTGAGCCCGCGGGCGGCCGGTCAAGGTACCAAGATCGTCAATCTCGACGATCGCGTTACCTTCAAGCAGCAGCTCGCGGCTGGCATCGCTACTCCAGTCTTTGCAGGTACAGAACGCGGATCACAGAATATGGCAGATACTTCGGATGCAGCGCTGGCCGCCTCACTTCCCGGTGATTTCAGGAACGGCTATGCCGAAGTGAACGGCACCCGCATCCACTATGTCGAGGGTGGCAAAGGCGCGCCCGTGCTCCTGCTGCCGGGCTGGCCCCAGACTTGGTGGGAGTTCCATAAGATTATGCCGGAACTGGCGAAGCGCCACCGCGTGATCGCGGTTGATCTTCGCGGAATGGGTGGTTCTGCCAAACCGGGGTTGGGCTACGACAAGAAGAACATGGCCAAGGATATTCACGAGCTGACCCAAGCGCTCGGGTACAAGCAGGTCAACATCGCCGGACACGATATCGGAGCAATGGTCGCCTACAGCTTCGCTGCTAACTATCCAGATGCGACGCTCAAAATCTGCCTGATCGACGTTGCGCACCCCGAAGAGAGTCTCTACACACTGTCGCTGCTCCCACCACCCGGGCATGCGGTCCGCGGAACCGGGGAATCAACCCATCCGGTCTATCTCTGGTGGTTCGCTTTCAATCAACTGCCGGATCTTCCGCAACAACTGCTGGTTGGGAAGTCCAGGTTACTGATCGACTGGCTCTTCGATTCTCAACTGCGAAATCCCGCTGCGATCTCGGAGCGTGATCGTGCGATTTACGCGGCCGCGTACTCGCAGCCGGATGCGATCCGCGCTGGAAACGGCTGGTATCAGACGTTTGGACAGGACATCATTGACGCCAGACACTACGGCCAGATACCAACACCAGTTCTAGCCATGGCCGGTGAACGTAATTACCCTTATCTGCGCGAGCTTCTTCCGACACAGGCTTCAGACGTGCGTATCGTAAAGGTCAACGCCAGTAGCCACTATGTCCCCGAGGACCAACCCGAGGCCGTTGTGCGAGAATTTCTCGGATTCTTTAAGTCATAGGGCTTAGTGTGAGCTGCCAAT
Organism: uncultured Alphaproteobacteria bacterium; assembly: GCA_963822795.1. Taxonomy (GTDB): domain Bacteria; phylum Pseudomonadota; class Alphaproteobacteria; order Rhizobiales; family Xanthobacteraceae; genus Bradyrhizobium. The sequence goes on from CAWGJM010000038.1 coordinate 219,665, forward strand.
CAAGTGAGAAGACCCCGCCTGATGGGGTCTTCTGCCAATCATTCACAAGTTCCAGTTTACCAGTCACCGCAATCCATTTCTTGGACTCCACAATCGGGCCGCGACTGTGCCGCCGTCCCGCGAATTCCGGTGCGGGTCAACTGCGGACGTGCCGTCGCACACGTCCGGGGCAGCTACGTACCGATTTTGTTGCAAAAGTCGAAGAACTGCTCCGAAAATCTCGCGTAAGTTGATTTTCAGACTACCGCTGGAAAGCACTGGAGCGCCGATACGAAGGCCCATGGTCGTTTTTCCGAGAAACAATGTGGTCCCTCATGTCGCCACGTGCGAGACGCATCATTGGCCCTGAAAATTTTCGTTCCACACAACGAAAAGCCCGGCGCGAGGCCGGGCTGAACGCAAATACTAAGAGGTGGCAATTGCTCAGCTAAGCAGAAGTTCTCGAAGCGGTCTGTATATATTGCTCACTCCGGGAGGGAATTAGGACAGTCCTATTTTTCTTGTTCGATGTTTTCATGAAAAAGAGGCCGCCAACTGAGGCGGCCTGTGGCCGATTGAACCTTTTAACGCTCACCGAGACCTACAGGCATATTCGGGGGGCCTGCATGCACGTCCCCAAGTTTTAGCCGCTGGCGGCAAGCTGCGGGCGGTACCCTTATTTTGAAATCCGGTGAGTAATTTGCCAGGCGCGCTCGGCGGGCCAACAGGTTGGTCCCGCCATTTTTTTGATCCGATTCCGACCGGCGACGGTGCCGAACTTCGAACCCTACGCGATGCTGGCGTTTATATCCTTGCGCTGCCGCCGGCCGATGCCGAGCGCAAGCATTGGCAAATCGCAATGGAATTTCTGATCTCTGCCGCCGAGAAGGGCGGCATTGTTATGATGGCCCACATCGCCATGTTGAGGGCGCTGAACCACGGTGACCCTGATCCGGCGCCGGCACCGCGCCGCAAGCGGGGCAAGCGCTACAGGATCGTCAGATGATCGTGTTCGTTTACGTGAATACGAGCAAGCAGGCGGCGACCCCGACCACATCACTTTGGCGTGGTCATCGGGGTCGACCGGCTGCTGTACGGCGGTCGGGACCGGGAGATAGACACACCAATGGCCCGGCCGGTCAAATCTAGCGCGATGCAATTGTGTCGCCTGCAAAACAGTTGTCTGGTTTCTCCGATGGAACACTCAACCTGGCCGAGACCGCGCATAGGTCGAGCGATGGGGTTAGATTCTAGCCTGAGGGATGTTAAACAAGACGACTCCAACAATGAAGTGGCTCCGTCACGCGGTGGCGAGCAAATCGACGATATTCTGGATGGCCTTGTCGGCGCGGTGGTAGGCGACTTCGAGTCGGCTGTCTGGGCGATTTTGAGGATCCGGACGGCGGTGGAAGCGGCTGTTGGCAAGTGGTCCGCACAGCCGCTTGTGGAAGAACAGAAATAGCAAGGCGACTTGAACACCCTTTGAGGTGAGGCGGTAAGCGTAGCGGGATCCGTCGCGTTCAAGAAGTCCATGACCTTTCAGCTTGCGTAGATCGTAGCGCAGTTGGTTCAGACCATAAGATGGTTCGGAGAGACCGAAGGTGGTGCGGACGGCTTGGTGGATTTCCTTCGCGGTCCAGCCGCCGACGTGAGTACCGCCATGCAACAGAACCTCGAGGAGCCGAATGACGCGTCTGTCGTGGATTTTGATACCGGGATAGCGGACCGAACCGATGGTGATCGGCAGCGCCATCCGCTGCAAAAGCGGGAAGTCGACGTGAACGTTGAGCCACTGGGCCTGGAAGCCAGCGAAGCGGCTGGTGATGACTTTGAAGGTCTGGCGGACGGCGTCGAGATTGTCCAATCCCTTTTTGAGACCAAAGTCGTTGAGGTTGTTGGAGCAGAGCTCATTGCGCAAGAACGTTGCGAACTTTTCATACTGCTTCAGGAAGGCATGCTTGAAGTAGGCGCGGAAGACGTGATGGCCATGCTCGATCTGATCGATAACGGTGGCGAGCTTGCCGGGCAGCCTGCGGTGTAGGCGGGCGCCGAAGATCTCGGTAATCTTGTGGGCTGTCAGCCGCCACAGTCCGAGCTCGCAGCCACGCTCGAACAGTTTGTGGATGGGAAAGTTCCGTTTGAAGATGAAGTTGCGGCAATATTCGATTTGCGAGATGGCATAGAAGCGCGACAGCTTTACCCGGTTGCGCTCCTTGACGGAGAACTTGGGCCCGAGGATCAGGGTCCAATAGTCGAGCCGTTTGCGAATGATGTCGGGGCTCAGTCTGTCGGCAGCGGCCTGGAGTGCCGCGACGTCGTCAATCGCTAGGAAGGCATTGTCATTCTTGCGGAAGCCGACCTGCGCACGATTGAGCTCCTGCTCGATGAAGTTGTGGCCGTTGAGGTAATATGTCGTTTGGAAGGGGAAGAAGGTTGCGACACGCATCACCATGGGGCCGAGAACTTCATCGCGGATATAGAAGTAGTCGTGCGTGAAGCGGCCGCGCTGGCGGGCGAGGATGCGGTGGTTTGGATCCTTGGTGGGATACTTCGGCACGCTGACCCGGAAGGTCGGGCCCTGTTCCATACTCTTGAAGATGAAATAAACGCCATAGGCGTTCCTCTTTGTCATTCGGCGCAGCCAGGGGAGCACATAGTCTTCCTTGCGCACCCCCTTTTCGGCCCACTCAATCGGGATATTATGGTTGCGGGCGAAGGCCTCGACCCAGTTCTGGTAGTCGGCCGTTCGCTGGCTCAAGATCTCTTTGCTGAGCACAGGAACGCCAACGACTTTTCGGAAAAAGTGCACCACCTGTTCGGGCCGTGACAGCCCACTGAGGTAGCCGTGAATGACAATGCGGTCGAAGCAATGATAAACGAACAGCAGCAAGTCGCCGAACAATTTGGTGAAAAGTTCCATGGCAAACACCCGCATCAAGCGTGGACCGGGCAAGCGCATGGTGGACGGCAAGAGCTTTCGTCTCACCGATGAGGTCCGCTACATTCAGCGTCGGGCAGCCGACCACACCGGACGCGTGATCAGCATCGGTCAGCTCATCCTGTTCTCGAGCAAATCTGGCGATGCGTGGCTGCTTGACCCTTCCGACCAACTCGCTGCACGACTGGCCCGGGATGGCGACCCCGAACCGATCCACATCGACGAGACTGATACCACCTTCGCGATCGGTTGGAAGGGCCTCTATCGCATCGAGGGACCGGCATTCATCTACGTCGATCGCGACACAGGTCGAATAAGCACCATCCTCGGATATCCGACACATCAATTGACGCACATCGGTTGATACTAAAATTTCAAATATTTTTGGCTAGGTATTAGATCGGCGGACGCGCGTTCGCGTAGCCTGATTCAGCACTTGTCACGATCGATGCGGCAGCGCCGATTGCAATTGAACCGGACTTCCTGCCTCATCCCGAGAAACCAGCTCCACGGGATGGGGCGGGGTTATTTTCCGGCCAAGCCCGCGCGCTGATCTCGCGGCATGGTTACCTCTTGGAGCCAATATAGGTGGTCCATACGGCGCTGGCTAATGTCTGCGACATTTGCTGAGTGCAAGTTTTTTCGACTTCGGCCATTATCGCGGCCGCGTCCATTTTCGCCTGCGCTTGATCACTTGCTGCAGCAACGTAATTGAGTCCTGTCCAGAAACCGTAAATCCAAACGGTTCCCTCCAATACGTGCTCCTTCGTAGACCGCCAGTGAGCGCAACTCATGCTCCCTATTCCGATCATGTCGACGGAAACGTTGGAATCCTGCGCTGAGGCCAGCGAGACCAGAGCGGCAAAGACCAACGCCACGAATAAAATTCGTTTTATCATGCGACAGATTTGGGCTCCCCACCCGATCGCTCAAGAGGCGAGAGTGAGCAACAAACTGGCGGCGAATATGTGGCTATACGGTTACGCTATGGAGAGAGCGACCGGAGGCGGTCGTTTTGTTCGGCCTCGCGAGCCCTCCTTTCCGCCCGCCAAGGGGATGCTCGTGTCGCGGCAGGGTTGTTCAAAGGACTCCTGAGATATCGGTGGCTCGTCTCTTCTGAGCAAAAGGAAGACCAGGTTGCTACATCGTCGAGGAGTCATTCCTGCTTCCCGCAGCCCACATTACCGGTGAAGCTGAACTCGGCGCGGCCCCGGCGCTGCAATGCTAAGCTGACTTGCGCTAAGGCTTCGAAGTCGTCTTAGCGCCGGTTTCCTTCGCCTTTTTTTTGCCGGCGATCGGCATCAGCATCTCCTTCTGTCCGCTCGAGGCCTTGCGGGGCTTTTTGCCAGACTTCTTCGCCGTCTTCTCCTGCGCCGGCGCGCCGCAGATGCTCCGGCGCAGCGCCTCCATCAGATCGACAACGTTGCCGGCGACCGGGGAGTTCTTCTCTTTTTGACCCTGAACGGACCTCGCGCTGGTTTGGTTTAGGTGGAAAAAATCAAAATATATGCTTCGACATGAAATAACGCGTATTCGAGCCAGCAGCATTTGCGATCTTGCCGACGACTGCGAAACCAAGTTTTTCGTAAAAGGGCCTCGCCTGAAAATCGAAGGTGTCGAGAAAAATTCCACGCTTCCCATTCTGTTTTGCGAAGGCTTCTGCGCTTTCTACCAATTTTCGGCCAAGGCCTCTGCCTGAGTTCCTCACCCATAGATGGGTAACGTGCAGCCAATCCCATTCAAAATTGCCCTGAATGCCGCCAATAAGTTCGCCTTCGTCGCTTAGCGCGTAAAAGCCGACATATTGCCAGTTTTCCGACGGCGCGTTTTTATCGTTGTAAGCAACAAGCTCGTCGACCAAAGCTTTCCGGTACTGGTTGTTTTCATGATGGTCAGCGACGATTTTCATGCCGACATGCTGCCATCGCCTTGTAAGCGAAACAACACCCTTTGATCAGTTGATAAGGCTTTCGGTTTGAATTGCGGTCCAACAATTCCAACGGCTCAGCCCGTGCGGAAATTAGGGTGCAAATCGCTGCGCGTGTCGCTTGAAGCGGACTCTCCCGCGAACGGCTCTGCACTTGCGAGTTTGGCCCGGGCTCCGTCGGTCTTCCGTCATTGTCTCGGCTGCAGCGGCATCCAGCCAATATCATCATTGGGTCGGTATGCGGGGTGCCTGCATATCGCGTCCGCCCTGATGCAGAACCACCGCGATGACCTTTTCGCCTCCATCGCGCACAAAGTCGAGTTGCGCGTCGACAACCCTATAAAAGAACTGATCCTTGCTGCTCGCGAAGATCGGAAAGGCGGCTTGCCCACTGAGTTGTGCTTCGAGATGATCGCCCTTGAGCACCACATCGAGGATACCGAAATCAAACTGGTATTTGCCGACGTAATCGCTGGATGTGGCGGCATCGAACGCGATTTCGCTGCGCTCGCGAGGAAGCTCGGACGCGCTCAGTTTTGGAGCCGTACGGTCGCCGTTCTGGTGCAGGACCAGTCCGTTTACCTCGCCGTTCGGATTGCGCGTGAAACTGGCGCTGGCTCTGACCGCCCTAGCGAAAAATTCGTTAGGCGCAGACGGGAAAATGGGGATGGGACCTTGTCCGGTTAACTGAGCGAAGAGCCCGTCGTTGATGCGGAATACCGTCAGTAGCAATTTGTCGGCAAGCTTGTAGGTTCCCACATATTCATCAAGCGACGCACTAGGCAGCACGATCGCCTTGTATGCGGGCGCCAGCGGGACGCTGGCGCCGAGCGTGGCGAAACCCAGATCGTCGAGGTCCGCGGCCGTGTTGCTGAGGATGACAAGGCCGTGCCGCCCATCGGCCGTGAAACCGAGAAAGCTGTGGTAGCCGCCGGTTTGGCCGTTGTGCCAGATAATCCCTTTGCGGGTCGTCATCCAGGCCAGACCGATGCGTATGGTTTTGGTCATGTCGCTGCGCGGTTGTTGCGCGAGCTTCATCGCGTCGGCCAATGGCGACTGATCGATGCCCATATTGGCCTTCAGATAGCGCAGCATATCATTGGCGGTGGAACGGATCGCGCCCGCCCCCGCCAGGGCGTCGAAGTCCCAGTTCTTCATCGCGCTGCCGGTGTTGTCGTGACCGGGTGCAAGATGGGTGCTCATGGCGTCGCTGAGCACCGTGCCGCTCATCGTCATCCCAAGCGGCTTGAGAATCTTTTCGTCGGTCATGGCGCCATAGGTTGTGTGCTCTAACTGCGCCAGCGCGTACCCCAGGAGTCCAAAACCCAGATTGGAGTATTCGTAAGCAGCTCCCGGATCCCGCAGCAATTGGTAGTCCGCGAGAAAGGCCTTCAGCTTTGCCGCATCATAGTCTGCGTAGGGATTGGCCGGGTCCTTGGGCAATATGTTGGTGGGCATCCGCGGCAAGGCCGAGTGCTGGGTGCCGAGTTCGCCGAGGGTTATCTCCATGCCACCGCGTAACGGGATTTTGAAGTCTGGCAGAAGCTGCGACACCGACGTGTCAAGCGTCACGCGTCCCGCGAGCACGGCCTGGGCCAGGAGTGTAGCCGTGAAGGTCTTCGTGATCGAACCGATTTCAAAAACCGTGTCGCCATCAGGCGCATTGCCGTTATCGAGCTTGCCGAACGTCACAATTTCGGTCTTGTCACCGTCCACTACGCCGAATACCAACGTCTGATAAGAGTCAGCCGCGATGCGCTCTTGCGCAGCCGTTTCCACTCGCTCAGGTAACGGTCCTGCGTTCGCCGTAAGGCTGGTTGTACTCAACGAAAACAAGAAAACAACGGAAAGAGCCTTCACGGTTGCCTCCTCATAAGTTCAATCCGTTCATGCTTGCGCTGAAGGTTGGCTCGGCACCCTCTAACTTTTATCACGTTCCGGCAGAGCCGCGCGCGCCTCGCGATGTCTGAAATTGTGCACGTTTGACATGCCGACCGACTCCGAGCATGTCCGTTCATCGGGGTAGACCGGAAGTAGTCGGCGCACTGGTTGAAACGACGCATACGGACCGACGCTATCTTCGCAGTTATCCGGCATCGCGCATCGTCCGCAGCGGCTTGCTGATCTGAGATAAGGCATAGTTGCTTGCGGCTGCAACTGTAAGGTTGTTGCCTCTCGGCGCCCGTAGGAAGGCCAGCCATGGGCTTTCCCGAAAGCCGGATCCGCGCGCCAGCTCGCGGGCGCCGGCAACGCGCAGCGGCGTCGGCCGGGTTACGCGAGGTTTCTAAAACCCCACGTGAGGGCCGCCGGCACAAACTTCCCGACGTCGGGAACTTCTTCGCAAAAGAGCCGCCTGATCGAACGCCTCGTAAACACGAAAAACTGTTATATTTCTGAGGCGCAAAACCTGCGACCCAGGCCTATTTTTCCATGCCAAAAAGACTGCCAGCCCTTTGCGTCGATTGCCGCCACCGGAAGCGGTTCGGCCGCTTCCTGCGTTGCCGCGTCTGTCAGGGTCCGCGCTTCTCGGCCGGCTCGCGCAAAGGCTGGAAGCCGCGACGTCGCAACATCGAGGCTAATCGGTGGGCCGCCGCGGCCGATCGAGAGCGTGCTGATCTTGACGTGCTCATGGCTGCGCTGGATGCGCCGGAAGCGAAAGCGCTGAAGGCAACCGAAATCGCGAAGGCGTTCCTTGCCGATCGCCTCGGTAAACCTTAAAGGCATCAAGCGGTCACTCTCATGCCGGAGATCGCCACAATGCTCGACGTCGCATCACCCGTCGCACCACGGATCGCAACCATCACCGTCATCACCAAAAAAAGCCGCACTTCGATATTTGATCGAGTCCGGTTGCTCGCCGATCAACGTCAACTCAACCGGTTCGATCCGCGTCGGCAAGGTGGCGCGCGGTGTCTCAACATTTTGGGTCTCGTCCGATCTCGCCGAAAAGGTTTGCGTCGGAGCGCGCCAAATCGTCGGCGAGAGGATCAACGTCGACATGGCGATAGCGGCGCTGTATGAGTTGGCGCGCGAGCTGCGGACAAGGGTGTGAGGCAAAAGCGGGCAGGGTGCACAAACGCCCCCACTCGTCGGAGTGTTTTACTGGGATAGGTTAGCTGGCGGTAGCGGGTAGGTCCGAAAGTGGATGAGCCCGATCTTCCGGCAAAGTCCGAAGAGGAAGACGACGGTTATGATGAGAGTCCGAAATCCACGATGTTGCCGATCATGTGCGCGACGCTTTCGAGTACGTTCGGGTCGACGCGGGTAGGCATTATAACTTGCTAATTTGATAATGGACAAATTGTAGCACGATGTTAGAAGGGCGCCTTCCCAAATCAGGAGCACGTTGTGGCTAAGAAGGTCAAGAAGCGCGTTCGCCGTGAATACACCAAAGCTGAAGAGAAAGAATTGCGCGCGCATTCGAAGGCGCGGACCCCGGTCAAGAAAATTGCCAGGCTTACAAAACGCTCCGAAGCCGCACTGCGGTCGAAGGCCAGCAGCATGGGTATGCGGCTCGGCCATCATCGGTAAAAGCCTCCCCGTTATCTAACTTACCGCGAGCGCCGCGACAGCCAAAACGATCAGGGCGCGGGTGAATGAAATGTTCATGAATTCCCTCCCTTGTTATCCGATGTTCCAGATGACCAAGGATCGGCATGAACGATAGCGGTCACTCCCCAGAAAATGTGGCTTCTATGATTGTCCAAATGCTTGGCTGCCGATGTCATACGCGCAGCCGCTAAAAAGCAGGGGCAAATTTGCCGCCTTGGACCTTTAGGTTACATCGCGGCATACGTCTCAACAAGACGTTGTGGGCATGCTCAGCTACTGGAGTTTGGATGCTTTGTCCGAAACGGGTCACAACCAGCGGTCAAGGCATGCGCGGAACCAATGTCCGGTCTACCCTAGACACCTAACGTGGCAATGGCTTTTGCGCTGTTCGGCTCGGGGCCAAAGCGGCCATTGAACCTGATTTGCGGCTCGCGCTCGCCAAGCCGCGCTTTCGTTGGTTACGATCCACGTAATCCAGCACGCCGCTGCAGTTCCGAGCGTTACCTCAACGAGCGCTGAAGGTGAGGCCGGCGCGCTCCTTCAGACGCTTGCGCAACGCCGGCGCCATCAGCGCGCCCGGCGTCCAGGTGCCGCCCTCGCCCTGCACGTCGCGCACGAGGCAGAGAGCGCTTTCGGCGATCATCTTGCTGGTCGAGCCGTAGCCCGGATCGCGGTCGCCCGTGACTACCGCCTCGACCCGTCCGCCATCCGGCAGCTCGCCCAGGAAGAGGATGTCGTAGAAGCCCTTCTCGCGCTCTTCCCGAGTCGGGCCTGCGCCGGGTTTGAGACCGCCGGTCCCGAATAAGGAAACCATCCTGGCGAACGTCTCCGTAGTCACGCGGGCGATTTCCCCAAATCCCGGCGCGACCATCATCTCGTCGTAAACGAAGCCCGTGCCGTAGGGATGACCCAACAGGAAATTCGTGCGGTGCACGTTCTTGGTGTTGATCGGCGCCATGGGGAATGGCACGAGCCACACGTTCATGCTCGGGTCGTACTCGGGGATGAGGCCCGACGGCTGAGACGGCCCGGTGAACCCCGGCGTCAACGCGAAGGGATCGGTCAGCAGCCGGATCAGGGCTGGGTCGCGCGCGGCGGCGGCCAACGTCGCTTGAGCGCTCGCCGCGGTGCCGCCAGACATGCCGCCTTTCACCTTGCGCAGGCGGGCTTTGACCCGCCGCGCCGGGCGTCCGAACTTCTCGCGCGCCTTCTCCTGCAACGTGAGCACGCCGAGATCGAACGGGATAGAATCGAAACCGCAGGAGAACACGATGCGCGCGCCGGTCCGTTTCGCCTCTTCGTGATGGGCGTCGATCATGCGCCGCATCCAAGCCGGTTCGCCGCACAGATCGACATAGGCCGTGCCCGTGGCCGCGCAGGCTGCCACAAGCTCGGAACCGTGGAGCTGATAAGGCCCGACGGCCGTGATGATCACGGCCGCACGCTCGCACATCGACCGCAGGCTTGCCGGCTCGGCGGCATCGGCCTTAACCAAAGGCAAATCGTCTGGTGCGCCGATGTCGGCACGCACCTTCTGGAGCTTGTCGGTCGAGCGTCCCGCGATCGCCCAGCACGGAGCATCGTCGCCGCGATAGGACGTCGCCAGATATTCGGCGATGAGACGGCCGGTGTAACCCGTCGCGCCATAAACGATGAGGTCGAAGTCCCGCTTCACGACGTTGGTCCTCCTCGAGACCCGGGAGAGCTATCTTCAGATCCGTGTGCAATCGCAGGACACGAGGACGCTCAGCACGAGCAGAAAGTGCCATTTGAGGGTCCGCCGCTTCATTGAACCGTCCCATCGCGTTTGACGGAGGATACCACAGTTCCTGCCTTGGGGCGCGCAACTTCCGGTTGGGTCTATCGCGTAGTTCTCGCGGCTCGCCTGTCACTTCCGGTGTTCCCCAATGAACAGACATTCTCGGGAGCCGTCGGCATGTCGCAAAGGTGCCAAACTCGGAAGTCGTCGCTTCATTCGATCACCTTGTCAGCGCGGCCGGTTGCTGCGCACGCGCCGCGATCGAACCACCCGTCCGGTACCCATCAAGAGGCCTTCGCGGGATTCCGAAAGACAATCTCCTTGGCCAGATCGACGAAGGCACGAAAGCTCGCAGCCATGTGGCGGCGTCCTGGATAATAGAGGCAATATCCGGGATAAGAGGGCGTCCACTCGCTCAGCACTTCAACCAGTCTGCCCGAGGCGATGTCATCAGCAACCGTCCACTCGCCTAAATAGGCAAGGCCGATACCGGCTCTGCTCGCCTGCGCGATCATCTCGGGCTCATCGAGTGTCAGGGACCCCGGCACATCGATCTTCATCGCTTCGTCGTGACGTTCAAACTCCCAGCGGTAAAGAGCGCCGCTTGAATAGCGAGCGCGGATGCATTCATGATCCGTCAGGTCGGCCGGCGCGGTGGGCCGGGACCTGTTTGCGAAATAGCTTGGCGCCCCGACCACGACATGCCGCGTATGTGGACCAAGCGGCATCGCGATCATGTCCTGCGGAACCGCTTCAGCCAGACGCACCCCGGCGTCGAACCCATCCGTGATGATGTCGATCAGCCGCCCCTCGGTTACGATTTCGACCTTCATCTCGCTATAGCGACGAAGATACTCGAAGACGAAGGGCATCAGTAGCTGGCGTCCCCCGGCGAGCGAGCAACTGAACCGTAGCGTGCCTGTCGGCTTGCGGCTGTGATCGGCGACGGCCCGGGCGGCGTTGCGGATGTCCGACAGCGCCGGCGCGATTGCCTCGACGTATTCGCGGCCAGCACTCGTCAGGGCGACGTTGCGCGTCGTGCGGTTGAAGAGGCGAACGCCCAGCCTGTTCTCGAGACTGGAAACGGCATTGCCAATCGCTGTCGGCGACACATCCAGATCGATGGCCGCCGCACGGAAGCTTCCGAGCCTGGCGATGGCGACCACGGCCTCGAGTTCCATCAGCCCACTTTTGTACATTGTCACAATTCTCTAGATACGACATCGCAGTTTATCTCAATTATCGCGACGATCAAAGTCCGTTACGGTGCAGCGATACTCAATGAAGCAAGGCGGTTGGAATGCCCAAAGCCCCTATCACCAACATCACCTTCGGCACCATGACGCTCGGCTACCGCGGATACGGAGCCCGGGTTCATGACGCTACGACCGCAGACGCAATGCTTGGCGCCGTCTTGGAATTTGGCCACGACCAGCTCGACACGTGCTCTGTCTATGGCGATGGAACCTGCGAACAGATGTTGGGTGATCTCCGCGCCGCCGAACGGTTCGGCATCGCCACGCGGATTCCTTCCGGAAACACTCGCGGCCACGAACCTGAGAACCTGAAGCAAGTCTTCAAGGAGTCCCTGGCGCGCCTGAAGACCGACAAGGTCAAGATCTTCTATTTGGTGACGCGCGATAGCGCCACGCCGATCGAATCGACGCTGTCTGCCGTTCAGGAACTTCATGATGAAGGCCTGTTTGAAGAGTTCGGCGTCAGCAATTTCAGCGCGTGGCACGTGGCAGAGACATCGGAAATAGCCGCGCGCCATGGATGGATAAGGCCGAGCGTCTACCAGGGAATGTACAACGCGATCACCCGTGCGGTTGAACCGGAACTGTTCAAATGCCTCGGCAACTATGGCATCCGCTTCCATGCTTTCAATCCGCTGGCCGGCGGTGCTTTCAGCAGGAATTTTGCCGATAGCACTGCGGTAGCGGCCGGTTCCCGTTTCGACAGCTCAACTGCTCAAGGCAAGGTGTATCGCGATCGCTATATGAGCGACGCCTATCTCGATGCCTTGGCGGAAATTCACCGATCTTGTGAAGGCCATGGTCTTGACGCTATCTCCGTGGCGCTGCGCTGGCTGATTCATCACTCCCAGCTAAACGCCGAGCGCAATGATGGCATTATCATCGGCGCCTCGTCGTTGGAGCATCTCCGGCACAATCTCACGGCCGTGACCGAAGGTCCGTTGCCAACCGAGGTCCTAGCTGCGATCGACGACGCAGCTCTAAAGGCCCAGCCGAAATGGCCACCCTATTTCTTCGGCAATGAGGTCTTCGGTCCGGAGCGACGTGAAGCGCGGTTGTAGAGTTAAAGCGCAACCGTCGGGTTGGAGCGGCGGCTGGCCGCACCGGTCGGCTCTGCGCGCAAAGCCTGTTCGCAATACGGGGAAAGGACACTGCCATGGACCTGCAACTTGCGGGAAAGAGAGCGCTAGTTACGGGAAGCTCATCGGGGATCGGCTCCGAGATCGCCCGCATGCTGGCAGCTGAAGGCATTGACGTGGTCGTCCACGGCCGAAATGTCGAGCGCACCCAGGCCGTGGTCCGCCAAATCGAAGACGCGGGCGGTCGAGCTGCGATCGCGCTTGGCGACTTAATGACCGAGGACGGCAAGGCCGCCGTGATCGACGCGACCGGAAGGGCCTTTGGTGGCGTCGACATCCTGGTCAACAACGCCGGGGGGTCGAGCAGCGACGCGGCGCGTGCCTGGTTCGAGACCACTGGTGAGGAATGGACCGACAGCTATCGGCAGAACACCCTGCCATCGGTCGCTCTCGCTCAGGCATTCGTGCCCGGGATGCGGGAACGTGGTTGGGGCCGCTGCATTCTGATATCCTCGCGCAACGCCATCTCCGCTTATGCCGAATTCGGCCCCTATGGTGCGGCGAAGGCGGCGCTCAACAATCTGACGCTCAGCCTTTCGAAAGCGCTGGCCGGAACGGGCGTAACTTCGAACGGTATCATGCCTGGTTTCATCTACACGCCGCTGGTCGAAGACTGGTTCAAGACGCTCGCCAGGCAACAAGGCAGTTACGATCCGGCGGTCGGCCGCGACTTTGCCATCAAGAATGTCCTGCGCCAGACGGTCGGCAGGATCGGCGAAGCCAAAGACATCGCCTTCACCGTCTGCATGATCGCCAGCCCCCTCAACGATTTCATGACTGGCACGACGTTCCGCGTCGACGGCGGCGCAACGCCGACCATCTGACCGTAATGGCGTCGCCTCGGAGCGCTCGACTTCATTGCCACACTGGTGGTCGGCGCCAGTTCCGGGTCAATCGCGTCACTTTGGCCGTCGGCCCAGCCCCTTCCGGTCTAGCCCGGTCAACGGACATTCTTTGTGTTCGTCAGCATGTCTCAAGCGTGCCAACGAGAGACATTGCCGTGATGTCGGAGATATGTTTGTCTAACCGCGTGGATTGGCTGCTTCATAGGGCGATCGCAGCGCGTAATTGCCATCGGGGTTTGAAGAAATGCACATTGGCCTAATCGGTGGCATCGGCCCTGCGGCAACCGACTTTTATTACCGGCGTCTTATCGCAACTTTCGCCAGCAAGAAAGCCGCGCTTGAACTGACGATCGTGCACGCCGACACGCCAACGCTCCTCAGTAATCTTGCGAGCAACAACGCCGCAGCTCAGGTTGCTATCTATGTGAGGCTAACGAAGCGCCTTGTGGCCGCTGGTGCCGAATGTGTCGTGGTCACATCCATTGCAGGTCACTTCTGCATTGACGAATTCAAGGTGTCATCACCGCTGCCTGTCGTCGACTTGATTTCCGAAGTCAACCGAGCCATCGAGCAACGCGGCCTCAAGCGCATTGGTATCCTCGGAACTCGCACCGCAATGGAAACACGTTTCTACGGTGGCGTTCCTTCGGCGCAAATCATCCCGCCAAACGGGCAAGACTTAGACGATATACATCAAGCGTACATCGACATGGCGACGGCTGGCGTTGTGACGGAGGCGCAACGCAAGGTTTTCAACACTGTCAGTCAAAAGTTGCTCAATGAAGGTAGAGTCCAGGCTATCATGCTCGGAGGGACCGATCTTGCATTGGCCTTCAATGAAAAAGATGCCGGTTTCCCAATTGTTGACTGCGCGGGCATCCATGCCGACGCAATCGCAAGATTGGCCATTCCCTGAGGTCTGCTTGGTGTCATGTGAAGACATATTTTTTGAGGCAAATCTTGTGATTTCGCGTGCGGCGCGCTTCAAGAGGGACGACGAAAATATTACATGAGAGCTTGTCCATGAGCGCTGATGCTACGCCTAAGGTTAGACGATGCGAATTCTTTCAGAGCAATTCGCTTGGAGGTAGGTTTTTTGGAATTTGGTATGGAGCCAAAGGCCTCAAAGCTAGGCGATAAATACTACGATGAAGCACACATGGCGCTCGACTTTAGTCGACCGGCGGTGGACTTTTCCCAGGGGTCATTGTCGACCGAATCGGGCTGTCCGCGTCATGTCCGGTTTACCCCCGATCGCGACCGTGGAGTGGAGATGCCGGTTTCGGCAGCTTCGTGCCACAAAGAGACGAAAATCGAGGAAAATCCGCGATTGTGAAGCGGACATTTCGCGGCCCGGGAACAAGAATTGCGGCTGCGCGCACGAAGTAGCCGGCGATAATCAGCAGCAACGAATGCCGGCGGTTGCCTATCGCTACACGTTTGATGGCGGTGTTGCCAGCGCATTCTAATGAGCGGACGCCTCCCGCCGGCGCACCGGCACACAGACAGTTATCCAATTAGAAAACTATTGTTGACAGATGCCGGTCGCGCATCTATTGTTAGCTACATGGCTAACCATTTTCCTCATCTCGACAACGTGTTCAGCGCGCTCGCCGATCCAACGCGGCGCGCAATCATTGCGCGGCTCTCGCAAGGCGAGGCTTCCGTGGGCGAACTCGCTCAGCCATTCGACATGGCTCTGCCGAGCCTGATGAAACACATACGTGTGTTGGAAACCGGTGGCCTCGTCGAGTCGGAGAAGCATGGCCGCGTCCGCGCATGCCGCCTGATGCCAGGCGCCATGAAGGGGGCCGAGAACTGGCTCGCCGAGCAGCGCGCCATCTGGGAAGCCCGCCTTGACCGGCTCGAGTCTTATGTTGCGACGCTTGAGAAGAAGCCGCCAAGGAGAAGGCGTCGTGACTGATGCACCACACTACATCCTCAAGAGCACTGGAAATCGCCATGACCTCAACTCCGGACGCCGCCCTCGCACACTGGGATATCGAGCGCGAGATCGTTCTCTCGCGTGTCATCAAGGCAAAGCGTGATGTCGTCTTTGCTGCCTGGACAGAACCGGAGCATTTGCCGAACTGGTTCGGGCCGGCGGGGTTCAAGATCGAAACCAAGGAAATCGACATTCGCGTCGACGGCGTGTGGCGCTTCGACATGCTCGCCCCAAACGGCCAGCGATTTCCGAATCGAATGCGCTTTCGGCGCATCGAGCCGCCGCACCTGATCGAGATTGATCACGGTTCGGACATGGATGACGATCCAGCCCTTTTTCGCGCCACAATTACGTTCGATGAGCAGAGCGACGGCAAGACCGTGATCACGCTGCGGCAACTGCATCCGACCAAAGCACAGCGCGACAGGACGATCGGCTTCGGCGCCGTCGAGTTCGGCTACCAGACCCTGGATAAATTGGCTCGGCATGTCGAGACAGCGACAGGCTGATGACTTCGAATGGAACCCTGCAAGACGGGTGTGATGAGCGCCATGACGTCCGGTTCCGAAAGCGCTGGCGATGTCTCTTGCGGGTCAATCGCTACGGTTTCGAGATGTCCGCGCTACGTCCGCTTTTCATCTGATAGCGACCAAATCGCAGACGTGCCGACATGTCGTATAAAGTGCGCTCCGGCCGCTCGCGAGACCGCCTGTGAGCCCCAAGCGCACCAATGCGCCGAACAGCGGTCACGGACATCGCGCACCAGAGCACCTGTGGCTCTTACGGACCCAAGCGAACCTTGGTGGACCAAGCCGGTTCACGCACTTCAACTTCAAGGTCTTTCGTGGGAATGCGATCATCGACCGTGGTCATGCGAACGCGTCCTTTACTCTCTCCATCGCCGGGTGCTTGCGGTTCTTCACCTTGACCCAATCGGGGCTTCGCCCGCCGCGATAGGGGCGATCGACGCGCTCGGAGACCAGACCCTCAAGCCCCATGTTGCAGGCGGCCCGAAACAGGTCCGGCCTGATCTCGCCTTGTTCGAAGGGCGCGATGAAGATGCCGTCAGGGCGCCGGGAGAGTAGCCGCGCCAGATTGGTCTTGCGCAGGCCCAAGGGGAGGGGGCGCAGATCCTCGCCATCGAGCGCGATGATGTCGAAGGCGTAGAGCTGCGCCTCTTCATCCTGCCTGCGCGAATGCAGCGCAATAAAATCGGGGATGCCGTCGATGCCGAACACCACTGCCTCGCCATCGATGACGAACTGCTTGATCCTGTTCTTGAGCGCCGCTTCCACGATCCACGGATAGCGATCGGTCCAGTTATGGCCATTGCGTGAAAACAGGCGCACGCGATCGCGCTCCCGCTCCACCCTGATGCGATAGCCGTCGTATTTGATTTCGTGAAGCCACTCGGGGAGCCCCGGAACCTCGGTTCCCCGGGCCGGGATGCAAAACTCAAATGCCTTTAACATGCTGCGAAGATAGGCGTTTTTGTCAAAATTGCGAGTCCACCCTCAGCGTCTCAATCCAGGTATTCAGCAATCTCCTCAAGCGATGCATCAAAGCGCTCGCCAAGTACAACGCGATTGCTATCCTCCTTGACGAGCGCGTATCTGCCGAGATTGTCCTCGTGGATCGAACGTGATCGTGACTTATGGATAGCGTAACCGAGCTTGCGTGCACGCGCCCGCAACGTGTCTTCCTTCACTGAGCGCATGCGAGCGTCCCCTTGTTAATTGAGGCCGGGCTAGGCCCCATTGCAGTCGCTTTCACAATCGCTCGCTCACACCAAGCGCGGTTATGATGCCTTAGATGCAAACTCCAGCATTACATGACGCTGGCCATGGCATTAATGTTTCGAAATGAATGGGCGCGCGTCCGCTTTTGTCTCAAGTTCGGAAATGAACGCACAACTCGCTTTCATACAACGAGCGCACTTAGCAATATGGCGACTACCCGGAATTGCGAGTCCGCCCTCAGACCAGGCGTAGTGTCAGCTGACGCGGGAACGGTTCGTGCCGCGCGACGAATCCCTGGATGATGGCGACGTGCAGGGAAAGATGGAACGCTTCACAAAAAGCCTGCCCGCGATCTCGTGCTGCGTGATGATGTTTGTGGTTGTCATCGTCGCGGTAGCCCCGGAATGCGGCGAACAAGGCCAGTCCAGAAGCTTGACGCGGGGCTTCTGCTTCTCGAAGTGCTCGCGAGCACGCGCCGGTTGATCTGCTTCCTCCATAGCTTCTGCCAGTGGCTGAGGCGGCTGCGTTTGAGCCACGTGGCCAGCGAGAACCCGCGCTGCAGCCACGTGATCCGCCCCATCGAATAGAAGAATTCCGTCGCGTCGGGGTTGAGTCCCAAGCTGTCGTCTTCCTTGATCCGACGCAGTCCGTCGAAAACCAGGTCCAAGTTGATCCCCTTGAACCGCCTGACGCACTCGTCCCCGACCTCGACCGTCACCGCGTTCCGCCGGTTCGTGAGCAAGCAGATATTATTGATCGGAAAGTGCCCGCACAGGCACGTCTCACAGACGTCCGCGCAGCGTATGTTTCCACTCATCGCGCGCGCACTCCCAGACAGTGGAAACGCTCCGCTCAATGATCCGCTGACGAAGCGTATCGCCAGCATGGCCCCTCATAAACTTGCCCTCCGCTTCCACCAGTCTTCGGCAAACCGGGCTCTCGCGTCGCTCATCGCCGCAAGGTAACGCCAGGAGGCCGGTGAAAGCCAAGGCGAAAATCCTATGCCGGATCCCTTAAGACGACCGCCGGCCAATCCGGCCTGACATCGACACCGCGTTTCCCGAACGCCGTGCACACGAAACCAACCAGGCTCGATGTCCGACATCCTGACGTCATCAACCAGCGGTCAGCTCTTATGATTACCGAGTGGCCTGCACTTGTAGTCCGAACGATAGACCAGCACGCCGGCGCCGCGGTGCGGGCAGCCTGGCGTCGCACTGGGTTAACCTAACTGATCAAGGTACTGCGCACATCGAGTCGCGGGAAGCAGAGAGCCAGCGCTAGTATCAATCGGGGCTCTTAGAATTTAGGCGATGACCCAATGGCCAAGGAACTCAGAACCGCCGAAGAGCTATCCGACATGATCGTTTCTTCTCTGGGCGTAAGAGAGATAGAAATCCAGATTCGCAAAGATCATGCTTATGGGTGGCAACCGACAGTGGTGCGTGTCCCGGCGATTTGATCGGATATCAGAGGCGAGTTGAAGATATCGCAAATCGATTGCGCGTTCAGTTCGCCCTCCGAGAATGACATCCGGCGTCGCACTGGCCCGCCAATCGTGCGGCATACGCTCGCCGCGATCGAAGCGCCGATATTTCTCCGCGGTCCAATCGCGCTGATCTCGCCACGCTTGAAAATCGGCTTCCGTCCGGTTCGACAGGAATACGCGCCAGCCGGCGAGAAGGCCGAGCGAGCCGCCTCGAAGCTCGCCGCGGTGCCAGTCGTCATTCCCCGGGCCGAGATCCCGGATAAAACCCGCATCCACACTGCCATTGCGGCGCGGCGTTGGGATTGCCGACGCATCGCATGATCGTGCCGGCGTGCACGTCGTCGTAACAGATTAGCCACGTCTCTTGATGGGCGTCACGATCGCGGCGGCGGGTAAGGGCGGGCATGGCGCGGTCAGATGTGGGTGAGACGATAGGTGACGGTGGGGCGCCACGTCTGAAAAGCGAAAATCCCCCTATTCACCGTGCAATACCGTGCCTTACACGCACGCGCGGATATGATGTGTGAAGCTGGACACTTCTCTGGACACTTCCTGCCCCGATACGGGCCGCTATCAGGCATCACGGGCTGATACGGAGCCCCCTGAGAAAATGTGTCCAACCACCTGATTTGCATCACGAAATGGGACGCGTTGCCACAGGGCAACACGCACACTTTCGAACTCCAAAACCGGGGTCGCAGGTTCGAGCCCTGCCACTCCTGCCAACGAAATCAAGGGCTAGCCGACATTCTCTAAGAAGTTGCTACCGGAAAGTCCGACGCAGGTAGCGGGCCGGTAGCAGGAAAGTTGCCCCTGCGTCCGGCCGTGGGCCACTGTCATGTGCTGGCCGCTCGGCGCCAGCGCATGGGCGAGTCCGGCGCCCGCCGGAGGTTGTTAATTTTTCAAAGGTGAGCAGAATGGAACAGCGCGCAGATAGCGGTGGTTCCAGAGTGGGCCTAATCACCGCCCCCATCACGGGCATCTACCGGTGACTGAGAGTTCTGCACGCTCCCGCCCCTATCAAGGGAACGCCCGATGCTCGATTATCGCGTTTACCTGATCGGCAGCGACGGCCATTTCTATAATGCCGTCCCCCTAAAATGCACCAGCGACGACGAGGCAATCGAAAAGGCGAGACAGCTGGTGGATGGCCATGATGTCGAACTTTGGCAGTTGGACCGCAAAGTTGCGGCGTTCAAGTCGTACCCGGGACTAGTGTCCTAATTTGAAGTCCGGCCGGGCCGCGTCCTGAAGTGGCCAGGGCGCCCCGCGTCGGCGAATCCGTGGCGCGAAAAGCGCGGGACCGAAGCCCCTGCGACTTTTGTCGCGCGGCAATTTTGTAATTTGACTCTGGCCGAATTCAGCACTTTCTTGTTTGGAAGCTAAATTTATGAACTATCCACAGACTATCTTGAGTTGTTGTTTCCTTTGTAATGGCTTTTGGGGGCGAAAATGAGCCTCAATTTGAACAGTTTATCTATCGCCAACGCGCGGCTTGAAATGCTTACCCGGACACAAACTGATCTCCACGCGCAGTTCCTCGAACTAACGGAGCTGCGCGAGCGGTTGAGAGAGGCACAGCTTTCGACGGATCTACAAAAGGCAACGCGGGCTCGAAAGCCCGCGCCAGTTGTTATCGCAGCCGCCTAGCGTGCGTCGCCAGCCGCTGGCGGCTACGCTTCCGGTGTGATCCGGCGCCGGCGCTTCATGGTTGGGCCCGCTCCTGGGCCTTGATCTCAAAGCCGGCGTCGAGCAGCCGCTGGATGACTATTTCAGCTGTGGCCGCCGGATCCGGGATCGGCACCGGAAAGCCGCCGCTGCGAACAGGTCGACCAGCACATCTTTCGGCGTGAGTTCATTCATCGCCGGTAGGCCTTGAAGTATTGGCCTTCGCCGCTCTTGCGGTTTGATTGACGCACTGGATGTGCAGCGAGAAATGCCAGATCGTCAGCGATCGCGCGCTCGATCCGCTCGGGCTTCACATCGGTATAACGATGTTGCCCCCCGGCCAGCGCCGCCTGCTTCCATTTGCCCGAGTTAGCATCAGGTGCGGGGGTGAGTGCCTCACCAGCGCTTCACGATACCGCCTGACCATTGGCATGTGGTCTTTTGAATCAACAACAGGATGATAAGCGGCCTCTGGCATTTCCATCATCTGAGCGATCGAAACCGCATGGTCGAAATCCAATCGCGCTCGCCAATACCGCGTTGCCGCTTCGGCCATGCGCCAAATCTTCTTGCGCCTCTCGCGCAGCCGCCCATTCTTGGCGGTGGCGGTCATCGCCTCAGTCGAGGGCGGATCGATGCAAACCTCTGCCTCCGCAGGAGAGGCTTCCGGGCGCCCGCGCTTGCGCTTCGGTGATTCGGCCGCGGTGATTGCCTCGGCCTGCCCGTAGTCCGTGCCAGCGACAACCCTGAGCCCGCGGTCGCCTACCGCTGCCGCGCTGTCCACAGCAGCGGACACCATGGCTTCAATCGCCTTCTTGTCTTCATCGCTGATTTCGTTGTTCATGACGCGTCTCCCCTGACGAAAGCGACAACCGGGGTGGGCTTTTTGGCCTCGCCCGACTGCATCATGAAGTCGATCACGAGCCGCGTTGCCAGTCTGAGAATGATCAGGCTGTCCTCGGGCGAATCGGGAAGCGAACGCGCAACCTGCAATGCGTGTCGACGGTGCCAAGCCTCTTCCTTCAATGTCGTCATTGCTCAACTCCCATGGTTGCTTTGCCGCCACATGCCGACCGCCCGACGAGCGATCGCACCTCCGCCTCGTGCCCGGTGGCCATTTCGACGGGTGGCACCAGCCTCTCCACCGATTGCGAGGATAAGCCTTGCCGCGGGTTGCGCGACCGTAATCGTCCCAAACGGCCAGGGCGGCCTCGTCGTTCACTTCGACGAGCGCCGTCACGGCCTCTGAGGCTGCTCTGTTCTGAGTTTGGGGGCGTTACAGTAACGTTACGCTTGCGTTGCCTGTGACGTTGCACCCGGTCATTTGAAACGTCACTCTTGTATTGGCGTGACGCCCAATTGTGCGGAGTGTAACGGTCGTCACTCGTTACATCGAGCAGTCCCTTCTCGACCAGATCATCAAGCAGCGCGGTGATCTTGTCCTCGGTGGTTCGAAAGGTGAATGCCAAGTCCGCCAACGCGGCAGGATGCCGTCATGCTGGCTGGCAACGCATAGGAGGTTAATCCACGCCTTGAACTTGTCACCCGGCAGCCGTTGCACCTTCGGATCAGACCCGACGTCGCTGTAAAGTCTCAGCCACTTCATGCCTGCCTCCGGTCTGAAATCTCGTCACTTTTGAGCCTGGCGTTCGCCTTGAGCGTGGCCACCAGCGCCTCAATGCGCGGGCGGTAGTCGTTGATGCCCGGGCCGCAGATTGCGACCAGCAGCGCCAGCAGGCGGGCCGCGTCATCGTCGGGGGTGGGTGAGGTTCATGACGCGATAGCCTCGATCCCGGCGCGCGCGGCGGCGCTGGCCGGCTCGAAGTCGTCGAACAGATCGCCGGTGGCTTCGACGATCGCGTCGGCGACGCGGTCGACGTACTCAGGTGCAGCCAGGATCGCCGGCAATCTTTCCGCAACGTTAGCGCAGAATGCGCCGAAGGCTGCACTCCAACGCCCGGCGAACGGCACTTTGATCGGCAGCCCTGGGGTTACCTGCCTCCTGAAGCAGCTGCGCCACGTAGCGCAGCAGGGCGATCAGGCCGGCCAAGGTCGAGGCCTCGGCCAAAACGCACATCGCACACAACGATACAACGATGACCAAGGAATAAGTAGTCCGGCGCGCAGCACAAAGCGGCTCGCATCAACGGCGGGCCGCTTTCTTCTTGACTGCTCCAGATTGCTGCCACCAAAGCGCGGTCCCGCCTCTGGGGTAAGTGCGGGGTGCAAGGCAGGACCGTGCCGGCCACGAAGAAGGGGTAACGTGGCTCGATGATGGTAACGGGGACAGGGCGATAGGGGTTCCGGCTGGATGGCCGACGAAAATCTTTTTATGAATTTCTGACCGGGTGCGAGCCTTTCTTGTAAGTTTGGCGTCAGCGCTCCCCTGTAGCCTTGCGTCGCGAGGGAGACTTCGATGGGCGACTGGCTGGTAAGGGATTTTACTGATTTCGGTTTTCCAGCTCAGAATTGGATGCTGATAGCGCTCGCCGTTATCGTGGCCGGGACGGTGATTTCGTGGTGGTTGCAGCGGTAGGTCGCCGGGCGACTCTGAGCACAAAAAAGCTCTGCCCTCGTCTCGGCTCGAAAATCCAAGCGAGGTCAAACTTACCTAAGCGCGCGGTTCAATATCCGGTGCCTGAGGACTTGTATCGGGCTGCGGTATTGTCTCGTCGGTTTGGGAATGGAGGTCGGCCGCCTTCTCGATCAGTGCGGCCGCCAATTCAGGATTTTTGATTGATTTTGCAAACTTCAGAAACCACATCGCTTGACGCACGAAATACTCTCTCTCGATCACTCTACTCTGTTCCCCGTTGCCGCTGGCCCAACCACAACGCGCAGAAGGCGGGGATTTGTTCCCTATCTTAAGTACAAAAATGAACATTAGTTTGCGGTCGGGGGTTCCCGCGCCAGATGGAACCATCTACTCGGCTTTGTTGACACGTATGGGGTCTGCACCGGCGGCGGGCTACCAAACCTAGCGGCTTCACTCACAACGCGATCAGCGGAATCTTGGGGCATGCCCTATCCCAGCAGCCACCATAAGGATCAACGGTTTGACCATCCTATCGTATTGCCCAGCCGCAAACCGCTAGTAACGCTGCGCGACGCCGCGCTCTACAATCACGAAGCTGCCCAAAGCCGAACACGACGCTGACGAATGGCGAGCCGCGATGCAAGCGCTATTGCTGGTTGCGGAGCGCAACGGCCCGACGATGCCGGCGCGAATTGGGATGATGAAAGGCGCTGAACCGGCGAAACCGGCGCAGGCACCGCGCCAGAGACGCGCGAAGGCTTACCGGATCGTGCGTTAGGGCGGCTGCACCACGCGGGGCGCGCTTTCTTCTTGCCTATTCCAGATCGCTGTCACCAAAGCACGGTCCCGCCTCTTGGCTAGGAGGGGATGTAAAGGCAGGACCGTGCCGGGCCACGAAGGGGTAACGTGGCCCGACGATGATAACGGGGACAGGGCGAAGGTGGTTCCCCGGCGGCGGCCGCCGCATGCGCAAGTGCAAGCGTGCGCTAGGCCGCGACGGTCTCTGATGAGTCGACTTCCCGCTTCTCGATTTCGACGTCCCGCATCCCCGCGCCGAATGCTCTGATGGCAGCCCGCGGATCAACCTCGACCATCAACCGTGCCAGCTCTTCAAACTGATTGGGCCCGATTCCGGCACCAAACGTACTCCGACGAACCCCCTCTGGGTTAGTGGAGACGCACCATATGCGTATGTGGCCGTCGTAGGACTTCTCGGCGAAATAGCTATGATCCTCATATCGGCTTCCCTTGAACCTAATCTAAGCTGCATGTGCATGACGGTCCCTTCCCTTTGGTAGCCGATGATCGCTTTGGAACATGTCGAATCCGATTCTTCTGATGCTGCACAGAAACGCCCCCGGCAGCGGCGGCTTCGGTAAGCCGGAAATTGGGCGGCCGACCATTCAGCGAAATCGAGGGCAATCAAGCGTTAAGTTGCATAGTACGACCCTTGCACGTCCAATCTAAAATGGTGCCATAATCTGAGGAGCGGTCATTGCGATACTTGCGTGGGTCGTGGCTTGATTACCTACCTTCGTCGACGGGCATGTTTCCTTAAGGTAGCACCAGTGGTTGCGCTGGATGACAACATCGGCGGAGACTACCAAAAAGGAAATCTCTCGCTTTCTCAAAGAAAGCGAACCCGGAGCGCTGCACGGCCCCGTGGCGCGCACGTGCGACCCTCAAGCGATCAAGAGCTGGAACTGGCCCTGCTCGACGAACGCCAGCCATCTGGACGGGCCCGCATGTTGTTCGACGGCTGATCGATGCGCACGCTGGCGCTGTTGCCAATGCCGGGTGTCGGCGGCTATGCGGCCTGGCCAGCCCACAGCTACGAATGGGAAGGCCTGCTCGCGCAGCACGAGCAGGGCGAGCTGGAACGGACCCAGCAGCTGCAGAACCGGATCCGGCTGCTGCCGTCGAGCCGCGAGGTACAGCGGATGGAAGCCGCGATCAGCTGGCCCGCGCAGCACCTGGCGCAGCTGCCGCCGCTCCTGGTCGCCGTCAACGCCGTCTCGCTCGTGCATGCCCTGGATCGCGATGTCGGATGGGTCGCCAACGAGCGCGGCGGCTATGCCGACACCTGGCGGCAACGCAACGACGAAGGCTGCTCGATCATCGCGCTCGGCCTGCGCGCTTGCAGGTCTCCGGTGTTCTGAACGAGCGATCCCAAGAGCTATATCGTCGAGAGGTTCGGCGAAGATATGCTGGCGCTTATTACCGGCGTTGCCAGTTCGCGCGAACAATTGCACACCGACGATCCGGGCGGGCGGCAGCTAACGACCAGGGCGTGAACCCATAATTCAGACTAGTCGGGTGACATTCCGGGACCGAAAGGTGCCAACTCCGAACTTCTGCAGCGCAGCAAAAGGATTCTTCTCAATCACCTCTCACTTGGGTGAGGACATTGGTTTGACCCCGACGATGCTGTACGTTCGGCCTGTACAACGGATCACTGGGGTAATTTTCCTCTAGCGTCGGAGTCCGAATGAGCAAGGATCCGCCAAGAGAATTAGCTCCTGACGAGGGCAAAGAGGTTCCGGCCCTAATTGCGAGCATGCCGGTCAGCGCGCAACAGCGCGGGGCTGCGTTTGGCATTGTTACTCTCTTGTCGGTTGTGTTCGCTGTAGTTTTGCCGTTCGCGCACATTCGCGCTGCACGTCTTGACGTTTTTGTTCCGGTCGTTCAATCCATCATTTGCGTTGCCGATCTCATCACGGCGGTTCTTCTGTTTGCTCAATATTCGATCCAACCTCAGCGGGCCCTTCTCGCTCTCGCAAGCGGCTATATATTCAGCGGCCTGTTCGCGTTTTTGCAGACGCTCGACTTTCCGGGTGCCTATAGCGCGACCGGTCTTCTCGGCGGCGGACTGGGCGGTGCGGCGTGGCTCTTTTCTTTCTGGCACATAACGTTCCCGCTTGCTGTTATTACCTATGTGCTGTTGAAGGACAGGGATGAGACCGCCCGCCAACTCGCAAAGCCTGAGCCGGGCCGAGCTATCGCTATCACCATCGCTTGCGCACTCGCGGTGACCGCCGCACTGACGTGGCTCGGCACCGCAGGTGCAGAATATCTGCCAAGTCTGTTCGTCGATCAAACAAGAGAGACGCCCTTCCTTCAATACTTGGCCGGTGCGATGTGGCTAATCAACGCCATAGCACTGGTGGCGTTGCTTTTTCGTATGCGGACGATCCTCGATGTATGGCTCGTCGTAACGCTATTTGTGTCGCTACCTGACCTCTCATTGTCGTTCTTCTATGCCGTCGTCCGCTACTCCGTCGGCTGGTACACGGCGCGCAGCTATGCCCTGATCGCCAGTTGCACGGTGCTGATTGTATTGCTCGTGGAAACGACGATGCTCTATACGCGACTTGCCAGCGCGATGATCTTGCAGCGGCGCGAGCGTGCCCATCGGCTCTTGAGCGTGGACGAAGCTACAGCCGCAATCGCTCATGAAATCAAACAGCCGCTGAGTGCAATATCGCTAAACTGCGCGACAGCGTTAGAGTGTCTCAAAACAACGCCGTTCGACGTCGAAGAATTACGTTCCTGTCTAAAGGACGCGATAGATGACAGCAACCGCGCGAATGACATAGTTGCAGGTACTCGCGGGCTGTTTAAAACGACCGTTCGTCAAAGAACGATGGTTGAAATCAATCCTCTTGTTCGGCAAGTGCTTAGGATGGTTGAAAACGACCTGCATGTTCACGTAGTATCTGTTTCAACCGAATTTGAAGAAGACGTCCCGCAAATAATGGCCGACCCCACCCAGCTACAGCAAGTAATCTTGAACTTGATCAAGAACGCAATCGAAGCAATGGCAGCTGCTTCTACGACCATAAAGGCTATTCGACTGATAACGACCTATGACGGGAAGTCGGTCGTCTCGATTTATGTCCAAGACACCGGACCCGGAATAACTCCGGAAAGCAAAACCCACATATTTGATCCATTTTTTACGACGAAATCTTCCGGGATAGGATTGGGACTTTCCATTTCCCGGAGGATCATCGAGGATCACGGCGGTAATCTTCGGCTCACCGAGGCAAGTTCAAATGGCTGTGCTTTTGAAATCGCTCTGCCAAGTGTTGGCTGAGGTGCGACATGATCAGCGGAGCGCAAGGGGTCGTACGATGGAAATTCGTGAGTGCGGCGCACCACCTATGTGAGCCCGGCCGACGCTCTCTCGAGCTGCTCGATCAGCGACTTTGCCGAGAACGGCTTTGTGAGATAGGCGAGGCATCCGGATTGAAGAGCAGCCACGCGAACGGCAGGGTTATCGTTCGCGCTAATGTAGATAATCGGCACGGAAATCCCAGCAGCTTTGAGACGATACCTCAGCTCGACGCCTGACCCATCGTTCAGGTTGATGTCGAGAATGACGCAAACCGCCCTTTCGAAATCCTCGTGAGTTTTGAAAGCCTCCGCAGACGGAAACAGGACGGTGTCGTACCCATACTGCCGCAGCAGTCGCTTCACTCCCCTCAGTATCGCAGGGTCATCATCGACGACAAAAACGAGGTTGCGATTTGGCAAGAACGACCTTCCTGACCTGTCCGCCGACACGGCCTTGGAGGTCCGATAAATCCGATTTTGGACCGATGAAGGCTATACGACGATCACTGTTTGCTTTTGAGAAGCGATACCTTCAATACCTATGGCTCGCACAAGCCATTCTCTATTGTCCCTGAGGACAACAGAAAGAACCGCTTGAGCTGTCTGTCGGTTCGCTGACGGACGGCCTTAACGCCGATCCGCTCGGCATGATGACAAGTGACGCCAACGAATTGAACTTGCATTTCTCTAACACGTTAGGGCATGAGGCCGCGAGTTCTGCCAATTGTGATCACGCGCCAAAATGTTGTCTCAGCTGGTCATTCAATCGGCTCGCGCTAAATGTGGGCTATGGGTCATTTGCGTCGAGTTTTGCACGGCCGCGACATGTCCGGTTAGGAGACAATCTCGGAAAACCCGGTTGTCCGGTTCTGCCGGTTGAAGGCGTCGGTTTGAACGTGATTCAAACGCCCAAACCGGGAGCTTCGAATCATGCGGTATGAACTGACGGACTTTGAATGGGTTACCTGGTCGAAACTGCGCCGATCATCGGCTACATGAAGCGGGGCTAGCGGACACCCGGGAAGGTTCGGGAGTATCGCCGGAGCAAGAAGTGAAAGGTCTCGGTCGTCTACGAGATGAAGCACGAGGTTTTGCGCGATGGCACTGAGGTGCAGAGCGTGAGTACCTGGCGATCTACGGCATCGTTGCGGTCCACGTCGCCGTGCTGTTCTCGGGCCCTTCCCGTGTCGGCACGACGCGCGATCTGCTGCACACCGAGCTGGCGCTGGCGCGCCGATGGGTCGGCTCGCAGCTCACCTGCGCCTACTGGATCAAAGATGAAACCGAGGCGCTGGCTGATCATGCGCCAGGTCTACGACGAACTAGCGCATGGCGACGGCCTGCTGGTAGCCGATGCCAGGACCACGCGGCGGCGGATCGAGAACGTGGCGGCGCATATGGGCATCCATCTCACCGGGCACGACACCGTGCTGCTGCGCGCCAGGTCAGCGGTGAACTACATCGAGCAGAAGATCGACGAGGCACAAGCGGCAGGCCAGCTGTCCTGGTTCAACCAGGCCTATCGCGCCTGGCGGCTGCAAGCGAACAGCACGGGCGCTCGATGAGCTATGCCGAAGCACGCGCCAGACTGCGGCGAAAACGTTTTCGAGACATCCTGTCTCATCCTGTAGCGCACGAACTTTTCCCGCCGCTACCGTCACAGGTGATCGAGAACCTGCGCGGCACACCGTTCGTGATGGCGCTGCGGGTGATCAACATCATCGGGCTGGCAGGCTTCGCCTTCACGCTGCGCGAAGTTGGCAATGCCATCGAGCGACGCAATGCCATCCTCAAGGCCTGCATCGACCGACCACGATGATGATCAGGCGCCTCCTTTGACATATATCAATCGAGTGTCCCGTTTTTATCGTCCATCATACAGAGGCGGTTGGTCTGGGCACATCTCACGCTGGCCAGGTTTTTCTTTTGGGAGAATGACCTATGACGAAGAGTATCATAGTAATTGGTACCGTAGTACTTCTCTCCGCACCAGTCGCGATGGCAAAGGAGCGGTCAATTGGGGTCTGTGCGGCCGACATCAAGGCAAAATGTGCTGAAGTTAAGCCCGGCGGGGGCCGCATTAGAGACTGCGTGAAAACACACGAAGCAGAATTTTCCGACGCGTGTAAGGCGAGGCTTGCGCGGGTCGCCGAGATCAGCAAAGCCTGCACGACTGATCTAAAGGAAAGTTGCCCTGGCAAGGAACGAAGTTGCATCCTGAAAAGTATTGGCAACGTCAAAGACCAATGCAAGGAGGCGCTCGCGAAGTCAGTGGCCGGAACAAAATAGAAGTCCACACGAGCGCTCGACCTAGATCAAACCTCCCGTTTATCTACGTGAACGACTGCTCCATCACCCGCTCCATCGCAGGACGCTTTCGGTCCTTTTCATAGGCCAACGGCGTCGCGTCGCTCAATACGGTGGACAAACCCAGTTGCCGTAGGCGTCCTAGCCCGCAGCCGCCGCGGGTAGTAGGCCCCCGCGGCCGCGGCACCGAGCGCAGCGGCGCCTTCCGATCATCCGGCATCTGCGCTGGCTCTACCGGTCACGGAAGGTAGATCAGCACTACGCCATGTGGCGTGAGCTGGGCTCGCTGCCGGTCGATGATGCATCGCGCCCGTTGCGCGTCGAACTGGCCGAGCTGCGGATCAGTCATTGCGAATTGCGGACCGCCAACGCCGAGCTGGGCGAGCAATTGACCGCCGGTCACGTCACCGAGCGGCCGGCGTTGCCGTTGCGCAGTCACCGCGCGAACTGACAGTGGCAGCGTCAGCCCCCCTGTTGATGTGGATCAATGTAGGCACTCTGGTATTGGGTGCATTGGCAGATGGTTCATCTAGTCAGGAGGTTTGACATGAGTGCAATCATCAAGTCGGAAATGATCTCTCGTCGAAAGGCCCTTTCACTGATTGGGTTGGCGGCTGCATTCGGCCTCGCGGCGGCCCCTACGGTACTGACAGTTTCTGATGCTGAGGCTCAGACCGTTGGCATGGAGCGGCGTCAGGAGCGGCGTGCAGGACGGCACGAGCGACGCGAGGAGCGGCGCGCGGGACGGCACGAGCGACGCGAGGAACGGCGCGCGGGGCGCACAGAGCGACGTGAGGAGCGGCGCACAGGTACAAATACCAGCACAGGTACAACTACCGGCACGGCTAAGTAATTCCACTGGCTGGGCGAAGGCAATAATCGAACCCGCTGCGCCACCACCGCGCGAACTGAAACGGCGGACATTGCTGCTCGACCTTTTGCGATGCTGTTAAGTTTTCTAACCAAACCTGCTAAGCCCCCGCCTATTGGCGGGGCGAAAACAGGAAGTTTTACAGCTGCGGAAATGAAGTCATGAAGTCTCCTTGGGAAACCGCCAAGAACCCTCAAGGAGACCATGATGGAGGCAGAGTTCAATCATCTTAATCACGCGACCTGGGGGTGCAAGTACCACGTCGTGTTTACGCCGAAGTATCGCAAGAAGCTGCTTTTCGGCAAAATAAAACGGCACCGGGCCAAGTGTTTCACGATCTGGCGCGACCGAAGGAGTGCCGGATCGAGGAAGGACATTTGATGCCGGATCATGTTCACATGTTGATATCGATACCTCCCAAATATTCGGTGGCGCAGATCATCGTGATACATGAAAGGGAAGAGTTCGATATGGATCGCGGCAGAATGTCGAACGCAAGATGCGGAATTTTATGGGCCACAAATTGAGACGATAGGCCCGCAGAGCGCGTGGCAAACTCACTGGTGCGTTAGAGCATGTCACCCGCGGTTGATGTGACTGCCAGCTCTCTTGAGCGGCTCCATAAGCTCCTGCGCGGAGAACGGCTTTGTTTGAAAGGCGATGCATCCAGAGGCGAGCGCAGCCTGGCGAACGGCGGCGTCATCATTCCCGCTCATGTAAATAACCGGCCACTGAAACCCCATCGGCCTTGAGACGAAGCCTCAGCTCGATCCCTGACCCGTCGTTCAGGTTGATGTCGAGGACGACGCAAACCGCTCTGTCGAAATCGGTGTGGTTCTTGAAAGCCTCTGCAGACGAAAACAGGATGGGTTCGTAGGCGTGCTGCCGGAGCAGACGCTGTACTCCCCTCAGCATTCCGGGGTCATCGTCGACCACTAAAACGCGGTTCCGATCTTTCGACATCCCTGACCTGTCACCGACACGTCTTGGAGGCCCCTAAAAAAACTGAACCCGATCGGCTTTGGCAAGAATACACGGACGACCATTGGCTTGCGTTTACGGACCGAGCCCTCCAATTCGTGCGGCTCGCACAAGACATTTTCAGGTCGCTGAGGATAATGAAAATGGCCTAGCTTAGCTAGGCCGTCTGTCAGGTAGCCGACGCAATGCCGACCCGCTCGGCAAGGGAAACGAGTTCAGCCACGGATCGGACCTGCATTTTCTCCATCACCCTGTGGCGATGGGCCTTGATCGTGCGTTCGGTCCCACCCAGCTCGCGGGCGACCTGCTTGTTGGTGTTGCCGCGAATGACAAGCTCGAAGACCTGCCGCTCGCGCGGCGTCAATGACGCGATATGAGCGCGAACCATGTCCAGCTTGCTCTTCAGGCTGCGCGTCACTTCATGATGCGCTATAGCCCGCTCAACTGCCCGAAGAAGCTCATCCGATGATATGGGCTTGGTCAGAAAATCCTCCGCACCGGCCTTGATGGCCCGCACCGTGGTCGGAATATCAGGATGCCCAGTGAGGAATATGATGGGCAACATTGAACCGAGTTCGCTCAGGCGCTCTTGCAGCTCCGGACCGCTCAGTTCCGGTATCCACACGTCGAGGAGAATGCAGCTTGGGACACTTTCGCTCGGCAAGCGATCCAGCAAGTGGCGGGCCGAAGTATAGGTCGAGACCTCGTAACCCGCGTGCTTCAAACGACGTTGCATCGCTGTCCGGAAGGACGCGTCGTCGTCGACAAGATGCACAACGCCCGGCACGAGTTTCTCCTAAGCCAACAGTGGCGCCGAAAGCCGAAACACGGTCCGCCCGTAGGCATCGCGACTATCGCATCCGTTGCAATTCAAGATCAAGTTAATAATCACGCTGTAGTTGAAGCGGATCACTCGGGGCAAGAACACGATGAGATCGGCTTCGCTGCCGATACAACGGATATCGGCCGAAGTAGACGCACCCCATCTTGCGAACAAAATCCGGCAAGGACTATGCAGAAACGGCAGCAGTATAAGAAAGCGCCGTTTGGAAGCTTTTGCCACATACTCCAAGCGACACGGGTGTGACAGATTACTCCCAGCGGTATCAACAACCCTCCGGGAACGCCTCGGGCCAGAAATTGGTTGGAAATCGAACAAATCGATTGCCGTAGGCTCGTGATGCAAGAGGAACATTTGACCGTCGACGAGTGCGACGAATTCGCGGAAGCACTGCGTCAAGATGCTGCCGCCTTAGCAAACGGATCGGAGAAAGAGAATTTGTTGAAGCTGGCGGAGCGCTATCGCGACCTCGCGGACATAAAGAGGATGGTTTCGCAAAGTGAATTAACTTCTCCAAGGTGGTAAGACCACCCCATCAAGCGACTTCCGCTTGTGACACCTTTGCGACATGACGGACTCTGGGGATGTCTGTTGATAGGGGTAGAGCGGAGTGCGCAGGGGGACCGGCAAGGAGTAGATGGTTCAAGTCGATCACGATGAAGGAGTAGCGAACCGCATCGACCCCGAGTCATGCGCCAATACCCGTGAGGGTATTGGCGAAGCGTTGACAGGGGAGCGCATAGGCCAGCCATTGAACCGCGGTGCGCCGGGAAGACCGGCAGGAGATAGATGGTGAAAGTCCGTTACAGTGAAGGAGTAGCGATCCACACTGACCCCGAGTCATGCGCAGATGCCCGCGAGGGCATCGGCGAAGCGTTGACAGGGGGGCGTGCAGGCGAGGTATTGAGCGGCGAAAGCAATGTAGTCCGGGGTGCCGATGCCGTCGTGGCATGCAGAAGGCAACAGGCACGGGTCCGTTATCGCAAGGACCTTGGCCACCCTGCGTCGTCTTTAGACCCTGAGCATGTACGTACATCTCTTGTGCGGGAACCGGGAGATCTTCGTTTCGCCCTGGGGAAACCGTCCCCAGGGCCGCATCGGGAAGGCCGGAGGCCGTAGCCGATGATGAACGGGACGAAGAAGTCTGACACCGCCATAGTAGCTATGAAACCGACGAACAATGCCGGGCAACCGGCGGCGGAGCCGGTGGAGCCAAGGGCGGGGACCGAGAGGAACGCAGGCGAGCAAAGCACACACCGGACACAGGGGCCGGACTCGTGTGACCCAGGCGCTCGCTCGCGTACGGAAAGCAGCTCAGCAAAGAACGAGGAGAAATAAATCCTTCATCCATGGCCGCAGCCGCGCTTTGCCGTCAGCCACTCGAGGTAGGAGCCGAGTGCGTTAGCAGCGCACGCTCGGATCTGTGCGGGGGGCGGCCAGTAATGGCCGTCCCTACCGCGAAAAAGTACCCTCATCCTGGGTGCCGACGTCGTTCCGGTGACGGAAGGCAACACGGATGGGCGCGATGACGCGAGCGCCCAGACGGCCCGGCGTGGTCTTAGACACTGGCATGTGCGCACGCTCTTTGCTCGGGAACCGGGAGGTCTCATGGTCGGCCAGCGCCGGCATACTTACTGCACTGGCCCGCGTCGGGAAGGCGAGGAGCCGTAGCCGATGATGTACGATCGTGAGAAGTCGGACCTCGCCATAGTAGCTGCGAAGCCGACGAACAAAGCCGGGCAACCGGCTGCGGAGTTGGTGGAGCCAAGGGCGAGGGCCGAGGGGAATGCGAGTCAGCAGCACGGGCCGGGCACAGTACCGGGGAACCGTGTCACGCATGCGGAATTTCGTGAGAATATCACGATGCGCCGTCACACACCCGAGGTGGGAGCCGTATGCCCGAATTGGGCTCGTACGGATCTGCGCGGGGGGCGCGAGGTAACTCGCGTCCCTACCGCGAAAATGACCGGCCGACTGTCAAAACGGCGCAATGACCCACAACCGACGTCCGCGGTGATGTAGCTGACATCAAGCCGCTCGAATCCGGCATATAGCAAGCTCTCCGAGATTTCGGAGGCCATCCGAGATTTCGGAGATTTGAGAAGTGCCGGGCGCGACGCCGCGCCTTGTAGCGTTCGTTAACCCGCTGAGCTCTCTGACTTTTCCGATAGCGCGCAATCACCTCCATGAGCTGGCCCATTTCTTGAAGGATCCAGCGAGCGTTTACAGCGCGACAGCTTTAACGGAAACGCCGCCGCGTCGATATTCAGGCGATCGGCTCGGAACAATAGCTTCAAATGACACCACGAGAGCGAAGTAGATTCCGACAAAGTCCAAACGCGGATCGGCCGTTGCGGACAATAAACGTTGACAGGGAGTATGACGAATGGATGCCTTAAAGAGAATCCTCGGCTCGCTCGCAATGGTCGCGGCCTCAATCGCGGTGAGTGCGCCGGCGACCGCGCAGCAGCCACAAAAACCCAACATCGTCGTGATCATGGGCGACGACATCGGCATGTGGAATATCGGCGCCTACCACCGCGGCTTGATGGCAGGCACAACGCCGAACCTCGACAAGATCGCCAAAGAAGGCATGTTGTTCACGGACTACTATGCTGAGGCGAGTTGCACGGCGGGTCGCGCGAACTTCATCACCGGGGAGCTGCCGATCCGGACCGGCATGACAACAGTCGGCCAGGCCGGCGCGGCGATCGGCCTGCCGGCTGAGGCGGTCACCATTGCCACAATATTGAAATCGATGGGCTACGCGACCGGCCAGTTCGGCAAGAATCATCTTGGCGACAAAAACGAGTTCCTGCCGACCGTCCACGGCTTCGACGAATTCTTCGGCTATCTTTATCACCTCGATGCGATGGAAGATCCAGCACATCCCAACTATCCGCAGAACCTGTTGAACGTCGTGGGCCCGCGCAACATGGTCCACAGCTATGCCACCGATAAGGATGATCCCACCGAAATGCCGCGGTGGGGCAAGATCGGTATGCAGCGGATCGAGGATGCCGGCCCGCTCTATCCCAAGCGCATGGAAACGGTGGATGATGAGATTCGCGATCTTGCAATCAATTTCATGGAAAAGGCCAAACAGGACAACAAACCGTTCTTCGTTTGGCTCAACCCGACGCGAATGCACATCGTCACACATCTCTCACCGAAATATGAAGCGCTGCGCAACTCGGAGAATGGCTGGTCGGAAGAGGAAGCCGGCATGGCCCAACTCGACGACGACGTCGGCTTGGTCATGAAGAAGATCAAGGATTTGGGCGTCGACGACAACACCATCGTTGTCTTCACCACCGACAACGGCACCGAAGTCTTCACCTGGCCTGATGGCGGTCAGACCCCGTTCTCGCAGTCCAAGGGAACAGTCCTCGAGGGCGGCTTCCGCGTGCCCGCAATTATCCGCTGGCCTGGCAAGGTGCCGGCGGACACGGTGCAAAACGGGATCTTCTCCGGCCTGGACTGGTTACCGACCTTCGTGGCCGCCGCCGGCAATCCGAACATTTCCGACGAGTTGCTGAAGGGTAAGGAAATCGGCGGCCGGACTTATAAGAACCATCTGGATGGCTACAACCAGCTGGCTGCTATCACTGGCAAAGGCCCATCCGTGCGTCACGAAATTTTCTACCTGGGTGAAAGTACGGTCGGCGCGGTGCGTATCGATGACTATAAGTTCCGCTTCATCGACCAGCCTCAGGGCTGGGTGGGCGAAAAGACCAAGCCTGACGTGCCTTATATCACTAACCTGCGTCTGGATCCGTTCGAGCGCACAGGCTGGCCAAACAATGGGACGAAAGAAGGCGGCCAGCAATACTTCGATTGGTTCAAGTACCAATTCTGGCGCTTCGTGTTTGTCCAGCAGTTAATGGGCAAGGAACTCCAGACCTTCCTCGATTTCCCGCCGATGCAACGAGGCGCGAGCTTCAATCTTGACGCCGTCAAAGCGGAGATGAGTAAAAAGATGGAGCAGGCGGAAGCAGCTGCCAAAGGCCCTAGCCAGTAATTAGAGATGACCTAACTAAAAGGGCGGGCGGGCTAGGTACTGGTCGCCCGCCTGTAAATTTCCTGCGAATACCGCCTTCACGAACTCTGCCTTCAGTTGCCGGCTGTGGCTGGCAATTGCTGCAGCTCAGCCAATGACCACTTGTGGCACAGAAGCGGACTCATGCAACGCGAGGGCTCGGCCTCACCGTGCCGCAAGCTCGAACTTGGTCGGCCGTTCGACCGGGATTTCGGTTGCAAAACGCGTGGTGTTTCCTGAAGTACTGTTTGCTCATAAAGGCCTTGGGAAAGAATGCCGCCAATAAAAATCAGCACGATTGCGATTCCGGTGAGGATGCTAACATGCCGGGGTAGCTCCTCTTGCCAATGCAGTTCGCCCCGGGGGGTCTCTTGAGATTCGGCCGTAGTCTAAGTACTTCGTAAGCCGGTAAAATATGATCGCCGAAAGCGCAAACAATGCAGAGGACAGGATGTGATAGATCGCTTTGTTGAAATGATCGAGCATGGGGGCAAAATACAGCGTGGCCAGTACCGGTGATGCGAAGATGAGAAAGATGGCAACTGCACGAAGATAGTGAGGCAAGCGAACAAACACAAAATCGCGCGCCGCTCTGAAAAAATGTTTGCTCATGACTCGGATTCTACATCATCCGCCCGCGTAGCGGTTCCCAGCCTTCCAAAATTGGTGCGTCGGATGACCCTTTACTCTGTTGTAACTCTCAAGCCCAGACTGTTCTGACTAAGCGCGTCTCGATCGCCGGGAAGACTGCTAATGTGAGTGGTTCCCGCCGTCACGTCAGGGGAGGCGGGATGCAACGTCTCCTGTAGGTCAATCGCGTCACTTTGACCGTGGGCCCGCCCCTTCCGGTCTACCCCAAACAACGGACATCGTCAGGCCGGCTTGGCATGGCTCAAACGTGCCAACAACGGATGTGGCGACTGCTTCGACAGGTCCAAAATGTAGGCGACCTGACGTCCTAGCCGCTCCAACCACAGTAGGGATGGCAGCGATAGTACTGAGCTGGATAGCCATAGGGGATAGCTGGATAGCCATAGGGGGGAGCCGGATAGCCGTAGTCATCATGATAATATGGATAATAGCCGCCGCCGTAGTACGGGGCCGCAATAGCGGCGCCGATCAGAGCGCCGGCCAATGCGCCCACAGGGAAACCCCGTCCACCATGCCAGCCGCCCCAGCCGCCGTGCCATCCGCCGAAACGCACTTGGACCAGGTCACTCTCCTGCGTCATCGGCTTGGCAGCTGCGGATAAAGAAGTGACCGGGGCAGCGATAGCAGGTGCGCCGAGCGACATCGCACCAATCACAAGAAGCGCTGCCGGAATTTTGGGCTTAGACATGACATTCCTCCAATTCGCAACTTCCGACCATAACCAACTTGGCTGATTGCAATTCGTTGCATGATTACGACGGTCGGATTCAAAGATGTGGATCAGCCGCTCAACGACGACACCCTCTGTACGATGACCACCCCTTCCGCCGCAAACCCTTACTATGCTAAAGGCCTCTTTGTTAATCCGCAAAATAATTGGTGGCATGGCGGCTCGTTGCCCGGAACAGAAACCATTCCCTTACGAACGCACGGCGATTTCTGCTGGTCGGCGTTCACCAACACTTGATCTAAATTTCAGGACATGGGCCTCTCTCTTGATCGGCTTGTGTGGCATATGGTGCTGTCTCTGGCCGATTGGCATCCATGAGGAAAGCGACTAAGCCGTCTTCCGCCTTCGCTTCGGCTGTTGTTGGCACGTTTGAGACACGCCGGCGGACGCTTGGCCTGTCTGCTTAACGGGGAAGGCCGGAAGTTGTCAGCCGACTGCCAAAATGACGCGATTGACCCATTAGCGGTGATGGCCGGATGCGGATGATGGCCCCGTGGTTGCGTTCCCCAAGCCTAAGTCGTGCGTCAATCCACAATTGCCTGAAACAGGCGCCATTCGCTCGGCGCACCTTTCAAGGTGTGCACGCCGCGCTCTGCGAACGTTAATCCTAAACCAGCCACCAGGTCTCGAACGGTCTGGGAAACGAGCACTTCACCGGGCGCGGCCAGTGCGGTGACGCGCGCGCCGATGTGCACTGCGGTACCGAACTTTTGCACGGAATGCCGCGAGCAATTCGCGCCATGAGCGATCACCAATCGCGACAGCCCGCTCTGTGGAGGTCGGCGGACGGTCAGAACGGCGCTAATCACCCGAACCGGTCACGTGATCGGTTACGCGGTCCCCGATGCTCGCTGGCTGCTTCCTGCCGATATGATATGCTAATGCTCCTCGCAGAGGAGAACGGACTCCATGGCATGCCCCCCAGTTGCGGGGGAGCGAGATGAGATAGGCAGTAAGGCCATACGATTGGAGGATGCTATGTCTATGTCCATCGACAGCATTCTGAGGCAGAAGGGAGCCGACGTCGCAACAATAGCTCCGGAAGCCAGCGTCAAGAGGGCGACAAGCTGGCTGCATGCAAAAAATGTCGGCTCTCTCGTGGTGACGAGTGGCAACGCAGTTGTTGGTCTCATTTCCGAACGTGAAATTGTTCACGCAATTGCTCGTTATGGTGAGACTGCTATTTCGATGCCTGTGAGCGAAATCATGCGACACGGCGTGATCACCGTCTCCCCGACCGACACTGTCTCTCACGTGATGAGCCTGATGACCCGCCATCGCGTGCGCCACATGCCCGTTCTGCGCGACGGCAGTCTTGTTGGTATCATCAGCATCGGCGATGTAGTCAAGCATCGACTGGAGGATCTGGAGCTTGAGGCGAACGTCCTACGTGATGTCTACAACGCCGCGCGTTGACGGCTCGGGCGTTGGCTCGTAGGCGTGCCCGTGTTTCCCGATCTTGTTCCAATTTGAATGACGGCCAACCCGCTTGGGCTCGCCCTGCATGCTCGCGGGCACCTGGTGATGTCTGCTATTGGCACGGAGGGAAACTCCCCAATCGGGAGGTCCGCCCCAACCGTCGCGACCGGCGTAAACCGGACATGACGCGGACAGCCCAATTCGGTCGCGTTTGACGCAGCGAGGCTACTGTAGATGCCATTCCAGCGGGTGAGGGTTCCGCCAACAAGGAGTCCAGTCGCTGTTGTAGTTATATCCGGCGCCGGAAAGGTCCCGCCTGATACGAAAGTCGCCCCAGCAGGATAGGTCTCATAAGCCTCGACATGAAGCAAATGGGAGAGCGCAGTGCGGGAAATCCGCATCCTGCGTTCGACGTGGCGGGGGCTGGAAACGTGGCATGGTCGAGGGAGGCGGCCGACAAGGCTGAGAATCTAGCGGGGTGCAAGTCCCCGTACCGCCAATTACCTGTATTCGGGCGGTTAGCATACCCGGAGCGTGCGGAGGTAACGAAGCACGATGTGCCCGGACGTAGAAGCCCCGGCTGCCCTGCGGCAGTATTCGCAGCGGTAGGAACGATCTGGGGGGCGAGCAAACTTGGAGGCCGGAACATAACGAAATACCTGCAGCCCCGAAATGCTACACCGCGAGAAGTCGTCATTCGCGGACAGACGCGGAAAGCCGACCCAACTCTCGAACTGGGGAAGGCCGATGGCGCCGTGGAAGAAACAGGTGCAAGCACACGGAGCACCGCCGGGGTATGGGGTCCAGCATCCAAGAAAAGATTCTTAGAACTAACGTCGGGAAGCTGCCGTGGGCAGCAGGGACTGGTTACAACCTGCAAGGACTCTCCGAACGAGGCTAGAAACCGAAGGAGGAGAGAGCCCAACGGGAGCGGCGCATGAGCCCGTACGAGCGGCAGACGACGGAGAGGTAATGCTCTCCCAGGAGATGGTGCACATCTCCCCAACGAAGGTAACACCCGAGTTGGGCAAAGGGGCTCTGGGCACTTGGCGGCCTTCGCAGCTGTCTAGGCGGCCGGCTTGATAAAACCGGCGTGAACGCAGATGACGCTCAAGGAGGCGAGGCTGTGGGCAAACCAGGAGTGGCAGGGGTGCATACAAACCAGCGTTTAAACCTCTCCAAGCCTTGGGAAGGCCTACAGATGATAGGCCAAGGCTTCAAACCGGTAGCGTCAGGATAAATTCTGGAAAGGGGGAAGAGGATGTAGAGCTCGGAAACCTTTCATCGCGATCCAGTGGGTTCAACTCCCACCCGGTAAAGGCTAGTCAGCCAGCCGGAAGCGAGTCTTGCATGTGGCGGTGGCAACACCGCTCTTGAAGCGTAGACAGCAGGTGTTTAAGCCCCGCGGTAGCCTCGATATAAACGTTCCGCTGGAGCCTTTGCTTTCTGGTTGGCAGGGGCAGCATCGACGAGACCGTTATGGCAAGGGTTCGTCGGTCCGGCCGGGGTCTTGGACCGGGGCAAAGGCACAGGATGGGTCGCCTGGAAACCTGAGAGATCCCACTCACGTCCACGCGAGAGCGCGCCGGCAAATAGGATCGCCGGCTGAACAAGGATCCTGGCCCGTAGCGGGACCTCCATCCGCCCGGGAGCGCTGGCATCAGCGAGCACGAAGCAAGGAGGAATCGCGCGGCATGGGCCCCGGAAGCGAAGCAAATAAGTGACCGGGGATGCGTGGATGGGAAGTCGTAGCGCCTTCATAGTACTGATGACGTTGGGGAACTGAACTCACCGGGACCCAATCGAGGGAAGGGAGGCGTCGCGAGGAGAGAACCGCTGACGGGACACGGGAGAGGACTTCGAGCCTCGTAATCCCGTACACGAAACGACAGCGGATAGCTGAACTGGCAGTCGACCAGCGAGTCACGGGGGGTGTCCGTCGTTCCCACCGTGAGCGAAGCTCTCCCGTGAGGAACCGGTAAGCGGTAATTCTGCACGTCCGGTTCTGTGGGGGGTAGGGGTGGCAACATCCCTACCTACCCGGCACTCGGGAAATCCGACCGTCCGGCATTATAGGGGGGCTTCGGGAAACGTACGCCATGGTGAGACTGTGAACCCGTCTTGCAATCGAAAGAGCAGGAACGGAAACCCCTCACCTGCAGCGAGGCGCGCCCGATTTCTATCCCGACATGATGTGACACTCGCAGACGAAAGGGCGAGGCAACAGGGAACACAAACATCGACCTAAACCGGCGCGCCAGTCTCCGACCCTACTGATAGGGGGGATCGAGGAGACGTCGGCATCATCGGAGCCCGGTCCGCGCCTCGATCCTACCCAACTGCGGGGGGCGCGTGGTAACTCGCGTCCCTACCGCGAAAGTCATCGGCGCACGGTCAGGACGACGCGAATGTCCCAGAACCGACTTGGGCATGATCATCGCCTGAAGGCCGAACGTTGACAAAATCCAGCTGGCCGACCGGTCGCAAAGTGCTAGAGTTAGCTGGTGCACAAGGCATGGCGCTAAGGCTTCGCGGACGGCTAGATGAAGCGGCGCGCATTCATCGCGCTTCTCGGTGCAGCTACGGCATTGCAGCTTGCGGCGCGAGCCGGACCATCCCATCGTCACCAAGGGATGGGCTTTTGTAATTGAGTTAATCCGATGCAAACGTGGGTCCGAACGCTCGTTGCGATTGTCTTAGCGCTCACTGCATTGAGCGCGATCTCCGAGCGAGTGCGCGAACAAGGCGTGACCGACATTGAAATTCGTATCGGCAATCTCATGCCTTATAGTGGAAATTTGGAGGTCTTCGGGGCGATCGGGAAAGCCGAAGCAGCGTATTTTGAGATGATCAACGAGCGCGGCGGGATTAGCGGCCGCAAGGTTCGCTTTATCTCATATGATGACAAATCCAATCCGGTGGCCGCCCTGGAGCTTACGCGCCGTCTTATCGAGGAAGACGACGTCTTGTTGATGTTTGGGTCTTTCGGAACCCCGGGCAACTTTGCCGTTCGCAGATACTTGAATGAAAGGCAAATTCCTCAACTTTTTATCGCGTCCGGAGACGATCATCTGAGCGATCCATCGTTGTTTCCGTGGACAATGGGTTGGCAGCCCTCGTTTCGGGAAGAGGGGCGCATCTACGCCAACTACATACA
This sequence comes from uncultured Alphaproteobacteria bacterium, assembly GCA_963822795.1. Taxonomy (GTDB): domain Bacteria; phylum Pseudomonadota; class Alphaproteobacteria; order Rhizobiales; family Xanthobacteraceae; genus Bradyrhizobium. Next base: position 261,549 of record CAWGJM010000038.1, read on the forward strand.
GGCGTCCTACCCCGGAACCAGGATTGTAGCTCTTTGGCAGAACGATCAAGTCGATCAAGAAATAATCAAGGGGTTGGAAGACGGGCTCGGTAATGTCGCCCGTATGATCAGGGTCGATATTGCGTACGATATCGCTGATGAGCATCTGGACACGCACGTATCGATCTTGAAGCGATCAGGAGCCGAGATTTTCATATTTGCGGGAGCGCCTGCAAACGCAGCGAAAGTAATCCGAATGGCGGCGGAGTTAAATTGGCACCCTGTGTTCATTTTGAGCCATATGGCTTCATCGATTGCGACGGCGCTAAAGCCTGCTGGCTCGGAAAATGCTGTGGGCGTGATTACAGCCACGTTCTTGAAGGATGCAAATGATCCAGCTTGGAAGGACGAACAAGCCACAAAGGACTGGCAGTCATTTGTTGATAAATATAGTCGGGCCGGAGGCAAAGACGACGGCGCCGCCGTCTTCGGCTACGCGGCCGCTGAGACACTGGTGCAAGTGCTCAAGCAGTGCGGCAATGACCTATCTCGCGAGAACGTCATGAAGCAAGCAGCGGCCCTCAAAGACTACCAAGGCTCTGTTTTGCTACCTGGGATCAAAATCAGCACTGGACCTTGGAACTTTCGGCCGATCAAACACCTGCGACTAGTTCAATTCGACGGCCGCACGTGGCAACCAATCGGTGATGTCCTCGAAACGGCTTTCTCCAATGTCGACAGGTAGCTGTGTCCGGGAAAACAACTGGTTCGAATGGAGGATGCGAAATCTAACGTCTCCATGAGACATGCCGCATTGGGGGTTCTACCTGGGAAATAACTGGGAGCATAGTTACAGGGTGGCCCAGCTCGTTTGGAGGCAAGTCATCGAAGCTACCGAGCTTGGCCATCATAAGCCATGTGGCAAAATCCGACTCAGCTTTGGAGCGGGCTTTCGGGCGATGCGGATGCTCGGGCGTGAGGCTATAATTGTCCGATCGATTTGCTATGCAAAATCGCGGCATTCATGGCGATCGTTGGACGGTCATCTCGGCACCATCCTTTTGATGCAGCACGTGCGGTCTAGGCGCTAGAGACGCCACACGGTGCCCAGGAGCCAAAGTCTGCTGCCTTCTGATTGACGATGTGCTTTGCGAGGTCGAGCATATCCTTCGTAACTTTCACGTCCTGGATCTCGTCGAAGTATCGTCGCGCACTTCGTAGGGGTATCTAAGAAGCGTCCCCATCAGGCTCTTGTCCAAAGGCTCCAAGGCGATGATGTGCTCGCGGCTCGTCAACACAACGCGGCCGATCGCGACCATATCCATGGTTCGAATCGTTTCGCGGATCACCGCAGAGGCGTCGTGTCCAACTTTGCCGTCGGGCACAAGGTAATAGGGGCGAATAAGATAGCGCGGGTCAACGCCGTTCCTGGGGACAAACTCGTCGATGTCGATCGTGCGAGTAGATTCGAGGGCGATGTTGTCAAGCTCGTCCTTGGAGACTTCCACGTAGGTGTCGGTGTCGACCTTGTAGCCCTTCATGATGCCCTCGTTTGAAACTTCCTCGCGGTGTCCGCATCGACCTTAAGGTATTTGATGCGGTGGTCTGTGTTTTTGTTGATCTGATTGAAGCTGATCTTTTCGGAATCGGAAGTGGCCGGAAACAAAGCGACCGGACAAGTAACAACAAGGGAAAGGCGCAAAAGCCTTTCCAGTTGGCACGCGGGGCCGTTGAAATACTCCAGCACAACAGAACGCGGATTCATGAGGATCGCTTCGGCGTCACCGGAGAAGTCGGGCTTTATTGGTGGTGGTCAGGCTGGCTACAACTGGCAGTGGAACTCGTTTGTTCTTGCGTCGAGGGCGACATCGCCTGGCGCGACCAGACGGCCACTGCCAATCTAATGCCCTTCGTGCCAGGTAACGTAACGGACCAAGTCAACGCCACAAACAAGCAGGGCTGGCTCGCCACGGTCCGCCCGCGGGCTGGCGTCGCTTGGGGCAACGCCCTGCTTTACGTGACTAGCGGCGCCGCATCCTCTAATCGGCCCGGGAATGCCGATGCAGTGGTGGTGCCGTCGGTCTAATGAGCGGCTGTACTGCAGGGGATCGCTTTAACTGTTCTCGTCGAGCCGCCCGGGGCTGCCACGTCCCGGCCTGCACCACTGTCCTCCTTCGGCAATGGATCTGTGGAGTACGGGGTTGGCGGTGTACCGGCGGGCTGATATGCCCTCGGCGTAACCCTGAGGTGTTTCAGTCTGAGCAAACGCATCCTGCGCTAAAACCACGAATGCCGCTGCCGCCGATTCGCATGGAAGCCACCATCGAAATTCTTTGACGCGGCATCAAGATGTTCTCTCTTCCCCGAAAGTCAATCCACCACCGTTTCGCGTGCGACCGATGAGACCGCCTTGGTGTGGGTCCGGAATTAACTGGCAACGCTAGTATTTAGCTTAATAATCGACTTTCGTTGCAGCTTTGGGCGCACCAGCTACTTTCGGGGCGCCGGACTTTGCGCGTTCGGCTCTATCTCCGCAAGATAGCCAAGCCCTCGCGGGCGCTCGAGCAGGGGGGCCACAACATGATGATGCCAGTCGATTTTCTCGACAACGTTGTCACGCGTAATGTTGTTCACCTTGGGGAAGCTCGTGGAAGTATGCGCCGCGCCGTGAACGCGCTACTGACGCTTGACGCTTTCGCGGGAATATTGTTGGCACATTTGGAAAGCTTAGGCTGCTTGCGGTGGGCGAATGACTCCAAGTTTCGTGAATTTCTTGCCTAGGAGTGTCCCGAATTCAGAATCGTGCGGGACGCAGCCTTCGCACTCAAAGACAGCGCACTCACAGATTCAAAGAAGCAGCCGCGATTTGTTAAGAAAGCAGATCAGGTGGTTTCCGATTCTCCCGCCTGGGACGAAGCTGTTCAGGATCGGTCTGCGTTTGGTAGGAAGTCCGTGATTTGGATCGAGACCACGGATTCGTCCCGCTCGATGCCCGCCGATATCGTCACGCTCGCGGTCTTAAATTAAATTATTTCGAAACATTAATTGGACGATTTGAGGAAGGTGATGATTTGCGCTGCGGAAACTTGGTTCGAGGAGAATGACCCCGAAGGCGTCGCATTCGAATATGAGGTTCTAGAGTGAACCGCATCGGCCGCCGTACGATCATGTACATGCCCCCACCGGGGGCTGGCACGCGATCGATGACGGATGATCCGGCCGACCCCTTGGCCGAAATTATGTGCTTGCCTTGCAACACTTTTTTTGTTCCGCACAGCGGAACCGTGTTTTTGACTTTACAACATCGACGAAACGCGGATAGCCTCAGGTCCCGGGGCTGGGCTAAGCGTTTCATCCCAATTTATTTTGAGCCCGGAGGGCCGCTGGGCATATTGCCGGCGGCCTTTTCTAAGGTGACGGACACCACCAAGGGTCCGCCGTAGCTGGAGGCGCACGGATGGGCGCTACCAATGCTCACGTTAATTTCGATGCGCCAGCGATTCTTCGCAAATGGCCTTCACGCCGCAACCAACGTTACATCGAAAGCACTGGCCCATATCTGCTCGTGGACGGCACGCTCGGTGAGTGTCTACGGGAGTTCATGGCCAAGCCTGCCTCCATGCGGCACTTGTATGAGATTCACACTTCACCACAGCCCCCGTTAGTAAGTTCCGTCTTGTCCGGAGGCCACGTTGTTGAGGTCGCCCGGCTACGGGATTTTCTCTGATGCCGCCGGATGGCCGCGCTCAGGCCTCTCCGGACTCCTCGATCGCGCGCGCAATTGGCAGTCGTTCGCGCACACGCTTGTATCGGAGGAACGCGACACATGGCGCCGTCCGCGGATTGCCGGATTCATGGCACCTGAAATCGAGTTACCAATTGAAAGATTCCCAAAGCGCCTCGCGAAGATCGTTTGGCGTGTGCGGGCCGTTGCAAGCTACGCAGGTTGCGCGAGGCTCACGGCCGGCGTTCATTTCCTGACAATTCAATCACGAGGCGCCCGCGCTTTCGAGGTGGCTGGAGACGGCAATAGTTTGAGTTGGCGAAGCGGTCGCTTCCGTTTCTCGGCGCGCGCGCCATCATTTTCGCGGTTGCCGCGGGATCTTCGACAAGCACTAGTTTTCAGCCGGTTCCCCGCAGCGTCCGCTCCAACGAATGCTTGCCAAATTTCTTTCTCTGCGCGGGGCCGAGCAGCTTTCCGGAGTAGCCGTCGGCGTTGCCAGATAAGTGGTCAGCTCAAGCCGTGTGATTCCTATGGCTTCGACGCGTTCGCGAACGGCGTTACAGAGCCCGTCGTAATTATCGAAGCTAGCCAGCACGCGGCCTTTTATCTCGAGTGGCGCCAGGTCCGCCTAAAACCGTCATATCCCCTTTGACGAACCAATGTTCATCGGCCGGTGTGGGCCGGTTCGTCACAAGCCATCGGCTCGATCCGGAAGACGATTGAGTGAGATAGTCGGGTTGCATCTCTCTGCTGTGCTTGTGTCCGCGCCTGCGCCTTGCGCATCTGCGCCTTCGCAGAGATTATGAACGGAGATTCAGATCATGACAAGGCGCGCGGTTTCGCCGTGAGTTTTCAAATCGAATAGGCAGCCGATGCCATCGATGCCGCACGGCGCGGCGTCGCCGAGGCCGACAAGGCGCGCAGCAAGGGCGCCAGTGTCGACGCTCTGGAACCGGGCGAACGCAAAGCTTGCCGCCGCGCATGCGCGGTGCAATGAAATTGCCGGGGGCCGTGTGCCTGATGATCGATGAGCGAGGATTGCGGCCGAGGCGGTCCGCTTGAAAAGGATAAGAGCCCGATCGGATCGGGTTGAAAGAAGGCAAAGACTATGTCCCGCATTCCCCCCGTTTCACGAACAAGTTCGAATTTTGGTCGACGGATGAGCAATTGCGCGGCCTCGAATTGCTCTGCTCTGACGGATTGAGCGACAAGGCAACGCACCTCCGTCAGGCATTGCAGATGTATCTGCGCGCCGCCGGCCTCGCGACGCAGAACGCGCCCGGGGCTCATTCAGAGGTCACGAGCTGTTTCGCCCACTCTGCTGCGAGATCCTTGATCCGCTCGAATTTGAGCGTCGCCGGTTTGCCTTTCCGGACGATAGTCGCCCTTTTACGCTCGTCGAGGGGTAAGACCATCGCTCTCGCTACCGCGGAGCCTAATTTCATAGCGCCGTGATTGGTCAGGGTCACCAACTCTTCGGGATTAAAGGCCATTTTGCGCACCAATGCCTACGGCTGGCTCAACAAGCCAGCTCACACGCCCCGAATGCCCATTGGGAAATCTAATCGAGCTTGGTTAAAACTTAGTTAGCCCAATACTTTTCCGTTGGATGACGCAAGGTTCGCATTAGCTAGCCCGGCGTTCGTCCGCTTGACCCATCTCGGACATCGGCCAGCCTATCGATCCAGCGTCACTTTTGCATGCAGAGGGGCCTAAGCGTCTCGTCAAGGCCACGGGCCTTGGCGTACTCGATCAGTGTCTGCCGGGCTGCTTCGCAACGCTCTGCGCTCGTAAATTCCTGCGTCGATATCACGGCGCCATTGACGGCCCCGAGCCAGCTCATGACGATTAGAACATGGGTCATAATATCCTCCTCACCCACTCGTTTTGCGGTGCGCGCTTCGGCTGCGGCAAACAATCTCTTGCTTCGCTTGGCGTGGCCTCGATGTCCTCAGGCAGGTCGTATCGCCCGGACGATCCAGATCAGCAAGACCGCGCCGATGAAGCCGGAAATCAGGTAGCCGATCCATCCTCCCAGGACGATCCCGAAGTAGCTAAAAATGGCGCTGGCAATTGCCGCACCGACGATGCCGAGCACAATATTCATAATCATTCCCATGTTACTCTTCATGAATTGCTCTGCCAGCCAGCCTGCAATCCCCCCGATGATGATGGCTGCTATCCAGCCCACTCCAGCGTCACTCATGGCTCATCTCCTCGAAAAGGCACACGTTTCGCCTGAGCAGGTTGCGCCCAATGAGCGGCTGACGATTGATCTGTCTCAATGCGAAGCACTGAAAAGCCGGGTGCGCAGCGGCGCCGCCGGAAAATCAACGCCGTCCCAACCATTTCCAACAAGCGGAGTAAGCAATGGGCAAGTACCACAAAGTGTTCGGTAATCTGAAGCGGCCTGATGGCGTGTCATTCGAAGATTTCAAGAAGTGGTGGCAGGAGGTGCATGTCCCGCGCGTGATGAAGTGGGCTGGTCTGGTTGCGCCTATGACCTCAATTTCGCTCTCAACGAAAACGAGCCGTTTGATGGCGTGGGGATCGCTTGGGTCGACAACTGCGCTGAAGGTTTTCCAAACTCCGGAGGGCGCTAGCGCCTGCCGGCGGCTAGATTGCGGTCGGATCGCCAGTATGACGGATTTTTCAGACATGTTCCCTCCAACAAATAGGCCGGCATTTCTGCCGGCCTGGTTTACTGGAGAAAACGTAACCGGACGAGGTCAGTATTTCGATACGACCGGGGCGCTGCCCCAGCCGAAGCGGTAGTTCACGCGCAAGGTGACCATGTCCACGTCCTGGCTGATCCGATTGAGCGCACCAGCAACGATGGGATTTGCCACCGAGAACGAATTGTTAGAGTTGCCCATGAACAGGTGATCGTATTCAATACCGGCCGACCAGTTCGGTGCGAAGCCATACTCCCATCCGACGCCCACGGTCCCACCCCAGCGGGTCGAGCTGACCGCGGCCAGTTCAGTGCTGGTAAGCGTGTCAAGGATGCTGAAACGATTGCTCGTCACCGCCGCGCCGCCTTTGAAGTAGAACAGTGAGGCGTTCCAGGCGTAGCCGATCTGGCCGGTGAAAAGACCGATGCCATCAGTTTTTGTGCGGGTCGAGAACAATGGATTGATGAGGCTGACGCGCGTGTTGCTGAGATCGGCCCAATCGCCCTGAGCTTCCAGGCCGAAGACAAACTGATTGGTTTGCCAACGGTAGCCGAGCTGTCCGCCGAAGACGCCTCCAGACCGATCGCGGCAGCCGTCAGCGAAGTCTGTTACGAGAATGAAATCCACACAATTGCGGCTCTGCGCCCAGCCGCCGTTGGCGCCAATATAGAAGCCGGTCCAGTCGTAGATCGGGGCTACCACCGGGGGTGGCGCCTTGGTGTAGGGACGTGCAGCCAGATCGGCGGCCGACGCGGGCGCGGCCACGCCGAGCAATGCTATTAAACCAACCGTCCCCAGCAAAAACTTCCTCATGGTAATGTCTCCATCCCGTCGCCTTTTTGCGACCGTTACTTTGTTGCACTGCTTCTAAATTGCAACCTGAACTCTAAATGATTTAGTCCCGAATTTCCGTGACTTAACTGCAACAGTCCATTTTTCAATTATGACAGCGAGATGCAACCGAAGGGCGGTTTCCGTTACACCAGTCAAACTAGCCATGACATAGGTCACGAGGGCTAAGCGAACTCGGAAACGGCTTCCAGTGATGGCGTGTCGAGGCCCAATCGTTGCGCTGAATTCATGACCTGAGGACGGGGAACTCCTGAGCTCGCTACTTACTTGGACGCTAGTGGGGTGCGCCCGCACAACAATGCCTGCTGGATCGGCGATCACCTCGGCAGCCACGACACGCAAACCACGAGTTTGCGCGCGTTCCGGGCAGCCGAGCAGTATGCGTTTGGCAAGCGCGGCCGCCCACGGTTCAAATCGTTAAACCGGCTGAACAGCATCGAGGGCAAAGCGGACGCTGTGATCCGCTACCTCACGGCCACCCTGATCATATCGGCAGCGCCGCTGCGATCGTGCGGGAAACCGGTACGCGGACTTACATGCACCCGCTCGACATCTCCATGGCCGAGAGTGGAGGTCCATTTCGGCCTATGCGGCCGGCACCTGGTCTATTGGGGCAAGTGCTGTGTAGGATGTTCTTCAATCCCGAGGAGCGACTTGAGCTGATCTCCATCGATCAGCCTTTGACGGATGGCGAAATACTGCCCATGGCCGGCGGCATCGAAGTCATTCATACCCGCTGGGCATTGCGCGGGACAGGTTGCGCTGCTGTGGCGTCCAGGACGAATGCTGCTCGCGGGCGATGTGGGCACGAACCTCATGGGCCTCGGTGATCCCGTCGGCTTCGAAAATTTGGAGGAAGGTCGTGCCAGCCAGCGCAAAATCGCGAGTCTTTCGTTCGATGGTGCCGGGTTTGGCCACGGCGAGCCTATCGTCCGCGATGCATCGACGCGGTTCCGCGATAAGTGGGGCACCGAAGAAGCGCGCAAGAAATCGGCCGCCTGAGATGAGAAACGCCTGCTTTGGGCCGAACTCACCACTCGCCTCTTCCTGGCACGAACCGGGCCAGCCGAGCCGGTCTTGCCATGTCCGTTGATTGGGTTCGACCGGAAGTAGCGGGCGGCGCGCCAAACCGACGCGATTGACCCGTAACGGACATCGCGGCAATCCAAGCTCTTCGAGCGTGTTGTGTGAGAGCGTGCGATACCTTTCGAGGGTACACGCGGCGAGAATTCTGGGCTATCATTGGCGCTGCGGTGGCCTGGCAATTCAATGGGCTGAGGCGCTCACAGTGGCTCACGGCGTCCGGCCTCTCAAGGTTTCCAGAAGTTCTTCGGCCAAGAAGGGCTTGATCAGGACAGAAACACCTTGCGCAGAAATCGAGTCCACCGTTTGCGATCTGGTGTCGCCGGTCATCACGACGGCCTGTACGTTCCGGCCAAGTGCGGCACGCAGGTGCCTAATGGTCTCGATACCATCCGGTGAACCACGTAGGTTGTAGTCACACAGCAGCACATCCGGGCGCAGGCCCTGCTCTCTGACCAGAGTCAAAGCTTCCGTCGCCGTTGAAACAATGGTCGCCTCAACCCCACTATGCTTGAAAAATCTCCTGAGCGCCGAGCGCACGGACGCCTCGTCCTCGATCGCGAGAACGCTGCCCGGGAAGGCATCATTGTGAGGATGCACCGGCGGCGCTGCTTCCGGCATCTTGACACCGGATTGACCGCGCGGAACCTCAATGAAAAACCGTGTACCCGCGCCAGGAATCGAGCGTACCTCGACCCTGTGATCCAGGATTTCTCCCAGCCGCTTCACGATCGCAAGGCCCAACCCAAAGCCGCCCCGCTCCGCGGCGTCGGCCCCCTGATAGTACTCCTGGAATATATGCGGCAACTCGTGTTCGGTGATACCGACGCCACTGTCCCAGACTTCAATGCGAACATTATCGCCGGCTCGCCGACATCCAAGCAGGATTCGTCCCCGGTCAGTGTAACGGACCGCATTCGACAACAGGTTGCGGATCATCTCCTCAAGCATGCGCCTGTCGCTGCGGATGATGAGCTCGGAACGGACGATGCGCAGCCGGAGCCCTTTCTCCTGCACAGGCGCGACGAAGTCTCCAGCGAGCGACTCGAAGATTTCACCCAACGAAAACTCGCTCACGGATGGACGCAGATTTCCGGATTCCAGCCTGTTCACGTCGAGCAGGCTGGAGAGGATGCTGGTCATGGTGTCCAGTGATCGCCCGATTTCAGCGACAAGACTGCGCGCCTCACCGCTTGGATGGTGCGGCCCAAGCGCGGCCTGCAGAAGTTTCAAGGTTTGCAATGGCTGGCGCAAGTCATGGCTTGCGGCGGCAAGAAAGCTCGACTTGGCGCGATCGGCCAATTCTGCTGATTTCCAAGCGTCCTGTAAGCGGGCCTCCCTCTCCAGAATCGCGCTTTCGTGAAGCCTCCGCTCGCTAAACAAGGCCGCAAGAACCAGGGCACCTAGTGAGATCGCCAGGATGGTAGCTTGGGCCCCCAGCACGCGCTGTTCGATCGACAGGTGCGAGTCCCCGAAAATCCCGATTGCGAAGATTGTCGTCCAGACAATCGTGGTCGCACAGATGAACGTGGCGACCGCGGTAAACGCTGGACGAAGACGAGCTGCGATCCAGAGCAGCAGTGGGCAGAGCGCGCCAATCGCCAGCACAGCGGTCCAGGGCTCATTGGGCAAGAAAACCAGCAACGCGCATACGAGGGACACCACAACAAGCGCCAAAACGCCCTCCGCGATCTCGCGCCGCGGCGGAAAGTTGCGCGCCAACGACGCCACTCCAATCGCGAGGGGTGCCACCGAAATGATCCCGAGCGCGTCAGATGAGAACCAGTGAAGCCAGATCACCAGCGGGGACGCGGCCGACCCCTGAAACAGTACAAAGCCTACCGTACCAGCAATGCCGGAGAGGCTCGTTCCAACAACGGTCGCGGCAAATAGCGCCAGTACCCCTTGCAGTTCGTTCAACTCGAATGGAGAGCCGCAAAAGCGATGGATCAGGCCTGCGACGATGACGGCCTCACCCGCGTTCGCGACACCAGAGGATACCGAGTTCCAGATGTTGCGATCGCCCAGCAAATTGGCTGCGATCGTTGCAGCTACCACCCCGACGACAACAGTCCACCGAGTCGCAGAACCAAGGGCGATCAAAATCCCCGATGCTACTCCTGCGGCGGGCCAGAATACGGCAACACCATCGATCGGCTCCAGCAATGCAAGGCTCAGCCGCGCGGCGGCAAAATAGGCCACTACCACTCCGACGGTCAAAACAACGCCTGCCTCGATTGCGAGAGGCTGGCGAGCCGAAATGACCGTCTGTTTTGCGGCAGTGCCCAGTGTTCCCTCCACTTGTCGGCCACCAAATCCTGGGGTCACCTCACGTCCAAAGCTTTGCACAGTTGCCGCCGCAATGGCAGCGCCGGGACTATAGGCCCGCATTTCCGCTCGAGCCACCATGTTATGGTGCATTAGTCTCCTTGTGTGCTGGTTTTTGGACGCGGCAACGACGAGACAGTCCGCACGCTCAGCTCGCCGGCGTCCAAAAAGCGCCAAGGCACGAAGTCGCGGGAAGTTGGGCACTGGCTGGCAGCGAGCGCTATGGGGATTTAATGTTGGCGCTGATCTCGATGATGGGCGGCACGCGAGCACTGCGCCACCTCGATGTCTGCACGCAGGCGAGGTGGGGAGGGTGCAGTAGGCATTTCGGCGCCCGCTCGGAGCGCATTAACGGGCGATCGGCCGACCGGGGGATGTGATTGGGTCGAGAGAGGTCGCCGCCGGCGCGGAGCTAGCGCATCGGAACGGGAAAGCCGCAACGTTCACAGGAGGTCTGGCTCATGACGTGTCGATCCTGCTCGGTGTCGGCCGCCAGCTCGGCTCGCAGCCGCGCGCGAAAGTCTCGATGACGATCATGCGAGCGCCACATCGGGGGCATGGCAGGGCAACACACGCGGGCTATCCGGCGCAACATCAGGCTGCTCTTGGGGGTCGGCGGTAGGTTGAGGAGTGCGCGGGCCGTCGGGATGCTCTCGGCGCGGTTGGCGGAGGCAAAGAGCCCGTAATGGCGGATGCGGTGGAAGCCCTTGGGCAGCACGTGCAGCAGGAAGTGCCTGATGAACTCGTGCGGATGAAGTCGCATCACAGACGCGATTGACCCAACTGCGACAAAATCACCAATAATCCGTGTGGTGTGGTTCCGCCCGGATCCGCAATTGGCCCCCTAGGTCCTGATCGATGCAAAAGGCATTAGTCATCTGGAGAATGTCGGTCTAAATTGCTGGGTAGCGCCAACGCGCGCCGATAACGCAAAACACCATATGGGGGGACTTACATTGCAGGACGCCAAGAGCGTAGCGCCTCCTTTGCAAAGCGGGACCGAGAGCTTTTGGCCCAAAGGCTGGTGGTCGATCGTCGATTACAAAATCGGTATCGTTCCACTGCCGATTTTCCTGGTCTTACTCGTGGTTATTGCGGGGTTCGCTCTCACAGGAAAAGTGCCGTCCGACATTTTGATGGCTATCGTCTTACTCTCCATGGGTGGCTTTACTTGCGCAGAATTGGGAAAGCGAATTCCTATCGCCCGTAACATCGGCGCTGCTGCGATCTTTGCTACTTTCATCCCGTCATTTCTCGCATTTCATCATTTCTTGCCGGCCTCCATTTTGGCTTCGGTAGAAGATTTCACCAAAGACTCGAACTTCCTTTACCTGTTCATCTCCTGCATCATCGTCGGCAGCATCTTGGGGATGGACCGGGGTGTTCTGGTCAGGGGCTTCCTCAAGATATTTATTCCGTTGGCCGCAGGCTCAATCGCCGGGGGCGTCGTCGGGACGATTGTCGGTGTCCTCCTTGGTCTCGGCGCTTACCATACGCTCTTCTTTGTCGTGGTTCCGATCATGGCTGGCGGTATAGGTGAGGGAGCGATCCCGCTCTCCATCGGCTATTCTCAAATCCTGCACCAATCGCAGGGTGATCTATTTGCACAGGTACTGCCGCCAGTAATGCTTGGTAGCCTCACGGCAATTCTGCTGGCGGGCACGCTCAACTATGTTGGCAAAAAATATCCGCACCTCACGGGCGAAGGGCGGCTGCAACCGGGCGACCACGACGAACTTGAACTCGAGGAAGAGAACCCCGACGACCACGTCGATGTTGCGACTGTTGCGGCCGCCGTCGTTACCGCGGTGACGCTCTATCTAATCGGTGCATTGGCGCAGAGGCTGTTTGGTTTTCCAGCGCCGGTAGTAATGCTGGTGATTGCAGTGTTCCTGAAGCTGGCGCGAGCGGTTTCGCCGTCGTTGCAGGTCGGGGCCTTTCATGTCTACAAATTCTTCTCGACTGCTGTCACTTACCCGTTACTCTTTGCGATCGGCGTTTCGTTGACGCCGTGGGACAAGCTGGTCGCTGCTTTCACATTACCTTACGTCATTACGATCTTCTCGACGGTGGCGACGATCATGACAACGGCATTTTTTATCGGGGGCTGGCTGAAAATGTATCCAATCGACACCGCGATCGTCACTGCCTGCCACAGTGGACAGGGCGGCACGGGTGATGTCGCCATCCTTACAGCGGCCAATCGAATGCAGCTGATGCCGTTTGCGCAAATCGCCACGCGCATCGGTGGTGCGACTACTGTAACCGCGGTGCTGATTGTATTAACGCAGATCGGTTAGCGTTCGTGGAGCAAGAAGAACTTATGTCACCTATTGTTGAGGGTTTCGGCTGCCGGCCGATCGCGACGATGTGGCTTGCACCGTGGCCGGCGTCCGAAAGCCTCGACAAACTGCGACATACGCGAGGTTATGCAACCAATTTCTGTACGGGCCAAAGCATTGGAATTGTTGGCGCGAAATTCTGGTGCGGGAAAGGCGGGGACGGCCGAGTAGCAAGGCGCCCGGCCGAAACGGCGCCCTCGCACGGCCGGACCATACATCCGGGTCATTAGCGCCGTTTTGAACGGGTCGCTTCTGGTCTACTATGAAAAGCGGACGTTCTCTCGATTGGCATGTTTCAAGGGTGCCAACGGTGGGGCTAGAAAAGTCCTCGCGGATAATCGCGTCGGAGCTATCGCTTCAGCTCCATTAGGTACCAACGGTTTCCATAAAGATCTTCGAAGACCGCAACGATCCCATACTGTTCTTCGCGAGGTTCCTCGCGGAATACCACGCCTCTTGAGCAATAGGCTTCGTAGTCGTGCCAGAAATCATCAGTGTGCAAGAATAGGAAGACGCGGCCATCAGTCTGATTCCCGATGCAAGGCAATTGGTCCGCAGATACTGCCTTTGCCAGCACAAGCCGCGTCTCGGCCGACCCCAGCGGGGCGACCAAAACCCAACGCTTGCCGCCACCAAGGTCCGTATCTTCGGCGACCGTGAAGCCTAGCTTTTCGATGAAGTAGGAAATGGCCTCATCGTAGTCACGTACAAGTAGCGCAATGTATCCGATATGTTGCGGCATTGTAGGACAATGCAACGAGCGCCCTAGCTCCGCAATCGAGCCATGTCCGCTTTCAGCGGAAACCCGGATGACATATGCTCGCACCGGTTCTTCTCAGTTTGACCCAAGGCAGACATCCAACCGGTCAGATGCCAGTCGATACAGGTCCTAGACGGCCCGTTTTGGCGTGATGATGTTGCCCAGCCGATGCAGCTGACAGGCTTGTGCGGGCAACGGTTTCGGCTGACACTTGAGCTTGACCAGGGGTATTCGCGTCCACCAGGCGAGGAGCCGAATCGTCCTGTCTTGATAGAGCCCATCATGCCGACCGAACAACGAGGTCAACCGAGCGAAATCCGAGTTCTGTTCGATCCATTCGAGCTGAACGTCACCGAGCGCTCTCTTAAGAAAGCGGACCATGTCATTCCGCTAGGTGGGAGGGCTTTTGACATCCTTTTGGCCCTCGTCGACCGGGCAGGTGAGGTTATCGGCAAGGACGAACTTATGCGAAAGCATGGCCGGACGTCACGGTCGAGGAAGGTAGCCTGCGTGTTCATTTGTCGGCGCTGCGCAAGGCGCTGGGGGACGGCGGGTTCGGTCGCAGATATATCGAGAATGTGAAGGGGCGTGGTTATTGCTTTGTGGCGCCCGTCACGAGGCGGCAAAGGACCACAACGCCAACTCATTTGCGCGGACGTCGAATTTGCCGCCCGCACTCAGCCGTGTGATTGGCCGGGACGATACTGTTCTAGAGATTCGAAACCGCCTTGAGACGGAGCGGCTGATCACCGTTCTGGGTACCGGCGGCATAGGTAAGACCACGGTCGGTCTGGCAGTGGGACACTCTGCGTTAGCTGATTTCTCGGACGCGGTCTTTTTCGTTGATCTCTCAGTGGTGAGAGATAAGGAGCATGTTGTCGGCGCCATAGCCTCCGCGATTGGGCTCGTTACGCAGCGTGTCGATCTGGAAGATGCATTGTTCAACTATCTGCACGACCGGAAAGCTCTCCTCATCCTGGACAGTTGCGAGCATCTGATCGAAAAAGCAGCGGAAGCGGCCGATTGCCTCTTTCAGCGCGCGCCAGCTCTCTGCATGCTTGCGACCAGCAGAGAAACCTTGCAGATCCCTTGCGAACGCGTGTTTCGCCTTCCCTAGAGTGCCCACCGGAAGAACCGGGTCAGACCGTGGCTCAAGTCCTTTCCTATCCGTCAGTTCGGTTATTCGTGGAACGCGTCAGCGCGCGGGGCAATGACTTTTCACTTAGCGACGACGAAGCCCCGATGGTGGGTGAAATCTGTCGCAAGCTTGACGGAATCGCGCCGCTTGCAATCGAGCTTGCCGCTGCAAGGGCCGCCATTTTCGGCCTAAGCGACACTGTGACGAGGCTAGGTTCACGCCTTGACCTGCTGAAGTTGGGACGTCGAACAGCAAATCCCCGGCATCAAACGCTAAGAGCTATGCTGGACTGGAGCCACGACCACCTTTCTGAGGTCGAACAGGTCGTCCTGCGTCGAGTTGCGATTTTCGTGGGGCGCTTCACGCTGAAAGCGGTGCTGATAGTGGCAGAGGAAAAAGGGATAGGCCATTCAGAGGTCGCGGACGCCGTCGGAAGTCTCGTTGAAAAATCTCTGATTGGGAACCGGTTCGACTATCAGGAAATATCTTACCGATTGCTCGATACCACGCGTTCCTATGCCTTGGAGAAGCTTATCGCCAGCGGCGAACACGATACCATCGCGGCGCGGCACGCGAACCTCACGATTCGGTTTCTGGAAGCCAATAGCGTTGATCTGTTTGAGTTGGGAGGCTCGGAGGCCGTAGCAGACTTGGCGCGGGATTATATTGGGAATGTGCGAGCCGCCCTTGAATGGAGCTTTGGTCCCGAGGGAAACGACGGCACCGCCATCAGATTGGCCGCAGCGGCCGCACAGCTATTTCTGACCATGTTGCTTTTTTTGGAAAGTCGAAATTGGATGGAGAGGGCGATCGACCGGATGATCGCAGACTGCGACCCACGGCATCAGATGCAAATTCACGCTGCGCTTGCTTTGTCGCTCATGTTCACCGAAGGAAGTAGCGAAAGGATCCGCGCTGCGTTCGATAAGGCACTGACCTTTGCAAAGCGCCGCGAAGATGCCTATCAGCAACTGCGTCTGCTTCACGGACTGTCGATGTATTTGTACGCCATTATCGACGTGGAAGGAGCCCTCGAATGTGCGCTTCGGAGCGAGGCAGTTGCAGAGAAGACGGGAAACCCGGCTGATGCGGCCATCGCCGATTCGATGCTGGGGGTTGCGTACCATGGTCTTGGTGACCAGCGCCGGGCGCAGGAGCATCTTGAAAAGACAGTGCGCAGCTCGCCTTATGCCCGACAGTTCAATACAACCCAGTACCTATTCGACGTGCGGACCCTATCGTTGATTCTTCTTACCCGCTCACATTGGTTTTCCGGCAATCTCGACCAGGCCATCCGCTATGCCGAGATGACCATCGAGGAGGCCGAAAGATCAGACCATCCGATCCCGCTATGTCAGGCGCTCACTTTGACAATGCCACTTTATTTTTGGGTCGATGATTTAAGAAACGTCGAAGGGAATCTCTCGAAACTTGAGATCACCGCTGAGAAACATTCGTTGGCGCCATACCGGGCAGTCGCGCTGGGATACAAGGGCCGATATTTGATCCGCTTAGGTCGAACAGTCGATGGCGTGCGGCTTTTGCGAGACGCTGTGGAGAAGCTGAGAAATCAGCGGTACGAACTGATAAACTCGGACTTCGTCTCTGAACTAGCGATAAGATTGGCAAAGCAGGGCGCGCTCGCGGAAGGGTTGGCGCTTCTTGACGAATCGATCGCAATCCAAGTCAGAGCAAAAAAGGCTCTCCACCTTCCCGTGCTGTTCCTGGCAAAAGGCCTGGCATTCGCATCAGGGGACGCGCCCGACCTTCAGTCCGCTGAAGAGGGTTTTGAGAAGGCGATGACCCTGGCGCGGCAACAATCGACGCTTTCGTTCGAACTGAGAGCCGGATTGGAGCTCGCGCGAATCTGGATGGGACGCAGTGAAATCCAGAGAGCTCATGATCTCATCGGGCCCATTTACGATTGCTTCTCTGAAGGCTTCGCGACCCCAGACCTCATTTTGGCGAGGGAAATGCTCAACAGGAAAAGGCCGGCATAGATTTTGCGCGAACATATTTTGCTTTCTGTTGGCACGAAACCGACATGACAGCCGTTTTCAGAGATGTCCGTTCACGGGGTTGAAGCGGACCTCAGGTTCGCACTCGCTGACGTCCGGAAATGACCCATTTGAGACATGGACAGCTTTCTCTGCGCGTCCATGCCGCATGGGGAGGATGCTCAATGACTGACGTGCACAGCACCGCCGAGCTTGATCTTGCGCAACGTCAGCGCGAGCGGCACGGCGGAAAGCGAGATCAGCATCAGGACCCAGAACGCATCCACGTAGGCCAGGAAGGACGCCTGGATCTGCACCTGCTGTCCGATCCATTGGATAGCTTGGTCATGTGCCTGCGCCAGCGAGCTTCCATTCGTTGTGAAGTAGTTCGTGACGTGTTGCAGCGTGTCCTGATATTGTGGACTCGACGGGATCACTTGCTCGACCAGCCGGCTCTGGTGGAACTGCTCTCGATGCGTCAAGACATTGGAGACGATGGAAACGCCAATCGAGCTGCCGATATTGCGCGCCGCATTGATTATGGCCGAGGCCTGGTCGGTCTTGGATGGGTGAATGCCGTCAAAGGATGCGGTCGTGATCGGAACGAAGATCATCGGCAGTCCGATGCCGAATAGCATCCGCAAGCGCGCCATGTACCAGAAGCCGAGATCGCCGTAGACGTTGGTCATGTCGTACATAGAGAGTGCGACGATCACGGCGCCGGCCACGATCAGATATTTGGGTTGAACCTTCGCCGCCAGCCGGCCGACCACGAACATCATTACCATGGTGACCAACCCGCCCGGCGAGAGCATGAGGCCAGCCCAGGTCGCGGTGTAGCCGAAATCCTGCTGCACCAGCAGCGGCAAGAATTGCGTGGTCGCGAGCAAGATGGCGCCGGTCGCCAACATCACCAGGAAGCAGGCGCCGAATTGGCGCGATGCCACCATCCTCAGGTCGACCGCCGGATTGCGGTGGCTCATTTCCCAGGGAATCATCAGCACGAATGCCAGACCGCAGATGGTCGCGAACGTGACGATGAAAGGCGAACCAAACCAATCGTCCTCCAGACCGCGGTCCAGCACGACCTCCAGCGCGCCGAGGAAAGTCGCAATCAGGATGAAGCCGACGACGTCGAATTTGTTCCCTTGCTGCGACTGACTCTCTGCACGTGCGGTTTTGGGCTCGCGCAGGACCAGCGCGATCATGGCCATCGCGAACACGCCAACTGGTACGTTGACCAGAAAGCACCATTGCCAGGCGATGTTGTCGGACAACCAGCCGCCGAGTGTCGGCCCCACCACCGGCGCCACGACAACGGCGACGCCGAACAGTGCAAAAGCCTGGCCGCGCTTTGCCGGCGGGAACGAATCCGCCAGGATCGACTGGGCGAGCGGTACCATGCCGCCGCCACCAACGCCCTGCAGAATGCGGAACAGCAAGAGCGCGTTCAGATTCGGGGCAAAGCCGCAAAGCAGCGAGCTTAAGGTGAACAGTCCAAGAGAGATCAGGAAGAAGGGCTTGCGGCCGAACGTTTTCGCCAGATAGCTCGAGGCTGTCAGGATGATGGCGTTGGCGACCAGATAGGTGGTCACCACCCAGGAGGCTTCGTCCTCGCTCACCCCCATGCCGCCCGCAATGTAAGGCAACGCCACGTTGGTGATCGTGGTGTCGAGCACCTCCATAAAGCTCGCGAACGCGACCAGGATGGCGATCAGCCATGGATTTGCGGCGGGGACGCCTGGCGCGGCAGGCGTATCGGCCTCGATCACGGCAGCGCTCATAACAACCTCCCCAACTTCTCAATCAGCGACGACTTGGTATCGACGCGCACCGTCGGGACCACCGACAAGCCTGGCCCTAGCGCGACGTCGGTCGGCGGCTCGTCCATGACGATCTTGACCGGCACGCGCTGGACGATCTTGACGTAGTTGCCGGTGGCATTCTGGGCCGGCAGCAGCGAGAACGCCGTGCCGGATCCGGGCTGGACGCTTTCGACATGGCCGTGGATCTTGCGCTCCGGATAGGCGTCGATCGCGAGCGTTGCCGGATCGCCGGGTCGCATGTGGTCGAGCTGAATCTCCTTGAAGTTCGCCGTCACCCAGATCTCATCCGGCACAAACATCGTCAGGCTCGTGCCGGGCTGGGCGAATTGACCGACTGCGGCGGTCAGGTTGACAACACGCCCTGGTTGGCCCGCTGTTACGGTCGTGTAGGAGAGATTGAGTTGCGCCTGATCGCGTTGGGCCTGGGCTTGCGCGAGGCTCGCGACGGCGCTGTTGCGCTGAGCCTTGAGCGCCTCGACTTGTCGCTGCGCCAGTTTCAGGGTCGCCTGCGCGCTCGCCAGCGCAGCCTGCTGCTGGTGAAGCTGCGACGTATATTGCTGGGAATTCTGAACGGTGCCATAGCCGGTTTGCTCCAAGTGCTCGTAGCGCGCCGCCTGCTGCTCGGCGAACACCAGCGCGGCTTGCGCCTGATCCACCTGCGCCTGGTTGGCGGCAATCTGGGCCTGCTGCACATCGAGCTGCGCGTCGATGTTCTCGATGCTGGCTTGCGCGGCCGCGACCTGTGCCTCGGCCTGCGCGAGCGCGACACGATAGTCACGGTCATCGATGCGGGCGATCACGTCGCCGGCTTTGACATGCTGGTTGTCGGTGACGGGGACGGCGGTTAGGTAGCCCGACACTTTGGGGGCGAGCGAGGATTGCCGCGCGGCGATGAACGCGTCGTCGGTGGACTGAAAGTGTCTCGCGCAGTCCAGGTAGAGATAGCCGCCGCCCAAGGCAGAGGCGAGGAGCATCGCACCGATGGCGGAGACAATAGGGCGGCGACGCAGGAAGCCGGCCCTGCGCCCTTTGCCGGTGACCTGCAGCTGAGCTGGTTCCGCCTGAACGGGTGAGGCTGGCGCTTCGGCAATCGGGCTTTCGTGCGGTGACGGAGCCCGCGCGGTGACGACGGACTTTTCGGACGCAGCGCTGGGCTCGTCGGAGGCCGTTTCGACGCCCTCGAGCACCAGTCCGTCCCGTTGCAAAACATTGTCTTCGAACATGAATGCCGCTCCTGCTGTCAGGCGAGGCCCGCGAGAGGGACTCGCATAAAAGAAACGAAACGATATCGTTTCGATAGGTAAATAAGCCCGCCGAACAGGTCCGTCAATAGGAACGAAACAGTCTCGTTCTATTTACAAGCAGACGTGATCTGCATAAATTGAGATGCGCCGCCGAATGCCAGCGGGGCGGAACCCGGATTAAACGCGATGAAAACCAGCACTTTGAAAAAGATACCGGCAGCGAAGGCGAAGCGCGCGGCGGTGCGCTTTGGCCGCCCGCCAAAGGAACTTGTCGGGGAGGTTGACACGCGCATCCTCGATGCGGCGCGCAAGGTCTTTCTGGAGCGCGGCTTTGAGGGCGCGAGTATCGACGAGATCGCCGAGGTAGCTCGCTCGGGAAAGCCGACGATCTACGCCCGCTTCCGCGACAAACGGGCGCTGTTCACCGCCGTGGTGAAGCGAGAAATCCTTTCTCGCATGACAGAGTTCAAGGCTGAGGTGCCAACCGGCGCAACAATCGAGGAGCGCCTCAGGAGTGCGGCGATCACCCTGCTGCACTGGGGTTTCGACAGCGACAGGATCGGGCTGATGCGGCTGGCTATAGCAGAAGCGCGCCGGTTCCCCGATCTGGCCGCCACAGTCAGCCGGACGGCGCGCGAGCTCAGCACCGAACTCGGGGTTCACCTGCTGAACGACCTGACGCAATCCGACGAGCTTGGATCGCTGCCAGCCTTCATCCCGGAGCGCCTCGCAACGACAGCGCGGTTCTTCCTGGATATCGTCGCCGTGCCCATGCTGCTCCGGGCGCTGTTCGAGGTGAACCTCAAGACGCTGGATGCAGAAATCGACGCGCACGTGGCGCGCAGTGTTGCGTTCTTTCTTGCGGCCTGCAGGAACGGCGGGGTTGAATCTCACAAACCATAGGGAACGCTGGCTCGGCACCCGGAAGCGATACCGTATCGCGCGCGCCCCATTTCTATCATTTGAGTGCGACGCCGAATGCCCGCTCATGGCACACATGCAGAGAATTAAATTATGCAGAGTTGGCGTTGGGCATCGTGCGCCGACCCAGAGTAACGGTGGACTTGAGTCGGCGGGATGCCTGCATAATTAGAGCGCCTGTAGGAACATCATCAAGTCATCAGGGGGCTGTTAGGCTCATTTTTGTGTCTGGTTCCTGAAGCCTGGCCAATGCTTTCTGCTTCATTTCCAGATTGGCCTCGACGTAGCGGTGCGTTGTGGTCGTGCTTTCGTGGCCGAGCCAAAGAGCAATCACGCTGAAGGCCACGCCTGGCTGAAGTAGATGCATCGCTGTCGAATTGCGACTAAGTCGTCTCGTCGTCGAGTTCATGGCGATCTCCTGAAGTGGGAACACCGCCAAAATTATGTCGAGTTCAATGGCGACCTATCTCGCCCAGAACACAGAGAACACGCCAATCCTGTCCGCCGAGAACTGCGCAATCTGCATAATTTAATTCTCTGCATGTGTGCCATTGGACGAACCCGCTCCGCGGGAGGGCATCCGCGTTGAGCGTGGGGTATCCCCCTTGAAGCCAGCCCGCGTCTCTGACTCCCGGCACCACCCGCATAGCGACGTAATCCAACGCATTTCAGAAGCGCCTGCCTTCGGCAAGATGGCGTTGCTGCCCGCGCGCAGCGTCCCTCTTGTCAAGGAGTTCGCTATGACCACGCTTCGAACACGCATGATGGAAGACATGCAGGTCCGCAACCTCTCGCATCACACGCAGGATGTGTACTTGCTGCAGGTCTCGCAGTTTGCCCGGCATTTCGCTAAATCGCCGGATTTGCTAGGCCCCGAGGATGTTCACGCCTACCAAGTCTATTTGACGAACGAGAAGAAGCTCGCGCCACGCTCGGTGCAAGTGACCGTCGCCGCGCTTCGATTTCTCTACCGCGTCACGCTAGGCTTCGATTGGGATTTCGAGCGGATCATTCCGTGCCCAAAAGCGCCAAAGACACTGGCCGTCATTCTCAGCCCCGAGGAGGTGCTGCACTTCCTTGGCTGCATCGAGAGCTTCAAACACCAGGCGATCCTGACGACATGCTATGCCGCCGGCCTGCGTATTTCCGAGGCGACCCGGCTGAAGCCTCAGGCTATCGATCGCCAGCGCATGGTGCTGCGTGTCGAGCAGGGCAAGGGACAGAAAGACCGCTACGTCATGCTGTCAGCCAGGTTGCTGGAGGTGCTGACGGACTATTGGCGCGCCGTGCGACCAACCGGGGCATGGATGTTTCCCGGCGCCGTTGCTGGAGAACCGATAACGAGAGACGCCGTGAATGCCAGCTGCCGCCATGCACATCGGATATCGAAACTCTCTAAGCCGGTAACACCTCATTCCCTGAGGCATGCATTTGCGGTGCACCTGCTCGAAGCTGGAACCGATCTCCGCACAATCCAGCTCCTGCTCGGCCATCGCAGCCTATCAACGACCGCTCAATATCTCCGGATCGCCACCAACAAGGTCTGCGCAGCGACGAGCCCGCTTGAACTGCTGCCGCGTCCGATCCCCAAGGCCTCCTCGCCGCCGGCACCCGAGCATTTCTGACGGCCAGCCTCATGGGCCGCTCGGGTCCGGAGGTCGCGGATATATTCCGTCGCTACGGTGCTGCCTGGCGAGAGCAGCACTGGGCCTCGCTATCGACCGAACGACGCGCCGCCATGACTGCCATCGAGCGCTGCCGAACGTCGGCGCTCGGAGGCCACGTCGAACAGTGCGACCGCTGTGGCGAACGACGGATCGCTTACAACAGCTGCCGCTCCCGCAGTTGCCCCAAGTGCCAGTGGCTCGCCCGAGCGGAATGGATCGAGGCTCGGCGGGAGGAGCTTCTCGACACGCAGTATTTTCATGTCGTCTTCACCGTTCCCGACGAGATCGCCGCGATTGCTTTCCAGAATGCCAGCACGGTCTACAAGATCCTGTTCCAGGCGGCCGCCGAGACGTTGCGCACCATCGCCGCCGATCCGCAACATCTCGGCGCGGAGATCGGTTTTTTCGCGGTGCTTCACACCTGGGGTCAGAACCTCAGCTAGAACCCTCACTCAAGATACCGGGCATTATCATCTCCTTGATTTTCAGTGAACAACGCGAGTTGGTCTTCCGCGCAACCCCCCTGCAGAATTAGCTTGCCGGTGCGGTGGAGGCGCTCAATAACGCTGCGAATGGGTTCGGCATCCAAATCACGGCGACTGACTTCCCAAGGTGCACGAGGAGTTATTTGTTCGCGCTTCAACAGGCCGGCTTCAACCAGCCTTTGGATGGTGTGGTGGCTGACGCCGCATATTCGCGCAGCTTCGCTCAAACTCACTCTCTCCGGATCGTGCAGAGCTCGTTTTTGACCGGCAATCGAATGGTTACGCCGGGCTGTCGCTACACGGGTCTGATTCCACCGCTTCCCTTTGCCCGTGGAATAGCCGCGTCGGTTCAACACAGAGGCAATCTGGTCGTCGCCGTATCGAACAGCCATGCGACGAATGATCTCCAGCGCCTCCATGGGCGTGGCCGTTTCCGTTGCGGAACGTGGTCGTTCCATCGCGAGTTGCGTATGTGCACCTCCCTTCCAGTGAATCAGCAACTCAAGGTTTTTTTTATCCTGGTCAGTGCGCACAATGATCTCTTCGATGGCGGTGCGGAAGATCATCTTCTTAAGTGTCGGGGGACAGTGGTTGCTCTGCCAGACTCCAGCAAAATGATCACCCATCGAACGTATTCTGATTTCCTCTTCAGGTGATAACGAGTAGCGCTCGGTTTCGAGACTGGAAAGCCGCTGCTTGACTGCCTCGATCTCTTCGAGCTTTCCGTTCCACCGCCGTTCCAACTCGCTGGCTGCAAGTCGATTCCGGGCATCCACCGCGTCGTACTGTTCGAAGGCCTTCCTCGCCTCATACACCAGTTGCTCGAGCTTGCGGGACAGGGCGGTACATTGAGCGGTGCCGCCGGCACTCAGTTCTTCGAGAGCTCGCAGACTGGCTTCCACCCCCAATGGCGCGATCGCCTTTAATAGTTCTTGTCCTACGCACCGGTCTACCGAGCTGCCGCCGAAGCCGATGCAATACTGCCCGCCATCATCGTAGTCGCCCTTGCAAAGGTAGCGCGCATGGGTGCCACGGCCGCCCCAATACCGTACATGCAGCTTGCGCCCACAATGTCCGCAGCGCAGGAGTCCGACCAGAAGACCCTGGCCAGCGCGAATCGCCGCCATCGATTCGTCCCCCTCCCAGTTCACCGAATTGCGCCGTATCATTCGCTGATTCTCTTCGTAGGTTGCCCAGTTAATATAACCTACATGATGATCGCGGATGAAGACGCGACACTCTTCGGCGGGGCGCATCGCGCTCTGACGTTTCTCGAGCCGGCCCCCTTCCAGCAAGGTCGTTACTGGACGCCGTCCCCAAACATAGGCACCGGCGTAGAAGGGATTGCGTAAAATGTCGCGGATTAGGCTCTGCGAAGGAATCTTCCAGATCAGCCGCGTTCCCTGTATGGGATTGACCGGTAGCTCCAGGTCGTGATCACGGAACCATTGGAATGTCTGACGCACGCTCCACAGTTCTCGAAACTTGGCGAACACGAGCTGTATCGCTTCGCAGACCCGTCTGTCGGGATGAAACATGATCTTACCCACGGGGTCGCGGGCATACCCGATCGGAAGTCTTTTGAACAGTTCGCCGCGGCGCGCTTTGGCCTCCTGCCCTGCCAGCATTCGTTGGCGTATAACCTTGAGCTCGACGACGCTGAGTGTCCCTTTGATGCCCAACACCAACTGATCGTCTAGATTATTCAAATCGTAGACCTGTTGCTCGTCAGCGATTAGCGTTCCAAAGATCTGGCATACCTCCAACAGCCGACACCAATCTTTGTCCGTTCGGGATAGCCGTGATACCTCTCGGCTGCCGACGATCCCGACCTCTCCCAGTGCTACCGAGCTGAGGACGCGCTCAAAGCCTTCCCGCTGGGCGGCGGCAAGACTCGCGCTCGATCCCAGGTCACTATTGATGATCTCGACCTGCTGCCAGCCGAGCGCACGCACCCGTTCGGCCATCGCATACTGGAGGAGTTGACTTTCCTTATTCTGCCGTACTTGCCTTTCGCTGGATTGCCGAAGGTAGACGATCGCCTTGCGAGCCAGATGCTCCGGTTTGATTTTTGGATTGTGCAAGAGCTCTGTCATTTCCTCTTCTCCCCTCTTCGTGAAACACCGCTGCTATAGCGCGGGCCATGAGATCGATCAGATCGGCGCGTGTCGCTGCGTCCATTGGCACGGCGCCGCATTCCCTTGAGATCATCAAATCTAAAAGTTGAAGTTGCACCACGACGACCTCCCCTCGGGCTTCCGCTAACGCGCGGTCGCCGAAGGTTATCGTGGACCGGGTGAGTCGAGTTGTGACGTGATCAATGAAGCGAGAGACAGGAGGGCTTGCTTACCGAGGTGCGGTCGTTGCGAGATCGTGATCTCGGCACACTCCGGGCAACAGCATCCAGATAGGAATCTTCAGTCGCCTCCCGGCTGGATCTATGACACAGACCGCCCCATCTCCTCGCTTCGGTCTGCGAAGAATCCGCAGCGTAACACCATGAAGTGGGTGAAAGGGGTAGAAGACCCGAACATCTGTATTATCGGCGCTCAGGGTATTGTGGGCGTGGGTGCCATCATCCCCATCTCCACTGCGTCGTGCCCGGCGGCGGGCTGTCGCCGGACGGGAGCCACTGGATTTCGTGCCGTCCCGGCTTCTTCCTACCCGTCGCCGTGCTCTCCCGACTCTTCCGGCGACTGTTTCTAGAAAGTCTGCAAAAGGCATTCGATGCTGGCGAGTTGCGATTCTTTTCGTCATTGGAACGGCTGCACGATCCCGTCGCATTCCGGCGCCATCTGGATCCAGCCCGCCAGGTCAACTGGGTGGTCTATGCCAAGCCACCCTTCGCGGGCGCTGAGCAGGTTCTGGAATATGTCGGACGCTACACACACCGAGTGGCAATCGCCAACAACCGGATCGTCGATATCGAGGATGGCAAAGTCCGCTTCCGGTGGAAGGACTATCGCAACGAGAACCGGCAAAAGGTGATGACGCTCGACGCCGGGGAGTTCATCCGGCGTTTCCTCGTCCACGTCTTGCCCGAGGGATTTCAGCGCATCCGCTATTACGGCTTCATGGGCAACCGCTACCGCAAGCAAAAGCTCGCCCGCTGCCGTGAACTGCTCGGAATGAAGCAGTCCGATACGCCGGCAAACCCGAAGGATGGGCGCGATTATCGCGACAAGGTCGAGGAGCTGACCGGAATTTCCCTTCGGGAATGTCCCTTTTGCCGTCAAGGACAAATGGTATGCATTGAGGTGCTCGCACCCGTTGCGTCACAAGGCCAACCCTTTCCGGACACTTCATGACAGTCGGAATTTTTCAATCATTGATCATCGTTCTTTCGATCTGCCAAGGTAAACAGCAGGCATCCTATTGTCGCGCTTCCGACATCGAGCCCTCCAGGCGCAGGCGTCGCCGGTCTTTCCGACCGGGAGAACCTATCCCGATTAAAATGTTCCATCATTCAGACCGCATCCAGCATGTCCCCGAAGCCTCAGCGACGGCACTGTCCGTGGGGATCCGGCATTCGATTTCCATATCGGCACCGGCGAGCTAGGCGGCTTCGTCCAACACGTTTTTAGATTACCGGCGCACCCACAGGGACGCGCGTTAAAGCTTCGGTGCCGCGCCGCTAATCTAAAAACGCTCTCTATTATGCAGATCTCTGCATAATGGCACAAAACGGACCAGCCGGGCCGATCTCGCGAAGTCCGTTCATTGGGGTAGACCGGAAGTAGCGGGCTGAGCGTCAAACCGATGCGAATGACCCAACTCGGACTTCCGAGTTGACGCACGCTTGTCGCCGGCGAGCCCGGCCCCGGCAATGCCCTCTGCCGCTCAGACAACCCCACGACAAAGTGCTAGTGTTGCAAATCCCACGTGCTTGGTCTTTAGGGCGGGTACATGCGACGGCGGGGGTTCATCCGGCTTATTGGAGCGTCAAGCGTTTAAGCCGCTCGTCGCGCACGCGCAGCAGAGAATCACATTGGGCGTGCGATCCCGGCGGCACCATATAGAGGGTCATCGCGAATATTGCGTAGATGAAATAGCAGCAACGCGCCAATAAACCATGCCGAGCGTCCGCTATTTGTGATGAAGCAGGACGTGACGGTAGCGATCATCACCGTGGTCACTGCGCCGGGCCAAAACTGCAAGTCCATTGGCTTGGGGCCCACAAAGTAGCTGAGGAGCACCAGCACC
Source organism: uncultured Alphaproteobacteria bacterium (assembly GCA_963822795.1). Classification (GTDB taxonomy): domain Bacteria; phylum Pseudomonadota; class Alphaproteobacteria; order Rhizobiales; family Xanthobacteraceae; genus Bradyrhizobium. The sequence goes on from CAWGJM010000038.1 coordinate 288,773, forward strand.
GGAGCGACGAACAGAGCAATTTGAGAAGCGCTTTCGAGCGCGATGCTAACGCTCATATTCAGTCGATTTTTGCGTGCGGCAGAAAATGCAACGGCCATTTCGGCCGCGGCGCTGACAAGTGGGATGATGATGAACCCGACGAAAGCCGGGCTCATTCCTAACGTCTCTCCTGCCTTCTGCACCGAACCAACGAATATCTCGCTCACCAAGGCAACAAGCACCGTGACAACATTGAGCGTGCCGACCGATAATCCGATCGGCCAAGCGGCCCCGCCCGCTTCGCTATGATTCTCACTTCCGAACAGTTCCTTGTGTGTCTTGAGAGAGAATAGCAGGCCGAGCCCGTACGCAGCTATGAGTAAGACGGCGTGACTTGCGCTGAGCTTTTGCGCCATTAAATCGCCTCGTGCCAGATCAAGGTCGGCGACCGCCGCTGGTACGAGGAGAGCAATCGTCGCCATCAACAGCGATGCTGCATACAGCCTTCCCCCCGCGCGATTGTATTCTTGAACGTGATGCCGGAGACCGCCGAGCAGAAAAGACGCTCCCAGCATGAACAGCGAATTGGTAACGATAGCGCCAACGATCGACGCCTTCACCAGCATGTACTCTCCGGCCTTTAGTGCAGCTATCGCAATGATTAACTCCGTCAGATTTCCTAGCGTCGCGTTGAGCAGCCCACCTATTGCATCACCCGTCCTTTCGGCGACGCTTTCGGTTGCGTGACTAAGAAGAGCGGCAAGTGGGACGATAGCCAGGACAGCGAGCACAAAGAGAACGGTGTGAGCCGACGGCGCGATCCTTTCTGCCGCCAACACAAGAGGTACGAAGATCAGCATCCAAAGCAGTGGGCTACGCCAGATTTCCTTAAGCAGAGGGTTCATCATTATTCCCCGTCGCAAGCGGCTCAGCTGATGGCAACGATCGCGAGGGCACGGTTCGCACTGGAAAACGTGAGGATCAATAGACACGCTCAGCGCTGGAACCGCGAAAGCGTTGACCTAAGTCAAACGAAATCCCACTGACGTCCGAAAGCTGCGCGCGGGTGCTGGTCGCCATTGGCCCGGCATCACTGCTGAATGCCATCGGACCCCGGTCTCGCGGCCACTGTTCTTGTTGCCGAGTCAGGAACTGGCATTCTGGTCTCGGCCGGCGCCATCCGCCTATCGGGATGAAAGCGGCCGTTTACGCCGATAAAGTCCTGAAGGGCGAAAAACCCGCCGATCTGCCTGTCGAGCAGCCCACGCGTTTCAAGCTGGTGATCAATCTCAAGACCGCCAGAGTGCCCGGCCTTGCCATTCCGCTTTTGCTGATCCTTGCCGCCGACGAGGAAGACCGCTTCCGGCACATCGCGATACTTCGGTGCGCCGTAGAATCTGGTCGCTATCGGATTACTGCGGACTCGACCTGCCGTGTGGCTGAAAGCGACCTGTAGCGATTGACGATCTATTGCGGACGTCCTTTGATCTACGTCAACAAGAACGGCGCGACGCTCTGTTCCCGTCCGGCATCAGGATAGTCCTGCGGCGCGAGTGTAATACGATCGAATTGTTGTCAGTAGTGGCCCGGGAGGTTGCCAGATGTTGAAGGACAAGCAGAAGAAGGACGAGGTAATTGAGGCGGCCGCGTCGGGCAAGGTGAGCCGCAAGGAATTTGAGAAGGAGCTCGCGAAGCTTCAGGTCGAGCTAACCCGGCTGCAGACTTGGGTCAAAGAGAAAGGGGCACGCGTCATTGTGGTCTTCGAGGGCCGGGACACCGCGGGCAAGGGCGGCGTGATCAGCCGGATCACTGCACGCACCAGCCCGCGCGTTTATCGCCACGTGGCACTGCCTGTCCCATCCGACCGCGAGAAGACCCAAGTTTTCATTCAGCGCTACATCGCGCACTTCCCGGCGGCGGGCGAGATCGTCCTCTTCGACCGCTCGTGGTACAACCGGGCTGGGGTCGAGCGGGTAATGGACTTCGTCACCGATGAGGATTACGAGCGGTTCATGACGATGGTCCCCGTGGTCGAGCGGGAGATGATCGTCAACAACGGCATCATCCTGCGCAAGTACTTTCTCGACGTAAGCCAGGACGAGCAACGGCGCCGCTTTGAGGCGAGGATCAAAGACCCGGTGAAACACTGGAAGCTGAGTCCGATGGACACTGAATCGGTGCGGCGCTGGTGGGACTACACGGTGGCCTACCAGCGCATGATCGAGGCGACCCACACGTCATGGGCACCTTGGTACATCGTTCCCGCTGACAACAAGCGTCGCGCCCGGCTAAACCTGATCCGGCATCTGCTCGACAGTATCCCATATAAGAAGGTCGACATAGAGTTGCCGAAGATTCCCAAGGCGCAGCGGCGGCCCAAGGATGGTACCGAGAGTCTGAACGCCGGCCAGCCGATTCCCAGCCACTACTGATGTTTCGGCGCGTTGTCTCTGCCTAGTTGGCGCAGGAAGCAGGGTAGACCGGAAATGGACGACGCGCCGTCAGATGGCGAGTTTGACCCTAGCCGGACACGCCGCGGACGTGCCAAAAATTGAAGCGAATGAGCGGACATGTGACATTTTTCCGCTTGCCGAGGGACGCAACAGCCTGGACTGGGTTCTAGCTGGGTCAATCGCGGCCAACGCATGCGCGTGGCCGGCGAGCCCGGCCGGGTCTGGAAGTGACCGCCAATGAAGCATTGGATGCACTGGCTGCCGGGAATCGAAACCCTCCGTCGATATGAGGCGGCGTGGCTTCCGCATGATATCTTCGCTGGACTCGTCCTGGCGACAATGCTGGTCCCGGTTGGAATTGCCTACGCGGTAGCGTCGGGCTTGCCTGGCATCCATGGTCTGTACGCAACGATTGTACCGCTGTTGGTCTACGCGTTGTTCGGCCCCAGCCGCATCCTCGTTCTGGGACCGGACTCGGCACTGGCAGCTGTTATCCTCGGCGTTGTGTTACCGTTGTCTGGTGGCGATCCTCTTCGCGCCGCGACGCTCGCTGCCATGATGGCGATCGTTTCAGGGACGGTATGCATTCTAGCCGGCATCGCGCGCCTGGGTTTTGTCACAGAGCTTCTCTCCAAGCCGATACGGTACGGCTATATGAACGGAATTGCATTGACCGTATTGATCAGCCAACTGCCGAAGTTCTTCGGCTTCTCGATTGAGAGCGAAGGACCTTTGCGGAACCTATGGGCGATCGCCAGTGCAATCCTTGAAGGAAGGACAAACTGGGTCGCCTTAGAGATTGGGCTCGGCACGTTGATGGTCATCCTGCTGCTCAAGGACAACAAACGGCTTCCAGGAATCCTGATTGCGGTAGTTGGGGCAACTGCGGTCGTCGCTGCGCTTGATCTTGGGACCCGTTACGGCGTGAAGGTATTGGGTCCTCTTCCTCAAGGTCTGCCCGGTTTCGCCATTCCCTGGATCGGCTATAACGATCTATTTCCGGTGCTCATCGGCGGTTGCGCAATCGCGCTCGTATCATTTGCTGACACCAGCGTGCTTTCGCGTGCCTATGCTGCACGATTGGGTACGCATGTCGATCCCAGCCAGGAGATGGTGGGGCTTGGCGCCGCTAATCTGGCAACCGGCTTTTTTCAGGGCTTCTCGATAAGCAGCAGCGCTTCGCGTACCCCCGTTGCAGAAGCCGCCGGCGCCCGTACCCAACTAACCAGCGTCGTCGGCGCACTTGCCATCGCCATCCTTCTGCTGGTGGCACCAAACCTCCTTCAGCATCTGCCCACCGCTGCATTGGCGGCCGTCGTCATCGCCGCCGCGATCGGCTTGTTTGAGGTCACCGACCTCAAACGAATTTATCGGATTCAGCAGTGGGAGTTCTGGCTATCGATGGTCTGCTTTGTCGGCGTGGCAGTGCTCGGCGCGATTCCAGGAATTGGCCTCGCAATCGCAATCGCCATCGTCGAGTTCTTATGGGACGGCTGGCGCCCACACTCCGCCGTGTTGGGTCGCGCCCATGGCGTCAAAGGTTATCACGACATCAAAAGATATCCGGATGCACGCCTGATCCCCGGGCTGGTCCTGTTTCGGTGGGATGCGCCTCTATTCTTCGCCAACGCTGAATTCTTCAAAGAGCGCGTTCTGGACGCCGTGGCAAAATCGCCGACGCCGGTGCGCTGGCTGGTCGTTGCGGCGGAGCCAGTCACCAGCGTGGACGTCTCCGCCGGCGATACAGTCGCCGAATTGGACGAGGCGTTACACACGCAGGGTATCGAATTCTGCTTTGCCGAACTGAAAGATCCAGTAAAGGACAAGCTGAAGAGATTTGGACTGTTCTCGCAGCTTGGCGAGCAATATTTTTTCCCAACCATTGGCGCAGCCGTTTCCAGTTACCTGGAAGTCAACGATGTAGAGTGGGAGGACTGGGAGGACCAAGCCAAACGTTAGGAAGTAACATGGCGGGCTTGAATACACACGCCGACTGACTTCCGAGTTTGGCACCTTTGCGACATGCCGACTTCTCCCCGGAATGTCCGTTGATCGGGGTACACCGGATGTGAGCGGTTGACGGTCAAAAACGACGCTTATGACCCGAAACGGACCTTCAATGACGTCGAGGCTGCTGCAGATTGACGTCACTTGCGCATTTCGGTAGCGTTACACGTCGTAGCGATCTTGGCCTCTATGAACAAAAATAACTCGTTTGTTCCACCGCCTTTTCCTACGGATGATTTGATCCGACGGATACTCGTTGATCGCGTTGACGAACGCCGATTAAGCCTTGGGATGGTGGTGGGAATAACGGAGGCCAAAAGCCACTTTGTAGTGTCCTACGGTTGCCGCGACGCGCGCACCGGAGACCCGGTGAACGAAAAAACCACCTTCGAGATCGGGTCGATCACCAAGCTCTTCACCGCCCTCTTGCTGGCTGACATGGCCAACCGCGGCGAAGTCAGGCTGGATGAGCCCGTGGCGGAGCTCTTACCGGCGGGAACGCGTGTCCCGGTCCGCCATGGCAGAGCCATCACGCTGCGCGATCTGGCCTCGCACTATTCCGGCCTACCGAGAGTGCCGACGAATCTGGAATATCATCCCAGCGACCCCTATGCCGGGTACACCGCGGAAAACCTATACCAGTTTCTCGCTGCCCACGAACTGATCCGGACGCCGGGCGACAGCTTCGAATATTCAAATCTCGGCGTGGGGCTGCTGGCGCACGCGCTGGTCCTGCGCGCCGGCGCTAGTGGCTATGAGAGCCTGATCCGCGCCCGCATTCTTGATCCGCTGCGGATGGACGACACGGTGATCGCGATTCCTTCCCGGCTAACCGACAACGTCGCGTCCGGCCATGACGAAAGTCTCGACCCGGTGCCGGACTGGAGTTTAGGTGTGTTGGCCGGAGCGGGAGCATTCCGTTCGAATCTGTCCGATCTGTTGCGGTTTATGGACGCGCTGTGCGATCCGGGCTCACCGATCTCGTCCATGATCGGCCCGCTGGTTACCCCGCGCGACCAGGGCGGACTGGAATTGGGGAAGCCGCATCCGGACGGCGGCATTGGGCTTTCGCACGCAGGCGGTACTGGTGGATTCCGCTCCTTCGTCGGATGCATTCCGGAATGGAAACGCGGGGTGGCTGTGCTCAGCAACGCGTGCATCGATGCGGTTGTCGACCTCGGGGGCCATGTGTTGGACCCGCGCTGCGGCCTGATCTGGTACCGCAAGGAGGTCGTGATCGAGCCGGGCTGCTTTGCGCGTCTGGTGGGTAGCTATCGACTGCGCCCGAAATGGGTATTCGACGTGACATCGACCGCCGATCGGCTGTATATGCGGCTCGCCGACCAGCCAGCCTTTCGAGTGTTTCCGAGCTCGGAATGGCATTTTTTCTACAAGAACGTGGGTGCGCAGGTCACCTTCGAACCCGGCGAGGACGGCCGAGCCGCTCGCCTGATCCACCACCAGAACAGCACCGACCAGATCGCCGAACGGATTGGCGGCCCGCGGACACTGATTGTGCATCGGAACGGACGCGACGAGCGCGGGGAACAACTCGGGGCATCGGAAGAAGCGGTTGTCGTGCTGCTGAACGATGAGCAGACACCGATGGCATTCGTCGTTTGGATGCTCGAAAGCGTGTTCGGCAAAACCCACGAAGAAGCCATCGACATCATGTTGGCAACCCATCGTGACGGCCGCGGCGTTTGCGGTGTCTATACGCATGAGGATGCGGACCAACTTGTCAAGCAAGTGATGGAACTTGCCCGTGAGCACGGGCATCCCCTGCAGTGCGTCCGCGAATGACATCCGCGCTTGCAACGGTGCAGCCGGTGCTGATCGTCCGCAATTGGCACGTTTGAGATGTGCCGGGCGGCTCGGAAATTGTCTGCTTATCGGGCAAGACCGGAAGTTGCCGGCCGACGGCCAAGTCGACGCGATTGACCCGGAACGGACATCGGGTCCGATCAATTTACGCCGTTTCTCACTCGCTGCCGGGTCGCAAGGTGCTAGACTGCACGCATCGCAAAAAGGCGTGGTGCACATGGAACAACGCGTCTTAGGAGCTGCGGCGGCTGTATCGAAGCGCGCCAAGAGGCCCACAGCATTATTGCGCGAAACAGGATACCTTTTGCTCGGCCTTGTTTCGCTCGCGACAGTGACCGGTCTGTATTTTTGGCTGGACGTGCCCCTGGTCGCAGCGGCGTTCACCTATTTGGTCGTACTCGTCCTGTTGTCCCTTGTAAGTAATCTCTCGTCCTTGATCTTTCTTTCTTTCATTGGCGTCTGTTGCCTGAGTTATTTCTTCGCTCCTCCGATCTACAGCTTCCGCGTCGATTACCCACAAGACCTAATCACAATATCCGCGTTTGTGATTACCTCATTCATCGTTAACTTCCTGGTAACGAGAGTTCGGGTCGAACAACGTGATCATATGAGGACTTGCGAGACGCTGCGCGACGCCAACCAAAGATTGGAAGTCACTAACGAAGAGTTGCGGATCGAGAACGTGGAGCGCAAGGGGGCCGAGCAAGCACTGCGAGAACTCGTCGAGCAACAGACGGCGATCTCGGAGGTGGTGCGCGCCATCGCGAACTCGCCGCACGACTTGCAGCCCATCTTCGACGCCATCCTCGACAGCGCCAAACGTCTCTGTCGAGCAGACATGGGCAGCTTGCGTCTCTTCGACGAACGCGGCCTTCGTCTCGTGGGGGTGCGAGGGGACCCCTTTTTGGTTAGTCAGGTGTGGTCATCATTCCCAGTGCTCGACAAGGAGAGTTTTCTGGGTCGATTAGCCACAAGCAGGTTACCCGCCCACATCCCTGACTTGACAGCACTTGAAGGCGATCATCGGGATGATCTTTGGATCACGGCGGCGAAGGAACGTTATCGAACGGCCCTATTTGTGCCGTTGCTCAAAGACAATGAGATAGTCGGGGTAATTAGTCTGGGCCGCACACGGGTACAGCCGTTCACCGACAAACAGATTTCCTTATTCACAGACTTTGCTGCGCAAGCCTCGATCGCCTTGGAGAGCACCCGGCGCGAGCGGCAATATCTCGAGATGCAGAGCGAGCTGGCGCATGCCAACCGCGTCGCTACCATGGGCCAGTTGACGGCCTCGATCACCCATGAGGTGAACCAGCCGATCACAGCGGCAGTCACATACGCGTTGGCCGCTCGGCGTTTCCTAAGCGCGGAGCCGCCTAACTTTCATGAGGTGAACGACGTGCTCTCTCTTATTGTCAAGGAGGGGAATCGCGCAGGCGAGGTCGTCGAGCGAGTTCGTGCGCTCATTAAGAAGGTGCCCCCACGAAAGGACGCCGTAGCGATCGACGATGCCATCCTTGAGGTTATTGCTCTCACCCGTACGGAGGCCGCAAACAATGGCGTGTCGGTGCGGACGCAATTTGCGGAGGGCTTGCCGCCTGTCCGAGGCGATCGGGTCCAACTGCAACAAGTGATGCTGAACTTAATCGTTAACGCCATTCAGGCCATGAGTGGTATTGGGGAACGCGCGCGCGAATTACAAATCAGCATCGAAGTCGTCCCGTCCGAAGGTGGCGTGCGCGTCGGGGTGCGGGACACCGGCCCGGGGCTGAACCCGGAGAGCCTCTCGCGTCTGTTCGAGCCATTCTACACGACCAAGCCCGAGGGCATGGGCATGGGCCTATCTATCTGCCGCTCGATCATCGAAGCCCACGGCGGACGGCTGCGGGCGATTCCGTGCGAACCGCAGGGTGCTCTCTTTCAATTTACGATCCCTGACACCTGAGCGGACGGATCGTGATCGAGTCGATGTCGCTCTTTGGCACCTTTGAGACATGCCGACGGATACTGGGAACGTCCGTTTACCAGGCTAGACCAAGGCTAGACCGGAAGTGACTGGTCGGTGGTCAGAACGACGCGAACGACCCGGAGCGGTCCTTCGGCGTGCTGCAGAGCTCAAGTTTCGCATGGGGCGGAGCACGATCTGATCCAGCCGCGAAGATCAGAGTACTGGTTACATCACGCTTGCAGCTTCGGAGCGAAGCCCCGCACCCATTTCTCGTGTTGCGGCAGCCCGTCTGTGATCTCCCACCACGGCGCCTTAGAACCGGCGAACACATGCAGCTTAGGCCGCACGCCAGGATCATCGTCGAGCAGTCCGGCAGGGATACTTACCGTGGTGAGATAAGGGGCCTTACCTGGCGCGGTTGAGCCGCAGATCCGGCAGAAGACCCGGAAGCTGCCCGGCGCCGATTCGAATTGCTGCATCAAACCCTCACCAGAAAGCAGCCGGTACTTGTCAGCATCGACGTGGACATAGCTGGCGAAGGCAGCACCGCTCAATTTACGGCAATTGCTACAATGGCAATGGGTGAGGGATCGAACTTCATCAATCTCGAATCGGATGCCTCCGCAGAGGCAACTGCCTTTGATCATTGTGCAACCCTATTCGCTTAGATGTTCAGTCACGCCAATACCGGGAGGTAAAGTAGACTCCCTCGGGCCCCATTAGCAACTCGCGGGCTGCGCTTTTTGGACAGGCAGGTACGGGCGCCGCGACTTCCGAAATTGGCACAAATGCGAAGTGAGCAATGTCTGAGTTTGAGGGCAAGGCGGAAGACATATACTCGTACTGAGTTCTTCTCACTTTGACCCAGGCTGTGTGAAAACCCAGTCGGTGCTGTGGTTTCCCTTGCTGAATTGCGGGGGGAAGATGAGGGGCTTTGTTCAAGGGGCGGATCGCCAGCAGACGACGCTGTTGCCGGAATGTCTTGATGATTAGGTCGGCGAGAGCAATCCTGTTCGCGCGGTCGATGTGTTCGTCGATGCGCTGGAACTCCGCGACCTCGGGTTCGATGGCGTCGATCCGGCAGCGACCGGCCGGCCCGCGTATCATCCTTCGCCGATGCTCAAGCTTTACATCTACGGCTATCTCAACCGAGTCCAATCGAGCCGGCGGCTGGAGCGTGAGGCTGGCCGCAATCTGGAAGTGATGTGGCTGACGGGACGGCTCGTTCCGGATCACAAAACCATCGCCGATTTCCGCAACGACAACGGCCCCGCCATCAGGAAGGTTTGTGCGCGGTTCGTCGAGTTGTGCCGCAAGATGGGCCTGCTGGCGAAGGCCAGCGTTGCTATCGACGGCAGCAAGTTCAAGGCCATGAACGGTCGCGACAACAACTTCACGCAAGGCAAGATCCAGCGCCGCCAGAAGCAGATCGAAGAGAGCGTGGCGCGCTACATGACCCAACTCGATACCGCCGATCGCCGGACTGCCGCAGGAGGAGACCCGTCGGAAGCGGTGCTGCTGACCAAGACGCGGCTTAAGGAAAAGCTGGCGAAGCTCGATGAAGAGGTGAAACGGCTGGCCGCGATTGAGAAGGCATTGCTCGCCTCGCCCGACAAGCAGATATCGCTGACCGATCCCGATTGCCGCTCGATGGCAACGAGCGGACGCGGCTCAGACATGGTCGCCTACAGTGTGCAAAGTGCGGTCGACACCACGAACCATCTGATTGTCGCACACGAGGTCACCAACATCGGCACCGATAGATCGCAACTGGCGACGATGGCGCAGGCGGCGAAAGCCGCGCTGCGCAGCGATGACTTGGACGTCGTTGCGGATCGGGGCTACTTTAAGGTGAGGAAATCCTGGCATGCGAACAGGCCGGGGGTCGCGGTCGCGGTGCCCAAGCCGCAAACCTCGGGCGCCAAGTCGGCAGGCCGCTTCGGGAAGCCTGATTTTGTTTATTTGGTCAAGGACGATGTCTATCGCTGCCCCGCCGGCGAGAAGCTGGAGCATCACTTCACCGCTGATGAAGATGGCCAGAAAATGCGGATTTACTTGATCAAGGCGCGCCGCACATGCGCGCTCAAGGATCAGTGCACAACGTCCAACGAGCGCCGCATCAAACGCTGGGAACACGAACATGTTGTCGAGGCCGCGCAGACGCGGCTCGATCAGAACCCGCAAGCCATGCGTGTGCGCCGCGAAACCGTCGAGCATCCGTTTGGTACGCTGAAGATGCGGATGGGGGCGACGCACTTTCTGATGAAGAAGCTGCCGAAGGTGGCGACCGAGATGGCGCTGCACGTGCTTGCCTACAACCTCGCGCGCGTGAAGAACATCGTCGGCATCAAACCGCTCCTCGCGGCGATCCGGGCTTGAGGAGCGTGTACCGTTGTGCGCGCCGTGAGACCGTTCAGGTCTTTCTGTGTGGCGCGAGGTTGCGCCTGAATTGACTCCTCACTCGGTACCGCAAAAATAGGTTCAGACGGTCGCGTCGACCTGGATTACGCCCGGCTGCGTGCAGTTTTGGGGGAGGAAAGACATTTTCACACGGCCTGGACCCATACGGACATCGAGACGGATCACCCGGAGATGTGATCAAGTTCACATGGATCGTTCGACTTCTGTCGCATTGTAATGGCGTTATCGATATTCATTCACCTCCGTTGAGGTCCGGATGTGGTGCAGGAATTGCGCAGTCGAAGTCCCGGAGCAAAAGAAATTCTGTGGGCAGTGCGGATCGGCGGTGGTGCGGCGTTGTCTGGCCTGCGGCGCGGCAAGCCCAGCCTTAAACAAGTTTTGCGGCGACTGCGGGACCAAATTGCGCGTGGATTCGCCCGCGGTGGTAGCGACGGCGCGGGACTCACGCCCGATCGAGCGCCGGCAGCTTACGGTCCTGTTTTGTGACCTAGTCGGATCGACTGCGCTCTCCGCGAGGCTTGATCCCGAAGACTTCAGCGCAATCATCGCCGGCTACCGGCGCTGCATTACCGAAACCGTTGCCTGCTTCGACGGCTTTGTCGCGCGGCATCATGGCGACGGCGCGGTGGTTTTTTTTGGCTATCCTCAGGCGCACGAAGACGACGCAGAGCGCGCCGTTCAAGCTAGCCTCGCATTAGTGCAGGCTGTCTCCGCCTTGCCCACGAAGGAAAAATTGAGCGCGCGCGTCGGTGTTGCAACGGGCCTCGCGCTTGTCGGCGATATGTCGGACAGCGCGATTTCCGAGGAGCATGGCATCCTCGGCGACACCCCGAATCTTGCCGCTCGACTGCAATCGCTCGCACAACCCGGCGGCGTTATTATCTCGGATCGCACAAAGACGATCGCAGGACCGCAATTCGAGTATCTCGATCTCGGTAAAGTCGAGATCAAGGGATTCGTAGAACCAGTCGCTGCTTGGCAAGTCACAGGTAGGACCGCAGTGACCAGCCGATCGCAAGCTCTCGAAAGCGGCAATTTGCTGCCGCTGATCGGTCGTGATGAAGAAATGGAGCTACTTCTGCGCCGATGGGAGCGGGCCAAGAGTGGCGAAGGTCAGGTGGTGCTGCTTTCTGGTGAAGCGGGGATCGGCAAATCACGACTCACCGTCGCGCTGTTGGAACAGCTTGCCCGCGAGCCGCACACGCGCGTGCGGTACTTCTGCTCGCCGCAGCATACCGACAGCGCGCTCTATCCGGTGATCGGCCAGATGTTGCGCGCCGCTGGTATTGCCCACGATGACGGCCCGCAAGCGAAAGCGGACAAGCTTGGCGCGCTGCTGGCGCTAAGCTCGACGCCACCTCAGGATGCGGCACTGTTTGCCGAAATGCTCTCGCTGCCCAACGATGGACGCTACCCTCCGGTTGAAGTGGAGCCGCAGCTCCGTCGTCAGAAAACGCTGAAAGCTCTTGGTTCGCTCTTCGAGGCGCTGGCGCAGATCAATCCCGTGCTGATTATTTTCGAAGATGCGCATTGGACCGATCCAACCAGCCTCGAATTGTTCGCCCGGGCAGTAGACCTGGCCGTGAGCCACCGGCTTTTGATGCTTGTTACTTTCAGGCCGGAATTCAGCCCGCCCTGGATCGGAAGGTCGCACGTGACTGCACTGAGCCTCAATCGGCTGGCGCCGCGCGACATCCATTTCCTAATCGAGGGAGTCGTCGGCAACCGATCGTTGCCGGCGGGCATCCGCCAGGACATCATCAAGCGCACCGACGGCATCCCACTGTTCGTCGAGGAGATGACTAAGGCGGTGCTGGACGCGGAGGATGAGAGTGATGCGCAGCAGGCCTTCAAAGGGGCTCCAACGCCTGTCGTGGCGGTCCCGGCAGGCCTGCAGGCTTCGCTGATGTCACGGCTCGATCGGCTCGGCCCGGCGAAGGACGTGGCCCAGGTCGGCGCGGCGATCGACCGGGAATTTTCTCACATGTTGCTGGCTGCGCTCGTGCGAAAGCCGGAGGCAGAATTGGACTCTGACCTCGACCGGCTCATTGCGGCGGGTTTGTTGTTTCGAAAGGGCACCCCGCCGCATGCGAGCTACCTGTTCAAGCATGCGCTGGTGCAGGACGTAGCCTACAGTACGATGCTGCGGGAGCCAAGGCGTGTGCTGCATGCGCGCATCGCCGAAATCCTCGAAAGTCAGTTCGCAGAAATCGCCGAGAGCCAGCCCGAGCTGCTGGCGCGTCACTATACAAAGGCCGACCAGATCGAGAAGTCAGCGCGCCTGTGGGGCAAGGCGGGAAGGCGGTCACAGGAGCGCTCGGCGCTAGTCGAAGCGGCAGAACAACTCAGCCAAGCTCTAGCGCAAATCGCAACCTTGCCCAGCACGGCCGACCTGCGGCACGAGCAGATCATTTTACAAGTCGCGCTTTTGAACACGCTCATGCATGTCAAAGGATACGGCGCGCCCGAAACCAAGGCTGCCGTGGTTCGGGTGAAAGCGTTGATCGAGCAAGCCGAACGGCTCGGAGAACCTCCCGATGACCCTTCGTTGCTGCTCTCAGCCCTCTTTGGCCAGTGGATCGTCAATTTCATAAGCTTCAATGGTGACGTTGCGCGAGAGCTCGCAGCGCGGTTTCTGGCCTTTGGCAAGAAGGAGGGGAACGCGGTACCGCTCATGATTGGACACCGCACCATGGGGAGTACTCTCGCGTTTATGGGGGACCTCGTTGGGGCTAGAGTGCACTACAACGAAGCACTCGCCCTTTACCACGCCGCCGAGCACCGGCGATTGATGACGCGATTTGGCCAGGACCTCCGGGTGACGTGCGTGGCCTTTCGTTCAATGCTCTTGTGGCTGCTCGGCTATCCTGAGGCTGCGCTCAATGGTGCAGACTGCGCGCTATTGGAAGCGCGCCAAATTGAACATGCTGCGACTTTGATGTTTACGTTGAATTTCCCTATTCTTATTAACACCTATTGCGGGAATTACGATGCGGCAAACGAGCGTCTCAAAGAACTTGTAATCTTGGCGGAGGAGAAACGTGCTCCGTTCCGAAAGGCGGAAGGGGTGTTACGGCAGGGCTATATCCTAACTCTCACGGGGGAAGCCACGAAGGCAGTCGAGATGGTCACGTCCGGTATTGAATTGTGGCGATCAGCCGGCTCGACAATATTTACGCCCGAGCACGAGTTCATGTTGGCAATCGCCCATGCAGATTCGGGCCAATTCGATGATGCTTGGCGCTGCATCGGCAAGGCAATAACGGCGATGCAAGCAACCAAGGAAAGGTGGTGCGAGGCCGAGGCTCATCGCGTTGCCGGTGAGATCGCGCTCAAGTCGCCGCAGCGGGACGTGGCGAAAGCGCAAGCGTATTTCGAGCACTCCCTGACGGTTGCGCGAGCACAGCAGGCAAAGTCGTGGGAATTGCGGGCGGCCATGAGCCTGGCGCGGCTCTTGAGCGATCAGGGAAAACGGCAAACGGCACATGACCTTCTCGCCCCTATCTACGATTGGTTCACCGAAGGTTTTGACACAAGCGACCTTCGAAAGGCCAAGGCGTTGCTCCGCGAGCTTTATTGATTAAAGCCAACCGGCATTGAAGTTCCGGTCTTGGCACGTTTGAGACATGGCGCGATTTCCGCCGTTCGGTCGCTATCAGGGGGAAAGCAGACCTCGCCCGGACATCGCCAAACCGACGTGAATGACCCGGAACAGATGCTTCGACCTGGATCGAAGCACTTCGGATGCCACAAGATTAGAATGTTGTTTCAGGAATGGGGGAGACACATGTCCGTGAAAGACAATAAAGAGCTTGTACTCACCGCTTATCGATCGTTCGGGACCCAACAACCAAGTACGATTGCTTCGTATTTTGCACCTGACGCTGAGTGGGTTGCGCCCGAACGGAACGGCACGCCGTTGCGCTGGGGACGCCGTCTGGCTTCAAGGGGCGAGACACCATTGTCAAATATCTCACGGAAGACGTCGGCGGGCGCCTGTTCACTGAGTCATGAGTCGAAAGTCGATTTAACTGCAGTCGTCGCTGAAGGGGACAATGTCGTTGTCGAGCAGCTATTTCAGGCGACTCTGTATAGTGGGCGTCCTTATAAGATGATGCAATGCTTTATTTTTGTCGTTCGGGACGGACTTATTCAACAGATACGGTCGTTCTTTGATACCGCCATGGGCTTCGAATTGATATTTGGCGACGAGGAGCCGCGTCAGCTCGTATAGAGGCCTGTCTTTTGGGAATGCCGCTGTTGGGATGAGCAAACTCGACGCGGAAACCGCAAAATCGACGAGACTGAAGCGAACCGGCGCTGTGCAAAAGACCATCGAAGTTGCGGGCCTCAAGGGCGTTCACGTCGCTACAAAATAGTCTTGTGGGTCTGCTCGGACCGCGCCCTTCGAATTTATCGCATAGCTGGCCACGTCTGTTCATGGCACGAAGCTGCCAATCCGTGATGTCTGCCGTTAGGTCGCTATCGGAGGCAAACCAGACATTGTGGCGGCAGTCCATTTCGGTAGCGAATGACCCAATCCCGACCTCGAGCGCTGCAGCCTTTTTGCTCCGTCTCGAAGCCGCATACGCGGACCCGGTCGGGGAGTCGGCAGTAGAATGAGACACGTTGGTCACGCCGGCGCCCCCCAACCTGACAATGCCTTTCGAAAAAGAGGCTCTCGACTGTGGCCTAAATCACACCCTTGTCTTGCTGGCGATGGGAGATTGCTGGGAAATACTCGACATCTCGTTAGGCGAGCATTCCTAACGTTTGTCAGGAGTAGGCCCATGAACCAAGAAATCAAATCCTTCGGTGACATGGCGACCGGATTGGCTCGCAATCCGCTTGGAATTATCGCGCTATTTATTGGCTTGATCTATGGCTTTGCCAGTCTTGTGACAGGTTTCGCCGGCGGATATTCCGTTACGGAAAGACTGCCGCTCATATACTTTTTGATCAGCTTTCCGGTCCTCGTCCTGGCTGTTTTTACTTGGCTGGTGAGCAAACATAACACTAAGCTTTTTTCTCCCGGCGACTACAAAGACGAATACAACTATGTCCGGCTACAACAGCTTGCGATGGTTGCAACAACAAAGCGCCAGATAGAAACTGATCTAAAGTATTTCCCTGCTGAACCCGCCTTGAGAGATGAGGCCAAATCGGAGCTGGCCGACAACGCTCTAAGGGGATGGATCAAGAGCGGGGACTCGCCCTCCGATTACGAGGTTGGTTTAGACCTGAAGATCAGGTATGGCGGTGTAACTAGCGCGTACATTAGATCCCGCGGAGTGCCACGCGGGTTTGGTACATTGATGCAGACGTTCAAAGCCGACACGTATAGAGGCAAGCGTTTAAAGCTGTCGGCGAGCGCGAAAGCTGAAAACGTGCGAAATTGGGCCGGATTTTGGATGCGCGTCGACAGTGCGGAAAGAAACGCGGTCAGTTTTGACAACATGCAAGACAGACCAATTAGTGGATCAATCGACTGGGCAACTTATCAAGTCGTGTTGGATGTCCCTGAAAATAGCTCTCATATTGCATTCGGATTGCTGCTGGATGGTCCCGGTCGCGTATGGCTCACCAACTTTCAGTTTGAAATCGTTTCTGTTGACGTTGCAACAACAGGGAAGCCCGAGATTATAGATGTTCCAGATGCGCCGACAAATCTGAACTTCAAAGAGTAAAGATTGGCCAGCAGACGGATTGAATAAGAAAGGTAACGTCCAATCGCACCGGATCGAAACGCCGCTTGAAGCCGTTATCAAAGGCGCGATCAACAAGAAGACCATAGGCCGGTTGGTAGGAATCTCCGAAGGAAACTTGATCGGTAGGGCATCCAGGCGCGAAGCCGCTTCCTGGTACCTTTGAGACATGCCGACGAACACTGAGCATGTCCGTTGATCGGGGTGGACCGGAAGGGGCGCGCTTCTTCTGGATCTGCAGCGGCGTGATGCAGGCGCTGCACGCTGCCCACTTCTGCCAAGACACATAAAATCAGTAGAGCTAAACACTAACGCTTCGTGGCTACGTGGTGTCCAAACAAGACTTCCCGTTCATTAGCTCTTGTCACGACCACGTCCCAAGAATCGAACCACATTGAACCAGGATGGTTGCGCGATTCCCGCGCTACTCCGCGCTCCAGGTCCACGTCGAAAGGGCCCTGAGAATGCGAAGCTCGCATAAAAGTCCCTTCTGTTGACAAGATCGCGACTCCACGAGCCTTAGCTTCTAGATTCCCGCTTCTTGCCTGGCTAAGGTCCGCAAATTGAAACGTTGGACTCTCCAACACGAAAACGTCCTTGTTCACAAAGTGAATTTCTTCGACGACTTTAGGTTCGTCACTCGCCAAATGTAACACTGCATCAAGGCCAGTTTTGGTTCTGATTTTCATGCCATAGATCTGAGCACCATCAATGAATGTCAGGAAAAGCGCGGCGTGCGGTACCTTGGTAAACTGCGTCATCGACCCAAGCTTTTCGACCAACATGGCCTATCCTCCGCCTGTTTGCGAGCGCTACATTGGTTGGATCGACAGAGTTTTGCAACCAGAAAGCCGCGATTGGCGCCGCTGACCCGGACTGATCGAGAGAGATCACCCCACGGCGCAAGCGCCAAGCGCTACAGGTCGTCAGATGACCGTGTTCGTTTACGTCAATACCAGAAAGCCCTCCGGTGACCCCGACCACATCAAGGTGTTCTGCCATTTGGGTCCATGACCTCGATTTATTCTGTCGACGCCGATTGCCAACATTAATTCAAAAAAGACATACGCGGCGAATGCTGCGGTTGCAGCGCTTTTCCCTCAGCGGGGTGACCGACTACCCGCGCGGTAATCGAAGTCGCCTATGAACGCTGCCGAATAAGGTCCGATGTTGGGAGCAAAGCGGAAAACATCTGCTCGCGGTGAGGATTTCGCATATTGACCCGCAACAGACATCAAGCGTGCGCAAAAAGGGTAATATCTCAGCGGTCGAAACCCTGATATCGTGAAACCTCTGAGGGAGCCGAAGCTATCCGAAACCCAGCCAACGAACTGGAGGATTGTCGTGAGCATCACTCGCCGCGCCGCAACTCTGGGCGGTCTCAGCCTAGTGGCCGGAACATCCGTAAGCACCGTGAGCCGAGCTGAACTCGGCTCTTTTCTTGGGATCGAGGAAGGAATTGAGGATTTCATACTGGCCACCGACGCCTACATCTACGGCTATCCGCTCGTCACGATGGAAATGACGCGCAGGGTCGTCACTAACGTCGCAGCGCCGGTCGGAACGCGCGGGCCGATGGGTCAAATCATCAAGCTACGCCAGTATCCGGATGCTTCGTTCCGGGACGTAACCGCGCCGAATGCCGACACGCTCTACACGACGGCATTCTTCGACGTCGGCAAGGAGCCTTGGGTCCTCAGCATTCCTGATATGAATGGTCGTTACGCATTGTTGCCGATGCTGGACGGCTGGACCACCGTGTTTCAGGTGCCGGGCAAACGCACCACCGGCACCAGTGCGCAGACCTATGCAATCACCGGGCCCGGATGGAAGGGCACACTGCCCGCCGGAGTTAAGGAGTACAAGTCTCCAACCAGCCTTGTGTGGCTACTGGGCCGTATCTACTGCACCGGCACGCCTGAGGACTATGCCGAGGTTCACAAGTTGCAGGACGAGTTCAAGTTGGTGCCGTTTAGCTCGTACGGCAAACCCTACACGCCTCCCGCAGGCACCGTCGATCCGTCGATCGACATGAAGACGGCCGTACGTGAGCAGGTTAACCGCATGGATGCGGTGGCGTATTTCACGCTGCTCTGCAAGCTCATGAAAGACAATCCACCAACGGCAGCGGATGCACCGCAGCTCGCCAAGTTTGCTGGGGATTGGCATCGTTCCCGGTCAGGACTTCGATGCGACCAAGCTCAAGGCGGATTTCGTCAAGCGCGTGCCCGAGGTCGGATTCGACCGGATCTTGCTCCAGTTCAAGATCAACAAGGACGTCAAGGACGAGAACGGCTGGGGCTATACGACCAAGACCGGCATCTACGGTACCGACTATCTGATGCGGGCGCTCGTCACCGCTATCGGGCTCGGTGCCAACCGGCCGCAGGATGCGGTCTATCCGACCTCGCTGAAGGACGGAGAAGGCCGGAAATACAATGGTGAGAACAAATACGTGATGCACTTCCCAGAGGGCCAACTGCCGCCCGCGGAGGGCTTCTGGTCACTGACGATGTACGATGCCAACTACTTCTTCGTGAACAACCCACTCAACCGCTATTCGATAGCGCGCGGCAAGACTTGAAATCGAACCTGGACGGTTCAACCAATCTCTACATCCAGAAGGATTCGCCCGGTGCGGATGAGGAATCGAACTGGCTGCCCGCACCTCCCGGCGATTTTATCCTGATGTTGCGGATGTACTGGCCTGACGAGAGCGACCCCTCGATCATCGATGGATCATGGAAAATCCCGCCAGTGAAGAAGGTATGATGTGGAGAGTAGGCGGGGTCTGCTGCGACCCCGCAGCTCTTTCGTTAGTTGCCGCTTCTGTGCGTGCTGCTGGTCTGGCTCATGGCACTTTTGCGAAGTGCCGGCCGACGCCGAGTACGTCCGGTTATAGGGATAGAGCGGAAGTGAACGGCCGACTGCCAAGACGACGCGATTGACCCGTTGCTGACCTCGGTGAGGCACGTTTTTTGCGCCCCAGCAATCGCCCTTGGCAAGATCACCTGATATGTTTGGGCGGTCGCAAAAGGTGTGAGCGAAAGGATCGAATGAGACGGCGCCAGTTTATTTCACTTCTCGGTGGCGCTGCGCTGGCACCGCTCACCGCGTTGCCGGTGTACGCGGACCCGCCCGACGGCTGCGGTGTTCCGGTCGCGCGAGATGACGGCTGGCCAGTCGCCTCCGTCAATGAGGATAAGCTCATCGACCGCGCTGCGCTGTGCAGGATGGCTGATCGGCTCGCCGCCTCGAGCGATGCCAATGTACATGCCGTGCTGGTCGCACGCGGTGGCAAGCTGGTGTTCGAGCGGTACTTCAGGGGGTCCGACGAGATTAACGGCCGCCCGGTCGGGAAAGTCACCTTCGACGCCGATACATTGAACAATGTGAAATCGGTTTCAAAGAGCGTCGCGTCACTCGCGGTCGGGATCGCGATCGATCGCGGGCTGATAGGCAGCATCAACGAACCGATCTTTAGCTTTTTCCCCGAGTTGTCAGACTTGCGTTCCCCTGAAAAGGAACGCATCCAGCTGTTGCACGCGCTCACCATGTCGATGGGTCTGGAGTGGGTGGAGGCAACTCCGGACAATGAAGGCAACAACGACGAGGAGCGCATGCATATGGCGCCAGATCCGTGTCGTTACGTCCTCGGTCTTGCGGCGACTGCCCAGGCAGGACAAGAGTTCTTCTACAACACCGGCGCGCTAACGCTCGTGTCGGCCATAATCCGTAAGGCTACAGGACGCCCCCTCGACGAATTTGCGCGCGCGACGTTGTTCGAGCCTATGGGCATTACCGGCGTAGAGTGGATTCGGGTCAAGGGGGATACCGATGCCGGAGGGGGATTGCGCTTGCGACCACGCGACATGGCGAAAATCGGCCAGCTCGTTCTCGCGGGCGGTCGCTGGAACGACCGCCAGATCGTTTCGAAGGCATGGATCGACGCCTCGATCACACCGCGGATGGACGCCACGGGCCTCTTTTTCTATGGATATCTCTGGTGGCTCGGCCGCTCCCTGCTCAATGGGCGTGAGGTCCACTGGGCTGGCGCGCTTGGTCGAGGCGGGCAGTCGATTCGCATCGTCCCGGAGCTCGATCTCGTTGTCGTGGTGACGGCGGGATACTACCAGGACTACAGCCCGCGAGCTTTTCAAGTGCAGTCCGGCGTTTTCAAGGACGTCTTGCGGGGGATTTCGCCTCCGGGCTGAACTGGAAGCGCCGCCGTGCGGCGTTGCATTGGTCCGCTACTGGCACGTTTGAGACATGCCGACGAACACCAAGAATGTCCGTTGATCGGGGTAGACCGGAAGGGGCCGGCCGACGACTACGTAATGTGACGCGATTGACCCAAGGCATGCGACATCGACCTACTGCGCGCTCAATGCAGGCCTTTCCGAATTGTCGGCTCGATTGGTTCATCCTGCGCCGAAAATACCAGCGGTCGAATGTACTCAATCAACTGCGTTAGAAATTCATCTGGGCGATCGAGCGGAATAAAATGGTCACCTCCCTTGAATAGCACGAATTCCTTTCGTGGCGCCTTGACTTGTTCGAAGTATGCGTAGGCCGGTTCAATCGGCGTATTGAAGTCTTCTGTACCTTCGAAAAAGAATACTGGAATCGAAAAGTCAGTACCTAGAGACCATAGATCGCTCTGAATCATAGGCCCGCTCCTCCGGCGCAGTTGCGTCGATGAAAATGAAATTCCCTTCCACCAATAGTACCAATCGAGCAGCGAAAAATCCGGCATAAAAGGCGGTAAGATAGGACCAACGAACTGGTAAGCCTCGTTCGAAGGAAGGGACAGAGCTTTTGCCCATTTCTGCACGATGTTGCACTCGGGCGTGCCATATGTTGGCGAGGTAAAACTGACGGTGTCACATGGCTGCTTGCTGAAATCTGCGGAGACGGAAATCGGCTTTAGCTCTGTCAACGCCTGAATATTGTTCGCAGCCTGCGCTAACGCTTTCAGGTGAGTTACGGTGATTTCGAACTGCTTCGGTGATGCAGTTCTCGGCCTGTTCCGAATTGACCATACTGCCGATGAAGCTTGCGGCCGAGCGCTTGCCGCAGCCCAAGAGGCACGCCGACGGCTCAACCCACCGTCGGCGCAGACCGACGCAAATTTCGATTTCGGCATCGCACTCCATCTCGGTCAAGTTATTTATGGCAACGTTGGCGTTCCAGAGCGGCTACAGTTCACCCTCGTGGGGTCTGCCGTCAACGAGGTTGTTCGGGTGCAGGACCTGACGAAAAAGCTCGGCCATTCGGTTTTGGCCACGGCTTCTTTTGTCGACGCAACCCCAGGCTCTTGGCGTCCGCTCGGCGAGCATACCTTGCGAGGAATTGAGACCCCCATGCCCATCTTTACTACGATGATGCTTTAGCAAATGCTGTGTCTCGCGCACGAGTTATGGGCTCACCTAATAGCGACAAGCATTGTCCGGTTTTGATGCCCAACAAATGCCGTGGGCGGCTCTCTATCTCAATGTATTCGTTGCGGTCGTACAGGCGTTCCAGAAGCTGTCTCTTCTTCAGCCGCTGGCGCCGACCAATCCGAGCCGCCTTTCGTTGCCGCTCAGGTTGTCGTACTGGCGATCCTTGTTGCATTTGGCATCGGGCCGTAATGTTTTTTCCTGACAGAACGCGCTTGCGTAAGAATCATTTTAGATTCGATTTCAACGCCCTAGCTCCCGCCGACAATGCTCGCGTTCGTGCTACAGGTGAGGATGCGGCCTGGATCCGCGCCCAGACGTAGGATCATCAATGCGGCCGCGCTGGTGTCGCCACAGCGCAAACATCGCGATTGGTCAAGGCTGCTTGCCTGCGCCGATGAAGTGTCGAATAACGATGCTGTTTGCTGCGGTGCATGATTCCGTTGTTGGCACCTTTGAGACATGCCGACGGACTCTGAGCATGTCCGTTGATCGGGCTAGACCGGAAGCGGCCGGCCGACGGCTAACGTGACGCTATTGACCCAGAGCAGACCTGGATGTTGGGCCGCGTCTTCGGTTTGGACGGCCATGAGAGCTATCGCGAGTGCGGCTGGAGCTGTTATGCTGCCCCCACCGTCTAAGCCGAGGAGCTGCTCCCATGAACGAGAGTATCCACGGAGACAGGACCGCTTCTGAGCAGCAAGATCGGGTGACCGAACTCATCGAGCAACAGACGGCCATCTCGGAAGTGCTGCGCGCCATTGCGGGCTCGCCGCACGACTTGCAGCCCATCTTCGACGCCATCCTCGACAGCGCCACACATCTCTGTCGAGCAACCTCAAGCAGCTTGCGTCTCTCCGAAGAAGGCGGCCTTCGTCTCGTGGCGATACGAGGGGACCCCTTTTTGGTTAGTCAGGTGTGGTCATTAATCCCACTGCTCGAAAAGGGGAGCTTTCTGGGTCGATTAGCCGCAAGCAGGTTACCCGCCCACATCCCCGACTTGACGGCAGTTGAAGCCGATCATCGGGATGATTTTTGGATCACGGTGGTGAACGCAGGTCTTCGAACGCTCCTAATTGTGCCGTTGCTGAAAGACAATGAGATAGTCGGGGTAATTAGTCTGGGCCGCAAACAGGTGCAGCCGTTCACTGACAAACAGATTTCCTTATTCAGGGACTTCGCTGCGCAAACTACCATTGCCTTGGAGAGCACCCGTCGCGAGCGGCAATATCGCCAGATGCAGAGCGAGCTGGCGCACGCCAACCGCGTCGCGACCATGGGCCAGCTCACCGCCTCGATTGTTCATGAAATCAAGCAGCCCATTGCGGCGACACACACATACGCCGCTGCTGCACTGCGATTTTTAGACAAAAGCCCACCCGATGTGGCGGAGGGGAGGGAGGCGCTCACCTGCATTGTGAACGAAACCGCTCGAGCCAGCGACGTCGTGGACCGGATCGGGTCTCTCATCAAAAAGGCACCACCCCGGAAGGAGGTCGTCGACCTCAATGCGGCGATCCTGGAGGTGACTGCCCTAACCCGCACCGAAGCGGTCAAGACAGGCGTCACGGTGGACACGCAACTGGCGGGCGAGTTGCCACGCATCCAATGCGATCGGGTGCAACTGCAACAAGTGATGTTGAACTTGATCGTCAATGCCATCCAGTCGATGAGTGGCGTTGAGGACGGCAACCGCGAATTACACATCAGCACCGCGAGTATCGAGCCGGAGGGCGTGTGCGTCGCGGTGCGGGATACCGGCCATGGGCTGCGCCCGGAGAGCCTGCCGCGTCTCTTTGAACCCTTCTACACGACGAAGCCCGACGGCATGGGCATGGGCCTCTCGATCTGCCGCTCGATCATCGAAGCCCATGGTGGGCAGCTGTGGGCGACCGGGTGCGAGCCGCGGGGTGCTCTCTTTCAGTTTACGATCCCTGCCACCTGAGCGGACGGATCGCGATCGAGTCGATGTCGCTCTTTGGCATGTTCCGGACGTACCGCTTCTTCCGCCGAAGGTCGGCGATCAGGGGTAGAGCGGAGTGCGCCGGGAGACCGGCAAGGAGTAGATGGTGCAAGTCCATCACGATGAAGGAGTAGCGAACCGCATCGACCCCGAGTTATGCGCCAATACCCGTGAGGGTATTGGCGAAGCGTTGACAGGGGAGCGCATAGGCCAGCCATTGAGCCGCGGTGCGCCGGGAAGACCGGCAGGAGATAGATGGTGAAAGTCCGTTACAGTGAAGGAGTAGCGATCCACACTGACCCCGAGTCATGCGCAGATGCCCGCGAGGGCATCGGCGAAGCGTTGACAGGGGGGCGTGCAGGCGAGGTATTGAGCGGCGAAAGCAATGTAGTCCGGGGTGCCGATGCCGTCGTGGCATGCAGAAGGCAACAGGCACGGGTCCGTCATCGCAAGGACCTTGGCCACCCTGCGTCGTCTTTAGACCCTGAGCATGTACGTACGTCTCTTGTGCGGGAACCGGGAGATCTTCGTTTCGCCCTGGGGAAACCGTCCCCAGGGCCGCATCGGGAAGGCCGGAGGCCGTAGCCGATGATGAACGTGACGAAGAAGTCTGACACCGCCATAGTAGCTATGAAACCGACGAACAATGCCGGGCAACCGGCAGCGGAGCCGGTGGAGCCAAGGGCGGGGACCGAGAGGAACGCAGGCGAGCAAAGCACACACCGGACACAGGGCCGGACTCGTGTGACCCAGGCGCTCGCTCGCGTACGGAAAGCAGCTCAGCAAAGGACGAGGAGAAATAAATCCTTCATCCATGGCCGCAGCCGCGCTTTGCCGTCAGCCACTCGAGGTAGGAGCCGAGTGCGTTAGCAGCGCACGCTCGGATCTGTGCGGGGGGCGGCCAGTAATGGCCGTCCCTACCGCGAAAAAGTACCCTCATCCTGGGTGCCGACGTCGTTCCGGTGACGGAAGGCAACACGGATGGGCGCGATAACGCGAGCGCCCAGACGGCCCGGCGTGGTCTTAGACACTGGCATGTGCGGACGCTCTTTGTTCGGGAACCGGGAGGTCTCATGGTCGGCCAGCGCCAGCATGCTTGCTGCACTGGCCCGCGTCGGGAAGGCGAGGAGCCGTAGCCGATGATGTACGATCATGAGAAGTCTGACCTCGCCATAGTAGCTGTGAAGCCGACGAACAAAGCCGGGCAACCGGCTGCGGAGTTGGTGGAGCCAAGGGCGTGGGCCGAGGGGAACGTGAGCCAGCAAAGCACGGGCCGGGCACAGTACCGGGGAACCGTGTCACAGGCGCTGGAGCGCATACGGAATTTCGTGAGAATATCACGACGCGCCGTTACACACCCGAGGTGGGAGCCGTATGCCCGAATTGGGCTCGTACGGATCTGTGCGGGGGGCGCGAGGTAACTCGCGTCCCTATCGCGAAAGTGACACGCACATCGCCAAACTGACGTCATCGACCCAACGCGGACCGGCTCCTGCCAAGCTAACGATGCCCGTACTGCGCTACATGGAGGCGTGCGTTGGCGCATCATCATCTCACGACGGGTTAACGTGACAGTGCAGCCAACCCCAAATCTGAAAGAGACGGTGCCGACTTTTTATGCTATCAATTAAAGCTGGGCAGGCCGAGAGACCCGATGCTGTTTCGTCTCGCATTTGCCTTTGTGTCGATGGCGGCGCTGCTGGTTCATCCCTTTGACGCCGTGTCGCAGGATCTGCTGCGCTATGTCGACCTCAATAGTCCGGAAATGTCGACCGCGGAGATGACGCGCGCCGAGGTTGACGCGCTTCTCAAGGCGGCGCCTCGAGGCCCCGGGGATCAACGCTCTGCAGATTTGGAGGGAAAGCGGCTGTCGCACCTCGATCTCTCGGGCCTCGACTTCTCCGGCAGCAATCTTCGTCTGGCAAGGCTCAACCGGACGGATCTGAAAGGCGCGCGCTTCGATCGGGCCATCCTGAACCAGGCCTGGCTGATCGACGCGGATTTGACGGAGGCGTCCCTCGTCAAGGCATCGCTGCTCAGCACGCAGATGCAACGCGCCAAGCTTGGCGGTGCCGATTTGAGTGGCGCGCGCATAACCGGAGATCTTTCCGGTGCCAGCCTGATCGGGGCCAAGCTTGCCGGCGCCGATCTCAGCGCCGATATGCGCAACCAATCGATGGGCCTGATGCGTGGCGTGCTCAAGTCCGCCGATCTCAGGAATGCGGATCTGAGCGGCGCCAATCTCGCGCGCGCCAATCTCGAATTCGCGAAATTGCAGGACGCCAATCTGGCGAACTGCAACCTCAATCACGCCGACCTTGCGGGAGCTGACCTATCCAACGCCAATCTCGCCGGCGCCGATTTCACCGAGACCGACCTCGCGTCGACGCTCTTGCCGAGCGCGGCCGCGCTCGCCGAGGCCCGCAATCTGGACAAGGCCTGGAACTTGAACCTGGCACGGCGTCCACCATGACGGATGTGATGCGATTCTTTTGGCGACGCGCTGGACCGCGTAGTGGGCCTCAATCCCGCGCTACGTGTTTCCAGTCTCAAAGACGTGCTGGGCCCTTATCGGCATACTGAAGATCTCTCGCGATGCGAAGAAGGATTGGGGCGAGCCGGGCTGCCCGAATGAATGCGACTTCCGCTAATGGCACCAACCCGACATGCCGGGGCAGTCTGACGATGTCCGTTGATCGGGGAAAACCGGAAGGGGCCGGCCCACGGTCAAAGTGACGCGATTGACCCGTTGCTGACATCAGACTTGGTCAAGGTAAGGCGTAACAACCTCGCGTGCGTCCCTACTACGTAGCACTGGAGCGATCTCAATAGTTGCCCCAGAACCGCAGCCAATGCTCACCATGTCCCTACGAGCGCCGAGCACGCTAGAAGTACACCGGTCAAAATGTTCGACAGAAATAGTCTAAAACTCAGCTCCGGGCGCTGGAGGTCAATTCGCCAAACCTGCCAGGCAAGATCAGCGGCGATCGCCGCCATTCCAGCAGCATATGGCACCGACATCCCTAGTGACCAGCCTCCTAGCGACCATGACACGACTGCAAGGGCGTATAAAAAGGCAATGTAGGTTTTTCCCCTCCGACCAAACAAAATTGCTGTCGACTTCAGACCGAGCCGAATGTCGTCTTTCACATCGACGTAAGCGTAAACAGTGTCATACCCAATTTGCCATGCGATGGCACCGATCCACATCACAAGGGCTCCTGCGGGAATGTGCCCTGCGACCTCAGCCCATGCCATCAGCATTCCCCAGTTGAACGCCGCTCCCAAAACGGCTTGGGGCCAGTGGGTGAATCGCTTGCAAAACGGATAGATAAATACGAGCGGAAGAACACACACAGCTACTAAGCGCGTAAATGGGGTCAAAAAGATCAGGAGCGATGCGGAGAGGGCGAGTTCGACAATCAGAAAAACGAGGGCTTTGTGGGTTTGTAGCTGACCGCCAGCCAACGGGCGAAAGCGTGTCCGTTCGACGTGCGCATCAAACTTGCGATCTGCAATATCGTTGATGGTAGACCCCGTGCTTCTCATCAGCAAAGCGCCCAGTGAGAAGACGAGCAATTGCCGAAAGGCAGGGAATGCAAGAGAGGCTTGGACAAGCGCGGCTAGGCAGGGAAACAGTGTGAGCCATACTCCGACAGGCCGATCCAGCCGCGCGAGTCTTGTGTAGGGCCGCCATGCTGAGGGCAACCGGCGATCAATCCAATCGCCGGGGTGAATATCACTCAGGTCGGGGCGGCTAATCGCGGCCATGCTACGAATCCTACCAGCAAGTGAGTGGGCGATATTGCTCATCGGGCGACTGACTGTCCACCGAATACCGCCTCTAGCATAACCGGAAGACCCCCCGGCTCTGCCGGGGAGGCAGTATAAGTTTGACATTTGCGGCGGTCGCCCATCGCGGAAACCTCCGATCGTGAGCTACCACGCACACGAAAGGAAGTTTGACGATGGACAATCGTGAAACCTTAACCCATCAAGTGGCGATAAATTATCAAGAGGCATCTGTTCTCCGAAGGGCGCAGAAAAAATTGGATAAAGGGTCGAGGGTCGGGGAGGGAGCATTCGTGTGCCGACCAAATAGACAGAGTTTCGGATTCAGAGTGGCCGCTTCGAGCGGCCCAATTCTTAAAGATCCTATGCAGGCGCGACGGGCGGAGAGGCTATCGTTGGGTTTCTACACCGTCCACCAGCACATAG
Organism: uncultured Alphaproteobacteria bacterium; assembly: GCA_963822795.1. Taxonomy (GTDB): domain Bacteria; phylum Pseudomonadota; class Alphaproteobacteria; order Rhizobiales; family Xanthobacteraceae; genus Bradyrhizobium. The sequence goes on from CAWGJM010000038.1 coordinate 316,735, forward strand.
GGAGATTCTGATGGAAACCCGGACAGTGAACAACCCACCGCCTGCCACATCACATGATGAGACGGTACGCTGCGTCTTAGCAATCGAGTTGAGCAAGAAGAGTTGGATTGTCGCAGTGAACACGCCGTTGTCCGACAAGATCAGCCGCCACACGGTGGAAGCCTGTGATTGGAAGGAGCTTTTGGAGCTGATCGCGCGGATTCGGACGCGGGTTATCCAGGCGCTAAATCGACCAGTGGAGGTCGTCTCGTGCTACGAGGCGGGCTATGACGGGTTCTGGTTGCATCGCCTGCTCGAAGCTCATGGTGTGCGTAACTATGTCATCGATCCGGCGAGCGTACAGGTAGATCGACGAGCGCGGCGAGTGAAGACGGATAATGTCGATGTGGCAAAATTGCTGCGCTCACGGATGGCGTATCTGCGCGGTGAGCCGAAGGTGTGGAGCGTTGTGCGCGTGCCAAGTGTTATCGAAGAAGATGACCGTCGGCTGCATCGCGAGCGTGATCGTCTGATCAACGAACGCGTTCAGCATGTCAACCGCATCAAGGGTCTGTGCGCGGTCCACGGCATCTATGACTACCAGCCACTTCGGCCAAAGCGACTGGCGCGGCTGGAGCAATTGCGCGCCGCTGACGGGCGCGAATTACCGCCACGCGTCAAGGCAGAGATCATACGTGAGCTGCAGCGCTTGGAACTCGTTCTGAACATGATCAAGACGATTGAGGCAGAGCGCGATGCCATTGCGTCGGCTGGAAAGTCATCGGCGCACGCCAATGCGAAGAAGATCCAGGATCTCATCAGGCTCAAGAGCATCGGACCGGAGATTGGCACCAAACTGGTCGGCGAAGTCTTCTACCGGCAGTTCAACAATCGTTGGGAGCTATGTCGGGCTGACGCCGAGCCATTTCCAGAGCGGCCCCATGAGCCGCGATCAGGGCATCAGCAAGGCTGGCAACCCCAAGGCCCGCACCGTCATGATCGAGCTGGCCTGGTTGTGGCTGCGTCACCAGCCCAACAGCCCATTGAGTATCTGGTTCCGCGAGCGTGTCGGGACCGCCAAGGGCCGCATCCGGCGCATCGCCATCGTTGCCATGGCACGTAAGCTTTTGATCGCCTTGTGGCGATACCTGGAAACCGGAGTGGTGCCAACGGCCACCGTTCTGAAAGGCTGATTAGAGCATGGAGCCTTGAAGACTGACGAGAGGTACATACCAATCCAAGGTGGATGCGTGACCGCCCGGGGGGCGTGGCTGCAAGACGCCGTCCTAAAGATGGGTCCCATCCTCCTTGGAGCCCCTTTCTGCCCTCGCAATGTTGCATGAGGGACCTTGGTTTGGGCACGAGCCCGACCGGATATAAGTTGATGCGGCGAGTGTCGCATAGCTTCAATAAGGGGCTCCACCTTGGATTCAGCGTATAAAATGTAACTCCAACGTCGCAACGATCGGGAGGGACTGCCCAGATTGAAAAATAGATGATGACAACAACAAGGATGTCACGAGCTCTCGCTCTTGACCTATCTCTACTTGCGGGCGCAGAGCCACCCGCGAGGGCCCATTGCACGACGATTATTGCTCGGCACGCGCTTTCGCCGTCAACCCCTCGCGCCTACGGCGCGACCCTGCGGGCTTCGGGGGTTGACCGCTCGGCGCGGCCAAGCAAAGAGGGCATTCATGCCATGAATGCAGACATACGCCTTGCATTGTTCAACCGCACGTACGACGCCCTTGGGAAAGGGCAATTGTCCGATGGAAAATCCCGTAAAAAAAACCCTTGACTTGCGGAGCCTCATATAAGCCCCCGGCTCTGCCGGGGGAACTTACCCGCGACAATCAAGATGGGAATCCCGCGACAATCAGGATGAGAATGCGCCGCTGCTGGGGTGACTAAGGGAGGGCGTAGCCCGACCGGAGTTACTTCTACGGCGTCGTCGGCACTGAGGTCGATTTTAACTTGGTGCGATTGAGCCCGCTTCTGAGTTGGACCCGGGGTTCCTGGAGTACCTCAGACTGTCGCCACGGGCCGTCACCGGCCCCGGAGCACGCTTGTTAGAGTTCTTATTTACGGGAGCCCCACGCCGGCGACGCAACCTAGGAGGAGGACATGGAACTGTTGCATCGACGCTGTTGCGGTCTCGACGTTCACAAAGAGACGGTGGTGGCCTGCCTGCGCCTTGTAGCTGACGGCAAGGTCACGACCGAAGTTCGTACGTTCCAAACGACCACGGCGGATCTTCTGCGCTTGTCGAAGTGGTTGGCAGAAAACGACTGCACGCATGTGGCGATGGAGGCGACCGGCGTTTACTGGAAGCCAGTGTGGCATATCTTGGATGACGGGGAGTTCGTGTTGGTGTTGGCAAACGCCGCGCATGTGAAGAACGTGCCCGGCCGCAAGACCGACGTCAACGATGCGATGTGGTTGGCCGAACTGTTGGCGCACGGTCTGATCCGAGCGAGCTTCGTGCCGGATACGCAGACCCAGGAGATGCGCAGCCTGATGCGCACGCGTAAGCAATTGGTTCGCGAACAGTCGAGCCATGTGCTGCGGGTCCAAAAGACACTCGAGGACGCCAACGTCAAATTGGACTCGGTGCTCTCCGACTTGATGGGCAAGAGCGGCCGCGCCGTGCTCGAGGCACTGATTGCCGGGGAAGGGTCGTGCGCAAGGGTCATGACGAGCCGATCGAGTTGACGATCGCCCGTGCCGTTATCCGGCCACAAGGCGCGGGCGCTGAACTTCACGTCGCCGTCAAGGATGGCAGGCTCCAGATCGAGGCCAGCGGAGACCTGGCGGTCCTCGAATTCGAGAAAGGTGCGCCGATCATCGTCGTCGCTTCGTCGAGCCATGAGTTCTTTGTCGATGGCGGCGACCATACCCGCCTGGCCTTCCTGCGCGACGAAGACGGCCCGACGATGCGCCTGATGCTCAATCCTGGACCCTGGCAGACCACAGGTCAGCGGATCAACTGATCGGAGGCGAAAAGACGCGAAGGTCCGCTCCGGGTCAAACCAAGAAGAAACTCACCTGCTCGGCCATGCCACAAACTCCTCTTGCTGGCGATGCCGCAGACACGGCTCAGGCAGCGAGCGGCTTGACGTGACTGCATAGCCGAGGTCGGTCAAACGTTTGATCAAGCGCTTTTTCTGCCGATCGGTGGAACGTCGATCGAAGCGATCGCGGCCGAGGTCCTTGTACATCGTGCCGTCTTTGAGCAGTGGTAGATGGCAGTAAGGATCGAGGCCGCGCAGGCGCACTGCACTAGCGTGGTCTTGAGCCAGGGAGAACCTGTTGCGCAGTCGATTGGATCGACGCTTGCCGGCACTCTCATCGTTGCGCGGACATATGCCAGTCCACGAGAGGAGATGTGCGGCCGAAGGGAACCGGCTCATGTCGATCCCGACTTCGGAGACGATGCCATGAGCGCCGAGGTTCTTGACGCCAGGAATCGACGTTATGAGCTCGACTGCGGTGCGAAAGGGGCGAAGGCTCGCCTCCACTTGCGCGTCGAGCGTGGCCATGGCGGCATCAAGAGCGTCGATCTGATCTGAGATGAAGACGAAGCAGAAAGCGATGGCGCTTCGTGACCCGGCCGCGAAGGGCCTCGCGCAGTTCCTGCCGGTGATGCCTTCACCCGCCGGTCGGCCAGGCCGGCCAGTTTGGCCGGGTTGGTTGAGGCGAATCCTAGTGTTGACGGGCCCGCGCATCTTGTCGACCGCCTGGTCGAGGGTCATGCCTTGCGTCGCGTCGTCATCCAGATGCGTGATGAAGTCATCGGCTTGGACGCCGGCCTTGGCGGCAGGCGCATTCGGAATCGCAGACACCACCTTGACGCCACCATTCTGCATCCTGACGTCGATGCCGAGGCCGCCGAACATGCTAGGCTCCTGCCTGTCGCGTGAGCTCGTCGAGGAGAACGTATAGGTTCCCGCGTAGGCGGCGAGCGCGGCTACCTCGATCGTCACGGGTGTTGCGCTTGATGCCGCCACACGCTGGTCGGGAACGCGGAAGGCTCCATAGGTGAGATTGCGAAACCTTGTTGATGAAAGGGCCGCTCGCGCCAGGTGTAACCTGGATCAGTTGCACGGCGACCAGTTGCTCCGCCGGGTCGATCCAGAAATAGGTGCCCCCGGCGCCAAGCCAGGTGAAGCTGCCGACCGATCCGGGCATCAAGCTCCACGCGGCATTGCTGCGGATGGCAAAGCCGAGCCCCCAGGTCGAGCCGCCCCGTGGCCCCACCACGCCGCTGTTGCTTCCGGCGAAGCGGATGTCTGATGGCAGCGAGTTCGTGGTCATCCGGCGGACCGTTGCGGGCGACAGGATGCGCACCCCGTCGAGCTCGCCGCCATTGAGCAGCATCTGGCAGAACCGCAGATAGTCTGATGCCGTCGACACCAATCCGCCTCCACCCGAGAACAGTCTAGTCGGCCTGGTGACGTCCGCCGTCACGCTGTCCGGCGGCCCGCTGATGGCGGGCGGATCAACCAGACGGGAAAGCTTGGCTTCGGGCACGTAAAAGCCGGTGTCGACCATGCCGAGCGGCTTGAACAGGCGTGTCTGAAGGAATTGCTCGAAGAGTTGACCGGAGGCCACCTCGATGACACGCGCGAGCACATCGATGGCGGGGCCGAGTCCCAGACCTCGCCCGGCTGATGCGCAAGCGGAAGCTTGGCCAGAGCGGAAACGAAGTCGGCAAGCGTCTTGTCCCGGCGGTACACGCCGGTAGGGCCATAGAGGCTCTTGTACAACAGTTGGTCCGCCTTCGTGCCGCCGATGCCAAAGACCAGTCCGGCGGTATGGCGCAGCAGGTCCTCGACCGTGATCGAGCGCTTCTGCGGCTCGCGTGCGAGATCGGTCTTGCCGGTCTCCGGGTCTTTGGTCTCGACGGCGACCATCAGGTCCTTGAGCTCGGGCAGATACTGGTGGACCGGGGCTGCGAGATCAAGCTTGTCCTCCTCGACCAGCATCATGGCGGCCACGCTGGTGACCGGCTTGCTCATCGAAGCGATCCAGAAGATCGCATCAGACTGTAGCGGGACCGTCTTGGCATGATCGCGAAAGCCGACGGCCCGCAGATAGGCGACCCTGCCGTTTCGGGCGATCACTGTCACCGCGCCCGAGAAGGCGCCGGCGTCGACCTGCGCCTGCCGCCAGGCGGCGATCCGCTCAAGCCGCGACGGCGAGAAGCCGAGCGCTTGCGGATCGCTCACCGGCGCGAAGTCGTAGGCGCGGGCTGTGGTGGCCAGGCCGAGCATCAACAGTGTTGCAAGAGAGCAGTACAGGCGCTTCATCGGTCGTCCCTTTCCGGCTCGGCGAAAACCAGGGCGGCGCAAGTCAGGACAACGTCCTTCGGTCCGCTCGGAGAGCTGTTCAAACTCGCAGATGTGCTCCAATGCGTAACTTTGACGGTGCGGAAGGTCGATTGAGAAGCGGCGAGAGGAACGACGAGCGAACGCGGATCGCTGTTCACAACGTCTGCAATTGGCACCTTTGGTACGTGCCGACTGGCTCTGATGATGTCCGTTGTCCGAGGTAGATCGGAAGTGGCCCACGGTCAGAATGACGCGATTGACCCAAGGCAGTCATTTTTGCTGGGAGTTCGACTTGGTGAACTCTTGCCATAGTGACCGCGCGTTATCGTGGTAGCCGACAGTCACCGCTTCCGCGAACGCGCGCCCGTCCAGAATCGCGCCCATCATGCGGTCAAAGGCCGGCCGATCCAACTCCCGAAGGTAGTTCACGAACATTCCGGCTTGTCGATAGGCCAGCACGATTGGATACCAGGAAGGCGTTGTCTTTGCAGGCGCTCTGTCGAACCGAATGTCAGTCAAGTTTTGCAAGCTTCCGGCGTCGTCAATGGCTATTTGCTCTCCACGTTGAATTGCGGCTCGGGCTTCCTCTTCGCTGACCAATTCGGCGCCGCCGCCTCCCGACACCATCACCGCCAGGCCCTCCTTGAACCAATTTGGCAGGGAGATGTATCCGGTCAAGCCAATCCACCCGTGAATGTGAGCATGCGAAAGCTCGTGCGTCAGGATTGCGGCGAGGCGCCGGTGTTGCGGCCAGAACAGTTTGGGCGACAGGTTCACCCGACCAGCAAACGTGACGCCTACGGGAACGTCGGAACCGAGACCGTTTGCGGCCGCATAAGCTTCAGGCGTTGCATACGCGCCCACCGTAACAGGATGCGCGAAGCGTCGACCATGCACGGCTTCAACCCGCGTGATGGCGTCCGGCAGCAGCGCCGCGACATCACGCGCAAAATCCTCGGCGTCCGGCTGATAGTGCACCTGACTATTGCCAGGGAGAGCAGGCAATCGATCGGGTAGATTCCAAAAGCCCGAAATCATGTGGCGTATCGCAGGCATGGAAAGTGCTGCCCCTGCGCCCATGACGATCAACGCCAGCGGTACACCGATGATCACCCAGAACAGATGACGACGCATACTGTAAGATCCCCAGCCTTTTGCGAGGGCTCCGTATGCTAGCAGTTCTCCGTCGCGGCGACCACTTCCGATATTGGCACGTTTGAGACATGCCAACCAACTCCGAGCATGTCCGTTCATCGGGGTAGACCGGAGTGCGCCGGGAGACCGGCAAGGAGTAGATGGTGCAAGTCCATCACGATGAAGGAGTAGCGAACCGCATTTCGTTCCGGTGACGGAAGGCAACACGGATGGGCGCGATAACGCGAGCGCCCAGACGGCCCGGCGTGGTCTTAGACACTGGCATGTGCGCACGCTCTTTGCTCGGGAACCGGGAGGTCTCATGGTCGGCCAGCGCCAGCATGCTTGCTGCACTGGCCCGCGTCGGGAAGGCGAGGAGCCGTAGCCGATGATGTACGATCATGAGAAGTCTGACCTCGCCATAGTAGCTGTGAAGCCGACGAACAAAGCCGGGCAACCGGCTGCGGAGTTGGTGGAGCCAAGGGCGTGGGCCGAGGGGAATGTGAGCCAGCAAAGCACGGGCCGGGCACAGTACCGGGGAACCGTGTCACAGGCGCTGGAGCGCATACGGAATTTCGTGAGAATATCACGACGCGCCGTTACACACCCGAGGTGGGAGCCGTATGCCCGAATTGGGCTCGTACGGATCTGTGCGGGGGGCGCGAGGTAACTCGCGTCCCTACCGCGAAAGTAGTCGGCGCACGGTCAAAACGACGAGAATGACCCACTTCGGACATCGGCGTCCATATTTTTCGTGATGCAAAGCGACCGCCTCATTGACCGACATGATTCTGCGAATGGGGCCGGACATGCGACGGCGCGAGTTCATCACACTTCTCGGCGGTGCGGCGGCAGCGTGCCCGCTTATTGCGCGTGCGCAGTCCGGTCGCAGAGAAGCGGATCACAATCCCGTTTCAAGCCAAGCTAACGCCCTATCCTTTTCTTCAAAGTCAAAGTGCTCAATCTTGGCCTGCACGAAGTGACTGGCGATACGCGGCACGATCTTCAAGAACCCGCTATCGGTGACGGCAGCTCTGCGTTCGATCCGTCGATGGTGATCAGCAACGAACTTGAGGTGAGATACAAGTGCCCCGAAACTTTCCCAACCAGGGAATGACTTCGCGCAGCTCATAAGGCCGGCCAGCTTTCCCTTCTCAAGGAATTGATCAGCCTCTTTTGCAAGTTTCTCGAAGTCCTCTTTCTCTAGTGGGCCATCCGGAATAACGTTGAGATATTTCGATCGCGTAGCAATTCGAAATAAATCATCCTCTGGCTCCTGCGGTGCCCACGGTAAATATCAATGCCAATGCAGGCGTATAGTTTGATCCACATCAGTTGACATCGCGGACTGCGGAACGTGCGAGGGAGTTTCCCTTCGAGGCACTTAATTTATTGATTTATATCAATCGACATCCCTCCTCCCTCCGGCTGGATTGCTGTCCAGAGCATTGCTACCGAGAGGACGAGCGACATGCGGTTCCTTAAAACGATCTGCTGGATATGTGCTTTTCTTGGAATGCTGCACGTCAGTATTCCCGCACGAAGCCAGAGCAGCGATAGGAATAGCCAGGCGCCAAGCAGCGGGCCTGCTCAACCGCCAACCAGCGCGGCCTCGCCGGTTCCTGATCAGCCGGCGCTGAAGCCGGCCGAGCTCGATGCGCTCGTGGCGCCGATAGCGTTGTATCCGGATGGCCTGCTTGCAAATGTTCTGATGGCATCGACCTATCCGCTCGAAGTGGTACGGGCCGAGCGCTGGATGAACCAGAACAAGAACCTCAAGAATGATGCGCTCAAAACCGCGGCGGAGAAGCAGGCTTGGGATGCAAGCGTCAAGGCACTCGTGGCGGCGCCCGCGGTTCTTGAGATGATGAACGAGCGTCTTGATTGGACACAGAAGCTCGGTGAGGCGTTCCTGGCGCAGCAACAGGACGTCATGGACGCCGTACAGCGAATGCGAGCGAAAGCCTACGACAGGAATAAGCTCGTGACGACCAAGGAACAGGTCGTAACCAGGAAAGAGGAGCAGAACCGGCAGGTCATCTTCATCGAACCCGCGGTACCGGACACCCTCTACGTTCCTTATTATGAACCACAGGTCGTCTACGGCGATTGGCCATACGCCGACTATCCGGCCTATCCGTATTACTGGGGTTATCCTAGCTACATCGCTGCCGGCGTGATCGCGACCGGTCTCGCATTTGGCGCGGGCTACGCACTCGGGCGATGGGCATCCGGCGGATATTGGGGCGGCGGTGGTTACTGGGGTGGTAGCCGCGTCGATTGGGGCGGCGGAGCCATCAATGTCAATCGCGGCGCCCATGTTGAGCACTGGCGTCACGATCCGGCGCATCGACAGGGAGCGCGGTACAACAATACGAACCTGCAACAGCGATTCGGCAATGCCGGTCGAGGAGCCGGCATTGCGGCCGGCGCGGTTGCGGGCGGCGCGGTTGCCAACCGGCTGCGGTCGGGGACTGGCGTTAATCGGCCGAACACCGGCGATCGCGCTCAACGCGCGGACCGCGGTAATCGTACACACGCGAACAGGCCGGCTAACAGGCAAGCAGGTAATCGCCAAGCCGCAAACCGGTCTGCTGCCGCACGGAACGTGAGATCGGGCCGCACGAGCACGACTTCGAGAGCCGGGAATTACAGGCCGGCCGCTGGCGTGCGTTCTGCTGGTGGGGCCCGGTTCGCTGGCGCGGGACGGGCTGCCGCATTCCGGGGCGGCGGTGGCGCTCGGGGTGGTGGTAGTTTCCGCGGCGGCGGAGGGGGTCGTGGTGGTGGTGGCGGTCGGCGGTCGGATATCAGACTGAAACATGATGTGGTGCTGCTGGGCCGGCTCGACAACGGTCTCGGTTACTACCGCTTCGCGTATAACGGCAGCGAGAAGACCTATGTCGGAGTGATTGCGCAGGAAGTCAGAGCCGTCCGACCTGACGCGGCCTTTGACGGTCGCGACGGATATCTGCGGGTATCTTACCAACGGCTCGGACTGCCGTTCCGATCCTACGACGATTGGGCCGCATCCGGGAGCCGGCTGCCAAAGCTCACCAGCCACTGAGAGTTGCTCCCTTATGAAGCGTCCCGGCCGTAGCGCGAACATTCACGCGAACAACTGGAACGAATATTGCCGGAGGCCAAAGCCTGCATTGATGGCCGCCTGATCGACGATCAGCAGGGTTGAATTGAAGAGCCGACTTCGGGCGGTTTTCCTTTTGTGCGGCTACATCCGCGATGTCGCAGTTTGGCACCTTTGAGACATGCAGACTGATGCTGTCGACGTTTGTTAATAGGGGAAGGCCGGAAGTGGTCGGCGCGTTGTTAAAACGACGCGATTGACCCGGAACAGACCTCGCGCTGCTTTGGATTAGGTGGTCTGTTGTTCGGCAAACCAAGCGAGCGCGTCGACCTCGGCACGCCGAATCCAAGCCTCCTTCTCATCAGCGTAGGCATGAGAGTCGTTGGGATGCTGGTCGCGAGCGCGGCGCTTTTCCTCTTCGTATGCGTGAGCCACTTCCGGATGGGCACGTAAATAGTCCCTGAAGGCGAGATGACGTCCGATGTGAGGTGAGTCCGCAGCGAAGATGTGAAGCTGGGCGATCCGTGTGCTGCCCTCGTCGGACAGAGTACAATAGCGCCTTCCTGTCATTCCAAGTTCGCCGTGCCAGCTGTATCCCAGCGCTTCCACAAGCGACCGCTTCCGATCGAGATCGTCCAAGGCGGTAACGATCCGCATTAGATTGATGATAGGTTTAGCGGCCAGTCCGGGCACGGACGTGGAACCGATATGGTGGACCGCAAAGAGCGTTGACCCGAGTGTTCGCAAGAGTGCAGCTGCGATTTTAGGCCACGCAGGATTATAGGGCACTAGGAAGACCGAGATCGGTGGCAGCATACTGATATCATACACGTCAGGCAGCGCCAACTCAAAGTGCTTGGGTCAACAATTTCAACGGTGAGCCCGTGCAAGATTTAGGTGCAAGGCTCCACGAACGCATGTCGTGTCGCTTCATGGCACGCTTGAGACATGCCGACGAACACCAAGAACGTCTGCTGATTGGGGTAGACCGGAAGTCTTCGCCAGCGGATCAAAACGGCGCTCTTGACCTGACCGCACATGGACCTGGTTTGATGGTTTATGGCCGGTCGCCAACCGTTGAACGAAGAAATTCGTGGAGCGCATCAGTCGATTGATCGGTGGCCGACTTGTTGAATTCGAGGTGGTGCCCAAAATATGTGACCGGCGTCTGGAGAGACGAAATGTCAAATGCGTGATAAGCGCCGGGATAGATAATGAGCTTGATCGGGGCGCCCTCACTCTTCGGCCGGGAGATCCCCAAGTCGTCCTGTCCGGCAGCCAGCGTTCGGCAGGCGCCTGCTGCGGTCCAGTCATCACTTTCACCGATCATAATTAAAGTGGGAACCGTCATCGGCCCCCTGATCGGGTTACAAAGTGGATAGAACGCCGCCGCCGCACGAAATTTGTTCTCGGACGCCTGCTCAATCGCGCCGCGCTCGACGGTCGAAAGTGTGATCCAGCCTCCTTGCGAAAAGCCCATGACGGCGACACGTTTGGGGTCAATGAACTGCTGTCGAACAAGGAAATTCAAACTCCGATACGCATCAAGGAAAATATCGAACGGCCGATCGTTGCCACATGTGTTTTTGAGGCCGCGGGGCCCGAAGCTGTCGATCGTCAGCGTGACGTACCCCCATGACGCGACCTTTACTCCCCAATCCTGATCGAGTGACTCGGGTGAGCCACTGCATCCGTGCAGCAGCACGACGGCAGGGAAAGGACCTGCTCCCAAGGGACGTCTCAGGTACCCCCGCAAAATGAGTGGAGTCGGACCGACCGGAACGCTCTCAAATTGCGCCAACTCAGCAGGCGCGACGGATCGTTGATCAGGGGAGCACAGCACCGGACTGTTGAAGCAAAGGGTGCGGTATATGGTGGCGTCGACGGCCTTCTCGGCGTCGGCATCCGGCGCGCCTTTTGCGTCGTAGGTGGCCGACATCTTCAAGGCCGAACCGTTCGCAGTCTCAGCCACACTGACGGTCGCGTGATAATTTGCGATCGGTAGCAGTCCCCCCGATACGTTCGTAAACGTGTAACTGCGATTGGCTTCGTCCCAATGATCCAGAGTCGCGACGAGGGTAAAAGTGACGCCAAAAAAGGAAACCCTACGTTGCTTTCCATCTGTGCTAAGGACACATTTCTCGACTGCCGGATTCCACGAGCTTATCCCGCAAAAATCGCCGACCTTCTTCCAAAGGGCGTCTGGCGACAATGGGGATGACACCGTCATGCTCGAATCCGACGCAAGAGCCGATGCCGTCGAAAAAACAAGTGCCGCAATCGCGGCGATAGCCGAGGTTACGCGCATTGGGATGTTCCTCCCCTTAACCGATTGGCGCACTATAGACCAACCGGGCAGCTGTGACGGACAGATCGCACGCCAATTCAGACAAAAGATCCCTTAGCTGGTGCGGACATAGGATAGGCACACATGTGCTTTTGTCGCTCGCCGATGCCGACGGAGCGATCAAATAATTTTTGCCGATTGCTGCTGCGCACGAGTCCGGTTATGGCACAAGGCGTCGATTGGCTCAGTGCAGGCTTACGTCTGCAGTTGGGAGGTGGACCGGAAATGGTCGACCGACTGTTAAACTGGCGCTCTTGACCCATTACCGGAAGTTGCGCCCTTTTTCCGAATGCTCGCTTTTCCGCCTGTTAAAGTCGGTTCACGAATATTGTTCCTAACGCTGCCTAAGCTGGCGTCCGGCAGAAAATTGGTTTGCGGACAGTCTGTCCTCTGGGTAGCTTCATGCCTCAACCTTGAGGTGTCTTTGGCTGCGGTCAGCAGACCTTCGGATCACGAAAAGCGGTTATCCCTTGGGGATAAACCTACTTCGCCGGGCTGCGCTTTGGTCATCATGAGGGATGGGCACATCATTTATGAGCGCGGCTACGGAATGGCCGATCTTGACCACAATGTGAAGATAACGCCCACGACTGTTTTTCATGTCGCGTCGATGTCAAAGCAGTTTACCGCTGCATCGGTTTTAATGCTGGCACAAGAGGGCAAGCTCTCTCTCGATGATGAGGCAATAAAATATGTGCCAGAGCTCCCAAATTTTGGGGTACCGATCACACACCGCCATCCAACGATCGGATCGCTATCTACTTTCGCGTATGGCTCAAGGGAATTGAGAACCGGCGGTGGGAGCTGCTGACCAATATCTGGAATGGCTGGCGAACTTGAGTTTTTTCCAAGGGATGTCGTTTCCGGAGATGGCACCAACCCGACATGCCGGGGCGGTCTGACGATGTCCGTTGACCAGGGTAGACCGGAAGCGGCCGGCCGACGACTAAGGCGACGCGATTGACCCGGAGCGGCCGAAACCAGCAGCGACGCCGCTTTATCAGAAGCTGGAAAAAGCGGAATACGGCAGAGCGAATCTAGATGAACTGCGCGCCTCAAATTTGATCTCAATGACGTCGATCAGCACGCCGCCCTACGGTTGGAGATTTCGCTGAAGAAACCGCACCGCATCGGCGATCGATTGTGCTCGAACCGCGGCGTCAAATCCCATCGAGTACCCGGGAGCCTCGCGCAGGCACGCGCCGAAGGCGCCTGGGTCGAACGGCTTTGTTTGACCGTCGATGAGGAACATTGGCTGCTTTGGTCCGAGCAGAATAAGCGGACATTTTTTCGCGCTGACTAAGTCCGGGTAAAAGCGCGCGGTGGCGAGGTCGGGAACCGTCCACGCATGGTAGGCGCCCGGGTAGGTCACGATTTCGATCGGGGCCGGATTCCCCCCGGCGCGGGCGTAAGCCAGATAATTCTCGACCTTTGCCACCGGCAGATTGTCGTCTTTTTCGCCAAGCAGCATCAACACCGGGGACTCGGTATAGGAGCCGCGTTCGGCAATCACCCCAAGAGTCCCGGCGGGATAGAAGGCGACGTGCGCGGCAAATCGGCCTTGTCCGGGAATGAGCGCCGCTCGAAGCGACTCGAATGCCGTCAGATGAGCCACTTCAGCGCCAAACGAGAAGCCCACAATGGCAATTCGATTGGCATCGATCTTGGGCTCGCTCGAAAGCCGCCACAGCGCGGCGTAAGCGTCCACCACGCCGGCAGGCAAATAGCCGGGGGACCCCTGCATTGCCATCCCCGTCGTTCCGCGCGCGGCAAAGCTGTCGTAGGTCAAAGTGGCGAAGCCTGATTTGCGCAGTTCGGCGGCGACATAGCCTTCGTTGACATCACGATAGCCGCCAAGCGTGTGAACGACGACGACGGCGGGATACCGATCCCTTACCTCTTCCGGAAAGCTCAGCGTAGCCCGAATCGTAACCGTTCCGGTTGCGGCTTCCCGCACCAGAACCTGGCGAAAGTCGCTGTAGGTGGAAGACTGAAACGTGATTGTGGTCGTGCCTGCCTGCGGCGCCTGACAATGTCCAACCGCTGTTCCATATGCGATCGTCGCCATCAGGACGCATAAAATCTGGTACACGGGCCCCCCTTCGCTTTGCCACGATCGGGCAGACTTACCTGCGCTTTCTCCGGCGCAGCGCAACCACCCGGGAAGGGTGAGGCAGGCCGAACGGGACGAAGATCGTCGCAGGCCAAGCACTCGGCAAGGGTTGTGATGGCCCGGTCGCGTCATTCGACTTTCGGTCGTTTTGATGATCTAGAACCGATTGCTTCGTCGAGTCCAGATGCGAATGCTACGTCTGTTATTGGCGCCTTTGAGACATGCCGACGGCTCCCCCCAATGTCTGTTCATTGGGGAACACCCGAAGTGACCGGCGAGCCGCGAGAACTACGCGATTGACCCAACTGAAACATCAGCCTAATCGCATCGGGCCTGCCATCAACCTGAAGACCGCCAAGGCACTCAGCATCGATATCCCCGCGACGCTGATCGGGCACGCCGGCGCTTGTTCTTTGGACGGCTTACGTGTGCAGCCTCACGATGCAGACTCTGCGTTCACCGGCAGGATGAACTGAAACGTGGCACCATGGGGTAGCTTTGCCGTGGCCCACAGCCGGCCACTGTGGGCTTCTATGATTGAACGGCAGATCGAGAGCCCCATACCCATGCCGTTGCATTTGGTGGTGAAGAAGGCGTTGAACAGCCGGTCCGCGTTCTCGGCAGAGAAACCGATGCCGAAATCCGTCACGCTGACGTTCACCTGTTGTGTCTCGTCCTGAACCGACCGGATCACCAGTTCGCGGGGCCGATCCTCGACCGATTGCATTGCTTCAATGCCGTTCATTACCAGGTTAAGAATCACCTGCTGCAGTTCGACGCGATCTCCCCGAACGAGCGGCAGGCGGTCCGCGAGTTCGGTGCGTACCGAGACGCGGTTTTTCACTGTTGCGTCACGGGTGAACTCGATCACCTCCCGGATTGCTCCATTGATTTCCAGATTATCCCTGCGCGGCGGCGCTTTCTTAATGAGATCGCTGATCCGGCTGATCACCTCGCCGGCGCGATTGCCGTCCTTGACGATGTCGCGAAGGATTTCCTGCAATTCGTTCGTATCGACCACCTCGGCGCCGAGAAAGCGAAGCGCGGCTTGCGCGTTGGTGACGGTGGCGCCGATCGGTTGCTTCACTTCATGCGCGATCGAGGCCGTGAGCTGACCCATCGTGGTGACGCGATTAGCATGGGCGAGCGCCATTTGGGCTTCGAGCAGGCGCTGCTCGCTGGCGCGCAACTTCTCTTCTGCCCGCTTGCGGTCGGTCATGTCGATGACAAAGGCAACCCCTTCGTCTGCTTTGCCCTCGAAGAGCGCGCGGGCGACCAGAAGCGGCACCCGGCTGCCGTCTTTGCGAAAGTACTCTTTCTCCCGCGGCTGGAGGGTTCCAACCACCTTTAGCTCTGCCAGGGCCTGGTCGTCGGCGTCGCGCCATTCGGCCGGCGTCAGTTCCGTCCATCGCAGGCGACCTGAGATGAGATCTTCCCGGGCATATCCGACCATATCGAGAAAGGCCTGGTTGGCCTCGATGATCCGGCCATCAACAGCCCATATTAGGATGCCAATGATATTGGCGTCGACCAGGCGGCGGATCCTGGCCTCCCGTTCCCCGAGATCGCCGTACAAGCGGGCGTTCTCCAGCGAGATCGCCGCTTGCGATGCCAGCAATTCCAAGACCGAGATCCGGGCTGGCGTGAACACGTGCGATGCCAAGTTGTTCTCGAGATAGAGCGCCCCGATCAGCTTGGACTGCTTCACCAGGGGCAAGCAAAGGACAGACCTGGCGTGCTTCTGACAGATGTACTCATCCGCCGAGAACGGATTCTGCGCCAAGGCGTCATCAAGGATCACGCTTTCCCGCGTCCGGATCAGGTAATGAAGCAGGGATTCGGGAAGCTCGGCCGGTGACACGGCCGTCTGGCGCAGCGCGACTTCAACCTGGCCACCGTCGGTCGTCGCTTCCGCCGCGACCCGTGGCTCGTCGCCCGGAAACAGGATGAGCAGGCCACGTTCGGCGCCGGCATGCTCGACCGCGATCCGAAGTAGCGTCTCGATGAGCTTGCCGAGGACGATCTCGCCGGACACCGCCTCCGCGGCCTTGAGCACCGTCCCGACATCCAACTGCTCGACCGGCGCGCCGATGGTTGCGGTGGGAGATGCAGGGACTGGTGCGTCGCGGAGATGTGGATGAAGCTGTTCGAGTTGCCGCACCTTTCCATCAGCTCCCCAACGGAGATAGCCGTCGCGCGCGTTCCGCAGATAGACATGCGCAAATTCTTCGAAGCCACGCGCCGCGTAGAACCGCGCGGCCAGTTCGTAGGCGAGCGCCTCGTTGTGGACAAAGCCGTTGGCGCGGGCCGAGCGGATGGCCTGTTCGTAGAGATCCATGGCGTCGAGCGCGCGGCCTTCGATCCGGGAGATTTCCGCCCCGACCAGTGCGGCGCGGTTCTCGAAATTGTCCGGGCAATTCGCCGCCCAGAGCCGGAGCTGCCGGTGATGAGCGGCCAATGCGTCGACATGCCGCTGCCGCTGGTCCGCCGGCGCGGCGTCGCAGGATGCGGCGCAGGACAGCGCGCTGTAAAACAGATATTCGGCCTTTTCGAAGTAGGATGGCGATGTCCACAGCAGCCGTTGCGCCTGCGACGAGGCCTCAATGGCCGACGCATAGTCGCCGGCAAAGAAACGCGCCTGCAGCTTGCGGACCCAGTACCAGCACTCGACAAACGCCAAGTCCGGATTCTGTGAAAAGCGGCGCTCGATCTGAAGCTCATCGAACCGTTCATCGTCAAAACATCCGAATGCCGGCGTCAAGCCGCGCAGCGTCCGGACCAGCCCAAGCTGGGTGGCGATGGTATCAATGACAAACCCGAACCGTGCCTTCTGCGCGAACGCGAGGCCGCGCTCGGCTTCGCGTTCCACTTCGGCAAGCGGATCGCCCCCCGCGAGAAGGTTGGTGTTCAGTTCATTGCCGCAATAGGCGGCGTAAGTGAGATCGCCGACCCTATTTGCCGCCTCGAACGCGCGGCGCACCAGCTCGCGGCCAGCCCGGACATGTCTCGTCCAGGGCAGAACAACGTTGCCAAAATCCATGTAGATCCTGGCCTGGAAACGCGTCAGTCCGCGTCCTTCGACCAGATCATAGCCGAGCTGACCAAATCGGTATGCCGCGTGATAGTCGCCGAAGCGGGGACCCGCGATTATGCCCAGGTACACATACGCGACACACGAGGCGTCGCAGTTGCCGAACTCAAGGCTGAGATTGATCGCCCGGCAGGTGACCAGGGCAAGTAGGTTCGCATCCGTATAGAATGCAGGTGGCCCGATCTTGGTCAGAACGTCGAGGGTCGCGAGGGATGCCGGGTCGCTCATTAGAGGCAGTTCGCTCAGAGCCTCGATCGCGCGGCTTCCGAGCTGCGACCAAATCCGCTCGTATTCACGTCGCGCCTCCTCCTCCGTCGGATGCGGCGACCAGTCGATGTGCAGATGCCGGAGGTAGTCAAGACCGACGGCAATGGCGCGGCTGCTCTGGTCGAGGGTCGTGTACAGATCCACGCGTAAGCACGTGACGGTCGCTCGTTCCACCGTATTTGCGGCGCGGGTTGACAGCGCCGCCAGGCGCTGCTCCGCTTCCGCCAGCGCGCCGGTGAGGAACTCGCATTCGGCCCGATTCAGCTCCAGCGCAAAGGTGAGCTCGTGCCGGCACTCCCACGAGTTTTCCCCCAGCTGCGCCGCGCCCGCGATGAGATAGGTGAGCGCTGAGGCGTAGGCGCTAGTAGCCTTAGCCCGCCGGCCGGCGAGCAGATTGAGCTCGGCCAGCTGCTCACGCTCGTCTCGCGAGGTGATCAAGGCCGCACCGCGGTTGAGCTGATTGACGATCTCGAAGATCGGCTCCTCCCGCTGCTCGGGCAGCGTCTGGGCCAGGAGGAGCCGGCCAATCAGAAGATGGAACTCGGCCCGCGCTTCGTCCGGGATCAGGCGATACGCAGCTTCCTGCACCCGGTCGTGCGTGAATTTGTACGCCTCCGCCAACTGTTCGACCAGCTCAAGGCGGACCGCCGACCACAAGACCGCGTCGACCTGCTCCTGCGAGGACTGGAGAACGATCGAAAGCATTGTTGTGCCAGCGGTGTTGCCGAGGCAGGCCATCCGCTGCAAAGCCGCCTGGGTTTCGAGGGGCAGGCGGGTTAACTTGACAACCATAAGGTCCACCACATTATCGGTGTACCCCTTGGCGTGAAGGCGAGCGAGTTCCCAGCGCCAACGTGCGGCATCATGATCGAAGTGGAGCAGCCCCTCTTCGGCGAGCGCAGAAATGAACTGAATGGCGAAAAACGGATTGCCACCCGTCTTCTCGTGCACCAGTAGCGCCAGCGGGGCCGCGCGATCCGACGCGCAGCTAAGTGTGTCCGCCATGAGCCGCTCCATGTCCTCTTCGGCGAGCGGCGCAAGACTAATCTCCTGCACTAACGCTCCCGCCTTGCGGATAGCATCGAGCGTGCGCAGAAGCGGATGAGAGGGACTGATCTCGTTGTCCCGATAGGCGCCGATCAGCAGCAGGTGCCGCACCTCCGAGTGCGTAACCAGATGCTCGAGAAGGTCGAGCGTTGCTGCATCCAGCCATTGCAAATCATCGAGGAACAGTGCGAGCGGGTGCTCTTTGCGTGCCAACACGCCGAGGAAGCGCCGGAAAACCATCTGGAATCTGTTCTGCGCATCCTGCGGCGGCAGGTCCGCGACCGGCGGCTGTTTCCCAATCACGAGCTCCAACTCGGGAACGAGATTGACGATGAGCTGACCGTTCGGGCCCAGCGCCTCACGCAGCGCGTCGCGCCAGCCGGCCAGCTCGGCGTCGCTCTTGCCCAGAAGTAAGCGGATCAGGCTCTGGAACGCTTGCGCCAGCGTCGCGTAGGGGATGTCGCGCTTGTACTGATCGAACTTGCCGGAGGCGAAAAGGCCGCGCGGCGGCACGAGCGCCTTGTGCAGCTCATTGACGACCGCGGACTTGCCGATGCCGGAATAGCCGGAGAGTAGCACCAGCTCCGGCCGGCCACTGGTGACCACGCGGTCGAACGCGGCGAGCAAGGTCTCGATCTCGCGCTCTCGCCCGTACAGTTTCTGGGGAATCAAAAGCCGGTCGGACGTGTCCTGTTCGCCGAGCGGAAAAGCGTCGATCCGGTGCTGAGCCTCCCATGCAACAAGACAGCGCCGGAGATCGCGCTCCAAGCCGGCCGCGGTTTGGTAGCGCTCCTCGGCGCTCTTGGCGAGCAGCTTCAGGATGACGGCGGAGACCGCGGCCGGGACAGTCTCCAGCCGCTCGCTCGGCGGCACCGGCCTTCTGGCGATATGGCAGTGGATCCACTCAATGGGATCGGCCGCGGTAAACGGAAGGGACCCCGTGAGCATCTGGTAGAGCGTGACGCCGAGGGCGTAGAGGTCGCTACGGGCGTCGATCGAGCGGTTCATGCGTCCGGTCTGCTCGGGCGCCATATAGGCGAGCGTGCCCGCGATCGACTCGGGCGGAGCGGGGGCTTGGCGCTCGCGCGGCAGCCGCGAGGCAATGCCGAACCCCGTCAGCCACACGCCGCCGCTTGCCTCATCCACCAGGATATTTGCCGGCTTGATATCCTTATGGATAAGGCCTCGCTCGTGCACTTGGCGGAGCGCCGCCGCGAGAGGGATCGCGATGCGCAGGAAATGCGATACGTCCAGTGGTCGGCCAAGCAGTCGATCGACCGGCGCACCGCCGGGATCCTCAAGCACCAGCGCCATGCCGCCGTTGTAGTGCGTCAGCGCGATCGGCCGCGCCGCCCACTCAGCGTTTAGTTCGGCTTTGAGCGCATATTCGTGTTGAAGCCGCTCGACGCAACCGAGTGAGGTTTCTTCCGCGGCAACAAGCAGGATCGGCGCCAGGCCGTTGCCCGTGCCCCGGTAGAGAGCGATGTCTCCCTCCGTCAGCGGCGAGAATACGTAGCTCGAGAGCTCGTTCACGAGGGCCTCCTGCCAGGAGGACTACTTTAGTTCATTGATTAGGTTACGTTTGCTCTCTCCCGTCAATCGAAAAACAGACGCCAAAAAATGTGATCATATCACGATCGGCGCCATACTATGACTAGACGACGGCGTCTTGGCACATTTGAGACATGCAGCCGGACAATCGGATGTCCGATGACTGGGGAAGACCGGAGTGCGCCGGGAAGACCCGCAAGGAGTAGATGGTGCAAGTCCATCGCGATGAAGGAGTAGCGACCCCGAGTCATGCGCCAATACCCGTGAGGGTATTGGCGAAGCGTTGACAGGGGAGCGCATAGGCCAGCCATTGAGCCGCGGTGCGCCGGGAAGATCGGCAGGAGATAGATGGTGAAAGTCCGTTACAGTGAAGTGAGCAGCCGACAAGGCTGAGAGTCTGACAGGGTGAAAGTCCCTGTACCGTCAATTACCTGTATTCAGACGGTTAGCATATCCGGTGCGTGTGGAGGCAACAAAGCACGATAGGCACGGACGTAAAATCCCCGGCTGCCCTGCAGCAGTATGTGCAGCGGTAGGAACGATCTGGGGGAGAGCAAACTTGGAGGCCGGAACATCAAGGAATATCTGCAGCCTCGAAATAACGGACCTGCGAGAAGTCGTAATTCGTGGGACAAAACGCGGGAAGCCGACCCACTCTTCACTTGGGGAAGGCCGATGACATCGTGGAAGAAACAGGTGAGAGCACACGGTGTACCGCCGGGGTAGGGGATCCAGCATCCAAGGAAAGATTCTCAGAGATAACGTCGGGTAGCGTCAGGCTAAATCCAGGAAAGGGGGAAGAGATGTAGGATTCGGAAACCTTTCATCACGATCCAGAGGGTTCGACCCCCTCACGGCAAAGGCTAGCCAGCCAGCCGGAAGCGAGTCTTGCATGTGGCGGTGGCAACACCGCTCTTGAAGCGTAGACAGCAGGTGCCAAAGCCGCGCTGTGGCCTCGATATTATCAACACGCTGGAGCCTTTGCTTTCTCGACAGCAGGGGCAGCACTTGATGCGACCGTTATTGGCGAGGGAGCGTCGGTCCGGCCGGGGTCTTGGAACGGGGCAGAGGCACAGGATGGGTCGTCTGGGAACCTGAGAGGTCCCACTCGCGTCCACGTGAAGTTGCGCCGGCAATTTGAGATCACCGGCTGAACAATGATCTTGGCCTGTGGCGGGACCTCCACCCGCCCGGGAGCGCTGGCAACGGCGAGCACGAACCGAGGAGGAATCGCGTGGGCCCCGGAAGCGAAACAAATAAGTGACCGGGGATGCGTGAGTGGGAAGTCGTAGCGCCCTCATAGTACTGACGACGTCGGGGAACTGGTCTCGCCGGGACCCGATCGAGGAAAGGGGGGCGTCGGAATCGACCGTCGCGACGAACTCGGCGGCATGGCCCGCACTGTCGAAGTCTTTAGAAAGAATGGGCTTGAAGTCGAGCGTTTGCGGACGGAACAGCACGAGGCGGAAAAGGGTAATGCCGAACAGCGCAGGGCTGATAAGTACAAGCTCGCCGACAAATTCGAGGCGCAGTCGGCGAGATCATCGAAACCGTATTTTCTGCCTCGACTGAGTTAGAAGCTTCGGCCGAAACCCTGACCACAGGAAGTCACCACTATGGTTGCGGCTGCTTCCGAAGAGGCTTCCACCAACGCGCAGTCGGTGGCGTCGGCGACTGAAGAGATGGCATCGTCCGTCAACGAGATCAGCCGGCAGGTTCAGGAATCGGCCAGGATCGCCAATGAGGCGGTGGATCAGGCTCGCAAGACCAACGATCGCGTCGGGGAGTTGTCGATGGCGGCGGGTCGCATTGGCGACGTGGTCGAGTTGATCAACACCATCGCTGGACAGACCAATCTGCTCGCGCTCAACGCGACCATCGAGGCCGCGCGTGCCGGCGAGGCGGGGCGGGGCTTCGCGGTGGTGGCGTTTGAGGTGAAGGCGCTGGCCGAGCAGACCGCAAGGGCTACCGGCGAGATTGGCCAGCAGATCGCCGGCATCCAGGCGGCGACGTAGGAGTCGGTGGGTGCTATCAAGGAGATCAGCGGTACCATCGAAAGATTATCGGAAATCTCCTCGATCATCGCGGCTGCGGTGGAAGAGCAGGGCGCGGCGACACAGGAAATTTCCTGCAACGTTAAGCCGACACGGCGGGTCGGGATTTGGCACCCTTAAGACATGCCGACGGACTCTGAGAATGTCCGTTGATCGGGGAAGACCCGAAGCGGCCGGCCGACGGCCAAAGTGACGCGATTGACCCAACTCGGACATTGGCGCCAACTGATGGACGTCGATTAGTGACGCTATACCAATGACGATCAAGTGTATCCGCGTGATGTCGCGCCGCGCCTCGACCGGGAGAAGGCGTTTTACCGAGGGATTCCTGCGGGTTCTCCGGTCGATGGGGTCCCGCGTGGGGCGCTGCCTCGTGACGAAATGTTTCAACGGTAATAATGGCGACGAGGAAAAGCCACGGAAAACCTCCAAATGCGCCTAACGCCGGATGAGGCGTCGCGTTTGGTTTAGGCTTTTTTCGGCTCTTGCCGCAGCATGGAGCTTTCTCGTGGTATCGGCACAACCTATCGGTCTTTCGCAAGGGAGTTGCAGCCACCCAATTGCGGCGGCGAACACATCGCTCCCGAAGGCTTTTCGAGGAGCATCCGGCCCTCCGCCGCTGTCGCCGACCTCGTCGAGGCGATCTGGGATTGGGACATTCTGGACGGCGATGCGGCGACGGGCCTGACGATCAAGATACCGCCGAGCACCGCGCCGTATTTCGTCGTTCAATACCGCACGTTGACGCATTGCAGATGGCAACTCGGCGCCGACAGCCATGATCACAAGAACTACGGCCATGTGTTGACCCAGACCCAGAGCGGGACCTTTGCGGTCCGTCCTCGCGGTCCGCTTGGTGTCATCACCGTACGGCTCAAGCCCGAGGGCGCCGCCAGGTTGGCGCGGGCGTCCATGCATGAGCTCATCAACGTCAAGATCGGACTGCGCAACATTTTCAGGGATCACGATATCGCCCTGCTGGAGGAAAGGGTGATGGAGTCCGGCAGCAGCAGCGAACGGATCGCACACGTCGAAAGCTTTCTTCTTCAGCATCTCCGTGAGGATCGCGAGGAGTTGGTTTTTTCCCGCGCTTCCTCGTCGCTGCGCCGCAATCCGGGCCTGCGCATGCGAAAGCTCGCCTCGCTATTGGACATCAGCGAGCGCCACCTGACGCGCGGGTTCCGCGCGACATTCGGGACCAGCCCTAAACAATATGCGCGACTGGCGCGGATCGAAAAGGTCATCGCTGCGCGGAAGAGCGGCCTTGGCTAGGGCGGAGGTCGCATACGCCTGCGGCTTTACTGACCAGGCGCACTTGATCCATGATTTCGGCACGATCGTGGGCGGAACGCCGGCCGAATTCTTCGGCGTGGCACGGCAGTGGAATTTCCGCGGCGCGGATGCGGTGCCAAGCTTGGCCAATTCTTACAATCCATTTGTCGTCTAGATTGGTATTACGAATACATTGGCGTCAACCGCAGCGCGGCGGGACCCCGCCGGCCCTGCACGATGGCGCAGCTCCGCCTGCTCCACCGTTCCGTTACGCGACTGCTTGGCAGTAGATCTCCCGAATTTTATCCGTTGAGTAAGGTATCGCCATGGCAAACGACGAGATTCATCTGTGTCAACTTTTGTGGTTCTGCCGCGGGCCGCAGCAGCCATGAGGAGGCCTGATCACATGCTGACCCACGTCGAGTCCAGCCGCACTATGGCCACCGACCTCAGCTCCGGCCGTATCCTTGTCGTGGATGACGATCCGGCCGTACGGCACCTGATCTCGGATTATTTCGGGGAGCACGGCATACAGACCGTCTCGGTGACCTGCCGCTCGGCAGCGGCCCGTCAATTAGCTGGCGAGGATCCAAGTGCGATCATTCTCGAGCTGCGCCTCGGCCAGGGCAATGGGCTCGATCTGCTCCGGGAAATTCGTTCCAGTTCGGACGTCCCGGTCATTATTCTAACAGGTGGTTCCGGCGATGAAGTTGACCGTGTGGTCGGACTCGAACTCGGTGCCGACGACTTCCTGACTAAGCCGTTCGGCATCCGCGAGTTGTATGCCCGGTATCGCGCTGTGCTGCGGCGCTGCGAGAACGGACGGTCCGTGCGCGCCCACGACGTCGAGCAAGGCGGATACAGGTTCGACGGATGGCGACTTGATCGTCGCAGCCGGCGGCTGACCGATCCGCAGGAACGGCCGGTTGCCCTGAGCAAAAGCGAGTACGCCCTGCTGCTGGCCTTCCTCGATGCGCCGGAGCGACCGCTTTCGCGCGAGTATCTGTTGCAGGCGACCCGGGTCCACGAAGACATCTTCGATCGCAGCATCGACGTTCAGGTGCTGCGGCTGCGGCGTAAGCTGGAGGTAGACCCGAAGGCGCCACGTGTCATCAGGACCAAACGCGGCGTTGGCTATGTCTTTGCGATTCCCGTCGAACAAAGCCGTTGGGCGGATTGGCGCAGCATACCGCAAAATCGCTAATGGCCAGGGCAAGCCCCTTCACGCTTGTGTTCGAGGCGGACCTTGCGCCGAGCACGGTCAACCGAGATGCGCACTGCCGTAAGCGCGCGTCGCTCCACTTTCGTTTCTGGCACCTTTGAGACATGCAACCAGCTCGGAAATTGTCCGCTTATCAAGGAAAACCGGAAGTGATCGGCGCACGGTCAACTCGACGCGAATGACCTAAACTGGATCTTGCGTCACTGCGCTGCCGACGTCAGTTTTTTGGAAGGGCGGTTTCTTTCTTACGGCGGTTCGCATCACTTGGGCATCAGACCTACCTCCCGTGGGAACAATGATCATCCCGCATCGTGGGGCGATCGGCGGAGTCACACACCCGCATGCTGGGTCAGCGCCCGTATAAGTTCATTGATGTTGGGTACGCCGATGCCGGTAACCATGTCGTAGCCAGGACCTGCGCTGAATTCACCATTGCTTCCCGCCTTGATATCACGAAAACACGCCGATCCCATCAGCGGGTAGATCAGTGGATTCAGAAATGGCAGAGGTGGCAAACCCGCAGTCGTGCGGGCTTCATTCATCAACGCGCAAAAACCAGCCCAGACGGGTGCGCTCCAACTCGTTCCGCCAATCTGCGTTACCTGGTTGTGCAGAACGAGAAAGGCACCGGTGTTGGGGTCCGCCACGAGACTGACATCCGGCACGAGTCGCGCATTGCCGCCCGGAACACCTTTGCCCGTCTGCCATCGCGGTCGATCGAAAAAGATACTCTTCCCTCCGCCGCTGCCGGTCCAAGCTGTTTCGCTCGCAACTTGACCACCGGCTGCGAGGGTCAAGCTCGTACCGCCGATTGCGACCACGCACGAATCGGTTGATTCGTACTCCGCTTGTAGGGGACCGGTCGAACTATGTCCGGTACCATCGGGATTTGAGCCTGCGTCCCCGCTTGAAACGAAGACGTTGACGCCCGCAGCGGAAAGCCGCAAGAACTTCTGATGCTGGGTCGCAACCTCACCTTGAGGTCCGCCCATAAAGGTTTCGCCGAGGCCCAAGCTGATGGATAACTGTCGCATTCCAGGTTGGGTCGCCAGATCGTCGAAAATGCGATCAAGCGCCGAATCGAGATCCACGAACTCGAGCGTGCCGGTTGCGTAGATCCTGATTTTGGCGCCCGGCGCTATGCCGCTTGCCCATTCGACATCTAACGTTTCCTCACCCTCTTGGGTCGGTAGAGGGCCCCCCTTCAGGTTGATCGTCTCAATCTGGTCCAACGTTACCGAAGAGTTGTTTCTGCTCCAAAACAGCTCAAGGTCGGAATCCGCAGGTGCCGTATCAATCAGGATCGCAATGGTCTGGCCTTTTCCGGTTACGGTCAAACCGTCTGCATTGTAGGCCTTCATTATCTCGCTCACCAGATAAGGCGGCGTATTTTCGACATTAGGCGAAGGAGCGCCGAGCGTCGCGCTCACTGATCGAGATCGTATTGCCGAGCGTCGCCGTGCCGACGATTTCTTTCCAGTACCATTGGCGGGATCGTTTGTCACAAGAGACGTGCGGTTTCCGGCTTTCGGCGGACATATCCTGAAATGCTTCTGCGCCTTCCGGAAAGGCTGCAAACCGATAATGGCTTGCACGTTCTTGGCGATGTCGGCCGGCATACTTGGAGCATTTTGGGCGGCGGTATAGGTGAGGCCTCCCTTCGTGACCCTCACCATGTTCACCGCGAGACTCTTCTCGATCTTGGCTACACTGGCCTCGGCGTAAACGCCGGTATTGTCCGCGGCGACCTGAGTGACTTTAAATCCCTGGCTCTCAAGCCACGAGACCAGATTCTTGGTGTCGGCTACGGCAGGGGAATACTTCTGCCTTAACTCGCCAAGGGAAACGACTTCCCCCTTTGCCACCCTGTCCTCCAGTTCCGCCTGAGACGCAGTGGGCATTGCGACCGAAAACAGGAGCCTCATCGTTTCGTCGCCATGTTCGGGTGACGCCGCGTTGACCATGAGTCCGTGGAGGGCGGGTCCCTGTTCGGGAAGCGGCGTCACGCTGTCAGTAAAGACCTTTCTGTCAGCCATTGCTGTCTCCTATGAGAAAATGTTTAGTTGGCAATCATCATAAGCTTTCGACGGCGACAAACTGGTGCGTGGCTGGTCGATCCAGAACACAGCTCGATAACGGCAAGTATGCGAGCCTTCGTGATCTCATAACCGATAGTCGCGCCCGCATTCATCTGAGCACGTGGATCAATTGCGATGCCCGGTCCAGCGCGACAGACGTGATGCACCTTGGGCCAACCTCCATCTTGCTCGTTACCTGCGCCGTAGTTGTGTGATCCGGTTCACAATCCTCAGTTAAACTTCGCTGCGTAGACATGAATCTCGAGAGCGACAAGCGGCTGAATATCCAGTTGAGACTGGACTTCTCATCGGCGCCGACGGGTGAAGCCCGGCAGGCGGGAGGGGAAGACATCGAATCGCTCTCGGTGGTGAGTGAGCCCGAACGCCCAGCCAACACGTGTCGTATCATGGAGGAGGTGTGAGCGAGAAAACCAAAAGGAACCATTGCGGCAAGCGAGGAGCAACGAGGGCAGCGCCGGGGTCGATGGGATGACTGTTGATAAACTCGGTGACTACCTGAAGCAGCACTGGCCGGTCATTCGGGAGCAGTTGCTGGACGGGATCTACGAACCGAAACCGGTGAGACGGGTGGAAAATCCAGAAGCCGGATGGGGGAGGGGTTGTCCAGCCAAGCAGGTGATGCAGGTTCTGCAAAAGCAAAGGGACCCGACGTTTTCCCAATACAGCTACGGGTTTCGACCGCGTCGGTCGGCGCATCACGCTGTGGCTCAAGCGCAGCGGTACATCGCGCAAGGCTACGGATGGGTGATCGATCTTGATTTGGAAAAGTTCTTCGATCGAGTCAATCATGACAAACTGATGGGCCAGATCGCCAAGCGCGTCGAGGACGAGCAGCTGCTGAAGCTCATCCGGGCATTCCTGAATGCTGGGGTGATGGAGAACGGACTGGTCAGCCCTAGCGTGGAAGGAACTCCGCAACCTCGTGCTCGACGAACTCGACCGCGAGTTGGAGTGCCGAGGACACCGCTTTGTTCGCTATGCGGACGACTGTAATATCTACGTTCGTAGCGGACGCGCGGGTCGACGGGTGATGGAGAGCGTCTCGCGCTTCATCTCACAAAAGCTCAAACTCAAGGTAAATGAGGCAAAGAGTGCGGTGGCACGACCGCAGGAACGGAAGTTCCTCGGGTTCAGCTTCACGCTGGTCCAGACACCAAGCGCACAATTGCGCCGAAATCTCTGGAGCGGTTTAAGCGGCGAATCCGGGAGATCACGCGAAGGGCAAAGGCGTCAGCATCGAGACGACAATGGAAGAACTGGTCCCGTATATGCGGGGTTGGCGCGGCTATTTCGGCTTTTGCGAAACGCCCGAGGTGTTGATCGCTCTCACTCGTTGGGTCCGGCTGCGATTGCGGGCTGCCTTCTGGCGCTAATGGAAAACACCAAGGCGTCGCCGAGCAGCACTCATCGCGCTGGGAATCTCGGGGCGGTTGTGCAACATGGCCGCTAGCGGCCGTGGACCCTGGCATCTCGCCCGGAGCAAAGCCCTCTCCGTCGGACTCTCCAATGCCTACTTCAAATCGCTCGGTCTTCCGGCCCTGATCGAACCGCGTTAGCGTTACTTCTCGAACCGCCGTGTACGGACCCGTACGTACGGTGGTGCGGGAGGGGCGGAGCCGAAAGGCTCCCCCTATCCCGATCCTTGGCACATTTGAGACATGCCGACGGCTCCCCCGAATGTCTGTTCATTGAGCAACACCGGAAGTGACGGGCGAGCCGCGAGAACTACGCGATTGACCCATTAGCAGACTGTCGCGCCCTGTTCGGCCAGAGCGGGCCGAGCGCAGTCCCGTCGATCCGCCCGCCGTCTATAGATCAGGCCATCAACGACCCCTTCTCACAGAAAAATTGCGGACTCCCGCCTCGAATGTCAGCTATATTCAGTTCCCGACACGGGCAGCTTTCGCCTCTCGACAATTTCGGCCGGATTTAGCGATGAATCTCTTTCGCTTGTTTCGGAACATTCCCCAACAGACAGCGGCGCGAGTCCGCGATGGTCGCACTGCGCGTAGCAAGGCAACCGCCATCCAGACACTTAGACGATTTCAGGACGGCAAACTGAACGAACGCGATAGTGATGCCGTTATCGACGCATTGCTTCGGTTTAATGAGGGAAGTTTGACGGAAGAGGAACTGGTCGATATCGCAGCGGCGCTCGGGCAGAAAACTGTAGTTTAGAGCGACGTCCGCTGGTCCCGTCGAATGTCTGCTGATGTTGAGGGTTTCGGATGCCGGCTGATCCGCGAGCGCCGAGCGCTACGGAGGTTTGCGCACGACGGAGGTGCGTGAGGGCAACCGACGCCGATGAGTTTGTTGGCTGACGAAGTTGCGGCGCATGATTGGTCGGTCGCAGGTGCGGGAATCTGCGGTAAGCCAGGAAGATCGATGGCGACGTTGACGTGGCAAAGGCATATTTGCACGAGCGCCGCCGTGGCGGATCGGGGGCCGGCGAGGAAGAACGGGATTTTGAATCTGTGAGGTGGGGAACGTGATCATGACGTATCGATCCTGATCGCGGTCTGTATTGCGGTGTCGAGCCGCGGGTGTTGCCGTGCTTATAGCAAAGGAGCTCCCAGACCCAAGGACTAATTCAGCATTGATATGTAAAGCAAGGATCGCGCCATGACCTCCACAGCTGAGCATCGCGATTTTATCTCGACGTTCGCTTCTGGCACTTCTGAGGCATGCCGACCGCATTGAGTAGTGTCCGAGTTCGAGAGTAACGCGGAAAAGATGTGATCGCGCTGAGTTCGTCTCAGTTTGCCCCCTGTCCGACGTTGTTTGTTGCTTGAACCGACCAATCGACTCTGATGCGAATGCTCCGTCATGAGGCCTTTGGCGGCCCACGGCTAAGCCGCGGTCTATCGGGCACGCAGACGAGGATAATCGGGCATCGTTGCACCGATCGCGAACATTCTCTCTAGAACCGCGAGATGAAACTGCTCCAGTATCAGGCCAAGAGCCGACAGGTCCCCTTGCTCAATCGCTCCATCGGCGTAGCAGTCGAGCGTTTCGCGGATTAATTCTTCGACCTCGCGTTGCATTGCAGTCAATTCTTGTAAGGAGTTCGCCTGCTGCACCTTAGCAATGGTTAGCAACAGCTTGTTTCGGTGCAGTGAATTTTGCTCTCGTTGTTCCCTCTTCAGATAGTAGCGCAACCATGCGCCGCCTGACCCAAGCCCGGAAATAAGGAGAAACGTGAACCATATGTAGTCGCTGTATCTGTCGAGGAAGGTGCGTTCAGTTCCGTCGATGTAGGCGGCCGCTCCAGGGTGCGCGGGGAGCGCGGCATCCTTGTCCGTGTCCGGCTTCTGGATATTTTCCGCGCCAGGCACTTCCCCAACAAGTGAATGCCGAACGGCGAAAAGCTGACGAGTAAACGTACTGACCTTCGTTTCGGACAGAGACTTTGGCGCGACGATCAAATGGTTCACGCCTATCGTGTCAATCTTGTCGTCCGGTCTGGCCGGTTTCGCACTAAAGGAGCTGCCTGGAATTTCCTCGGATTCATAAATAGGGTGTCTCTGAGCGATCGCTTCCGAAACTTCGATGGGGAGAAACTTTGGTTCGCCCCGGAACCGTGCGGTTGAAGTAATCGCGTCAAAGGTGATCTTGCTGCCGATCGGCGCAACCGTCATGAACGCATCAATCTTCGGATTGCGTGCCATCTCGTCAATCTGGTTCGTAGCAAATAGCGTTATGGCCACCTTTTCGGGATCGACACCGGATTCCGTCAAGATCATGCGGAGCAGTTTGACGTTTTCCTGAGTCCGGCCGATAACGCCTACGCCATGCCCCTCCAGATCATCGATCCCTTTGATTTTCGGCCTAGCCTCTTTCCTGCTGCCCATTGGCCGATGGCCGGAAGACGACCATAGAACCACAACGTTCTTGCGCATAATTGCGACCGAACCGGCATCGCGAGGCATTTCTGAATAGTCGGCACGGGCGACAGCGAGGTCGGCCTTTTTTGATCGAAGGAGAGCTACGCTGTCGACCGGCCCGGCAGTTGTGATCGGCGCAAGTCGAACATGACTGCGTCCAATAGTAAGTGCCTCTGCTAGCGCCTCGACCAACCTCTGATCGTCACTTCCTGCCGGTCCGACAGCAATCCGCAAGGTCACTGGCCGCAGCGCTAGATACAACGCGCCGGCGGCCGCGGCGAAAATAAACAGCCCGGTGGCCAGTACGAGTAACCCATGAGTTTTCTTATTGCCCCTGCGGAGAGGCATCTCTCCTGGTTCGATTAGATCGTCTGAAGAGGGCATCGTTAGCTACCAAGCGGAACGAAATCAGAGCTAGGTCAGGAATTCAGTATAGCACCTTTTCGGTTCCGGTCAGACCTGAGTGCGGCAAAGGCGTCGTGAGGCGGGCTAGTGGACATGGGCCCGAAGTCCGCTGCGGTCGCTATCGGAGGGAAAGCGGACGGGCGGCGGACACGGCAAAATCGACGCTTTTGACCCTCAGCAAACATCTGAAGCGCCCTCGAAGTCGATCTCAGACCCTATCAATCCCACCGTTTGATCCATTATGATGGTCGTGTTTGCCGAGGCGGGTCGCGGGAAATCCCAGGCGGAGCGACCGCGCTCATGGAGGCAGCTTGGCCGCATCGCGCACATTGATGATGAAGCGGCTGGTCAACACATGGGTTGCCGCCGCCGTCGTTCTTGTGGTCTCAATTGGCGAGACTGCCGCTCAGGACAGGTCGGGCGAGGCTGCCGCTCAGCCGAAAAAAATCCTATTCCTTTATTCGTTTGGCCCGAGTTTCCAGCCCTGGGCCAGATGGGGCAGGGAAATCTGCAAAGAACTGGTCAAACAGTCGCGTTGGCCGTTGGACATTCAAGAACATTCCGTCATTACGGCTCGGAATGGTGACGACGCCGCTGAGGCCAAATTTGTTGAATATCTTGCGGCGCTCAACGCTCAACGACAGCCCGATTTGATCGTCGCCTTCGGTGCGCCCGCGGCTCGCTTCGTCCAGCGACACAGGGCAGACCTGTATCCGACAACGCCGATGCTGCTCGCTGCAGTCGAAGTGCGCCGGATTGATCAATCCATGTTGTCCGAGCAAGACGTTGTGGCTGCGGTGCGGGCCGATTATGTCGTTCTTTTTGAAAACATTCTGCGGCTGTTGCCGGAGACGAAGGCCATCGCGATCATCATCGGAAACTCGCCCAATGAACGATTTTGGGCTGACGAGCAGCAACGGATGCTGGGTCCGCTGATAGCGAATAGGGTTGAATTGATTTTTTACAACAAGCGGCCGTTCGGGGAGATCTTGAAGGAAGCCGCAAGCTTGCCGCCCCACAGCGCAATTTTTTATGAACAACTAGCGGTGGACGGCGCAGGTGTCGGCTATGGAGACAAGGAGCCGCTGGACCGTATCTATGAGGTCGCCAACGCTCCCATTTTTTCGCAAGACGAAACTTACTTTAACGGCAAGATTGTTGGCGGCCCGATGTGGTCGCCGACCGAGGGTGCCCGAGCGACGGCTGCTGCCGCCGTCCGACTGTTGGGAGGAGAGAAGGCAAGTGGCATCAAGGTTCGTCCAATCGAATTTTCAGTACCGAAATACGATTGGCGACAACTTCGGCGCTGGAACATCAGCGAGAGCCGCCTGCCGCCGGGGAGCGAAGTCTTGTTTCGGGAGCCGACGGCATTGGAACGTCATTCGTGGCAACTCGCGCTGATCACCGCCGTTATTCTCGCGCAAGCTGGGCTTATCTCGGCCCTGCTGAATGCGCATCGTCGGCGTCGTCTGGCCGAAGTACAGTCACGGCAGCGAATGGCAGAACTGGCCCATGTCAATCGGTTCTCCACGGCTGGCGTACTGACCGCCTCAATTGCTCATGAAATTAACCAGCCGCTCGGCGCTATTCTGACCAACGCCGAAACGGCACAGGTAATTCTGAACTCTCCGGGCCCTGACATCGCGGAACTGAACGAGATTGTTGGCGATATCTTACGGGATGACCGACGCGCTAGCGAAGTCATCAGGAGAATGCGGAGCCTCCTGGCAAAAGCACCCTTCGAACTGAAAAATATCGACCTCAACGATCTCGTTCGGGATACCGTCGAATTTCTTTCGGCGCTGGTTATCGCACGGAAAGTCGAACTGGTTAGCGTGATCACGCCGGATGCGCTTCCGATCCTCGGCGACCGCATTCAACTTCAACAAGTCATTCTGAACCTTGTCGTGAACGGGATCGACGCGATGAAGGATACGCCTACCGAAAACCGCATCATCAGCATCCGGACTTCGCGCGTTGAAGAGTTTGCCGGGCTATCCGTGTCGGATCGCGGACCGGGCATTCCCGAAGACAAATTAAAAGAGATTTTTGAACCGTTTTACACCAGCAAGGCGGAAGGTATGGGCATGGGGCTATCCATCGCGCGCACCATTGTCGAAGCGCACCATGGGCTGATATGGGCAAAAAATCGAGATCACGGCGGCGCGACGTTTCGGATCAGGCTTCCTCTTGTCCAATAGCTGGTAATCCATGGCGCGACCTAGACCCGACTTCCGCTTTTGGCATCGAACGGACGAGCCGACCCTATCGAGCGATGTCTGTTGTTAGATACTTGGTAGCTTAGCACTACTTTGGAGACCTCGGATGTCTGAAAAGATTCGCATAGCTCTCGACTGCATGGGCGGAGATTTTGGAGCATCCGTTGTTCTGGCTGGCGCAGAGCTCTCCCTTACACAACTTTCGAACGTGGAATTCTTCGCATTCGGTGACCTCGCTACCCTAGAGCCGTTGATAGTGAAGCGGCCAATGCTGCATCGACGAACACGGATCGTTCATTCGGAAATTGCAATCCGAATGGATCAAAAACCGGCCGAGGCTCTCCGTCTTGGTCGCTCGAAATCCTCGATGGCGCTCGCAATTGACGCGGTCAAAACGGAGAACGCTGACTTTGCGATCTCGGCGGGAAATACGGGCGCGTTAATGGCGTTAGCCAAAATCAAGCTCCGCACAATGGGTAACATCGCTCGACCAGCGCTGGCCGGGTTGTGGCCTT
The DNA here is from genome assembly GCA_963822795.1 of uncultured Alphaproteobacteria bacterium. GTDB lineage: Bacteria > Pseudomonadota > Alphaproteobacteria > Rhizobiales > Xanthobacteraceae > Bradyrhizobium. The sequence continues at coordinate 350,346 of CAWGJM010000038.1, forward strand.
CGCTAAAGGGAGAAACCATCGTTCTCGATCTCGGCGCTTCTATCGGCACCAGCGCCGAGCATCTCTTCAATCTTGCAGTTATGGGCGGCGCGATGGGGCGTACTTTGCTAGAGATCGACAAGCCGACGGTCGGACTCTTGTCCTCTTATTTCAGCCAGTTTGACAGACAGCACTATGTGTACGGCGCAGATCGACTACTGCAAGATGCTCAACGACAGGACCTGCATTACATTGGCCTCGTTGAGGGTTCTGATATCGGATCGGGCCACGTTGACGTCGTCGTAACCGAAGCGTTTGCCGGGAACGTTGCCCTTAAGTCGGCCGAGGGAACAGCCCGCTTTATCGGGCAGTCCTTGCAAGATGTCATCCGATCATCATGGAGCGCGCGGGTCGGCTACTTGTTGGCAAGCAGTAGCTTTTCAATGCTGCGAAATAAGCTCCGTCCCCCGAATGGGGCCATGCTTCTGGGATTGAACGGCACCGTGATCAAGAGCCATGGGAGCGCAGATGCGGCAAGCTTCGCTGACGCGATCCTATTCGGTTGCAAGATGGTCCGCGCCGGGGTGCTTTCAAGTCTTCAGCAAGCAATCCGACAGCCGGTATCGCTTTGAGGACCTCGCTCGCCTGACAGTCTAGGGACGTCCGCCCAACGCAAAGCGAATTGCGGGATCAGATCGCCAAAACCCCACGTCGTATCGTTGAAGCTGTCAGATCGCATGAACGGGATGCTACCGCCGCCCGGTCCTGTTAGGCTCCCCGCCAATTGGCCTGCCAGAGTGGTGCTTACGACATCGTAGGCACTCACAAGGGAAACCGACGCCGGGCCTCCGAGACCGGCGTTGCAAAGACATAGCTCGGAATGACAAATCCAAGATCTCCGGTGGCATTCACGTTTGCATTCAGACGCGCCGTTAAGCCTATATTGGCTGGGACCTGTCCAATTTGAAATTCTCGAGCCAAGGCAACATCGCCACCTGCCGAGACCGACGTATGATAATAGACTGTGGCCAGCGATCAACCCGGCTGCTGTGGTGCGGCCGCGAGACTTCCAAAGAAACCGGGAACCCAGAAACTCACACCGCTTTCATCGGCCAACGCACACTGGGAAAAAAACGTGATCGCGGACGCCAGGACGATTACAGCAACGCCGAGTCTGCGTCGATTTGCAGGGATCGGCCGCCTGCTTTTCACCGCGGCCAGCGCAATTCTCGCCGTGATATTGTGCCCCGTAAGTGTGTCGGCTCCCGAATACAACTCGGCTACATCGTAAACCTGGAGCAAGCGGGACTCACCATTTAAATTCGGCTAGGGTTCAACTGCCGCAAAAAAGATGAATACTGCGACCAAAGAGCAACCAGCAGGAATATGGGGGTTTAGGAAGGCTACGGCGTCTGCTGGTCCGGTTAGGCACCATCGACTGGTGCAGGAGGTTGGGATGGCAAGTGCAGCGCCGCTTTCGGATAGGCTTTACGGGTTACAACGGCTTGTTGGTGATCGATCATAACCAAGAGCAAAATTGCCAGACCATGAAACTCAAGTGCGCGATCACCGCGGTAGTTTTGTTGTCTGCTGCCTTTGCCGCACCTGTGGCCGCTGGCACGTTCGAGGATGCGGTTGATGCGCATGCCAGAGGCGACTACGCAAAGGCCCTGCGTCTCATTCGTCCGCTGGCCAATGATGGTGACGCCACAGCCCAGTTCAATCTTGGGTTAATGTATATGACTGGCCAGGGCGTGCAGCAGGATGATGCTGCCGCAGCATTATGGTTTCGGAAAGCTGCAGAGCAAGGCTACGCTCTCGCCCAATCCAATTTCGGGACCCTGTATCTCTACGGCCGAGGCGTGGCGCAGGACGATACCGAGGCAGCAATGTGGTTTCGGAAGGCTGCAGACCAAGGCGACGGCCGAGTTTCTACTCGGGAACCAATACGCAAACGGCAAAGGCGTACCGCAGGACTATAGTGAGGCGATGATCTGGTTTCAGAGGGCTGCCGAGCAAGGCCATCGCGTCGCCAAGCTCTATCTCGGGGTCATGTACGCCGAAGGCCGAGGCGTGCCGCAGGACTATGTTCGTGCCCACATGTGGTTCGGTCTATCGGCGGCACAGGGGGAGCAAAGTGCGGTCAAGACTTTAGAAATGGCCGAGCGGAGGATGACCCGAGCTCAGATAAGCGAAGCGCAGAAGCTCGCACGCGACTGGAAGCCAGCTACGCGGCCAACTCCTCATTAAAGGAGTGTGCTCTGCGGCCTGTCCCCCAACTTGCAATCGGACAACGCCGCGCGGTTAGCTCCGCTTGGAACCGCTGTGGCACTGTCGGCCACGTCGGCAGCTAACAAAGGTTTTACTGGTGATGGTGCGCTTGTCTCTTATCTAAATAGCAAAGGAGACAACTATGAAACTTACGGCAATGGCACTAGCCACTGCGTTCGCGCTCTCTAGCACCTGCGCATTTGCCCACACAGTTCGTCACGAGTCGAACGTCCGGACCCATCGCATGTATAGGGATGCTGCGCAGTCAGTCGTCTTGCATCCGAAATATGGCGATCCGAACGTCAATTTCAGCGGGTACGGGAATCGCGATGTGTGGGGCCACTGGGGAGCCTACTATGGACCCATGATCCCCGCAGGCGCCGGCGGTCGGTGAAAGCGCTAGTGCGAGCGAGACCGTACGCCGCCGAATGCAACTACGCTACCAAAACGGCACGACTACGAAGAAACGCTGCTCGCCACCACCGACGAGGTGATCGAATGAGTGCGTTCACTTCCGCTAATGGCACAAAGCGTCAGTTGGCGCGGTGCAGCGACATGTCCGAAGCTCGGAGTAGACCGGAAGTCACCGGCCGACCGTCGAAACGGCGCTAATGGACCCAAAGCAGAAAGTTACGGAAGGAGACCGGAGCAAAACGCCATAAACTTGTGATCTTTGGTAGTGCCGTAGCTCGGTCGACAATCAATAACGACCACCATCGCGCTCTTGTTGCTTGACCCATTCCGATAACGTCCTTGGTGTTGATCCTGAAGTCCTGCGACTCAGTTGGCTCGACGTTGCTTTGAGATTGTTCCGGATAGTCTTCTCCGGGTGTTCTCGCTGAAGCACCGCTGTTTCCGTCTCCAAGACACCTCTTGCAGCAATGCCTAGTTTCTCCGCGGCCTCCCTTTCGAGACGGAGTTTTCTTAGTCGCTCCATCTTCTGGCGTTCTGCTTCTGCTTTTGCACTTTGGGGTGAAAGTGTCTTCTGATGCGCCACCTCAGCTGAGACCAACAGTCCGATGATCGCTCGTTCCCCAAGCGCTTTGCACGCTTCCAGCCGATGAAGCCCCTCGACCAGAACGAAGCGGTCTTCGTCAGGCCGAACAAGAATTGGAGCTTGTTGTCCGATTTCCAGAATACTCTCCGCGATTTCTTGAACCACTTCAGGTTTGAGAGCTTTCCTCCTCTTCACCGGAACGTAGATCTTGTCGATTGGGAAGCTTTCCGGTTTGAGCACAGCTTCTACTCCGTAGTGACCGAGCCCCATCCAAACCACCAGGCGCCACTTACAATGGCTCTGAGAAGCGGAACCAGCACTCGCCAGGCGAATGTAGACACCGGGCACGAAACTATACAGTAATAATATTCAGTTGCGTACCGCAAGCGTGACGATCCTACCCCTCATATGGAACAAGGAAGCGCGCTTGGCACCTCTCATTCGTTCTTCGCTTGGTGGGCCCGTTTACGGCTCCTCTGCATGGAGTTGGAATGGCACTATCCGTTGTTGGCACCAACCCGACATGCCGGGGCGGTCTGACGATGTCCGTTGATCGGGGTAGACCGGAAGGGGCCGGCCCACGGTCAAAGTGACGCGATTGACCGTGCAGCGAAGCTAGCTGCCATTCCAGCGGGTGCAAGTCCCGCCAACAGAAGGAGATCCAGCCACTGTTGTGGTTATATCCTGCAACGGGGAGGGAGACCGAGCCGTTGAAAGCCTGGTTGTAAAAGTCCCCGAGGGCCGGGGCATCCCAGTCCGATCCGTGCAGGGGGCAAGCAACTTGGCAGGCCGTAGCGGAAGCGAACCAGTGAAGCCACGAAATGCGTCGCCCGCGTGGAACGGATTGCGGGAATTTTGGGGGTGCCGAGCCGGTGGTCAAACGGCGAAGGCCATGTCGGCATCGGAGTACTGGAACATATCGATGTCGGACTCCCCGGGGGTCGGAGAGGACGGCATGCCAGGAAGGAATGTGCAGTGAAAGTTCGGAACCACTCGCGGGTCGCCTAGGCGCTCCCGCACAGCGAAGGCATCGCGTATAAGCCGCTATGCGGTGAAATCGCGATGTGCCCGCGAGTGGGGCGGATGGGGCCGATTAAGTGATGACGGACCGGGACACTACAACCCGGACCCGAGCGAGGGCCCCTGGGGTAGGTGGAGTATTCCACCGCATGGCGGTGCATTATCGAGTCCTCAAGCCCGACTCAGAGCGGACCACCGTAGCGACCACGAAATGCACGAAGGGTGGATGCAAACTGGATGGCGGACGGCGGATGCCGGGGAAACGTCGGCATCATTCGAAGCCCGATCCGCGCCTCGATCCTACCCGACCACAGCAGAACTCGCGATCGAGTTGCCCGTTCTTTAGGACGGCTCACGAGTGCAGCATCACGACGCAGTGTTTGCGATCGCCGGCAGGGCGAATTGAAAGCTGGCGCCGCGGGGCAGGTTCGCGCTAGCCCACAATCGTCCGTTATGCGCTTCGATAATTGACCGGCAGATCGACAGCCCAAGCCCCAAACCGCTCGGTTTCGTGGTGTAGAAAGACTCGAACACGCGCTCAAGAGCCGCCGGCGCAAAGCCTGGACCCGAATCTCGCACCTCGACTGACACGCCACCCGGTTCGTTACGGGTGCTGATGAGCAATTCCCGTTCCTCTTCGCCGACGTCGCGCATCGCTTCGATGCCATTGATGATCAAGTTAAGTAGTACCTGTTGCAGCTGCACCCGATCTCCCTGGACACGCGGCAAGCCCTCCGCTAATTGCGTCCGCACCGAGACGCTATTGTTTGCGGCCTCCGTACGGGTGAGAGCAATAACCTCGAGGATGGCATCGTTGATCTCTACGGCGTTTTTTCGTGCAGGCGCCTTCTTAATGAGTGTGCGGATTCGCCCGACGACCGCGCCTGCGCGATTGCCCTCCTTGACGATAAGAGAGAGCGCGTCATCCACCTCATGTAAATTTGGCGGGTTCGCGCCTAGCCAGCGCCGAGCGGCTGACGCGTACGTGACTGCCGCTGTGATCGGCTGGTTCACTTCATGCGCGATTGATGACGTCAGCTGTCCCATCGTTGCCACGCGGTTGGCGTGCGCGAGCTCCAGTTGCACCTCGCGATATCGCCGCTCGCTTGCGCGCGCCTCTGCCTCGGCGCGCCTACGCTCGATGAACTGACCGATCTGGCTGCCGATGGTAGCCAGCATGTTGAGCAGCTCCTGATCGGGCTGCCTGATCTCGCGGCTGAAAAACTCGATCACGCCCAAGACTTCCCTCCCGAGCAGGATGGGAAAGCCGAAGGCCGCGTGTAGTCCTTCGCGTTCGGCGATGGAGACGCGCGGAAAGTTTTCATCAGGAACGACATCGGGAATGTATTCGGGCTCAAGGCTGGACCACACCCGGCCCGGTAGTCCTAAGCCCGGAACGAAAGTGAACTCCCGGGTGACTCTTTCAAATTCCGGGACTTCTATCGACGCTTCATGCCAAAGCTCGACACAGCGCAGCGCCTCGGCCTCCCGGGCCACGCGCCAGAGCGCGCCCACGTCCCATCCCAGACACTCGCCCATAGCCCGCAGTATTCTCGGAGCGGCCTCTTCGATGGTGGCCGCTTCCGCCAAGATCTGCGCGACCGTGTGCTGCACGCGGAGGCGTGCCTCTAAGCGCTTGCGCTCCGTCAGATCGAGCACAAATGCGACACCCTGGTTACCGCCCTCTTCAAATGTTGCCCCACCAATCAGTACGGGCACACGGCTACCATCTTTTCTAGTGTATTCCTTTTCGGACGGTTCGAACCGACCGCCACCTTTTTGCTGTCCGATCCTTGCGTTATTCGTGTCGCGCCAGTCGGGTGGCGTTAGGTCCGCCCAACGTATGCGGCCCGAAACCAGGTCTTCACGGTCGTAGCTCACCATGCGAAGAAATTCATCGTTGGCCTCAAGGACGCGACCTTCGAAATCCCAGACGAAAATTCCGATGATGTTGGAATCGACCAGGCGCCGGATCTTCGCTTCGCGTCCTGCGAGATCGCGGTTGGCATGTGCAAGCGCCAACGTGCGCTGCTTCTCGGCTTCGAACAGGCGCGCGTTTTCGACCGCGATCACCGCTTGGTCGGCGAAGGTTTCGATAAGCGCGATCTGTTGGTCGGAGAACGGTCGGACCTCCCTTCGCCGTACTAGAATTATTCCAATGGGGATACCCTCGCGCAACAACGGCGTCCCAAGCGTGGTACGGTGGCCCTCGCGTTTTGCGTTACTGCTGCCCACCGGGTACTCGCCCTCCTCTGCGGCGAGATCATGGACATGAATGGTCCGACGATCGCATGCGGCTCGTCCGGTCACCGTGTCTCTGTTTACGGGAACGCCCTGGTAGGCATGGATTACCACTGGAATTTCCCCGTATGAAGCTGCCAAGCGAAGAAGATTGTCCTCCAGGCGGAAGATCTCCGCATTGTTCGCGTCGGACAGCTGCGCGGCATTTTCGGCTACCGCGTCGAGCACCGACTGAATCGGCGAGTTCGCGATGATGCGCAGCATCTCAGAGGTGGCAGTTTGTTGCTTCTCGCGCTCTGCGACGTTGCGATACAAGTGCGCATTCTCCAATGCGATCGCGGCCTGCGAGGCGAGCAGTTTTAGGACCGAGATCCGGGTGAGCGCGAAGACGCGCGGCGTCAGGTTATTTTCGAGGTAGAGCACGCCGATGAGTTTGGCCTGATTGAGCAGCGGCAGGCAGAGAATGGACCGGACTTGGCGCTGACGGATATAGGAATCCACGCCAAACGGGGACTGGGCCGCGGCATCGTCCAGAATAACAATCTCGCGGGTACGCAGGACGTAATGCAGCACCGACTCGGGCAGCACGCTCTCGGTCACAGCCTCGTCGACCAGACGTACGGTCACGGTATCGCCACTGGTCGTAGCTTCCGCCTCGATACGAGGCTCTTGCCCGCGCGGCAAAATCAACAGCGCTCGCTCGGCACCTGCCTGCGCGATCGCAGTACGCATGAGCGTGTCGATCAGATTTTCGAGCACGATCTCACTTGAGACGGCTTGCGAAACCTTGATCACGGTCGCGAGGTCGAGGTGCTCAACCGGCGCACCAATGGTGCTCGTCGGGCCAGGATGCAACTCTTCCTGTCTGAGGTCTGGATACGTCTCGTCGAGTTGCCGCACCTTCCCAACGGCCCCCCAACGGAGATAACCGTAGCGGGCGTTCCGCAGATACAGGTCCGCGATCTGCTGGAACCCACGCGCCGCGTAAAAGCGCGCGGCCAGTTCGTAAGCGAGCGCCTCATTGTGAATAAAGCCATTTGCACGGGCCGAGCCGATCGCCTGCTCGTAGAGACGTTCAGCATCGAGCTCGCGGCCTTCGAGGCGTGCGAACTCGGCAGCGACCAATGCCGCGCGGTCCGCGAAGTTCTCCGAGCAGTTCTCGTTCCACTCCTGGAGCTGGCAATCATGGGTGGCCAAGGCCTCCAGGTGCTTGGTACGTTCGGCGGCGGATGCCACATCGCAGAGTGCAGCCCGCGTTAGCGCGGAATAGAGATGGTGCTCTGCCAACTCGAAAAAATACGGCGACGTCCAGAGAAGCCGTTCGGCGTTCGCCGCCGCCGCCATGGCGGAAGCGTAGGCCCCGGCGAAGAAGCGCGCCTGTAGCTTGCGGTTCCAATACCGGCAGGCGGCGGTCGCCAGCTGCGGAGTGTTATCCAGATGCTGCTCGAACCGGCCCTCATCGAAGTCCGTATCATTGAAGGAGCCGAACTCCGGGGTCAGGCCGCGTAGGCTTCGGATGAGCCTTAGCGGGGGGGTGATCAGGCCAATAGCCAGGCCGAACCGCGCCCGGCGCGCGAAGTCGAGCCCGGCTTCGGCTTCGCGCTGGACCTCGGCGAGCGAGTCACCGGTGGCAAGGAGATTTGTGGTCAGGTTCTCGCAGCTGAATGCTGCAAAGGTGAGGTCGCCGAATTTGTTGGCGGCATCGAAGGCGCGCCGCACCAACGGCCGGCCGGTGCGGATCGGCTGGGTCCAGGGAATAACGCGGTGCCCGAAGATCAGGTAAACGCGTGCCTCGAAGCGACGTAGTCCGCGCTGCTCTACCAGGTCCAGGCCGAGCTTACCAAAGCGGAACGCTACCCGGTACTCGCCAAAATAAGGCCCGACGATCATGCCGAGCCAGACGTAAGCGAAACACGATCCGTCGCTGTTGCCGTGCTCCAGGCTGAGGTTCGCCATCCGACAGATGATAAGACAGGGCAGATTCTCGTCGGTAAACAATGCGGTCGACGCGACCGCCGTGAGGACGTCCATGGTCGCGCACCGCTCAGGGTCGGTCATTAGGGGCAGATCGACGAGGTCCTCGATCGAGCGCTGCCCGATCTGGCGCCAGAGGCGCCCGTATTCCTGCCGGACCTCCTCCTTCGTCGGGTGCGCCGACCACTCGATACCGACGTGCCGGAGATAGTCGAGACAGACCTCGACGGCGCGGTCGCTCCGCCCGAGCGCAGTGAAGAGCTCCACATGTAGCCGGGCAACAGCGGCCAGATTAGGCAAGCCGACGTCCCGACTTACCAGCTCGACCAGGCGCTCGTCAGCCTCCGCTAGCGCGCCAGTCAGAAACTCGCATTCGGCCCGGTGCAGCTCGAGCGCGAAGGTGAGTGTGCCGCATTGTTCCCAGCAGTCCTCCGGCAGTAGCGCGCGACCGGCAGCGAGGTAAGTCAGCGCCGAGTTGTAGGCCGTGGATTGCTTGGCGCGTTTGCCCGCCATCAGGTTCAGTTCGGCCAGCTGCTGACGCTCCTCGGCTGAGGTGATGAGGGCGGCCCCGCGATTGAGCTGACTCACGATTTCGAAGATCACCTCCTCCCGCTTCTCTGGAGGAGTGTGAGCCGCGAGCAGCTTCCCAATTCGGAGATGGGTCTCGGCGCGCAAATTTTCTGGGATACAGGAGTACGCTGCCTCCTGGACCCGATCATGCAGAAATCTATAGGCGCCTTCTGAAGCCAGAATGAGTCCAGCTCCGACTGCGTCCCGTAGATTGCTATACACCTCATCTTCCGAACTCTCAGAAACCATCGTGAGGAGTGCGAAATCCGCGCCGCTGCCAAGGCAGGCGAGTTGCTGCAATGCTTTCTGAGTTTCGATCGGCAGCCGGCTGAGCTTCGCGACCATGAGGTCCACCACGTTATCGGTGTAACCCTTTGCGAGAATGCGATTGACGTCCCAGGACCATCGCCGATTTCCATGGTCGAACGTCAGCAGTCCCTCCTCGGCCAACGAGGACAGGAACTGAATGGCAAAGAATGGATTGCCTGCCGTCCTCTCATGCAGCAGACGCGCCAGCGAAGCGACACACTCCGGCTCGTAGTGGAGGGAATCCGCAATCAACTGTTCCAGATCTTCACGGACCAGTGGCGCAAGGACGATCTCTTGGACTGTTGCTCCAGCTTTGCAAATCGCTTCGAGCTTGCGCATTAGCGGATGGGTGGAATCGACTTCGTTGTCCCGGTAGGCGCCGATCAGCATCAGGTACCGCACATCCGGCTGAGTTAGCAGGTCCTCGATCAAATCGAGCGTTGCCGCATCGAGCCATTGCAGATCGTCAAGGAAGAGAGCAAGCGGATGCTCTGGTCGTGCGAATACGCTGAGGAACCGCCGGAAGACCAGCTGGAAGCGGTGTTGCGCGTCCTGTGCTGGAAGAGCAGGGACAGGCGCCTGTTCTCCGATGATGAACTTTAATTCAGGAACAAGGTCGACTATAAGCAGTGCGTTCGGGCCGAGTGCCTCTTGAAGGGCTTCGCGCCAGATGCCTAGTTCTTCTTCGCTCTTGCCCAGAAGCGGACGGATGAGGCTCTGAAACGCTTGCGCCACTGTGGCATAAGGAATGTCACGCTTGTACTGGTCGAACTTGCCTGATGCGAAGAGCCCGCGCGGTTGAACAAGCATTCTATGCAGTTCATTGACAACCGAGGATTTGCCGATGCCGGAGTATCCAGAGACCAGCACCAGCTCCGCCGCGCCGTTGTTGACTATCCGATCAAAGCAGGCGAGCAAGGTCTCTATCTCGCGCGACCTTCCGTACAGCTTCTCGGGAAGCAGCAGCCGATCGGGCGCGTCGCGTTCGCCAAGCGCAAAGGGGTCGATGCGCCCTTTACGCTCCCGTTCGGCAAGACAGCGCCGAAGATCACTCTCGACGCCAGCTGCAGTCTGGTAGCGTTCCTCGGCGGTCTTCGCGAGCAGCTTCATGATGATTTCGGAGACCGGAGCGGGGATATTTTCCAACCGTTCACTTGGCGGCAGCGGCTTTCTGGCGATATGGCAGTGCACCCATTCCATCGGATCGGCCGCGGTGAACGGCAGGGAGCCCGTGAGCATCTGGTAGAACGTGACGCCGAGCGCGTATAGGTCGCTGCGGGAATCGATCGAACGATTCATCCGTCCGGTTTGTTCCGGCGCCATGTAGGCGAGCGTCCCGGCGATCAACTCCGGTGGCGCGGCGGTTTGGTGCTCGCGCGGCAGACGCGAGGCAATGCCGAACCCCGTCAGCCACACGCGGCCGCTTACCTCATCCACCAGGATATTTGCCGGCTTGATGTCCTTATGGATAAGTCCTCGCTCATGCACTTGGCGGAGCGCGCCCGCGAGAGGGATCGCGATGCGCAGGAAATGCAATACGTCTAGTGGTCGGTCAAGCAGTCGATCGAGCGGCGCACCGCCGGGATCCTCGAGCACCAGCGTCCTGCGGTGGTTGTGGTGCGTCAGCGCGACGGGCCGCGCCGCCCAGTCAGCGTCAAGTTCGGCTTTGAGTGCATATTCGTGTTCAAGCCGTTCGACGCAACCGAGTGACGCTTCTTCCGCGGCAGCAAGCAGAATCGGCGCCAAGTCGTTTCCGGAGCCGCGGTGGAGAGCGATGTCGCCCTCCCGCAGCGACGAGAATACGTAGCCCGAGAGCTCGTTCAAGAAGGCCTCCTGGTAGGAGGATTACTTTAAGGCATTGATTAGGTTACGTTTGCTTTTGCCCGTCAACCCAAAAACAGGCACCCAAAAATGCGATCGGTGTCATATTGTGGCTAGACGAGAACCTCGCGGGCCTCTTGCTTGCTTATAGAGTTGAGATACTTGGGCAAGGAAGAACGCACCGACGAAGTGATCGAGAATCAACTGACTTCCGGTGACGGCACCAACCCGACATACCGGGGCGGTCTGACGATGTCCGTTGATCTAGGTAGACCGGAAGGCGCCGGCCCACGGTCAGAGTGACGAGATTGACCCAACTGCGACATTGCGGAGCCAAATAATAGCGTGGCGCAATTTGGTACCGCTAGACCTTGTGCGGCGCCTTCGATCAGGCCCATATTTTCGGAAGGAGCAAGGCTAGAAATCTGTCGAGATTACGATATCATTTTTGTTGTCATACTAATCCTAATCGTCGTCACTGCCGGGAGAATTTAATATGCCCTCCACTGTCAACCCGTACCTACTCGGCGTTTGGTTCTGTGTCGGCTTCTTCACGGGTGCCGGGTGGGCGGTTGCCGCGTGGCTCGTGGGGCGGATCCTCTCCTATATCCATGTCTGACCTGGACCTGAGGTTCGTATTTTCTCGGACAGGGTTGGCGTCGCACGGGTCCGCCGCCTTCTGGAATCATTTTCCGAACCAATCCCACTACCGAAGGGCAAGCCGCTGGTCACGCTTCGCAACGCCGCGCTCCAATCGTTCAACCACCCAGGAGATCGTCATGACCCTCACTGCCGAACATCTTTCGCCGATCGTCGCGCTTATCGCGGGCATCTTGATCTTGATTTCGCCGAGCTTGTTGAACTACGTCGTTGCCATCTACCTTATCGTTACCGGACTCATCGGACTGAACGGAATCTACCATTTCATCAACTGACACGCCGTCCGCGCTCACCGTGAAATTCGCCATTTCGGAAGCTGCCTTTGCCGCCGGCGAAGGCACCGGGCTTGGGTACGCCCCCATGCGTTAAAAACCATCCCCTACACCATACCGACCGGACATATCAGTGTGGCTCCGCCACTGCCCCAAATGCGACCCGCTGCGCGTCATGAACATCAAGACTATTCGGCCCGCTATGTTCGGCGACTACGATCTGGTGATCTACAAAGCGTGGGCAATGCCGGGAAGAGGTTGTCGGCCTCACCTGATCAATTGGCGGCCTCTTTCATTTCGAGCTAGTGCCCGATGTCGCATGTTGGCACGTTTGAGACATGCCGACAGATGCTGAGAATGCCCGATGTTGAGGGTTGAGGTGATCGCATAGGATACTAAACGTTCGCGCGGATGGGAGATAGGACGATGCTTACGCGAATTGCTCTGTTCGGATTTGTTCTGGCCGCAACGCTAATCGCTTCAGCGCGAGCACAGGACAGAGATTATCCCAGAAAGATCGCTTCTTCTGACGGGATATTTTGTGAATATAAATATTTACTCTCCAAGGTGCCAAGCTCTGTAACCGATTCAGACAGATGGTGGAAGACGCCCCATAGTATTCGAGTCCAAAAGATCGAATGTAACGGTATAGATTTGGGCGCGAGGGATGAAGATGTAGACGTAAAATATCGAAGCGCCGTTATTAAAACCAGTGTGATTGGGGAATTGATAGTCATTGTTTCCGGAGACGAAAACAAAAACAAACTTGAGACCAATCTGAAGCCAAGTCAAATCAAGAAAATAAAACGTTTGTCGTGGATTCAAGTTTTGGCAACGGACTAACGTACCCGCGCCGGGCGGGTCATCGGATAGCGCGCCCGCATGCCGAGTCCGGAAGTGGCACCTTTGAGGTATGCCGACCAACTCCGAGCATGTCCGAAGCTCGGAGTAGACCGGAGTGCGCCGGGAGACCGGCAAGGAGTAGATGGTGCAAGTCCATCACGATGAAGGAGTAGCGACCCCGCATCGACCCCGAGTCATGCGCCAATACCCGTGAGGGTATTGGCGAAGCGTTGACAGGGGAGCGCATAGGCCAGCCATTGAGCCGCGAAAGTACCCTCATCCTGGGTGCCGACGTCGTTCCGGTGACGGAAGGCAATACGGATGGGCGCGATAACGCGAGCGCTCAGACGGCCCGGCGTGGTCTTAAGACACTGGCATGTGCGCACGCTCTCGGGAACCGGGAGGTTTCATGGTCGGCCAGCGCCAGCATGCTTGCTGCACTGGCCCGCGTCGGGAAGGCGAGGAGCCGTAGCCGATGATGTACGATCATGAGAAGTCTGACTCCGCCATAGTAGCTGTGAAGCCGACGAACAAAGCCGGGCAACCGGCTGCGGAGTTGGTGGAGCCAAGGGCGGGGGCCGAGGGGAATGTGAGTAAGCAAAGCACGGGCCGGGCACAGAACGGCGTTTCTTGCAGGATGTTCCTGTGTGGTTGCTGTCGCTCTCAGGTTTTTGTCTGTCGGTGCTGCGATCGAGGCCAGGTCTATTGCATAGAAACCTGCGCACAGAAGGCTCGCCACGATCGGCAAAGGGAGGCTCGGCGGCGCTATCAGGCAACTCCTCGTGGTCGCGCCATGCACGCAGAACGAAATCGCCGTTACCGAGCTCGAATGCGATGCGTGACGGATCATGATCCGGCCAAGGAGCCCGAAGGGCGGCCGTCGCTCAATTTGGACGTCGGTGCGGCATTGAGTCAGCCAGCGCTCAGCAGAAAATCGCCAGGACTTTCGTTCTGTGATAACTGCGGGCGCTCGGCGTCTGCTTTTCTGCGCCGGTCAGCCCTTCGGACTCGACTGCGACATGCCGACTTCTCCCGGAATGTCCGTTGATCGGGGTACACCGGATGTGAGCGGTTGACGGTCAAAACGGTGCTTTTGACCACTTCGGACCTGAGACAGGTAGCTCAGAAGTGGCAGCGATCCACGTCCCAGTTTGCCGAAATTGCATAGCGCGGTCGGTAACTGAGTTGATAGGTACACACCACCATCGCCGTGTTTTGCGCGATAGAGGATCACCGCGCTGGTTAAATAACCCAAAGACCAAGACAATCTAAAGCAAACGACGAGGAGATTAAATTGCCCTGCAAGGAGAGACAGATGAAATCGAGAATACTCGCGCTGGTTCCGGCGCTGGCAGCCAGTTGGATTGCCTTTGGGACCCCAGCGAAGGCGTTCGAATTTAACGGTTCGTGGGCTACTGCTCCCTCCGCCTGCGGTCAGGTTTTCATCAAGAAGGACGGCGCGATATCGTTTCGACAGGATTCCGACCAGTACGGCGGCGGATTCATCATGGAGGGAGATAGAGTCCGCGGCCAGATGCAAACCTGCACCATCAACAGGCGGAAAGAGGATGGTAACGTCATCCATATGGTCGCTAAATGTGCGGACGATATCATGGCCTCGAATGTTCAATTTAGCGCAAAAATCGTCGACGAGAACACCATTGCGCGAATTTTTCCGGGAATGCCGGAGTTCACCTTAAGCTATTCGCGTTGCCCGATGTGATTAACTCGGCTTCGCTGGCTACGGCTTCATGGCTCATCGTCGGAAGTCGAAGCCAGCGTTGATGGCCGCCTTGTTGCCGCCGGCTTAAGGCGCCGGACGGACGAGATGCCATCGGGAGATATTCCCGCGTATGTGTTGCGGTGAATTTCGGTTATAGCGGCGACCGACTTTGTGGGGCGTCGTCAGGGTCGACGTGTCAGTCGAGACGGCTTGGAGCTGGTCTGGCGCTTGCTTTCACGATGACGTCGAGTCCGAAGGGCTGACCGGCGCAGAAAAGCAGACGCCGAGCGCCCGCTACTCTCAGCGGCCTCGAAGTGGATGGCGGCGGGTTGCGATGGCGAGGATGAAGAGAGCTCGAATGCGATGCGTGACGGATCATGGTCTTTGGTGATGCCGGCAAAAAAGTGCGGATTTCCACCGGCTTTCACACCAGCAAAAGAAGAATGACCAGCAAACGCTTCAGCATCTTCCTTCTCCGACGATGGGAATCTGGTCTGACGCTGGGTCTAAGCGGGTAGGAATTCGTTGATTTGGATCAATGGATCAAACCGCGAGGTCCCAGGCGCAGGTACGTCAGGCCCTTGCCACCGCGCGGAGTCCATTGGGACAATGCCCATCAGAACAATGTTAACGACAACGGCACCTATCCTAAACTTAGTGCCGGGATAAATCATCCCTCGGGCGGGCGCGCAAAAGCGAGCGGTACGATGATCGAGGTCGTGACGGTGTCCCTTGTTTTCTTGAGCGCTGTCATCTTTGTGGCGCATGCATTCGCCGCGTTTCGCATGCGCCGAGTAGATGAATCAAATCGACAAAACTCAACGCCTGTTTGGCAGTGCGAACTGACTTAACTGAAGTGAGTAGCACCATGCTTATCAAGACACTCACGTTGCATTCGCTCACCTATCTCGTGGGCATTACTAGTTCTGTGGCGATGCATCAGGTCATTCGGTCGGACACAGCAGCACGTTTCCAGTCCGATCCCGGTACGACTGCATTAATTACTCAGCAGATCGTCAATCGCTCGATTAAGAGTGACAGGCTGCCAATTAAGCAAGCAAAGCCTCAAGTTAATGACAAAGGACCTATACAGGTGCCAGCACAAATCACGCCAAATCCGAAATTCAAAACCGATTGTAAGCCGCCAATTGATATCCTTGGGCGCTGCTTTGCAGACGCTAAAGTGAACCACAAGGTCGCGTAGTCCGTTGGTGGCACGAAGCTGCCGAACGGGGATGTCCGCACTAACGGTCGCGATCGGGGGCAAACCGGACATGACGCGGGCAGCTCAATTTGGTTGAGAATGACCCGAGCTGTCGTGGACGCCCTTGAGTTCCAAGCAACGGCAGAGGTGCGCGACGGAAGCTTGGAAGGGTTTCGGCGTTTGGATCAAGATCCTACGCCCGAAACGGTCACGCTGCGAGGGATCGATGTGCAGAACATGGCCGAATAGCTCAGGTAAAGGGCCAATCAAATTGATCGATCCGCATGGCGTCCGAAGGAATAGCAAACTCGGAATCCAAACCACCTCTGGCGTATCCGCGTCCTCAGATTTTTGCGCGGCTACGGGAGGCGCGGGATCGGACATCGCAGGGGCAGGTATCGCAAGAGCCGGCCAGCGCGGGTGAGACCCGCTCCAGCTAGCCTTGGATTACCAGTGAAGCGTCTCACCTTCCTTACCATAGTAATTGCGGAAGCATTCGGCACTCTGGCCGGACGCCGTGGCCTCGCACTCCGCTTTGCTGGTGAAGCTGCAGTCGCTGCCGCCGTGGCTGTATTGGAGGCAGTAGTTGACGCTGGCCGGCCTCGTCGCTGCCGACGCCGGTCCGTTGATCGCCATCAACGCCACGCCCGAAACCGCAATCGCCGCAGCCAGCCTGTAGATAGTGCTCAATTTCATTCTCCTTTGGTTCGGTCACCCTCTACTTACTTAGGCGGCGGGCGTTCGAACTCGATTATAAATTTTGTTAGTCCGACGTCAGCGGTTGCGCGCCGGGCACGCCAACACGGACAAAGACGCTCGCCGATTTTTTTGGCGCGCGTTTTTCCCGCGAGTGGGACGGATGGGGCCGAATAAGTGATGACGGTTCGGGACACTATAACCCGGACTTGAGCGGAGGGCCCCTGGGGCGGAGGAGTAATGACCTCCACGGCGGTGCGCAATCGAGTCGGCGACCCGACACCGAGCGGGACAATCGTTGAGACCACGAGGCGCACGAAGGGCGGAAGCAAACTGGATGTCGGACGGCGCACGCCGAGAGCAGGCTTAAGCCGCTGATCATCCAGGAAGGCACCGCTTGGAAAGCCAGCCTTCCAGCCGTATAGCGTCAGGATAAATCCAGGAATGGGGAAAGAGATGTAGCAGCTCGGAAACCTCTCATAGTAGTTCAGAGGGTTCAACTCCCTCCCGGCAAAGGCCAGCCAGGCAGCCGGAAGCGAGTCTTGCATGACGGTGGCAACACCGTTCGTGAAGCGTAGACAGCAGGTGCCAAAGCCCCGCGGTAGCCCCGATATGAAGGTCACGCTGAAGCCTTTGCTGTTACGGCAGCAGGGGCAGCATCGACGAGACCGTCAGTGGCGAGGCAGCGTCGATTCGGCCGGGGTCTTGGACCGGGGCAAAGGCATAGGACGGACTGCCTGGGAACCTGAGAGATCCCACTCACGCCCACGCGAGAGTACGCCGGCAATTTGAGATCACCGGCTGAACAATGATCTTGGCCTGTGGCGGGACCTCCACCCGCCCGGGAGCGCTGGCAACGGCGAGCACGAACCGAGGAGGAATCGCGTGGGCCGCGGAAGCGAAACAAATAAGTGACCGGGGATGCGTGAGTGGGAAGTCGTAGCGCCCTCATAGTACTGACGACGTCGGGGAACTGGTCTCGCTGGGACCCGATCGAGGAAAGGGGGGCGTCGTGAGGAGAGAACCGCTGACGGGCAACATGGGAGAGAACTTTGGGTCTTACAAACCTGTCCACGAAACGGCAGCGGATAGCTGAACTGGCAAGAGCAAAAAGCGGGGTGGCATTGTCCACGCTGCACCACGTCCTCGATCTGGAGTGGATGAGGGAAGCCTACCGGCTCACCCGCAAGGATGGTGCCCCCGGTATCGACGGTGTGACGGCGGCAGAGTATGCGCAAAACCTAGAGACCAATCTTTCGGATCTCCTGGAACGCATCAAGTCAGGCCGCTATTACGCGCCGCCGGTCCGGCGGGTGTACATCCCCAAGGGCGATGGAGCCGGATCCCTTCGGCCCCTTGGCCTTCCAACCTTCGAGGACAAGGTCGCACAAAGGGCGGTTGGATGATAGGGGGATCGAGGAAACGTCGGCATCATTCGAAGCCCGATCCGCGCCTCGATCCTACCCGACTCCCATTCTGCAGAAGTGTTCTGCGTGACCATATCGACCGTCGCTTTTGACTCTGAGCTGCTGTTAACGAGGCAGCGTGCTATCGGTTCGCGACAAACGGGGAGATTGGAATTGGTGGTCCGGACGCCGACGATCGTTCGCGATCCAGCCGCCGGCCCTCCGGGGCATCGCCATCGCTGATGCACCAGTGGGCGTTTATGAGGCCGCTAGACGGGGGTCACGACGGTCCTCGGATTCACCATATCGCGAGATAAAGCTCTATCGGATGTATGGACTCCTCCAAATTCCCAACTTGTGCCTCGTTTGAGGTCTGAGTTCGTGGACAACCAAATAAGAACCGAGGGAGACGTGTCATGTTGCTGAAGTTACGCAGGATAACCGCCGTGCTCACAGCGGCCCTCACACTCGCTGCTGCCTCCATTCCCACCAACGCCGACGCACAAGGCTTCTATGGCCCTGCGGGCGGCTGGGGTCGCGGCGGTTGGGGTGGCGGCGGTTGGGGTGGCGGCGGTTGGGGTGGCGGTGGCTGGGGTGGCGGCGGTTACGGTGGCTGCGGCTGTCAAGTCTGGGTTCCTCCGCCTCCGCCGCCGTGCTGTGCTCCGCCGCCGTGCTGTGTCTATGGCGGCGGCTATGGTGGCGTCGGTTATGGTGGCGGCGGTTGGGGTGGCGGCGGTTATGGTGGCGGCGGTTATGGTGGTTGGTAGTTTGTGGATCAAAAGCTGGCTGCCGTAGAAATCAGTTTTTTGGCCAAGAGCCAGCACGTGAGTTGGCCGCCGGGCTGTGTCCGTGATCCAATCGATGACATCGCCTACCAGGCCAAATTCTGTGCCCCGCCGGGCTGCAGAAAGAAACCTCTCGGCTTGGAGTTAAACGACAGATCCTTAGGATGCCCACTGAGGCTGATGTCGCTTTTTGGCACGAACCCGAAATGCTCGGGCGGTCTGACGGTGTCCGTTGATCGGGGTAGACCGGAGTGCGCCGGGAGACCGGCAAGGAGTAGATGGTGCAAGTCCATCACGATGAAGGAGTAGCGACCCCGCATCGACCCCGAGTTATGCGCCAATACCCGTGAGGGTATTGGCGAAGCGTTGACAGGGGAGCGCATAGGCCAGCCATTGAGCCGCGAAAGTACCCTCATCCTGGGTGCCGACGTCGTCGGTGACGGAAGGCAACACGGATGGGCGCGATAACGCGAGCGACGGCCCGGCGTGGTCTTAGACACTGGCATGTGCAGACGCTCTTTGCTCGGGAACCGGGAGGTCTCATGGTCGGCCAGCGCCAGCATGCTTGCAGCACTGGCCCGCGTCGGGAAGGCGAGGAGCCGTAGCCGATGATGTACGATCATGAGAAGTCTGACTCCGCCATAGTAGCTGTGAAGCCGACGAACAAAGCCGGGCAACCGGCTGCGGAGTTGGTGGAGCCAAGGGCGGGGCCGAGGGGAATGTGAGCCAGCAAAGCGCGGGCCGGGCCACAGTACCGGGGAACCGTGTCACAGGCGCTGGAGCGCATACGGAATTTCGTGAGAATATCACGACGCGCCGTCACACACACCCGAGGTGGGAGCCGTATGCCCAAATTGGCCTCGTACGGGTCTGTGCGGGGGGCGCGAGATAACTCGCGTCCCTACCGCGAAAGGGGCCGGCCCACGGTCAAAGTGACGCGATTGACCCAACCGACATTCGGTCTCAACGTATCGGAAGTCGCGCTTAGAATTTCACCAACTGGACGGGTTGGCTCGCTCACCGAACAGCGCTGCCGCCAAGAGACCACCGACCACCGGCGCCGCAATCGCCTAGTGTCGAAGGGGTCGAAGTGCAAGGGTCGAAGTGCCAAGGGTCGAAAGGCGATTTTCATCGGACGCGCTATCGTCTCGACCGTTGCAACCGACTGAGATCGGCGCCGGATCAAATCAAGGACCAAACCACGCGCCAGAGCAGGAGCCAGAGCGCGACGACGGCCACCACGGCAGCAATGCCTCCGGCCACGAGGATGATGAGCGCATACAGCGGGGCGGCGTCCGACACCCTGTAGCCGGGGGTGGCTGAGCGCGAACAAGGTTTACCGTTTGCTTGGCCGACCAGCGCGCGCAGGACATCATCTCGGCGTGGCATTGGCTTCCGCGCGGCCAACCGAATAAACCGAATAATGCGAATTTGACCAGATGGGCGTGGTGCCGAAACCCGAGCCTGCATCGGTCACAAGAATGCCGGCGGACTTCAGTCGCGATGCATAGGGCTCTCGCGTGAGGTCTGGCGAGAGATAATACAGCAAAGAGCCAGACTGAATGACGGTCTGGTCGTCACGCAGATAATAGGACGCCCACGGCGAACTATGCGATGCATCAATTTCAAAATTCGTTGACCCCTTGCCCGTACATCCGGCTGTTCTGTCTTTCTTGAGGTCAAGGAAGGCGCATTTTCGATCGTCGACAAACCTCTGACAGATCGCCCCTTCGTGCTGGGCGACAGGCCGACCATCGTGGATTTTTCAATGGCGGGTTACGTGTATTATCCCCCTGCGAAGACCGGCTTCGATCTTGAGGCAGCCTTTCCGGCAATCCATGCCTGGCGCCGGCGCCTTGCCGGATTGCCCGCCTGGAAGCCCGTACGAGCTAATGCCGGTGGGCGTTTCGACGCCTGTACGTGCGGCCTGAAGCTACCGGAATTGGCATGCCGGCTTTTCCGCCGCTTGCGCACATTGGTCAGCGAATGCTGGGCGCCGCAATTCATGAGTACGCCGCAACTAGTTCCATTTACCTATCGCTCTCCGCTTCCTTCTCCTGCCGCTCTGCTTCGCGCGCCCGATCTTCCCACGCCTGAGCCATTTTGAGCAAAGTCTCCCGGTCTTCTGCGTTCATCGATTGCGCTATGCGGATGCAGTCGGTCGCATACTCCCGGTACATTTTCGCGTCTTTCATTGTGTCGGCCTCCTCCAGCGCCTTCACCGGAGGAAAAACGCCTGGTGGCGGGACCCCGTTCGGAGCGGTTTCATAATCGTGACAATGGCATTTTGAGGAACAAATATCGGTTGGGGAAATTACGAAAGGACCACACGGGGCTTGGTCTATGGCATCAGCCGACGAACATTTCGAGTACGTCGAGCAGTGTATCGCGCTTGCCTCGAGATGCTTCCACCCCAGGGATAAGGTGCGTTTATTGCAAATGGCGAAAGTATGGCGCTACTTGGCCGAGAAGTCGGAAGCCAGTCAGAACAGACCTGAAGCCAGCCAGAACAGACCTGCCGAAGAAGGTTCTGTGTAGGTTCCAACCGATCCCGCGCCATCCGGAGAACGTGGGTCGTTACGTCCGTGGGAGGCCGCAAGACCGCGATGACCCGGTGCACCGGCGTCGGCCTTGTCGACGCCAAGGCGAAGTTCCGCGACGCACAAACCGGGGACCTGAAAGGGTCGCAGATTCAAGCCCCGCCGCGCCAAATCAATTAGTTGGCAGTTTCTCTTCGACAGTTATGGTGACGTAGCATAGGCCCACGCACGCTAACGGGGGAGACTAGGCTACCCCGTCCGTTCGTGACGGTGTCGGCGTCACGGGTCCTGCGTGACGATACGCCCGTGAAACTATGCAGCGCGGGTCTTGCCTCTTCGCACTCGGGGAAACCTCGACTTTTTGGCGGGTTTCGTCGCGACCGATTTCGTGTCGGTGGACGCAGCGGCAGCCGTGCCCCCTGAACTCTCAACTGAGGCAATGAGCATCTCGCGTTGAGCGTTCAGCCAATAGATGTCGGCCTTGCCGTCGGGTTGACCATCGGCGATCCAGAGGTGGTAGGCACGTTCGCGAATTGCCTCTTCCTGATTTGGCACGGGATTCTCCTTTCATGATGCGCCCAGCCCCGGCAGGGTAAGTCTTGCTCCCGTATGGTTAACGAAATCCTAACCGATGCTGCATGTGCACAAACGGATAAGGGAAAGGGCGCGAGCGCTCCGAGTGGGTGTCGGTGGAGGAAGACCATGGGCTTTATCAGGCCAAGGGCGTGGAACTTACGGCCTCGAAGTCGGATACGGCGGTCGGCCGCATGGCGATTGATGGAGCCGCGTCGGTTTCAGCTCACCTTGACCTTTGGCCTCACCCACAGTAGATACCTCCCACCTGCTGTCGGCCCGCCTATGTGCGGATTTCCGGCGCGGCTTTAAAACCCCCGAACAATCGAGCCCGCTTGCCGGCTCATCCTTCAACAGAGGGCTGGGCGAAAGCGGGCTGTTCGGATTCCTTAAGACACTCAATTCGTCTGACGACGGACGCGGACCCTTGATGGCTTTCAGCCCATTTAAATTCCTGCAGGAAGTGCGCTCGGAGACCGCCAAGGTCACCTGGCCGACCCGACGCGAGACCACGATCACCACCATCATGGTGTTCGTGATGGTTGCGCTCGCCTCGATCTTCTTCTTCGCCTCCGATCAGATCATCCGCTATTTGGTCACCTTGTTACTGGGTATCCACTGATGGCAAGCGTCGCAGTTCAAACGCTGGATAAGCGCTGGTATATCGTCCACGCCTATTCGAATTTTGAAAAGAAAGTCGCCGAATCGATCCGCGAGCAGGCGAAGCAGCGCGGGCTCGAGGAACTGTTCGAGCAGGTGCTGGTGCCGACCGAAAAGGTCACGGAAGTGCGCCGCGGCCGCAAGATCGATGCCGAGCGAAAATTCTTCCCCGGCTATGTGCTGGTGAAGATGAAGCTCACCGACGAGGCCTTCCATCTCATCAAGAACACGCCGAAGGTGACGGGCTTCTTGGGCGCGGAAAACAAGCCGATGCCGATTTCGGAAGCCGAGGCCATGCGCATCCTGCACCAGGTGCAGGAAGGCGTGGAACGGCCGAAGGCGTCGGTGTCGTTCGAGATCGGCGAGAATGTGCGCGTGGCCGACGGACCGTTCGCGTCGTTCTCGGGCGTGGTCGAGGAAATCGACGAGGCGCGCTCGCGCGTGAAGGTCGCAGTCTCGATCTTCGGCCGCGCCACGCCGGTCGAACTGGAATTCGGTCAGGTCGAGAAGGTCTGACCGGGTAAGAGCGTGAAGCGCGTCTTCACGTCAATGAGGCCGTGGGAGGAAGAGAGCGGTCGCCAGCCGCTCAACATCCGAACCACGGAACCTGAAACCGCTGGCCTTGAGCCGGCACAACAGGAGTGACAAATGGCAAAGAAAGTGACCGGATACCTGAAATTGCAGGTGCCGGCCGGTGCGGCGAATCCTTCGCCCCCGATCGGCCCCGCGCTTGGTCAGCGCGGTCTCAACATCATGGAATTCTGCAAGGCGTTCAACGCGCAGACGCAGAAGGAAGAAAAGAACACCCCGATCCCGGTGGTCATCACCATCTATGCGGACCGTTCCTTCACCTTCGAGATGAGGACGCCGCCGATGTCCTACTTCCTCAAGCAGGCCGCAAAAATCCAGTCCGGCTCCAAGGCGCCGGGCCGCGACAAGGCCGGCAAGGTGACGAAGGCGCAGGTGCGCGAGATCGCCGAGAAGAAGATGAAGGACTTGAATTGCGATACCGTCGAATCGGCCATGAAGATGGTCGAGGGCTCCGCCCGCTCGATGGGTCTGGAAGTTGCGGGGTAACGGGTCATGGCAATTGGAAAACGTTTGAAGAAGGCCCGTGAAGGCGTTGATCGCGAGAAGCTTTATCCGCTCGCGGACGCCATCAAGATGGTCAAGGAACGCGCGAAGGCGAAGTTCGACGAGACCATCGAACTGGCGATCAATCTTGGCGTCGATCCCCGTCACGCCGATCAGATGGTGCGCGGCGTGGTCAACCTGCCGAACGGCACCGGCCGTACGCTCCGCGTCGCCGTGTTCGCGCGCGGCGCAAAGGCGGACGAAGCCAAGGCAGCCGGTGCCGACGTCGTCGGCGCCGAGGATCTGGTCGAGAAGGTGCAGGGCGGCAACATCGATTTCGATCGCTGCATTGCTACCCCCGACATGATGCCGCTGGTCGGGCGCCTCGGTAAGGTGCTCGGTCCGCGCGGCATGATGCCGAACCCGAAGATCGGCACCGTGACCATGGACGTCACCGGCGCCGTGAAGGGCGCCAAGGGCGGTTCGGTCGAATTCCGTGTCGAGAAGGCCGGCATCATTCAGGCCGGCGTCGGCAAGGCCTCGTTCTCCGAGGATAAGCTGGTGGCGAACGCCAAGGCGCTGGCCGATGCGGTCGCCAAGGCGAAGCCAGCGGGCGCGAAGGGCACCTATATCCAGCGCGTGGCGGTCTCCTCCACCATGGGACCGGGCGTCAAGGTCGAGCCGGGTACCTTGCTCGGCTAAGCTTTTCGCATGGCACGCTTGAAAACAGGGGCGGAACTGGGCAACCGGTGCCGTCCCTTTTTCGTCAATCAGCTGTTCTTCTGCTTCTCGGGGTCGACGCCCGGCACGATTGCGCGGGGTTGCAGCTTGGGCCGCGAGGACTCGTCGAGTGCCGTGACCACGGAGCGGCTGACGCCAACCACCAGCGTTGCGCGATAATGATCGGCCTCTTCCTTGATGTCGCAGTAGCCGCCGTGGGTCGTATCCTGCAGCGCGAATTCGTCATTGGTGTTGAAGACGTTGCGGGCGGCCTTGCGCCGGTACGCGCCGACATTGGCAAAGATATATTGGCTGAGCGCGTCGGGGAAATACATCTGGCCGGTGAGCATGCTCTTGTCGTCGATGAAGATCTTGAAATGGACATGCACGGTGCGCTGCTCATACCAGGCGGGGTAGACGGTGTGGAACCACGCTTCGCCGTGAGCGTCCGCGATCTGCGTCCCACGCATGAACGTGCCGCCCGTCGTATCGACATTGTGCCGGTCACCCTGACCGGGATAGCCGGAATAGTAGCCGTCGGCCCGCGCGTGCCAGACATCGATCCGCGCGCCCGAAACCGGCGTGCAATCGGCCGCGTCCATCACGACGAAGCGCAGCCGCAGGGGCGCGCCGGGATGTCCCTCGGTAATGTCGCTGCGCTGTAGTTTGGGATCGAAATAGTAGGGACCCGCGATCGCCGCAGGCGTCAGGGTGCAGGCCGGCATCAGCGCGACGGCTGGCGCCCCTGTTGTCTCCGCGCGCGCGCCCGCCGCCGCTGCGATGAGAGTGGGGGCGGATGCCAGCGCTGTCAGCGCCGCGCGCCGGTTGAGAATCGATTGACCGAACCGCATGGGCTGTCCTCCAAGCGTGCATATGGGCATGCGGACGTGTGATACACAGAAGAATTGCGTTGATTTAAAGTCACCGACATTCGTGCGGCGCATTCGAAAGTCTCGGGTGCCGAGCGCTCGAGCCAGCAGGAAATTTCCCCGATGCGAGAGCAGGTCCTGATCTATTCGCGCTTTCCCAAGGCGCTGATGCAACGTATCGGCGAGCGGTTTGAGCTGATGGATGCCGCCGGCAAGCCGCCACACGAAGTTTTTACCGCCGACCAGCTCTCCAGCATCCGCGCCATGGTCACGGCAGGCAGCACGCCACTTCGCGGCGACATGATGGACAGGCTGCCGAAGCTCGGCGCGATCGTCTGCTACGGCACCGGCTATGACGGCATCGATCTGAACGCCGCCGCGCAACGAAACATCGCGGTCGGCCACAGTCCCGGCGCCAATGCAGCCTCCGTCGCCGATATCGCGGTCATCTTAATGCTCGCGGCGACGCGGCGTCTGTTGGCGGCCGACAATTACGTGCGAAGCGGCGATTGGGCCGCCGCAAAACCATCGCCGATGATGCGGCCGCAGCCCGGCATGCTGGGCCGCAAGGTCGGCGTCTACGGCATGGGCGAGATCGGCCGCAAGATCGCCGCCCGTGTCGCGGCGTTCGAGGCCGAGGTCGGCTATTTCAGCCGCAGCCGCCACGACGTACCGTATCAATATTTTCCCACCCTCGAGGCGCTGGCGGATTGGTGCAGCGTACTGATGATCGCGGTGCGCGCCGGCGCCGATACCCATTATGTCGTCAATGCCGATATCCTGAAAAGGCTCGGTGAGGACGGCTGCGTCGTCAACATCGCGCGCGGTTCGGTGATCGACCAGGCCGCGCTCATCCAGGCGCTCACCGACAAGACCATCGCCGGCGCCGGCCTCGACGTCTACGCCAGGGAGCCGCATGCCCCCGACGCGCTGACCGCGTTTCCGAATGTGGCGCTGACCCCCCACATCGGCGGCCACACGCTTGAGTCGCATGTGGCCATGCAGGACTGCGTGATCGCCAATCTGACGACGTTCTTCGAAGGGAAGCCGCTGGCTTATCCCGTCAGTTAGCACGTGCCGCCGGCGCGGCATTGGGTGCATGACGCAGCTTGTCCGGGTTGCGCACCATATAGATCGCGGCGATTTTCTCGCCGTCGATCGCCAGGCTCAAGGCACGGTCGATCTCGCCATCCATATAAAGCAGCGCGCCGGCACTTCCGTTGATCGTCATCGGGACGATGCGAATGTCGCGGCCGGCGTTCTTGCCGCCGATGCCGATCAGGAAGCGGATGATCTTTTGCGCGCCCTTGATGGGGTTCAGCGCCGCGATTTTACGGCCGCCGCCGTCGGTAATCGCAATGGCATCTTCGCGCAATAGCCCCGCGAGGGCGGAAGTGTTGCCACTGGCCGCCGCCTCGCAGAAGGCGCTGAGCAGCCTTGCGTGACGATCCGGTGCCGCTTGCGGGGAGGGGCGCTCGTCGCGCACCGCACGCCGGGCACGCGCGGCCAGTTGCCGGCAGGCTGCGTCGGTCCGGTCCAGCATCTGCGCCACTTCCGAAAACGGCCGGTCGAACACGTCGTGGAGCAGGAACGCGGCACGTTCCAGCGGCGATAGCCGGTCCAGCGTCAGCATCAGCGCGAAGGAAAGATCGTCCGCGAGTTCGCTGGCCGCATCGGCCGAAAGGCCGTCGGCGTCGAACACCGGCTCCGGAAGCCAGGGGCCGACATAGATCTCCCGCTGCGCCCTGGCGCTTTTCAGCCGGTCAAGGCAAAGCCGCATGACGATGGTGACGAGGAACGCCTCGGTGTTGCGCACGTCCTGCGCGTCGGCAAAGCGGAGATAGGCGTCCTGCACGACGTCTTCCGCGTCGCTGCGGCTGCCCAGCATGCGATAGGCAAGTCCGAGCAGCCGTGCGCGATGCGGCGCGAGCGGGTCGGCGTCATGCGGCCTGTTTGGTGACATCGACCTGATGGCCGGCCACGATCACGCGGCGGCACTCCTTCGCATAGTCAAGCGCGGTTTTGATCATCGGGAACAGACGGCCCATCTGCAGCCCCATGGTCAAGTCGATCACGCCCTTTTCGCCCCAGCTGGCTCGAACAGCGTCGCGATGTCGTTCATCGTCCGCCGAATGATGCACGATGGCGTCGGCAAAGCGGAAACCGAGCGCGGTTGCGGCATTCATCGCGCCGACATCACGGCGAAGCACGGCCTCTATCTGGTCCTTCGCCATGCCCGCTTCCAGCGCCGTATCGACGGTCAATTGGGTGCAGGGACCGCAATCCTCCGCCATCGCGCCGGTGATTTTGGCGGCAAAGCTTGCCTCCACCGGAACCACCTCGCGATGCGCGGATGCCTTCTTCACGGGGGCGAACTTGAAAAAAGCTGCAGGCAATTCCTCCAGCATCATTTCAAGATAGCTCGCGTCGTAGCCGTAACGCTTGGCTGTTGCGCGCAGCATGCGGCGCGCGATGAATTTACGCATGTTGTTCTTCTTGGTTCGGGAAGGCCGAGTACAGGGCGAGGGCCGCCGGTGCGATGACCGCCAGAAGGTCGGCGCCCGCGTGGTGGTGCTGCCCGGAGCCGATCATGACGAGATGGATCGCGGCGTGCGCTGCGAGAAATCCGCTGCCTGCAAGCGCCGCCGGCCAAAGAGCCGGCCGCCAGGCCCGAGCTCCAAGTGCGAGGCCGGCCATCAGGAAAGCCGCGCCGACGTCCTCGACGAAGTGCGGGTTGAACGGGCCGGTATCGGGCACGCCGGGAACGCTCGCCCACCAGGTGGAACTGGCAAAGAGCATTGCCAGCCCGTTTGAGATGTTAAATACCGCCAAAACTCCTGCGATCCATCGTTGCATGGGTACCTCCTGCGCCCCAGACGAGCGGGAGAGCTGCGGCGTGACAAGGCGGGGCGGATTTTTTTGGCCGACCCCTGACCAAACTGGTCTGAATTTTGCTCTTGGCAAGCCGGAACAGACCGGCTAAAGAGCCGTCTCCGGGCGTGCTGGCCATTGCTGGCACGTTCGTGCTCGCATTCCGAAAACCCGATACGATAGGAGTTCATTCCTTTTGAGGACACCCCAGGTTGGGATTACTCAAAAGGAGGGAAAAGCTGATCGTTTTCGACCGGGATGCCGGCGGGGGTCTTCCGGCTTGCCGGATGGCCTCGATCCTGTCCAAGACTGCAGGCGCCCGCGGCGAAACGTAAAGTTTCTTCAACGGCTTAATCGTACGGCCTGCATAGACGGGTGAAGACCGGATTTCGCTTTACGCCGCGTTTCGCGCAGGCGTCTGAGGGTTATTTGGTTCGAACCTCGACACCCCGCATCTGTCAAGGATGCGGGAGGGCAGGCTTCAAAATTGTCGTCTTGCCCGGCGTGTCCTTGGGACTTCTGTCCAGAGGACGAGATTTGGGCGGGACGATGGGTGCAACCCGGCGGTCCTGCCTCGCGCAAAGGCCGCCAACCGGAGAGAGCTTGCTGTGGAACGAGCGGCAAAAAAAGACGCGGTCGAACAGCTCAACGCGGTCTTCAAGACCACGAGCGTCGCGATCGTTGCTCACTATTCCGGCCTCACCGTGGCCCAGATGCAGAAGCTGCGCGTGCAGATGAAGCAGGCGGGCGCGTCGGTGAAGGTCTCGAAGAACCGTCTCACCAAAATTGCTCTTGTAGGCACTGACCTCGATGGCATCGGCCCCCTGTTGAAGGGGCCGACCGTGATCGCAATTTCGAAAGATCCGGTCGCGGCGCCAAAGGTTGCCATCGAGTTCGCCAAGACGAACGAGAAGTTCGTCATTCTCGGCGGCTCGATGGGTAAAACCGTCCTGAATATCGACAGCGTGAAGGCCCTGGCCTCCTTGCCGTCGCTGGACGAACTGCGTGGCAAGATCGTAGGCCTCCTCGTGGCGCCGGCGACCAAGCTCGCCCAGCTCTCTAACGCGCCCGCGGCCAAACTCGCGCGCGTCATTCAGGCCTATGCCTCAAAGAGCGAAGCGGCCTGACGCCCTTCGCAAATCTCAAAACCCTGGTTCGAACCAAACGTTTAAGGAAACAGATCAATGGCTGACTTGCAGAAAATCGTCGACGACCTCTCGAGCCTAACGGTGCTCGAGGCGGCCGAACTCGCAAAGCTCCTGGAAGAGAAGTGGGGCGTGTCCGCGGCCGCTGCGGTGGCGGTCGCCGGTCCGGCCGGCGGCGGCGCTGCCGCGGCGCCGGTTGAAGAGAAGACCGAATTTACCGTTGTGCTTGCCGCTGTCGGCGACAAGAAGATCGAGGTCATCAAGGAAGTCCGCGCCATCACTGGCCTGGGCCTGAAGGAAGCCAAGGACCTCGTCGAGGGCGCGCCGAAGCCGGTCAAGGAAAGCGTGAACAAGGACGAGGCCGAGAAGGTCAAGGCCCAGCTCGAAAAGGCTGGCGCAAAGGTCGAACTCAAGTAGCCGCAGGTTACGTGAGCGAGATCCGGGTTCTTCAGCGCTTTGGGAAGCGTGTGCGAGACCCGGGATCCGTCCCCGGATATGCGCGGCTTTGGCCGAGCGAGACCCGGGGACCGCCCCACCAAGGACGTGGATGACCGGGTCAAGCCCGGCCATGACGAGGAGGGGACCGGACGACCAAAGACATGGGATGGCCGCGCTCAGGCCCGGCCATCACAAGCAAGAGGCGTGCAAAAGGGGCGACCCGGAGCGCGTCGTACACGGAAACGTGTGGGGATTTGCGGGCTTGCCCCTCGAATCTCTGCGATTGTTACCCCATATCGGGGTGGCAGCACGAAAGCGCGGCAGGCGGCGGGAACGGCGGCGTTTACCCCCCGCAAGCCGTTGGGAGATAGGCAATTTCGGGCTTTTGCAGTCCGTGAAGCAATGGTTCTGACGGGCGGGTGCGATTCGAAGCGCCCCGCGCGTCGTTTTGCGTTTTCAAGGTTGAAAGAACGGATTCAGGACTTAGACCCTGAAATTGCGCTTTTGGCCCTTGAAATGGATCGAAATTAAACCCGGCGGCGATGGCAGTCGCGCTCCGGAAGGTTCGCCCCTCAAGGGCGACGAAATGAGAGGCCACGATGGCGCAGCAGACATTCACCGGTCGCAAACGGGTTCGCAAGTTCTTCGGACACATCAAGGAAGTCGCGGAGATGCCGAATCTCATCGAGGTTCAGAAGGCATCCTACGATCAGTTTCTGATGGTCGACGAGCCCCCAGGCGGCCGGCTCGATGAGGGCCTGCAGGCGGTGTTCCGCTCGGTGTTCCCGATCTCGGATTTCTCGGGCACCTCGATGCTGGAATTCGTCCGCTACGAATTCGAGCCGCCGAAATACGACGTCGACGAGTGCCGCCAGCGCGGCATGACCTATGCCGCGCCGCTGAAGGTGACGCTGCGCCTCATCGTGTTCGATATCGACGAGGAGACCGGCGCCAAGTCGGTCAAGGACATCAAGGAGCAGGACGTCTACATGGGCGATATCCCGCTCATGACCATGAACGGCACCTTCGTCGTCAACGGCACCGAGCGCGTCATCGTCTCGCAGATGCACCGTTCGCCCGGCGTGTTCTTCGACCACGACAAGGGCAAGACCCACTCGTCCGGCAAGCTTTTGTTCGCGGCGCGCGTGATCCCGTATCGCGGTTCCTGGCTCGACATCGAATTCGACGCCAAGGACATCGTGTTCGCGCGCATCGACCGTCGGCGCAAGATTCCCGTGACCTCGCTGATGTTCGCGCTCGGGCTCGACGGCGAGGCCATCCTGTCGACCTTCTACAAGAAGATCAGCTACAAGCGCACCAAGGAAGGCTGGCGCGTGCCGTTCGACGCCACCCGTTTCCGCGGCTATTCCACGATCAACGACCTGATCGACGCCGACACCGGCAAGGTGGTGCTGGAGGCCGGCAAGAAGCTCACCGTGCGCGCCGCGCGCCAGCTCCAGGAAAAGGGGCTGAAGGCGCTGCGCCTGTCGGATGAGGAACTGGTCGGCAACTACGTCGCCGAGGACCTCGTCAACCCGAAGACCGGCGAGATCTATGCCGAGGCGGGCGAGGAAATCACCGAGAAGCTGCTGAAAGTGCTGAACGAGCAGGGCTACAAGGAGCTGCCGCTGCTTGACATCGACCACGTCAATGTCGGCGCCTATATCCGCAACACGCTGCATGCCGACAAGAACATGACGCGCGAAGACGCGCTGTTCGACATCTACCGCGTGATGCGTCCGGGCGAGCCGCCGACGCTGGATTCGGCGCAGGCCATGTTCCAGTCGCTGTTCTTCGATTCCGAACGCTACGACCTGTCCGCGGTCGGCCGCGTCAAGATGAACATGCGCCTTGAGCTCGACGCGCCCGACACCCATCGCACGCTGCGCAAGGAAGACATCCTCGCGGTCATCAAGACGCTGGTCGACCTGCGCGACGGCAAGGGCGAGATCGACGACATCGACCACCTCGGCAACCGCCGTGTTCGCTCGGTCGGCGAATTGATGGAGAACCAGTACCGCATCGGACTGCTCCGCATGGAGCGCGCCATCAAGGAGCGCATGTCGAGCGTCGACATCGACACCGTGATGCCGCAGGACCTGATCAACGCCAAGCCGGCGGCCGCCGCGGTGCGCGAGTTCTTCGGTTCCTCGCAACTGTCGCAGTTCATGGACCAGACCAACCCGCTGTCGGAAATCACCCACAAGCGGCGCCTCTCAGCGCTTGGCCCGGGCGGTCTGACGCGCGAGCGTGCCGGCTTCGAGGTGCGCGACGTGCACCCGACGCATTACGGCCGCATCTGCCCGATCGAGACCCCGGAAGGTCCGAACATCGGCCTGATCAACTCGCTCGCCACGTTTGCGCGCGTCAACAAATACGGCTTCGTCGAGACGCCCTATCGCAAGGTGAAGGACGGCCGCGTCACCGACGAGGTGGTCTATCTCTCCGCGATGGAAGAAGGCCGCTACCGCGTCGCGCAGGCCAACGTGCCGCTCGATGCCCGCGGCCGCTTCACCGAGGATCTCGTGGTCTGCCGTCACGCCGGCGAAGTGCTGCCGGTGACGCCGGACAAGGTCGACTATATGGACGTGTCGCCGAAGCAGCTCGTTTCGGTGGCCGCCGCCCTGATCCCGTTCCTGGAGAACGACGACGCCAACCGCGCGCTGATGGGCTCGAACATGCAGCGCCAGGCGGTGCCGCTGGTCCGCGCCGAGGCGCCGTTCGTCGGCACCGGCATGGAGGGTGTGGTCGCGCGCGATTCGGGTGCCGCGATCGCGGCGCGCCGTTCCGGCGTGATCGACCAGATCGACGCCACCCGCGTCGTCATCCGCGCCACCGAGGATCTCGATCCGACCAAGTCGGGCGTCGATATCTACCGGCTGATGAAGTACCAGCGCTCCAACCAGTCGACCTGCATCAACCAGCGTCCGCTGGTGAAGGTCGGCGACGTCGTCAAGAAGGGCGACATCATCGCCGACGGCCCGTCGACTGATCTCGGCGAGCTCGCGCTCGGCCGCAACGTGCTGGTCGCGTTCATGCCGTGGAACGGCTACAACTTCGAAGACTCGATCCTGCTCTCGGAGCGGATCGTGAAGGACGACGTCTTCACCTCGATCCACATCGAGGAGTTCGAGGTGATGGCGCGCGACACCAAGCTCGGTCCCGAGGAAATCACCCGCGACATTCCGAACGTGTCGGAAGAAGCGCTGAAGAACCTCGACGAGGCCGGCATCGTCTATATCGGCGCGGAAGTACGCGCCGGCGACATCCTGGTCGGCAAGATCACGCCGAAGGGCGAAAGCCCGATGACGCCGGAAGAAAAGCTTCTGCGTGCGATCTTCGGCGAAAAGGCCTCCGACGTGCGCGACACCTCGTTGCGCGTGCCGCCGGGCGTGCAGGGCACGATCGTGGAAGTGCGCGTGTTCAACCGCCACGGCGTCGACAAGGACGAGCGTGCGCTCGCGATCGAACGGGAAGAGATCGAGCGGCTCGCCAAGGACCGCGACGACGAGCAGGCGATCCTCGACCGCAACGTCTACAACCGCCTCGCGGAGCTTCTGGAAAACCGCCAGGGCATCGCGGGTCCGAAGGGTTTTAAGAAGGACACCAAGATCACCCGGGCCGTGCTTGAGGAGTACCCGAAGTCGCAATGGTGGATGTTCGCATCCCCCAACGACAAGCTGATGGCCGAAATCGAGGCGATGCGGAAGCAGTACGACGAGTCGAAGAAGGGGCTTGAACAGCGCTTCCTCGACAAGGTCGAGAAGCTGCAGCGCGGCGACGAATTGCCGCCCGGCGTGATGAAGATGGTCAAGGTCTTCGTCGCGGTGAAGCGCAAGATCCAGCCCGGCGACAAGATGGCCGGCCGCCACGGCAACAAGGGCGTGGTGTCGAAGATCGTGCCGATCGAGGACATGCCGTTCCTCGAGGACGGCACGCATGCCGACATCGTGCTCAATCCGCTGGGCGTGCCTTCGCGCATGAACGTCGGCCAGATTCTCGAGACCCATCTCGGCTGGGCCTGCGCAGGCCTCGGCAAGCGTATCGGCCAGACCATCGACGCCTACTACGCCAAGCAGGACGTCAAGCCGTTGAAGGAGACCTTGAAGAAGATCTACGGCGACGAGGAGACGATCAAGTCGCTCAATGACAGCGAGCTGATCGAGCTTGGCCGCAACTTGAGCCACGGCGTGCCGATCGCAACGCCGGTGTTCGACGGCGCCAAGGAAGCCGACATCGAGGAGATGCTGAAGCTGGCCGGGCTGGATGCGTCCGGACAGTCGACCGTCTATGACGGCCGCACCGGTGATCCCTTCGATCGCAAGGTGACGGTGGGCTACATCTACATGCTCAAGCTGCACCATCTCGTTGACGACAAGATCCACGCGCGTTCGATCGGACCGTACTCGCTCGTCACCCAGCAGCCGTTGGGCGGCAAGGCGCAGTTCGGTGGCCAGCGCTTCGGCGAAATGGAAGTCTGGGCGCTGGAGGCCTACGGCGCGGCCTACACGCTGCAGGAAATGCTGACCGTGAAGTCGGACGACGTCGCCGGCCGTACCAAGGTGTACGAGGCGATCGTGCGCGGCGACGACACCTTCGAAGCGGGCATTCCGGAATCGTTCAACGTGCTGGTCAAGGAAATGCGCTCGCTCGGCCTCAACGTCGATCTGCACAATTCCAAGATGGGTCCGGCGACGACGTCCGAGGCGGCCGAGTAGTCCCGCGAAATTCATGCCCGGCCCTGCGGCCGGGCATCAGCGCCTTGCCCGAAGACGGGCAGGGCGCCTTGAGTAGAGAGAATTTCGAATTTGCTGCCGGCACCGACCGGCACGCGAGGAGAAGACGATGAACCAAGAGATTATGAATTTTTTTAATCCGACGACGCCGGCTCAGGTCTTCGACCAGATCCGGATTTCGATCGCTTCGCCTGAAAAGATTCTGTCCTGGTCGTATGGCGAAATCAAGAAGCCGGAGACCATCAACTACCGCACCTTCAAACCCGAGCGCGACGGGCTGTTCTGTGCGCGCATCTTCGGGCCGATCAAGGATTACGAGTGCCTGTGCGGCAAGTACAAGCGGATGAAGTACAAGGGCATCATCTGCGAAAAGTGCTCGGTCGAGGTGACGCTGTCGCGCGTCCGGCGCGAACGCATGGGCCACATCGAGCTGGCGGCGCCGGTCGCCCACATCTGGTTCCTGAAGTCGCTGCCGTCCCGCATCGGCCTTCTGCTCGACATGACGCTGAAGGATCTCGAGCGGATTCTGTACTTCGAGTACTACGTCGTTCTGGAGCCGGGCCTGACCGCGCTCAAGGACCGTCAGCTGCTGTCGGAAGACGAGTATCTGAAGGCGCAGGACGAGTACGGCCAGGATTCCTTCACCGCCATGATCGGGGCGGAAGCGATTCGCGAGCTGCTGAAGGGCCTCGACCTCGAGAAGCTCGAGGCAACGCTGCGCGCCGAGATGGCCGACACCGACTCGGATATCAAGCACAAGAAGCTCGCCAAGCGGTTGAAGATCGTCGAGGCGTTCCGCCACTCCGGCAACAAGCCGGAATGGATGATCCTGACCGTGGTGCCGGTGATCCCGCCGGACCTGCGTCCGCTGGTGCCGCTCGATGGCGGCCGCTTTGCGACTTCCGACCTCAACGACCTCTACCGCCGCGTCATCAACCGCAACAACCGTCTGAAGCGGTTGATGGAGCTGCGCGCGCCTGACATCATCATCCGCAACGAAAAGCGCATGCTGCAGGAGGCGGTCGACGCCCTGTTCGACAACGGCCGCCGCGGCCGCGTCATCACCGGCGCCAACAAGCGCCCGTTGAAGTCGCTCGCCGACATGCTGAAGGGCAAGCAGGGCCGCTTCCGGCAGAACCTGCTCGGCAAGCGCGTCGACTATTCCGGCCGTTCGGTGATCGTGGTCGGTCCCGAGCTGCGCCTGCATCAGTGCGGCCTGCCGAAGAAGATGGCGCTCGAGCTGTTCAAGCCGTTCATCTATTCGCGGCTCGACGCCAAAGGGCTGTCCACCACCGTGAAGCAGGCCAAGAAGCTGGTCGAGAAGGAGCGGCCCGAGGTCTGGGATATCCTGGACGAGGTGATCCGCGAGCATCCGGTGCTCTTGAACCGCGCGCCGACGCTGCATCGCCTCGGCATCCAGGCGTTCGAGCCGGTCTTGATCGAAGGCAAGGCGATCCAGCTGCATCCTCTGGTCTGCGCAGCCTTCAACGCCGACTTCGACGGCGACCAGATGGCCGTGCACGTCCCGCTGTCGCTGGAAGCGCAGCTGGAAGCGCGCGTCCTGATGATGTCGACCAACAACATCCTGCATCCCGCGAACGGTCAGCCGATCATCGTGCCGTCGCAGGACATCGTGCTCGGCCTCTATTACCTCTCGATCCTGCGCGAGGGGCTACCCGGCGAGGGCAAGATTTTCGGCGACATGGCCGAGCTCGAGCATGCGTTGCACTCGAAGGTCATCCACCTCCACACCAAGATCAAGTATCGCTGGGATGGCATGGATGAAGCCGGCAAGCCGTCTAAGCGCTGGATCGAGACCACCGCGGGCCGCGTCATGCTCGGCAACGTGCTGCCGAAGTCGCCGAAGATTTCCTACGACGTCATCAACAAGCTGATGACCAAGCGTGAAATCTCCGGCGTGATCGACCAGGTCTATCGCCACTGCGGCCAGAAGGAGACGGTGATCTTCTGCGATCGCATCATGGCGCTCGGCTTCTACAATGCGTTCAAGGCCGGCATTTCCTTCGGCAAGGACGACATGGTGGTGCCGCACGCCAAGTGGAAGATCGTCGACACCACCCGTACGCTGGCGAAGGATTTCGAGCAGCAGTACAACGACGGCCTGATCACCCATGGCGAGAAGTACAACAAGGTTGTCGACGCCTGGTCGAAGGCAACCGAGGAAATCGCCAAGGAGATGATGAAGGAAATCTCCGCGACCAAGAAGAACGCCAAGGGCGCGGATGCCGACATCAACTCGATCTACATGATGGCGCATTCCGGCGCGCGCGGCTCGCCGGCGCAGATGCGCCAGCTTGCCGGCATGCGCGGCCTGATGGCGAAGCCGTCGGGCGAGATCATTGAGACGCCGATCATTTCCAACTTCAAGGAAGGCCTCTCGGTGCTCGAATACTTCAACTCGACCCACGGCGCCCGCAAGGGGCTGGCGGACACCGCGTTGAAGACCGCGAACTCCGGTTACCTGACCCGCCGTCTGGTCGACGTGGCGCAGGACTGCATCATCACGCAGGACGACTGCGGCACCAAGCTCGGCATCAAGATGCGCGCCATCGTCGATGCCGGCACCGTGGTCGCCTCGCTCGCTTCCCGTATTCTCGGCCGCACCGCGGGCGAGGATTTGCGCGACCCCGCGACCAACAAGGTCGTGGTCAAGCGCGGCACGCTGATGGAGGAGACGCATGTCGACGCCATCCAGCAGGCCGGCATCCAGGAAGTGAAGATTCGCTCGGCTTTGACCTGCGAGCTCGTCAACGGCATCTGCGGCAAGTGCTACGGCCGCGATCTTGCTCGCGGCACGCCGGTCAACCACGGCGAAGCGGTCGGCGTCATCGCGGCGCAGTCGATCGGCGAGCCCGGCACGCAGCTGACGATGCGCACCTTCCATATCGGCGGCGCGGCGCAGATCAACGAGCAGTCGTTCATCGAATCGAACTTCGACGGCAAGGTCGTCATCAAGAACAAGGCGATCTCCAGGAACAGCGAAGGCCACTTGGCCGCGATGGTCCGCAACATGGTGGTTGCGATCGTCGACGCCGACGGCACCGAGCGGGCGACCCATCGCATCCAGTACGGCGCGCGCATGCACGTCGATGAGGGCGACATGGTCAAGCGCGGCCAGCGCATCGCCGAGTGGGATCCCTATACCCGCCCGATTCTCTCGGAAGCCGAGGGCACCATCGGCTTCGAGGACCTGGTCGAAGGGCAGTCGATCTCGGAGACGCTCGACGAATCCACCGGTATCGCCAAGCGCGTCGTCATCGACTGGCGCACGACGCGTGGCGGCTCCGACCTCCGTCCGGCCATCGTGGTCAAGGGTAAGGACGGCAAGGTCCTGAAGCTCGCGCGTGGCGGCGACGCCCGCTACATGCTCTCGGTCGACGCCATCCTATCGGTCGACGTCGGCGCCAAGGTCAAGTCGGGCGACATCCTGGCGCGTATCTCGACCGAAAGCGCCAAGACGCGCGACATCACCGGCGGTCTGCCGCGGGTGGCGGAGCTGTTCGAGGCGCGCAAGCCGAAGGACGCGGCGATCATCGCGGAAATCGCGGGTACTATCCGCTTCGGCCGCGACTACAAGAACAAGCGCCGTATCTCGATCGAGCCGGTCGACAAGACCGAGGAGCCGCGCGAGTACCTGATCCCGAAGGGCAAGCACATCCACCTGCAGGACGGCGACATCGTCGAAAAGGGCGATTTCATCGTCGAGGGCAATCCGGCGCCGCACGACATCCTGGCGATCAAGGGCATCGAGGAGCTCGCGGCCTATCTGGTCAACGAAATCCAGGAGGTCTACCGGCTGCAGGGCGTGCTCATCAACGACAAGCACATCGAGGTGATTGTCCGGCAGATGCTGCAGAAGGTGGAGATCACCGACCAGGGCGAGACCGACATGATCTCGGGCGAGCAGGTCGACAAGATCGAGTTCGATCAGCTCAACGCCAAGGCCAAGGAGGAGGGCAAGAAGCCCGCCACGGGAACGCCGGTTCTGCTCGGCATCACCAAGGCGAGCCTGCAGACCCGCTCCTTCTTCTCGGCAGCCTCGTTCCAGGAGACCACCCGCGTGCTCACCGAAGCCGCCGTCAACGGCAAGGTCGACCCGCTGGAAGGCCTCAAGGAGAACGTCATTGTCGGCCGGCTGATCCCGGCAGGCACCGGCGCCTCGATGGCCAAGATCCGCGAAGTCGCGGTCAAGCGCGACAAGCTGATTCTGGACGAGCGCGAGAAGCAGACGGCGATCGTTCCGGCTGCGCCCGAAGTGGAGCCGCTGGCGCTGCCGCCGGCGGAATAAGATACTGCAAACACTTAGCGAGAAAAAAGGCCGGCGTGTTTCGCCGGCCTTTTTTTGCCTGGCTCAGGCCTCTTTGCGGCGGAGACGGGTTGCTTCGCGTGCGATGACAAAGCCTCAAAGCGGTAAGTCAGAAACCGCGCTTCTTGCGGATCGCAGCGTGAAGGGCGCTCGCCTCGCGGCGGATTCGGGTTGAGCGAGTGAGCACAGTGCAATCGGACAGCGGTGTGACGCTTACCTCGTGCATCTCCGAGAGCTTGCTCACCAACATGTGTTTGATGCGAGATCGTGCGCATCGACGCGCATAAATCTTGCGATGTCTCTTGCCGGGCATCGGCAGCCAGCAGCATGCAAGAAACTTTGTCTTGACCCACTGGCTGCCGATCAATACCGCCAATCTTGGCAGTGTAAAGATTGAGACGAAATTGCGTTCGGCAAGAAGAAATTGCGTTCGCATAGCGGCAAACTGGGAACAACAAGACTGTCTGCGGACAACGTCGATCAGAAAGACGGCTACGGTGCTTGCGCGTATCGAGCGGAAGAGATTCACAGAGCTGTGACATCTAGTGAGTAGACCGCAGGTCAACCGATCGGCGAATGTCTATAGCCGGCGTCGATCGGAGAAACGCGAAACATCACCCCATTGGAAATGACGGGTACCCATGCGTCAGCAACGTGGCGTCCGGCTTCCATAGAGCAGGTCGATTGAGTAAGCCAGTTGATGGAATAACATCTTGAACATCCACCAAATGGAATTCGAAGTCAGCCCTCGGGGTTGGGTCGTCTGGCCGGATCGGGAAGATCTGTCTATCGAATTCACGCGAGTCCTTGCTGCGGCCCAGGAAGGCGGCTCGGCTGTTGCCGAGTGCCTGTTGACCATGAGCCGCATCGACTTTTCTGACGATGTTTCCTGGTACAGGGAATGGAAAAGGATCGCTGACATCACTCACGAACGCGGCGATGCCGCGGTTCGCGACGGCAATATTCTGACAGCCAAGAGCAATTGGCTTCGTGCTGTCAATTACTATCAGGCTGCGGCGTTTCCGCTCGATCGTGCGGATGGGGATCACCAGAGCGCGATCGAGAGCATGCGCCGGTGCGCGGTCGATTATCTCCGGCATAGGAATCCGGCCGGTGAAGTGGTCCGCATTCCCTGGCCCAATTATCCGCTGGAAGGTTACTTTCTGCCTGCCGGCAGCGGATCGGATCGCGCGCCGGCGGTGATTTGCATCGGCGAGCCCGGACACCGCAAGGAAGAATACCTATACAAGATGGCGCGTCATGCC
This sequence comes from uncultured Alphaproteobacteria bacterium, assembly GCA_963822795.1. Taxonomy (GTDB): domain Bacteria; phylum Pseudomonadota; class Alphaproteobacteria; order Rhizobiales; family Xanthobacteraceae; genus Bradyrhizobium. The sequence goes on from CAWGJM010000038.1 coordinate 390,335, forward strand.
AGCGACCGCGGAATGTCATTGCTTGCGGTGGACCTCTTGGGCGCAGGGTCAGGTGAAGCATTCGATGAGGTCGTGCGCCGTTCCGATCTGGAGACGGCGATAGGGCACATCATGGACTATCTCGCCGCTAGAGACGATGTAGACGAGCGCCGGATCGCAATCCTTGCGGACGAATGGAGTTCTTCCTTTGTCGCGCGGGGCATTGCGTTCGACGACCGTTTTGCGGCCGCGGTTTGCGACGGCGGCATTTGGGATTTGCATGAACGGGCTTTCCTGGCCAACCGCCTCGGGCAGCCCGATGCGAGGGCTGGCGTGAGCAGGGCTGCTCGGAACATCAAGTGCCCCGTGCTGATTTCCGCGGGCGAGCGCGGCTGGCTCAAGGCCAGTCGCGTACGGCAGTTATACGAAGGCCTGAAAGGCGATGGGCGGGACGTCACGCTGAAGATATTCGCCAGCGAAGAAACCGCAGCGATGCATGGACATTTGGACAATCCGACGCTTGCGCACGAATTCACTTTTGACTGGATCGCATCGCGCCTGGGATACCGCGCTCGTTAGTGCCCGCGCGCAAGGCTATGAGATACGGCCCAGCTGAGGGCGGCTGCGTCCGAAGCTCAAATGTCCAGGGTTACTTTCGCGCAGGCCTTTTCGAGCTTGATCTGCAGGGAGGCGAGCTTGTCGGTGAGTTCATCCAATGCGCGGTCGTCAAATTCCGCGAAAATGAACTCGTTCAGCGCCTCCTGTTGCGCGGCCAGATTTGCCAGATGCTTATACGTCTTGTCGGTCAGCGACATCTGCACGATGCGGGCATCCTCGGTCGAAGGTCTGCGGCGTACGAACCCCTTCTTTTCCAGCAGCTTCGATTGAGTTGTCACAAACGACGAGTCGACATGCAGCTTCTTGGAGACGACGTTGACGGGCACGCCGTCGTCCTCATCCATGTCCGCCAGGGCCATCAGGATCATCCACTGAGGGCCGCTGATGCCGAGCGTCTTCGCCCAGAAGTAGCGGAGTTCTTCAAGGTGCACGCCGATCGCGGCGATCGCCCAGGTGAAGCGCCTGATCACGTCCTAATTCTTGGCAGCGGCTCCACCTACGACGGTAGGTTTCGCCGCACCAAGCGGACCCGCGTTTCTTTTGCCGTTTGCACCCATAGGCTCATCTTGGGGAAATTCTTTTGTAAAACAAGAAAAAAAGATCGGTTATGTAGTCAATAAACTCGGATTGGGCGGTATTGAAGCCCCTTGGCCGTTGCAAAAAGGATACATCCGCCCTCAATCGATTACATGACTAAATAAACTATTTTGATTATCAAAGTAGCAAATGCATATTCACTTCCGACGGCCCGGGCTTCGGGATCGTCCCGTTAGGTAGTTCGCTTAAGTCCCGCGCGTCAGGCGGGGGTGTCTGAAGGCGCGAAACGACTGAGCGGTTTTTCATGGGGAACAAGGGGAGCCGGCCCTCAGGGGCATGCAAATCCAGCACGGCCGGCGCCTTTCCTAGAGAGCAACTTGGAGGATTAACCAACATGAAGACGATAAAGGGCCTCATCCTTGGCTCTGCTGCGGGTCTGCTCGCCGCGGGCGGGGCACAGGCTGCCGATCTTCCCGTAAAGGCCAAGGCGGTCGAATACGTGAGGATCTGCTCCCTGTATGGCGCCGGATTCTTCTACATTCCAGGCACCGACACCTGCATCAAGCTGGGTGGCTATCTGCGCGTCGACACCACGTTCAACGGCAGCGGTACGCAGGATGCTCCGGCCTGGAACGGCGATTCCGGTCTGGGCGATCGTTACAAGAACTTCTCTGTCACCCGTTCGCGTTTGGCGCTTACGGTTGATACCCGAACCGCGACTGAATACGGCGTCGTCCGCACCTTCGGTCAGGCTGACTTCCAGTTCGACACGCTGGGCAACGGCTCGTTCAATCCGAACGGCTTGGCCACCAACCTCGGCAACAACGGCAACCTGCTCAATACTCCGAGCGGCGGTTACACTGCGGTGGAAATGGGCTTTATCCAGTTCGCGGGCTTCACCTTCGGCCGGTCGGCGTCGGCCTTTGCCACGCCTTGGGAAGGTTATCCGGGCAACAACTCCTCGTCCCTGATCGGTGGTCATGACGATGTGACTGGCACGAACAACATCCAGTACACCGCTCAGTTCGGCAACGGCGTGTCTGGCACCATCGGTCTCGATGATCCGACCGTGTACAACCGCACCGCTTTGTACAACACCTCGATTGGCATTGGCGCGGTCGGCACTTCCGGCAACGCTTATGCCGGCGTGGAGATGCCCGACATCGTCGGCAATATCCGCGTCGATCAGGCCTGGGGTCTGTTCCAGTTGTCGGGCGTCCTGCACCAAGTCGACGGTTCCTACAATTCGCTGACCGCCGAAACGGCTCAGCCGACCACGCTTTCGGCAATTTCGGGTCATCCCGAATCGAAGTACGGCGGCGCGGTGATGGCTGCGGTGCAGATCAAGAACATCCCGACCGGTGCCGGCGACGACATCAAGTTCGATGCCACCTACGCCAAGGGCGACACCAAGGAAGTCATTTCGACCTCGTCGACTTCGCCGAACTTCCTGATGGCGGGCGGCTCGCTCGGCCAGTTCGGCCCCACTGGCAGCATCGCCTTCGGTGCGACCACCGACGGCGTCTATGCGCCGGTCGGCTTCCAAGGTAGCACCGATGGTGGGATCCACCTGACCTCGGCGTACGGTCTGCGCGGCGCGTTCAACCACAACTGGGATCCCTACTGGTCGTCGAGCTTGTTCGGCGGAATGGGTTGGGTGCGGTATGACGCGACCGCCCAAGCCGAGTACTGCGCGGCCTACGGCGCCACGGTTGCTGGGCGGGGCGTGAGTTACACCTGCAACCCGAACTACTCCATCTCCGAACTCGGCTTCATAACGCGCTGGACTCCGGTCAAGAACCTGACCTTCTCGGCCGAAACGATCTGGACCCACTTCAACACCGGCTTCACAGGCTCCGCGACCTTCTCGCCCGGAGCGCCGCTGCCGGTTGCGACCTACAGTTTCAAGTCACAGGACACGGTGTCGTTCAACGTTCGCGCTCAGCGTAACTTCTGATCTCGATCGTCTAACCAAGGCCTGCATGGAAAACCCCGGACGAACGCCGTCCGGGTTTTTTTCATGCCTCGCCATCCGCTCTCCGGGCTGCCCCGCGCCGAAGCGTTATCTCGCAGCGGAGCTACGCCGGGATCATCGCAGGCGAGATACGCGGGGGAAGATGATTTTTTTAAAAATATTATTTACTCAGCTAATTGGATCATGTACTGTGTTTTTGAAGGTGGCCGACGAAATGGTTTCGCGGCAGCCGGTCTTGAGGAGACAACACTTCCTTTTTGCTAAACCTCCAAAAAACCACCGGCAATGCCCTGCCGGTGGTTTTTCATTTTTGGGCCGCGCCGATCACATTGCGGCCCGCGCCCCCCGGGGTGGGTCCAGCGCCGCTGATTCCGACGGAAAGAGTCTCCATAAAGTCACGGTGCACGGAAAAGGCTGGCGTAACCCACTCTTTTTATTGCTTCTTTCCTTGTTGCGGCGCGGGAACCCGCTTTGTTCATCTTCCCTTCAGGCGCAAAAGCGTTTTTCTTGGGGTCAATTAGTCCGGAGAGTCCCGAGGGGGCGGCCGGCGATCACGGAAAAACCATGCTTGATCTTGCGATTGTTGGAGGCGGGCCGGGGGGCCTGATGAGTGCTTGGTATCTGAAGAAGAAACTAGGTGAGCTCTGCCGCGTTACCATTTTCGAAGCGTCCGAGCGGCTCGGCGGCAAGATCGTCACGCGCAAATTCGATTCGGCGCCGGCGATGTACGAGGCAGGTGTCGCCGAGATCTATGATTACTCGATGACAGGGCCCGACCCGCTGCGCGAGCTGATCCAGCATTTCGGGCTGCAGACCATTCCGATGGATGGCGAGCAGGTTCAGCTCGACGGCGAGCTCTTGAACGACGTGCCCGGGATGCGCCGCAAATACGGTCCGAAGACCGCGGCCGCGATCGAGGCGTTCCGTACGCGCTGCGCCGAAATGGTTTCGCCGATCGAATATTACGAGGGCATCGGCGCGCACGATAACGAACACCCCTGGGCCCATATTACGGCTGAGCAATTGCTCGACAGGGAAGTCGACGATCCCCTCGCCAGGCGTTTCCTCAAGGTGATGGCGCGCTCCGACATCGCGACCGAAAGCCACAACACCAACGGGCTCAACGCGCTGAAGAACTTCGTGATGGATGTCGACGGCTATATCGGCCTTTACTCGATCCAGAACGGCAACGAGCAGTTGATCGACTGCCTGCAGTCCGAGGTCGACGCCGATATCCAGCTCAATCACCGCGTCCTCAAGGTGGGTAAGACCACCAGCGGCCGCTATCAGCTCAACATGATGAACGGCAAGGGGCCGGAGACGCGCGACTTCGATCTCGTGGTGATGTGCCTGCCGCACTCCTGGCTTGCGACCATGGGCTGGGAAGGCGAGGCCCTGCGCAAGTCGATGGTCAAGCACATCGCCTATTTCGACCGGCCTGCGCATTACCTGCGCGTCTCGCTGCTGTTCGACGAGCCGTTCTGGGGCGAGAAGATTCCCGGCGCCTGGTTCATGTCGGAGGCGTTCGGCGGCTGCTGCGTCTACAACGAAGGTGCCCGTCACGATGTCGGCAAGCACGGCGTGCTCAACTTCCTGATCGCCGGCTCCGATGCGCTGGCGTTCGCCAATCTGAGCGATCGCGAACTGATCGATGCGGCGCTGAAGTCGCTGCCGGCCGCGCTCGGCAACGCCCGCGACCACTTCATGGAGGGCAAGATCCATCGCTGGCTGTCGTCGGTGAACGCGTTGCCAGGCGGCTTGCCGGCGCGCGACGTCATGACCAATCACCGGCCCGAGCCGAAGCAGCATCCGGGGCTGGTCGTGGTCGGCGACTATCTGTTCGACTCGACCCTCAACGGTTTGCTCGACTCGTCCGACGCCGCGACCGACATCATCCTCACCGAAATGATGCGGCTGCGCCGCTCCCGCGCGCAGCACAATAGGCCGCTGTCGGACAAGATCGACCGCCTCTATTTCGAGAATTATCGCGGGCTCGGTCCCTATCGCGAAGCGTGGTGCCAATTCACCGATCCGGATTATCTGACGGAGCTGATTCGCATCGTCTGGAGCAAGCCCAAGGTCGATGCCAAAGATCACACCAAGGGCTACAAGCTTCTGGTGGCGGGCGCGGCGAGCGGGGAGTTGGTCGGTGCCTTGCGCGAGCGCGGGATCGATGCGTGGGGTATCGAGAACAACCGCGCGATCCACGCCAAGACGCCGAAGGCCCTGAAGAAGTTCAACAAGCTCGGTTCGATCGTCGACATGCCGTTCAAGGACGCAGAGTTCGATTTCGTGTTCGAGACGAGCCTGTGCCACGTCGCGGAAAAGCAGGTCGGACGTGCCATCCGCGAGCTCAATCGCGTGGTCAAGACCGGCGTGGTGTTCGGATCGGTCACCTCGGACATGGCGCCGGCGGTGATCGACCGCTACGACCTGTTGCGCGGCGTCAAGAAGCTCGGAACCTGGTGGGAGTGGTCGGAATTGTTCTTCGGCAACCGCTTCGACCTGTCGATGCACCGGCACGACTGCACCGATGCGCTCTGGGCCGCGACGCTCGCGGCCAACAAGGGGCCCGGCCAGTGGTACGCGGACTCCGACTGCCTGCGCTACTCGTTCTTCGACAAGGTCGAAGGCGACGATTAACCAAGCCGTCGCCGCGTCCTTTTAGATTTTGCTGAACGCGCCCCGATCGCTTAATATCGCATAGTTAAATCCTGCGGTCATGCCGGCCGTGCAGTATCGGTTGGTGACATGGCGCGCAAGCTACTCGCATCGGATGAAAAGAAGGTCGCTTCGGCGGGCGATCCTGCCGTGCCGGAGAGCGAAGACAAGCTGCTCGCGCAACCCGGCGCCGCGATGCGCGTGGTCGTCGGCAAGCCGCCCGCGCCGCCGCCGTCGGAAGACGAAGCCGACGAGCAAGACGACGAGCTCGAACTCGAGGACGACGAGGACGACGAGGACCTCGTCGTCTTTACCGCAAAGCAAGCCGCCGGCGCGCTCGCGACCGTCTATGGCTTCGTCAAGCCGTACCTGGGCAATTACAAGAAGATCCTGGCATTCGTCGGTCTCGGCGTGGTGGTCGAGACGCTGTTCAATGTCATCATGCCGCTCAGCCTGAAATTTTTGATCGACGACGCGCTCGGCGAGGAGGATTTCCAGGCGCTGTACAAGATCCTTGGCGTGCTGGCGGTCGCCGGCATCTTCACCTCGATCGTCGCGGTCTGGTACGAGCGCTGGGACGCAAGGCTCGCGGCGGCGCTGATTTCGGACGTGCGCGCGCGCCTGTTCGAGCATGTCCAGAATCTGCCATCGGCGTTTTTCGCGCGCACCAAGCGCGGCGAGATCCTGTCGCGGTTTTCCGTCGACCTGTCGGCGTTCGAAGGTTCGGTCAAGAGCTTCGCCAACAGCGCGGCGCTGCCGTTCCTCGAATTGATCGCCGGCATCATCCTGATGCTGTTCTTGAACTGGCAACTTGCCGCGGTCGCGCTTCTGGTCTTTCCGATCACCCTGATCGGCCCGCGCATGCTGACGCCAAAGGCGGTACAGGCAAACTACGAGCAGAAGCTCAACGAATCCACCCTGCTTGGCATGGTGCAGGAGAACATCGCCGCGCAGGCGGTGATCAAGGCGTTCAGCCTGCAGCGCAAGACTCTCGGCTGGTTCACGATGCGCAACGACGAGGCGCGCCGCAAGATCGCAGTCGCGGGGTTTTTGTCGACCATGGTAGAACGCACGGTCACGATCTCGGTGCTGTTGCTGCACCTCGTAGTGCTCGCGCTCGGTGCCTATCTCGCCACCAAGGGCCAGATCACCATCGGCACCTTCGTGACCTTCGAGAGCGCGTTCTGGGAGGTCTCCTACAACATCGCCCATGTGATGCATTTCATCCCGGTGTCGATCCAGTCGGCAGCCGCCGTGCGTCACATCGAGGAGCTATTGGATGAGCCGAGGCGCGGCGCCGACCGTCCAGGCGCGCCCGACCTGCCGCGCATCACCAACGACATCACCTTCGATCACGTCACCTTCCAGTATGAAGGCAGCCAGGCGCCGGTGCTCGACAACCTCAGCCTCAAGCTCAATGTCGGCAAGACCATCGCGATCGTCGGCCCGAGCGGCTCGGGGAAAAGCACCCTGCTCAATCTGATCCTGCGCCTCTATGTGCCGGATGAAGGCCGCCTCAGCATCGACGGCGTCGATATCCGCAAGGTCACCCGCGAGTCGCTGCGCCGCAGCATGGCCGTGGTGTTCCAGGAGAACATGCTGTTCAACATGTCGATCAAGGAGAACATCCGGCTCGGCAAGGAAGGCGCCAGCGACGAGGAAGTCGAAGCGGCCGCGCGCAAGGCCGAAATCCACCGCTACATCATGAGCCTGCCGCAGAAATACGATACCGCGGTCGGCGAGCGCGGCGACACGCTGTCGGGCGGACAGCGCCAGCGCATTGCGATCGCGCGCGCCATCATCCGCAATCCATCGGTGCTTCTGCTCGACGAGGCGACCTCGGCGCTCGACCAGACCACGGAAGCCGCGATCAACCGCACGCTGCTCAAGGTCGCCAAGGGCCGCACCATGATCTGGTCGACCCATCGTCTCGCTTCCGTGGTCGAGATGGACGAGATCATCGTGATTTCGGGCGGCAAGGCGATCGAGCGCGGCTCGCATGCGCAGCTGCTGGCAAAGAACGGCGTCTATCGCAAGCTCTGGGATGACCAGACCCACACGCCCCACGCAGCCGATCAGGCGGACGACGACCACGAAGACGACGATGATGACGACGAGGAGTGAGGGCACCGGCGCTTGAGGAACCGAACCAGGATCGGGACGTTCCACGATACCGGAAACGAACATCCGGACCGTCCGCGCGCAAGGCACTAGCTTCGGAGAGTACCGTGTTGATCAATCGCCGCGCCGTGCTCGGCAGTGCCGCCCTGATCTCGCTCGCCGGCGCACTGCCGCGAAGTGCGCGAGGCGAGGAGGCGGCCAGCGCCGCGAAAGCCGATTATACCATCCGGATCGCGGGCGGCCTGGTGGAGCTCGCACCCGACCACATCGTCTCGACCACGCTCTACAACGGCCAGTTTCCGGGGCCGCTGCTGCGCTTTAAGGAAGGGCAGGGCGCCGTCGTCGAGATCTACAATGACACCGACACGCCCGAGCTCGTGCATTGGCACGGGCAAGCGATTTCGAGCGAGGCGGACGGCGCCGCCGAAGAAGGCTCGCCATTGGTGCCGGCGCACGCCATGCGGCGCATTTCGTTTGTGCCAAAACCATCCGGCTTTCGCTTCTATCACACCCATGTGACGGCGGGCGGTGACCTGAATCGCGGCACCTATACCGGGCAGGTGGGCCCGGTCTATATCGAGCCGCGCAGCAATCCCGGCGCCTATGACCGCGAAATCTTCCTGGTGCTGAAGGAGTTTTCGCCGGCCTTCAGCCGCGGCGGCGACATGGCGATGGAGGCCCTGGTCGGCGCGCCGGTCAAGGCGTTGCAGGAGATGGGAAAGGCGGCGGACGATGCGGCCAAGGAAAAGACCAAGGACAAGACCAAGGGTTTTGAGGTCGGCTACGATCTGTTCGCTATCAACGGCCGAATGCTCGGCCACGGCGAGCCGATCCGCGTGAGGCAGGGAGAACGGGTGCTGTTCCACGTGCTCAACGCCAGCGCCACCGAGATCCGCAGCTTGGCACTTCCCGGACACACCTTCAGGATCGTCGCGCTCGACGGCAATCCGGTGCCGACGGAAGCAGAAGTGCCGCTGCTCTGGCTCGGTACCGCCGAGCGGGTTTCCGCCGTGGTCGAGATGAAGCATCCGGGCGTCTGGATCATGGGCGATCTTGCCGACGATGACCGCAACCGCGGGATGGGGACCGTCGTCGAATATGCCGGCCACAGCGGCAAGCCGCAGTGGAGCAAGCCAAAACCCTACCGCTGGGATTACACCCTGTTCGGCAAACCGAACGGCGCGCCTGCCGTCCCCGACGAGACGATCGAGTTTGTGATCGTCAAGCACAATGCCGCGCTCGGCGGCTTCAACCAGTGGACGCTCAACGGCGAAGCTTTTTCGATGGACACGATGAAGCCGATGTACCGGATCACTCCGGGCCGGCGCTACCGGTTGAAATTCCGCAACGCCAGCGACGACATCCATCCGCTGCACCTGCACCGCCACAGCTTCGAATTGGCGCGGGTCGGCGGCAAGCCCGTGGCGGGCGTGATCAAGGATGTGGTGATGCTCGCAGGTTTTCAGGAGGCGGAATTCGACTTTGTCGCCGACAATCCGGGCCCTACGTTATTTCACTGTCATCAGCAGCTGCACATGGATTTCGGCTTTATGGCGCTCTTCGACTACGTATGATCGGTCATAGCCACGGCTCGCGGTTTAGGCGAGACGAGGGCGAGCAACAGATAGCGTTGACTATATGTAACTCTATGTGTACGTAGGCATTATACGTAAGCTTATTCCCATATCCGAAGCGGCAAAACTTCTCGGCGTTTACGCCGACACTCTGCGTCGTTGGGAACGCGAAGGCAAAATCAAACCGCGCCGGACTTCTGGCAATCTTCGCCGCTACGACACGCTGATATTCGCCCCGATCTTATCCACGCTGCGCCTACGGCTTTGCGCGCTGCACGCCGACGGCATCATCGCAGGTCACCGTGGCGGCCTGAAGCTGGGCGTCGAACCGAGCGTCGGGAAGCGCGGGCTTGCCGACGTAGCTATAGTGGGGGTGTAGTCGTAGCTCGCGGCGCTTGCCGCCGAGCTGCCGACGAGTGCGGCGAGCAGCGCGATGGACGTGATGGTGGACCTTTTCATGGCGACCTCCTTCTGAAGAAAGTTGGTCGGGCCGCGAAGCGCCGTCGTTCGGCAACAGCGAATTACAAACTCACAATGCCGATCGGCAATTGGCCGGCATTCGCAGTTGGATGAAATCGCCAAGGGCATCGGCCTTCGTTTGCCGGAACCAGGCAAACGCTTTTTTCACTTTCCTGAATCGCCCGCTTGACGGCCACGGCCTTTCGTGATGTTCTATCTTTGTTCTTTCCGACGTTGGTTGTGTTCAGGGGGTTTTACCGTTTGTTACGGTTCGGCGCGGAACTTGTTTTTGCCATTTGTGAAATTAAAAACGTTGAAATCGTTATTCTAAACCAAGGCGAAGACACGAGTTTTGCGCAAGACGTGCTAGAAATTATTGCCGTCTTTTCGGCGCGGCTCTATGGCGCACGCTCGAAGAAAAACAAGAATCTGATCGACGGCCTCAAAGCAGCGGCGGCGGCGCGGTGATGAAGAATGGCGATAAAATCAGCATTGTTGCAGCCCCGCGCCCCAAGTCCGCGAGGTGTTGGAAAACATTCCTGACACACTGGAAAACCTTCATCTCACGTGTGTGACGCCAACCAGATGGCGTTTCAAACTTTCGCACGCGAACAAGACAGGGATGGATGCTATTGCAATGCGCAAAATTCAGAACTCCTATGTCAGGAGAACTGAAATTATACAATGACGAGCGCGGCTGGAATGCGGTCTTCATGATCAAACGTGAGTTCACGCACTTAAAGGATGCGGCGAGCGGGCTTCCAGTTAAAAAAATATCATCTTGCCGATTGGAGAAAAACGGAAGCGTGACAGGGATGACGGCGGATGAAACGCGATCATGCTACCAAGTGGACGCGAAAAAGGGAGAGACCAATAAAGCCGCGCCACCCGCTGCGGTGTTTGTGGATTTCGAGGCTTAAATGCTTCTCGCTCATAGAATCGCTCTCACGCCAAATAACAAACAAGCGGCCTACTTCGCGCGGGCTTCTGGCGTGGCGAGGTTCGCCTATAATTGGGCGTTGGCCGAATGGCGTTGCCAATACAAAGCAGGCGGCAAGCCGTCAGAGGTGATGTTGCGCAAGCGTCTGAACGCCTTGAAGCGGGAGCAATTCCCGTGGATGCTCGAAGTCTCGAAATGCGCGGCGCAAGAGGCAATCATCAACCTCGGCGTCAGCTTTTCGAACTTCTTCCGGGATTGCAAGAAGCCAAAGGCGCAACGACGATTTCACTACCCAAAGCCGAAAAAGAAGGGCGTTCATGATAGCTTTTTGCGCGGCGAACGAAGTCGGCACCTTCCGCTGTGACGGCAAGCGCGTCAAATTGCCTGTGGTCGGCTGGGTTCGGATGCGCGAGGCTTTACGGTTCGAGGGCATTGCCAAATATGTGACGGTCGCGCGTGAAGGCGATAGGTGGTTCGCTTCGATTTTGGTCGAAACGCCGGAACCGAAAAAGCTCAATCAGCCTTGCCTTGCCGTGGGTGTCGATCTCGGCGTGAAGGATTTTGCCGTCCTGTCACGCCCACTGAACGGTGAAACGAAATTCAAAGGCGCGAAGCCGCACAAGGCGCAGATCGCGAGATTGCGCCGCTACAATAAGGCTCTGGCGCGAAAGAAGAAAGGTTCCGCGAACCGCCGCAAGGCACGGGTTCGCCTTGCGCGGCTTCACGCCACTATCGGCAATGTGCGCAAGGATTATCTGCATAAGCTTTCGATGAACATTGTCCGCACGTTCAAAGTGATCGGGATTGAGGATTTGAATGTGCGCGGGATGTCAAGAAACCGCTGTTTGGCGCGGTCGATTATGGACGAAGGCTTTCGGGCTTTTCGTTCCATGCTCGAATATAAAGCCAAGCTCTACGGCGCTCGCGTCGTCGTTGCGGACAGGTTCTTTGCCTCGTCCAAAACGTGCTCTCGCTGCGATTGCGTTAAACAAACGCTCTCGCTCGCAACCCGCACTTTCGTTTGCGATGATTGCGGCGCGTCGGTTGATCGTGATGAAAACGCATCGGTAAATTTGGAAGTCTTCGCCGCAAGCTCTGCGGTGTCAGCCTGTGGAGAGGCGCGCTCTGGCGCGGTTCGTAAGAACCGCGTGAAACGAGCCTCGAAGAAGCAGGAAGGTAGCGGCTTGGCTGAGCTAGCGTAGCAATGCCTATGTTCACTCAGCTTTGCGTAGGTCTATCGGAGCGGATGCCATGACGACGACAGTCGACGATAAGCCGCAGTCGAAAAGCCCCGAGAAAGGTGCTGCCCTCGACGTTCTATTGATCTTTCTCAAGCTTGGCCTGAGCTCTTTCGGCGGGCCGATCGCGCATATCGGATATTTCCGCGACGAGTTCGTCACGCGTCGGCGCTGGCTCGATGAACAGGCCTATGCCGATCTGGTCGCGCTGTGCCAGTTTCTGCCGGGGCCGGCGAGCAGTCAGGTCGGCTTTTCCATCGGCTTGATGCGCGCCGGATATCTCGGGGGCCTCGCGGCATGGACCGGATTCACGTTGCCGTCTGCTATCGCGCTCGTGCTTTTCGCCTTTGGCGCGGCTTCGCTTGGCGGCCCGCTCGCCAGCGGACTGCTTCATGGTTTAAAGCTAGTGGCGGTCGCGATCGTGGCGCAGGCGGTATCGGGCATGGCGCGCACGCTGTGCCCGGATCGAAAGCGTGCGTCGATCGCGACCGTGGCGGCGCTGCTCATTCTGTTGAGCAGCTCCTCGGTGGCGCAGATCGCGGCGATCCTGCTCGGCGCCGTCGCAGGGCTTTGGCTCTGCCGCGGTGCGCCGCCACAGGCGGTGGCGCACGTGACGATGCCGGTATCGCGCCGGGCCGGGTTTTTGGCGCTCGCAGCGTTCTCGATCCTGCTCGCCGGGGTGCTTCTGGTGCAGCTTCGCCCCTCACAAGACGCCGTCGGCTTGTTCGCCGCGTTCTATCGTTCCGGCGCCCTGGTGTTCGGCGGCGGCCATGTCGTGCTGCCGCTACTCCGTGAAGCCTTCGTCACGCCCGGCTGGGTCAGTGACGATGCCTTTCTTGCCGGCTACGGCGCTGCCCAAGCTGTGCCGGGACCGCTCTTTAGCTTCGCCGCCTATCTAGGGACCGTGGTCAAATTGGAGCCCAACGGGCTTGCGGGAGCAGCGCTGGGGCTGATCGGCATCTTCCTTCCCGGAATCCTCATTCTGATCGGGATGCTGCCGTTCTGGGACGCGTTCCGGATGCGCGCGAGCGCGCAGGCCGCGATGGGCGGCGTCAACGCGGCGGTGGTCGGTCTGCTCGGAGCTGCGCTGTACAATCCGGTGTGGACCACGTCGGTCAAGACGTCGGCCGATTTCGCCATCGCGTTGGTTGGCTTCGTGCTGCTCGTGGCCTGGCGTGCGCCGCCGCTTGTGGTCGTTATCGTCAGCGCGCTCGGCGGCGTCGTGCTCGCGGTGGTGACGGCATAAGGACGCGAGCTCCCGTGTCTATTTCCCTGATGCAACGCTATTTCGCCGGGCTCTCGCGCAACACCTTTCTGCTGGCGCTCTCAAGCCTGTTTTCGGACATCTCAACCGAGATGCTTTATCCGATCTTGCCGGTTTTTCTCACGCAAGTGCTCCATGCCAGCGGCAGCATCGTCGGATTGGTGGACGGCTTTGCCCAGGCCATGCAAAATATCGTGCAGGGATTTTCCGGCGCGATTTCGGATCACCTGCAACGGCGAAAGCCGATCGCACTCGTCGGCTATCTGCTGTCGGCCATCGCCAAGCCGCTGATGGGCCTTGCGACGATTTGGGAGGCCTTGTTGGGCGCGCGGCTGCTGGATCGCCTCGGCGCCGGCACGCGCTCCGCGCCGCGGGACGCGCTGGTGGCCTCATCGGTGGATGAGCGCGACCGGGGCAGGGCATTTGGCCTGGAAGGTCTTGGCGACAACGCCGGAGCCTTTCTCGGACCGCTGGTGGCGTTGCTCCTTCTCTCAGTGCTGCACTTTGAGCTTCGCAGCATGTTTTATCTTGCGATCATCCCGGGACTGCTCGCCTTTCTGATGGTGCTGCTGGTGAGCGAACAGCGGGTCGCGGTCGCGGCGAAGTCGAAGATCGACGTCAATCTGGGCCAGTTTCCAAGGCGCTATTGGAATTATCTTGTGGCGACCGCGCTGTTTGTCGCCGGCAACTCCAGCAACGCATTCCTGATTCTGCAGACCAGGGATGTCGGCGTCTCGCTCGAAACCACGATCTTGATCTACGCCGCCTTCAATCTCGTCGCCGCGCTGATTTCCTATCCCGCAGGCGCGCTGTCCGACCGCTGGGGCCGCCGCAACATCCTGCTTGCCGCCATCGCCGTGTTCTTCGCAGCCTATCTCGGTTTCGCGCTGACGCGGAACGTCCTCCTCATCGGGGCGCTGTTCGTCCTCTACGGGCTTTATCAAGGCGCCTTTCGCGCCGTCGGCAAAGCCCTGGCGTCGGATCTCGTGCCCCGGCACCTGCGGGCCAGCGGAGTCGGGTGGTACAGCACCACGGTGGGCCTGTGGCAGCTTGTGGCAAGCGTTATCGCCGGATCGCTGTGGGACCGCATCGGCCACGCTGCGGTGTTCTATTTCGGCGCGCTGTTCGCCGCCGTCGGGATCATCGCCTTGCTCGCACTGGTGCCCCGAGATCCTCGGGCATGAACGAGCCGCCGCAACCGACCTCGTCCGAGCCAGGCAAGAAAGCGCAGCGACCGCTGCATCTTCCAACGCAGGCCGCTATCGATCGAAACCGCGCGGAAGCTGAAGGCCTTCGCGATCGACCATTCGTCGCAGGCCGTCTTGACGGGATCGTCATAGAAGGCCGCGATCTTGTCCTTGGCCATGCCGTCGGTCGAAAGCCAGGCCGGAATATGTACGTTGCACAGCCGCTCGACGTCGGTGAAGACCTTATCGGTGCCGGTGCCGCTGACGGGGCAGGTGGTCTCGAAGGCGTCGCCGACCAGCACGATGCCGGGCTTGAGGTAGCCGGTGTTGAGATAGAGATCGCAGGGGCGGATTTTCATCTCGCCCGGAATCGCGAACTCGCCGGTGATGCGCTTGAGCCGCGGCAGCGAGACGTGCAGCGTCTCGACCGGCGCGCGGCGCATCTGGCCGAGCCAGGGATCGTCGAACTCCCGATAGGTAAACAGATTGGCGCGCATCGCCTGGCCGACCGGAAACAGCGACAAATAGGGGATGCGGTCGCTCGGCCGTTCCGAAAAATAAGTCAGCGACGGAAAATCGAAGGCGGCGCGGCCGACCGGCACCATGTCGAACCCGATCGAGATGGAGTGACAGCGGCTCATGATTTGGCGCTCGATGCCGAGCGTGTGGCGCAGGCCGACGTTCAGCCCGTTGGCGAGCACGACAAGGCGCGCGGAAATGATCCGATCGTTGGAAAGCACGATTTTCTGCCGGTCGCTGCTGGTTGCGATCGACACCGCCTTGGCAAAGATCGTTTCCACGCCGGCCGGGATCTCGGCCCGGATCGCGTTGACCAGCGCGTCGTACATGATGCCGAATTGCGCGCGCGGCGGCTTGTCGAGCAGGTGACCGAAGCGCGCGATCCAAGTGTTGCCGGCATAGGTCGTCTTACGCAGCACGGGCTCCGCGATTCCCGTCTTGCGAAAACGCGCGACCTGCTTGTCGCTCAGCTTCTCGACCCGGAAATCTGCTGGATAGGTGGGATGCGGATCGATCAGGACGGCGCTAACGCCCGCGCGACCGAGCATCGCAGCCGCGGTCGAGCCGGCCAGACCTCCGCCCACGATGGCAATGTCGGTGTAGTTCGTCATATCGCCTTGCCCGAAAGCCCCGATCATTGCGCCCAAAAAGCCAAATAAAGCCTTAGCTCCATGGCTCGAGATATTGTACCCGGGTAAAAATAGCGGTTAGGCGCTGGATGGGCGGGGAAAGGGAGCCCGCAAGAGCGCCCGGCGCCTTCGTTGAACCGGCTGATTCCACAAGCGCGAGAAGCCTTTCTTCAGCTGCGCTTTCGTCTTGACTTGGCTACTCGTCGCTTATAAAAGGCGCGCACTCAACGACAGGCGGTGAGCTACGCCAGCGTCGGAACGGAACACCCGCCAGGCCTTGTTTTTCGAGGACGAGACGGGCACCAACCTCGACGAATGCCGCTCAAACGCTGTCGATCATAAGCTAGGCAATGCCAGGACGATTTTAGTTCTCTTGAGCGCGTCCTCTTGAGATTGAACTCGGAAGCATGACCTCGGTCACGGACTGAACAGCGAACGCTGATCGGTCGTAACTGCGGTCCTCTGTGGCGTCGAAGCGCTTTCCGCTCAGTGATGGGCGGTTGGCGCGATTTCGCTTTGCGCGATTGATTTTGCGTGCTGCGGCCCGGCGGGGCGGGTAACCCCGAAAGTAATTTGCGGAGCCGTTTGAAGGTTCCGCGCGAACTGAAGGATGAAGGCCAAGATGCCGACGATCAACCAGCTGATCGCAAGTCCCCGCGTGGTGCAGAAGTCGCGCAAGAAGGTGCCGGCGCTGCAGCAGTCGCCGCAGAAGCGCGGTGTGTGCACGCGCGTCTACACCACGACCCCAAAGAAGCCGAACTCGGCGCTTCGCAAAGTGGCCAAGGTGCGCCTGACCAACGGTTTCGAGGTGATCGGCTACATTCCGGGCGAGGGCCACAATCTGCAGGAGCACTCGGTGGTGATGATCCGCGGCGGTCGCGTCAAGGACTTGCCGGGCGTGCGCTACCACATCCTCCGCGGTGTCCTGGATACCCAGGGCGTCAAGAACCGAAAGCAACGCCGTTCGAAGTACGGCGCCAAGCGTCCGAAATAAGCGGGAATTTCATCGATGTCTCGTCGCCATTCTGCCGAAAAACGTGAAGTGCATCCGGACCCCAAGTTCGGAAACGTCGTCATTACGAAGTTCATGAACTCGGTGATGTATGCCGGGAAGAAGTCGGTCGCCGAAGGCATCGTCTACGGTGCGCTCGGCATGATCGAGACCAAGACCAAGCAGAGCCCGCTGACGGTTTTCGAGCAGGCGCTCGAGAACGTGATGCCGACGATCGAGGTTCGCTCCCGACGCGTCGGCGGTGCGACCTACCAGGTCCCGGTCGAGGTCCGCACGGTCCGCCGGCAGGCCTTGGGCATCCGCTGGATCATTTCGGCGGCGCGCGATCGCAATGAGAAGACGATGACGGAGCGGCTCTCGGCGGAGCTGCTCGACGCATCGAACAGCAGGGGGAACGCCGTCAAGAAGCGCGAAGACGTGCACCGGATGGCGGAAGCCAACCGCGCCTTCTCGCACTATCGCTGGTGAACCGGCGAAACGAACGGAATTCAAAGGAATAACCCCATGCCCCGCCAACATGCCATCGAGGACTACCGCAACTTCGGTATCATGGCGCATATCGACGCCGGCAAGACCACGACCACCGAGCGCATACTTTATTATACCGGCAAGAGCCACAAGATCGGCGAAGTGCACGAAGGTGCCGCGACGATGGACTGGATGGAGCAGGAGCAGGAGCGCGGCATCACCATCACCTCGGCCGCGACCACCGCGTTCTGGAACGGCAAGCGTCTGAACATCATCGATACCCCCGGCCACGTCGACTTCACCATCGAGGTCGAGCGTTCGCTGCGCGTGCTCGACGGCGCCGTGTGCGTGCTCGATTCCAACCAGGGCGTCGAGCCGCAGACCGAGACCGTCTGGCGCCAGGGCGACAAGTACCGGGTTCCGCGCATCGTCTTCGCCAACAAGATGGACAAGACCGGCGCCGACTTCTTCAAGTGTCTCGCCGACATCGTCGACCGCCTCGGCGCCAGGCCGATCGCGATCCAGCTTCCGATCGGCGCCGAGAACGCCTTCAAGGGCGTCATCGACCTGGTGCTGATGCGCGCCATCGTCTGGAACGACGAATTGCTCGGCGCGAAATTCGACTACGTCGAGATCCCGGCCGACCTGCTCGACCAGGCCAAGGAATATCGCGAGAAGATGCTGGAAGCCGCCGTCGAGCTCGACGACGATGCGATGGGCGCCTATCTCGACGGCAAAGAGCCCGATGAGGCGACGCTGAAGCGGCTGATCCGCAAGGCCGTGCTGACCGGTGCGTTCTATCCGGTGCTGTGTGGCTCGGCGTTCAAAAACAAGGGCGTGCAGCCGTTGCTCGACGCCGTTGTCGATTATCTGCCGTCGCCGCTCGACGTGCCCGCGATCAAGGGCATGGACGAAGACGGCAACGAAGTGCTGCGCAAAGCCGACGACAAGGAGCCGCTTGCGCTGCTCGCGTTCAAGATCATGGACGACCCGTTCGTCGGCACCATCACCTTCTGCCGCATCTATTCCGGCGTGCTGGCCTCCGGCACCGGCGTCATCAACTCGACCCGCGAAAAGAAAGAGCGGATCGGCCGCATGCTCTTGATGCACGCCAACAACCGCGAGGACATCAAGGAAGCCTATGCCGGCGACATCGTGGCGCTGGCAGGCCTGAAGGAAGCGCGCACCGGCGACACGCTGTGCGATCCGAACAAGCCGGTGATCCTGGAAAAAATGGAATTTCCCGAGCCGGTCATCGAAATCGCGATCGAGCCGAAGTCGAAAGCCGACCAGGAGAAACTCGGCATTGCGCTGGCAAAGCTCGCCGCCGAAGATCCGTCGTTCCGGGTCTCGACCGATCAGGAGTCCGGCCAGACCATTCTCAAGGGCATGGGCGAACTCCATCTCGACATCAAGGTCGATATCCTCAAGCGCACCTACAAGGTCGACGCCAATATCGGTGCGCCTCAGGTGGCGTTCCGTGAACGCATCACCAAGCGCGCCGAGGTGAAGTACACCCACAAGAAGCAGACCGGCGGTACCGGCCAGTTCGCGGAAGTGTCGATCGTGGTCGAGCCGAACGAGCCCGGTAAGGGCTACGAGTTCGAGTCCAAGATCGTCGGCGGCGCGGTGCCGAAGGAATATATCCCCGGCGTCGAAAAGGGCCTCAACAGCGTCCTGACCTCGGGCGTGGTCGCCGGCTTCCCGGTGGTCGACGTCAAGGTGCAACTGGTCGACGGCAAGTATCACGACGTCAACTCCTCGGCGCTGGCCTTCGAAATCGCCTCGCGCGCGGCTTTCCGTGACGCGCTGCAGAAGGGCAAGTCGGTCCTGCTCGAGCCGATCATGAAGGTCGAAGTGGTGACGCCGGAAGACTACACCGGCTCCGTCATCGGCGACCTCAACTCGCGGCGCGGCCAGATCCAGGGTCAAGACATGCGCGGCAACGCCAACGTCATCAACGCGATGGTGCCGCTCATGAACATGTTCGGTTACGTGAATAACCTGCGCTCGATGAGCCAGGGGCGCGCAACCTTCACGATGCAGTTCGACCATTACGCGGAAGCGCCGGCGAACGTATCGGCGGAAGTCCAGAAGAAGTTTGCCTGATTGTCGCATGCCGCAAGCAAGCGATTGAACGGAGAGTCAAATGGCCAAAGCAAAGTTTGAACGTAATAAGCCGCACTGCAACATTGGAACGATCGGGCACGTCGACCACGGCAAGACGTCGCTGACGGCGGCCATCACCAAGGTGCTGGCGGAAACTGGCGGTGCGACGTTCACGGCGTACGATCAGATCGACAAGGCGCCGGAAGAGAAGGCGCGCGGCATCACGATCTCGACCGCACACGTCGAATACGAGACCCAGAAGCGCCATTACGCGCACGTCGATTGTCCCGGTCACGCCGACTACGTGAAGAACATGATCACGGGCGCGGCGCAGATGGACGGCGCGATCCTGGTGGTGTCGGCGGCCGACGGCCCGATGCCGCAGACCCGCGAGCACATCCTGTTGGCAAAGCAGGTCGGCGTGCCCGCGATGGTGGTGTTCCTCAACAAGTGCGACATGGTCGACGATCCCGAGCTGCTCGAGCTCGTCGAGCTCGAGGTGCGCGAGCTGCTCTCAAAGTACGACTTCCCGGGCGACAAGATCCCGATCATCAAGGGCTCGGCGCTGGCCGCCCTCGAAGACAAGGACAAAAAGCTCGGCCACGACGCGATCCTCGAGCTGATGAAGAATGTCGACGAGTACATTCCGCAGCCGGAGCGTCCGATCGACCAGCCGTTCCTGATGCCGGTGGAAGACGTGTTCTCGATCTCCGGCCGCGGCACCGTGGTGACCGGCCGTGTCGAGCGCGGCATCATCAAGGTCGGTGAGGAAATCGAGATCGTCGGTCTGCGCGCGACCCAGAAGACCATCGTCACCGGCGTCGAGATGTTCCGCAAGCTGCTCGATCAAGGCCAGGCCGGCGACAACATCGGTGCGCTGCTCCGCGGCACCAAGCGCGAGGAAGTTGAGCGCGGTCAGGTGCTGTGCAAGCCGGGTTCGGTGAAGCCGCACACCAAGTTCAAGGCTTCGGCCTACATTCTGACCAAGGAAGAGGGCGGACGTCACACCCCGTTCTTCACCAACTACCGGCCGCAGTTCTACTTCCGCACCACCGACGTCACCGGTGTCGTGCACCTGCCCGAAGGTACCGAGATGGTGATGCCGGGCGACAACGTCTCGATGGAAGTGCACCTGATCGTGCCGATCGCGATGGAAGAACAACTGCGCTTCGCGATCCGCGAAGGCGGCCGCACCGTCGGCGCCGGCGTCGTCGCGAGCATCATCGAGTAAGCAAGCGAATAGGGACTGGCGAGTAGCGGGTGGAATAATCCATTCGCTGTTCGCTACTCGCCACCCACCAGAGAAAGACTAAGGCAATGAACGGCCAGAATATTCGCATACGTCTCAAGGCGTTCGACCATCGGATTCTCGATACGTCGACGCGAGAGATCGTAAATACGGCGAAACGGACCGGCGCACAGGTTCGCGGACCCATTCCGCTGCCGACCCGCATCGAGAAGTTCACCGTCAACCGTTCGCCGCATGTCGACAAGAAGAGCCGCGAGCAATTCGAGATGCGCACGCACAAGCGCCTTCTCGACATTGTCGACCCGACCCCGCAGACCGTCGATGCCCTCATGAAGCTCGATCTGGCCGCCGGCGTCGACGTCGAGATCAAGCTCTGATTTTTTGGAATCGAGTCCGCGAGCCAAGCGGACAGAAAGAACAGGAAGCACGCCGATGCGCTCCGGAGTGATCGCACAAAAGGTCGGGATGACGCGGGTCTTTACGGAGGCCGGCGAACATATCCCCGTAACCGTGCTGAAGCTCGGCAATTGCCAGGTGCTGGGCCACCGCACGACCGAGAAGAACGGTTATGTCGCCCTGCAGCTCGGCTCAGGCAGTCGCAAGACCGTCTATATGCCGAAGGCCGAGCGCGGCCAGTTCGCCGTCGCCAAGGTCGAGCCGAAACGCAAAGTCGCGGAATTCCGCGTGTCGCAGGACGCGCTGATCCCGGTCGGCGCCGAAATCCAGGCCGACCATTTCGTCGTCGGCCAGTTCGTCGACGTCACCGGCACTTCGATCGGCAAGGGTTTCGCCGGCGGCATCAAGCGCTGGAATTTCGGTGGCCTGCGTGCCACCCACGGCGTGTCGGTCTCGCACCGTTCGATCGGTTCGACCGGCGGCCGCCAGGACCCCGGCAAGACCTGGAAGAACAAGAAGATGCCCGGCCACATGGGCGTCGACCGCATCACCACGCTCAATCTGCGCGTGGTGCAGACCGACGTCGAGCGCGGCCTGATCCTGGTCGAAGGCGCCGTTCCCGGCTCCAAGGGCGGCTGGATCTCGGTGCGCGACGCGGTGAAGAAGCCGCTGCCGAAGGAAGCGCCGAAGCCCGGCAAGTTCAAGGTCGCCGGCGAGCAGGCTGCGGAAGCGCCGGCCGAGAAGGAAGGCGCGTGAGATGGAACTGAAAGTCACAACCCTCGACGGTAAAGCCGCCGGCTCCGTCCAGCTCTCGGACGAGATTTTCGGTCTCGAGCCGCGCAAGGATATCATCGCTCGCTGCGTGCAATGGCAGCTCAACAAGCGCCAGGCCGGCACCCACAAGGTGCAAGGCCGCGCCGACGTCTGGCGCACCGGCAAGAAGATGTACAAGCAGAAGGGCACCGGCGGCGCCCGTCACGGTTCCGCCCGCGTGCCGCAGTTCCGCGGCGGCGGCCGTGCGTTCGGTCCGGTGCTGCGCTCGCATGCCACCGACCTGCCGAAGAAGGTCCGCGCGCTGGCGCTCAAGCACGCGCTCTCGGCCAAGGCCAAGGACGGCGATATCGTCGTGCTCGAGGCGGCGAAGCTGGAAGCCGCCAAGACCAAGGCGTTGGCCGGACACTTCTCCGGTCTGGGCTTGACCAACGCGCTGATCATCGACGGCGCCGAACTGCATAACGGCTTTGCCGTTGCCGCCCGCAACATCCCGAACATGGACGTGCTGCCGATCCAGGGCATCAATGTCTACGACATCCTGCGTCGCCAGAAGCTGGTTTTGACCAAGGCGGCGATCGATGCGCTGGAGGCGCGCTTCAAATGAAGACCATCGATCCGCGCCATTATGAAATCATCGTCTCGCCGGTTGTGACCGAAAAGGCGACGCTTGCCTCCGAGCACAACAAGGTTCTGTTCAAGGTCGCGGCCAAGGCGACCAAGCCGCAGATCAAGGAAGCGGTCGAGAGGCTGTTCGACGTCAAGGTCAAGAGCGTCAACACGCTGGTGCGCAAAGGCAAGACCAAGGTGTTCCGCGGCAACTTCGGTTCGCAGTCTGACTCCAAGCGCGCGATCGTGACCCTCGAAGAGGGCCACCGCATCGACGTGACCACCGGACTATAAGGCTATACGACGATGGCATTGAAGACCTACAATCCGACGACCCCCGGCCAGCGCCAGCTGGTCATGGTCGATCGCTCGGCGCTCTACAAGGGCAAGCCGATCAAGGCGTTGACCGAGGGCAAGCAGTCCAACGGTGGCCGCAACAATACCGGCCGCATCACCGTACGTTTCCGCGGCGGCGGCCACAAGCAGGCCTATCGCCTAGTCGATTTCAAGCGCGGCAAGCTCGACGCTCCCGCGACCGTCGAGCGGCTCGAATACGACCCGAACCGCACCGCCTTCGTCGCGCTGATCAAGTATCAGGACGGCGAGCTCGCCTATATCCTCGCGCCGCAGCGGCTTGCGGTCGGCGACACCATCGTCGCCGGCAACCATGTCGACGTGAAGCCGGGCAATGTGATGCCGCTCGGCAACATGCCGATCGGCACCATTGTCCACAATATCGAGACCAAGATCGGTAAGGGTGGGCAGCTCGCGCGTTCCGCCGGCACCTACGCCCAGGTCGTCGGCCGCGACCAGGACTACGTCATCGTGCGCCTGAACTCGGGCGAGCAGCGCCTGGTTCACGGTCGCTGCCGCGGCACCATCGGCGCGGTGTCGAACCCCGACCACATGAACATCTCGATCGGCAAGGCCGGCCGCAAGCGCTGGATGGGCCGCCGGCCGCATAATCGCGGCGTCTCGATGAATCCGATCGATCACCCGCATGGCGGCGGCGAAGGCCGCACCTCGGGCGGCCGCCACCCGGTGACCCCGTGGGGCAAGCCGACCAAGGGCAAGAAGACCCGCACCAACAAGTCGACCAACAAATTCATTCTCCTAAGCCGCCACAAGCGGAAGAAGTAAGGAAAGTCGGACATGGTTCGTTCAGTCTGGAAAGGCCCGTTCGTCGAAGGCTCGCTGCTGAAGAAGGCAGATGCCGCGCGCGCGTCCGGCCGACATGATGTGATCAAGATCTGGAGCCGCCGCTCGACCATCCTGCCGCAGTTCGTAGGCCTGGTGTTCGGCGTCTACAACGGCCAGAAGCACGTGCCGGTCTCGGTCAACGAGGAAATGGTCGGTCACAAGTTCGGCGAGTTCTCGCCGACCCGGACCTTCCACGGCCATTCGGGCGACAAGAAAGCCAAAAAGGCTTGAGGATTAAGCGATGAGCAAAGCAAAGCGCGAACGAAGCCTCGCGGACAATGAGGCCAAGGCGGTCGCCCGGATGCTGCGGGTCAGCCCGCAGAAGCTCAACCTGGTCGCGCAGCTGATCCGCGGCAGGAAGGCTTCGGCTGCGCTCGCCGACCTGCAGTTCTCGCGCAAGCGGATCGCGGTCGACGTCAAGAAGTGCCTGGAATCGGCGATCGCCAACGCCGAGAACAATCACGATCTCGATGTCGACGAGCTGGTCGTCTCGGAAGCACATGTCGGCAACGGCATCGTGATGAAGCGTTTCGCGCCGCGCGGCCGGGGCCGTTCGGGCCGTGTGTTCAAACCATTTTCGCAGCTGACGATCGTGGTTCGTCAGGTCGAGGCGAGCGCTTAAACAGCGCGCAGGAGAATACGATGGGTCAAAAGATCAATCCGATCGGGCTGCGTCTCGGCATCAACCGGACCTGGGACTCGCGCTGGTTCGCCGGCAAGAACGAGTACGGCAAGCTGTTGCACGAGGACGTCAAGATCCGGGAGATCCTGCACAAGGAATTGAAGCAGGCAGCCGTGGCGCGCATCGTGATCGAGCGCCCGCACAAGAAGTGCCGCGTCACCATTCACTCGGCGCGTCCCGGCGTGGTGATCGGCAAGAAGGGCGCCGACATCGACAAGCTGCGCAAGAGGGTCGCCGACATCACCGCCTCCGACGTCGTCATCAACATCGTCGAAATAAGGAAGCCCGAGCTCGACGCCACGCTGGTCGCCGAATCGATCGCGCAGCAGCTCGAGCGCCGTGTTGCGTTCCGCCGCGCCATGAAGCGCGCGGTGCAGTCGGCGATGCGTCTCGGCGCCGAGGGCATCCGTATCAACTGCTCAGGCCGGCTCGGCGGCGCGGAAATCGCGCGCATGGAGTGGTATCGCGAGGGCCGGGTGCCGCTGCACACGCTGCGCGCCGACATCGACTACGGCGTTGCGACCGCGTTCACCACCTTCGGCACCTGCGGCGTCAAGGTCTGGATCTTCAAGGGCGAAATCCTCGAGCACGACCCGATGGCGCAGGACAAGAAGATGGCCGAGGGCGAGAGTTCGCGGCCGCGCCGCGACGCCGCCTGAGGCATTTGAGAAGGTTTGAGGGCTTAAAGCCATGATGCAACCAAAGAAGACCAAGTTCCGGAAGGCGCATAAGGGCCGTATCCACGGCGTTGCCACTTCGGGCGCGACCTTGTCGTTCGGCCAGTTCGGCCTCAAGGCGATCGAGCCCGACCGCGTCACCGCGCGCCAGATCGAGGCCGCCCGCCGCGCGCTGACCCGTCACATGAAGCGTGCAGGGCGCGTCTGGATCCGCATTTTCCCCGACGTTCCCGTGTCAAAGAAGCCGGCGGAAGTCCGCATGGGCTCCGGCAAGGGCACGCCGGAACTGTGGGTCGCCCGCGTCAAGCCCGGCCGGATGATATTCGAGATCGACGGGGTGACCGTGCAGACCGCGAAGGAAGCGCTGGATCTTGCCGCCGCCAAGCTGCCGATCAAGACGCGCTTCGTCGAACGCATTGCGGAGTAACCGGTCATGGCTGAAATGAAAACCGCCGACATCCGCGCCATGAGCCCCGATCAGATGGACGATGCCGTCCTCAATCTGAAGAAGGAGCGCTTCAACCTGCGTTTCCAGCGCGCCACCGGGCAGCTGGAGAACACCTCGCGGATGCGCGAAGCCCGCCGCGACATCGCCCGCATCAAGACCATTGCCGCGCAGCAGCGCGCCAAGAAGAAGTAAGGGACTTAACCGATGCCGAAACGTACCCTTCAGGGCGTGGTCGTCAGCGACAAGCAAGCCAAGACGGTGGTGGTGCGCGTCGATCGCCGCTTCACCCATCCGATCTACAAGAAGACGATCCGTCGCTCGAAAAACTACCACGCCCACGACGAGGACAGCCAGTTCAAGCCGGGCGACATGGTGTGGATCGAGGAAAGCAAGCCGATCTCGAAGTTGAAGCGCTGGACCGTGGTCCGGGGCGAACACAGGAAAACCGCTTAAGCTTTGGGCTTGAGCGCCAACAGAAAGAGGACGAGGTGCATCAATGATTCAGATGCAGACCAACCTCGACGTGGCCGACAATTCAGGCGCACGCCGTGTCATGTGCATCAAGGTGCTTGGAGGCTCCAAGCGCCGCTATGCTACCGTGGGCGACGTCATTGTCGTGTCGATCAAGGAAGCGATCCCGCGCGGCAAGGTCAAGAAAGGCGACGTCATGAAGGCCGTCGTGGTGCGGGTCCGCAAGGACATCCGCCGTCCCGACGGGTCGGTGATCCGCTTCGACCGCAACGCCGCCGTCTTGATCAACAACCAGTCGGAGCCGGTCGGCACCCGTATCTTCGGGCCGGTGCCGCGCGAGCTGCGCGCCAAGAACCACATGAAGATCATCTCGCTCGCCCCGGAGGTGCTGTGATGGCGGCCAAGATCCGCAAGGGCGACAAGGTGATCGTGCTGTGCGGTCGCGACAAGGGCCGCACCGGCGAGGTGTTCGAGGTGCATCCGGACGAGGGCAAGGCGCTGGTTCGCGGCATCAACATGGTGAAGCGCCACCAGAAGCAGACCCAGGCCCAGGAGGGCGGCATCATCTCCAAGGAGCAGCCAATCCACCTGTCCAACGTCGCTTACGTCGGCAAGGACGGCAAGCCGACGCGCATCGGATTCAAGATTCAAGCGGACGGCAACAAGGTCCGCGTCGCCAAGAGCTCGGGAGCAGAGATCGATGGCTGAGACAGCTTATGTGCCGCGCCTGCGCGCGGAATACGACAAGAGTATCCGCGGCCAGCTGACCGAGAAGTTCGGCTATGCCAACGTCATGCAGGTGCCGCGGCTGGACAAGGTCGTGCTCAACATGGGCATCGGCGAGGCCGTCAACGACCGCAAGAAGGCGGAGACGGCGGCGGCCGACCTGTCGCTGATCGCCGGCCAAAAGGCGGTCGTGACCTATTCGCGTATCGCGATCGCGACCTACAAGCTGCGCGAAAACCAGCCGATCGGCTGCAAGGTCACGCTGCGCAAGGCCAAGATGTACGAGTTCGTCGATCGGCTCGTGACCGTCGCGCTGCCGCGCGTGCGCGACTTCCGCGGGCTGAACCCGAAGAGCTTCGATGGCCGCGGCAACTACTCGCTCGGCATCAAGGAGCATATCATTTTCCCCGAAATCGACTTCGACAAGGCAGGCGAATCGTGGGGCATGGACATCACGGTGTGCACCACGGCGCGTACCGACGATGAGGCACGTGCCTTGTTGACCGCATTCAATTTCCCGTTCCGGCAGTGAGACGGTAGCCACCTCTCAAACGCGGATACGTAAGGAGCCAAGCATGGCAAAGAAGAGTTCGATCGAGAAGAACAACCGGCGCAAGCGGATGACCAAGAACGCGGCGCCGCAGCGGGCGAAGCTGAAGGCCATCATCGCCGACAAGACCAAGCCGATGGAAGAGCGGTTCGCGGCGACGTTGAAGCTCGCCGAGATGCCGCGCAACTCGTCGGCGACCCGGATCCGCAACCGTTGCGAGCTGACCGGTCGGCCGCGTTCGACCTATCGCAAGAACAAGCTGAGCCGCATCGCGCTGCGCGAGTTGGGCTCCAAGGGCCTGGTTCCAGGGCTCGTGAAGTCGAGCTGGTAAGAGGAGGGTCGTAAAGCCATGTCAACGCACGATCCGATCAGCGATCTGATCACCCGCATTCGCAACGCGCAGATGCGCTCCAAGCCCAAGGTCTCGACCCCGGGCTCCAGGATGCGCGCCAGCGTGCTCGAGGTGCTGAAGTCCGAGGGCTACATCCGTGGCTATGCCAGCGTCGAACATGCCTCGGGCCGCAGCGAGCTCGAGATCGAGCTGAAATATTTCGACGGCCAGCCCGTCATCCGCGAGATCGAGCGGGTTTCTAAGCCGGGGCGGCGGGTTTATGCCTCGGTGAAGAACCTGCCGCGGATCAATAACGGGCTTGGTATTTCGGTGTTGTCGACGCCGAAGGGAATCATGGCCGACCACCAGGCGCGCGATGCGAATGTGGGCGGTGAAATTCTCTTCACGGTGTTCTAGTGCGCATTCCGCAAAAGTGGGAACCGGTTTTGCGACAGGAATGCGCGCCAAGTTCTAGGATAGGGATTTAAGCCATGTCACGCATTGGCAAGAGGCCGGTGTCGGTGCCGTCGGGTGTTACCGCGACCGTCGAAGGCCAGACCGTCAAGATGAAGGGGCCGAAGGGCCAGCTTCAGTTCGTCGTCCATGACGACGTCGAGGTGAAGTTCGACAACGGCGCGATCAAGGTCGCGCCCAGGCTCGAGACCAACCGCGCGCGGGCGCTGTACGGCAGCGCGCGGGCACAGGTCGCCAACCTGGTCGCCGGCGTCACCAAGGGTTTCGAGAAGAAGCTCGAAATCACCGGCGTCGGCTACCGCGCCGCGCTGCAGGGCAAGAACCTGCAGCTCGCGCTCGGCTACAGCCACGACGTGGTCTATGCGATCCCGGAAGGCATCACCGTCACGGTGCCGAAGCCGACCGAGATCACGATCACGGGCAACGACATCCAGCGCGTCGGCCAGGTCGCCGCCGAAATCCGCAGCTACCGGCCGCCGGAGCCCTATAAGGGCAAGGGCGTGAAGTATGCCGGCGAATTCATCTTCCGCAAGGAAGGCAAGAAGAAGTAACGGAGCCGGTCATGTCGAGAGCCAAGCTTACCAATGCCCGGCGCAAGCAACGCGTGAGGCTGTCGTTGCGCCGGTCCGCCGGCGGTCGCCCGCGTCTGTCGGTGTTCCGCTCCTCGAAGCACATCTACGCGCAGGTCATCGACGATATGAAGGGCGAGACGCTGGCGTCCGCCTCGTCGCTGGAAAAGGAAATGCGCGAGAAGACCGGCGCCAATATCGACGCCGCCAAGGCCGTCGGCAAATTGCTGGCGGAGCGCGCGGTGAAGAAGGGCGTCAAGGAAGTGGTGTTCGATCGCGGCAGCTATCTCTATCACGGCCGCGTCAAGGCGCTGGCCGATGCGGCACGCGAGAGCGGGCTAAGCTTCTAGAGCATGATCCGGAAAACTGGCTACCGGTTTTCCGAAACAGATCATACTCAAGCAATATGTTGGGTTTTGGACGGATACGAGGACAGAGGCTTAAGCCTCCCAGAGATTGGAAAACACCATGGCAGGTGAACGCGAACGCGGCGGACGCGAACGGAGCAGGGAGCGCGAGGAGCGCGACAGCGAGTTCGTCGACAAGCTCGTCCACATCAACCGTGTGGCGAAGGTGGTCAAGGGCGGCAAGCGCTTCGGCTTTGCGGCGTTGGTGGTGATCGGCGACCAAAAGGGCCGGGTCGGTTTCGGCCACGGCAAGGCGCGCGAAGTGCCGGAAGCGATCCGCAAGGCGACCGAGTCGGCCAAGCGCAACCTGACGCGGGTGGCGCTGCGCGAAGGCCGCACGCTGCATCACGACATCGCCGGCCGTCACGGCGCGGGGCGCGTCTATCTGCGCGCGGCGCCGGCCGGTACCGGCATCATCGCCGGCGGCCCGATGCGCGCGGTGTTCGAGACGCTCGGCATCCAGGACGTGGTGGCGAAGTCGATCGGCTCGTCCAACCCCTACAACATGGTACGCGCAACCTTCGACGCGCTGAAGCATCAGGATTCGCCGCGTTCGGTCGCAGCGCGCCGCAACATCAAGGTGTCCGCGCTGCAGGCGCGCCGCGTCGGCGGCGATGCCGAGGCATCCGCCGACTAATCAGACGCGCGAGATGCGCTTTTCGGAGTTATCACGATGGCCAAGGCCGCAAAGACGATCAAGGTCGAGCAGACCGGCAGTCCGATCCGCCGCCACCACTCGCAGCGTTCGACGCTGATCGGGCTCAAGCTCAACAAAATCGGCCGGGTCACCGAGCTGCCGGATACGCCGGCGGTGCGCGGCATGATCGAGAAGGTTCAACATCTCGTCCGCGTCGTCGGCGAGTAACAGGTAACAGGAGACAGGGCGATGAAGCTCAGCGATATCGCCGACAATGCCGGCTCGCGCAAAAAGCGCATGCGCGTCGGCCGCGGCATTGGTTCAGGCAAGGGCAAGACCTCGGGCCGCGGTGGCAAGGGCCAGACCGCGCGTTCCGGCGTGCGCATCAAGGGTTTCGAAGGCGGCCAGATGCCGCTGCATCGGCGCCTGCCCAAGCGCGGCTTCAACAACATCTTCCGGCTCGAATTCGCCGAGGTCAATCTCGACCGCATTCAGCAGGCGATCGACGCCAAGCTGCTCGATGCGGGCAGCGTCATCAACGCCGAATCGCTGGTGAAGTCGCGCGTGCTGCGCCGCGCCAAGGCCGGCGTGCGGCTGCTCGGCCGCGGCGAGATCAAGGCGAAGGTGAATATCGAGGTTCACGGCGCGTCGAAATCGGCGGTGGCCGCGGTCGAGAAGGCCGGCGGCACGGTCAAGATCCTGGCGCCGGCGAAGGAAGAAGGCGAGGCGGCGTAACATCTGCGTCATCGCCCGCTTCGGCGGTCCGTCCGCCGGACTTGACGATGGACTTATTGAAGCCGAGCACCAAATAATGTCCGGCGTCTGCCGATTGCCCCGCCCTTTGCGGCGCAGGACGGCGCAAAGGGCGGCGGGAGAAAGCCTCACATGGCCTCAGCAGCGGAACAACTGGCGGCAAACCTCAATTTCGGCGCATTCGCGAAAGCCGACGAACTGAAGAAGCGCATCTGGTTCACCCTGGGCGCGCTGCTGGTCTACCGCCTCGGCACCTATATTCCGCTGCCCGGCATCGATCCCAACATCTGGGAGCAGGTTTTCAAGACCCAGGCGGGCGGCATTCTCGGCATGTTCAACATGTTCGCCGGCGGCGGCATTCACCGCATGGCGATCTTCGCGCTAAACATCATGCCGTATATCTCGGCTTCCATCATCATTCAGCTCCTGACCACGGTGTCGCCGCAGCTCGAGGCGCTGAAGAAGGAAGGCGAGGCCGGCCGCAAGACGCTGAACCAGTATACCCGCTATCTCACGGTGCTGCTCGCCGCGTTCCAGTCCTACGGTATCGCGGTGGGCCTCGAGGGCGCCGGCAACGTCGTCAGCGACCCCGGCCTGTTCTTCCGCCTCTCGACCGCGATCACGCTGACCGGCGGCACCATGTTCCTGATGTGGCTGGGCGAGCAGATCACCTCGCGCGGCATCGGCAACGGCATTTCCCTGATCATTCTCTCCGGCATCGTCGCGGAACTGCCTTCCGCGCTCGCCAACATGCTGGAACTCGGCCGCCAGGGCGCGCTGTCGACCGGGCTGATCCTGATCGTGATCTTGATGGCGGTCGCGGTGATCGCCTTTATCGTGTTCATGGAACGCGCGCAGCGCAGGCTTCTGATCCAGTATCCGAAGCGCCAGGTCGGCAACAAGATGTTCGAGGGCCAGTCCTCGCATCTGCCGCTCAAGCTCAACACCTCGGGTGTGATCCCCCCGATCTTTGCGTCCTCGCTGTTGCTGCTGCCGACCACGGTCGCCAACTTCAACGCTGGCAAGGGGCCAGAATGGTTCCAGTGGATCACGACCCAGCTCGGCCACGGTCGCCCGCTGTTCTTGATCCTATATCTCGCGCTGATCGTGTTCTTCGCGTTCTTCTACACCGCGATCGTGTTCAACCCGACCGAGACCGCCGACAACCTCAAGAAGCATGGTGGCTTCATTCCGGGCATCCGCCCCGGCGAGCGCACCGCCGAATACATCGATTACGTGCTGTCGCGCATCACCGTGCTCGGCGCGATCTATCTTGCGATCGTCTGCCTGATTCCGGAAATTCTGATTTCCTATGCGTCGGTGCCGTTCTACTTTGGCGGGACCTCGCTTTTGATCGTGGTCAGCGTCACCATGGACACGGTGGCGCAGGTTCAGGGCTATCTGCTCGCCCATCAGTATGAGGGGCTGATCAGGAAGTCGAAATTGCGAGGCCGGCGCCGCTGATTTTCGGCCGGCGCGGTCCTGGAGCGCGATGGGAGCATCGCGCTCTAGGTTTCTGATTGAGCATGTTATTTCGGAAAACCGGTATCCACTTTTCCGGATCATGCTCTAGAACCAACAAAGAGGTGCGCGGAACATTCGCTCACCAAGCCGGGGGGCGAACACGCATGAGACTGATTCTTCTTGGACCGCCGGGGTCGGGCAAGGGAACCCAGGCGCAACGGCTGGTCCATCGTCACGGCATCATCCAGCTTTCGACCGGCGAGATGCTGCGGGCGGCGGTTGCGGCGCAAACGCCGGTTGGGCTGAAGGCCAAGGATGTCATGGCGAGCGGTGGATTGGTGCCGGACGATATCGTCGTCGGCATTATTTCCGATCGAATCGACCAGCCCGACGCGGCCAAGGGGTTCATCCTCGACGGTTTTCCGCGCACGGTGCCGCAGGCCGAGGCGCTGGATGAGCTCCTGAAGAAGAAGCACATGAAGCTCGACGCCGTGGTCGAGCTTCGCGTCAATGAAAGCGCGCTGCTGCAGCGCGTCGAGACCCGCGCCGAGGAGACAAGGGCGCGCGGCGAAGAAGTGCGTATCGACGATACGCCGGAAGTCCTGACCAAGCGCCTCGCCAGCTACCGCGCGCTGACCGAGCCGCTGATTCACTACTATTCTGAACGGCGCAAGCTTCTGACCGTCGACGGCATGATGACCATCGAGCAGGTCACCCGTGAAATTAACCGCATCCTGACCGCGATCGGGGCGGTGGAAAGCAAGGCCGCCCATGCGGCCGAGCCGGCCAAGCACAGCGTCAAAGCAGCTGGCAAGGGAACCGGCAAGGGAACTCATAAGACCGCCAGGAAGGCGGTAAGGAGCCCCAAACCGGCAGCCAAGGCCTGGGCGGGCGCTAAAAAGGCCGCCAAAGCGCCCAAAAGGGCGGTCTGGAAGGCCAGCAAGCGGGCTGCCGGGGCGGCGAAGAAGGCAGTCAAAATGGCCTCAAAGCGGCCTGCAAAAAAGCTCACGAAAAAACGGGCTAAAGCATAGAGGCAGTTGACGAAACGGGGTTCAATCCATTAATAAGCGCAGCATCCAAGTCGGATAGTTTTCAACGGTGCCGGGCCCCGGAAAATCCAAGGGGAGGGCGTCGGGTGTTCGCGTTTGCGGACATCTGCCCGAGATAGCAAGAACTTAAAGCCCGTTCCGTCGAGGAATTGGCGACAGGAGAGAAGTCCGTGGCCCGTATTGCCGGCGTGAATATCCCGACCAACAAGCGCGTCTTGATCGCGCTCCAGTACATCCATGGCATCGGCTCGAAGAGCGCGGCCGACATCATCGAGAAGGTGAAGATCCCCGAGGATCGCCGCGTCAGCCAGTTGAGCGATCAGGAAGTCCTGCAGATCCGCGAAGTGATCGACCGCGACTACATCGTCGAGGGCGATCTTCGTCGCGAGACCGGTATCAACATCAAGCGGCTGATGGATCTCGGCTGCTACCGCGGCTTGCGTCATCGCCGCGGATTGCCGGTGCGCGGTCAGCGCACCCACACCAACGCGCGTACGCGCAAGGGGCCGGCCAAGTCGATCGCCGGCAAGAAAAAGTAAGTTT
The DNA here is from genome assembly GCA_963822795.1 of uncultured Alphaproteobacteria bacterium. Lineage (GTDB taxonomy): Bacteria > Pseudomonadota > Alphaproteobacteria > Rhizobiales > Xanthobacteraceae > Bradyrhizobium. The sequence goes on from CAWGJM010000038.1 coordinate 423,631, forward strand.
GGCGAATAGCGAATAGGGAGTGGCGAATAGTTTCTATTCGCCACTCGCTACTCGCCCTTTAGGTGTAGCCGCTGGCGTTACGGCGGCGTTGATATCGCTAGGAAAGGTTTTGGAATGGGCAAGGAAGCCACCCGCGTACGCCGTCGTGAGCGCAAGAACATCGCCTCCGGCGTCGCGCACGTCAACTCGTCGTTCAATAACACCACCATCACCATCACCGACGCGCAGGGCAACACCATCGCCTGGTCGTCGGCGGGAACGATGGGGTTCAAGGGGTCGCGCAAGTCGACCCCTTATGCCGCGCAGGTTGCGGCGGAGGACGTTTCCAAGAAGGCGCAGGAACACGGCATGCGCACGCTCGAAGTCGAGGTTGCCGGTCCCGGATCGGGCCGCGAATCGGCGTTGCGCGCGCTGCAGGCCGCGGGCTTCACCGTCACCTCGATCCGCGACGTGACGACGATCCCGCATAACGGCTGCCGCCCGCGCAAGCGTCGGCGGGTCTGACCTTTGATTTACCCAGGCGGTTCTGCCGCCTGCGGTGGTTTTTTGGAATTTTGCGGCGCGGACTGATCCGCGGTCTCCAACGCCAGTAATCAGATTGACTGGCCTGAGGGTGAAACAGTGACGATCCAGAAGAATTGGCAAGAGCTTATACGGCCGAACAAGCTCCAGGTAGCTCCCGGCACCGATGCAAACCGCTTTGCGACGCTGGTCGCAGAGCCGCTCGAGCGCGGCTTCGGCCAGACGCTCGGCAACGCGCTGCGGCGCATCCTGTTGTCCTCGCTGCAGGGCGCCGCCGTGCAGTCGGTGCACATCGACGGCGTGCTGCACGAGTTCTCCTCGATCGCGGGCGTTCGCGAGGACGTCACCGACATCGTGCTCAACATCAAGGATATCTCGATCAAGATGCAAGGCGAAGGCCCCAAGCGCATGGTCGTAAAGAAGCAGGGTCCGGGCGTCGTCACCGCCGGCGACATCCAGACCGTCGGCGACGTCATGGTGCTCAATCCGGACCTGCAGATCTGCACGCTGGACGAGGGCGCGGAAATCCGCATGGAGTTCACGGTCGCGACCGGCAAAGGCTATGTCGCCGCCGAACGCAACCGGCCCGAGGACGCGCCGATCGGCCTGATCCCGGTCGACAGCCTGTTCTCGCCGGTGCGCAAGGTCTCCTACAGAGTCGAGAACACCCGCGAGGGCCAGATCCTCGATTACGACAAATTGACCATGACGATCGAGACCAACGGCGCGATCTCGCCGGAGGATTCGGTGGCCTACGCCGCGCGCATCCTGCAGGATCAGCTCAACGTATTCGTCAACTTCGAAGAGCCGCGCAAGGAAGTCACCCAGGAGATCATCCCCGATCTCGCCTTCAACCCGGCCTTCCTCAAGAAGGTCGACGAGCTCGAACTGTCGGTTCGCTCGGCCAACTGCCTGAAGAACGACAACATCGTCTATATCGGCGACCTCGTGCAGAAGTCGGAAGCCGAGATGCTGCGCACCCCGAACTTCGGCCGCAAGTCGCTGAACGAGATCAAGGAAGTGCTGGCCCAGATGGGTCTGCATCTCGGCATGGAAGTGCCGGGCTGGCCGCCGGAGAACATCGACGAACTGGCCAAGCGCTTCGAGGATCATTACTGATTTCGTCGTTCCGGGGCGCGTGTTGGCGCGAACCCGGAATCCCGCAGTTGTATATCGAGATTCCGGATCGACGCGTCGCGTCGTCCGGAATGACAGGGTTTAGGTAGGAGAGACGCCATGCGTCACGGCAAGGTTCATCGCAAGCTTAATCGCACCGCCGAGCATCGGCGCGCGATGTTTGCCAACATGTGCGCAGCCCTGATCAAGCACGAGCAGATCGTCACCACGCTGCCGAAGGCGAAGGAATTGCGCCCGATCGTGGAGAAGCTGGTCACGCTCGGCAAGAAGGGCGGGCTCGCCATGCGCCGGCAGGCAATCTCTGAGATGCGCGACAAGGACCAGGTCCGCAAGTTGTTCGATACCCTCGCCACTCGCTACAAGGACCGCCAGGGCGGTTACACACGGATCATCAAGGCCGGCTTCCGCTACGGGGACAACGCCGCGATGGCCGTGATCGAGTTCGTGGACCGCGACGTCGACGCCAAGGGCCAGGATTCCGGCCCAGTGCAGGAAGGGGCCGCGGAAGCGGCATAGAGCGCCGCCGCGCGGTCCGGCGATCTTCCGCAAAGCGAGAGCCTGTGGTTATGGGTCCCGGCCTTCGCTGGGACGAGGAAAGAAAGCAAAAAAAGCGGCGCGTCTTCGCGCCGCTTTTTTGTTGGGCATCTGCCAAGCCTGCTCAACCCGGTATCCGGACGCGAAGGGTGCGAACCGCGGCGCTCCCGTTGCCGTGCCAGCTGGGATTGACCGGGAGCAGGAACCGGTCGAGCTCGCTTTGCGCCAGGTTCAGGGCGGCATTCGCGGCCGATGCATCGGGCACCGCGCGCAGCGCGAAGGCGGTCGCACGGGCATAGAGGCATTGCAGACGAACCAGCCAAGGCTGGTGCTAGTCGAGATGCCAGCATGCTTCCGGATTGCTCGGCAGAACACCCAGCACGCGATCGGTCCATTTGAGCGCAGCATCCGCCATCGCCTCGCGGCGGCTGCGATCCTGCTCTTCCTCGGCCGCGACCCGGCGGACCTTGAGGGCGAGCGTCGTCAGATTGGCATGCAGTTTTATGGGCATCAGGGGACGACGCAGGTTGACCGAAGACATCGTGTCGTCGAGCGCGGAAAGCGCCTCGGTGAAACGCCGCTGATCGAGGCTCTTATCCACGCCCCGAATGCGGGTTGTAGCAGGTTGCGATATCCGAGTGATCTGACCGACGACGAATGGGGACTGGTCGAACCGCTGATCCCGCCGGGCAAGACTGGCGGTGGCAAGCGCACGGTGATCATGCGGGAGGGGGTGAACGGCCTGATGTACATTCTCTCGACCGCCTGTCAGTGGCGCGCGATCCCGAAAGACCTGCCGCCGAGAAGCTCGATATGCATAACACCGATACACCGATTGCGATTGCCTCATTAGGCAACATATCTCCTGGAGATTTGATGGAGGTACCCCATGAACATCGATCTTTCCGGAAAAACCGCGCTTGTCACGGGATCTACGGCCGGCATTGGTTATGCGATCGCCAAAGGTCTCGCGGATTCAGGCGCCAATGTGGTGCTCAACGGCCGTAGTCAGGCAAAGCTCGACGCCGCGGTCGCAAAATTGGCGGAAGCTGTTGTCGGAGCCAAGGTCGGCGGCATTGCCGCTGACGTCTCGACCGCGGCCGGCTGCAAGGCGCTCGTCGCAGCGCTGCCGGAGGCGGATGTCCTCATCAATAACGCCGGAATTTTCGAGCCGAAAGACTTCTTCGAAATTCCCGACGAGGATTGGGCCCGCTTCTTCGAGGTCAATGTGATGTCGGGGGTGCGGCTTTCGCGCGCCTACATGCAGGGCATGCTGAAGCGCAACTGGGGCCGCATCGTCTTCATCTCCTCCGAATCCGGGCTGAACATCCCGAAGGAAATGATCCACTATGGCGTCACCAAGACCGCGCAGATCGCGCTGGCGCGGGGACTTGCGGAATTGACCCGCGGCACCGCGGTGACCGTCAACTCGGTCCTGCCCGGACCGACGCTGTCGGAAGGCGTGGAAACTTTTGTCAAGAGTTCTCGCCAAGCAGAACGGCCAATCGGAAGCTGAGGCGGCGGCCAACTTCGTCAAGCAGCATCGCCCGACCTCACTCTTGCAGCGCTTTGCGAGCGTCGATGAAATCGCCAACATGGTGGTCTATGTCGCCTCGAAGGAAGCTTCCGCCACCAACGGCGCGGCGCTCCGCGCCGAAGGCGGCATCGTCAATTCGATCGCATGAGGTGAACAATGTCCGCCTATGTCATATCCGAACTCGACGTGCGCGATCCGGTCGCGATCGAGACCTACCGCACCATCGCCGCCAATTCGATCGCGCAATGTGGCGGGCGCTACCTCGTTCGCAACGGCGCCGCCAGTGTAGCGGAGGGCGAGCCGCCGCCCAAGAACATCGTCGTGGTCGAATTTCCGTCGATGGAAAGATTGCGTGAATGGTATGCGTCGCCCGAATACGCCGAAGCACTCAAGGTGCGCCGGACCGCGCTGGAGCGGCGGCTGATTTTTGTGGAAGGCGTGGCGGTGTGAGGGGCGGGCCGTCATTGCGAGGAGCGAAGCGACGAAGCAATCCAGAGCTTTGTCGTGACTCTGAATTGCTTCGTTTTGCTCGCAATGACAACTCCCGGGACAGAAAATCGCAGGGTGGCAAAGCGAAAGCGTGCCCACCATTTCAAACCAAAATCTGGCAATGGTGGGCACGGCGCAAGTGCGCCTTTGCCCACCCTACTTCTTCTTAACGGCTACCACCCCTCCAGCACGATCTTGCCGCGCGATTTGCCGGATTCCAATAGCGCGTGGGCGCGCTTTAGATTGGCGGCGTTGATGGTGCCAAAGGTCTGGTCGAGCGTAGTGCGCAGCACGCCCTTGTCGATAAGGTCGGCGACGTCGTTCAAAAGAGCGTGCTGGCCGATCATGTCCGGTGTCTGGAACGAGGAGCGGGTGAACATCGATTCCCAGTGGATCGAGATCGCCTTGCCCTTGAACACGCTGACAGTGAATTCGGGGGGATCATCGATCAGTCCGAATTTTCCTTGCGGCGCCATGAAATCGGCGATCGCCTTGTAGTGCTGGTCGGTGAAGGTAAGGCTTGCGACCAGCGCGACCGGCGGTACTTTCAATTTCTCGATCTGCTCCTTCATCGGCTTGGCGTGATCGATCACGGCATGCGCGCCGAGCTCGAGGCACCATTGCTGCGATTGCGGCCGCGTCGCGGTGGCGAGCACCGTCAACCCGGTGAGCCGGCGCGCGAGCTGGATCAGGATCGAGCCGACGCCGCCGGCGCCGCCGGTGATCAGAAGCGTGCGCGGATCGACGCTCTTTCCCGGCACCGCGCCGAGGCGGTCGAACAACAGCTCCCACGCCGTGATCGATGTCAGCGGCAGGGCTGCGGCTTGCGCAAACGACAGCGTCTTCGGCTTGTTGCCGACGATGCGCTCGTCGACCAGATGAAACTCCGAATTGGTGCCCTGGCGCTGGATCGAGCCGGCATAGAAAACCTCATCACCCGGCTTGAACAGCGTGACCTCGGGACCGACCGCATCGACCACGCCGGCCGCGTCATATCCCAAGATCTTGGTCTCGCCTTCCGGCGGGGCGGCGCGCTTGCGGACCTTGTAATCGACGGGGTTGGCCGAGATCGCCTGCACCGCGACGCGGATATCGCGGCCGCGCGGTTCCGGTTTCGCAGTTTCGAAATCGATTAATGCATCAGCGGCATCGACGGGGAGGGATTTCTTGTATCCGACGGCTTTCATGCCCGTTGTCTCCAATGTGATGGCGCAATCGCCATTGTCCCTAATTCTCGCTCTGTCCCTAATTCTCGCTCTAGCACCCATTTGGCAAGTACTGTAAATTCAGGGATATAGTCCCTGTTTGGATACTATTGGAAAAGACCCCAGAAAAGCCTAGGGAAACCTCGTATGAAACGGCAGAATTTCGCGCACCGGCCAGGCTGCGCGGTCGAGGCGACGCTCGATCTGATCGACGGCAAGTGGAAAGGCGTCATTCTCTATCACCTGCAAGAGGGAACGCAGCGCTTCGGCGAGCTGCGGCGCCGGATGCCCGGCATCACCCAGCGCATGCTGACCAAGCAGCTCCGCGCGCTCGAGGACGACCGGCTCATCATTCGAAAAGTGTATGCCGAGGTGCCGCCGCGGGTGGAGTACTGCCTGTCGCAGATCGGCGAGAGCCTGCGCCCCGTCATCGATACGCTGAAGGCCTGGGGCGAAAGCCATCAGGAACGGCTGTCCTGCGCGAGCGCGCCACACCCAATCAAGGCGCCCGATCGCGCGGCCTAGCTTGCGCTTTTACCGCCTGCAACCTGTCCATCTCGAAGGCTATGATCTCCAGGATTTTCCATATGACGCTAACTCGCTCACTGGCTGCGCTGTCCATTGCAGCCTTTCTCGCAACGCCTTCGTTGGCGCAAGATCGCCGCGTGCCGGCGTCTGCGGCCGAGCTCAGACTATCCTACGCGCCGATCGTGCAGCGAGTGCAGCCGGCGGTGGTGAACGTCTATGCCGCGAAAATGGTTCAGGACCACAATCCGTTCCTGGACGATCCGATCTTCCGCCGCTTTTTCGGCAACCCCGGCCAGCCCGAGCAGATGCAGCGCTCGCTCGGATCAGGCGTGATGGTCGACACGAGCGGCCTCGTCGTCACCAACGTCCACGTCATCGAGGGCGCCGATCAGGTCAAGGTATCGCTCGCGGACAAGCGCGAGTTCGAGGCCGAGATCGTGCTCAAGGACAGCCGTTCCGACCTTGCCGTGCTGCGGCTGAAGGGCACGCACGAGAAATTCCCGACGCTGGATTTCGCCAATTCCGATGAATTGATGGTCGGCGACGTGGTGCTCGCGATCGGCAATCCCTTCGGCGTCGGGCAGACCGTGACGCATGGCATCATCTCGGCGCTCGCCCGCACGCAAGTCGGCATCACCGACTACCAGTTCTTCATCCAGACCGATGCCCCGATCAACCCCGGCAATTCCGGTGGCGCGCTGGTCGACATGACCGGGCACCTCGCCGGCATCAACACCGCGATCTATTCGCGCTCCGGCGGATCGCAGGGCATCGGCTTTGCGATCCCAGCGAATATGGTGCGCGTGGTCGTTGCCTCCGCCAAGAGCGGCGTCAAGGCAGTGAAGCGCCCATGGCTCGGCGCGCGGCTGCAGGCGGTGACGCCGGAGATCGCGGAAAGCCTCGGGCTCAAGCTGCCGAGCGGCGCGCTGGTCGCAAGCGTCGTTGCGGGCAGCCCGGCGGCGCGCGCCGGGCTGAAATCCTCCGACCTGATCGTTGCGATCGACGGGCAGGAGGTCGAGGACCCCAATGCCTTCGACTATCGCTTCGCGACCCGTCCGCTCGGCGGCACCGCGCAGATCGACGCGCAGCGCGCTGGAAAGCCGGTCAAGCTGACGGTGCCGCTCGAAACCGCGCCCGATGGCGGGCGCAACGAAATCGTGCTGACGTCGCGTTCTCCGTTCCAGGGCGCAAAAGTCGCCAACATTTCGCCGGCAGTCGCCGACGAGTTGCATCTGGATGCCGACACCGAAGGCGTCGTCGTCACCGAGATCGGCGACGACACCACCGCTGCCAATGTCGGCTTCCAGAAGGGCGACATCATCCTGGCGGTGAACAGCCAGAAGATCGGCAAGACCAGCGATCTGGAGAAGGCGACAAAGGATTCATCGCGGGTCTGGCGCATCACGCTGGTGCGCGGCGGCCAGCAGATCAACGTCACGCTGGGCGGATGAGCCCGAAACGACCACGCGAGGGCGCAACCCTGTTCGCTGCCGCGGGGCTGGAGCAGGACGCGCCGCATCCGCTTGCCGACCGGCTGCGACCGCGTACGCTCGCCGATGTCGTCGGCCAGGATCATATCCTGGGCCCCGACGGCGCGCTGACACGCATGCTGCAAACGCGCACGCTGGGATCGCTGATTTTCTGGGGACCGCCCGGCACCGGCAAGACCACGGTGGCGCGGCTTTTGGCGGATACCACCGCACTGCATTTCGAGCAGCTCTCGGCGGTATTTTCCGGCGTCGCCGATCTGAAGAAGGCGTTCGACGCAGCGCGGGCCCGGCGCGAGATGGGCAAGGGAACGCTGCTGTTCGTCGACGAGGTGCATCGTTTCAACCGCGCGCAGCAGGATTCCTTTCTGCCCGTGATGGAAGACGGCACGGTGGTGCTGATCGGCGCCACCACCGAAAATCCCTCCTTCGAGCTCAACGCGGCGCTGTTGTCCCGGGCGCGGGTGCTGGTGTTTCACTCGCTTGATCCCGGCGCCATCGAAAAGCTCTTTGCCCATGCGGAAGAAATCGAGGGCAAGAAGCTGCCGATCGATGCCGAGGCTCGCGCCGTGCTGGTGCGCATGGCCGATGGCGACGGGCGGGCGGCGCTGACATTGGCCGAAGAAGTCTGGCGCGCCGCGCGCAAGGACGAGATCTTCAACGCCGTGCAACTGCAGGACATTCTGCAGCGGCGCGCGCCGATCTACGACAAATCCGCCGACGGCCATTACAACCTGATCTCGGCGTTGCATAAATCGGTGCGCGGCTCCGACCCCGATGCGGCGCTGTATTATCTTGCGCGGATGCTCGATGCCGGCGAGGACCCGCTGTTCCTGGCGCGGCGCGTCGTGCGCATGGCGGTCGAGGACATTGGTCTCGCCGATCCGCAGGCGCTGGTCATCGCCAATGCGGCCAAGGACGCTTTCGATTTCCTGGGCTCTCCGGAAGGCGAACTCGCGATCGCGCAGGCCGTCATCTATGTCGCCACCGCGCCGAAATCGAACGCCGCCTACAAGGCATTTGGCGCTGCGATGCGCACAGCTAAGCAAGCAGGCTCGCTGCTGCCGCCGAAACATATCCTCAATTCGCCGACCAAGCTGATGCAGGAAGAAGGCTACGGCGCTGCTTACGAATACGATCACGACACGCCGGAGGCTTTCTCCGGTCAGGATTATTTCCCGGAGGCGCTGGGCCGCCAGACCTTCTACGATCCGCCCGAGCGCGGCTTCGAGCGCGAGATCCGCAAGCGCCTCGACTATTGGGCGAAGCTGCGCAAGGAACGCGGTTGAGCTAGCGCTGAGGTTGTATTAGGGGCCTCATCCTGCAAGAATATCAGGCGCCCCATGTCAGCGGATACATTGATCAAGATCTCGCCGATAATTGGCGGCACCATCCTGATTATCATTTGCCTGATCGCCATTTTGCGCAATCCGGCGGTTTCCACCAGCTTCGCGGTTCTGCTCGCGTTCGGCGCGATGTTGTTCGTGATTCCGGCGCTTTCGGTTTTCAATTTCAAGGGGTTGGGTGTCGAGTTTTCCGGCCAGGCCGCGACCACCGGGCAGGTCACAGAACAGGCGGCCGGCATCAATGCGCGGCTCGAGGACATCAAGGCCGGCATCGCCGACATCGAGAGACGGATTGCGCCTTCGGCTGCGTCGTCCGTAGGGGCCGCGCCGTCCCCTGAATATGGCGCCAATCGCAATTCGACGGTGCTCGTCGTGTATCCCGCCAATCCGAAAGCCACGAGCCTTGCCAAGCAGATGGAAAACGATCTTCTGAAAAAGGGTTATCAGGCGACCTCGGTTTTCTCCGACTATTCCGAGCTCGGCGATGCCAACAAGGGGCCGGCGGGATCGGTTCGCTACATCTACACCGATGCGACGGCCCCAGTTGCTGCTTCCATCAAGCAGGTGTTGAAAACCGACAGCGCCGGCTTGTCGGCGCTCCCCGATGACGTGCGCTCGCAGATGTCGGCGGATGTGCAGATCTTGTTGTTCTTAGTCTTGCGCTTGCATATGCAGGTCTTGCAAATGCAGATCTTGCAAAATCAAGGTCTGGCTTTCATAGGCGCTGGTCTTTCCGCGATGAAATCGGATTTGCCAAGTGTGATCTCGTTCATTGACACCGCCAAGCACCACTCCCTAAGCTCGCGTTGATACAGGATTGCCACTCGATTGGACGTTGACTGCGGCGAAACCTCACCGCGTCGGGATGTAAAATTCGGAATTGAGTTTCAATTTTAAGTAGAAATTCGGGATCGTCGCCGAGGTAAAACAAATGCCCGGTCGGCGGGCCAGGTCATTTCTGAATTTCGTGGTTCGATTTCGGCATTGCAACTCGAAAAGAGGAGGCTGCCATCATGGTGTTCACACGGAAAAACGTTTTCGAACTCGGCGCCGATTTCGCCGATCCGATCCTCTGGTATGCGCGAGGCGTCAAGGCGATGAAGGCGCGGGCGCTGAGCGATCCGACGGCCTGGCGCTTCTTTGGCGCGATCCACGGTTTCGACCAGCAGCTATGGACCCAGCTCGGCTTCCTTTCCTCCGACGATCAGATGCCAAGCAACGCCAGCATCCAGACGTCTTGGCTGCAATGCCAGCACGGCAGTTGGTACTTCCTGCCCTGGCACCGCGGCTATGTGCTGGCCTTCGAGGCCGTGGTGCGCGACGCCGTGGTCAAGCTCGGCGGGCCTGCCGATTGGGCGCTGCCCTACTGGAACTATTTCAAGCCGAACCAGAACCAGCTTCCTCCCGCCTTCGCCTCGCCGGACTGGCCGGACGGGCAGGGCGATAATCCGCTGTTTGTCGCGCAGCGCTTTGGTCCGAACAATGACGGCAATGTCTTCATTCCCGACGGATCAGGTCGAGCTGAATGCGCTCGGCGATTCCCAGTTCGTTGGCGGAGCCGATGGCGGTGCCCAAGGATTTGGCGGCGTCAACACCGGCTTCAGCCACGGCGGCAGCATTCATGTCGGCGTCGAAACCCAGCCGCATGACATCGTGCACGTTCTGGTCGGCGGCAGCGACCCCAACTCAGGCCTGCCCGGCCTGATGTCCGATCCGGACACCGCAGGCCTCGATCCGATCTTCTGGCTGCACCATGCCAATATCGACCGATTGTGGGAGGTTTGGGACGAGATGCCGACCTCGACCGGCGAGCCTACCGACCCGAACTGGGTCAACGGCCCTGCCAGTATCGGCGAGCGCGCCTTCGTCTTGCCCGAGCCCGGACAGAATTTGACCTACACACCCGGCGACATGAAAAATATGGCGGCGCTCGGCTATAATTACGACGACGTTTTGCGGCCGTCCGCCGCGCCGCAAATGGTCGCGCGATTGCAGCGTTTCGGAATGACGGCGGCCGCCGCCCACTCCGTCGTCAGGAGCACTGCCATGGCTGGACCCAAATCCACCGAACTTCTGGGCGCGAGCGGAAGCCTGCGCGTGAGCGGCACCGAGGCGAAGGCGTCGGTCACGCTCGATACCGCCGTGCAGCGCAAGGTGACCGCCAGCTTTCAGGCGGCCCCGACCGCGCCAAGACCCGCGCCGGACCGGATTTTCCTCAATCTTGAAAACGTCCGCGGCCTCAACGAGGCCATCGCCTTCAACGTCTACATCAACGTGCCCGAAGGCGACGACCCGGCCAACCATCCCGAGCTTAAGGCCGGCAGTTTCGCTCTGTTTGGCGTGCGCAAGGCGACCATGACCGACGCCCAGCATGCGGGCAACGGCCTCACCTTCGTGATCGAAATCACCGATGTCATCGACAGGCTGCATCTTGCCGGCGCCCTGAACACCAACGAGCTGCACGTGCGGCTGGTGCCGCGGCAGCCGGTGTCCGACGAGGCGCAGATCAGCATCGGCCGGATCAGCGTGTTCCGGCAATCGCCCTGACGGAGCCCAAGCGATGGGCCGCGCGGGAAGTGGTTTCGAACCATGGCTCGTCGTGCTGGGATCGATCAGCCTTGCCGCCTGGTCAGTGCTGGCGTTCGGCGGCAGCATGTCGGTCGTGCCCGCGCTTTGCTCATCAGGCGCGGGGCCTGCAATCCCGCTGTCGGTGGCATTCGACCTCGCGCTCACCTTCAACTCTCCGGCAAGGCTCGCTTCCGGCTGGGCCTTGATGCTTGCGGCCATGATGCTGCCGGTGGTCGCAGCACCGCTGCGGCATGTCCGCGACCGCAGTTTTGCAAGGCGGCGCACCCGCGCGATGCTTCTCTTTATCCTCGGCTATTTCGCGGTTTGGATGGCCGCGGGCGTGGTTCTCCAGCTTGTCGGGCTCACAGCGCTATCGGTCTTGCCCTTGCCGCTGCCGTGGCTCGGCGTTGCTTTGGCGCTTGGTGTGGCGTGGCAGGTTTCGCCGGCCAAGCAATGTTGCCTGAACCGCTGCCATCGCCGGCCGCAACTCGCCGCATTCGGCGTGGCCGCCGATCGCGACGCTTTCAATTTCGGGCTGACCAACGGCGCCTCATGCGCAGGCGCCTGCTGGACGCTGATGCTGCCGATGCTGCTTGCAGGGGGTGGGCAGCTCTTCGCCATGATCGCCGTTACGCTGTTCGTGTTCGCGGAGCGGCTGGAGCGGCCAGCCCCGCTGGCGTGGCGCTGGCGCGGCACGGGGAAGGCTTGGCGCATTGTCTTGGCGCAAGCGCAGACGGTACGGGTTAGTTTCACGGCCGATCCCGCAGCCAAATTGTAGCGATTTCGCCGTGACGGCTTGCTGCTTTTGCGCTAGGCAGCGAGCCATGAGCCGTCGCATCAAGAGACCATTGTCCAAGTCGCGCGTCCCCGGCGAGCGCGGCCGCAGCCGCCCCGAACGCCAGCACGTCGAACGCGTGGTAGGCAATCGGCCGCCCAGCGATCGTCCGGGCGGGAAGACGGCGCGATTTCAGGAGCCGCGTCCGGAAAAGCACGCACCGTATGAGCCGCCAGCGGCCAAGCCTGAAGCCGAGCCGCCGCCGTTGCCGACCAAAGTTCAGACCGTGGTGGTCACGCCCGACGAGGACAACATGCGGGTCGATCGCTTCCTCGAGGCGCGATTTCCTGGCCTGTCGTTTTCCCACATCCAGCGCATCGTCCGCAAAGGCGAGCTGCGGGTCAACGGCAAGCGCGCCGACAGCAAGGATCGGCTCGAGGCGGGACAAAGCGTGCGCATTCCGCCGCTGCGGCTCGACGCGCCGAAGGTCGCAGGCGAGCTCTCGGAGGCGGCAACCAAGACGCTGCAGGCGCTCAAGGACATGATCCTCTACGAGGATGCCGACGTGCTGGTGCTGAACAAGCCCGCGGGTCTTGCGGTGCAGGGCGGTTCCGGCACCACGCGGCATATCGATCAGATGCTGGAAGTGATGCGCGACGCCAAGGGGCAGAAGCCGCGCCTGGTGCATCGGCTCGACAAGGAGACCGCGGGCTGTCTGTTGGTCGCGAAGACGCGCTTTGCCGCGACCGGGCTGACCGGTTCGTTCCGCCATCGCTCGGCGCGCAAGATCTACTGGGCGCTGGTCGCGGGCGTCCCGAAGCCGAAACAGGGGCGCATCTCGACCTATCTCGCCAAGGAAGAGAGCGAGGACGACACCATCATGCGCATCGCCGCCCATGGCGACGAGGGCGCAAGCCACGCCGTGACCTACTACGCCGTGGTCGAGGCGTCGGCGAGCAAGCTCGCCTGGGTATCGCTGAAGCCGGTCACCGGGCGCACGCATCAATTGCGCGCCCACATGGCGCATATCGATCACGCCATCGTCGGTGATCCCAAATATTTCAACAAGGAAAATTGGGAACTTCCGGGCGGGCTGCAGAATCGGCTGCATCTTCTGGCGCGGCGGATTGTGATCCCGCACCCTCGTGGCGGCGTGATCGACGCCACCGCGCCGCTGCCGCCGCACATGCTGCAATCGTGGAACCTGCTCGGCTTGGAGGCCGACCGGTTCGACCCGATCGAAAACGCCCCTGAAGAATAATTTAGCTTGCGCTTTGGCGATGGCGTCACGACATCATCGCCACAAGACGGATATCGCTCCATTGCACTGTCGCGCTTCGGCGCCAACGATCATTCCGCGCGGCGGATCGCCACTGCTCAATGCACCGCTGCCGCCACCGTTGCCAGAGCCGATGATCGCGCCGCCGGTGGTTGCGAAGATGGACGCGCCGTTACAGCAGAATTATGCGCCTCTGTCGACGAGGCCATCATTCAGCGACCGCATCACCAGTTGCCTCCAGACCGGCGCCGCCGCCGGCCTTGGTCCCAGCGACCGCGAGGCGTATTCGCGATCCTGCGCCAACTGATAAGCACCTCAATTCTCAGTTCTTGAACTGATCGATAAACATGCGCAGGGAATCGTGCGGGCTTTCGACGTCGGTGATCAGCCAGCCGTCGGGGCCCTTCACCAGGATGTAGTTTAGCGTCACGGCGCGGCCGTTGTTGTCGAAGGCGACCGCGACATAGGTCTTGTCGAATTGCCGGCGCAGGATGGAGATCGAGATCGCGCCGAGCTTCCAGGTCGGGCTCTGTACCAGGAAGTCATAAGGCTCGGTCTTCAGCAACGCCCACGCCTTGCGCAAGCTCGGATCGAAGAACTGGCGTGCGGTCGCCTCATCCCGAGCCAGCCCGCCCGAGAGTTCGGGCGCGCCCTTGCCGTAATGGGCGTAGAGGTTGCGGATCAGCGATTCCGGCGAATTGAACCCGGCCTCGACCGTGGACGCGCCGAGAGCGGCGAAAAGCACCAAAACGGCCCCGAAAATCCTCGGCATTGCCGGCTCGCTTTATTTGCGTCCACATCTATCATATTTTACGGCTGGAAATTGATGCGACCAACGGAAGCAAGCCTGCATGCTTGAACTGTTCGACGAGATGGCGGGACAATCGCCGCTCGATCCGCAGGAAGCGGTGCGACGCGCCATGCGCACGCCGCGGCGCAAGCGGTTCTATGCGAGCGCCGGCGTTGCCGAAGCCGACGGCGGATTTGCGGTTACCCTCGACGGCAAGCCGATCCGCACGCCCTCGGGCCGCATCGTGACGGTGCCGGTTCGCAATATCGCGGATCGGATGGCGGCGGAGTGGGAGGCGCAACGGGACATCATCGATCCCCTCAGCATGCCGCTGACGCGGTTCGCCAACAGCGTCGTCGAGGCCGTGGTCGACCGCGCGGAGCTCGTGCGCGACGACGTCGCGAAATACCTGCAGTCAGATCTCCTGTTCTATCGCGCTGGCCACCCCGAAGCGCTGGTCGCGCGCGAGGCCGCGCATTGGGATCCCGTGCTGTTCTGGGCGGCGGACGAGTTCGGCGCCCATTTCATTCTCGCGGAAGGCATCGTGCATGTGCGCCAGCCTGAGCAGGCGGTCGAGGCCGCCCGCGCGGCGCTGCCGTCCGACCCCTGGTCGATCGCCGCGCTGCATGTGGTGACGACGCTAACCGGCTCGGCGCTGCTGGCGCTGGCGCTGTTCCATCGCGTGCGCGATCCCAATTCCGTCTGGGCCGCCGCCCATGTGGACGAGGACTGGAACGCCGATACATGGGGCGTTGACGAGGAAGTCGCCGCGCGCCGCGCGGCGCGATTGATCGATTTCAGGGCTGTGGTGGCCATTTTGCAGGCACTGAATACCGCGCCGGGTTAGCGGGGCGCCCTCCAAGTTTACCTTTGGGAGAGCTGCGACCGTCGATGCACGTGTCGCGGTATTCCAGCAATAACCTCAAGGATCGAGCACGTATTTCTACGCTCGCGCCCCTCTGCTAGGTTCCTCCGATCCGAATGTATTGCGTGAGGTAGCCGTGTGATTGATCTGGCCAAGGCAGCGATATGGCCTGCCGTCGTGCTTTTGATACTTTATCTGTTTTACAGCCCTATCCGCCGGACATTGGACTCTCTGGCGCAACAACATCCGGACGACATCGAGACCATCAAGCTTGGTAGTCTTGAGATCAATGTTCGTGCGCGTGATCTCCCGGTGCCTAAGCCTGAAGTCGCCGATGTGCTGAGGTTGACCGACCCGGCACTGGTTGCGGAGCTGTTCAGCAATCAGCGTGGCGGGGGCAATTGCTACTATCCGGATGAGAACAACGACCCGCGCTTTAAAACGGATTCAAGGCTTGCCGAGCTTGGCTTGGCAAAGATGGAAAAAACCAAGACCCCGCCGTCGTTCTGTCCGCACTCCTATGATTACACCGTAACGACGCTCGGGCACGACTCGCTGGATTTCTTGCTGAAGTTCGTCTCGGTGGAGATTGGCGGCAAGAAGTAGTCCAAGCGAAGCGTTCAATTGGGCCTTTTTTTGAAGGCCCAGGATACGCTGGGTTGCCGCGGGGTTAACGAGAGGTTTACGACAACCGGGTTAGGGTGCGCTGTTTCAGCGAGCCCCTTTCGATGGTCATTGCCGTCAACCCCACCCTTCCCGTGACTGCCGTCCAAGGCGTTGGACAGGCGGCCGGCTCGGCGACGGCCGGCCTCGTGCTGCAGCCGGGCACGGTGGTCAATGCGCAGGTGCTCAAGGTCGCTGACAATTTGGTGCAAATCGGGATCGCCAACCTTGCGATCGACGTGCTCTCCGAGATTGCGCTGACGCCGGGACAGAACCTGCAGCTTGCGGTGTCGCAAACGGAAAGCGGCATCCGGCTCGCGGTGGTCGGGCAGGGCGCGGGTGCGGCGGCGGATGCCGCAAGCCCTGCTGCGAACGCGCCGGTCAATGAAGCAGCGAACCCATCCGTCCTCGCGGCGCCGTCCAACGATCCGTTGACCCCGCTGGAGCGCATCGCGGTTTCCGTGGCCAGCGCGAGCGCAGCCGCGCAGCAGGGAAGCCAGGCGCCGCTGTTTGCCAATCTGGGAGCGGCGTTGGCATCGAACAGCTTGCCGCCGGCGTTGCAGCAGGCAGTGGCTCAGGTATTGACGCAGCAGACCGGCCTTAACCAAAACCTCTCCGGCGGCGATGTCCAGAACGCGTTTCAGAAATCCGGATTGTTTCTGGAGAGCGCATTGGCGTCGGGCTCGGTTTCGCCTGATGGCAGCGTTCCCGACCTGAAGGCCGCGCTGATCGTGCTTCGCCAAACGCTTGCGACCGCGGTCGGGGCGAGGGAAAACGCGGTCGCGCCGGCATCCGCAACCGCCACGGCTTCAGCGAACCCGACAAGACCAGCGCAGAATGTCGCGTCATCGCCGGCGCTCGCGCCGTCGCTGTCGCCCGGGACGGACGGAGTTGAGACCCCGTTGCCACAGGCGCAGCCGCTGCTCGCGGCAGGCGCTGACAATCTTAATCCGCTCTTCCTCGCCGAGGCGCGCACCAATGCCGGGCCGGGGACCGTGACGGCCGGCACGGTGCTCAATCTGTTGCAGGAAACGCTGCAGGAAGTTCCGCACGCAGCCGGCAATGCATCGCCCACCACGATAGCCTCGCAGGGCGCGAGCAACCAGGACGTAGCTTCGCGCGCCAGCGCGCCGCCGCCGCCACTCCGCGGCTCTTTGCCGTCAGCGCAGCCGGTCGCCTCGCCCTCGATTCCCGCCAACGCACCGCTTGCAGCCATCGCCCATCGCCTGCTCGACAACACCGATGCCGCGCTTGCGCGGCAAACGCTGCTGCAGGTGGCATCCTTACCCGATCGCACCGATCTCTCGGCGGCGCGGCTCGATCCGACCGCGCCGCGATGGAATTTCGAAATCCCGTTCGCGACGCAGCACGGAACGGCGATGGCGCAGTTCGAGATTTCCCGCGATGGCGGCGGCAATGAGGCTCAGGCCGCAAAGCGGGTGTGGCGGGCGCGGTTCTCGCTCGATGTCGAGCCCGCAGGTCCCGTGCACGCGCTGATCTCGTTCTCAAGCGAGCGCACCTCGGTGCGGATGTGGGCGGAGCGGCCGCAGACGGCCGCGCAACTGCGCGCCGGCGCCGACCAATTGAGCCAGGCGCTGGCGTTGGCCCAGCTTCAGCCAGGCGACATCGTGATCCGGGAGGGCTCGCCGCCGCAAGCCGCGCCCGCCAAGGCCGGGCATTTCCTGGATCGCGCGCTATGAGTTCCGAGCGCAAAAACCAGCTTGCGGTCGCGCTGCATTACGACCGGACCGGTGCGCCGCGCGTCATCGCCAAGGGCAAGGGCGCGATCGGCGCCAAGATCGTCGAGGTTGCCAGGGCCCACGACATCCCGATCGAGGACAACGAAGTGCTGGCGGGCGCCTTGTCCAAGGTCGAGCTTGGCGACGAAATTCCGGCCGAACTCTACAAGGCGGTCGCCGAGGTCCTGATCTTCGTGCTGCGGCTGTCGGGGCGCGGGCGCTGAGCGCTGCCGGTTCGCGGCAATTCGTCCAATTTGCCGATCCTGATTGGCCTTGTCATTTTTTCACCATGATGCGACAGGCATTTTTGCCGCCTGCAAACGCATTGGATGTGACCTCCGTGATTCACCGCCGCCACGCTCTCGGTCTTTTGGCCGCCGCCAGCCTTTTGCCCTTCCGCAGCTTTGCCGACATCGCGCCACAGCGCAGCGAAATCCGCGAATCGCTTGCCAAGCGGTTCACCGACGACGGAACGGTCGGCACCTTCGTCGGCTACAAGGTCGATGATTACCTCATCATCGCCAGCGACAAGAATCGCTCCGTAGAGCCGAGGTTACCGGCCTCGACCTTCAAGATTGCCAACTCGCTGATCGCGCTAGAGACCGGCGTGGTGCAAGACCCCGACAAGGACGTCTTCAAATGGGACGGGGTGAAGCGCCCGATCGAGGCCTGGAACCAGGATCATACCTTGCGCACCGCGATCGCGGCCTCCGCGGTGCCGGTCTATCAGGAGATCGCGCGCCGGATCGGGCAAGAGCGCATGCAGAAATATGTCGACCTGCTCGACTACGGCAACCGTAACATCGGCGGCGGCATTGACCAGTTCTGGCTGACCGGCGACTTACGCATCGATCCGCTGCGGCAGGTCGATTTCGTCGACCGCCTGCGGCGCGGCGTCTTGCCGATCTCCAAGCGCAGCCAGGACCTGGTGCGCGACATCCTGCCCGTGACGAAAGTCGGCGACTCCATCATCCGCGCCAAATCGGGACTGCTTGGCGCCGAACGCGGACAGCCCTCGCTCGGCTGGATGGTGGGCTGGGCCGAGAAGGCCAGCGCCCAGACAGTGTTCGCGCTCAACATGGATTGCGTCGAACCTCGCCTGATTCCCGAGCGTATGATGCTGACGCAGACCTGCCTCAGGGATATCGAGGCGATTTAGCGCCGCTCGAGCGCGAGCGAAACCGCTCTTATCTCGGTTCCTGCCGGATGGATCGACACCATCTGCCGGTTCTCGCGCGTTGTCAGCGACAAGTCGGCTGCGAAGTTTTGCCCGCGCGCCGCGACCTCGATGCGATCTCCCGCCCCGCGACCCTCGAGCGTCCCGGACGCGTTCCGCGTCGTCTCGGTCCATTCGCCAGAGATCTCACCGCCGCGATAGGCTGCATTGCTCGCGAGATCGCTGGCGCAGCGCAGGTTGAGACGAAGCTCGTCGCCGCCGCCCGCGACGTCGTAGGACGCCCGGCAGCGCAGCCGCTGCTGCTCGCCGTTGCTTAGGCTGAGCAGGCCGCCGCCCGTCCATGAGCCGGCCATGGCACGGAACGGCGACATGGGCGCCCCCTGTGACGCGGGAGCGGCGAGGCCAAGGGCTGTGACGAGCAAGGCTGCTTTTGCGAAGTTTAATCCGCTGAACCTCCCCATGGCTAAAGCCAGGGGGTTCTGAGAGAGGCAGAAGGCAGTCTTTCCGGGGCTCTCGCGGTCTCTGTTTGCAGAGGCGCTACATCATCCCCGGCCTCGACGGCCGGCCCAACTCTCTTGATCCGGCGACCCGCTCTAACGCCATTACGGACGTGGGGTTGGGCAAAGCCCTTCCCGCTTGCAGGTTGAAGTACACTCGACATCGCCGTCCTCAGGAGCGGTTCCGCACTGGCCCAAGCGATCTTGACTTGGGGAATGTCGAGCAAATTCGTATCGCAGCATGTCGCAAGAAACGCGCTGTAGAGATCACGTTGAACCGGCTCTGTCCTGCCATCGCCGAACACATGAACCCGCTGCGAGAGCGGCTTCTTGATGTATTCGCCCGTGGTATGATCGAACTGGCTCAACCGTGTATGCCGGGTTTTGATCTCAATCACTCCACCGCCAGCACTTGCAGCCTTGCGCTGAAGCATCGAGATCAACATTCCTGGCGCACGCACTTTCACGCTGCGACCGTAGTTCTTCTGAAATGACTTGTAGCTCAACTCCTCTGTTTTGATGGTTGTCCCTTGACCGAGAATGCGGTTCGCCAACTCGCCATGCGATCGCTTGCGCTCGCCAGCCAATACTCGATCGCGCTCGCGTTTCGAAGCGGCAAGCGCCTGATAGCGCTGCGACCTGTTCCACCTTCTCTTACCCTTGATCGCGCGCCCTTTGGCATCGAAGTTGTCCAGGTTGGTTGCACGTCGCGAGCGGTCCATCGCGCGCTGGATACGCCGGCAGTCGTTCCACGGTTCGACAACGCTCGGGCATAACTGCTCCAAAATAGCGTCGTCGCTTGATACCGCCGCGATGCTGGACGGCCCGATGTCGAGTCCGACAGTACCGTCCTTGGTGGTGTGCGTAGCGGGCGGCAAGCCCTCTTGCACCAACTGGCAAAACCAGCGAACGCGGCCCTTGATCTCGCGCCGGATAATGCGGACATACTTGGTCCTGGCCGCGAGCGCTTCTCTTTGCCAATCGCGTTTGTCCTTTGGATCGAGCATAAGCGGCAGCACTAGGCCGCTGTAGTGCACGGCGGGAACCGGCTCGGCGCGGTAGCGGATCACAGCGTCCGCTTTGCCCTCGATGCTGTTCAGCCGGTTTAACGATTTGAACCGTGGGCGGCCGCGCTTGCCAAACGCATACTGCTCGGCTGCCCGGAACGCGCGCAAACTCGTGGTTTGCGTGTCGTGGCTGCCGAGGTGATCGCCGATCCAGCAGGCATTGCGGCAGGAGAGCGCATGCTTTTCAATCTCGCGCGAGGTGAAGCCGAACCGCTCCAGTTCGGCCCCGAACGCTTGCGAGCGCGCTTTGTTGTGACGCTTCTCCACTGTCGCAGGCACGGCGCGTGCGGCTTGCCATGCCTTCGACTGCTTCATCAGATCGAGGCGGCGAAGGCACTCCTGCAAACAGGCATTATAGAGGTGCCGGGCCGCGTTCAGCCGCGTATCCAATGTCTTCTCATCCGCCGCAGTCGTCTGAAGCGGGAACTCGGCGACGAAGGACAGGGTTTTAACGCGCGGCATCACAGTCCTCTACGCATCAATTGCCGACTGCATTCATCTGCTAAAGCCGGATAGCTCTCTCCTATGGCTGAGTAAATCTTTGCTCATGCTACCGCAGAGGCGATGCCAACCCGACCAGCGACTTCCTCTAATGCCCTGTCGTACGCTGTTAGATTATGCCGGATGAAGTTTACGGTGATGCGTTCGAGAAACTCGGCGGGTGCATCTTCCGCCGTCCCGTCTCCATCCCAGTGCCATTCGTTGTACGCTTCAATCGTCGCACGTCTCACCCAATGTTCCGGGCGCGTTTCAACAGAAACCTGCATTTCCAGAACCTGCTGCATCAGTGCCGCGCGCTTTGTCTCCACGGCAGTCTTTGCTCCGCACTGACGCCGAGCAGCTTTCGCTTTTGCAGCAAGAAACTCTGACGACACCTCGAAGGAAGCTACTCTTGCGGTGTCGTAGAGGCGCATAGGCGCTGATTTCGCATAATGAGAATTGCGCCTTACCACATCCGGTTCCCCAAGGAGCGTGATGAGGGCTTGTGTCCATCCTCGCGCCTTAAGACCGGCAATTGAAATCATTTGAGGCTTTTCCATCAGACCCTCTTCTGATTTTCAATGTATTGCTTGATGAGCGCGAGGGGAGCGCCGCCGACCGAAGACACAAAATAACTGTTCGTCCATAATGTTGGAATGCGCGTGCGCAGCACCCGGAACTGCTGACGGAGAACACGCGAAGACCGGCGCTTGATGCCCTTCACCAGCCGGTGGATGCCGTATTGCGGATCGCAGCCGACAAGCAGATGGACGTGGTCTGGCATGACTTCCATTTCAATCAGCGCCGATTGCGTCTCGTCGCATACTTCCTGAATTATACCCCCGTTCACGCCAAAACCCGAAAATCCTTTGGGGAGATGACGCGAAAATTATCGGTGACGGCATCGCAATAGGATGTCCAGTTTTTCGGAACGTCCTCGCGCAGGAACATTAGCATTGCGGCGCAGAAGCCGTTGAACTTGGCGTAACATCGATTGTGGGTGACGTTTTTGTGCATGAGTCCCCAGAGCCGCTCGATGGGGTTTAGATGCGGGCAATAGGCTGGGATGAAGTGAAGTTTAATGCGGCAATCGGGCTGGGCTAGCCATTCTTGAACCAGTACCGCATGGTGGTATCTGGCGTTGTCCAGAAAGACGTGAATTAGCTTTTTGGTCGGGTACATCGCCATGATCGCGATGAACAGCATAATCGCGCTTTGCGCATCGACGGTCAGCGCTTCGATCATTTTGGTCTTGCCGGTTTCTAGGTCGATGGCGCCGTGGATGTTCAGCCGGTCGCGGCCGCTGTTTTGTTCGACCGCAACCTGCACGCCTTGTGGCGCCCAACAGCCTACGGGCCGCACCGTGTGGGTGGGATGAACGGCATCGGCGAACATCACAGCTTCGTCTTCCGGCAGAGCGTTCAGCAAGGCGTTGTACTTTTCGATGAAAGCCTTTTGTTTGGCTTCATCCAGCTTGCGCGGGATGGCTTGCGGCTTGCGGTGCTCCATGCCCAAACGATGAAGCAGCGCAATCAAACCCGAGCGCCCCTCATAGGCGATCTTGAACTCTTTCTCGATATAGGCGCCGATCTGGCGCGTCGAACGCGGCACCGTCTCCCCGATCCAGGCCTTAAGCTCGTCCTGCTGTTCGAGGTTCAGGCGGCAGGAGCTGCCTTCATGGCCAAAGCCGGCCAGCCCTTCGATCCCGTCTTCTTCATACAGACGGTGCCAAGTCCGCACGGTATCGTCGTCGATGAATAAAACCTTCGCGACTGCCGCGCAGCTCATGCCGTTATTAAGAAGCAGCAGTGCATTCGCACGCCGGCCAAGCCGATGCTCTACAGACCCGTCCCGAGCAAGCTCAATCAGATCGCGTTTGGCTTCAGCATCAAGAAATCCGGCGCGAATCATTTCTCGATCAGAATCTGTGCAGCCCTCCCGCGCAAGGGAATTTTCGGATATTCACAGAGTCAGGGTATAGTTTCTTAAGTTTGGCGTCGATAGGCGGATTAAGAACTGGCTTAGGGTATTTCGGGCAAAACACCACGTGGTATTTGCACGAGAAGAGAACGTTCCTGTTCGATCTGAAGTCCGCCATAGCCTTGGCTGATGTCTAATAGCAAAGAGGCGCTCACCCCATAGTTGAAACTAGGGGCTTGCGCGCCTAAGTTCGGTCATCGGGAACCTCCTGTTTCAGCGTGCCCCAACAACTCAGCAAGTCTGAACAGGTTCAATCGGGTTCCACCGGAATCCGGCGTATCGATTACCCCAGCATGAACAGCTCGCGCAAAAAGTCGCGCACCGCCTGGCGTGCTTCCTCGGCTGACTTTGGATTGCCGCCGACATGCGGATTGAGCTCGATGCAGGCATCCTTGTAGGTGAAGGGTGCGTCGGTATCGGCGTTGACAAGAACGCCGCGTTCGCCCTCGCGAATATGGCATTGCCGCGCGGTCTGCGCGTCGGCCGAGACCGTCACATTGTCGATGCCGAGCAGGCCTGCATCGAAGCCGTGCTGCGAATCCGGATATTCCTTCAGCACCACGTCGCGTCCCGCCTGCTTCAGGCGCGCGACATAGGCCTTGCAGCTTGCGACCGGGTCATAGTCGTCGGACGTGCCATGAAAGATGCGGATCGGACGATCGGCGACCTCGGTATCGGCCAGGTAGGTCGTCGAGCAATCCGGATAAAACGGGACATAGCCGGCAAACTGGATGCCGGACTTGTTCCAGAGCTTGTGAAACCGGTCAAGGCTCGCATAGAGGGCGGCCTGTCCGCCACGCGAAAATCCCATCAGCGCGATACGGTCGGGATCGACGCGCGGATGTTTGGCCAGAAGTTCGAGCGAACGGTAGATGTCGAGGATGAAGTTCAGCCGGCCGAGCAGCGCCTGGTTGCTGCTGACCGTCGTCAGGCCGCGACCGGAAAATCCGTCGATCACGAAGGTCGAGATCCCCATCGCGTTGAACTGATGCACCCAGGCTTCGGTGGTCGGGGAAACGCCGCCCGAGCCGTGCATCATCACCACGACGGGGAGGCGGCCGGACCCTTGCGCGATGCGGAATTCGCCGGCGACGATGACCGGCTTGCCAGCGCTTGCGTCGCCGCTGAGAAATTGCTGGTCGGACAATGTCAGCGACGGGATCGCGTAGATCTCGACGCGCGAGGCAATCTCCTTCGGCACCGATTGCGCATTGGTTTCGATGCAGGTCATGAGGATGCCGGTGCAGAAGATCGCAGCGGCTGCGGCGATGCGCCAATCCGTCAGCATTGGTTTCCCCGGGCAGCGCTTGTTGAGCCGAGATGCGGCCTTGCGCCGGAATAAAACAAGCGGGCGAAGGGCTGTCAAATCCGGGCCAGCCGGTCGCCCTCCCAGCGCCGCCTCCGCTCATGTTGACTGGTTGAAAAATCGGGTCTTCGAAGAAATACAATCTGTTCTTTAGTTGTCTGAAAACCTGATTAGGTTTCATATCGCGATTGCAGGCAAGCCAGCAGATTCATCGAAAGTATTAAGCGAGTGGGCTTCAGCCCCGCCCAATCCGCCCGAGATGGGTGAAGCCAAAGCCGGCCTGATATTTCAGGCCGTAGCCGAGCGCGCGGTCGATGCCGATGTGGGCGAGCCAGATCATCGCGATCGACAGTATCAACGGCTCGCCGAACGCGAAGCCGAGCGTCAGCAGCGCCACCGGCGCCATGTAGCTGTGCGCGGCGTTGTAGACAAAGGCGCCGGTCTTGGGGTCGATCAGATAGGCCGCAAAGCTCAAGTCCGGCGCAAGGAAAAGAATGGCAAAGATCCACCACGAGCCGCCCCAGGTCGCGTATAGCACCACCATGGCCGCACACAGCGTCAGCCCTTCAAGACGGAGCAGGAGTTTGACCCCGCCGGTGACGGCGCCGGTGGGCTCAGAGGCGGCGGTTTCGCTCATTCGTTAATTCCTCGCTTGCCAGCAATTCGCCGGCCCGTTGTACCCGCAACTCGGCTCAAGCCAACGGCCGAATGCCGGTTTCCGCTTCCGAAATTGCCGTGTTAGAACCCCCAAAATGGTCTGATTTAGCATCGGCGGGAGCCCATGAAAGATATCCTGGATACCCTTGAGGAACGCCGCGCGGGCGCCAAGCTCGGCGGCGGCGAGAAGCGCATCGAGGCGCAGCATGCGCGCGGCAAATTGACCGCGCGCGAGCGCATCGAGCTTTTGCTCGACAAGGGCAGTTTTGAAGAGTTCGACATGTTCGTCGAGCACCGCTCGACCGAGTTCGGCATGGAGAAGTCCAAGGTGCCGGGCGATGGCGTCGTCACCGGCTGGGGCACCGTCAACGGCCGCAAGACCTTCGTCTTTGCCAAGGATTTTACCGTGTTTGGCGGCTCATTGTCCGAGACCCACGCGCAGAAGATCGTGAAAATCCAGGACATGGCGATGAAGGCGAGGGCGCCGATCATCGGGCTTTACGATGCCGGCGGCGCGCGCATCCAGGAGGGCGTAGCTGCGCTCGCGGGCTATTCCTATGTGTTCCGCCGCAACGTGATTGCCTCCGGCGTGATCCCGCAGATCTCCGTCATCATGGGCCCCTGCGCCGGCGGCGACGTCTATTCGCCGGCCATGACCGACTTCATCTTCATGGTGAAGAACACGAGCTATATGTTCGTCACCGGCCCCGACGTGGTGAAGACCGTGACCAACGAGGTGGTCACGGCCGAAGAGCTCGGCGGCGCCTCGGTGCACGCGACGCGCTCCTCGATCGCGGACGGCGCGTTCGAGAACGACGTCGAGACGCTGTTGCAGATGCGCCGCCTGATCGATTTCCTGCCATCCAACAATTCCGACGGCGTGCCGGAATGGCCGAGTTTTGACTCGATCGAACGCGTCGACATGTCCCTGGATACGCTGATCCCAGACAATCCGAACAAGCCCTACGACATGAAGGAACTGATCCTGAAGGTCGTGGACGAGGGCGACTTTTTCGAAATCTCCGAGGCGTTCGCGAAAAACATCGTTACCGGCTTCGGCCGCATCGCCGGCCGCACGGTCGGCTTCGCCGCCAACCAGCCGATGGTGCTGGCGGGCGTGCTCGACTCCGATGCCTCGCGGAAGGCGGCGCGTTTTGTCCGTTTCTGCGACGCCTTCAACATCCCGATCGTGACCTTCGTCGACGTCCCCGGATTCCTGCCGGGCACCGCCCAGGAATATGGCGGGCTGATCAAGCACGGCGCCAAACTGTTGTTCGCCTATTCGCAATGCACGGTGCCGCTGGTCACCGTGATCACACGAAAAGCCTATGGCGGCGCCTTCGACGTGATGGCCTCAAAGGAGATCGGCGCTGACATGAACTACGCCTGGCCGACCGCGCAGATCGCGGTGATGGGCGCCAAGGGCGCGGTCGAGATCATTTTCCGCGCCGACATGGCCGACCCCGAAAAGATCGCCACGCGCACCCGGGAATATGAAGACCGCTTCCTGTCGCCCTTCATCGCCGCCGAGCGCGGCTATATCGACGACGTCATCATGCCGCATTCGACACGGCGGCGGATCGCGCGGGCGCTCGCCATGCTGCGCGACAAGCATGTCGAGATACCGGCGAAGAAACACGATAATTTGCCGTTGTAGTACGTAGGGTTGAGCTTTTCGCCAAACCCATCGCCTCCGCGAATCGCGGTTGACGGGTAGCTCCACCCATCCCAAGCGCTTTGCTTGTCATCACCGCGATCGGGCGGATTGGCGCAGCGTAGCTCGCCGTTGTCACCGTGGATTGCTTCTCCGCACGGCGCACAAGCCGCGTGACCCGCCCTACGAATTCAGGCTACGCCGCCTTGTTTTGCTGCTTGAAGAACTCCGCCGCGCGCTTTTTTAATTCGGCCGGCGAGACGTCCTCGACGTGGGTGCCGATGAACCAGCGGTTGCCGGCCGGGTCCTTCACGCCGCCGCTGCGGTCGCCGTAGAACTGATCCGCCGGCTCCATCAGGGCAGTGCCGCCGGCCTTCAGCGCCTTCTGATAAACGGCATCGACATTGGGAACGTAAAGATAAAGCATGACGGAAGTGGCCTGCGCGTGCTCGGAGGCATCGGAAATCATCAACGTGGAATCGCCGATCTTGAGCGTCGCGTGCATGATCTTGCCGTCCGGCCGCATGGTCGGCTCGTGCTCGAGTTGGGCCCCAAAGGCCTCCTTCGTGAAACGGACGATCTTCTCCGCGCCATCGACGACAAGATAAGGCGTGAGGGTGTGGTACCCCTCGGGAATCGGCTTCACTTTCGCAGCCATGGCAATCTCCTTTCGGGTTTCGATGGATCGATACCAAGCTGGAACCACTAGAACCGCCGTTCCAGCCCGGCGATGGTTGTCGAATTCTTTGTGCGAAGTATGACCATGCCACTGACCGGGTAGGAACCGGCGGAAGGATCGCGCATATGTGTTCGTGATGCCTCAAACATGGGCTGGCTCGTGGATGGGTTGAGCCCTTCGCGAAACCCATCATCCCGGCAAATTGCAGTTGATGGGTATTGCTTCGCCCCCATCCACGCGCTGTTTCCCGTGGCTTTGAGCCGATCAAGTGGCGCTGCTGGGTTGGCGCTGCCCTAGCCGGGGGCGTGCAGGGGAAGTGTCATGCAAATGGTCGTGCCCTTTCCTGGCGCGGAGACGAGCGCGATCCTGCCTCCGAGCTGTTGCGTCACGAGATTATGGACGACGTAAAGGCCGAGGCCGGTACTGCCCTGCGGACGCCGGGTGGTGAAGAACGGATCAAACACGCGACGCTGAACTTCTTCCGGAATGCCGCCGCCGTCATCGGAAAAAGTGATCTCGACCTGGTCCGTGCCGAGGCGATGCGCCTTGACCAGCATGTATCCGCCAGGTCCGTCAGTGAAGCCGTGCGTGACGGCGTTGAATATGAGGTTGGTCAGCACCTGCCCGTAAGCCCCCGGATAGCTGTCCAGGGTGATATCGGAGGGCATCTCAACGGCGAGTGAAGATTGAGATTTCAAGAGCGGCGCCCGCAGACTCGCGATGACCTGCTCGGTCGCGAGTTTGAGGTCGAAGGCGCGCCGATCGTCACTGCTGCGATCGACGGCGACCTGTTTGAACGATTGAATTAACCCTCCGGCGCGCTGCAAGTTCGCGACGAGCTGTTCCGTGGCGCCGCGACAGCCGTCGGCGAACTCGATGAGCATGGCACGCCGCACCTGGCCCGAGGCTATCTGGTCTGTGAAGTTGGCGCTGCGGTGCGCCAGCGTCGATGCGACGGTGAGGCTGGTTCCGATCGGGCTGGAGATTTCGTGGGCAACGCCTGCGACCAGGCCGCCGAGCGCCGCGAGTCTCTCGGTCTCGATCAGATAGCGTTGTGTTTCGCTGGCGTGCAGGGCAGCTTCGGCCAACCTTCTCTTGTCCCGGATTTCGGCAAACAGCGCAGCAAGAACCGATGCGCCGATCGTCACAAGCAGAATGCTGAATTGGGCCGCTAGGACGCGCTCGTCCACTGCAAGACCCGGGTTACCGAAATAGCCGATGCCAAACGTTGTCGTCCAAACGATTGAGAGGCTAACGATGAACGCGGCGGCTG
The DNA here is from genome assembly GCA_963822795.1 of uncultured Alphaproteobacteria bacterium. Classification (GTDB taxonomy): domain Bacteria; phylum Pseudomonadota; class Alphaproteobacteria; order Rhizobiales; family Xanthobacteraceae; genus Bradyrhizobium. Next base: position 451,865 of record CAWGJM010000038.1, read on the forward strand.
CCGCGAAGACGGGCTGGCAACGAGCCGCAAGCCACAATAGCGGCGCGAACAGCACGGCGACCGGCCCAACAGTCGCCAAAAGCTCCGACCGCAGGAAAATGGCAAATCCACTCACCAGGGCTAGCGCGGCCACCGTCAAAGCACCCTCGACGAGCTCGCTCAGCGACGGCCGGTCGCGCGAGGCTGAGGCAAGCTCTACCAGTAACGGAGCAACGGTGATTATCCCCAGTCCGTCCGATGCGAACCAGTGCTGCCAGGTCGTCAGCATCGGCGTCGTCGTGCTGTGAAACAATTTGAACGTGATAGCCCCGCCAATCCCCGAGACTGCGGCTCCTACGATCGCTGCTGCCGCAAATCCTAGCACGTTGCGTAGCTTGCTCAGCCTGAAATCCGAACCGAGATAATGCTCGATGAGCCATGCCGTGAGCACGGCTTCTGCAGCATTGCATAAGCCGAAGAGAACAGCGCTCCAAAGGTCGCGGTCACCAGAAAGATTCGCCGCGATCGTTGCGGCCATGGTGCCGAGAACGACCGGCCATCGCGCGCGGGGGCCGAGAGCGATCAGGGCGCCGGCGGACACACCGGCGGCAGGCCAGAAAACGGCAACACCCTCAGGCTTGGTCAGCAGAGCAAGGCTAAGCCGCGCTGCCAGGAAATATACGCTGCCGACCACGACAGCGAGCCCTATCGAGCCAACCCATCGCGTCAGGTCGATGCCGGTGGACAGCTCATGCTGAACCTGTCTTGACAAATTCTGCCGCACCCTGTGCTCCTTCCCCGCATGGTTCTATTAGCACAGGACGCGCGTGATTGCCGCTATTTCCGCCGTCGCTCACGGAGCTTCGCGCGGCTCAAATCGCCTACGATTATCAACGGCTTGCTTCCGTTTCCCCGCCGGTTACATTGCCGCGGCAAAAGGGAGCCCGCCCCATGTCCACGCTCTTCGCCTTCCTCCACCACCTCTGCGCCTTCACGCTGGTTTCCACCGTGGCGATCGAATTCACGCTGATCCGGCAGGAGCTGACGCTGGCTTCCGCGCGTAGGCTGCAGACGACCGATCTCGTGCTCGGGATTGCCGCCGGCGCTTTGTTCGTCATCGGGCTGTTGCGGGTGTTCTTTTTCGAGAAGGGCGCGGACTATTATTTTCACAGCCACGCGTTCCTGACGAAATTCTCGCTGTTCATCATCGTCGGCCTCTTGTCGATCATCCCGACCATGGAATTCCTGTCCTGGCGCGGGGCGATCAAGGCGGGGCAGGTGCCGGTGATGGAGGCGAAGAAGCGCAAGCGCGTCACCGCGGTCATTCACGCCGAACTCGCGGCGATCGTGGTCATCCTGCTCTGCGCCGCCATCATGGCGCGGGGCGGGTGGGTTTAGGCTGCCCGTGTTATCCGAAGGTCGCGATGACGTTCGCCACAAGCTCACTTAACAAGATGCGAATGCGTCGGCATCTGAAAAGAAGCGGATAAAAACAAATTGGATATCAAGGGAAAACACTATGGAGAGGCGTTTCTGGATCAATCGTTTCGGTCTGGCCGCATTGCTCGCCGCGTTTGTCTGTGCGCCCGCACTTGCCGACGAGACGGTGAGCGTCGGCGGCTCTCGCACGGTGCTGATCAAGCCAAAAGCAGCGCCTCGCGCCAGCGTGATCCTGTTGCCGGGCGGCGATGGCTCGATCCGAGCCGGCGATCACGGCGATATCCACGCTCTCCTGGGCAACCAGCTCGTTCGCACACGACAGGCCTATGCGGCCGGCGGGCTCGCGGTCCTGGTCGCCGATGCGACGACCGATCTCAGCAGCGCCGTCAGCTATATGGCCGCAATCAAGTCGCCAGTCACGGTCATCGCCACCAGTCGCGGCACCATCCGCGCGGCCGAGGGCATCGCGCGTGGCGCCCGGCCGAATGCGCTGGTCCTGACCTCGGGATTCCTCAGTCCGGCCTCGGGGGGCGGCAGCAATGTCATGTCGATCCTCGGCACGTCGGCATCGTTGCCGCACACCCTCGTCATCCATCATCGTCAGGATAGTTGCAGGTCCACATTGCCGGCCGGGGTTGATCCGTTCATCAAATGGTCGGCAGGCCGCGCGCGCGTGAGTTGGGTCAGCGGCGGAAAGGAAGACGGCGATGCCTGCGAGGCCCTTGGTCATCACGGCTTCAATAGCCTCGACGGCCAGATCGTGGGATTGGCCGCGGGCTTTCACTGAGTTTGGGGCTATTGCGAATGCATCCCGCGCGGAGGGTGGTCTTGGCGCAGGCTTAGGCTATTCTCGGTCGATTGAAAAAAATCTCGCCGGAGGAAACCATGCCCGCAGCCTACTTCGTCGTCCGCGCCACCGTCGCCGATCCCGCCAAACGCAAGGCGTTCGACAAATGGTATCAGACCGAACATCTGCCCGACGCCGCGAAATCATTCGGCGTGACGAAGGCGTGGCGGTTCTGGAGCCTGTCCGATCCCGCCGTCCATCAGGCGACCTATCAGTTCGCCGACGAAGCCGCGCTCGATCGCGCGATGAAGGGCGAGGACCTGAAGCGGCTGGTCGGCGATTTCAATCGCGACTGGCCGGATGTTACCCGCACGCGCGAGACGTTCGTGCTGGCGGAGGAATTTGGGGCGTAAGGTCCAACAGACAACCGCCGTCGTCCCGTCGCAGCGAGCTTTCTGCAGCGCCCTTGCGCCGTCCGGCCCGAGCGCCGAGCCGGGACCGATACCGCGCGATATGAGGCAGTATGGTTGATGCCCGTACTCAGGAACCGTTGCCCGAGGTTATGGTTTTCGCCCCCCGTGCGCAATTGCGCGCTAGAGCCTCCGTTCCGATTGAATCGGAACGGAGGCTCTAGCTTTTTGTTCTGACGCGTTTTCTTGGACAGCAAACCGCCCGCCGCGCTATCGAAGTGCGGGGCAGGCTTCTCCTGGAAAACACGCTAAGCAGGGACGAACTCGAGACATGTTCATCTCGCGCGTCAAACTGAACACGCAGTTCAGCGCCCGTTCAGGTCCATTCCGCGACACTCTCCTTCGTGCTCCTCAGCCACAAAAAAAGAAGGAAAGATGCAATGGAACGTCGCGACTTCCTGAAAGTAGCCGTTGGATTTGCCGCAGGCGCTGCCGCGTTGGCGGTGAGTGCGCAGGCCGCTCCGTTGGCGCCGCCCAGCCCGAACGCGGTGCCGCTTGCGAACGAGAATGCCCATCCGGCGGTGACCTCAAGCGAGGAGGCGAGCCGCCTCACACCCGAAGAGGTGCGCTGGGGACACGGCCATCACGGCGGCTGGCACCACCGCCATTGGGGTGGGCACCATCGTCACTGGGGCTGGCACCGCCGCCACTGGGGCTGGCACCGCCACCACTGGCACCGCCACTGGCGGCGCTGATGAGGTGTTACCAAACTATCCGAATCTTTGCGTAGTTGCGGAACCGCCGCATCCTATGGCTCTCCTATGGCTGAGTAAATCTTTGCTCGAATAGCTTGTACCGCAGAGGCGATGCCAACCCGACCAGCGACTTCCTCTAATGCCCTGTCGTACTTATGCCGGATGAAGTTTACGGTGATGCGTTCGAGAAACTCGGCGGGTGCATCTTCCGCCGCCCCGTCTCCATCCCAGTGCCGTTCGTTATACGCTTCAATCGTCGCACGTCTCACCCAATGTTCCGGGCGCGTTTCAACAGAAACGTGCATTTCCAGAACCTGCTGCATCAGTGCCGCGCGCTTTGTCTCCACGGCAGTCTTTGCTCCGCACTGACGCCGAGCAGCTTTCGCTTTTGCAGCAAGAAACTCTGACGACACCTCGAAGGAAGCTACTCTTGCGGTGTCGTAGAGGCGCATAGGCGCTGATTTCGCATAATGAGAATTGCGCCCTACCACATCCGGTTCCCCAAGGAGCGTGATGAGGGCTTGTGTCCATCCTCGCGCCTTAAGACCGGCAATTGAAATCATTTGAGGCTTTTCCATCAGACCCTCTTCTGATTTTCAATGTATTGCTTGATGAGCGCGAGGGGAGTGCCGCCGACCGAAGACACAAAATAACTGTTCGTCCATAATGTTGGAATGCGCCTGCGCAGCACCCGGAACTGCTGACGGAGAACACGCGAAGACCGGCCCTTGATGCCCTTCACCAGCCGGTGGATGCCGTATTGCGGATCGCAGCCGACAAGCAGATGGACGTGGTCTTGCATGACTTCCATTTCAATCAGCGCCGATTGCGTCTCGTCGCATACTTGCCGAATTAGTTTCTTAAGTTTGGCGTCGATAGGCGGATTAAGAACTGGCTTACGGTATTTCGGGCAAAACACCACGTGGTATTTGCACGAGAAGAGAACGTTCCTGTTCGATCTGAAGTCCGCCACAGCCTATTATATACCTGGCTGATGTCTAATAGCAAAGAGGCGCTCACCCCATAGTTGAAACTAGGGGCTTGCGCGCCTAAGTTCGGTCATGAAACTGCTTGCTGTTTCCATTTTGGGCGTGGGTCTTGCGCTGGCGGCGATGACCGCCTCGCAGGCGATGCCGCTGGCGCCGCTCGAGCAGGCCGCCTCCGCCAACACGATTCAGGTCGCCGGCGGCTGCGGCCCCGGCTGGCACCGCGGCCCTTATGGCGGCTGTCGCCCGTTGTATAATTGCCCGCCCGGCTGGCATACGGGTCCGTACGGCAAACAGTGCTTCCGCAACTGATAAGCCAGTTGGAGCGTGATCCGGAAAGGCCTGCCCCGCACTTGGATAGCGAGGTGGGTACCGGTTTTCCCTCGCGACAAACGCGGAACGCGTTTGCGCGGAGATCATGCTCAAACAATAAGCTTAGAGTGCGATGAAATCATCGCGCTCTAAGGCAGGGACTGAAAAACAAATCCAGTTCCTGCTTTTTATTTGCCGAGAAAACTGAGCAGCAGCTCCTCATATTTTTCCGGCGCCTCGAGGAATACCAGATGTCCGGTGTTCGGGATGACTTCGGCGTGCGCGTCGGGCATCAGCGCGGCCAGCGCTTTCGCAAGCTCGGCGTTCTGGCCCATCTTCGACCGCAGCGCCTCCGGCGCATTGGGCCGACCCGGCGCGTTGTGGTCGTCGGCGCCCATGATGAACAGCGTCGGCTGCGAGATCAGCGGAATCTCGTGCACCACCGGCTCGCGGTAGATCATCTGCGCAGAAGCGACGAAGGCGCGTAGCCAGCGCGGATATTCGGCGCTGCCCTTGATGTTGAAACGCGTATCGATGAACGGCGTGATCTGGTCGGGCGGCAGTTTGATTGAATAGTTGGTCTCGAGCTGCTTGCGATAACCCTCTGCGGTGAGCTTGTCCTCGGCCTCCAGGATTTTTTCGGTCGGCGTCGGTGGCACATAGAGCCGGTAATCTTCCAGCCCGATCGGCGCGGTTGGCACGAGATGGTTGACTCGGTCGGGATAGGCGCGCGCGATACGCACCGCGAGCATGCCGCCAAGCGAGTGCGCGACGACGTCGGCCTTGGCTACTCCAAGGTGATCGAGCAGCGCGATGGTGTTGCGGGCGAGGTTGTCGAAATGCAGGTCGCCGGACTGTTTGGAGGATTTTCCGAAGCCGATCTGGTCCGGCACCACCACGCGGTAGCCGGCGCCGTTCAGCACCTTGATCACCGGCGCCCAATAGCTCGAGGGGAAATTGCGGCCATGCAGCAGCAGCACGGTGCGGCCGTTCGGCTGCGCCGCCGGCACGTCCATATAGGCCATCCGCAACTGCTCGCCGTCATTGATCACCGGCAACAGGTTGACCGGGTAGGGATAGGGAAAGCCCTCGAGGTCGATGCCATAGGGTTCGCGTGGCGGCGACTCGGCTGCGCCGGCGGGCATGAACGGCGAGGCGAGGACGGCGGCGGCGATGACGCCGAGCAAGATGCGTCGCATGAAAGGCTCCGGGAAAGACGAGGGGCCTGTATGGCCGCTAGCCTCGTCGAATTGAAGCCGAACTCGCTTCACGACTTCTTGTCCAAATGCCGTCGAGGCCGGATGTTCCGACCTGTTCGCCGTTGCCGAACAGCGCCGCGAACCGCTTTTCGCCGGTGCGGGTGAAATTGACGATGCGGCTGCCGGGCGCGGCATCGCGCGCGGCCCATTTCAACTCGGCAAATCGCGTCATCATGGCAGCACCAAGCGTGCCGGCGAGATGATGCCGCCGCTCACTCCAGTCAAGACACGCCTTGCAGACCGGGCGGCGCGGATGCGCCAGCATATCCGGCGATATCTGCAGGTTCTTTTCCAGGAACCGCTCGCCTTCGGCGGTCAGCTCGATGTCCTGCTTCTTCTGCCGCACCAGCCGCTGTGTCCTCATGCTGTCGAGCATCTGCACGCCGAGATCGCCGGCCAAATGGTCGTAGCAAATCCGCGCCCGCCGCAGCTCCGGATCCTTCGGTCCGGCGCGTACCCGCATGTGGCCCGCGCGCGCGGCCAATCCGGCCAGCCCTTCGAGCACGCCGGCGACATCGGGATCGGTGAGGCGGTAGTAGCGGTGGCGGCCCTGCTTCTCCAGCTCGATCAGCCCGCCGGCCTCGAGCTTCGACAAATGCGAACTCGCGGTCTGCGGCGTGATGCCGGCCTCCTGCGCAAGCTCGCTCGCGGTCAGCGCCCGGCCGCTCATCAGCGCGGTCAGCATGTTGGCGCGGGCGGGGTCGCCGACCAAGGAGGCGACCATGGCGATGTCGGGACCTGCTTTCATGCTTCGATGATAACCGAAGCATCGCCGACGATCAAGCGGCTATTCTTGGAACCGAGAGATTTGCCCCGTCATTGCGAGGAGCAAGGCGAGGAAGCAATCCATATCGCCGCGCAAAGGAAGAATGGATCGCTTCGCTTACGCTCGCAATGACGCCAACACGCTCCGGAGATTCCCATGGCCGTCACCGTTTTCATCCGTTACCAGATCGATCCGTTCAAGCGCGCGCTGTTCGAAGAGTATTCCAAGCGCTGGCTCGCCATCATTCCGAAATGCGGCGGCGACCTGATCGGCTATTTCATGCCGCATGAAGGCACCAACAACATCGCCTTCGCGCTGATCTCGTTCGAGAGCCTGGCTGCTTACGAAAACTATCGCGCACGGCTGCGCGGCGACGCGGAAGGCATGGCCAATTTCAATTTCGCCGAGGAGCACAAATTCATCCTCGCGGAGGAGCGGACGTTTCTGCGCAAGGTAACCAACTAAATGTGCGGCTGGCGCCGCACGCTGCGCCTCGCTATCCTGAGCCTCCAAAAGAGCAACAGAGGGAGAAAACCATGCCGGTCACCACCGCCGACAAGCGCGCCGCGTTCCGCAAGATGCACGCCTCCGGCTGCTTCGTGCTGCCGAACCCCTTCGATATCGGCAGCGCGAAAGCGCTTCAGCAATTGGGCTTCAAGGCGCTCGCCTCCACCAGCGCCGGCTTTGCCTGGACCATCGGCAAGGCCGATAACCGCGTCACCGTGGACGATGTCTGCGATCACCTGACGGCGATTTGCGCCGCGGTGGATCTGCCCGTCAACGCGGATTTCGAGGGCGGCTTCGCGGTCGAGGCGGCGAAGGTCGCGACCAATGTCGCGCGCGGGGTGAGGACCGGCGTCGCTGGCCTATCGATCGAGGATTCGACCGGCGACAAGGCAAAGCCGCTCTACGATCGTACGCTCGCGATCGAGCGGATCAAGGCGGCGCGCGCCGCGATCGATGCCGACAACAGCGGCGTGCTCCTGACCGGCCGCTGCGAGGCGTTCCTGTGGGGGCAGGCCGATCTGAGCCTCGTGATCGACCGGCTGCAAGCCTATGCCGACGCCGGCGCGGAGTGCCTGTACGCGCCGGGCATCAAGACCAGGGAAGAAATCGCCGCGGTCGTGAAAGCTATGGCCCCAAAGCCTGTCAATCTTCTGATCGGCGCCTCCGGCCTGTCGCTGCAACAGGCCGAAGACCTCGGCGTGCGCCGGATCAGCGTCGGCGGTTCATTGGCGCGGGTGGCCTGGGCTGGCTTCATGAAGGCGGCGAAGGAAATGGCGGAGCAGGGGACATTCACCGAACTCGGTGGCGGCTATCCCGGCGGCGAATTGAACAAGTTGTTCAGCTGACACAAAAAGCAGCGGGCATTTTCCTGCCCGCTGCTTTTTCCAGTGAGTTCACACGTAGCTTAGCGATTGCTGTTGTTCTGTCCGGCTGGCGGCGTGGTCGACGAGCCCGTGGTCATGCCGGGCTGGCTATTGGGCGCACGCGGCGTCACGTCACGCATGCCCGGAGGCGCCTGCGGCGAAGCCGGCTGGGTCTGCGCCGTTTGCGCCGGCGGGGTGGTAGAGGCCTCATTGGTGCTGGTGCGGTTCAACCCGTAGAACACCACGCCCAGAACCAGGGCGATGCCGACCGCAAACAGCGCAATCCTACCGGGACTCGCCGGACCCTCGGCAAGCTCCGGATCGATCTGGGCCTCCCTCTCCAGCCGCGACCGGTAATACTCGTCGTCGCTCTGACCGGTGCGATAGGGATCATTCGGATTGTATTGATTGGCCATGAAGGGTTCCTCCTTTAGTCGTAGACAACTGGCTCCGCTCGGAGAGGTTCCGGCACGAGCCAGGTTCCTCCACCAGCATTTCGGTCCTGTTCAGGCGGGAACCGTCGCCTTAAGTTCCGATTCCGCAAATCCGGTTTGAGGTTGCGATGTGGAACCTGCCTCCCAGCGATAGCGTGCTGCATCTTCTCGCGTTCGTTGCGCTCGCGGCGCAGGCGATGACGGCGGCGCTCGCCGCCGGGCGCCGCAGCATGGACTGGGTCGGGGTCTGCATGCTCGGCTGCATTACCGCGCTCGGCGGCGGCACCATCCGCGACGTCCTGCTCGGGCATTATCCCCTGGTGTGGGTGCAGAACCCGTCCTATCTCGGGCTGACAGCGATCGCCGCCCTCGTGACCATCCTGATCGCCCGCGTCGTGCACCGGCTGAATGCCGCATTTCTCGTATTGGACGCGATCGGCCTTGTGGTCTTCACCATGGCCGGCTGCGATGTCGCCAGGCAGGTCGATGCGTCGCTGCCGATCGTGATCGTGTCGGGCATGATCACGGGATGTGCGGGCGGCGTGTTGCGCGACATTCTCTGCAACGACGTGCCGCTATTGTTCCGCGCCGAGCTCTATGCCAGCGTTTCCGTCGTCACGGGACTGTTCTACGCGACCGCGTTCGGGCTGAAACTGAACGAGGAAGTCTGGACCGCGCTCACCTTCATGCTCGGCCTGTCGCTGCGCCTGCTCGCGATCCGCTTCAAATGGGAAATGCCGAAATTCGTGTTCAATCGAGAGCAGCGCTGACACCTGGCCTGTCACTCCGGGGGATGCGCAGCGTCAAACCGGGAATCTCGAGATTCCGGGTCTGGTCCATCCAGACCCGGAATGACGCTCAGCGCCGCGCCTTCGCGACCTGTTCCGGCATCACCTCAGGCGCGGCGTTGCCCCAGGAATTGCGGATGTAGTTGGTGACGTCGGCGACCTGCTGGTCGCTCAATTGCTTGGCGTAGCCCGGCATCTCGCCGGTATTGGGCGCGCGTGGCGTCGTCACGGTATGCGCGCCGTCGAGTATGACGCGAAGGGTGCTTGCGGGATTACCCGACTGCAATAGCGCGTTGCCCGGCAGCGGCGGATAGATCCGCGGCGCGCCCGAGCCGTCGGCGTTATGGCAAGCGACGCAGTAGTGCGCGTAGATTTCTCCGCCGTCCTTCATGCCCTGTTCGGGCGGCGCACTCGCCGCCGGCTCGGGCGGCCCGGCCGGCAGCGACTTCAGATAGACGGCGATGGCGCGGACATCGGCGTCGCTCAGCTTCGAGGTCGAACTGACGACGACCTCGGCCATCAGGCCGTCGGCATGGCTCTTGCCGTTACGGCCGCTCGATAGATACTCGGCGATGTCCTCGACGCTCCAGGATTTCAGGCCGCTGCGTTCCGCGCCGTCGAGCCGGGGTGCGAACCAGCCGTCCACGGCGCCGCCGGTAAGGCTGCGGCCACGTCGGTCGGCGCCAAAGAAGTTTTTCGGCGTGTGGCAGGCGCCGCAATGCGCTACTCCGGTGACGAGGTAGCCGCCGCGATTCCATTCCGCGCTCTTGTTCTGGTCGGGCTCGAAAATGCCGGGCTTGAAGAACAGGAAATTCCAGACCCGCATCACCACGCGAAAATTCAAGGGAAAGCGCAGTTGCGGCGGCGGCGCCTCGTTTTGAAACGGCGTCAGCGTCGCGAGATAGGCGCGGATTGCCAGAATATCGTCGCGCGTCAGTTTTGTGAAATTCGGATAGGGGAAGGCCGGGTAATAGCGCGAGCCGTCGGGGTCTACGCCGTAGCGCAGCGCGCGGTAGAAATCCTCATCTCGCCAGGCCCCGATGCCGCTGTCGCGGTCGGGCGTCAGATTGGGCGAATAGATCGCGCCGAACGGGGTGTCGATGCGTTTTCCCCCGGCAAACGGTTTTGCGGGGTCGGCGGTATGGCAGCTCGTGCAATCGCCGGCCTCTACCAGCCCCTTGCCGTGCGCAATGGTCTCGTCGGAGGGCTCGGCCTTCGCCTGGCCGGCCGCCAGCGCACTGCACAAAATGAGAGGAGCGAGAATCGCGCGCATCGCGGGGCACATCCAGTTGATGGTCGGGAAGGGTATAGCGCGAAAGGATGGCGTCACGCTATTTCGTCGCCACGCTTCCGGGCGACACAAACCGAAATTGGACGCCGCTGTCGACGGTACGAAGTTGCGATTTGCGAAAACGGCATGCTCATACCGAGATTTTTTGATGCGCCGGCCTGAAAAACCGACATAGAGTGGCAATTGTGATGGGCCTCACTAGCTAAGAAACTGCGGGCAAGGCCAAAGGCTTAAGAGGGCTTAAATGGGAATCAACCAGGGTCCGATCAGTCTCGACCAGAAATACAGCCAAGACACCGGCCACGTCTTTCTGACAGGTATCCAGGCGCTGGTCCGCCTGCCGATGGCGCAAATCCGCAGGGACCGCGCCGCGGGCCTTAACACCGCAGGCTTCATTTCCGGCTATCGCGGCTCGCCGCTCGGCGGCTATGACCAGCAACTGTTCGCCGCGCGAAAGCACCTCGAACAATACAACATCAAGTTCCAGCCCGGCGTGAACGAGGATCTCGCGGCCACCGCGATCTGGGGCTCGCAGCAGCTCAACCTCTCGCCCGGCGCCAAGCACGATGGCGTGGTCGGCATCTGGTACGGCAAGGGCCCCGGCGTCGACCGCTGCGGCGACGTGTTCCGCCACGGCAACGCGGCGGGTTCGGCGAAAAACGGCGGCGTGCTGTGCCTTGCCGGCGACGACCACGGCGCCAAATCCTCCACCGTCCCGCATCAGTCCGACCATGCTTTCATCTCCGCGCTGATGCCCTATCTCTATCCCTCCAGCATCCACGAAATGATCGAGATGGGGCTGCTGGGAATCGCGATGTCGCGCTACTCCGGCTGCTGGGTCGGCATGAAGGTGATCACCGAGACGGTGGAAACCACCGCCGAGGTCGACCTCACCGACGAGATGAAGCCCTTCATCATCCCCCCCGATTTCGAGTTGCCGCCCGGCGGACTCAACCTGCGCTGGCCCGACGACCGCTACGACCAGGACCGCCGGCTGCAGGACTACAAGGGCTTTGCCGCGATCGCGTTCGCCCGCGCCAACAAGGTCAACCGCGTCACCATGGATTCGCCGAACGCGCGGTACGGCATTATGGCGTCCGGCAAGAGCTACGAGGACATCCGCCAGGCGCTGCGCGAATTGGGCGTCACGCCCGAGGTCGCCGCCAAGATCGGCTTGCGGCTTTACAAGATCGGCATGCCCTGGCCGCTGGAGCCGGAAGGTGTCAGGCAATTTGCGGTCGGCCTGGAGGAAATCTTCATCGTCGAGGAACGGCGCGAAATCGTCGAGAACCAGGTCAAGCAGGAGCTGTTCAACTGGCGCGACGATGTCCGTCCGCGCATCGTCGGCAAGATGGACGACCACGACAAGCGTTTTCTCACGTTCGCGGCGGAACTCAGCGTTGCGTCGCTTGCGAGCTCGCTGACCGAGCGGCTGCTTCGCCTCAACCTCAATCCCGAAATCGCCGAGATGCTGCGCGCCAAGGCCGACTGGTTCAACGGCCGCGAAGCCACCCAGATGCAGCCGGTCGCACCGATCACCCGCACGCCGTATTTCTGCTCGGGCTGCCCGCATAACACCTCCACCAAGGTGCCCGAGGGCAGCCGCGCCTTTGCCGGCATCGGCTGCCATTTCATGGCGCTGTGGATGGACCGCAGCACCGAGACCTTTACCCATATGGGTGGCGAGGGCGTGCCGTGGGTGGGGGTTGCGCCCTTCACCAAGGAAGAGCACGTGTTCGCCAATCTCGGCGACGGCACCTATTTCCATTCTGGCAGCCTGGCGATCCGTCAGGCGGTCGCCTCCGGCGCCAACATCACCTACAAGATCCTCTATAACGACGCGACCGCGATGACCGGCGGCCAGCACGTCGACGGCGAATTGTCGCCGCAGCAGATCACCTACCAGCTTCATGCCGAAGGCATCCGCGAGATCTATCTGGTCTCGGAAAATCCGCATCTTTATCCCGCTTGCGATATCGCGCCCGGCGTCAAGACCGCGCATCGCGACGAGCTCGATGCCGTCATGAAGGCCTGCCGCCAGCAGAAGGGCACCTCGGCGATCGTCTTCGTGCAGACCTGTGCGGCGGAAAAACGCCGCCGCCGCAAGCGCGGCACCATGGAGGACCCGCAGCGCCGCGTCATGATCAATGCGGCCGTGTGCGAAGGCTGCGGCGACTGCTCGGTGCAGTCGAATTGCATTTCGGTCGAGCCGCTGGAGACCGAGCTCGGGCGCAAGCGCACCATCAACCAGTCAACCTGCAACAAGGATTATTCCTGCGTCAAAGGTTTTTGCCCATCCTTCGTCACGGTCGACGGCGGCAAGCCGCGGCGCCGCGCGCCAGCCGATCTCGGCGACATCGGCGATCTGCCGGAGCCCACCTCGCCGCCTAAGCTGGATCGGCCCTATAACATCGCGGTCGGCGGCGTCGGCGGCACCGGCGTGCTGACGATTGGCGCATTGCTCGGCATGGCCGCCCATATCGAAGGCAAGGCCAGCATGATCCTCGACATGTCCGGCCTCGCGCAAAAGGGCGGGGCGGTGTTGAGCCACGTCCGGCTTTCCGAGCACACCGCCGACGTCACCTGTTCGCGCATCGTGACCGGCACAGCCGATCTCGTGCTTGCGGCGGACGAAGTGGTCGCAGCCTCGAAAGACACCATCTCGCTCTGCGAATCCAGCCGCACCGCCGGCATCATCAACAGCCACGTGATTCCGACCGCCGATTTTATCCTCAACCGCGATTTCAACTTTCAGAGCCGCAAGGTCAACAGCGTGCTGGAAACCGCGCTGCGCAAGGACTCCTCGTTCTTCGATTTCACAAAGCCCGCCGAGATGCTGCTCGGCGATTCCATCGCCACCAACATCATGATGATGGGCTATGCCTATCAGCGGGGCTTGTTGCCGCTGTCGGCGGAGGCAATCGAGCAGGCGATCGAGGTCAACGGCGTGTCGATCAAGATGAACAAGCAGGCGTTCCGGCTCGGGCGCCTCGCGGCCGCCGATCCCGCGCGGCTTGCGGCCATGATGAAGGGCCAGGATGCGATCGCTGCGCCGAAGACGCTGGACGCGATGTCGCTGGATGAGATCATCGCCCATCGCGCCGCGCTCCTGAAGGACTATCAGGACGAAAAGCTCGCCGAGCGCTATCGCAAGCTGGTCGGTCAGGTGCGCGACGCCGCGCTCAACGGCGGCTATGGCGAGGCGCTCCCGCGCGCGGTCGCGATCAACTACGCCAAACTGCTCGCCTACAAGGACGAGTACGAGGTGGCGCGGCTTTACACCGACGGCCGGTTCGAGCAGCAGCTCAAGGATCAGTTCGAAGGCGACATCAAGATCAGCTTTAATCTGGCGCCGCCGATCCTGTCGCGCGGCGTCGATGCGCTGGGACGGCCGAAGAAGCGCGCTTTCGGCGCGTGGCTGATGCCGGTGTTCCGGACCATGGCGAGCTTGCGCGTCCTGCGCGGTACGGCATTGGATATCTTCGGCTACAGCGCCGACCGCAAACTCGAACGCGAGCTGATCGCGGCTTACGAAAGGGACGTCACGGCCGCGCTCGGGGCGCTGTCGCCAGTGACGATCGACACCGCGGTCGAACTCTTGTCGCTGCCCGACCGCATCAGGGGCTATGGGCCGGTGAAGGAAAAAGCGGCCAAGGACGCGGCAGCCCGTCACACGCAACTCGTCGCCGACCTCGCCAACCCGCCGCCCGCACCGCGGCAGATCGCGGCGGAGTAGGCGTCCGACCTTCATGGTGAGAGGTAGGTTGGGCAAAGGCGGTCTTCTGCCGTGCCCACGACATCTCAGCGGGTCTTATCTCGATGGTGGGCACGCTTCCGCCTTCGCTCCTTGAGCTACGTCGGACAAGTCGCTTTGCCCACGATTTTGGATGGCGGGATCCACGGAAATCATGCGCGCCCCGAGTACCGAGCGGCTTGTCGCCCGGACCGACGAGGCGATCGAATGAAACGCCGAACTGTAATTGGAACTATTCTCAACGATCGGCATTAGCCAGCGGTCTTCTCGTTCGGAGGTACGGTCGTGCACCTGTCCAATCAGAGTCTCTTGGTTATCATTGTTGTTGGTATTGTTGCCGGATGGCTGGCAGGTCGGGTGATGGAGGGTGGTGGATTTGGATTGATCGGTGATTTGCTGGTTGGTCTGGTCGGCGCATTTATCGGTGATTGGTTGTTGCCGCGACTTGGGATTCACCTCGGGGTAGGAATTGTTGCGCTAATCTTGAACGCCTTCATTGGGGCTGTTGTCCTTCTGATGATCCTGCGGCTGGTTGGCGGCGGTTGGGGCTACAGGCGCCGCTGGGGCGGGCGCTGGTAGCAACGACAAACCGACCAGTGGCGGCACTCTGCGCTCAAGAAGGTCATCTGCGCCCAGCGGCGGAGATGCATCTTCCCAATCGGAAATCGTGAGGACGGAACGCACGACACGAACTGTGGCAGCAGTCTCGTCGTGCCCCATCCTTTGTCGCGGCCCATCCTTCCCGACACAGCCTTTGGCTTTCCCTGGATGCTGCGCAACACGCCGCACTTGCAGGGTGGTGCGCTGCTGATCCGGGGTCCATGGAGGTTGTAGGTCCCGGTTCTGCGGAGCAGCGTTGCACGCTGCGCCGCGCCCGGGACACGCAGGCAACGCCGTCTCACCGCGCGGAATATTTCGCCGCTTGCCAAGGTCGCGGCAACAGGCCAGAAAAAGCTGGATACCAAGAAACGCCAGCGGAGAACGATTTGACTATCAAGGGCAAGGCCTATATTGCCGGGATCTACGAACATCCGACCCGGCACGCACCGGATAAATCCACCGCCCAGCTCCATGCCGAAGTCGCCAAGGGCGCGATCGAGGACGCCGGCCTCACCAAGGCCGATATCGACGGCTATTTCTGCGCCGGCGATGCGCCGGGCGGCCTCTGGCCGATGGTCGATTATCTCGGCCTGAAGGTGCGCCATGTCGATTCGACCGAGACTGGCGGCTGCTCCTATCTGATCCATCTCGGCCACGCCGCCGAGGCCATCGCTGCCGGCAAATGCGCGGTCGCGCTGATTACGCTCGCCGGCAAGCCGCGCACCGGCCCGATGCCGCCGCGCGCGGCCGGCGCCGAGGTCGATTTCGAGGCCGCCTACGGCGCCACCACGCACAATGCCTATGGCATGTGTGCCATGCGCCACATGCACGACTACGGCACCACCAGCGAGCAGCTTGCCTGGATCAAGGTCGCGGCCTCCCATCACGCGCAATACAACCCGCACGCCTTTCTCAAGGAGGTCGTCACCGTCGAGGACGTGCTCAACTCGCCGATGATCTCCGATCCGCTGCACCGGATGGATTGCTGCGTCGTCACCGATGGCGGCGGCGCGTTGATCGTCACCACGCCGGAGATCGCGAACAGCCTGAAGAAGCCGCTGGTGCGCCTGATCGGCCATGGCGAGGCCACGAAAGGTCCGCGCGGTGGCAAAGACCTCGATCTCACTTACTCCGCCGGCATCTGGTCCGGTCCGCGCGCGTTCGAAGAAGCGGGCGTGACTCCGAAGGATATGAAGTACGCTTCGATCTACGACAGCTTCACCATCACGGTCTTGATGCAGCTTGAGGATCTCGGCTTCTGCAGGAAAGGCGAGGGCGGCAAGTTCGTTTCCGACGGCAATCTGATCTCGGGCGTCGGCAAATTGCCGTTCAATACCGACGGCGGCGGTCTCTGCAGTAATCACCCGGTCAACCGCGGCGGCATGACCAAGATCCTCGAAGCGGTGCGGCAACTGCGCGGCGAAGCGCATCCGAAGGTGCAAGTGCCGAATTGCGATCTCGCGGTCGCGCATGGCACCGGCGGACTCCTTGGCGTGCGCCACGCCGCCTCAACCTGCATTCTGGAGCGCGTGTGATGGCAGAAGCGAAGAAATATCCGGCGCCGGTGACGAACCCCGAAACCGCGCCGTTCTGGGAAGCGGCCAAGCAGGGCAAGTTCATGATCAAGCGCTGCACCGCCTGCGGCGAGCCGCATTATTTTCCGCGTTCGATCTGCCCGTTCTGCTTTTCCGACAAGACGGTGTGGGAGGAAAGTTCGGGCGAGGGCACGATCTACACTTTTAGCCTGATGCGGAAATCGACGAGCGGGCCGTACGCCATCGGCTACGTCACCTTGAAGGAAGGCCCGTCGCTGCAGACCAATTTCGTCGACTGCGACCTGGAGAAGCTGAAGATCGGCCAGAAGGTCAAGATCGTGTTCAAGCCGACCGACGGCGCGCCGCTGCCGTTCTTTACGCCAGCCTAAGAAATTACCTTCTCCCGCTGCGGGAATGTGGAGTTAGGGATAACCACTTGTTATACCTGAGGAATCCCGCCATTTTTTTGATCCGATTCCGACTGGCGACGGTGGCGAACTTCGAACCGTACGCGATGCTGGCGTTTATATCCTTGCGCTGCCACCGGTCGAAGCCGAGCGCGGGCATTGGCAAATCGCAATGGAATTTCTGATCTCTGCCGCCGAAAAGGGCGGCATTGTTATGATGGCCCACATCGCCATGTTGAGGGCCTTGAACGCCGGCAAGCCCGATCCGGAGATCACCCCACGGCGCAAGCGCGCCAAACGCTACAGGATCGTCGGATGACCGTGTTCGTTTACGTAAATACGAGCAAGCAGGTCGGCGACGCCGACCACATCAAGGTGTTTGCGAATATCGACGCAGCGGAAACGTTGGTTCGAGGAAAACGATCCGGAGGGCGTAGCGTTCGAATTGTGAGGTTCTGGAGTGAGCCAGATCGGCCGCCGCATCATCCTGTGCATCGCGGCACTCGCGGTGATCTGCATTTGCTCGGTCAATAACGAGTTCGGTTTGACCCGCATTCCGGACTTGCGTCGGACATCGCGCCACGGCCGAAAAGTGCCAATAGCGATCTATTGAGGTACATCGACAAACCGCCCGAATCGCACGGCTGTCATCCCCTTCCAAGGCCGCCGAGTGGGCATTACGAGCACACAGTCGTTATAGGGCGTCACGACCGGCACATCTCCATCGAATCCAACCAATGTACCGCGCTCGGCCAACACTTCCCCACCAGTGAATGGCTGTGCAAACGTGAAACGATCAGCGGTTATCGTAACGGGTTGTGTAACTTCCACGAACCGTTGTGCTGTCGTGATTCCGGTCCCTATGTCCGGCGCAAATTCTTTGAAAATACCGCTTACACGAAGAAATCGAACGGCAGCTTCGATTGCAATATCGGCGGAGCTTTTTGCCCAATGCTGTCCAGTTTCAACAAGGAGCGCGTTGTTTGTGTTGGCTGGATCAGAAAAGCTACGATAGTCGCGCATACGTGGGCCTTGAGCATGGCCCTTATCGACAACGACAAGTGCCGGCATTCCCACTGACCGAGCAAGATCGCGCCCCTTGACCAATGGTCCGGACAATAGGAGCGGAGGCATGTTGGTCTGCATCGAGTGAATGTCCAGCAGCAAGTTTACATCAGCCACGATTGGCCGAAGCGCCCGCGCCCGTCGTAATTCTGAACTGTCGCGTGGTCCGTCGAGAATTGAATCCGACCATAGCCGGTTCAAATCTTCATCCACCCAACGCGAAATGGTTGGGTCGGCCATGTTCCATAAGGCATAAGCATCTGCGTTGGCGAAAACCAGAGTGAGTTTACCAACCACTGGTCTTGGGTTTTGCCGATGCAGCCAGTCGAGTGCGATCGCCCCACACAGCTCGTTGCCATGAACAATTGCCGAGATAAGAACATGAGGCCCCGGGCTGCCTGAGTCATACGTCGTTGCGAATTCGACGCCGACATTTCCTCGCCGATATGGCGAAATGTCGGGCGCAATCAATTCAACTGGATAGTCGGTATTGACTCGTGGTGTGGCCATTGATGCACCTTCGTTCTTGCAGATGACGCGTACTGCGTTGCGGTATTTGCCTGACCTGGCCATATCCGTAAAATACATCGACGAAGCTGGCGCGGCATAGGCAATCCACGCGGAGACCGCGTCTTAGCAGCTAACACAACCATTTTTTATAGCATCAAAGCGCTGCCGCAGTGCACCGTCGATGTCTGCTGCGGGTCTAGGCTGTGTGAAAACGCGAAGGCGATCAATCGCGATAGAACAAGTTACTCGTTCAAGACCGTTTCATGTGCCCACATCGCAAGCGCATTCAATTTTGAAATCGAAATCAAGAATATCATTCTCGTCGCGCTTCGAACTTTTGAGTTTTCACACGGCCTGGGTCATTCGCATCGTTCACGACCGCCGGCCAGTCACTTCCGGTCTACCCCGATGAACAGACATGCCCGGAGTTGGTCGGCATGTCTCAAAAGTGCCAATGCACGAAGTCGCTGCGCTCCAGCCCGCTGCGCGGGAGCAAGAGCCGAGAGGCCGGTAGCCAGGTGAGAGGACAGCGATGGCGAGGTGGCAAGGTCAACACGATCAGCTCATGTATTGTCGGCGTGCAACGCATGAAAGAACAGCAAGGATCATCTGGCAGGCCGGCACCCTGATGCGGCGAGTCACATCGACCCCGCCATCACGCAATGACAAAGTTGTCTTGACGAATAGCGCAAACCAAGTTTGCTTGAATGTGCCGTGGATATTTCTCCTCGCAAGAAATTGATCCGCACCATGCCACCGAACACCGATCGACCGATCAATCGCGCAATGGTTGTGGGATGTGCTGTTTCTGCCACGCGCAACCATTTGAAATTACACGAGCCAAAAACATTAAAAATCCACTTGGGCAACGTTCATGCCAAAACGCGGAAGTTGTGGAAGCATTCTGCTCGCGCCGCGTCCACCATCGAGATCGCCACCAACATACGATCCCCATAGCACTCGCTGCACTGCAGGGTGCCACACTCCCGCGACTTCGTGCATTGGCGCTTTTCGGACGCCGGCCGCCGCAGCGCGTGGATAGCCTCCTCATGCCGGCGTCCGAAAACCTGCACAACAGGCGACATCGCGCGGCGGGAGGCACTGTTATCCCATCTGGAGCACGTCCACGGGGAAACTGTCGGCGTTAATCTGGCCATTGAAGTCTGTCCAAAAGCAATCCACTTGATCGCCCTTGATATCTCTAACGGTCATCAATGGCCCTCCTGAACGCAGCCGAACAAGGTTGCCACTCCGAAACGCGGGAGCGGCCTGGTTCTGCGTGTTTGACGGAGCAGAGGCGGAAGAGGCCGGAGCCATTCCTACTGTTTTTGTGGAGACGCCATCGCGACCAACTATGGTGAAGCCTGGACCCGAACCCGTCCGTAGCGACGGGCCTCCGAGCGGCGGATGTTGGACTGCACCAAGTGCTGGCGCGGGCACATAAGCAACGGTGGAATCGTCGGGTGTCGCAGTTTGCGCTAACGCGGACGCTGCTAAAACCGACAAGCGACCACGGAGAATGCCCGTTCCATAGCCAGTCCCCGTTCCATAGCGAGTTCCCGTTCCATAGCGAGTTCCCGCGGCATAGCCGATGGCACCTCGGGGAATGTCCGCCACGTAACCTCCGCCAAAACCTCCGATGCGAGCTCCGCCGAAACCGCTCATGTGGCTTCCGCCAATACCTCCCATGCGAGCTCCTCCGAAGCCACCCACGTGAGCTATGATGTGAGCGCCGCCGAAACCGCCCATGTGAGCTCCGCCACCGCGTGCCTGTGCATCAGTGGCAAGAAGGCTGCCGGCAAGCGCAGCACTTGCTAAGACCATCACCACTCGCCGTCTCATGACATTCTCCTTTGGAATGGACGGAGCCGTCCGCCACGGGGGCCTTGTGAGACGCTGGCGTGCCCGAGGAAAACAAATGCCGACGTCGCGATGCACTGAAAATGGGAAGACCTGTTTGTCGCCTCAACTAAATTCACGTTTATGAATCTGAATTGCACACGCGCAGTTGTTTTTTCGCGTTTCGGTTATCACATGTCAGCGATGAAAAAGTCGCAATCAGGATGTCCGTGCCCGGCGGGGCCGGAGAATGTCGATGAGCCTCAGTGAAGACCAAGCTGATTCTTGTCCACACTGCCGAAAGCGCTTCGAAATCGTCCATATGAAATTTAGGTTAAAGTTAAACGGTACCGCAACGGTCGCGTGCTGTCCGAATTGCGCGATGGTGTTCGTCGACGTATTGCCCGCCGCGGACCTGCAAATCATTGA
The DNA here is from genome assembly GCA_963822795.1 of uncultured Alphaproteobacteria bacterium. Lineage (GTDB taxonomy): Bacteria > Pseudomonadota > Alphaproteobacteria > Rhizobiales > Xanthobacteraceae > Bradyrhizobium. The sequence continues at coordinate 472,581 of CAWGJM010000038.1, forward strand.
TAAGGCCAAAAAATTAGCGACCGCTACTCGGGCCTTTTGGCAGAAAGCTGCCGCCCCGATGACGGAATCAACTAATGATAGGTTCAGGTACGTTCTCGCGCTTCTAGTCGGAGCGCTGGCCACAGCCGCTTCGCTGCGTCACCTCCTTTACACCTACGGAGGACTTCCCCGCGAAGAAATTCGCGCGGGTGCGCTGGTGGCCATCCCAATTGTTGCGCTCGCAATAGTCTTCTTCCGCAGAAAGCGCCAGCTCCGAAGAATGCGTCAATCCAAACGGCGATCTGTCGGCGCGCCCGCCGGTATGCCGGCCGGAATTTGGGCCCCGCGAATTCGACGGCGGCATTAAGGCGGGCGGCCGGCGAGCTTCACGCCGTTCTGACGGAGAACGCCACCGCGCTGTCCCGGGCGACGGCACAGGCCAACCGGCTCACCGAATACATCGAGGCCATGCGCCGGAACGGCACGATCGCCGAGTTCAATCGCGAATATCGCCAGCGCCGCGCCCTCGCAGCGGCCAACGGGCGCGGCTATTCGAGCTATTCGCACATGCTCTTACGGCTGCGGCGGGCTCTGATTCCGGTGCTGGCGTCGAACGATCCGCAGGTCCGCGCGCGATTTCGCATTAGCGAGATGTTCGAATGATTGTGACGATCACCACGCCGCGGCGTCGCCGCCCTGGCACACGTCCATCTCGCCCTCGCGCCGTGATGGCCGGCGCCAAATTTGGCACCATCACCGTTCGCTGCACCATAAGGCCGTCGTTCTGCGGCCGCTCCGCGCGGGTCGGCTGGGAGTGCTGGTGCGAGCAGTGCCGGCGAAAACTCACCCTGTCGAGCGAGCAGCTGCGCGCCGGCCAGGCCCCGTGCGGGTGTTTCCACGGCATCGGCCAGCTTTCGCGCGGCGGCGTCGGGTCGGCGAAGGGGCGAGGGTCGACGAATTTCATGCGGGTGGTCTCTTTCGGGGCTGATGCCCTCGCACCCAGCCAGCGAATTTTGTTAGCCAAAGGAAATGGGAATTCGGCACCAGCGAAGCCACCGGCAAACGCTTAAATGCTGACACCGAAAAGCGGCGGTGTTCTTGGGATAAGGTTCTTTTCGCCCTCTGGCATTGAGTTCTCACTCGGCCTTCAGGCTCAGAATGCTATATTAGGGCCTTCTTCCAGTAGGCGCTGTCTCCCGATGTTCAAGCCGCTTGTTTTCCCAGGTCTGGCTGAATTCGTAGCCGCAACGACTGGCCGCAACATGACCAAGTCGGCCTATGTGGCGGTCATCATCGGCGTACTGATGGTGGTGCTTCTTACGCTCGATCCGGCCTATGAGGCGGCGCGCCAGTGGGCCAACGTCGTTCTCTGGGGTTGCCTTGGGTTTTTCGCCTTCGAGTGGGCGGTCCGGATTCGCCATGCCGCAACGATCGGTCGCGCCTTCGCCTATCTGCTATCCGGTCGCGGGCTGGTCGATGCGGCCTGCGCCACCGCGGTTCCGCTGGCGCTTCTGCTTGGCGCCGATGCCAGGTCCGCATGGCTGTTTGCGGTGATTTGGCTCGTCAAGGTGATCCCTGGGGTTCCAGGATTGCGGCAGCTCCGCCGGGTGCTGGTGCTGGAATCAGGCGCGCTGTTGAGCGTGCTGGTGCTCTTTCTGATGGTGCTGTTTGTCGCCTCGGTGGTGGAGTATTTCCTGGAGCGTGACGTGCAGCCGGAAACCTTCGGCAACGTACCCTCCGCGCTGTGGTGGGCGGTGGTGACCCTGACCACGACCGGCTATGGCGACGCGGTGCCGACCACCCTGCTCGGCCGGTTGGTCGCAGCCGTCGTGATGATCTGCGGGCTCGGCGTGTTCGGGCTGTGGACCGGTATTCTCGCCACCGGCTTTGCCGCAGAAACCCGCCGTGCCAATTTTCTCAAGACCTGGGAATCCGTCAGCAAGGTGCCGTTCTTCGCCGCCCTCGGCCCGTCGGCGATCGCCGACGTGACGCACATGCTACGCACCATGGACTTGCCGGCGCGCGTGACGATCATCCGCAAGAGCCAGCAGGGCGACTGCATGTACTTCATCGCCTCCGGCGAGGTCGAGGTCGATCTGCCGGGCAAGAAGGTGCGGCTCGGCGAAGGCGCGTTCTTCGGCGAGATGGCGCTGCTCGGCAATAATCTGCGTTCCGCCAACATCACCACGACGCGGGTGTCGCGTCTGCTGGTGCTCGACCTCGTCGACTTCCGCCTGCTGATGGCGCGGCATCCCGATCTCGCCGAGACCATCGATGCCGAAGCCAGGCGGCGCACGCTGGAGAATAAATGATGCACCAATTTGGGGCCCACCCAGATCGCCGCGGGTCGCAATTGAACTTTCCGCGGCACCGCGCCTGGACAGCGTGGAAATACGCGATGTGGGAGTCGGGATGCAAGCTGCCCACGCAACTCGCGAGCGGCCAGTCCAGATGCTTCTGCGGCGCAGTGATCGACATCAAGGGCATGAGTCAGCACGTTCAGGTCGCTCCACATGGAAGCCGCATGAAGTTCGTCGAGCCCAGCCCCTTCATTGATCCCGACGCTGCCGCGCGAAAACTCGTCGAGATCGCGAATGCGATCGAGCCGGTCCAGGACGGCTGGCTGTGGCTGCACGAGTCCGGGACGTTCCTCAAATTTACGCGGCACTGTTCGCCTAACCTTCACCGCAAACCCTAACGGAGGTTCTCTATGCCGAAGGTCGACGATGTAGCTTGGATGAGCCAACGACACGGCTTTATGGTTCGCCAGGATAATGATCAGCTGATCGCATCATTCGAGTTCACTAGCGAGGCCGAGGCACAGGCCGCGCAAAAGAAGATGCAAGAGATCTGCGACCTGCGTTAAGGCGATGGGCTACGCCTGAGTCCCGAGAGCGCGCGCTCGCAAAAGGCTGGCTATCTCAGCACGAATCCGGAACCTATGTGAAGTTCACGCCGGCCGGCGCCGAGTTGTTCGCCTAAAGGACAGCCCCATAGCAATGCGGTGACGTCCGGTTTGGCGCGCATTCCGGACTCAAGTCGGACATCGCACCATGTACGGAAAGTGCCAAAACCGGCCATCCGAATTTTCGGAAGCAGGACAATGGGTGGTTGTGCAACTGCTAATTGATATACTCGTGGACTAACAATATTTCGTTTTGATATCCTGCGGTGAATAAGAAGGGGGGCGATGGCAATTGATTTTCGACCAGGCAATAAAACCCCAGACTATTAGTACTACTGAGTCAGAAAAACTTCTGATTCAAAAGGTCGCGGGCGAGGTCCTGTTAGAATCAGTTACCGGTTGAGATTCAGGCATCGGCAACGAGGGAGCTGATATGGATCTGCGGCGATCAGACGGCAGTGAATCGCGATTTTCGGCTTTTGTCGAGGGACTTGTGAGTGTGATCGGACATGCGGATCGGGCCCGGCCGTTGTTTGATTATTGCGTCGGCTTGATCATGCCTGGGGAGCGTAAGAGCGTTGAGCCGATGGCAGCGGTGACGGCACCTGATCGGACGGCGGCACAGCATCAGTCGCTGCTGCACTTCGTCGGCCAATCGCCTTGGTCTGACGAGGATGTTTTGGCCAAAGTGGAAGAGATGGTACTGCCGGCGATAGAGCGCCATGGACCGATCGAAGCGTGGATCATCGATGACACCGGTTTTCCCAAGAAGGGAGCGCACTCGGTCGGCGTGGCGCGTCAATATTGCGGGCAGCTCGGCAAGCAGGATAATTGCCAAGTCGCGGTGTCGCTATCGCTTGCCAATCACCACGCCAGTCTGCCGGCGATGTATCGTCTCTATTTGCCGCAGGCATGGGCGGCAGATAAGAAACGTCGGCGCGAAGCGGGCGTGCCCAAGGAGATCAGCTTTAAGACCAAGCCAGAGATCGCGCTTGAGCAGATCGAAGCGGCCTGCAGAGCCGGGCTTCCTCGCGGCGTGGTGCTGATGGATGCCGGATATGGCTGCAACACAGACCTGCGGACCAGCATCAGCGCATTGGGGTTGGTCTATGCGGCCGGTATCTTGCCCAACACCACGGTGTGGACGTCCGACACGGCGCCGCTGCCGCCGAAAAAATGGTCGGGCAAAGGGCGACCACCAAAGCGGCTGCGCCGCGACCACAAGCATAAACCGATTTCGGTCAAGGAGCTTGCTCTTTGCCTGCCTAAGCGGGTCTGGCGCACGATCAAGTGGCGAGAGGGTGCGGCCGAGCGGTTATCATCGCGCTTCGCTCGCGCGCGTGTTTGCGTCGCGCATCGAGATTACCAGCTCACTGAAAGCCGACCGGAAGAATGGCTTTTGATCGAATGGCCAGAAGGTGAGGACGAGCCGACCAAATACTGGCTTTCAACCTTGCCGCAAAAGATCACTTTCGGTAGGCTCGTCGATCTAACCAAGCTGCGCTGGCGCATCGAGCGCGATTATCAGGATCTCAAACAAGAGGTTGGGCTCGGGCATTTCGAAGGACGAGGTTGGCGTGGCTTCCACCACCACGCCACGCTGTGTATCGCGGCCTATGGGTTCCTGGTCTCCGAGAGGGAGACGATTCCCCCCTCGGGATCTCGTTCCACCAGGCCGTTCAAGAAACCTGCCGTTCCCAACGGTTACCGACCCAGAGGCTCCGCCGCTGCGACCCGAACGTCACATCCCGAACTCGATTGCGACGATGCGGCGAAGACTGATTGTTGCCATCGCCCGGCACCTCTCACGGTGTCCCTGTTGCATCCGGCAGATCAAACAGACGAAGCGTCTTCTTTTGTGACGCAGTAGTATTAGGAGGCTGCTGAAAAGCAACGATCCTGTAGCGCTTGGGGCGCTTGCGCCGTGGGGTGATCTCCGGATCGGGCTTGCCGGCGTTCAAGGCCCTCAACATGGCAATGCGGGCAATCATAACAATGCCGCCGTTCTCGGCGGCAGAGATCAGAAATTCCATTGCGATTTGCCAATGCTCGCGCTCGGCTTCGGCCGGTGGCAGCGCAAGGATATAAACGCTGGCATCGCGTAGCGTTCGAAGTTCGGTACCGTCGCCGGTCGGAATCGGATCAAAAAAATGGCGGGACCAACCTGTTTGCCCGCCGAGCGCATCTGGCAAATTACTCACCGGATTTCAAAACAAAGGTGCCGCCCGCAGCTTGCCGCCAGCGGCTAAAAGTTGGGGATGTGCATGCACGCCCGCGAATATGCTTGTAGGTCTCGGTGAGCGCTAAAAGGTTCAATATCGGCCTCAGGCCGCCTCAGTTGTCGGCCTCTTCCAACGTTGATCGGGGTACACCGGATGTGAGCGGCTGACGGTCGAAACGTTGCTTTTGACCCTCTGCCGCCGATTGCCCAAGTTGACTGTCCACGTCCGCTGCCGGAGGAAAAACCCGGTTGGCTTGCCGAAGGCATAAAAACAACTCTTGATCCTTATCAAACTCGCTTTGCGAGAGTAGTTTGGCCACTCGGGAGCACGAGGGTTCTAGAAATGACGGGGCCCAGCATGGCGAATATTAACTTGGACTCATCCGTCAGCCAGACAATCACGCAGGCGGTTTTGGAAGAAAGCGTACTTACTTGCACCAAGACCAGCGCGCCGGATGTCTACGCAAACGCCGTATGCACGACGAAAGACGGTGTCCAGCAACACACGATGTTTGCCGGTTACAGCATTCTGGTGCCAAGAGGCACTCTAACGCTCTGGCTCTTTAAGAAACATGCTGGAAACAGCACGTGGGTTGGTGATTTCACGCTCGTTGCGGCGCCAGACCCCGCAAAGCCAAGCAACGGCGGCAAAGCCTAAGCTGGTTGTTCGTGTTTGGCGAGGGCTGGTTTGTCTATCGGAGGGAGTAATATGAGCGATCCACAGGGGACGCTCATATCGTGTGGCGGCACGGAACGTGTCAACGATTTTGAGACAGTCCTGTTTGGTATTTAGACTGGAGTGGTGAGCAGGAGCACGCTTTTGATGGACATTGCGAGCAGAGCTATTTGATGCGTTGCCCACTTCCGCCTTCCCGCGAGGGCTACAGAATTGACGGGAAGCGGAAGTCGGCAACCCACCGACGGGCGCCCCCTCCTTCGACCTGGTGGCCGAGTATGGCCTCGTGGCAAGCCCTGTAAAGGCGGCCCTTCGGTCCCCGCCTCCGGCGGCTATCGGCCTTGACACGGCTTGCCACGAGGCCTTCGTTTGCCACCAACGGATCGATGGCGGGATCCGGCCTCCGCCCCTCACCATCCACGCCGAAAAGGCCCCCTCGATCTTTGCGCAAGTCCCTAGAATGGGCACGCACAGGCTCTTTGAGGTTCGTGTGATCACGCTTGTCGATGGATGCCGTTTGAACGAAACCACTGCTACCGCGCAGCGAGATTTTTTCAAGCTGTTGTCGAAGGGCGCGGTGCATTGGTCCCATCAATTACCTAGCTCAAAATCTCGGAGGGTAATTCCACCAACTGCCGTGCACAGGCTCAGAATGGTTGGCTGGCGGCTCGGTGGATTGATCCAAGTCGCGATCGGCTTTGCGGGCGGTTTGGGCTCCTTTCTGACGAAGCGTTCGGGGTTTCTGCTGAATGCGCCGTCGAGTGTGATTTGGCGGGCGGCGTGGACTTGGTCGGCTTGACCGTAGTGCACCTGGTCGGGCGTCATCAGGCCGATGCCGGCATGGTGATGATCCTGATTGTACCAATTAAAGAAGCCGCGGCAGAACCTCTTGGCATCCTGAATACAACCGAAACGTTGCGGAAACTGCGGCTGGTATTTCATGGTTTTGAAGTGGCTTTCCGAGAAAGGATTGTCATTGGAGGTGTGCGGCCGGCTGTGGGATTTGGTGACGCCGAGATCGGCGAGCAGCAGTGCCGTGGCCTTGGCCCGCATCGGACCACCACGATCGGCGTGCAAAGTGAGCTGGCCCTTCGGCGCAGGATGTTTGGCGGTGGCGTCCTCGAACAACGCGGCGAACAGGGTGGCGCTTTCCCGGTCGGCGACACACCAGCCGACGACGCGCCGGCTGAAAATGTCGATGATGACGTAGAGATAGAAGTAGGACCATTTGGCCGGTCCCATTAGCTTGGTGATGTCCCAAGACCAGACTTCGTTGGGCGCCTGCGCCAACAGCTCCGGCTTTTTGTAGACCGGATGCCGCAGCTGCTTGCGCCGCTCAAGCACTTCCTGGCTTTCGGCCAGGATGCGGTACATGGTGCGGATCGAGCAGTGGTAGATGCCCTCGTCGAGCAGGCAAGCGTAGATCTCGGCGGGGGCCTGATCGGCGAAGCGCGGCTCGTGCAGACGGTCCAGCACGGTTTGACGTTCGGCGGCACAAAGGGCGCGGTGCGGCTTCGACCGGGGGCGAGGCACGGCCTGTGGCCTCGCCAAATGCCCACGCTGGCGATAGACGCTGGCACGCGACAGGTTCAGAGCCGCGCACGCTCCGGCGGTGAGACCAGGCGTTGGCGCCAGCGCGACGACGGCATCGATCATGATGCATCGTCGCTGTCGGATGTCGCCAGCGGGAGACCCAGCAAGGCTGCTACTTTTTTTTGGATGGCGATGATGGCCTCGGCATGCTCCAGCCGGCGCACCAGCCGCGCATTCTCCCGGTTGGCCTGCGCCAGTTCGGCCGTCAACGGATTGCGTACCGCCGGCTTCGGCCCTCGTTTGACCGGCGTCCTTGCACCGAGCGCGCCAGCCTCGCGCAGCCGGCGCCATTCGCTCAGGGTCGACGAGTACAGGCCTTCCCGGCGCAGGATGGCGCCGGTGCCTCCAGCGGGGCGCGATCGATCTCGGCCAGAACCCGCAGCTTGTCCCCGACGGTGAACGTCCGGCGGAGTCAACATCTCCGGTATCGTAGGTTCCGTCGGCGGTAATATAGTCGGCGGTGACGAGATCACTGTCGCACTGAGTCCTGTACTCGACGCCATCAAGGCCGCCTGGTGAGATTATTTCGCAAACCGCACTTAGCTGGGATGGAAATCGCTGGCGCCCGAGCGAAGCCTCGTCTCTTGAAATCTTATACGGCCAAAAGAATGGCCTTCCGAGCATTGTGAGAATAATACGAGGAAACCATCACGTATATTCAGTCAGCTCGCCAATCTATCCCCCTACATTGGCTCGTGACAATCTGCGCGAAGAGACGAACGCTATTCTGAATTTGTTCACCTTGCTAAGGTAATGTTCAAACTAGACAACGGCCCCGCCCTTGATATTCTTTGCCACCCACACGTGACGACGGGAGGGTAGAGGAGGTCTCGGAAGACTCGAAATGCAGTTCGGGATCGTCCTCCTTGGCGGTGGGTCGATATGGCTTCGCTTTCTTGAGCGCCGCAATGCGATCAAGACCGGGCAATGTCCGTAGCTGGCACCTTTCCGACATGCCGACTTCTACCGAGAGTGTCCGTTGATCGGGGTAGACCGGATGTGAGCGGTTGGCGGTCAAAACGGTGCTTTTGACCCAGGGCGGACTTCCGCGACGTGGGGGTGGCCAAGCTCCTCTGGCCCGCCCAGTCGGCATGGGCAGCTTGCCCCGCATAAACGACCAGGCAAGACCACCGATCTCCATCGGCAAAACTCGTTACCAAGTCCGCGCTCGAAACCCGACCGGGTTTTGCAACAAATTCGAGGGTAGACCGGACAAAGGCTTACGCTGGCCTCCACCGCCGCTTTTGACCCAAGCCGGGCCCTGTTTGGGCATCATGCAAGTGCGGATTGATCTAGGTGAACAACCTGCTGTAGAGTTCGGTCAGGCTGACAAGCGCAGCGGCAGGTCCTGCAGGGCAGGCTATTCCGCACGGTCATTACGACTGACTTGAGCGATCCCGTAGATGGGAATGACATCAACAGATTTGATAGTCATTTTTGGAGGGGTGGCCGCTCTGGCCTACGGCATTCTCTTTTGCGCGCTCGTCTGGTGGCTTGTATTCATATTGGTCAGAGTACTAATCAGACATGGCGACGCTTTCGGCCATACGATGGCGATCCGCCTCGTCTCACTGGGAATTACCGCGTGGTGGAAACCTGAGGTTTTGACTGCGCCAATTAATGGGGTCACAGCCTTTATCAAGCCTTTCTTGGAGAACGGGCCGGGTCTAATTGCTGGCTTTGGCACATACCTGCACTCAGAGGACATTGGGAGTATTACCGGCTTAGGTTGAGGCGTTGGCGCCACGGATGAATTTTCTCCGTGGAGAGAGACCCCTCATCCGGCAGCCTTCGGCTGCCGCCTTCTCCCACAAGGGGAGAGGGCGCAGCAATGGACGCTGATGAAGAAAAGAAGTTCGGGAGAAAGCCGCAAATGCCGATCAAGTACGAAGAGCTGATGGCGCTGAAAAACCTCGGGCAGAAATATGCCTACACTGACCGCGAGGTGATGCTCTACGCCTGCGGCATCGGCTTGGGCGCCGATCCCATGGACGAAAAAGAGCTCGTCTTCGTCAACGAGGCCTGCGCCACGCCGCGTCCGCTCAAGGTGGTGCCGACCTTTGCGTCGGTTGCGGCCTGGGGAGCGGGGCCCGGCGAGATGAACCTCAACCGCGTGATGGTGGTTGACGGTGAGCGCGACATCGCCTTTCACAAGCCGCTTGCGACCGCAGCCCACATCACCGCCGATTCCACCGTGCTCGCGGTGTGGGACAAGGGCAAGGACAAAGGCGCGGTGATCCGCCACCAGACGGTGCTCAGGGATGCCGACGGCGAGAAGCTGGCGACGCTGGTGGCCTCGCGCTTTGCGCGCGGCGACGGCGGTTTCGGCGGGCCGTCCGAGGGCCAGCCCGAGCCGCACCAGGTGCCGAGCCGTGCGCCCGACAGGACCGTCGATATTTCGACGCGGCCGGACCAGGCCCTGATCTATCGGCTCTGCGGCGACCGCAACCCGCTGCATTCCGACCCGGAGTTCGCCAAGCGCGCCGGTTTTCCGAAACCGATCCTGCACGGCATGTGCACCTATGGCATCTCATGCCGCGGCGTGTTGCAGACCTACGCCGATCACGATCCGTCGGCCTTCAAACAGCATGTCGCGCGGTTTTCCTCGCCGGTCTATCCCGGCGAAACCGTCACCATGGAATTGTGGAAGGACGGCAACGTGATTTCGTTCGAGGCGAAAGTGAAGGCGAGGGGCGTCACGGTGATCAAGAGCGGCAAGACGGTGCTGGGTTAACAGTGCGCTCCCTCGCCCCGCTCTTGCGCGGGGAGAGAGGGTCGGGGTGAGGGGCTCTCTCCACGTACTCGCTCGCGGAGAGTCCCCCTCAGCCGAAATCCAAGCTGCGCTTGAATTTCGACCTCTTCCCGCAGGCGGGGCGGGGTAAGCAAGAACAGGGATGAAGGGAGAAGAAACCATGGGATTACTCGACGGCAAGGTGGCGCTGATCACCGGGGCGGGCGGCGGACTGGGCGAGGCCTACGCAAAGCTATTTGCACGCGAGGGCGCGGCGGTCGTGGTCAACGACTTGGGCGGCCCGCGCGATGGCTCCGGCTCCGACAAGTCGATGGCCGAGAAGGTCGTGGACGCGATCAAGGCCGAGGGCGGCCGCGCGGTCGCCAACGGCGCGGATATCTCGACACTGCCAGGCGGGCAGTCGGTATTCGACGACGCCATCAAGCATTTCGGCCGCGCCGATATCCTCGTCAATAATGCCGGCATCCTGCTGGACGAGACTTTTGCCAAGGCGAAGGAGGCCAACTGGGATCGGGTGATCAAGGTGCATCTCAAAGGCACCTTCTGCTGCACCCAGCCAGTATTCAGGTGGATGCGGGACAATGGTGGCGGCGTCATCGTCAATACCTCCTCGACCTCGGGGCTGATCGGCAATTTCGGCCAGACCAATTACGGCGCCGCCAAGGGCGGTATCTGGGGACTTTCAAACGTGCTGGCGATCGAGGGCCGCAAATACAACATCCGGGTCTGGACATTGGCGCCGGGCGCGCTGACCCGCATGACCTCCGACCTGCCGCGGTACAAGGAGAACCCGGGTCTTGCGCTCGGACCGGACGGGATTGCGCCGGCCGTGCTATACATGGTCAGCGATCTGTCGGGCGACCAGACCGGCAAGGTGCTCGGCGTCTCCGGCCCCCGCGGCGTGCGCGAGATGCGGATGATGGAAATGGACGGCTGGAAACCGCCGTACACGGGTTGGAAGGCGCAGGATATCGTCGAGCATGCCAAGGATATCTTCTTCTCCGAAGACGAGATCAAGAAATCGGCGAGGCGGTTTTGATAGACATTGTCGTTCCGGGGCGCGCGAAGCGTGAAGCCGGAACCTCGAGATTCCGGGTTCGATGCTACGCATCGCCCCGGAATGACAGAAGAGAGGATCGAAGTACAAATGACAAAACTCACCGCCCAGGCCGCAGGCACCTTTGCGATCGCACCGACGCCGTTTCATGACGACGGCCGGATCGATGAGAAATCGATCGACCGGCTGACGGATTTTTATACCGAGGTCGGCTGCGAGGGGGTGACGGTGCTGGGCATCCTCGGCGAGGCGCCCAAGCTCGATGCCGCGGAGGCCGAACAGGTCGCGATCCGCTTCGTCAAGCGCGCGAAAAACATGCAGGTGATCGTCGGCGTCTCGGCGCCAGGATTTGCCTCGATGCGTTCGCTGGCAAAGGCTTCGATGGACGCGGGCGCCGCCGGCGTGATGATCGCGCCGCCGCCCAACTTGCGCACCGATGACCAGATCGTCGGCTACTTCAAGCAGGCGCAGGAAGCGATCGGCACCGACATTCCCTGGGTGCTGCAGGATTACCCGCTGACGCTGACGGTGGTGTTCACGCCGGCCGTGATCCGCAAGATCGTGATGGATAGCCCGTCCTGCGTGATGCTCAAGCATGAGGATTGGCCGGGGCTGGAGAAGATTTCCGCGCTGCGCGCCTTCCAGAAGGACGGCTCGCTGCCGCCGCTCTCGATCCTGACCGGCAATGGCGGCCTGTTCCTCGATTTCGAGATGGAGCGCGGCGCCGATGGCGCCATGACCGGCTATGCCTTCCCGGAACTCCTGATCGATGTGGTGCGGCTCTCGAAAGAGGGTCGCCGCGATGCCGCGCACGACCTGTTCGACGCGCATCTGCCGCTGATCCGCTACGAGCAGCAGCCGGGTGCGGGCCTCGCGGTCCGCAAATATGTGCTGCAGAAACGCGGGGTGATCGCCTCCAGCGCGCAGCGCAAGCCTGGTGCGACGATCACCGCAGCCGCGAAGGCCGAAGTCGAATATCTGCTGTCGCGCGTGGCGCGGGTCGACCGGCGCGCGAACCTTGAGCCGCAATCGAGCGCGGCGGGCTAGAAAAAATCCTCACGGTGAGGAGCGCGTGTTCGCGCGTCTCGAACCATGAGGCCCGTGGCCCATTCTTCGAGACACCGCGCATTAGCGCGGCTCCTCAACATGAGGAACTCAGGAGCCTTGACTTCATGGCCGAGATCGTCACCCCGCGCCCGGCGTCCACCATTCTCTTGCTGCGCGATAGCGCGGCAAGAACCGCCGACGGCAACAGCCGCGACGTTGACGGCAAGAGCCGCGACGAAATCGAAGTCTTCATGATGGTTCGCCATTATGAGATCGACTTCAACTCGGGCGCACTGGTGTTTCCCGGCGGCAGCGTCGACAAGGGTGACAGGGAGATCATCGAAAGGTCCGAGCTCTATTCGGGTGGCGAGGGGCTCGACACCGCCGAACTCAGCTTCCGGATCGCGGCGATCCGCGAGACGTTTGAGGAGAGCGGCATCCTGTTGGCGCGACTGAGGGGCTCAAAGACCCTGATCGATGCGAAGCGCGCGAGCGAGATCGAAGCCGCGACCCGCTCGGCCCTCACCGAGGGCAAGACCAGTTTCTTGAACGTGCTCGCCGACAACGGCCTGTGGCTCGCACTCGACGAGCTCGTGCCCTATGCGCACTGGATCACGCCCGAGGGTATGCCAAAACGGTTCGACACCTGGTTCTTCCTCGCCGCCGCGCCGCCGGATCAACTCGGCGCACATGACGGCAAGGAATCCACCAATTCGATCTGGGTCTCGCCGCGCGAGGCGCTCGCGGGCGGCGAGAGCGGGCGGTTCAAATTGCCGTTTCCGACCACGCGCAACCTCGTCAAGCTCGGTAAGCAGCCAGGCGTCAAAGCCGCGCTCGACGATGCCAGGGGCAAATCGATCGTCACCGTGATGCCCGTGATGACCAAGCTCAACGGCGGCCGCCAGCTCCGCATCCCGCGCGAGGCCGGCTACGACGGCGAGGTTTTTGAGGTCGGCGCGCTCGGTTAGCGTCCGATCTCGCCGCTTGCGGAATGCGCAAGCGGGCGGCTCACGACTGACGCTGGCCTGACGCTGGCCTTGCTGGGGGAACCGATTACCGGCACACTGGCTGCAAAATAAGGGCATCGAAAGCCTGCAAGAACAGGGCAGGGCACACCATGAAGCGGCGGTATTTTTGCGCCACGCTTGCGGCGTTGCTGACGATACTGGCTGCAAGTGGCGCGTCGCACGCGCAAGACAGCTTCACCAGTCATCCCATCCGCATCCTGAACCTCCCCATGGCTAAAGCCAGGGGGTTCTGAGAGAGGCAGAAGGCAGTCTTTCCGGGGCTCTCGCGGTCTCTGTTTGCAGAGGCGCTACATCATCCCCGGCCTCGACGGCCGGCCCAACACTCTTGATCCGGCGACCCGCTCTAACGCCATTACGGACGTGGGGTTGGGCAAAGCCCTTCCCGCTTGCAGGTTGAAGTACACTCGACATCGCCGTCCTCAGGAGCGGTTCCGCACTGGCCCAAGCGATCTTGACTTGGGGAATGTCGAGCAAATTCGTATCGCAGCATGTCGCAAGAAACGCGCTGTAGAGATCACGTTGAACCGGCTCTGTCCTGCCATCGCCGAACACATGAACCCGCTGCGAGAGCGGCTTCTTGATGTATTCGCCCGTGGTATGATCGAACTGGCTCAACCGTGTATGCCGGGTTTTGATCTCAATCACTCCACCGCCAGCACTTGCAGCCTTGCGCTGAAGCATCGAGATCAACATTCCCGGCGCACGCACTTTCACGCTGCGACCGTAGTTCTTCTGAAATGACTTGTAGCTCAACTCCTCTGTTTTGATGGTTGTCCCTTGACCGAGAATGCGGTTCGCCAACTCGCCATGCGATCGCTTGCGCTCGGCAGCCAATACTCGATCGCGCTCGCGTTTCGAAGCGGCAAGCGCCTGATAGCGCTGCGACCTGTTCCACCTTCTCTTACCCTTGATCGCGCGCCCTTTGGCATCGAAGTTGTCCAGGTTGGTTGCACGTCGCGAGCGGTCCATCGCGCGCTGGATCCGCCGGCAGTCGTTCCACGGTTCGACGACGCTCGGGCATAACTGCTCCAAAATAGCGTCGTCGCTTGATACCGCCGCGATGCTGGACGGCCCGATGTCGAGTCCGACAGTACCGTCCTTGGTGGTGTGCGTAGCGGGCGGCAAGCCCTCTTGCACCAACTGGCAAAACCAGCGAACGCGGCCCTTGATCTCGCGCCGGATAATGCGGACATACTTGGTCCTGGCCGCGAGCGCTTCTCTTTGCCAATCGCGTTTGTCCTTTGGATCGAGCATAAGCGGCAGCACAAGGCCGCTGTAGTGCACGGCGGGAACCGGCTCGGCGCGGTAGCGGATCACAGCGTCCGCTTTGCCCTCGATGCTGTTCAGCCGGTTTAACGATTTGAACCGTGGGCGGCCGCGCTTGCCAAACGCATACTGCTCGGCTGCCCGGAATGCGCGCAAACTCGTGGTTTGCGTGTCGTGGCTGCCGAGGTGATCGCCGATCCAGCAGGCATTGCGGCAGGAGAGCGCATGCTTTTCAATCTCGCGCGAGGTGAAGCCGAACCGCTCCAGTTCGGCCCGGAACGCTTGCGAGCGCGCTTTGTTGTGACGCTTCTCCACTGTCGCAGGCACGGCGCGTGCGGCTTGCCATGCCTTCGACTGCTTCATCAGATCGAGGCGGCGAAGGCACTCCTGCAAACAGGCATTATAGAGGTGCCGGGCCGCGTTCAGCCGCGTATCCAATGTCTTACGGTATTTCGGGCAAAACACCACGTGGTATTTGCACGAGAAGAGAACGTTCCTGTTCGATCTGAAGTCCGCCACAGCCTATTATTTACCTGGCTGATGTCTAATAGCAAAGAGGCGCTCACCCCATAGTTGAAACTAGGGGCTTGCGCGCCTAAGTTCGGTCATTCCCTATTCGGCCGGAAGCGTGGCCGACGTGTTCGCGCGCATCGTCGCCCAGAACATGGCCGAGCAGTGGAACGCCGCGATCGTCAATGAAATCAAATCCGGCGCCAACGGCTCGATCGCCGCGGAAGAGGTCGCGCGTTCCGCGCCCGACGGCTACACGTGGCTTTTGGTGACGAACTACTTCGCCGCAAGTCCGTCGCTCTATTCTAACCTGCGCTGGGATCCCCTGCGCGATTTCGCGGCGGTCGGCCAGATTTGCCGCGCGCCGAACTTCTTCGTCGTGCCCTTCAGCCTGCCGGTCAAGAACGTTGCCGAATTCGTCGCGCTGGCGAAAGCGAAGCCCCGAGCGCTGAACTACGGCCATCCCGGCAAAGGCTCGACCGGGCATCTGGGCTTCGAGCTGTTCAAGCGGCTTGCCGGGATCGACGTGACCGGCATCGGTTATCGCGGCTACCCGCAGATGGTGCCGGATATCGCAAGCGGGTTGATTATGGCGACCTTCCTGTCGGCCAATCAGGCGCTGGCGCAGGCGCAGACCGGTACCGTCAGGATCATCGGCACGATCAATGATGGCCGCACCAAATATTTCCCTGACGTTGGCGTAGTGGTGCCCGCCGCCACCCCGCGGCCGATCGTCGAGCGCATCAGCAAGTCGCTCGACGCGGCCTTGGCGGTGGCGGACGTGCGCGAGAAGCTCGACTTGGCGGGCTGCGAGCCGAAAACAGCACCGCTTTCCCAGTTCGCCGATGTCATCAGGGCCGACGTCGCGCTGTGGGCGAAAGTGGTCAAGGAGGCCGGCATTACCGCGGATTGAAGCCGCCCGGTCCAAGCCCCTTCCAGCGCGCGGCGATCGCCGCCCCCGGCGTTCCCCCGGATACCGCCATTTGTAGGCCGAAATCGGCTGCCAAAATGCGTTCGCGCATGCCCCGGCCGCGTGTTGGCAGCCGTTTGGGCACCTCCGGCATGTTCCCCCTGACGCGGAATACGTCGTATATTTGATATCGCAATTTTCGGGCCTGGGCTCAGACATAGCTATGCCAGCAGCTTTCGCGGCGATTTTTCGACGAATTCGATCGTTTTCGCTTTCGATCGGACAGCTGACCTTTGGCAGCTTCCTGCTGCTGCTCGCCGTCATCACCGCGACCAGCATGGCGAGCGTGATCGCCATCCGCCATATCAATTCGACCTTTGCCGAACTGCAGCGGCTGCAGGATGTCGGCGATCTCGCCGAGGAGATCGACCGCCGCATGAACGAGCTGCGGCTCGCGGCGCGCGATTTCGTCACCGATCCCGGCGCCCGGCCCGAGCGGGTCGGCGAAGCGGCTTCCGAATTGAACACGCTTCTGAAGAAGACGCGGCTCGAGCTCGCGCCCGAGCAGCAGGCCATGATCGACGGCGTCACCCAGCGGCTCGCGAATTACCGCGAGGGCATCGAGCGCATCACCACGCTGATCTCGCACCGCGCCGAACTGCTGCAAACCCTGCCGCCGGCCCGCGCGCGGTTCGAAGAAGCTGTGACCGGGACGCCCGACCGTAGGAACGCGCGGACCATGTTCCGGGCGCAGAACCAGATATCGGCGGCCTTGCTGGCGCACGATCCCGAAGGCGCCGAGCGGGAGGCCCGACGCGCGCGGGCGCAGCAGATCGACGATCCAGAGCTCCGCGCTGCCGCCGATGCCTACACCGACACGATCATCTCCATCGCCGGCACCGAAGGCGACATCGCGAAACTGGACAAGGAGGTGCTGGGCACCGAAGGCCGCCTGATCGGGCGGGTGACTGAACTGTTGCGCGAGCTCAGCTCGCGGCAGGGCCGGGTGCTGTCGCACGACTTCGCGCGCACCCTGAGCGAGACCAAGTTGCAAAGCATCGTTCTCGGCACGATCGGCGTGCTGATCGGGATTTTCGCTGCGTCATTCGTGGTTAGCCGCACCGTGCGCCCCTTGGTCTCGATCGCGGGCTCGATCCGGGCGCTGGCCGCGGGCAAGAAGGACGCTTCGATCCCGGATACCGACATCAATAACGAGATCGGCGACATCGCGCGCGCCGCCGAAGTGTTTCGCCGCACGCTCGTCGACGCCGATGCCGCGCGTGAGGCAGCGGTGCGGGCGCTCGCCGAGCAAAGGCTCGCCGAGGAGAGCTACCGCAAATTGTTCGAGGCGTCCGTCGACGGCATCTACGTCACGACGCCCGCCGGCGCGCTCATCAACGCAAACCCGGCGGTGGCGCGGATGATGGGATACGATACGTCGGAGCAGCTGATCGCGAGCATCGGCGACATCTCGCAGACGGTCTACGTTCATCCGGCGGCGCGGGAGCAGTTTCAGTTGCTGATGCAGCGCGACGGGGTGGTGCGCGATTTCGAATATCAGGTGCGCCGGCGCGACGGCGGCGTTCTCTGGCTGTCCGACAGTGCGACCGTGGTCCGCGACGATACCGGCGAGGTGATCCGCTACGAAGGGACGGTGCGCGACATCACCGACCAGAAGCGCGCGGAAGATGCGATCGCCGAAGGCCGCAGGCTGCTGCAGCAGGTGATCGACACGGTTCCGGCCGTGATCAACGTCAAGGACCGGGAGCTCCGCTACGTCCTGATGAACCGCTATATGGCCGGCATCTTCGAGGTCGAGCCGAAGGACGCGATCGGCCGCACCACGACCGATCTGATGTCGCGCTACGGCGCGAAAAAGACCGATGAGAACGACCAGCGCGTGTTGAAGACGAAAAAGGGGCTCGGCTTCTACGAAGAGGAATATCTGGATTCCAAGGGCAATATGCGGCACTGGCTGGTGAACAAGCTGCCGCTGCTCGATGCCGACGGCGAGATCGAGCGCATCGTCACGGTGGCGCTCGACATCGGCGAGCGCAAGCGCGGCGAACAGGAGATGCGCAAGGCACGCGACGCGGCAGAGACGGCATTGCGCAATCTGCGCGAGACCCAGGTCTCGCTGATCGAGGCGGAGAAGCTCGCAGCGCTTGGGCGGCTGGTGGCCGGCGTCGCGCACGAGGTCAATAACCCGGTCGGCATCAGCCTCACGGTTGCCTCGGCGCTGGAGCGCAAGACCGCGATGTTCGCTGCCGAGGTCGCGCGCGGCGAGCTGCGCAGGTCGAGCCTGAACGACTTCATCGAAACCAGCCGCGATGCCTCCTCGCAGCTGGTGGCCAATCTCAATCGCGCGGCCGAGCTGATTCAGTCGTTCAAGCAGGTCGCCGCCGACCGCAACTACTCGGACCAGCGGACCTTCGACCTCGCCGACCTGACCGAGCAGGTAGTGCTGAGCTTGCGCCCCGGTCTGCGCAAGCACAATCTGACGCTCAACGTCGGATGCCAGCCTAATCTCATCATGAACAGCTATCCCGGGCCTTATGGCCAGGTGCTGACCAATCTGTTCCTCAATTCGGTGGCGCACGCCTTTCCCGACGGCAGGCCCGGCACCATCGACATTCAGGCGCGGGAATCCGGCAAGGACAATGTCGAGATCATCTTTTCCGACAACGGCTGCGGCATGAGCCTCGACGTGCGGCGCCGCGCCTTCGATCCGTTCTTCACCACGCGCAGGGATCAGGGCGGCACCGGACTTGGCCTGCATATCGTCTACAGCATCGTCACCAACCGGCTCGGCGGCCGGCTGGACCTCGATTCCGAGCCCGGCGGCGGCACGCGGATTCAGATCATCCTGCCGCGGATCGCGCCGCTGGAGCAGGCGGCGGAGTAGGGTGCCATTTTCCTTTGCGTCGCCCCGGCCTCGTATGCCATTGCGCACGGGGCCGGAGCCCATAACCACAGGCAGTGATTGTTTGTCGAAGCCGTCGACCATCTCGTTGAGCAACACCCGTCTCGGCGTATGGGTCCCGGGTCGGCGCTGGCTAACTAACGCTCGCTTGGCCGGGATGACGTGAATTGACTCGGTGTTCAAACAGCCAAGCGCGAAGCGTTTTGGATCACCTCGCCCCGCCCTTGCGGGGAGAGGTCGTCCGGTGGAGCGTAGCGAAGCCGGATGGGTGAGGGGCTCTCTCGAGGTGCACAGTCCGTGGAAAGAACCCCTCATCCCAACCTTCTCCCCGTAGGAACGGGGAGAAGGAGAAAAAACACAGCACGGCATTCCCGCGACGCGAATAGGCCCGAGGTGTTGTGCGAACCACCCTCGAAACGTCAAAAGGGCGCAGGGAATGCCGGGTGCGCAGTGCACCCGCGGCCGCCTGTGCAAAAAAAAGCACACGCGTTAGCAACCACAGGTACGCCGCAATCAACCGGCATTCCCTGCGCGATGGTTTCACGGCTTATTTCGTGCTCTTGTGTCCGCAAAATTTGCCAGAATGTGCGACCGGGGCAACCGTCATTCGCGGAATTAATTCCGCCAACCTGACACCAGCGTCGGGGTGTCAGGACCCGCTTCAGCTTCGTTCGTCAACGCGCCGCCAGCGTCCACCGCATCCCGCTTCCAACGTCGGCGACGATCGCGAAGCGCCCCTTGTGGGAGCGGGACGGCGAGATTTGTAAGTTTGATTTGGGTCGCTGGCAAAGCGAAATTTCTTTGCAAGACATCTGGACGACCTAAATCAACTTGAATCAATTCACGAAATTAGAATTCAGGCGCACGCGATTTTTCGGACCGATGAGCGGTCGCGCCGAACGACATCGAGCAAAATTGAACTGATTTGCCCGTCGGGCAAATCAGTTCGGCAGCGGAGGCAACTCTGTAGATGGGCGAATTGAGCCGAAGGCTTAATCCGTCGTTGCCAACGGGCATAGCGGCGGATCAACGATCCGCCTACGAGCTGCGACCCGGCGACGAACGCTGTTGGATCCGGGCAAGAAGCCAGAGGCGATCCGCCTCGCGCCCGGCCGCGCCCAGGCCTTGAGCGATCCACCGCAGATCGCCCGTATCGAACAGTTGTTTTTCCATCTCTTGCCAGACCGCCTCGATCCCGTGCGAGCGCGCCGCTCGCAGCAGGCGGGGCGCCGGCGCATCGTGCCGCGGGTAATCCAGCCACGCCAGAGAGGGTCGATCGCCAGGCATGAAGTGCGCAAGCAGTTCGGGCATAATCGAGAGGCCTGATGCACCGTTGGTGAATATGACGAGCGCGTCGCGGTTCTGGATCGAGCCGATCGTGAACGCCTTGCTCCCGCTGATGTCGCCCCAATGGAAGAAGGTGCCCTCGCCCAGCTCCAAACCCCAACCGAGTCCCCATGCGACGCCGGTCGCCATATCGCCGTCACGCGGCCCGAGGCATTCGGCGCCTTGGTGCTTGATCTCAATTTGGGGGCGAAGCCACAGCTCGGCGCTTTCCGGCTTCAATCGGGAGCCATCCAACACCGCGAGCAGGAAGCGGCCGAAATCGCTCGCGGTTGTCTGAAGCGACCATGCCGCGTTGGCCTCAGCAGGTTTGAAGCTGAGAGCCGCTCTTCCGAAGTCGTCGTGCGGATATGCTCGGTTCACATCAAAGCGTGAGTCCCAGATGAGACTCGATTGGGTCATCGCGAATGGCTCCAGGACCAACTGTTCGACGAGCACGGGCGCCTGCTTTCCGGTGGTCGCTTCGACGGCCTTCTGAAGATAAAGGAAGCCTTCGCCGGAGTAGCTGAATCGATCGCCAGGCGGGAAATGGGTTTTCAGCGGCCACTCGGCATTTCGCCAGTTTGGCAAACCCGGCGCGTGGCTGAGCACTTGACGCGGGGTGATGGTGGATGCTCTGTCGTCACCGGGCACATAGTTCGGCAGGTAGTCGCCAAGCGGAGCGTCAAGCGACAGATATCCCTGATCGACAAGCTGCAAGACCATGTGAGCGAAAACCGGTTTGGTCAGCGATGCGGCTTCAAATACCGTGTTTTCGTCAACGACCGCTGCGCCTTGTGCGCTTCGCACGCCACGGCATACGTATCGATCGAGCCGGCCATCCCGAATGATGGCTGCCGCTATCCCTGGAACGGTTGCCTCGGTGATGAGCCGCAGGAAATCAGTCTCGATCGACAATCGATCCTCAGCAATGGCTAGTTCGCTTGTGGCTGCTACTTCTCGTATTGATGTGACAGAGCTTTATCAAGCAGAGATTTATCCTGCCTTGCTTGGTAAGAGTTACCCAATTTCATCAGCCCGTAGGATAGGCGGAGCCGCCGGGTCCCCCTACGGTCGGCCCGATGATAAACTCCGCGATACCCGTCGTGTCAGCTTGCGAAATTGGTGGCAGATCCGACGATCACCGCTGCAAAGCGACGGGTTTCGCAACGAGCTCAACCAATCCTACGAGCTACGAGCTGGATCGTCCGGGCAAGCCGCACGATGACGACAAGAATTTGGAGATCCGCGATTGTGAGCAACGAAGCAATAGTGTGATACAATCCAGAGGCGGTCTGGCCGGTCCCGGAGGGTTTCGGGTCAATTTATGCTCATGGCGTGGAGCTGCGCAGCAATGCCCGGCTGCTGTTCGTATCGGGCCAAATCGGTGTTGCGCCGGACGGCAGCCGTGCCACCGATTTCGAAGCCCAATGCGAGGTGGCGATGACGAACGTCGAGGCTCTGCTCACGGCGGCAGCCATGACGCACACCGATATCGTCAAGCTTGTCTTCTACCTGACACGAGCGGTCGATTTGCCGACGCTCGGCGAACTCCGTCGAAAGCGCTGGGCGTCGTCGACCCCGCCGGCGGTGACGACGCTTGTCGTGGCGGCTCTCGCTCGCCCGGAATTGCTGGTCGAATTGAGGTGACCGCCGCGGCGAAAATTCTCGCGCCCTAATCGATATCCGCAAGCCGGCGCAACGTCGCGCCGAAAATCTGGCTGGCCTTGCCGACCAGCGCCGTGCCCGTCATCTCGCCGCGCGTCTCGGTGAAGGTGCCGGTGACGCCGACGCCGACCGGGCTCGGACCGCCGAACAGTGGATTGTCATCCCGACTCGAGGTGTGGCGCTGGATCAACACCTCACCCTTGAAGGTGTTGTCCCTCACCGTGTAGCTGCCGATGTAATAGAGATAAGCGTCGCCGCCGACGATCTTGCCGTCGCGGAATATGACCACGCCGCTGCCTTTGCCAACGCGCCCGTCCAATAGGCTGAGGTGGATAGAGTAAAGTCCGTTCTTCATGGGGCCAATCTTCACGAGCCAAGTCAGGCTCGGTTCCAGCGGTAGCGGCATTCTGCAGCCGCGCAACAGTGGTCGTCAACGCGTTAAGATCGATCGCCGACGTTGCGCAAAAAACCACAGGCTCTCCGTATTCATCCGTATTGACTTGCACGAAAACGAGAGCGAATCAAATGCGATAAGAAGTTGGCCCGCGAAATGCATGGCTGTCTCCACACCCATGGGGTAGGTGCTGGAGCAGGAGAAGATGAGCAACTGGATCGATTCCGGCGGCCTTGAGCCGCGTCAAGCTAGTGACGCGTACCCAACCAAAACCCTTGCAGGAACCAACCTTGCAAAAATCCTGGCGCTCGCCCGCGCTACTCGCTGGAAACCACCATTGCGAATCACGTGCGCGGTGCTGTTGACGGCGCTGGTGTCGCAACTCGGGCACGCGCGCGATGTCGATGGGCGCTATGCCGCGCAGAACCCTGAGCTGCACCAATGGTTCGAGGGCTTGAAGAGCGGCAAGGGACCCTGTTGCTCGGACGCCGACGGCACTGCCGTCAGCGACGTCGATTGGGAATCCGCCAACGGACACTACAAGGTGCGACTCGACAACGAGTGGGTGGACGTACCTGACGAAGCCGTGATCACGGAGCCTAACCGAATTGGCCGAACCATGGTCTGGCCGATCCGAGGCTACCTCGGCATCTCGATCCGTTGCTTCATGCCGGGCAGCATGACCTAGTTGCCGCGGCATAGCCGGCTCTACCCCTCATCCCGGGGCGCCCGCCGCAGGCGGGCGTCTCGAGGACGAGGCCGTGAAATCGGCACCGGGCCTCATGGTTCTCCGAGCGATGCGAAGTATCGCCGGGGACACGCGAAGTCGCGCTCCTCACCCTGAGGGTCCGAGACGGCCCAGGAGCGCCTTCTCGCCACGGGATCTAATGACGGAGTAGGACCAGAGCGTTTTCTAGCGAAGTGGGTCCCGGTTCGCGTACAGAAAACGCGTCAAAACAAAAAGCTAGAGCCTCCGTTCCGATTCAATCGGAACGGAAAAGGCTGTAGCGAGGAGACGGCCGGTCGTCAGGCATATTTGTTGTCGCGCTCGAGCAACTCGACCGAGATGCCTTGAGGTCCGCGGATGAAGCAGATGCGCACGCCCGGCCGGATCGTCGTGGGTTCCTTGGTGAACTCGACGCCCTTGGCCTTGATCTCGGCCGCGACCTGGTCGATGTCCTTCACGGCTAGCCCGAAATGGTCGAGACCCTGATAGGGCGTCACCGGCGGCGTGTTGACGCCATCGCCCGGCGCGACCGGTGCAATGAATACGTTGGCGCCGCCGAGCTTGACGTCGATGCGCCCAAGGCCGCGGATGATCTCGCCGCCGAGGACGTCGGCAAGCCAGGCCGCGGTCGCTTCCGGGTCGGGGCTGCGCAGGTGCACGTGATCCCAGGTAACGGTCGGCATGGTTGGTCTCCCATTGGCTGTTCGGATACCACTTGCTTGCGGCATCGTCCGTTGGCCGCGGCGAAGGGCGGGCGGCAGAAGCAACTTTAGCGGCCGCACTTTGGCATGACCATCCCCTAGAGCGTTTTCCGGCGAAGGCTCCAAAACTTCTCTTAAAAATCGCCTGCTTCGCATGCAACCAATTTGCAATTGGCGTATTTTGCTGACGTGGCGGATCCGTGCAGCGGCAGTCGTCCTAACCAGGCCGTACGGGCAACGCCCGTGCGGTTTTTTTCACTGTGCGGCGCAGTAGTCAGGATGAACGCGCCGCCTGCCTGGGGTCACGGCGATGACAAGGGATTTGGTCTCTTGGAAGGATCAATCTTGGCGGGATAGAGCGCTGAGCCGGAGCCATCTTGCAACACAGGCCGCCGTGCTGTTGCCAGTGATCGCGATCACGGGACTGTCGGCATGGACGCTTGTCTCGGGGCCAATCCGCGCCATGGGCCAATCCCCCCAGATCGTTTTGCCTTTGATCGTCGCGTCACAGGATGCTGCCTTGCCCGATCCCAAAGCTAATCCGACTGAGCCGGTTGTCCCGACGGAAACCGCCCCACCGACGGTTCCGGAAACGGCCGCGCCTGCGACGACGCCGACAATTGAGGTGCCGCCGGTCAATGGGCTGAAAATCTCGTCGCAATCCTGGCGCCGGGGCGGGCTCGGCTCGAAGGCGCTCGTCACCTTCACGTTGCGCAATAACAACGACTATGCGGTCAGGGACGTCGAAGTCGCCTGCGCCTTTGCCCGCAGGGACGGCAGTCACCTGACCGACCGCACCCGAATCGTTCCCGGGACGGTCGAGATGAAGAGCCGCAAGACCTTCGCCCGTCTGCATATCGGTTTCGTCAACGTTAATGCAAATAAGGCGAAATGCGCGCCGGTAGCGGCCAACCGGATTTAAGCCTTTTCCGTTCCGATTGAACCGGAACGGAGGTTCTGGCTGTGGTTTTGACGCGTTTTCCTTGCGAAGCGGGGCGCCCGCCGCGACAACTGCGGGACAGGCTTTGGAAAACGCCCCAACAGGCTGATAGCGAAAAAGTTATCGCTGCCGTTGAACCGACCTACCGGCTTTTGGAACCTATCACTACATTACCAGTTCAATGGATGGTCCGCCCGTGCGCGCGGATGGAGTGGTTGCGAATGCCGATATTGCGATATTTTTTCTACGTCGGTGGGGCGTTGCTTGTAGTGCTGTTTGCCTGCGATGCTGTGCTGCCGAAAGCGCCGGCATCGGACACCAATGTTGCGGCAGACGATCATCCCCTGATCCGCATTCACTCCGAGCGGAAATGGCCGAAGCCCATCGTCTTCGATACCAGCATGCCGGCCACTGCGCCGGTCGCGGTCGCCGGCAACGCCGCCGCGCCGGCGCCGGTTGCGACCGCGGATATCCCGGCGAAAGCGCGCCTGCGCGAGGCCTTCGCCCAGCTCCCGGCGCCGCAGACGGCCGCGGCCGAGCCGAAGACGCCGGAACCGACGAAGCCGGAAGCAAGGCCGCAGCCGAAACGCAAGGTCGCGAGAGCGAGAACCGCGCCTCGATCTCCGATGCTCGTCGCCCAACAGCCTCGCCCGCTGATGCTCGTGGCTCAGCAGCCGCACTTCGGGCTGTTCGACAACACCTGGTAAGCTGAAAATCCGAGCCGTCACCTAACAGCCGCGGCAGATGCTCTTGATCTGCGTGTTCAACAGCCTGTCGCGTTCCGTCGACTCCGCCTTGACGTAATCGTCATCGGCATGACGCCGATCGCCGGCCAACCCGCCGCCATGCATCCCTTGATGGATTCCGTGGCCGCCGTGAAAACCGCGGCCAAATCCACCACCACCACCACGGGCTTCGGCCGGCGGCGCCAAGAAGACAAAAGACAGGCCTAGCGCCAGCGCGAATGCCGCCGCTGGATAGTTAATCGTGCGTGCCATATCGAGTTCTCAGGTTTCGTCACGCCTCGATACATAGCGCCGCTCAGGGCGGAATTGCGGCAGCGGGATTTCACAATTTCGCGCGTGTTCGACTGGGAGACGTATTAGATCTTGCGCAAAGTGGGCCTGAGGCGGAACGTCTAGGCTTGTTAAGGATCTCGAAGAGAACCCCTGATTTCGCCGCGAACCAATTTCCGCGGGCCCACTACTCGGATCGCGCCTTGCGCCCGCGTCTCAACTCAAACTGCGGAGCCCTTCCAATGGACAAGATGAAGATCGCCAAGGGCGACTGGATCGTGGTCTGCGACGGCCGTAAGGCACTCATCCTGGAAAATCTCGGCGATCGGATGTTTCCGAACCTGCATATGAAGGAGGTGCACGAGCATTCCCTGCAGTCAACGCACGCGCAGGGAACGGACCGGCCGGGCAAGGTGCATGATTCGGCGGGCACGCGGAGCGCGATCGAGCAGACCGACTGGCACGAGGAGTCCGAGCGGGCCTTCCTCAAGACGCTTGCCGAACGGCTCAATGTCGCCGTCACCACGGGCGAGACCAGCGCGCTGACTATGGTCGCGCCGCCGCGCGCGCTCGGCATGATCCGCGCCGACTATTCGCTGGTCGTGCGCAAGGCGCTTCACGGCGAAGTGGACAAGGACCTCGTCAAGCTGCCGGTCTACGAAATCGAGAAACAGTTGCTGGCGTGAAACAGGGCACTCGCCCCGGGGGTCGCGGTCTTGAGGCATCCGTTCACCGCCCATTCAGGCTGCGGATTCAAAGCTCACCGCGTTGGAGGTGACCGATGAAATTCCTCTTGAGCGCCATCGTCGCGGTTGGCTCGTTGGCTCTCGCGATCACGGCCTTTGCCCAATCATCCAGCACGGCCCCATCTCCGTCCCCATCCTCACCTCCGCAGCCATCCCCTCCCGTCGTGGTCCAGACCAACACCGCTCCCGCAGCGCCGGTCGCCCCCAGCAAGCGCTTTGCCTGTCAAGCCGCGGCTCAAGCATTGAAGGGTCAGGAGCGGCAGGATCAGATGCAGCTCTGCATCGCGCAGGCGCGCCTCGATTGCCTGAAGCAGGCGATCGATCAGAAGATCGTCGGCCCGCAACGCAGGGAATTTGTGCAGAACTGTGTGGTGCAGTAGCGCGCATACCGACGATGCAAGGGGATCCGAGGAATCTCGGGTTCGCTTAGACGAATGACAAGCCGCGCGATAAGCAGACGGGCTGGTTCGCGTCGGCAGGCGATAGCCGTCGAGCATGCTGCGTAAGCCGGCTGGTGCGCGAAATCGGCCACGCTTGGTGGCGATGGCGAAATCAAAATGGCGCCATGAACCCTCCGCAGGTCCCCCGACTTCAGCTGATAGCCCTCATCCACGTCGAGAAGGCTTCGATGACGGGCGCCCCCGGACTATGGGCCATCGAGACGAGATAAGACCCGTAGCCGGGCAGGGAGAGCGGATGCGGCTTCACGAGCTGCCCGCTCCTCAGTTCATTGCTGACGACCACGTCGCTGCAGATCGCAACCCCCTGTCCGCCGACAACGGCGT
This sequence comes from uncultured Alphaproteobacteria bacterium, assembly GCA_963822795.1. Classification (GTDB taxonomy): domain Bacteria; phylum Pseudomonadota; class Alphaproteobacteria; order Rhizobiales; family Xanthobacteraceae; genus Bradyrhizobium. The sequence goes on from CAWGJM010000038.1 coordinate 499,748, forward strand.
CGATCGCGTGCAGCTCCTCGCGGAAACTCAGGTCCCAGACCCTTTCGAGGGGTCTGAAATCGGGATCGATCGACCGCGCGACCGCCAGCCATTGCCGCCAGGTCGGCGCTTCCGGATCGTGGTTTATCCAATCATAGTGGATCAAAGGAAGACGCAAGAGATCGGAATGAAGGCGCACCTGAAAGACTTTGCCACTGTGGGGTTCGAGCCCATCCTGCTGATGGTGAGTGAGACGGTGTTCCTGGCGATCCTCGTGATTGCGTTTATTGTCTCCGCTCGCTGAAGGGAACGGCACGTTTCGGGATACGACAAAGCTTGACAAGACAGGTTAACAGAACGCCTAGCTCGAACTTATCTCTGCGGCCCAGACAGATTCATCTCGCGTTCAGCCCGAAAAACATTGCCGTGGAGGTTGGCGATCCATTGGCGACCGCTGGAGGTCACATTAAGATAGCGGATCGCAAGCTGGATCTGCGGTGCGACATTGGTCCAGTAGAACTGCGGGAATTTATAGACGATGTCGGCGGGCGTCGCGTAGCCCAGCGTCTTGTTCAGCCCGATTTCCTCGAACTCGTAGAAAAGCGCATTTGACTTCCGCATGTAATTGGGGTCCCCGAGCTGGCCGATCAGATCCGCGGCGCGCAACAGCAACCCTTCCTCCTCGTTGAGATCGTCAGTGTCGGTCTTTGGTGTCGTTGCATAGGGGAAGCGGGTGTACTCGATCGCGCGGGCAATTCGGGCCGCATCGACTTCCTCCACGTCGTCGAGCCGCTCAATCACGAACAGTTTTGAGCGGTCGACATGGTAGGGCGCAAGCGCGGCGTCGGACGATCCAACCGGCAACTGGACTGTGCGGCCGCTGAGGTCTGCAACATAGGCGTCATCCTCGTCGCCCTCGACGATGCCGCGGACGTATCCGATGTCGTGGGTAAGGCAGGCCAGAATGAAGTTCGCGTAGTCGTCGGCCGTGGTGGTTCGCTGCAGCGCCCTTCCGGCCAAGATGTCGTGCCCGACCAGGGTCACCAGCATGGTGTGTTCGATATCGTGATAGAGTGCATCGCTGTTACCGATGCACTCCATTGTCAGCCTGGCGGCAAAGGGCAGCAGCTTCGTCAAATCGAAATGTGAGGAGCGGAATCGGCCTTCAGTTTCCCGGGTAAGAAATGAGCCAAGGGCTTGCGCAGTCAGTTGAGGAATCGTGATCATCTCGGCACCCTCCAGCCTAGCTGTAGTTTGCCCCATGATCGACAGGGCTTGTGCAGCGGTATCCTAAAGCTTCCCGACCGGTCACATCTGATCGAAACGACACTATCACCGATCTTTGTAAGTCGGCTCGGTACACCCGCCGCAAACAGGGAAACGTCCAATCGGCGATGCGTTTGGCGCTCTCGGGAAGATATCTGCTCCACGCAGAAGCCTTGATCGGGCTAATCGACCGCCAGACAACTTCGAAGGTTCCGTAAGCATCGAGCTTGCCGATCATGACCGGCTTGGAGAGATGATGATTGGTGTTCATGACAACCTCAAAACCGCTCTGCGCCCTTACTCGCTGGCCGTACGTGGCTTGCCGGACCGCATCGACGTCGGCTGTGCCCGCCTGGCTGACGGCCTGCGCCCACATCCTGAAGCCGATAAGGGTCGCCTCCATCGGATCATTTGTGGTCTTGTCCCGTTGGATGTTGAAATCCGCCCACATCTTCATGAATGCGTCGTTTTCCGCGGACTTGACGGACGGGAAGTGGTTCCAGGCAGCGAGTTGGCCGGTTAGACCACTCCCGCCAATGTCGAGCAATTCGTGCTCACCGACCGATAGCGCCATGACCGGAACGCTGTTAGCGCTTATTTGTTGGGCAATTAGCTCGCGGTAAAAAGAGCGTTCGCGAGCAGAACCCATCGGCGAACCTCGCCGCCTTCCTTGCTCAGGTACCGAACGGCCGGAATGGCCTGCTGGCTCGGCGCGGCACCCAGGTAGAAAATGTTTTCTCTGGGACGAAATCCGCGAGAAAATCTTCAAAAACTATGCGCTCAAATCCATCGACGCCGTGCGCGTCAAACTCAAGCAGGCCATCCTCTACATCGAGCGCAACTCGTGCAATCCATCACCTCTTTCCCTATATCGTCAACTCAATCTGATATAGAGGTGGTACTATATCGGGTTCATGCTGGCGCTGGCTATTCTGATCGGCGGCCACCACATCGGCTGGAGTCTCGCCGTATTGCCCGCCTGGGTGCTTCTGATCAGCGTATATCTAATTTTCCTTCGGATTGAGTTCCCGCGAATAGGGCAGAAGATACAAGAGCGTGATGTTGTCGGGAACGGCGAGATCGCCGGAGCGATGGTTGGGAGCGCCGTCGAGAACCAGAAGGATGTCCTGCCGGGCAAACTTGCGCGCGAGGACATCAAGAAACGCCTGGAAGCATGCCGTATTCGAAGTCGGCATGATCAGATAGACGAAAGTGCCGTCCTTAGGTGCGACCGCGCCGTACAAATAGATGTATTCACGGATCAGCTGGGCGGCCACCTCGGGCCTTGTTCCGATCGGCGCCCAGCACGGCCGTGGCCAATTCTCTACTGATGGACAGTCTCGCCAGCGCCAGCAGGCTAACGTGAAGACGGTCGATATTATCTGATGGTACGAAGCACGAGGACGCTCCGACAAGACGCCAGCCGGACGCTTGGATGTTCTAAAAATACGAGCTCCGGAACTGCGAAAGTTTTGGCGGGTCAATCTCGTCGCTCTAAAGCGAAGCTGGCCACTGAACGGAGCTCATTATGCAGGGGTTTCAGCGTGCCTCTTCGTTCGGCGCCGCCGGCGATTCCCAGGGCAGCATTCCGACTTCGCTTAGGAGCTTCGTTTGATTTGATAAGAACAGGACAACTCGAAATCCATCGGTGAAGTAGGGGTCACCCGTAAGATTTGCTCGAGGCGTGGACATGGTGGCCGCGCGTACGCCGTCAATAAACCCGTAGCGTTCTACAAATCCCGACATCAAAATGTCTGGTAGAAGATAGCCCCGGTCAAAATCAACGTCTGGGCCAATCTTGTGCGTCGTCAAATTCCACGTTTTATCTGTCAAACGAACGCCGATGTCCCGACTCACTTGACCGATCCATACCCTGCGCGCCTCGAACGTGAATGGTGTCAGCCATAGCCTTGCATGGATACGCTCGTTGATTGTAGATCGCGCTTTTGCAGCGCAAAATCCTCTCGGCGGCCAAAGGCGTAGAGCGGGTCACCTTCGCGCGTCGAATTGGAGTTCGTCGTACAGCACGGGTACGTTGCGAGTTCTGCTCTCAACGTGTTGAGATCGAGATCGGCTGACTGGCGATTAGGTGGTCTATCGTCGTGTGGCTGATGGTTATCTCCACAGGTTCCATTGGCGACCAGCCCAGGGTGGATCCGCTTATCATCTCTTGGGCTTAGGCGACTGCCTCGAATAGCAATTCGAGATGGTTGAGCGTCGCCGCAACCACTTTTATTATAACTCACTGACCGTCCCGGTCTAACCATCGGGACGGGCTTAGATCTTCCTTGGGAAGGCGGGGCCGGCGATCAGCTTGGAAGGTCACGCTCAGGGTTACCGGCACCGCTTCACGCGCCTGGTCAACCGGTGCACTTGGTACGGTGCCAGGGTATAGGCGAAGACCTTGCCAGTCGCTCCTTGCCAGTTGCGAGCGCCGATGGGCGAAATAATCCGCGATCGCCGTTCTCTCTACCGCCGTGAACTGCCTTGCGATCGCGCCGGCTGATTCTTTCGTTCAAACTTCCATCCACCACCTGTTGCATCGCCGTGCGCAGCTCGGGTGCGGCATTGCCGCGGCTTTTTAGTACGTAGACCAGACGAGTATGCAGGGTGAACAAAAGATTGACGCGAGTGGTGGCGCGCCAGAGACAGTCAAACTCTCGGAAAGTTCGGAGCGCCTCCGAAATCTCGGAGATGATCGCGCCGCGGCGCTGAATTTTCAGAACTGGCCCGGTTGAGCAGGTGGGGCGGGCCAATCTGATCGCAAGTTGTTCGGATTATTTCGATCGAATAAATCCTGCCTTAAAACAAAGCCGCTCCTGGGGGTATCAATCGCTAGTGGGATTTTTCGAACATCATGGATCGGCGCAACTTTCGTACGAGCGGTCTTTGCGAAAGCAATTGTCGGGAATGCCAAAGCACAAGATACGACTAGCATCATTCCCATCCTTATTGGGAAGCTCCTCATGGGAAACCCTCCGGGCAATCTAGGTGCCTCTTTTAGTTGAGCACGCGCGGGCTTGGATCAAGTCCCACCAACACAAAGAAACAAGCAACGGTCATCGAGCCGCGGGTCTGGAACAAGATGTCCGGTGCGATCCGCCGCATCAAGCGACTTGGGCTCGCCCCAACTGACGGTCTCCGAATTTTCGGAGGCGCTCCGGTATTTCGGAGTTTGATTGAACCAAGTTTTGTTGATCCATTTGCTACCGCAATGACAAATCTAACATTTTCTCTTGGGCCATAACGTCTTCGAGTTGGCGCGCTTATTGCTGAGTATATTTGAGTCCAAACTCATCAGCCTGAGAAAGGGATTAATTATGTCGCGTCGAACCCTTATTTCGCTTGCCGCAAGCGGTATCGTTGGCATCGCATGTGTTGCGACTATTTCAACTGATGCCTTCGCATATCGAAGAGGCGTTGGCGTTGGTCGCGTTGGAGTTGGCCGCGCAGGCGTTTACCACGGTGGCGTTTATCGTGGTGCAGCCGTACGCCGTGGAGTGGCGGTGGGCGTCGGTGCTGCTGCCGTTGGTGCAGCTGCTGCAGGAGCATATTACGCGCCACGCTCCGGATACTATCCCAACCCACCGTGCTACTAGAGCTTTAGCAACGGGTATCGAGCGTTCGGCGACCGCCACGCCTATCAGGCGGTGCCGGTGTCGGCTGCCCCGCAGGCAGCAACGCGCCGGACGGCGACGGCGCACGGCCTGGAAGCTATCGTTCACAACCCGCCACGAACGATGGCTGGATGGGGCCACTCTCGGAAGTGGCCGCGCCCCGAGTGTAAGCGCGGCACGACGGGAGCGCGAAGCCATCTCGCGTATAAGAACGGTGGCTAATGAAAGCTCGTGGCTGAACGCGTTGAGGGGGCGGCAAGCGCAACTCCCGCCTGCAGCTCAGGTGGCCATCAGCCCTGCCAAAGCCATCGGATGGGCGACGGACTATTTCCCGAGGGCATGGTGGACAATTTTCAAGCTGGCCTAACAGCGTGACAAATTCCGCGTTCGAATTGTCGATAGGCCTTAAGAGCCTGTCGGTCGGCGAAGGGGAGGATCTGCATCATGATCACGCCGGCGATCCGCATCGTCGGATCAATCCAGTAATATGTATTGAACAGACCGGCCCATGTGAGGCTGCCCGCCTTGCGGCCGTGGGGGACGGGATCGATATTGATCATGTGTCCAAGCCCCCATCGCAGCCGAACGCCCGGAAAAAAATTCACATCGTTCGATAGCGCCGGGTTTGTCGTCTTGAGGATTCCCACTTCGAGGTTGCCGATCTGGTTTTCAGACATCAAGGCAACGGTCTCTGGCCGAAGGATACTTGTCTCACGGTGGTTTCTGCTATCCAACAGCGCCTGCAGCAGGGTCAGATAATCCGGCGCTGTGGAATAGATGCCGCCTCCGCCGGAAAACACCTTCGGAACATCTGGCTTTTCCAAGGGCTGCGGAAGAAGCTTTCCATTCGCGTCCCTCATATGCAGGCTGGCCTGACGCGCGCGCTGTTTCACCGTGAGCGAGAAGCCGGTGTCGTTCATGCCTAGCGGTCCAGTGATGTGATCGCTGAAGTAGCGATCCAGGGTCTGCCCGCCGGCGATTTCCACCATCCGGCCGACCTGGTCCAGACTGCCGCCATAGGCCCACCTGGAACCGGGCTCGAACATCAACGGCATGCGCGGCAACGACGGATTTCTGCGGGCAACCTTGAGATAGCGAACGACAGTCGGATCCCAAAGCGGATAGCTGAACCCGGACGTGTGCGTCAGCAGGTTGCGCAGCGTTATGGGTTTTCGCGCCGGCCGCAGTTGCGGAACCCCTTTCGTATCGAAACCGCTGACAACCTGCGCCGAGGCGAGCGTCGGGTCTATATTGCCGGCCGGCTCGTCCAGCTCAAGCTTGCCGCGCTCGACGAGTTGCAGCGCGGCGATCGACGTCAGCAATTTGACCATCGAGGCGACGCGGAAGATCGTGTCGGCCGACATGCGTGACGCCGTGGCCATGTCGCGGAAGCCGAACGCGCCTTCATAGACCACTGACTGTTCGTTCGCGGCCATCGCGACAACGCCGGGTATTTCCCTTGTGCTGACCTTTGCCTGCAATGCTCTGTCGATTTCCTCAACTCGGGCTGGCGTGTTGAAAGACGCGGCGATGCCGGTCGAAGGTGCGGCCGGAATCATTCTTGCGGATGCAAGAGCCGCCGTCCGCAACAGTGCATCACGTCGGGTGATTGGCCCTGTCATTTGCGTCTTGAAAATGAGACCGCTGGCGCTTCCGAGGGGATACGGCGAGCGCTCATAGAAACACCTGTAAAACTGGTACAAATCGGCTTGCCTGCAGTACGAATGCTACCACTAGAAGCCACCACCGATCAACCGCACAAACGGCCGTTGATGGCCGCTTGGCTTGCGGATTTTGATCTCTAACAGCTGCAAAACAGAGCCGAGCAGCTTTCCGGCGTTAGATATTCTCGCTTGAGCGAGGCTATGGGAGAAGTAGCTGACGCAATCCTTTAAAATTGTGCCGTCGATCACGTGAGGGCTGTCCCGATGATCAAGACACGCATCCTTGCCGTTGTTTGTGCCTGAGAAGCGATGCTCGCGACGACCGCCGTCGCCAAAACACTCACACCAAGGCTGTGCTCACGGTGGGCGCCAAATCAAATCACTGGCAGTTGCGGCAAGAGCGGCGTTATCTTGAGGCAAGATTTGTTCGATCGCCTGGACCCAAACAACTTACAATCAGATTGGCCCGGACCATCTGCTCAACCTGGCCAGTTCTGAAGTTCAGCACTGGGCGCTTTCGGGGGCGACTTCGGCTCGATACGTATGAACAGCGATTACCGGGGAGTCCGCATTCAATCAATTCTGCCTTCGGTTAGGTCAATGCCGACCACCTCGCGAAGCCGAGGCGCCGCGGCGGTAGCCGACGCCCGAAGAGGGGCGAAATATTAGTTGCAGCCCAACGCGAGCTTGGCACTCTGTTGCGCGGCCTTGGCTGCGTTTAGTTGCGCAAGGATTGTTTCGTATGCATTCTTTGTCTTGGGCAACAGAGTATTGGCATTGTCTACGGAAACTATGCAGTTTCGGCAGCATGCCAATCACACCGGTGTTCCTGCTGCTTATTTAGACCACATTGAGCTCATGCAAACATCGCGATTGCGGCGTTAGCTGATCTCGGCCTGCCGGAATTGCATAGTCGGCTCGCAGCTTTTGCTCCAACATTCTTTAGAGGCCCGAACTGTTATTGACGTGGGATATTGCTGCGCCGGAGTTGAGCCTGCTTCAGCCCGTTTTACGATCAGCGGCTGGAACATGCAAGGCGACAGCCCCGATGATCAAATATCGATGAGGGTCAGTCATGGGTGGCGTACAAGTTGGCGGTAGCCGCATATGTTCATTCTGACACTTTCTCAGTTTAACCCGAATGGGACATCGGTCCGATGCTCCGAACCCGCAGTCACTCCGGGACCATCATCGAGGCCGCCGGCTGGAGATCGCGCATGGAAGTCGCAGCTTGGCTATGGGGCCTCGGCCTAGGACAGTATGAGAGCCGGTTTCGCGAGAGTGAAATCGATCCTGACGTTCTGACGGACTCGACGGTGCGGACCTCGAAAACCTCAGTCAGCCTCTCAGGACCACAAAAGCGAATCCTCAACGGTCACGGCGTCTCGCCTCCATGGGAGTAAACTATCGATGCGCACGGCCGCGAAAGTAATTCGTACGTATTCCTTGGCGTTCGTTGCGGGGCTGCTAACATTGTCTGCGGCGATCGCCGAGGACGTTTGGTATCCGGTAGCGGTCGACGTCTGGTCGCCACCCTTCAACGCTGAGCATCAGCACACGGTACAGCAATATGTGCCGCCCGGACGGGCGAGTCGGCCGTGGCGAATATGTGCCTCGATCCCGCATCTCAAAGACGATTATTGGTTGGCGGTTAATTTTGGCTTGGTCGACGAGGCAAAGCGATTAGGGCTCGTCCTTAATCTCTACGAGGCGGGGGGGTATGAGAACCTCGGGACACAACAAAGCCAAATCGCCGAATGCATGGCGAAGAACAATGCACAAGCCCTCATTGTCGGAGCAATTTCGGTCGATGGACTGAATAGCGTGATTGCTGACTACAGCGACAAGGGCCTACCTGTCATCGACCTCATCAATGGCATCAATTCGGACAAGATTACTGCCAGGGTAGCCGCCGATTTCTACGATATGGGATTGGCCGCGGGAAAATACCTTACGGCGCTCCAGCGCGATACGTCCAAGGCGGCCAAGGTTGCGTGGTTTCCGGGTCCAGCTGGCGCCGGGTGGGTCGAGGCGGGCGACAGAGGATTTCGGGCGGCACTCGATGGATCCTCCCTCTCCATCCTCGAAGGGGGATTTGGCGACACCGGCCTTCCCGCGCAAACTCGCTTGATCGAGGCCATGCTGGATAGCCATCCGGATATCGACTTTATAGCTGGGACCGCCGTTTCAGCTGAAGCTGCCGTACAGGTGTTACAGAAGCGCAATTTAGAACATCAGATCAAGGTCATCGCTTATTATTTCGGTCCCGGAATCTATCGCGGCATCAAGCGAGATACGATTCTAGCGGCTCCGAGTGACAGCCAGGCAGTGTTGGCACGCATTGCGATCGATCAGGCGGTGCGTGCACTGGAAAAGCAAAAATTCGTCCGACACCTCGCGGTCACCATCAAAATGGTCGATCTTAAATCGCTGCCGGAATTCGATCTGAATTCGAGTATTGCTCCGGTTGGATTCCGTCCGATCTTCAGCGTCGCCCCGTAGACCGGATTTTCAAAATGACGAAGGGCCGTGTATGGAAGTCGCCGTTTCTGATTTCAACGCTTGTATTTGTCGCGGGCATGGCGGCAACGATCTGCTTTAGTTATCTATTTTTAAAAAAGGCGAAGACAGACTGGGACGTTCGCGTCGATCAAACGGCTGAACGCCTTTCTAACACGCTGCTTGCCTGGCTGGAGGAAAGCTATGCCCCTGTGTCGGGACTGGTAGCACTGGTCGAAAATTCCAAGACAGTGGAACCGAGCGAATTCCTCAATGCGTTCGAAAGTATGCAGTCTCGGTCGACCACCGTACTTCTCGACGAAGCGAGTCTTGTTCGACTTAATCGTCTCGGCCGGTGGCAGGTAGACATTACATCAGACGCGCTCGGTTATCCGGGCCGATACGTCACGCTAACCGATGTCGCCCAGAGCTTGTCGCTGGCGGCCAAGCGGCCGAACCAATTCATTCTCAGTCCTCCATTCAAATCCGAACGCGGCCAGATCATTTCAGCTATTGCCCTTGCGGCTTCCGCAACCCCAGAAGCGGCGATCGTAGTGGGAACGTTAAATTACGATACCCTGCTTGACGGAATCCGCGCCGGACCGGTGCCGAGGGGCATCTACCCAGGACTAAGGGCGCGCTTCCTTGACCAGCCCGACCTGAAGTCGGTGGTCAGACTGCCGAGCGACCGGCAGTTCCGGCGCACGTCAATCACGAGAGTGGAGAGCGCAGGCGCCGATATTGAAATTTCATGGGCTGCGACACGGGAGTTTGACGGCGGCCCTTCCTACGGAGTGCCACTCGCAGGACTGCTCGGCGGTTCGGGGACGACCGCGCTATTTACTTTATTCATAGGTTCCTTGCTAAGGCGAAACCAGCAGATCGCGCGGAAGGTCGATGAGGCAACACTTGCCCTGCGTCAATCTTCCGAAGCCCTGGGCCGAGAGCGGGAAAGGCTGCAGCGAATACTCGACGCCTCGCCAGTAGGCGTAACGATAACAACCAATAATATCGCTCGCTTTACGAATCCACGAGCTGAGGAGATGTTTGCACTCAGAGTTGGATCTTCCGTCCCGGATCTCTATGTTTATCCCGAACAGCGTAGCGCCTTGCTGAATGAACTTAGTCGCAAGGGTATCGTCCGTGATTTTAGCGTTCAATTTCGCGGTGCCAATGGCGAGATCCGCGACTGCCTCTCCACTCTCATCCACATGGAATATGAGGGACAGCAGGGATTGCTCGGTTGGATTGTGGATGTCACCGAGTTAACGAAGATCCAAACGGCCTTGTCGAAAGCCAAGGTCGCCGCAGAAGATGCTTCGAAGGCGAAGGCTGAGTTCCTCGCTAATATGAGCCACGAGATTCGTACGCCGATGAACGCGGTCATCGGTCTAGCGCATTTGTGCCTGAAGACGGAGCTGACTACCAAACAACGCGATTATGTCGGCAAGATTCACAATGCCGGTACGTCGCTGCTGTCCATTATCAACGACATTCTCGATTTCTCCAAAATCGAGGCGGGCAGGCTCGACATCGAGAACGTCACCTTTGAGCTCGACTCGGTGATGAACAACATTTCGACGATGGTTGCGCAGAAGATTCAGGACAAGGGGCTTGAGCTTCTGTTTCACGTCTCTTCGGATATCCCGCACGCCCTTCTCGGCGATCCATTGCGCTTGGGACAAGTGCTCATCAATCTCCTTGGAAATGCGGTGAAGTTCACGGAGCGGGGCGAGATCCGTCTTATCAGCGAATTGCTGGAGCGGACGGGTGACAAAGTGAAGCTGCGATTCTCCGTCAAGGATACCGGCATCGGCATGACCAAGGAGCAGGCGAGCCGGTTGTTTCAGGCTTTCTCCCAAGCCGATACTTCGACGTCACGAAAATATGGCGGGACTGGATTAGGCTTGGCGATCTCCAAGCGCCTGGTGGAGCTGATGGGAGGCTCGATTTGGGTTGTCAGTGAGCCGGATGGCGGGAGCACCTTCAGCTTTACAGGGTGGTTCGGCGTGTCGGAAGCGACCGCGCGCAAGGTCGTGCCTATGCGGCTCCGATCGCTCAAGGTGCTTGTCGTGGACGACAACGCCGCAGCCCGGGAGGTGTTGGAGGAACATCTAAGAGCGATTGGAGCCGAAATCGAACTGGTAGCATCGGGCACTGAAGCCCTCGTCGCGGTTAGCCGCGCGGATGCGGACCGCCCGTTCGACGTGCTCCTGCTGGATTGGCGCATGCCCGGAATAGACGGAGTAGAAACCGCTCGCCGGATTCGCGCAGACGGCTCGCTCAAGAGCATGCCGGCCATCGTCGTTATCACCGCCTTCGGGCGAGAGGAGGTGCGTGGCCAAGCCGAACTCGCGGGCGTCAATGGTTTCCTCATCAAGCCAGTCAACCAATCCACGCTGATCAATGCACTCGCCGAGATATTCGCGCCGGAGCACATGATGGCCGCTCGCGAAGCCGTGAAGGCAACGAAGTACGATCTGAATGGACTACGTGCGCTGCTGGCCGAGGACAACGCGATCAACCAGCAGATCGCCGTCGAGCTGCTCGAGGGTGTTGGCGTCTCTGTCGATGTCACCAATAACGGAAGAGAGGCGGTAGACAAGCTGTTGGCCAGTGCCGGCGACCTCCCTTATGACGTGGTGCTAATGGACTTGCAGATGCCGGAGATGGATGGCTACCAGGCCACCGCGCGCATCCGCGCCGAGCCTCGTCTTGCGGATCTCCCGATCGTCGCCATGACGGCGCACGCAATGGCGGAAGAACGCGATCGTTGCCTGGCCGCCGGCATGCACGCTCATATCGCCAAGCCCATCGATCCCGAGTTGTTGTACCGTACCCTCATGCAATTCTACCGGCCGGGCCGGGCGGTCGCGGTCCCAGCCATAACGGTCGATCATTCCTCGCCCCCCGATGCGCCGTTCGATGTGGCCGGGCTGGACGTCGTCGACGGACTGAGGCGGGTAGCTGGCAACGTGAAGCTTTACCGCTCACTGCTAAGACAGTTCGTTGAGCAGCAGGCCGATGCCGTCTCCAAGATCTGTGCCAGCGTCGAACAGCAGGATTTTGCTTTGACCGAACGCCTGATGCACACGCTCAAGGGGGTGTCCGGAAATCTAGGGGCAAAGACAATAAACGGACTGGCCGCTGAATTGGAAATATCTCTCAGGAACCGGGATGTTCGGTCCTTGGATGCCGGTTTGCCTCGCTTGTCCATCGAGTTGGCGCAGACGATGGAAGCAATCCGCAATTCTTTGGCGGCCGATTCCGTGGACCCCCGTCCGCCCCCCGTTGCGTTTGATCCGACGGAAACCGTAGCGCAGTTGAAACATCTCAAGCAGCTGCTGGCGGATGACGACGGAGCTGCACTCGACCAGCTATTGGACGCGCGTGAGCGCTTCGAAGGCATCCTTTCGGACACCGACCTCAATACCCTGGAAAGGGCAGTGCGTGATTTCGACTTCACCGCTGCGCTTGATTGCCTTGCCGATATCGCACAGCGGCACAAGTTTTCGCTGGAGTAAGCTAATGTCTGTATCGGATCGCAAAACCATTCTGATTGTCGATGATACGCCCACTAATATCGGGATCATATCCAGTGTTCTCAAAGACTCATTCAGGACCAAGGTTGCCACCAACGGAGAGAAAGCACTGGTGCTTGCTTCGGCCGACGACAGGCCTGATCTTATTCTTTTGGATATAACGATGCCTGGCATGGACGGCTACGAAGTTTGCCGGCGCCTGAAGGCAAATCCGGCGACAAGCAGTATTCCGGTCATCTTTCTCACGGCCAAGACAGAAGACGAGGATGAAAGGCGGGGCTTTGATGTCGGAGCGGTCGATTACGTCCACAAACCGTTCTCGGCCCCAATCGTGCTCGCTCGCGTCAAGACTCATATCGCTCTACAGGCAGCGCTACAGCGAGCGCGGGAATCTCAGAAACAGGCCGATGAACTGCTCCACTGCTTGCTTCCCGAGGCGGCCGCCGAGGAGATCCGCAATATCGGCACGGTAATTCCGCGCCGGTACAATGACGTTGCAGTGCTATTCTGCGACGTCGTAAATTTCACGTCGTATTGCGACAAGCACGAACCCGAGGAAGTGGTCTCTCGGCTTGACGCGCTTTTCGTTGCGTTCGAGCGGGTGGTAGCCGGCTGTGGCCTGGAAAAGATAAAGACGATCGGCGATGCCTTTATGGCCGCGGCGGGTTTGCTCAAGACCGCGAATGACCCTCTTGAATCGGCGCTGCTTTGTGGTCTCCAGATGGCCGCGACCTCGATTGACGCTCAACTTGGCTGGGCGGTGCGGGTTGGTGTCCATATTGGTCCGGTCGTGGCCGGTATCGTTGGGCAGGAACGCTACCAGTTCGACATTTGGGGCGACACCGTAAATATTGCCGCGCGCATGGCCGGCAAGGCGATGCCAGGGGGTGTCGCGGTGACCGATGAAACTTGGCGTCAGATCAAGGATCGCTTCGAAGGTGAGTCGCTTGGCGATCTCGAGGTCAAAGGTAAGGGCACCATTCGAATCGTCGCCGTTCGAGCACGCGCCGCTCAACGATGACGCCCGGTGACCGCTACTGTTGTCTTTTTTTGTGAGGGTTTCGGATGCCGGCCCGATGAAGGTGGCGCCGTGCGCACTAATCTCCACACGGCAAAATGGATTTGGATCAGGCCTCGTGGTTGCGAGCAGACCCTCTCCTACGAATTGCGAGTGATGCACAGACTCGCCTCTTGACGCCGAGTAAGCCATATTTGACCGTCGAAATCCGTTGCCCATTGGCCACAACCACAGATTTGGGCCGCGCGAATTTGGTAAGGCGTGCTGCCCTCCTGAATGCTCAGTTCGATGACGTTGCGGCCTACACCGAATCGTTCGTTTTGGGGTTTTGTTGCCGCTGCTGCGCGAGTGCTGGTGGCGCCGTTTAACTGATAGGCGTTCGCAATTATTCGGGCGTCCAAGCGTCCACTATGCAATTTCGGCAGATTTTGTGATGAGCTGTTCGTGAACAGCGCTAATGCTATATTGCGCCGCTATTCCTGGAATGGAACTCTGTTAGGTGACCGCGGGGTCTTCGGATGTCCAGACACCATCTTACAAACATCTTTGGCCACGCAATAACCGGCCTATTCGTTAGTACGGTTCTTGTATTGTGCTCGACGTTTGCACAAGCAGGCCCGTGCAGCGCAGACATTGCTCAATTCGAAGCAGCCGTTCGCCAATCGGCAAACTACCCATATGCGGGATTAACGGCACCCCAGACAGTTGGTGCACAACTCGGGCAGCAACCAACCGCCGCCTCCATGAAGCGAGCCGAACAGCAGCTGAAATCAGAATTTATGGCAAATTTGGCGCGCGCCAAACGGCTAGATGCCAGGGGTGATCGCGTAGGCTGCACACGCGCGCTTACCGCGGCCAAACGAATGTATATTCTGTAGTCTCTATATAGCCAGCGGCAATTGATTATGTTTCGCTGGCGAAAACGGCAAAACATGAGAAGCTGAGCTTCGCCTTCAGCATCTTCTTGTCGAGCGACGACTATCGGGCGAGCTGCCGATTCTGCATAGACGAACTGTCAATAAACCGGCTTATTTCCCAAGGCCTCCGCACGCCGAATTTTCCCTCGGTTGCATTGCCCGCTGCCGAATTTGGTGAGTCCTCCCATGGGAGGAAACTCCGCGTAGTAAGAACGTGCAACCAGACTGTTGCACTCGAGTTCACGAAGGGCACCGATGAAGTACCTTGCAAGCACACCACGCTGGCTAGCCGTTCTTGCAGGCGTACTCTTCGTCTATCTCATATCAGCCTATATGGTATTGCCGGCTTTATGGGAGCATCACGAGCATGAGCCCGGTCTGGCAGCCCTGCCGATGGTGACGCGCACCGGCTCCGGCATTCCGGGAGACGCGCTCAACGTTGGGCTTGTCGGCAGCAAAGAGGACGTCCTCCGCGCCATGCATGCGGCCAATTGGTTTCCGGCCGACTCAATTACATTGCGCACGAGCGTTGAGATTATAGGCAGTGTGGTGCTTGATCGGCCATACCACGATGCGCCGGTGAGCCCGCTTTACTACGAAGGGAAAAAGGAGCAGCTCGCTTTCGAGAAGCCGGATGGCAGAAGCGCAGACAAACGGCACCATGTCCGCTTTTGGCTCGTCCTCGAAAAAGGAACAGACGGACGACCGGTTTGGCTCGGTTCAGTTACGTTCGACCGCGGGGTCGGCTTCAGTCACGACACCGGACAGGTGACCCACCACATCGGACCCAATATCGATGCGGAACGCGACCTGCTGATGCACGATTTGAGCGAAGCGGGCATGGTTCAAAGCTTCTTCCAGGTTTCCGGAACGGGACCGACACTGTTCGGCCGAAATGGCGAAGGCGATCAGTACTATACCGACGGAGAAATTGACGTCGCAACTCTCGTCGTTGACGGAGAAGAGCAAACAAAGCCGCCGGTGACGCTGCCCCCACCGGCGTTGATAGCCCTAAAGGATCAGGTCTGGCATGGCATCAGCGATGCGGTTGGCCAATAATCGCACGATATTGGTCAGCCTTTATCGTTTCAGCCGTTCGCGGAGATCGTCGGCAAGGCGAGTCAGGTCAGGGTCATTTGGAGTGATGCGAGAGAGTTGTTCGGCATATTCGAGTGCGGCGCCGATGTCACCAGAGTCACGGTTGAACGTTACAAGAGCCAACAAGCTCTCGCGATCGTTCGGATGCTGCGCAAGGCTCTCCTTCAGGATTTTCATCAATTCGTCGACGTGGCCGGATGAATGCAGCGCAACGGCGTAGACATAGGCGTAGCGGGAACGGTCAGGTTCAAGCTCAGCTGCGGTACGAAATTCGGTGAGAGCCGCATCGGGCCGCTTCTGCCTGGTCAGAGTGAGCCCAAGCGCATGGTGTAGTCCCGCGTCCTGGCGTGAAGATGCAATCGCTGTGCGTAGGACCGTCTCTGCGTCGCCATCCCGGCCAAGTTGCCGATACAGATCGGCCAGATTGATCGCCGCAGGCGAAAATTGAGGGCTGAGCCGAAGCGCAGCCTTGTATTCGTTCTCCGCATCGGCAGCGAGCCCGCGATGCGCATAGAAATTTGCAAGTGTGGCGCGGGCTTCGGGCCGATCGGCGTTGAAACGCTGCGCGGCAATGAATTCGGCCGCCGCGCGCTCGAAAGCCTGGCGATCAGAGGCAGGCTGGTTTGCGGTCGGCACACCGGCCAATAGCGAAACTGCCCTGATGCGAACGCCACGGCTTGAATCGGTGAGAAGGGGTGAGACAAAAGGCCAGATCCGGTCGCTCGGAAGGCCGTCGAGCATGTCAAGCGCTCCGATCCGCACCATCGGATCGGGATCAGCCAATCCCTTGCGGGCGAGATCAACGTTAGCCGGCGAAACCCGCGAATGAAGTTCGCTGAGAGCGCTCGCCCGTGCGATCGCAGGCGTTGTGGGGCCGGCCGCGACCAGCGCGAGTTGTGCAGCTGCATCGGAACGGTCGGTCCAAGACGCCTGGAACGCCTCGGCATAATTCTGTAACCCTTTTCGCGTAGGTCCGTGCCATTGCTCGATCGTGTCGGCCGCCCACTGGGCGGGTTTGTCGGCATGGCAGTCATTGCAGGCATTCGGGGTGCCGAGCTTCACGGAGATATCCGGTCGTGGAACTCGAAAGCTGTGATCGTGCCGTTTGTCGATCACCATGTAAGTACTCACCGGCATATGGCATGAAGCGCAGCTTACCGCCGGCGTCACTCCTTCATGGCGATTATGCGAGGCAACTTCATATTTGTCTGAGGCATGGCATTGCAGACACACGCCGTCGCCTGAAGCACGCAGCTTGGCGGCATGAGGTTCGTGGCAGTCGCTGCAGGTCACCCCGGCCGCAAACATCTTGCTCTGCTTGAACGGGCCATAATTGTAGACTTCGTCGAGCATCTGCCCGTCGGCATGATAGAGCCCGCGAGCGATGATGGAGACCATGTGCGTGTCGGACAAGGGCTGTCCTGGAACCCAGTCCTCAGAGAATTCTCCGCGTCGCGCGTGGCAGAGCCCGCAGGTCTCGACCTCCCTGCGCGTCAGGGCAGGGGCGACATTGCGATGCGGATTGCCGGTTTTGGGATCAGGCTGCCAGGTAACGCCGTCCCGCTCGTTCAGAAAGACGGCAAGCCCTTTGCCAGGATCTTCGTCCTTTCCAAACCAGTCCCGCTGGCTGTGAGCCCACTTGACGTGTCGGGAGCCTTTGCCGTGGCAGGCCTCGCAACCGACGCTGATTTCCGTCCATGTCGTGTCGAAACGATCACTGGCCGCGTCGTAGTTTTTCTGCACGCCGGTCGAGTGGCACTCGGCACACATGAAATTCCAGTTTTGATTTAGCTTGGTCCAGTGCAGTACATCGTCGGGCTTGATCTCTTCATCCGGATAAAGATGAAACCAGCGTTGACCGCCCTGTTGCTTCGGCCGGCTGTCCCAGGCAATCGAAAGCGCCTGTATCCGGCCATCGGGAAATTCGATCAGATATTGCTGCAGGGGATCAATGCCAAACGTGTATTTCACCTCGAAGGTCGCAAGTTTGCCGTCGGGGCCGTCGGTCTCGACGAAAAACTTGTTATCCTTCTTGAAGAATCGGGAATGGACACCGTAATAGTCGAAGCTCGCATCGTCAAAATTGCCAAGCACAGAGGCGGCACTGGTGTGCTGCATGGCATGCTTGTGCTGGGATTCTTTCCACAGCGCGGTTTCGGCCTGGTGGCACCCAGCGCAGGTTTCGCTGCCGACAAAGGTGAGGGCAGGGGCAGGGGCAGCGCTAGTACGAAACGCTCCAAGCAAGACGAATCTGCCCTCGGTGACAAATACTACCGCCGGTCCCCCGATCGCGAGGGCCATTACCGCCACCAACGCGGCTATTCGCGGCTTTGATTTCCAGGAGCGGAGTAGCGGGGCGTGAGCATCGTGGCCCCAGACGTCTGCTGCGATTTCGGCCGGCTTCAATGTGGCGGCGCGCCTCGATAGCTTGTCGCTCTTGCCGGCTCTGTTCTTGTTGCGTGCCACGAATCGTTACCCGCTGCTTTGGCTAAGGGCGAATTCCAAAAATCCTTACGTGTGGTCTGACCGGCCGTCGGTACTATCTCCATGGAGAATGCGCGACGGACCTATCAGCCGGCGGCGCAGCGTCGTTTCAATTTCCGGTTGGCATCGGGATGGAAATGCCCTGCTTTTCCAGTGCCTCCCTTACCGAGTTAAACTTTTCATAGTTCGATAGCGTTATCGGACCGGTGTAACCGTAGCCTTGCACCTTGCGCGGAGGATACTTGACGTAAGTAGCCATGATGCGCTTCAACTCCTGTTCCATCACGACACCCATCCAGGTGCGCTCCGTGAAGTTGTTCATGAAGATATCATAGCGCTCCTGCGGGTCCTGCCAAAGGTCGAACACCTGCGGCACGGTGGCAACGTATTTTTCCGCGCCTTTCCAGCCGAGGTTGGTGTCCACAGCCAGACCGCCGGTGGGTGCGCCATCGTCGCCACGAAGATTGAACACGAACTTGTAATTATTCACCCGCACAGCACCTGGAGACAGTTCGTTCTCGGTGAAATAGAACCATGATCGCCGCTCCGATTTGCCGGTGCCAAACAGCACGGGTGACATATCGAAGCTGTCGAAGATGATCGGCTTGCCCTCCCGATCGTTATCCGGCAATTTCACGCCGGCGAGTGAGGCGAAGGTCGCCATGAAGTCCAGGCCACCGACGATATCGGAATTTTTGGATCCAGCCTTGATCCCGGGCCCCCATGCCAGGGCAGGAACGCGGTTGCCGCCCTCGCGCAGCGTACCCTTGGTGCCACGGAACGGCGTGTAGCCGGCGTCGGGATAGACGTCCTGCCAAGCGCCATTGTCCGAAGTCCAAAACACGTAGGTGTTCTTGTCGAGCCCGAGCGCGCGGATCTTGTCCATCATCCGGCCAATTCGTGTATCGTTTTCCACGATCGAGTTGGCATATTTGCTCTTAGAAAGCGACTTATGTTCGAACTCAGGCGCCGGCATATTCGGCTGATGTACTTTCATGAAATTGATGCTCATGAAGAAGGGCTGCGGTGAACCCGCGTTACGATCGAGATATTCGAGCGAGGCTTTCTCGACATAGCTGTCGAAGAACGGAATTCCGACGACACCTTCGCCGCCGTTGATGACAGGCGAATCGACGTACTGGCCGTTGATCTTGAACTCCTCCTTGGCCGGCTGCCCTGCATTTCCTGACAGCGCACCCTTGGTCACCCGCTGAAACAAAACCCGAAGATCCTCGGGCATATCGGGGAACCAGGTCGGATCGCCATAGGTGTAGGCATTGAGGTGATAGAGACCGACATATTTCATTTCGTCGTAGCCCTGCGCGTTAGGAAGCGCGTAGTCGGCCTCACCGAGATGCCATTTGCCGGTGAAGAACGTCTTGTATCCACCGGTCTTGAGGACCGAAGCCAGCGTCCACTCGGCAGCCGGCAGTCCTCCGCCCTGGCCTTGGAAGGCGACGGTGGTCATGCCGCTGCGATTGGGAATGCGTCCCGTCTGCATGGCGGCGCGACCCGGGGTACAACTCGGCTGCGCATAGAACGACAGAAACTGCATGCCCTCCGCTGCAAGGCGATCGAGGTTTGGTGTCGGCATGCCGCGATTTTCGCCGCCGCCATATGCACCTGCGTCTCCATAGCCGAAATCGTCCGATACGATCAGGACGACGTTCGGTTTTTGTACTTGTTGGGCAGAGGCCGATATGCCTGCTATCGCGGTGACCGCACAGCTTACGGCAAGAGCGCTCCAGATTTTCCTGAATCTGCTCATTGGTGTTTCCTCGATCGGATGCCGGAGTTCGGGCCGTAGCCTTCGCCCAATGCGCGCGGACGATCGGCCCGGCGCCTACGCATCTGCTTCTGACGGCGGAGATCGTCAACGAGAGATTGGCTGAGGCACGGAGCATACGCTATGCACTTTCGGCAGATTTGATGCTGCGCTTTTTGATGACGCCAAATCACCCCGTGGCCAAATCTCCCGGTCGCTTTGACGATCAATCCGTCGGCGATCGAGATCACGACGGCAATTCAATTGCTGGACGGCGGATTTCTGAGTTTCTCCATGGCCTGTTCGACCGAGAACGAGCCGGGCCGTTAGCGCGGCGGAAATTGCTGGAAGCTCGCCAGATGTTGGGCCACGATCGCCTGCGCTGGAACGATCACAAACGCATGCTCAATGAACCATCGCACGTAGTCGCCCGATTCATATTGCGCTCGCTCGAAGGGATCGGATCGCAGGTTGAGCAGTTTGGGCAGGCGCAAACTGCATCAATGGCTCGGACCAGACATCGAGACCATGCGCTCTCTGCTCCAGGAATACCGCCTTCCACTGATCATAGCGCAGGCCAGCAAGGTTGCCGTCGTCAGTCCAGTAGAAAAACTCGCGGCAGGATGATGCCAGACGCCGACAGCGCCGACGCGGCCGACGCCGACAGTCCCCACATGGGCGAAGCCGCCGCGGAAGTCGCCGCCGCCGTGGAAGCCGCCTAACCGAAGCGGTCGATGAAGAGTGCCGCCGGGCCGTCGCCGCCGGCCGGCTCGCCTTCGAGCACATCGACATCGAAGGTCAGCCGGTCGCTCTCGAGCTTCGCCGTCTTCAGCACCACGACGGCGTCGCGTATTTTGGACCCGTCCTTGCCGAACGTCGAGACGGTGGCGTTCGGCGGATCCTTGGCAAAGCTCCCATCGCTGTCGTTGCTCGGCGACCACTCCTCCAGCAAGTCGGTCGTGAGCGAAAGCCCCGCCGCCCGCACCGGCCGGTCCGCGAAGACGATCGAATTCGGTGCCACGCCGGCGAGCGTCAGCTGTCCGCCCTGCAGGCTCGCTCCGTGGGCGTTGATCACGATCAGCGACGGAACGATCTCAGGCTCGGCTTGGCCGATTCGTCTTCTGAAGCGGCATGTACTGCGGCGTGGAAGATGTGTTCTGGGCCAGCGCCGGTGCTGCCCCGCAGAGCAGGGGGGGCGATGTTCACTCAACCAGTTCGACTCCTCTTGGTCATGATCAACTCCCTGCTTTCGCTGCCCAAAAGCATGGGTCAGGTTGACGATGTCTCGAAGAGATTGCATGGGAAGCGCATTCAGCGCTTCACCTGTCGCGTGCGGACGCCTCTTGGGGCGTCCGCTTGGTCACATGTGCTCGTCTCACGCGGCTAGTCGCTCGGGTGACTTGCGAGCGCCTTCTTGACCTGATCCAGGACCTGACTGAGATTGTAACTCTCGGCTGCCTGCAACGGCGGGTATTTTTCGTACGACTCCAGATGCTCCAGCCATAGCCGCTGGCCGATTGGCAGCATGTTCCAGTCGTATTGGAAGGCTGTCAACGGACCGCCGAGCGCACCGCCCAGGCTCATGGCCGTCTTCTGGTCGATGCCGACTGCCTGCTCGAAGGGATCGCGCTTGATGTTGTTAACCAAGGTGAAGTGGAAGGGGATCAGCGGCAAGATCCACCCGGCCGGCCCAGGCTGCGACATGGTATAGTACATCTTCCAGTTCTTGTAGCGCACCGCGGAGGGGGTCGCGCCAGAGAAGTAGAAGAAATGGTCGCGCGCTGACTTTTCCGACGTGCCTTCGAGATAGGCGCGCTGGTCGAAACCGTCGAGCGTGGTCTTGACGATGCCGGGGTATTGTCCGGCCTCGATCTGCGTCCTCAGCCCGTCGCCTTTCGGTCCGCCGGCGATGTCCACTAATGTCGGCACCCAGTCGAGGGCGGCGAACAACTGGTTCTTGACCGTTCCCGGCTTGATGACGCCCGGCCAGCGAACGACCATCGGCGCGCGGTAACCGCCTTCCCAGGCCTCGCCTTTCTGGCCCTTGAACGGGGTCACGCCGCCGTCGGGGAATGAGATCGCCTCGGCGCCGTTGTCGGTGGTGAAGACCACGATGGTGTTGTCGAGCTGGCCGATGTCTTCGAGCTTCTTGAGGACCAGGCCGATGTTATCGTCGAGCTGCTTCATGCCGGCTTCGTTGACGCCCCAGTCCTTGCCGCCGCGCTCGCCCACCATGGCCTCGTACTTCGGCGACAGCACGGTCGTGACGTGCATGCGCGCCGGGTTGTACCAGACGAAGAATGGCTTGTTGGTCTTCTTCGGGTCGTTGCGGTCGAGGAAGTCGATGACCTTCTCCGAGATCTCCTCGTCCACTGTCTTCGAGCGTTCCAGCGTCAGCGGGCCCTCGTCATTGCAGTTCTGGTTCTTGCTCGTCCCATCCGAGGACTTGCACGACAGGATGTCGCGCGGGGGCGTTAGACACATCGTGGTCTTGGGGTCCACGGCGCCGGGCACTTCCGGGACGCCGGGGATCGGCGTGTTCTTGCACGGCGGCGCAACAGTCTGCCGCAGCGGAGTCTTGTTGATGTCGGGGAAACTTACCTGCTGCATCGCGTCGAGGTGGTAGAGATAGCCCCAGTATTCCTGGAAGCCATGTGCCGTCGGCAGTGCATCGGTATGATCGCCTAGGTGGTTCTTGCCAAACTCGCCGGTGGTGTAGCCGAGATCTATCAGGAACCTCGCGAGCGCCGGGGTGCCAGGCCGCAAGTAGGACGGGCTGCCGGGCAGTTGCGGCGGGATCATGCCGGTGCGCAGCGGGTACATCCCGGTGAAGAAGGCGTTGCGCCCGGAGGTGCAGCTCTGCATGGCGACATAGTCCATGAAGATCGCGCCTTCGTTGCCGATGCGATCGATGTTCGGTGTTTCGCCGACCATCAGGCCGCGGTGATAGATGCTCGGCTGCATCCAGCCGATGTCGTCGCCCATGATGAAGAGAATGTTGGGTTTCTGTCCCTGCTGGGCGAAGGCGGGAGCGCTTGCCATCGTTGTGGCAGTGCACAACACGGCAAGGGCGCGCCAGATATTTCTGGATAGACTCATAGTTACACTCCTCAATGTATGGTTGCTCTCCACAATGTCGGCTGTCGAAGCCCGGGCGGCAGCCTTTGCCCAATTCCATAAATAGACCGAGTGCGTGGTCCGCGTTTTTGCTGACTGACACTCAGATCATACAGTGCGCTATCTGTCGGACGCTTCGCGAGCTACAACTTGGTCGAAGCGCTTTGTGAACGCTATGCAGTTCCGGCAGCTTATAGATGTGTTTGCGGGTCGCGTTGCAGAGTGGTCGAAGGTAATTCACCGAACGTGGTGCGGTATGTCACGGCGAAGCGCCCAAGCTCGAGGAATTGATGGCATCGAGCGATCTCTGCCACGCTCGCTGTTGAAGGATCGGCACGTCGTAGCGCCCAGCGAACCCTGTTTAACCGTCGTAGCAAGACATAGCGCGTGGGACTTACGCCGAGAAATTCAGCGCAACACATCCGCAGGGTCCGCGCCGGGACGCCGATTTCGGCGCAAAGCGCGGGCATGTTGATCCTCTGGTCAATGCGCTTGTTGAGTGTTTCTTCGAAACGGATCATGACCGCGGCGTGGTGCCGTCTTGTCCTTGGATTGTCGCTGGCCTCTTTCGCGGTCAGGCAATTGATGATCGCGTGAAGCATCTCCTGCTCGAGGGCCCGCGCCACCTCGGGGCGGTCGATCAATTTGTGTCCGGCTTCGGCAAGGCGGCAGGCTTGCGCAAAAAGGCGCTGGAATCGCAATACCTCGGCGCGCGAAGGGCGGAGTATTGTGCCGGCGCGCGAAGAGATCGACTGTCCGGTTAACGCCTTGCTGCAAATGGCCAGCTGTTCGGGGGACAGCGAAATCAGGCCCCATTGGCATGCACCGTTTGACCGTTGATAGGTGCGCTCACCGCGGCTGTGAAAAACAAGGTCACCGTTTCGCAAGGCAAACCCGTTGGATGCTGCGACACCGATGCCGACCGGAAATGATACGAATATTTGCTCCGGAGGCAGCGAGATATAGGCGATGCGCGGCAAGCTCTCATAACAACGATGGACCTCCAGCTGTTGCAATTTCAGCCGCGTCAGCCTTGCGTTGAAGTCTCCGCTGCCTGTTATGGTCAGATTGATGCGTATGTCATCAAACCCGGCGGCATAGCCGTCGGGATCGCTGAACGTAAGTGCTGCGCTTTCTACCATATGTCCTGTCCAGTCGGGCCGCCGTGCAGTTCTTGCGACCCGTGGGAGCGTCTGGTCTCATCGCAGCAAACACCATTAGATAATTGACAGCCCTTGACTATGCGGGTTCGGAAGTTCGACAGCCGGTGTGGCGTTTTGGCAAAATATGCAATTCCGGCAAGTCGGGAATTGATCCGAACCGAGTGTCGAGGTCAAAGAAAGAGCGCCTGCGGGCGCCCCTTCGGAATAGGAAGGTGACGCGACGTCATGGCCGCATGCCGGCCTTGCAGCAGCACTGCCGATAAGCATCCTGTCCAACAGGGGATCGGGCCGAAACCATGGTTCGTCGCGCAGTTGGTTCAAGCTGCCGGTTGAGTTCGGTGGGCTTGACGTGACGACGGGAGATGAAAAAAAATCTCCGCTTCCTGCGCGGGACGCCGCAGCGTCTCGGAGGGAGATTCTCCAAATTGCCTTGACGCGGTCGAGCGCAAAAGCTGCTGAACATACATGGGCTGCTCAACCCATAATGTGCCGTCATTGTCGAATGTCGCAATACGGTCGGGAGGTGCGACGAAATCGGCGCTGCTGGCCATGGTGACGCGGCCGACGAATTGGATGATGGCCTGTTTCGCAGGCGTGTCGTTCCAGGACGGCAAGGGATCGCTTTGCGCAGAAACACAGGATGAGGAGGCGCAAACGATCGCCAATCCAAAGACTGCGACGGCGAGCAGATGAAAAAATCCGGCTCTTCATCGAACCTCCACCAGAACCGCGCTGGTCCCAGCAAAGAAAGGGCCTAAGGCTGGATTGCTGGAGGAATGCACCGAAAACCGCGGGCTGCCTATGCAAATCCGGCAAGTCATGCTGGGTAGCCAACGCCTGAAAGGGTGACGTTTGCTACGCTCAACAGTGCCCAGGCGGGATGGTGTTTTCGAAGTGGAATAATGCGTGATCGGCGGGCTGCCGAAACTGCATAGCGCGCTTGATGCCTTGAGTTAATGAGTGACAGCTCGATTGTCCAGCGATTCCGCGATGGAGCATGCCATGCTCATGTCAGCATGATCCGGTAACGCTTCAGGCTGATTTTCAATGATGCAAATTTTGACTTCCGAATGATGACGGGCGATTCAGTCGTACGGGCCAGTTCTCCGAAGGCCGCCGTAAGGAATCCGATGGCGACTCCCCGAACAATTCGCGATAGGCGACCGAGAAGCGACCAAGCTCCCAGAAGCCGTGATCGGTCGCAAGTCTGGTTACCGTTGTGGTCAAGGAGTTGGCCCGCCGAAGCGCACGGTGCACAAGATGCATCCGCCGCAAGGTCAGAAACCGGATTGGGGCCATCCCGAGATGCTCCTCACAGGCGACGCGCAGCGTTCGCTCTGTCACGCCAATCGCCGCGCAGATTTCCGTCAGATACAGCGGCCGGTCAGGATGCGTCTCCAGGAATTCTTCGAACCGGGCGATGATCAAGTCGTGACGGCGGCCGCCCGCTGTCATTTCCGAGGGTTCGGCCTCGGTCAGGCACCGCATCATCACCAGAATCAGTTCCTGCTCCAGTGCTCGAGCCACCTCGGGCAGAGAAAGAATATCCGGAGTAGTTTTGGCGAGTTGACTAACCATATCATGAAGGCTCAGCAGCCGTGACATCAGGTCAGGAGCTGGCCTCACGAGGCGCTTCAGGGGCGATCCCACATATTCGCGGCCGCCTACAGCCTCGCACGTAGCATAGAAATCATTCCAGGGTAGGGACATCGATCCCCAATCGCAGTTTGCCCCGGTCCGTCGATACATCAAATCGGTGTCGTTGATAACAATATCGCCGGGCAGAACCTCCATGCCACAATGTTGCATCGCGGGCTGGTTTGCGTTGGTAAGATAGCCAATCGCTGCTCGATCGGGCTTGACTACACCGATGTACACTCGCGGCAAATCTTCGTGAGCACCGTGGACCCATAGCTTGTTCATGCTGACTTGGGTCAAGGCGGCGCCGAATTTTCCCTTCGCGGTGGGGAAAAGCTCTACCTCGGCGGAACGAAAGGCCGACTGATAAGAAAACGGATCGGTAAAGTTGAGTAGCCTGCTCCAAGGCATTTGCGTGCTCCTGGACTTGCCTAAACCAAAAACAGATCGCGAGAGCCGCGCTTGTATGGAGCATTAAGCGATGACGGACGTCCTTTTTTGCTGGTGATCGACAGGAACTAGTTACTAGTCGACTTAGGTTCGCTACAGAAAGAGATCGCCGTCATTTCGGTAATGGAGTTTGCGAGGATGGCAATCAACGTAGACGCTATACAACTCCTGGTACGGAAGGTGACATAAAACCAGAGGATGCGCAAAGCAAAAAGGCCATTTCTATCGAGGTCCGATAACCGATCTCCTTTTGGGGACGCTCTCGTGCGCCGCGGCTGGTTGTTGTCCACCGCAGCGCCTCAAGGTCGCTGTCGAAATTTCTGACCGCGACTAAAAACATGGTCCTTCAAGATTTCCGACGCAGAAGCTTGGAGGAGAGTAACATTCGCCGCCTATGCAATTTCGGCAGATTGGCCTCGCTTGAACAACAGTCTTCTGACCAGGGGCCTGGTCGTATATGCACTGTGGCGTGCAGAACACGCACTTCCGCATTTTAGATGATATTCGGACAATACTACTTACCCGGGCTGCTGCGGCACTATCGCCTACTCAAATCGCCGATCTTCAGAGGACGGACATCTGACGGAAGGCCCTCTTACGAGGCGAACTTCAGCGCCCAAGTGACTTCGCCAAACTTTCGAGATTCTGAGGACTGACGTGGATCAAACCATGCCGTGGTGCATCGATATCGGCGATCAGAAGGAAGGCGGTCGAGACGACAAATGGCAACATGAGAGCAATCATCCTTGTCGGCTTGTAGTTTCGCGACTTATATCCGAACAGCACGTTGGAACATACCGCGATGGTTGCCATGAGCCACCAAGCGGCACGGGGAATTCGATTCCAGAAGGCCGCTTGTGTGTAGCCCTGCGAATTGATCACATCGTTCATGCCAGTAAGCACCAGCGCCGCAATCGGAGTTGGCTGTGCGCTCGCAGGTCCACGGACTGTGGCCCAGAGATTGGCCTGCAATTGGCTGATCGACTGGTCGATCTGCACTTGTCGAGTCTCATCACGATTGAGGAAGAACAATATCCGTTGGTCGAGGTAGGCACCAAGCAACCTGCGCGCGTTTGCGGCATCTGCTGGAGGCAGAAGGTCGACACGCAAGAGTTCGGTCCCGATCGCGTTGGCTTCGGCTTCTTAGAAGCTCTTGCGGTGATCGTAGCGACTGCTGGCCATCGAAACGCTGAAGCCGATGATCAATGCAAGTAGCGTCAGTGTAGCCCCAAGGATGACGCCGAGATCCTCAGTCTGCTCATCTCCAGCGTCCGGGTTTTGCGTGCGCAGCCACGAGCCCACCGCTCCAGCTAGCCACAGCGCGGCGAAGGCGGCCATAAACAGCAGCAAAGGGTAATGCGTCAGATCTTCCATGGGTCAGTTCGCTTGATCGGAATGTCCCGTCTCATTGCCTGCCGAACAGTGGGACAAGCGCAGCTACCGCAGCATTGGTGTGCTTGAAACATGCAGCACGAGGCCTCGTAAGGTAGTTCTCTGCGGCTTCCGGTGGCATCGCTGCGTCAAGAGGCGGAATAAGTGAAGCTAAACGCATGGGGCTTTTCAACATGGCGCCTCTCCTCATCTTGGATGAATCAACGCGCTACTTGACCGGTCGATTGCCGAACGCGCTATGCGATTTCGGCAGAACTCAGCGTGAGCGAATTTCCGCGCTAGCGGTGAAACTACAACACACTCTACGACTGGCTTCTCAATCACGCTTTCCAACTTGTATTCCCGGGCGCTTCCGATAAGTCTAGCTTCCGTCCCGCCTTCTCAAACGGTCCGTTGCCATCACGCGATGGTCGAGGGCTCAAGGATTGAGCGGGGAGGGCGCTGCGCGGCGGCGCGCTGGAGATCTGCATCAATCCCGCGAACCGCAGCCATTTGCGCTATCCGAGCGACCTCCGCGACGATGGAAACTGGTCGAACCGTTGATCCCGCCAGGCAAGCGCGGCGGCGGCAAACGCACAGTGATCATGCGCGAGATGTACATTCTCCACCGGTTGTCAGTGGCGGGCGATCCCGAAAGACCTGCCGCCGCGCTCGACGTTGTAAAATGCCGCGAAGCGATTGGCCGGGAATGCAGTCCCACCGCCGCCGTCATCAATAGCGAAAGCGCCAAAAGCGCCGACGGCGACTGGTAATCCGAACATCACCGATGAACTGTTGAGGGTGAGGAAATCGGCGGCCGAAACCCTGGCGCGGCTAAAGACTGTTAGAAAACCCATCGTTGACGCCGTCTCCACAGAGGCAGCATTCCAGGCCACCACCACCGAGGCTAATCCATCTCGTGACTTTAACAAACGGCCGGTCAGATTTCGTGTCGCCATCCATTCGGTGCTCGTCGGCCTTGGAGGCTACGGTGGGAGCAGCGGTCACCTGGCGGCAGCCCGTCAAAAGCCGGCAGCGCCGTTGCCAACATCAGTGAGCCCGGCATCGGTAAGAGCAGGCTGACGGCTTCGATGTTCGAAATCGCGTCAGCAAACGGCGTACCGGCGCTGTTGTTCCATGGTGACTCGCAAAGAAGCACGACCCCATATGCCGGCGATGCGATCATTCACAATGACAAAGCTGGGCAGGACTTCGGACCGGCCCTTATTACTGCCGGCTGCAGATGCAGAAATCGCGGTTCAATGGTGAACATGGCGAGCATTTCGGACCTGTGATCAGCGGAGAGATCGGGGGAAAATAGTTCCAAACTCGCTTTGGACGAGATGTGCTAATGATCCCGCTTGTAGTCAAAAAGCACTCTCTTGGAAGTCTACCAATAACCCGTGCAGGCGAACAGGGGGAGGATTCGACTATGGAAGCTACGTCGGAGGGGAAGTCGGCGGCCAGGCCAGATGCCTCAGGGGAAGCAGGTCACGAGCCGGCATTCTCCACCCGGGTCAGAACCATCAATCTGGCTCTCCAGGGAGGCGGAGCGCATGGTGCCTTTACCTGGGGTGTCCTGGACCGCCTCCTGGACGAAAATGAGCTGGCATTCGAGGGGCTGAGTGCGACCAGCGCCGGAGCGATGAATGCTGCGGCTTTTGCCTATGGGCTCGCCGTCGACGGCCGCGAAGGAGCGCGCAAAGCGCTCGCTGGCTATTGGAAGCGTGTCAGCGATGCAGCCAAGCTGGGGCCGCTGCAGCCAAATCCCATCGACCGTATGCTGGGTGATCATAAGTTGACGTGGTCGCCGATTTTTACCCTCATTGACTTCGTGACCCGCGTGTTGTCGCCATACCAGTTCAACCCTGCAAACTATAACCCATTGCGGGATGTGGTCGAGCAATCGATCAATTTTGACGTGTTGAAACGGCCGGACTGTCCGGTCAAGCTTTTTTTGTCTGCGACGAACGTTCGCACTGGCAAGGTGAAGATCTTCGCCGGTACGGAAATTTCGGCATCTGCGGTGATGGCTTCGGCGTGCCTACCCACGATGTTTCATGCGGTAGAGATCGACGGCGAAGCATATTGGGACGGCGGATATATGGGAAACCCTGCGCTCTTCCCACTGATTTACAACTGCGAAAGCGCTGACATTGTCACCGTCCACATCAATCCGCTGTTCCGCAAAGAGGTGCCGCGCGCCGCCGGCGATATACTGAACCGCATCAACGAGATTAGCTTCAATTCGTCTTTGATGCGGGAAATGCGGGCAGTGAGCTTTGTGACCAAGCTCATCACGCAAAACCGCGTCGTCGATGGAGGGCTGAAGCGTGTGCTGATTCACAGCATCGCCGCCGACGAATTTATGGGTGCACTCTCTCCCACAAGCAAGTACAATGCCGATTGGGACTTTCTCATTTTTCTTCGCGACCAGGGGCGAAAATGTGCGGGAGATTGGATCGCGAAAAACTTCGTCAAACTAGGCGTCGAGTTGTCGATAGACGTTGATCAATCGTACCTTTGAATCCAGGAGATCGCGATCGATCCTGATGCCCGTTTGGGGTCAAAAGCCGAACCTGAGTGAGCGGCTGGTTGTGGCGCTAAAGCACCCTCGTCGCGCCGTGAATCTGCCGCAACGCCCTTCAGCAGGATCACAGTCGCCCAGCTTCCAACGAGCGTGCCGGCGAACACGATCGCGAACTTCGCGATGGCGAAGACGCAGCCCGTTCCCTGCGTCGTTCGCGAAAACGGCATTGCCGAGGATGACTCGCTTGCGGAAAACGACGAGCGGGTTGGGCATCCGCTCGATCAGTTCCGAGCCTTTCAGACCCTGCGTGACGGTGGGTTGACCGAGGAAGACATTGCCGCCCGGCATTTCGTAACAACGGCAATCGTGAAGCAGCGGCTGCGGCTGGCGTCGGTGTCGCCAAAGCTGCACGAGGTCTATGCCGAAGATGGCATGGCCCTGGAGCAACTCATGGCGTTCTCGGTCGCAGCCGATCACGCACGACAGGAACAAGCCTGGGAGAACGTCAGCCGCTCCGGCTACGATGAGCCATATCAGACTCGTCGCTCGCTTACGGAAGATACCGTCCGCGCATCCGATCGCCGTGCGCGCTTCGTCGGGCTCGATGCCTACGAACAGGCGGGTGGCGGCGTCTTGCGCGACCTTTTTGAACATGACGACGGCGGTTGGTTGCAGGACGTCTCCTTGCTCGATCGTCTTGTCGCCGAAAAGCTGAAGGCCGAAGCAGAGACAATTGCCACAGAAGGCTGGAAGTGGATTTCGGTGGCGGTCGATTTCCCCCACGGACACAGCGATGGCTTGCGTGAACTCGAGGGAAAACCCGCCGATCTCACCGGTGACGAGCAGGCGACCATCGACGCACTCAACGCCGAGCATGCCAAACTTGAATTCGATCATCAGGACGCGGACGAATTGCCCGACGAGGTCGATCAGCGTCTCGGCGAGATCGAAGCGGCTCTGGTGTGCCATTCGAAGATCGGTCTGTGGTCTATGACCCCGCCGAAATCGCCCGCGCCGGCGTCTTCGTCAGCATCGATTCCAAAGGACGGCTCTCGGTAGATCTGGGCTATGTCCGACCGGAGGACAAGGCGCCCGTACCCGATCCCGAGACCGAGCAGGGCGCCGATACGTCATCGACGGGAGTTGAAGAGGTTACGGCCCCAGTGCACGGCGCGGTCATCTCAGTCGCCGGCGCGCCGGTTGAGACCGAAGATGATGACGAGGACGTAACAACGCCTTTGCCGGATCGGCTCATCACCGAACTCAGCACATCGCACGCTGGCTTTGCGGGATGCGCTGGCGGAAAACCCCGCCATCACATTCCAAGCAGTGCTGCACAACCTCGTGCTGGCGACCTTTTACCGGTTCGCTGCCTCGGGGAGTTGCCCGGAGATCGGACTTCTCACACTGACCCTTCCCGCCCAAGCTCCCGGTTTGAAGGAAGGCGTATCCGCCAAAGCTATCGACACGCGGCACGAACGCTGGAAGGAACGGCTGCCGAAGAACGAGGCGGACCTTTGGGACGCACTCACTGCATTTGACGGCACCGCTCAAGCGTCCCTGTTGGCTCATTGCGCATCATTTGCGGCCAACGCGCTCTACGAGCTGGTTAACCGCTACGATCAAGGCCGTGCTCCGCCCACGGCGTTCGCACTTGGCTTGACCAAGCCAATGTTTTGGCGCGAGCCGTCGGGCTCGACATGGTCCTGGCAGGGTGGAGACCGACCGTCGACAACTATCTCGGCCGCGTCACCAAACCGCGCGTTATCGATGCCGTTCGGGAAGCGAAAGGCGAGCCGTCCACCAACTGATCGACCATCTAAAGAAGGCTGATATGGCCAAGGAGGCCGAGCGTCTTCTCGATGGTTCCGGCTGGTTGCCGGAGCCGCTACGTCTCGTCGACCTCGCCGCATCGCCGGCGGAGCAGGAGGGTGAAGCCGGACCGCTGCCCGAATTCCTCGGCGACGACGAGGACCGGGAGAGCGCCAGCGACGACGATCGACCACAACTCGACGCCGCAGAATGAGACTGTATCGCGGGACGGCTCCGGCCGTCCCGCACTCGTTGGGGGCCGGTGTGTGTAGCGCCGGTCCCATTATTCAGATTCATGGCGGAGACTGAGAGGGAGAGGCCGGCCGGGAAGGGTTTGAGTTGCCGCGGTCTTAGGAGAGCGCCGGGTGGCTCGACCCGTTCCGGCTCTCCCGAGAAATCCTGCCATGACCGAATCTCTCGTCGGCGGCACCGCCGCGGCGCCGCTCTCGATCTATGCCGCTGCAGCTCTCACCTCCGCTGCCGTTAGGGCTGCGCGACAGCTTCTGACCGATCTCGAACGCGGCCGTCGCATCGATGCCGCTGTTCTGCGCGGCGCGATGGAGGCTGCCTTTGGCGCCTCCGATGCTACCGGCGCTTGGGATTGGAAAATCGCCTATGACGCCTGCGAGGTGGCGACCGCCCTGTTCCTTCGCAAGTTCGGCTCGACTGTCCGTGCCAAGGCTGGATCGCCGACCGCCATGCTGCCGATGCTCGCGAAAATCGCGAGCCTCCTTCCGACCCACACGCTGCGTTCCGAGGAAAGCCAGGCGCTTCAGCAGTTATCGACACCAATAACATTTGGCTTGGCGGCACGCACCGCCGCCGCCATTACGCCGGCCGACCGCGTGCTCGAACCGTCCGCAGGTACCGGCTTGCTCACCATCTTCGCGGAGCTCGCTGGCGGAGCGCTGGTGTTGAACGAGTTGGCTGAGACCCGTGCAGCCTTGCTCGATTGCCTCTTCCCGGCGATCACCATGACTCGCCCTGACGCCGCGCAGATCGACGATCACCTCGATGTCGGCATTGTTCCGAGCGTGGTTCTGATGAACCCGCCATTTTCGGTGATGGGGAACGTCGATCTCCGCATGGCGGACGCAGCGCTCCGGAACGTCACTTCGGCCCTGACACGCCTTTGCGACGGTGGGCGTTTGGTCGCCATCACCGGCGCAAGCTTTGCGCCGGCGTTGGTTCGTCTTCAGGAGCGTGGGCGTGTTGTATTTTCTGCCGCCATCGACGGCGCCGTCTACGCGAAACATGGAACTCAAACCGACGCAACGCTGCTTGTGATCGACAAGCAGCCCGCCGCCAATCCGAACATGTTTCCCGTATCGCCGGGCCTGGCGCCTGATGTCGCCACGCTGCTTGACTGGGTGACCAAGCATGTGCCTCCGAGGCTGCCAGCTGCCGCGTCAGTCGTGGTCGACGCCATCAGGCGTCCTGCGATCCCACGAACGGTTGACGCCCTTGCAACGCGCCCATCGCCTACTCCGGGGCTCCCAGGACCAGAAGGCGTAGAACTCGCGCACGAGACGGTCGAGTGGACTCCGCCGGAAGGCGTTCGAACTCACCGATGCGCTTTATGAAGAATACGCGCTGCAGTCGGTCCGTATTCCCGGTTCGCACGGACATCCGACCAAACTCGTTCAGTCCGCGGCAACGGCCTCGGTCGCACCGCCGAAACCATCCTATCGGCCGCACCTGCCTTTGAGTCGGGTAGTAGATGGAGTCCTGTCGGACGCCCAGTTTGAAAGCATCATCTATGCTGGCGAGGCGCATTCGGAATTTCTCGTGGGCTGCTGGACGGTCGATGCGACTTTTGACCTTGTCGCCGCCGCGCACGACGATGCTTCCAATGCCGTCCGCTTTCGCCGAGGCTGGTTTTTGGGCGACGGCACCAGGGCGGGCAAGGGACGACAGGTCGCTGGCATCCTGCTCGACAACTGGCTTAAGGGTCGCCGTCGCGCGGTGTGGATCAGCAAATCTGACAAGCTCGAGGATGCGCAGCGCGATTGGTCGGCGCGCGGCATGGAGCGTCTGCTTGTTACCCCGCTTTCACGGTTTCGCCAGGGGATGCCGATTCGGCTTGCCGAAGGCGTCCTATTCACCACCTACGCTACGCTGCGCACCGACGAGCGCGGCGAGAAGCTTTCGCGCGTGCGGCAGATCGTTGAATGGTTGGGCTCCGACTTCGACGGAGTGATCGTTTTCGACGAGAGCCACGCGATGCAGAACGCGGTTGGCGGTAAGCGCGAGCGCCGTGACCATGCCGCCTCGCAGCAGGGGCGAGCGGGCCTCGGCCTCCAGCACGCGCTGCCGAACGCCCTCCTCGTTTACGTCTCCGCGACCGGCGCCACCACGGTACACAATCTCGCCTACGGGTTGTGGGGCGGCGAGGATTTCCCCTTCGCCACGCGCGCGGAGCTTGTCGAGGCGATTGAGGAGGGCGGCGTCGCGGCGATGGAGGTGCTCGCGCGCGAGCTCAAGGCTCTCGGTCTCTACGCGGCGCGGTCTCTATCTTACGAAGGTGTCGAATACGAGCTCATCGAGCACCAGCTCACGCCCGAGCAGGTCCGCATCTATGAAGCCTATGCCGGTGCGTTCAGCATCATCCACAACAACCTCGACGCCGCGATGCGAGCCGCCAACATCACGGGCGAGACCGGCACGCTAAACGCACAAGCAAAGTCCGCGGCCCGATCCGCCTTCGAAAGCGCCAAACAGCGCTTCTTCGGGCATCTTTTGACCTCGATGAAGACACCGTCATTGATCCGCTCGATCGAGCGCGATCTTGACGCCGGACATGCTGCAGTCATCCAGATCGTCTCGACCGGCGAAGCTCTGATGGAGCGCCGGCTCGCCGAGGTTTCGACCGAAGAGTGGGGCGACGTCCAGGTCGACATCACCCCGCGCGAATATGTTCTGGACTATCTCGCTCATTCCTTCCCGGTTCAGCTCTACGAGCCCTTCACCGATTCGGAGGGCAACCTCTGCTCCCGGCCGCTCTATCGTGACGGCCAGCCGGTCGAAAGCCGGGAGGCCGTCGCGCGCCGAAGCCGTTTGATCGAGAAGCTCGCTTCACAGCCGCCGGTACCTGGCGCCCTTGATCAGGTCGTGCAGCGCTTCGGCACGGGCATGGTCGCCGGAATGACCGGTCGCTCGCGCCGGATCATCCGTAAGGGCGACCGGCTGATGGTCGAGAACCGCGCCGGCTCGGCTAACCTCGCCGAGACCTCGGCTTTCATGGATGACGTCAAGCGCATCCTCGTGTTCTCGGACGCTGGCGGCACGGGGCGGAGTTATCATGCCGAGTTGTCGGCACAGAATTGGCGGCTCCGCGTCCACTACCTGCTTGAGCCTGGCTGGAAGGCGGATGCGGCGATCCAGGGGCTCGGCCGAACCAACCGTACCAACCAGGCGCAGCCTCCGCTGTTTTGTCCGATCGCGACAGACGTGAAAGCCGAAAAGCGCTTTCTCAGCACCATTGCTCGCCGGCTCGATACCCTCGGCGCCATCACGCGCGGCCAGCGGCAGAACGGAGGGCAGGGCCTATTCCGTTCCGAGGACAATCTCGAAAGCCAGTGCGGCCGGGATGCGTTCCGACAACTCTATATGCTCCTGGTCCGAGGCAGAGTGGAAGGTTGCTCGCTTGAGAGGTTTGAGGACGCGACCGGGCTGAGGCTAGTCGATGCCAACGGCATGCGGGACGAGCTGCCGCCGATCACCACATTCCTCAACCGGTCGCTGGCGCTGACCATCGACCTGCAGAACATGCTGTTCACGGCCTTCGAACAGTTGCTGACCGCCCGTATCGAAGGCGCCGTTGCGTCCGGGACCTACGACGTGGGCCTGGAGACGCTCCGCGCCGAGAGTTTTGTCGTTACGGACAGGCGTACGATTTACGCGCATCCCTCAACCGGCGCTGAGACCAGGCTGCTCACGATTGCGCAACGCGAGCGCAATCGTCCCATGGCCCTGAAGGAAGCCCTGGATCATCTTTCCGATTGTCGCGCTGTTCTGCTCCTTAATGTGCGATCCGGGTATGCCGCTGTGCAGGTCCCGGCGCCGAGCCTGATGCGCGATGACCGCGAGATCGAGCAGCGCGTCCGCTTGATCCGGCCTTTCGAGCGTCAGACCCTGTCTTTGAAGATGATGGCTGAGAGCTATTGGGTCGAAGCGGATCGCGAGCGCTTTACGGCTGCATGGCTGGCAGAGCTTGCCACAGTTCCGGAATTCAAATCGAGCACGATCCATCTGGTCACTGGACTGCTGCTGCCGATCTGGAAGCGTCTGCCGTACGAATCGACCCGGGTCTATCGGCTGCAGACCGACACTGGTGAGCGCGTCATCGGCCGCAAGGTTTCGCTCGCGTGGGTGACGGCCGCAACCGAAACCGGTACGCCAAACCTCACGCCAGATGCCGCCTTCACGGCATTGCTGGATGGCAAGACGATCGTCGATCTCACGGAGACGCTCCAGCTTCGCCTTGTCCGCGTGATGGGAGTGAACCGGATCGAGTTGATTGGCTTTACCGACGCCATGCGGGAGCGGCTACGCGCCTACGGTCTGTTCGGCGAGATCATTCCGTGGAAGCTACGCTTCTTTGTGCCAGTGGACGCGACCGGTCCTGCGATCCTCACCAAGGTGCTGCAGTGCTATCCGGTCGTACGCGTCGTTAATCGGGCAGCGGCGTAACATGTCGCGCCATGCGGCAGAGCTGGCACATCGCCTCGCGCGCGAGGCCGAGGCGGTGTGTCGTCACTATCTCTCCAACGGACGTCGCGTTGGCAACTACTGGCAGGTCGGCGATGTCAGGAACACTCCTGGCCGCTCGATGTTCGTCCGCCTGAAAGGCGTGGACGCCGGCGGCCGTCAGGCCGGCAAATGGACCGACGCGGCGACCGGCGAGCACGGCGACCTGCTCGACGTTATCAGAGAAAGTTGCGGTCTGATCGATTTCCAGGCTGTTACTGAGGAGGCACGACGCTTCCTGAGCCTGCCGCAATCCGAGGCGGAGTCGGGTTATCGACTACGTTCGTTTTCAGTGCCGATCGGCTCGCCGGAATC
This sequence comes from uncultured Alphaproteobacteria bacterium, assembly GCA_963822795.1. Taxonomy (GTDB): domain Bacteria; phylum Pseudomonadota; class Alphaproteobacteria; order Rhizobiales; family Xanthobacteraceae; genus Bradyrhizobium. The sequence continues at coordinate 536,742 of CAWGJM010000038.1, forward strand.
GGCAAGGCGTCTGTTCGCCATGTCGAAGCCGATTGCAGGAACCGTCGTGGAAACCTACCTGCGTGGACGCGGCATCACCGACCTGCATGGCATCTCCAGCTTGCGATTCCATCCGCGCTGCTACTATCGTCCCGAAGCAGACGCGCCGACCGAAACCTGGCCCGCAATGATTGCGGCTGTTACCGACCTGCAGGGCCGCATCACCGGCGCGCACCGTACATGGCTCGATCCGTCCGGACGCGACAAGGCGCTGGTCGATACCCCACGCCGGGCGATGGGTCACCTTCTCGGGCACGCGGTCCGCTTCGGTCCGGCAAGCGACGTGATGGCGGCCGGCGAAGGCATCGAGACCATGCTGTCGCTCCGCTGCATCATACCCGGCATGGCGACGGTCGCAGCACTCTCGGCCGCGCATCTCGCAGCCATCCTGTTTCCGGCAGCGCTGCGTCGTCTCTATATCGTCCGTGACGACGATCCGGCCGGCGATGGCGCGATGAACCGCTTGATGGACCGAGCGAGGACGGCCGCGATTGAGGCCATGGTACTATCGCCGCAGAGTAGAGATTTCAACGAGGATCAGCGGAACTTCGACATCAACGCGCTACGTGCGGCGTTGCGAATCCAGCTCGCCCGTGAAGACGTGGTCCGGTTCTTAAGTACGAGCGTTTGGACCGGAACGGGGGATGAGGCTGGTACTCCGCTCTGACGGTGCCGTCGACCCCGCAGTCTCTCCCACTGCGGGAGAGGGCCGCGCTCACGGCCTTCTTGAGAGGGCGACCCTGCGGCAAGCGGTCCGGCCACGCAATGGCGGGAGCCGACTATTTTCCGTCGCGCCACCAAGGTGGCGCTTTGCATCGCGAGACAAAATAGCCGGTTCCCGCCATCCTGCGCTGCGCTCCGGCCGCTTCGCTGCGCTCCGCGGTGCAAGTCCGAACCGCCCGCCGCCTTTCGTCGCCATGAAGGCCGCGATGAGCGCGACCAATCCGACGAAGGAAAGCCACCATGACGATCGAGCGCAACGAGACAGACCACGAGCCACCTCATGCCACATCCCCGACCGATCACGTCCTCACCGAACTCCAACTTCACGGCTATCGTCCGTTCCACGATGAACCCGACCCGAGACCATTGCCCGAGGCCCGTATCGTTGCTGCCGCCGTTGCCGACATGTTCGATGCCCTCATCGCGAGCTTGAGCGAAACCCGCCTTGAACCCGACCTCGAGGATCTCTTGTGGTCGACCGTCAATCTCTTCCACCGCGCCAACGAGCGCATCGAACGCGAACTCGACGACAACGAACAGGCGCAGAAGCGAAGCCAGCGCGACCAGGATGGCTCCGAGATCCGCTCGGTCGAACTGGAGCGTCTTACCGCCGAGGGCATGACGTTGATCGAGCGGCGCAACAGCATGGAATACTTCCGCGACCAGGCAGCCGACCACTTCGCCCGCCACACCGGATCGCACTGGCATCCCCGCAGCGGCTCGATGGTGAACCACCGCGCCCTGACCTCGGCTGTCATCGACAGTCGCGACTTCCTCGCCGCCAAACGCCGAACCGAGACCGAGGTGCTGTTACCCGCTGGGCCGAAGATCGCCTTCACCGGTGGCCTCGACTTCAACGATCACGGCCTGATCTGGGACAAGCTCGATCAGGTCCGCGCCAAGCATCCCGACATGGTGCTGCTGCACGGCGGTTCGCCGAAGGGCGCCGAGCGCATCGCCGCCCGTTGGGCCGACCACCGCAAGGTGCCCCAAATCGCCTTCAAACCCGATTGGACCAAACACGCCAAGGCGGCACCCTTCAAGCGCAACGATCAGATGCTCGACGTGCTGCCGATCGGCGTCATGGTCTTCTCCGGCACCGGCATTCAGGAGAACCTGGCTGACAAGGCGCGGAAGCTCGGCATTCCCGTCTGGAAGTTCGGCAACGGCGGCGCGTAAGCGCCGCAACACTATCCGGGCGCTCGCTACTACGATCCGGGCGGCGCCAAAATGGAGCCGGAGGGCAACTCCAGCGTGGCACTCGATTGGGGCCCGCGCCTTTCCCGCCCCGGCATGGCACGACGGCAAAACATCCACGCCGCTGGGGATTTCGAACACGGACAGGATCGACTATTCTCAACGCCGCGCCATGGTGGTGGCGGAAGGCGCGATCCCTGCAACTCTTGTCGCGGTAGAGTAGGCGCGTAACGCCGTGCCGCCTCGCGGCGGTCGGTTTCTGCGCGCCTCTCACCGAACCGGACGTACCAGTTCCCCGGCATCCGGCTCTCCATGCGTGGCTCGCGCCACGGGTGCCGTCAGTCCGGCCATCACCATGGTCATCATTTTATTTCAGACTGGAACAGGTCCGTTCGGCGCCATCGTCATCGGTTTTGCGCTGCTGGTCTCACACTTGCGGCCGGGCAATACGCTTTCTCGATTGCGCGCTCTGCCATTGTCCGCCTTGTCATTGGGCTGCTATTTGCGCTTCCCGCGGTACATGCCGGCTATGATGCGACTCTCGCGTTTGCCCATATCGGTGTTCCCTCTGAATGGTGGCGCAAGGCGTTCGCCGTCGTCGGTGCCATCGCCGTCGGTGGTACCGCCTCGGCGCGCATGTCGATGGTGAGGAACCCCGCTGTGAGAGGTGGTGTTGCGCCGGTCCCACCTCAGCCGCCCATGGCCGCAGCGGCCACGAGCAGGTGACTCTGAGGCTCCATTGGGATCGGCGCGGTAACCGCTCTTCAGCATGACGGGGACCTCGTGGCCCCTCGCGCGCTTCGCTGAGATGGGTGATCTCCACGGGAGACTTTGACCCAGCCGTATCCACCCACGCGCGGGGTTCGGTCTATTTCGACGACGAGGGGCCGCCTTTTTACGCGCCAGATTATCTCTTCCTTCGCCTGGAACGCGGGATCTCTTGTGTGGGGCGATCAATAGCTGCCACGTCTCCTAAATGCTGTTCAGCGCACGCGAGCACTTGGCCTCTCATTGGCTAGATCTGGCCGAAGGCCGGCTGCGCCTCGATCGCCTGAACCGCAATGGCTGCGGCGAGACTTTCTTCCCCTGGGCTTGCCACCCCGCGCGTAAGCGCGCGCGGGGACCCCGGTTCGCCCATTCCTCGCGAGGCAAGAAAATCTCACCGCCGCCATCCTCCGCTGCGCTGCGGCCCGAGCGGGTGCGGCGTCGATCGCCTTCGGCTTTCAGATCGCCACCGAGGCCGCGGTGGTCGCGGGCTCGAAAACAGCAAGGAGAAGTGACATGGCTAACATCGGCTCTTTCAAGAAATCCGGCCAGGAATTCCAGGGCGAGATCGTCACCCTGAGCCTCCAGACCAGGGGCGTCCGTATCGTCCCCGAGACAGACCGGACCAACGACAATGCGCCCAGCCACCGGGTCTACGTCGGTCGCGCTGAGATCGGAGCCGCGTGGCCGAAGCGCTCGAACGAGGGCCGCGATTATCTCTCGGTCAAGCTTGACGATCCGAGCTTCAATGCGCCGATCTACGCGAACCTCTTCGACGACGAAGGCGCCGAGACCTACACCCTGATCTGGTCCCGCAGCCGCAAGCCCAACGGCGATTGAGCGAGCTGAAGCAAAGACGCCTCGCTCTCCGGAGCGGGGCGTTTTCGCGCGCGCGGGATGGTCCTGCCCGATCGAAAAGGAGCAACCGCGATTTCGCTTTCCTGCCTTAAGTATTTTGCCAGGACGCGGACTCAGTATGCCCAACAGCCCGCAAGCGCATGCGTGCCGAGAGCGCTCGCGATTACCTTCGCGCACTCGCCCAGCGTGTCGAGGTCGACGCGCAAGAACTTCGCATCATGGGATCGAAAAGCGAACTGCTGCGCACGCTCGTCGCCGCGTCAAGCGCAAAGCCCACTCAGGGCGTTCCTCTAAAGTACATTCAGCGCGGGCCTATAATAAAGCGCCTCCATGTTGTTCTGATTGGCCTGAGACGGATGAACGCCGTCCGGATATTTGGTGATGTCGCTGACGTCGGCGTCTTGCCCGTAAATCGGGTCTACCGCCCAATCAATTAAGAAGTCGGCATTGCCGTCTGCCACCAATGCGCGAATGGCCGTGTTCACTGCCGCCCTGGTACCGAGGAATGTGGCATCGTTTCGAGGATTTTGGGTCGTGAGACCGATTTTGAGGAGTTTGCTTCCGGCACCCGTTCGATAAGTCGCGAGCAGCGCTTGGACATCGGTAACCCATCCCGCCACCTTGTTAGCGTAAGGACCGCCGGTAATGAAATCGTTCTGACCGAGCTGAAGAGTAAGAACGTTCAGCGCTGGCGCGGCAAAAAATTTCGCTATTACGCTCGCGGCGCGCCCGCTGATGGTGCTCAATGTCTCACCACCTGTTGCGATTAACGTCGCACGGGTCGGACATGTAGATGACGTGATAGGGCGTCACTGGCGGCTGCACGATCCCGCCATCCGGTGAACTGGTGCTTGAACCGTCAATCAAAAGAGTTCTCGAAGGCATTGAAAAACTCCAACTGACCGGACGCAACCGTAGCAAGACTACCGCTCGAAGGCGATGCGCTCATTACTCAATAGCCCACGAGACATCCGGCCAACCAACGCATTCCACTTGGACCACCCGCAAACTATGGGTCCTATCCGCGCACGGTTCCCTATGGTCGCGCGGTGGCGTTGGAGGGCTTGCTCCTTACCGCACCGCGCATGGGCTGGGAGCACAAGCCTACGGGGCCCAGCCATGCGACAGTTATGACCAACTTAGCTTCCGGCAGATGCCCTAGTTTCGGAGTCATAGGCGGACGATCAAAATGACAGGTTGACCCTTAGTCGCCCTTCAGCGAGCCGTCACGCTTCCCTGAAATCGGACATCCAGACCTGCACGCATTGTAGCGAAGCATCGTCCGAGAAGGGTGGATAGCGGTCAGCAGCTTCAGAATTCGGATCGGCAGAGATCCGCCCAGGGGAGACCATCCGATCATTGCCGATGAACGGCTACCAATGGGAACAAATCAGACTTAAGCGTTCGCGGCGATGAGGTGAATGAATTCGAGAAAGGCGCGTAGCTTGGCTGGCGCCTGCCGGCGCGAGGGATAATAGGCATACAACGGGAAACGCTCGTCCGACCATTCGGGCAGGACCTGCACGAGCTTCCCGCTCGCGAGCCACTGGGCCAGGCCGAGTTCGAAGCTCTGAAATAAACCCTGTCCGGCTTCGCAGGCTGCCAACGCCGCCGAGGGATCGTCCATCACGACGCGCCCGTCGACGGGAATCTCGACGACGTTTTCCCGCCGATGAAACTCTTTGAGGGGGGTAACCGACCGCGCCTTCGCGAGCCGACCGGACACCCGCTCCAGACGACATGGGTCGACCGGACAGGGAGCGAATCAGCACCTCTCAAGCGACCGTTTGGAGCTACGACAACGCTGAAAAATCGCTGGTCTAACGGCACAAGACGACCATTATGGTCGTATTAGTGGCGTTTCGCCCACTACCGGCGGAGGTGATCCATGCATGATCACTTCCCGCCAGGTGCGGGCCGCACGTGCGCTTCTCAGTTGGACGCAAGAGATGCTCGCTGACAGGCCCTGGTCGCACTAACGGCCCTCAAACGCCTGGAGTCCGAAAGCGGGCTCAAGGTGCGAGAGGACACGCGTGGTCAGGTACGTCGCGCACTCGAGAAAGTGGGAATCGTATTTTTGGCCTCTGAACAGGGCAAAGGGGTGATGCTGGTCCGCAACCCCCGCGGTGCTCGCGGTGCATCGCGCCGTGGCAAGTTCGGACGGAATATGACAACCCCTTGAAAGGATTTTGGCGATCGTCTGACGTGCCGCTCTTGTTCGAAGACCCGTTTGAAGCTCGCGCAGGATGCCAAATGCAGAAGCCGCCTCTCGATCCCGATGTCGACGATACGGCGCCGACCGACGCGGCGCTAACGGTGTACGATGAGCAGCACATTATTACGTACCTTCGTCTGCTCGACGCCGACGCGGCCAGAGCCGACTGGCGAAAGGTCGCCCGGATCGTGCTGCACATTGACCCTGATCGTGAACCTGATCGTGCACGACATGCTTTCGATAGTCACCTGGCCCGCGCCAAATGGATGACTGAGCATGGCTATAGACATCTACTGCGCGGCGGTGTGCTCCGTTAGAAGAGTCAACGGTGGAATGCCTTCTTCCCAGCACGCAAAATCTCCCAGATATCGTGATCACCCCTTCACATCGCATGATGCGCAATGGGGGACTTCCCGCAACGGTTGATATTCAGAATCATCGCATTGCAATTCTTTCTTGAGGAAGAGAAGCAATGCCTGTTTTTGATTGGGAGTCGCAGGAAGGCTACGAACGTGCGCAGCAGGCCGAGATCACCGGCTTTGCCTGGGAATGTCTGCGCCGAAATCTTCACTATCAGCGCGAGCGCGATGAGATCGCGGGGCCCGATCACGGTGCAACCGCCGACTTCAGAAGGAGATGGGGCGTCTGCTTTCGCGGCTGACCCGGAAGGGTCCTTTCACGAACAAACCGTGTTTTGGGCGCCGGAGGCTTTACCGACGGTAGTTCCGGTGGGCCAGGCGCTGCCGCCTTCGCTCGGCACGTCCGTGACGCTTGATCTGAACGCTCTCTCTGACGGTGAGATCCGGCAGGCGCCGGACGGCTGGCATGCGCTGCTGCGGATGCGTGGTGTCGAACATCGGCTTTGGTTGAAAGAGCCACCACTGACTACGTCGACCTATGTTGTCGAGCTGCCGCTGGATGATGATTTCGAAATGCGGGCACATGCCGCCCGCCGGCTATGGCGCGCGCTCAATGGCAAGTCGCCCGGCCCGCCATTCCACACTTTGTCGTCCCAGCGGCGTCAACGATTGGCGTTGGCTCTCCGCGCACTCGATGCGCGAATGGGCGGCAATAATTACCGCGTGATCGCTGAAGTTCTGTTCGGCATCGAACGTATTCCCGAGCACGCCTGGAAAACCCACGATCTGCGCAATCGGACCATCCGTCTCGTGCAAAGCGGTTTTGCTCTGATGCGCGGAGGCTATCGCGAACTGCTGCGGCATCCGCGCCGCAAGAAGTAGCTCATAGTTCCCGAGGGGTATCGAAAATCCACCCCCTGATCTTCGGCATCCCCCTTCGCGTGCTCGCTCCGCCATCGTGACCCTCGACGCGCCGCCGACCTCGCCGGTGCTCCACGACATAACGGAGCCTCTCAAATGCCCGATCTGAACGCCGGCTTGCCGCCTCGCTACCTGCGCACGCCCGAGGCTGCCCGATTCCTCAGCCTCTCAGGCCGCACGCTGGAGAAGCACCGGACCTACGGTACCGGCCCCGCTTATCGAAAACTCGGCGGACGTGTTGTCTACGCTCTGGAAGATCTTAAGGCGTGGGCAGACCGCGGTTCCAAGACCTCAACCTCCGATCCTGGCGCCGGCACCGTGTTGCCCGCCAAGCGGCATGCTGCCGCTCCGCTCCCGTATGCCGGTCGAGCACGTCGCTGATGGCACGGGAGCGGCAGATGCCGATGCGACGCAGACGGACCTCGGAGCGCGAGCAGCTTGATCTGTTTCGCGCGCTTCCCGGCGATCTCGCGCCACGCGACGCGCAGCACCTCATGGCCTATCCCTTCTTCCCGCTCGCCAAGTCCAAGCGCACCGTTCCGATCGACTTCCGCGCCGGCGAGATCACCATTCGTGTCGAAGCCGTTCCGGAGCACGGCATGGCGACTATTTGGGACGCCGACGTCCTGATCTGGGCTGCTTCGCAAATCGTTGAAGCTCGCGATGGCGGACTGAAGACGTCCCGCCTGATGGCGGCAACGCCCTACGAAATCCTAACCTTCGTCGGCCGCGGCACCAGCGCGCGCGATTACGACCGGCTCAAAGCCGCGCTCGGCCGGCTGCAATCGACCACAGTGCTGACATCTCTCCGTCAGCTGACCGAGCGTCGGCGGCATCGCTTCTCCTGGATCAACGAATGGAAGGAGACGGCCGACATGCACGGCCAGCCGCGTGAGCTCGAGTTAATTCTGCCGGATTGGTTCTACGCCGGCGTGCTGGACGAAGCGCTCGTGCTCACCATCGACCGGGCGTATTTCGATCTGACCGGCGGTCTGGAGCGCTGGCCGTATCGGCTCGTACGCAAGCATGGCGGCCGCCAGCAAGGCGACTGGAGCTTTGACCTCGACCATCTCCATGCCAAGTCCGGCAGCCTCTCCCCACTAAGGCACTTCATCTACGACCTACGCGAGATCGTACCTCGCGAGAGGTTGCCCGGCTATCAGCTTGTTATAGAGCGCGGCTCGCGCGGCACTGAGCGCCTCAACTTCACGCCCCTTCCTGTCGATCCGTTGACGGCTGCTCCACGCCGTCGCGGCCTCGCAACCGCATCTGGGGATAAGCTGTGAATCATCTCGTGCTATCAGGGACCTCAACTCACGTGCTATCGCGGACCCGATCCTCGTGCTATCGGGGACCAAAATCGGGGTTAAGGTTCTGGCGCTCAACATCTTTCCGCGTCCGTAACTTTACTAACCTAGAATCCCTCGGATTCCTTCTAACGGACCACCCGTTTTTCACCGCTGAGGGCAGCCGGCAGTCATTCGCGCCCAGCGTCATAGTCGCTGCGCTCCTCGACAGGAATACCAGCGGTAAGACGACACACACGCCGCAACTAAAGGCGTTGAGGCTCGACAATCCTTCTCTGCAGAAGGCGAGCCGTCATGAGTGATCTCACCCATGTGGAGCTCTTTTGGCTCGAGAAGCGCATCGAGAACTGGATACGCTTCGGCCACGCCGCCGAAGAACAGATCCTCGATAAACGGCGGCGGATCCTTTCGTTTGCGCCGGGCAGCATCTTTGCGTTCGTGCGTTGGACTTCGAACGACTTTGGCACCGTCATCTCGCGCATCGATATTTTGCGGGCGGTCGCGCCCGGCCAGCGCTGCGCAACCGTGCCCTATGTACGTCCCGGTGGCGACGTCCTGTTGCGGCTGTCCGGTTGGTCCAAGGTCGAACGGGTGTTGCAGATTGTAGGTGCCGTCGAGGCGCTCGGCATCGACCCGGCCGACGCAGCTCCCTATTATTGGCACCACGTCCACAATCGTCTGTCCGTCAACGAAGTGCCGCGGATTTACACGCGTGCGCGTCATCAGGCCTGGCTGCGTCGGCGGAGGATCGCGCTGTGACCGGCCGCTTGGCGACGCTCTTAACGACGTTGGGGGCGGCCGTGGTCGTGGTGTCCACGATCGCGGTAAGACCTGCGCCACGTTATATCTGGAACGCCTCCAAAAGTGTGCCGATCGGTCTTTACCGGATGCACCCCACCGGCAGACTTGCCGTCGCCCAGCTGGTCGCGATCGAGCCGCCTGAACCTCTGGCAACACTCCTCGCAGATCGCCGCTATCTGTCGCGCGGCATTCCCCTGCTAAAGCGCGTGTTGGCGCTCCCCGGGCAGACGGTTTGCCGAGATCAACTCACCGTCATGGTCGACAAGATCGAGATGGGTGCGGTGCGCGCGCATGACAATAGCGGTCGCCCGCTGCCCGTCTGGCAGGGCTGTCACGTCATCGCCGACGGCGAGGTCTTCCTCATGAACTGGCGGTCGACGAACTCGTTCGACGGACGATATTTCGGCGTGCTGCCGACGAGCGCGATCATCGGTACGGCGGAGCCTCTTTGGACCGGCGAGGAGAAATGACCTTGCTGCAAAACTGTAAATCTTCCGTCATTCCTTTGTTCGGTCAAAACACGGACCATTCCTCCGTCCCGGCCAAGACTTGCACGGCCGTCGCGCGCAGCGTCGGTCCAGGGCGGCGGTCAGGCCGGCGCGCCAGCGCTTCACCCTTGTCGGCCGCAAGCACGATGGCAGCCTTGCGAGATCTCGGGACGATACTGTGCATCGTGGTGATCTTGGCAGCATCGATGCTGTCGAGCGGCGCGGCACACGCCGAGCAGGAGTTGTCGGCTACACGTCGCCCGAACGAGTTATCCGTCCGTCCCTTCGCGGCATTCGTTACCGAAGCGTCCAAACGTTTCGGTGTGCCGGAACATTGGATACGCGCGGTGATGCACGTCGAAAGCAGCGCAAGGCAGCAGGCACGGTCATCCAAAGGCGCCATGGGCCTTATGCAGATCATGCCAAAGACCTGGAGCGAATTGCGCGCTCGCTACCGTCTCGGCGCCGATCCCTATGATCCCCGCGACAACATCTTGGGCGGTGCTGCATACATCCGCGAACTCTACGATCGCTACGGCGCACCAGGGTTCCTCGCCGCCTACAATGCAGGACCTGGACGCTACGAACGTCATCTGGCTACGGGTCGACCGCTGCCGGATGAGACGCAAGCGTACGTCGCGACGCTCGCACCGATGATCGATCGCGCGCGGACCAACGTGCAGATGATCGCAAGGTCGTTGGCCCGGGTCAACTCTTCACTGTTCGCGACGCGCACCGCGGGAACCTCACATGATGGCGGATCACCGATTGACATGCGTCAGAACCGCTCATCACGCGCCCACGGCGTTGTCGACCTATCAGCCCTCGTACCCCACTCTGGCAACCTGTTCGTACACCGTGCCAGCGAGATGAGGTCCCGATGATCGAAATCGCATTTCGTCGCGGGTTTTCGGAGTGACAACGGGAGAGCAGGGGAAGACCAACCGTGGATGGTAAGGGAAAAGCGCCGACGTCCGTCGCGCTGATATGGCGGGGGGAGTGGGAGATGTGAGGCATCGCGCGAAATCGTCTGCCGGCGCTTTCTCCGAAACTCCAGGGAGATCAATATTCCCAGCGCCGTCTCTCATCCCGAACGCTTCGAGTTTCCAGTGAATTCGCGCGACGATGACTTGTTTGTCCGTCCCGGCCGTATCAGCGACAAAGGGCGCGGAGCGACGAAACCGAAGAGCTTTGTCGGCCAGGTCATGCGTGCCGCCAAGAAGGCTGGTCACACGGGGACAGGCTTCGGCCGGCAAGGCAGAAGCACCGGCTCTCGCTTTGGCAGGGGGCGTTCCGCGGCGCTTGCCTTGTCGCTTCGCTCGCCGTCGCGCCGGGTGGTGATGAAGGCGCGCGTTGTCAGGCAATTCGGCACCCGTTTCCGCTCTGCGCCGCTATCCAGACATATGGCCTACCTCAAGCGAGACGGCGTCACCCGTGACGGCACCGATGCCCGCATGTTCGATGCGAGCTCCGAAGTGGCCGACGAGCGTGCCTTCACTGTGCGCTGCAAGGATGACCGGCATCACTTTCGTTTCATTATTTCGCCGGAAGACGCCGCCGAGCTGGAGAACCTGCGCACGTTCACGCGCGAGTTGTTGGGCGATGTCGAGCGCGACCTCGGAACCAAACTCGACTGGGTGGCGGTCGATCACTGGAATACCGACAATCCACATGTCCATGTTCTGATCCGGGGACGTACCGACGACGGTCAGGATCTCGTCATCAGCCGCGCCTATATCAGCCGTGGCTTCCGCGACTGCGCCGCTGAACGCGTCACCATGGAACTGGGGCCGCGCAGCGAGCGGGAGGTCCAGTCCGCGCTGGAGAAAGAGGTCGAAGCCGAGCGCTGGACCAGCCTCGACCGTGCCTTGCGCAATATCTCGGACGAGAGTGCTGGGATTGCCGACCTCCGTCCTGGTGCGCCGGATCTGGATCCTGAGCTACGCCGGCTCATGCTTGGCCGAGCCGCCAAGCTCGAACGCCTGGGCCTGGCCGAACGGGTCGCCCCGGCCTGCTGGACGTTGAAGCCGGGCCTTGAGCCGACGCTGCGCGATCTCGCGATTCGAGGCGATATTATCAAGACGATGCACCGGGTCATGACCAGAGCCGGCCGGGAGCCTGACGTCGCAGGCTTTGCCCTCCATGGCGACGACCCCAGCGACCCCGTGCTCGGCCGTTTGGTGGAGCGAGGTTTGCACGACGAGTTGAAAGGCTCCGCCTATGCCATCGTTGAGGGGATCGATGGCAGGACGCACCATCTTCAATTCGCGGACCTCGAACTCGCCGGTGATGCCGCGCCTGGAGCGATCGTTGAGGCGCGTGCCTATGAGGATACCCAGGGCCGGAAGAGGCTCTCCCTTGCGACCCGGTCGGACCTCACCCTTCAGCAGCAGATCACAGCACCAGGCGCGACGTGGTTGGACCGCCAGCTTCTCGCGCGCGAGCCGGCTATGACGGGAAGCGGCGGTTTCGGCAACGAAGTCCGTGAGGCGATGGACCGTCGCGCTGAACATCTCGCCGGTGAGGGTTTTGCTCGCCGGCAGGGACAGCGTGTCCTCTTCGCGCGCAATCTGCTCGATACCCTGCGAACGCGAGAACTGAACGACACGACCGGGAAAATTGCCGCCGAAACCGGGCTCGTCTACCGCCCTTCGGCGGAGGGCGAGCATGTCGCAGGGATCTACCGGCAGCGGGTGAGCCTGAGCTCTGGCCGGTTCGCGATGATCGATGATGGCCTCGGCTTTCAGCTCGTGCCCTGGCGCCCCGCGCTGGAACAGCAACTCGGTCGGCAAGTCTCAGGCGTCATGCTGCCGAACGGTGGGGTCGACTGGAGTTTTGGTAGAAAGCGCGGGCTCGGACTCTGACACGTCCGGTGAGGTCGACTAGACGATCGAGCCCCGCCAGCCGCGATTGCTCCCTGCGCATCGGTGATTCCACGCCATGCTACGCGGACACGCGACAACAAGAGCGGATCGGTTGCAACGCGATCTGCTTTTCTGTCTCTGCACCCGGACGCGCAAATTACAGACGGGGGACGAGAAGCGATGCCATATGTCGATGCTGGCGGGGTGAAGCTCTATTTCGAGGAATGTGGCCACGGCTATCCGGTCATCTTCATCCATGAATTCGCATCTGACATTCGCGGGTGGGAGAACCAGCTTCGCCATTTTTCTCGCGGCTACCGTTGCATCGCCTATAATGCCCGCGGTTATCCGCCAAGCGATGTTCCCGAAGATGCGGCTTTGTATAGCTGGCAGTTCGCGACGATGTCGACGCGGTGATGTGGGGCCTCAAGATCGAACGCGCCCATCTGGTCGGCTTGAGCATGGGCGGATATGCCGCCCTGCAGTTCGGGCTGCGCTATCCGGGAAAGGCGAGCGCGATTGTCGCAGCCGGTGTGGGATCTGGCTCCTATCCCTCCCAGCGAGACGCCTGGTTGAACGAAACTTCCGTTCTCTCGCGGATATTCTTGGACCATGGAATGGTCTCGATGGCCGAGAGAATGGCACGCGGTCCGGCCCGCATCCAGCTGAAATACAAGGACCTGGATAGCTGGCAGGAATTCGTAGCCCGTCTGCGGCAGCATTCGCCACTGGGCATGTCGAACACGATGGCGCACTGCCAGGCCTCGCGACCATCATTGCATGACCTGCACGATGAGCTTTCAGAAATGACCGTTCCGGTATTGCTCGCTGTCGGCGATGAAGACGTTCGCTGCCTCGATACCAACCTGATGCTCAAATCGGCGCTTCCCGACGCGGGCCTGTGGATCTGCCCCAATACCGGCCATGCCATCAACCTGGAAGAGCCGTTCGCCTTCAATGCAGAGATCGAAAACTTCTTGAGCGCTGTCGAGCGTGGCAGCTGGCGTCGCGGATTTCCGGGATCCGATGTTGTTCCTCACTTGGGATGGTGTCGTTGCGCATGTCGAGACAACTCGTCGGTCCAAGTCCATCACGAAACAGCCAATGCTGACGTGGCGCTGGACGGCGTGGTCCGAGTCGCACAACGCCATCATCGAAAAAATTCGGCGAACGAGATATCTCCTTCCACTCCGCCGAGTAGCCACGGCGCCAGCAGATAGTTGTAGCCGAGCTGGAATCCGCCAAAGAGGCTGCCAAATGAGGAAACGGCAGCCGTGGGGTTCGGATCGAGCAGCGTGGAAGCGCCGAATCTACGCCGAAGAGTCGCCTTGGTTCCAAAGGAAAGGCTCCAACCGCAGTTGATGCGGCGAGTGTCGCATAGCTTCAATAAGGGGCTCCACCTTGGATTCAGCGTATAAAATGTAACTCCAACGTCGCAACGATCGGGAGGGACTGCCCAGATTGAAAAATAGATGATGACAACAACAAGGATGTCACGAGCTCTCGCTCTTGACCTATCTCTACTTGCGGGCGCAGACCCGGCCAAGCAAAGAGGGCATTCATGCCATGAATGCAGACATACGCCTTGCATTGTTCAACCGCACGTACGACGCCCTTGGGAAAGGGCAATTGTCCGATGGAAAATCCCGTAAAAAAACCCTTGACTTGCGGAGCCTCATATAAGCCCCCGGCTCTGCCGCGGGATACTTGCACCAGAGCGCGTTCACGGCTGACTCGGTCTCCGAACAGGTACTCGGCGGCCTGCGGCAAATGCGTGCGCGTATTCGGGAACGGCTTGATCTGCCGCGGACGGCCCAGCCCCGGCTGGAACAACACGGCCGCTGCCATGGTGCATACCAGGGCGAGCGCCATCATCTTGCCCATGCTCGACATGCCCGGATAGTCCGCTGCCCACATGCTTCCAAACGCGGGAACAGTGTCAAGAGCACGTCCGTCACGCGCTTCAATGCAACAACGAGCAGGATCGCGATGGCGAAGAGCGCGAGGATGCCGGCCTCGATGAATGCTGTCGTGACGGTCTTTCCGGACTCGTCGGCGCGGGTTGCCGGCGTCTCTAATCGCGGAGACGACCTTGAATGCATCGCCGACCTTGGTGATCTCCATACACGCCGCCGAATTTCCCTCTGGTCTCCTCCTCCATGTCGCGGAAACCTTGCGCGTCCATGTAGCTCGAATGTGGATCCAGTCCGGACAGCATGCCTTTGATCGAAGAGATCACAAGCTTTGCGTCATCCGGCTTGTCGACGTAGTCGCCGCGCACGATGTCGAACACCTCGCCGAATAGTTTCAGGGCCTTGTATTTGCTGGCCGCGCTTGCCGGCGGCTAGGGACGCGTGTGAGTGAAGCGGCAAAATAACGGTTCCGACCAGCGTTAAAGCTGATCCGACCGCTACCCCGACCATGGAGGGACCAAACCTGGACATGGGAATAGACTTCTGATCAGGGGCCGCTTGCCGTGCCCACGGTCAGGCCGCCGTAACGCGATGCAGCGTCGCGCCGCGCCAACGTGTTTTTGAGGCACTTGGTTCCGCGGCACAGGTCGGCACGAAAATATGATGCGTCACGAAGTCAGGAGTAGACGAGGCCGGTTCAAATCGTCGCGCCGGAGATGGTCGGGTAAGCCGGTGCCGTCGTACTTGGAACTCTTGCGATGGGCTTGCGTTTGGTCCGGAAGAGATCCGGAGCGTTGCTCGCGGGTGCACATGACGCAAGCGATTTCGTTCTCCAATGTCAGCGACGGATAGGCCGCACTCGCCCATTCAGATCGAGCAGTCGCTGCCGATGCGGCCGCTGTGGTGGGGGCTTTCTCCATGAATGCGAATCTGGTTGTCGCTCCTAAGAGCGATCCCGTCCCGCACGCGTCCTCAAGGTCACGGCTTCGTTACGTGGCGGCGGCCATGGCGGGCGCGATCTTCCTTTTGACGGGCACGACGTCGTGGTTCCTCTACCGCATCCACTTGCCCTCTGCTGCCGAGGTCACGTCGCGACGCGTGATCGAGCTGAAATCCGTCGATGGGCAGGACCTGGTGCACAAGGGTAACTTGCGATTGGCGCCTGTCGAGGCGAAAGACATGCCCGCCGCCGTCATCAATGCGGTCCTGAGCATTGAAGACCGGCGTTTCTACCAGCATGGTGGCGTCGATTTGCCATCCGTGCTGCGCGCGCTCAGGCAGAATGTCGACGCTGGCAAAACCGTCGCCGGCGGCAGCACGATCACTCAGCAACTTGTCAAGACCCTCTTTCTCAGTCCGGAGCGTACCTACGGGCGCAAACTCCAGGAGGCGGTGATCGCGATCTGGATCGAGCATCATCTGACCAAGAACGAAATTCTGACGAGCTACCTGAACAATGTCTATTTGGGTTCGGGAGCGACCGGGTTTCCCGCTGCTGCAAGGCTCTATTTTAGCAAGAACGTCGCCGATTTGAGCCTGCCCGAAGCCGCCATGCTGGCGGGAATGATCAACGCCCCGGAACAGGACGACCCGTTTCACGATCTTGACGCGGCGCGCAGGCGGGCCGCAACCGTTCTTGACGCGATGGTGGCCAACGGGAAGTTGACCGAAGAGGCGGCGCTGGCGGCGAAGCTGCACCCGGCGACGCCGGCTCCGGCAGAAATCTCGCCCCCCTCGACCGGCTGGTTTGTTGATTGGGTCTATAAAAAGGCGGGCGCCGCGACTCCGGCACTTGGAGGCACCGTTCGCATGCGGACGACGCTCGACCTGCGTCTGCAGGAATTAGCGGCAAACATCGTGAAATCGACGTTGGCCAAATACGGTGACGAGAAGCACGCCGAACAAGCGGCGCTCATCGCGATGCGGCCCGATGGCGCAGTTGTCGCCATGATAGGAGGGCGAAGCTACGCCCGAAGCCAGTACAATCGCGCGGTTCAGGCCGAGCGGCAACCGGGTTCGGCCTTCAAGCTGTTCGACTATTATGCAGCCCTGCGCGCAGGGTTTACCCCTGACGACGAAATCCTCGACGCGCCAGTCGATATTCACGGCTGGCAGCCTGAGAATTACGGGCGCCATTACCATGGTGAGGTCACCCTCGCCGAGGCGTTCGCCAATTCGCTGAACGATGCGACCGTTCGGCTGTCACAGAAAGTCGGAATCGGCGAGGTGATCGCGGCCGCTCGCTACCTCGGCCTGCATGCGCCGCTCGAAAACAACCCAAGCCTCGCTCTTGGCACCGGCGAGGTAACCCTGCTAGATCTTACGTCGGCTTACGCCGCCGTGCGCGCCGGCAAGGCGCCCGTCGATCCCTGGGGCATTTCCGGCGTCATGATGCCGAATGACTCGCAGTATCTGCCGATCGGTCATCCCGACGATTCGCAGCACAGTCTCGGGCAGTATCAGGCCGAACTCATCAATTTGCTGCAAGGCGTCGTCGAACACGGCACTGGTCATGCCGCGGCGCTTCAAGGCTTTGCTGCCGGCAAGACCGGAACGACCCAGGACTATCGGGATGCCTGGTTCGTCGGCTTCGATGATTCGCTTGTCGTCGGCGTCTGGGTCGGTAACGACGACCACAGCCCGATGAAGGGCGTCGTCGGCGGCTCACTTCCGGCAAAGATCTGGAAGGATTTTATGGAGCAGGCGAGCGCGCCGACGATGGCGGGTAACAATCCGGTGACGTCGCCTGCGTCGCCAACGGTCGGACAGTTGCAGGAGGCACCGGGCCTCTCCGATCAAAATGCTGCCGCGCCTGCTGCCGAGGCACAGAACCCTCAGTGCAACGTTCCGGCTTGCGAGGAATTTTATCACTCCTTCCGGGTCTCGGACTGCACCTATCAGCCATATTGGGGACCGCGCGAATATTGTGAGCGATGAACGATCTTGTAGTGCCATCAATGCTGCAACCGGCTCTCCCAATCTGGTGCTGCTTCACGAAGGTATGAGCGGACAATTGGATCAAACGACCCGTTGGCGGCGTTTCGCATGAGGCAGGATATATCGGCAGGAAAGCAGACTTTGAGGAAGCCCAGAGGTGACGGTCGAATCCACCAACGTTGAATCCACGAGCGAGGCCGCAACGGGAACGAGGCGAGACTTCCTCTACATCGCAACCGGCGCGGCCGCCGCGGTGGGAACGCTGGCGGCGTTGTTTCCGATGATCGATCAGATGGAGCCGGATGCGTCGGCCCTGGCCGCCGGCGGCCCGGTCGATTTCGACGTGAGCAAGCTTCAGCCAGGCCAACAGGCGGTCGTGCGTTGGCGCTCGCGACCGATCTTCATTGTCAATCGTCCGCCCGCGGCCGTCAAAATGCTGCAAGACCCAAAACTGCTCGAGAGATTATCCGACGCAAATTCCAGCGCGCCACAGCAGCCGCCTTATGCCGACAACTGGCATCGTTCGATTAAGCCGGAATACGGCCTGCTGGTGGGCATCTGCACGCATCTTGGATGCATTCCGATGTTCTATCCGGACCCCAGCAACAGTCTGCCCACGGCAGACTGGCTGGGAGGTTATTTCTGCCCGTGTCACGGCTCCAAATACGATCTGGCCGGTCGCGTGTTCGGCGGTGTGCCGGCTCCTTACAATCTGCCGGTTCCACCTTATCGCTTCCTCAACGACACGACCGTCCGGATCGGCGAAAGTCCACCGGAGGTCGCCTGGGATTTCTCTTCAATCGCCCAGATTTGAGCGGGACGAACGGCAACGGTCCAATAGCGGTTGAGAGGAAAGGCGCCTGCGGCGTCGTGCCTAGCCCATGTTTCACATGGGCTAGGTCTCGTCCTTGCCGCTCGCACCGGCAAGCGTGCGCACGCGTTCTTCATCCATCCCAGTTCGGCGGCGGGTCCTTCGTACACCACGCGACCGTCGTCGCGCACATGCGCTCGGTCGGCAATCTCGACGGCGGCGCGAACGTTCTGCTCCACCAACAGCAGGGGAATCCCAAGCTTGCGCGCGCCAGATCACCCGAAACACGGGAGTTGCAGGATCGTCGCAATCGCGCGCATTTGAATTTATGGACGGGCTGAGCGATCGAACGGTCACGGCCGTCGGATTACTAACGCGCGGATCCATGCAATCAGCCATTAAATAATCTTCATCTGCGCCAGATCGTCTTGCGTCCCGACATTGCCTGCGTAAGTTCTGAGCCTGGCCGCAGCGCCGCTTTCTCATTCCCGGAACGCGGTTCGATGCAGCAGGAAGCCCCGGCCCCTCGCTGCTTCACGGCCGATGCGAGCCGGGGCTTTGTGTCTGGGATATTCGAGGTTACCGGGGCTCGTGCGAGTCATGCGCGAGCCGGCGGAATGACCGACCGCAGGAATGTGATGTCGGGACGCAGGATCGCAGGTCGGTGACCCGCGCCAGCATCACGGCCAGTGTGCGCGTTTGATTGCGGGCCTTTGGCCTCTGGAACGACCGGCGTTTGCCGAGAGTTTAGCCGGGGACGGATTTGATTTTGGCTCTTGCGAGGGCTAGCACAGAGTGAGATTTCTTATCAGATCTCATCTCAGGCCAGAGGATCGTACCATGACGAGGACTCGTCTCATTGTTGCAAGCCTCGTCGTTTCCGGCTTGGCCGCCCTTCCTGTAGTGACAGCCCTGGCGGTGCAACGGTCGAACCAAGAGATGTCCGACCTTGCTTTGCTTGTCGGTGTGATCGGGCTGGTTCAGCGCGAATATGTCCATCCCGTAAGCTCCGGCGAACTCACCGAAGACGCGCTCAAGGGGATGTTGACGCGTCTCGATCCGCATTCGGATTACATGGACGAGCAGGAGTACAGGCAGTCCGAGGGAGATATTGCCGGCAAGTTCGGCGGGCTTGGGATGGAGATCTCCGAACAGGACGGCGTGCCAAAAATCGTCTCACCCATCGATGGCACGCCTGCAGCGCAGGCTAAACTCGAACCCGGCGACTTGATCGTCCAGGTCGACCATTCGAGCGTGCAGGGCATGGGGTTGCCGAAAGTCGTCAGCCTGTTGCGCGGCGATCCCGGGTCCAGCGTGACGCTGACGATTTTGCGCGGCAAGGGAGCGCCGTTCGACGCGACGCTGACCCGTCAGATCATCCAGGTTAAATCGGTGAAATCGACGCTCGAGTCCGATGGCATCGGATATGTCCGCATCAGTCAATTTGGCGGTGACACCGCGACCAGCTTCAAGCAGGCCATCAACACGTTCAAGGATAAGCAGAACGGGCATATCAAGGGACTTGTGATCGATCTGCGCAACGACCCGGGTGGATTGCTGTCGGCCGCCGTCGATGTGGCAGGCGATCTGC
Source organism: uncultured Alphaproteobacteria bacterium (assembly GCA_963822795.1). Classification (GTDB taxonomy): domain Bacteria; phylum Pseudomonadota; class Alphaproteobacteria; order Rhizobiales; family Xanthobacteraceae; genus Bradyrhizobium. The sequence continues at coordinate 556,531 of CAWGJM010000038.1, forward strand.
TGGACGGCGGTACCGTTGTCTCAATTCGCGGCCGGAAAACTGACGAGGAGCACACGTTCAAGGCTCCAGCCAATGGAGACATGCTGCCGGGGACTCCGGTCGCGGTGTTGATCAACGGCGCCTCGGCGTCGGCCTCGGAAATCGTGGCCGGGGCGTTGCAGGACCGTCACCGCGCGACCGTGATAGGAACCCAGAGCTTCGGCAAGGGATCGGTTCAGACGATCATTCCGCTCAAGGGACACGGCGCGGTGCGGCTGACGACGGCGCTTTACTTTACGCCATCCGGACGCTCCATCCAGGATAATGGCATCTCGCCGGATCAGTTAGTCGAGGCTCCCAAGGATCAACAGATCAGCGGAGGCATGATGATGCGCGAGAGCACCTTGCGCGGTGCATTCAAGAATCCGGGGGCGCCCGACCAAAGCGAGGAGGGGAAGCCGCCGGCAGTCCGGAGCGAAACCTATTCGCCTCCGATCAAGGCGGACCTGATCGGTGCGCCGGATGATTCGCAACTCAAGGCCGCGCTCGCCTATCTGGAAGGCCAGACGACAACAGCCGGCCAATCGCGCTAAGCATATCCAGGCAGTTGGCGGCCCGGAAGCGGCGCGCCAATAATAGCGCGTGAGGTAATCGTAAGGCCAGCGAACACATCATGAGCGTGCAGAACGGGTCGGCCCCGGCGATGATCCGGATCAAGGCATCCTCGAAAGGCCCCAGCCTTTCGCTGTTTCCCGCCGATGCGAGCCGGGGTTTCGTGCCTCGGATGTTCCAGGTGACCGGTCTGGTGTGATCACGAATGCGCCGGCCAGATGGCCGAACGCAGAAATGTGATGACCGGGCGCAGGATCGTCAGGTCGGCGACGAGCGCAAGCAACATCGCCAGTGTGCTCAGCCATCCAAACAGACGCAGCGACGGCAGATTGGAAAACACGGTCACGATCAGCCCGCAGGATAGCACCACGGATGTCAGGATCAGGGCTGGACCGACCAGAATTGTGGCACGCTGAACGCTTATCGCTGCGCTGTCACCCGACCTCTCTTCCTGGCGCATGCGGTTGAGAAAATGGATGGTGGCGCTCAGGCCCAGCCCGAACGATACGGTGAGGGCAATGACGCTGGCGAACTGCAAGCCGTCGCCGAGCGCCCACAGCAGCGATCCCGAAACGACGATCGGGAAGATTGCCGGCAGCACGCTTGCGCACATCATCAGGAACGAGCGGAAGGCGAGACCGATGAACGCTGCGACGAATACCACTTCGACGGTCAGGCCTCGGTTCAGCTTTTCGATCATCGCAGCGCTATTCCGCGCCGCGATTGCCGAAAGGCTGGTGACGGAAATGGTATAACCGGGGTGCTGTGCCCGCACCGAGGCAAGTGCGCGATCCAACGCGGCGACAATCGGACGTATCCTGCTGGCGTCGGCATCCGGAACGCGACCGGCAATCACCACGGCATCTTGATCGGCGGAGATGAAGCGCCGCACCAGATATTGCGGAAGGATATCGACATATTGCTTGAGGGTGGCGACGTCGGTTCGACCGGCTTTCTCCGCGAGCCACCGGCGCAGGGTCTCCAGCGACCAGACATTTCCGATCCCGGGTTGATTCTGCATGATGTCGTGAACCTCGGCGATCACCTGCAGGCTCTGCGGTGAATAAAGCGACGCTCCGGACGGAAACTCGATCATGACATTGATGGGACTGGATCCCGTTAGTTCGGAATCGAGCCGGTTTGCCGCAGCGACCGCCTGACCTCGATCCGGCACCTGATCGGCGAGACGATAGCGCGGCTGGAGCTGCGCATACATGCCCGAGAACATCGCCACGACGACCAGGCCGGCCAAGCTGTAGATGCCTGCGCGCCGGACCATGCGGCCCGCGATCCAGCCGCAGGTGTGGCGGAGAAACTCAATGGCGCGGTCGGTACGCCTGGCGTCGGCGGCAAATCTGGCTTCGTGGCGAACCAGCAGGATACCGAGCAGTGGCACCAGCGTCAGTACGGTCACGAGCGCGATGAGGGTCGCGATCAGCCCCGCCTCGCCGAACGATCGGATCAGATCGGATTGGGAGAATTGCAGCGCGATGAACGAAAGTGCAGCAGTGCCGTGGGTCAGCACGCAAGCGGGACCAACCACCAACAAGGCATGGCGAAAGGCCTCGTAGCGGCTTTCACCCGCAATCAGGCGATCGCGCGCGGCAAAGGTGAGCTGCATGCTGTCGGAGAAGCTGATGACCATGATCAGCGGCGTCATGATGTTCAGGAATAGATTGAGGCGAAAGTCCAGCCAGCCGAGCGCGCCCAGGCCCAGCAGGATGGCCGTCAGCGGCGGCCCGGCGGCGACAATCATGAAGGACACGCGCCTGAAAAATAAGACAGCAATCAGGCATCCCGCCGCGAATCCAACAGTGTTGTAGATCACCCGATCGCGTTCCACGGCGTTGCGGATCTCGAGCTGCATGATCGGGACGCCGGTGAGGCTGGCTTTGAGGCCGGTTCCGGCCAGATCGGTGCCGGCGGTCTGGCGAATGTCGTGAACAATACGGCTCAGCCGATGGCTCTGAACGGCATCGGGATCGAGCGCGAGCACGATCAGCGTCAGTTTGCCGTCGTTCGAGAGCAGCTTGCCGCGGATGATCTCGTTCGAGGTAATGCGCTGGACGAGCTGCTGAAAGGCGCCACCGCTCGGAAGGTCGTCGGGCACCAAAGGCGCTGGCAGTCGCCCGTTCTCGGGAGGTTGACGCGCCGAAAACAGTGAGATGATGCCGCGCGTCCCGTCGATCAGCTGCAGATCGGTAACGAGATTGCGAAGCTTCGCAATCGAGGGGCGCTCCAGCAATGTCTCGCCATTGACGACGATCAGGACATCGAATTCGCTTGACGGGAAGAGGCGGGTTTCTCGCTCGTACAGCTTGAACTGTGGTGTATCAGACCGGAAGAGCTGACTAAGGGAATCGTTGATCTTGATACGCGCGACGCCGAAACCAGCTCCGATTGCAACGACGATCGCTAGGACCCCGACGATCGCGGGAAACCGCAGGGATAGGAGACCAATGCGCTCGATGCCGAGCGCCAGATCACCCCGGTGGCGCGACCAAGTCTTCGTAAGGCGGGCACGGGTGTCCATCAGTCGATGGTCTCGGCCTGCTTGGCAGGTGCGTCAGCCGGCTTTTCGTCCTCCAACATGCCTTTCCGGAATGCCTTGATGCCGTGGGCGACGTCGGCCATCAGCCCGCTAACCTTGCCGCGCCCGAACAACAGCAGCACGACGATGACGACAACTATCCAGTGCCAAACGCTGAGACCATCCATCGGTCAATCCTCCGTGGTCACGGACCTTCCACCCCGCCGTCATCGCGCCCGTTTGGAAATAGATCTCAAACTCGGAAAGACAACCTTCAGGCATTCATTCGTTCCGCTTCTCACCGCTTCATTACGCAGGTTTCACGAAACCCGGGGCCGCCCGACAGCGTTTCTCTCTCAAGGAGGCCGAGGCCTATGCCGCCATCGCGCTTCCTGTTGGCATCTTCCATGATCCTCAGCCGAAGAGATCTGATCCGGGGACTAGCAAGCGCCGCTTTGCTCAACGGCGGCGTCACAGGCGGTGCGCACGCCGCCCCAGGCCCGGCTTCCGAAGCGCCAGCCTGGCAGCACGGCATCGCGCTTCTCGGCAATCTCAAATATCCACCCCAGTTTGCTCGGTTTGACTACGTGAACGCTCGCGCACCGAAGGCAGGCATGGTTCGTCGCGCAGCGGTCGGCACGTACGACAGTTTCAACCTCGTGGTTGCCGGTGTGAAAGGCGACCTGGTGGAGGGGATCGACCTGATCTACGACACGCTGATGGTGCCCTCACTGGACGAAGTCGCCAGCGATTACGGGCTTATCGCAGAAGCGGCATGCTTCCCGAAAGATTTCTCCTGGGTGAACTTTCGATTGCGGCCCGAGGCCAGATGGCACGACGGCACCGCCATTTCGGTTGAAGACGTCATTTTCTCCCTGAAGACCTTCAAGAAACTGCACCCGCAACTCGCGGCCTATTACCGCCACGTCGTGAAGGCCGAGAAGATCGGAGAACACGAGGTCAGGTTCACCTTCGATGCGCCGGGTGTCCGGGAGTTGCCGCAGGTCCTGGGGCAGCTGACAGTCTTGCCTCGAGACTGGTGGGAAGGAATGGACAAATCCGGCAAGCGCCAAGACATCACGCAGACGACGCTGGAGCCTCCACTCGGTTCCGGCCCGTATCGGATCAAGACGTTCGAGGCGGGCAGGTCAATTGTTTACGAGCGCGTCAAGGATTATTGGGCGAAGGGCCTTCCGGCCAATATCGGGACGAACAACTTCGATGAGCTCCGGTTCGACTATTTTCGCGATCCGAGCGTCGCTTTCGAAGCGTTCAAGGCTGGAGCCATCGATTGGCGCATCGAAAACACCGCCAAGAACTGGGCAACCGAATACGATTTTCCGGCAATCGGGGACAAGCAAGTCTTGATGGAGGAGTTTCCAATCCGAAGCATCGGAACGATGCAGGCGTTTGCCTTCAACACACGGCGTTCAAAATTCCAGGACCCGCGGGTACGGCGCGCGTTCAATTTCGCGTTCGATTTCGAAACGGTCAATCAGGAGGTTTTCTTCGATCAGTACACACGGATTTCGAGCTATTTCGACGGCACCGAGCTGGCCTCTTCCGACCTGCCAAAGGGCCGAGAGCTCGAGTTCCTGCATGCCGTCCGCTCCGATGTCCCGCCGGAGGTCTTCACCACGCCTTACTGGAATCCGGTCAGCCAAAACGTGATGACGTTTCGCTCGAATTTGCTGGAAGCGATGCGTTTGTTGAACGAAGCCGGCTTCGAGGTAAGGGATCTTGTGCTCATCGATCCGCAAACAAAAGAGCAGTTCAGTGTCGAGTTTCTGATCGGCAATGAAGATCTGGAGCGGGTCATTCTGTTCTTTCAGCCCGCGCTCCAGCGCCTTGGCATGCGTGTAACGGTGCGGCTTATCGACGACGTGCAATACCAGAACAGGCTTCGCGACCGGGACTTCGATATCATCGTCGCCGTGTGGCCGGAATCGCTGACACCGGGTAACGAACAATGGGATTATTGGGGATCGCGTTCCGCCGATATTCCGGGCTCACTGAATCTGATTGGGATCAAGAATCCTGCCGTGGACGCGCTGATTCGCCGCATCGTGTTTGCCGACAACCGGGATGACCTCGTCGCGGCGACCAAGGCTCTCGATCGCGTGCTGCTGTGGAACCATTATGTCGTGCCGCAATGGAATTTCAGCAAGCTGCGGACGGCGCGTTGGGATCGGTTCGGCCACCCCGACCATATGCCGAAATACGGATTGAGCGGCTTTCCGGCACTGTGGTGGAGCGACACCGAGGTGAGTTAGCGGATGGCCGTCCTGCGACGCCGAGCGATGATCGAAGTGGTCATGCCCGCGACTCGGCCTCGAGCCGCGGATAGGACCGCATGGTCGGGTGTCGAAAACACGTGAACCATTGCGCGTACGCCGCTCGCTACGTTTTTTCTACGAATTAACCCATTCGACAGGACACTGTAATGTGAGCCTCCTAAGAATTTCAGGAAGGGGCTCGTCGGCCCAATTCCAGGAGTCTTGATCATGACAAACGACAAACCCGATCGTCCTTTCCACTCAAGGATTTTCTCGCGGCGGCGGCGGCTCGTGCTGCTCACTTCCGTGGCCGCCATCGGCGCGGTCGTCGCACTGGGCCCGATGGCTTATGGCGGCATTCAGTTGCCGGCCTCGACCACGGCGGCGCGCGCTGCAGAAAGTCAGCAGCAACCGGCGGGCTTTGCCGATCTCGTCGCCAAGGTGAAGCCGGCGGTCATTTCGGTGCGCGTTAAGGTGGACGGGCCCTCGGCGAGGTCGGGTATGAATTGGAACGATGAAGATCTGCCGCCCTTCCTGCAGGGTACCCCGTTCGAGAAGTTCTTTCACGAATATGGATTCGACGGAACGCCTAAGGGCACAATCCAGCGTCACGAGATCATCACCGGCGTCGGATCGGGGTTCTTCATTTCGCCGGACGGATACGCGGTGACCAACAATCACGTTGTCGATCACGCGAAATCAGTTCAAGTTTCGACCGACGATGGGACGACTTATACGGCGAAAGTTATCGGAACCGACCCCAAGACCGATCTCGCTCTCATCAAGGTCGACGGAAAGTCCGACTTCGCTTATGTGAGTTTTGAAGACCACGCGCCGCGCGTCGGCGATTGGGTTGTGGCGGTCGGCAATCCCTTTGGCCTGGGCGGCACCGTCACCGCCGGCATCGTCTCGGCAGAAGGGCGCGACATCGGTTCGAACGCTTATGACAACTACATTCAGATCGATGCGCCGATCAACAAGGGCAATTCCGGCGGCCCCGCCTTCGACACGAACGGAAAGGTGATCGGCGTCAACACCGCGATCTATTCGCCCTCCGGCGGTTCGGTTGGCATCGGCTTTGATATTCCCGCGCAGACGGCGAAGATGGTTGTTGCCGAGCTCGAGGATAAGGGCAAGGTGACGCGCGGATGGCTCGGCGTTCAAATTCAGCCTGTCACCAAAGGCATCGCCGACAGCCTGGGCGTGAAGAAGGCTGAAGGTGCGATGGTTGACGAGCCGCAGAATGGGAGCCCTGCGGCGAAGGCGGGCATCCAGTCCGGCGACATCATCACCGCGCTCAACGGTGAGGCCATTAAGGACTCTCGCGATCTCGCTCAAAAGGTGGCGATGCTGGCTCCCGGCAGTTCGGCCAAACTCGATATTCATCGCAAAGGTGAATCGAAGAGCATCGCCGTCACCCTTGGCGAGATGCCGAACCAGCAACAGGCGAATACCGGCAACACGGAAACGCCGTCGGAACGGGGTTTGCCCCGTCTCGGGCTGACCCTGGCCCCCGCGGATGAAGTGGCCGGTTCCGGTGGGAAGGGCGTCGTCGTCACCGCCGTCGATCCGGACGGTCCCGCTGCCGAACACGGGGTCCGGATTGGCGACGTCATCCTCGATGTAGGTGGCAAATCGGTCGGTAATCCGAGCGAGGTGCGCGGGGCACTGTCCGAGGCGAAGTCGCAAGGAAAGCAGGACGTGCTGATGCGGGTGAAGACCGCGGATGCCATGCGGTTCGTCGCATTGCATCTGGGATAAGATCGTCCGAGGGGGGCCTGCCAGAAGCGAGAGCCTCAGGCGGGTCCCTCGCGATCGCCTGAGGATGGCGCAAACGCGAGAGGTTGGCGGCTCGGCCAAATTGATCGGCTGTGCTCGGTGTTAGGTTTTGAATCGCTGGCATCGCAAATCAACACCCGGTACGCCCCGCTGGGTTGGACGATCGCAGGAGCAGTTATCAGCGGCGGTGGCCGCAATCTATTTGACAGCGCCGCCGGTGATGCCGGAGATGAGGCGATCGAGGAAGAAGTTATAGGCGATCGCCACCGCGACGCTGGCGAGCGGCGCGCCGGCCATGATCTCGCCCCAGAAGATGTCGCCGCGAATGAGATCGGTCGCAACGCCGAGCGTGACAGGCTTTTGACCAATTCTTCGGCCTTCATCGCGCCCGTTGCCGTCTTGGTCATCATGTCGCAGATGATGAAGTCGTTGTTGATTTCATCGGTCGCAGGCCAGGCCGACCCCGGATAGTCCGGCACGGCGACCACTCGTCGGAGGTCTGCAGGACCGCCAGCTTGTCGTGCGGCGTCGAGGTTGGATCGTCGTACAACAGCGGCATGGGTTTGGGCACCATGTCGACGAACAGCGGCATCTTGTATCCAGAGCTCGCCTTGAAGGCTTCGACCCAGTTGTCGGCGTAATATTTGATGAACTCGATCGGCGCATCCTTGTTCTTGGCGAACTTCCAAACTCGAACGCCTCGAGACGCGAGCGACTGTTTCGCAACTGGATCTCCCGACCAATGAGCGGGGCGAGCTTGTTCATCTCGATTCTGAATCCGTTGCGTTATTTCTTGGCGTAGCGTGAGGCGCTGCGGGTCAGTGAAGGTCCTTGCTGAACCTCCCCATGGCTAAAGCCAGGGGGTTCTGAGAGAGGCAGAAGGCAGTCTTTCCGGGGCTCTCGCGGTCTCTGTTTGCAGAGGCGCTACATCATCCCCGGCCTCGACGGCCGGCCCAACACTCTTGATCCGGCGACCCGCTCTAACGCCATTACGGACGTGGGGTTGGGCAAAGCCCTTCCCGCTTGCAGGTTGAAGTACACTCGACATCGCCGTCCTCAGGAGCGGTTCCGCACTGGTCCAAGCGATCTTGACTTGGGGAATGTCGAGCAAATTCGTATCGCAGCATGTCGCAAGAAACGCGCTGTAGAGATCACGTTGAACCGGCTCTGTCCTGCCATCGCCGAACACATGAACCCGCTGCGAGAGCGGCTTCTTGATGTATTCGCCCGTGGTATGATCGAACTGGCTCAACCGTGTATGCCGGGTTTTGATCTCAATCACTCCACCGCCAGCACTTGCAGCCTTGCGCTGAAGCATCGAGATCAACATTCCTGGCGCACGCACTTTCACGCTGCGACCGTAGTTCTTCTGAAATGACTTGTAGCTCAACTCCTCTGTTTTGATGGTTGTCCCTTGACCGAGAATGCGGTTCGCCAACTCGCCATGCGATCGCTTGCGCTCGGCAGCCAATACTCGATCGCGCTCGCGTTTCGAAGCGGCAAGCGCCTGATAGCGCTGCGACCTGTTCCACCTTCTCTTACCCTTGATCGCGCGCCCTTTGGCATCGAAGTTGTCCAAGTTGGTTGCACGTCGCGAGCGGTCCATCGCGCGCTGGATCCGCCGGCAGTCGTTCCACGGTTCGACGACGCTCGGGCATAACTGCTCCAAAATAGCGTCGTCGCTTGATACCGCCGCGATGCTGGACGGCCCGATGTCGAGTCCGACAGTACCGTCCTTGGTGGTGTGCGTAGCGGGCGGCAAGCCCTCTTGCACCAACTGGCAAAACCAGCGAACGCGGCCCTTGATCTCGCGCCGGATAATGCGGACATACTTGGTCCTGGCCGCGAGCGCTTCTCTTTGCCAATCGCGTTTGTCCTTTGGATCGAGCATAAGCGGCAGCACAAGGCCGCTGTAGTGCACGGCGGGAACAGGCTCGGCGCGGTAGCGGATCACAGCGTCCGCTTTGCCCTCGATGCTGTTCAGCCGGTTTAACGATTTGAACCGTGGGCGGCCGCGCTTGCCAAACGCATACTGCTCGGCTGCCCGGAACGCGCGCAAACTCGTGGTTTGCGTGTCGTGGCTGCCGAGGTGATCGCCGATCCAGCAGGCATTGCGGCAGGAGAGCGCATGCTTTTCAATCTCGCGCGAGGTGAAGCCGAACCGCTCAAGTTCGGCCCGGAACGCTTGCGAGCGCGCTTTGTTGTGACGCTTGTCCACTGTCGCAGGCACGGCGCGTGCGGCTTGCCATGCCTTCGATTGCTTCATCAGATCGAGGCGGCGAAGGCACTCCTGCAAACAGGCTTTATAGAGGTGCCGGGCCGCGTTGCAGCAAGAAACTCTGACGACACCTCGAAGGAAGCTACTCTTGCGGTGTCGTAGAGGCGCATAGGCGCTGATTTCGCATAATGAGAATTGCGCCCTACCACATCCGGTTCCCCAAGGAGCGTGATGAGGGCTTGTGTCCATCCTCGCGCCTTAAGACCGGCAATTGAAATCATTTGAGGCTTTTCCATCAGACCCTCTTCTGATTTTCAATGTATTGCTTGATGAGCGCGAGGGGAGTGCCGCCGACCGAAGACACAAAATAACTGTTCGTCCATAATGTTGGAATGCGCCTGCGCAGCACCCGGAACTGCTGACCGAGAACACGCGAAGACCGGCCCTTGATGCCCTTCACCAGCCGGTGGATGCCGTATTGCGGATCGCAGCCGACAAGCAGATGGACGTGGTCTGGCACGACTTCCATTTCAATCAGCGCCGATTGCGTCTCGTCGCATACTTGCTGAATTAGTTTCTTAAGTTTGGCGTCGATAGGCGGATTAAGAACTGGCTTACGGTATTTCGGGCAAAACACCACGTGGTATTTGCACGAGAAGCGAACGTTCCTGTTCGATCTGAAGTCCGCCATAGCCTATTATATACCTGGCTGATGTCTAATAGCAAAGAGGCGCTCACCCCATAGTTGAAACTAGGGGCTTGCGCGCCTAAGTTCGGTCAGCGATCGACGATCGTCTCTTCAAAGGACGAGCTTGTCGGGCCGGCCGCCGGCTGATGCTGCGCTGCGCAATCGCAAATGAGCAAGAGTTAATCCGCCGGACAGGTTGCCTTAATCCGCCGCTGCTAGTGTAGTGACGGGCCCGACGGGAGTCTGATCTCCCATTCCGTTCCGCCACCAGGAGGCAGGCTCATGCTCGAGCGTGCCGCACATACGCTGCCCCGCTGCTTCGTCGTTTCAATGAAGATCACCGCTCGTGCGGGCTGCTATCGACAGGTGGCACACACCCTGAGAAAGGCGCGTTACCACCGGGCACTTGCTTTAACGAAGCCGGCAGATTTCGTGCCGTCGCATCACTTGAATTTGGGGCAGTCTTGAAACCCAGGAGAAGTGATGATGTCTACCAATCCATTCGAGCGCAGCATTAAGCGGCGAACCCTGCTCAAAGGCGGTCTTGCGCTGGGCGCGCTGCAATTCGCCAGTCCTTTCGTTCGGAAGGCGGTTGCGGCTGAAAAGAACTACGGGCCGGGAGCAACCGACGGCCAGATCAAGATCGGCAACATCATGCCGTACAGTGGACCGGCGTCGGCTTATGCGGTCATCGGCAAGACCGAGACGGCGTACTTTCAGAAGGTCAACGACGAAGGAGGAATCAACGGTCGCAAGATCGACTTCGTCTCGTATGACGACGGATACAGCCCGCCAAAGACGTTCGAGCAGGCGCGAAAGCTGGTCGAGGACGATGGCGTACTGCTGATCTTCAATTCGCTCGGAACACCCACCAATAGCGCCATTCGCGCCTATATGAACGAAAAGAAGGTGCCGCAGTTGTTCGTCGCTACCGGCGCGACCAAGTGGAATGATCCCAAGCAGTTCCCGTGGACCATGGGCTGGCAGCCCAGTTATCAGATCGAGGGCCGCATTTACGCGAAGTATATCCTGAAAGAATTGCCCGACGCCAGGATCGCGATCCTGTACCAGAACGACGATTACGGAAAGGACTACATCAAAGGTCTGAAGGACGGCCTCGGCGCCAAGGCGAAGTCCATGGTCGTCGGCGAGCAGAGTTATGAGACGACGCAGCCGACGATCGACTCCGAGGTCGTCACGCTGCAAGCGACCGGCGCTAACGTCTTCTTCAATGTGGCGACGCCGAAATTTGCGGCGCAGGCGATCAGGAAGGTCGCTGAGATCAGCTGGAAGCCACTGCACGTCGTCAACAACGTCTCGGCATCAATAGGCGGGGTGCTGAAGCCCGCGGGGTTTGAAAGCGCCCAGGGGATCGTGTCCGCTGCATATCTGAAGGATGCGACCGACGCACAGTGGAAGAACGATGCCGATATGAAGGCATGGAACGCCTTCATAGACAAATACATACCCGACGGCGACAAGAGCGACTCGAGTTACATCTACGGATACAGCGTAACGCGCACCATGGTTCAGGTGCTGAGGCAATGCGGCGACAATCTCACCCGCGAGAACGTCATGAGACAGGCCGCCAGTCTCAGGAACTTCGAACCGGGCCTCTTGCTGCCCGGAATTTCCATCAATACAAGCGCGACGAACTTCGCGCCGATCGAACAACTGCAACTGATGAAGTTTGCCGGTCAGACTTGGCACCTGTTCGGTCATGTGACGAGCGGGCAGGCTGAGGGTTGAGGCGATTGCAAATCGCCGGATTGAACGGCAACCTGGCTGGTGCCCCGCGACCGTCGCGGGGCAAGTCGCTCACGCCATTGTGTGTCCATTCCAGTTCTTCTGCATTTGTCCGGCTCTTCAGTTGGCGGCGCCGCCGGTGCTAAAATAAGTCTACGCACATCAGGATAGCGCAATACGTCGCGGTTGACGGCTATATCGCGAGCTACGGCCATGCCCCAATTTGATCCCAAACTGATCCAGGCCATGAGAAGCGCTCTTGAGGACATCATGGCCAAAAGTGCCCCTCGAACATTCGACCCCGGCAGCGAAGGCATACCTTGCCGAGTGTATCTTGAAGGCCGCAGCGCAGGGGCATACCGGCTACGACGCGCTCATCTCTGCGGCATCCGACCAGATACAGGTGATTTTTATTCTGAATGACCGCCATTTAGACTGAGGAACCGATCGTCGCATTGCCGCTCTGGTGTGCCTCGCGGCGCATCGGCATCACATCCCTTTACATGATCTGCGCCGTCACGATCCCATAGGCAATGAAGACTACGCCCAAGCCCCAGACCATCGCGGGAATCTGCGACCGGCGGCCCATGGTGACTTCCAGCGCGATATAGCTCAGCGTCCCCAGCGCCATTCCGTTGATGAGGTTGTTCGTCAACACCGTCACCAGCAGCGTCAGCACGATGGGCACCGCATTCCCGAGATCCGTCATGTCGATGCGAGCGAGGCCCTGCATCATCAGGATGCCGACCAGCACCAGCGCTGGCGCGGTCGCCTGGGGCGGCATGATCACGAAGACCGGCCAGAAGAAAAGCGCCAGGCAGAAGAAGGCGGCGACCGTCAGCGACGTCAGGCCGGTGCGCCCGCCGGCCTGCACACCGGTGATGGATTCGATGTAGGCGGTGACCACCGAGGTGCCGAGCAGCGGCCCAACGATCGTGGCCGTCGCGTCGGTGGCGAAGGCAGCCGTGGCATTGGGGATTGACCCATCGGGCCGGCGCAGGTTGGCGGCACCCGTCACACCGATCAGCGTGCCGAGCGTCGAGAAGAATTCGGCACAAAGGAAATAGAACAACAGCGGCAACGCCACCACGATATGGGTGATCAGGTAGCCGGCATCGAGCGCCAGAAAGGTGCTGGTCGGCCATCTCGGCCAGGACAGGATGGCAGAGGGGACGGAGGTCACCATCTTGCCGTTCGCGGCGGGAACGAAAAGACCTATCAAAGTCAGCGCAGCGATCGATAGGATGAGGGCACCGGGAACGCGACGTGCCACCAGAACTGGAGTGAACAGCAGACCGGCCAGCGTCAGGAGCACCGGCGGGCTCCGCAACGATCCCATGGCGATGTAGGTCGTCGGGCTTTGCACGACGAACCCGGCGCCGCGCAGCGCAATGAACACGATCAGCGTACCGACCGCGGCCTGGATGCCGATCTTCAGCGCTTCCGGAATGTCCTTGGCGATACGCTCGCGCAGCTTGGAGAGGCTGAGGATCAGGAACAGCACGCCGGTGAACGCGACCATGGCGAGGGCGCCCTGCCAGGGCATGCCCATCTGCTTCACGATCACATAGGTGAAGATGACGTTGGAGCCCATGGCGGGGGCCACCGCGAGCGGCAGATTGGCGGTCAGCCCCATCATCACGCAGCCGAAGATCGCCGCGAGCGCCGTGGCGCTGACGAGATCGGCGCGATCCATTCCTGCTCCCGACATGATCGCCGGGTTCACCGCAATGATATAGGCCATCGCCGCGAAGGTGGTCGCGCCGGCCATCACTTCGCGCCCGACACTCGTGCCGCGCTCGGTCAGACGGAAGAGGCCGTCGATCGGGCTTGCAGCCACGAAGCCCGATGAAGCCACAGGACTTGGTGAAACAGGACTCGGTACAGCAGGGCTCGGTGCGATCGGATCGGAAGCTAATTGCGGCGGCGTCAACTCGTTCATGGCGTCCCTCCAATCGTTGCCGTCACCAGACCACCGGGTGCGCCTGGCCCGTCTGCACGTTGATGAAGCCGAGCGGGGCCTGCTCGCACGGCGCGACCAGCACCCAGCTCCATGGCGCGCAGGTCAAGGTTGCGAACATCAGGCGCTCCGGAAATCCCGGATACCAGCGCGGCCGGTAGGTCGGCTCGTACATCCAGTCCACCTTGCGCCCCTCCGCGTAGAGCGCCTGCATGTCGGCATCGAGCGCTTCGGCAGAACGGCAGCTCATCAGACCACCGACCTCGAAGCGGACGGTGGCGGCGAGTTCGCCCTCGCGCACCAGCGCCCAGCCACCCTGCAATTCGACCAGGGCATTGACAGCCTTGGCCATCGCGGCGTCGGAGGAGCCGACCACCCAGATGTTGTGCTTGTCGTGAGCAACCGAGCAGGCGAGCGCGGTGTCCGGCGTGCGCGGTCCGCAACCACGCCAGAACATCTTGGAGACGCGGCCGTCGCCGGAGAAGCGGTCGACGATAGCGAATTTGGTGACGGCCTGGCTCGTGTCGCGTTGCACGGCACCGTCGCGCACCGGCAGTTCGAGGGTGTAGAAATCAGGATGCCAGTGGAACGGCCGGATCACCGCAGCCTTCATGGTGTCACGGCCGGGCTCGGCGGCCAAAGCAAAATCCTGCGGCTGGATCGTGCGATTGATGTTGATGGTCTTGGTTGCCCAGTCGGGCCATTGAATCCCCGGAACAGCGCCGACGTAGTGCGTGCCATCCGACACCTGCGCACCATCGGCCCACACTTCGGCGATAGTGAGCTTGCCGACATCCGACAGCAGCACGACGTCGCCAAAGCGTCCGGGCGACAGGCTGCCGACGTATGGGGTAATGCGCATGTGGCGCGCGGGATTGATGGTAAGGCATTGGATCGCGATCTCGGGCGCAAGGCCCGCCTCGATCGCGACCCGCGCATTGTGGTCGCTTGCGCCCAGTTCGAGCGTGTGGCTGGCGCTACGGTCGTCCGTCGTGAACGCGATCTGCGACCAATCCTGCAGGCCCTTTGCCAGCAGCCAGGCGACGATCTCGGCCATGGCGTAGACGCGCAATTCGACGAACAGGCCGCGCGTCAGCTTGTCCCAGGTTTCCTCAGGCGTCTGCACTTCATGGTCGGAGGCGAGCCCCGCCGCGGCAAAGGCGTTGATGGACGGCAGGTCCCGCAAGCCAGAGGCATGCCCTTCGACGACGCCGCGCGCCGCGAAGGTCGCCTCGATCATGGCCCAGATCCGCTTGTAGGACGGATTGTCAGGATTCCAGACCGCGGGCCAGTCCATCACTTCATCGAGCCCGGTAACCATCAGGCTTTGGCCCATGAAGCGCGCCTGCTCCTCGCCGCCGTACCAGCCGCCGCCCCACTCATAGGCGGTGGGCGGCACCGCCGACCCGGGCTGCGGAAAGATCTTCAGCGGCGACCCGCGCCGGCGCGCCTCGAACCAGAATTCGAGATTGCGTCCGCCATTGACATTGGAAAATTCGTGGCTCGCTTCGCAGGTCCAGGTGTTGCCGTGCGGCAGGACCAGTGCGGCCTCCCATTCCGGCGTCAGATGCGAGCTTTCGATGTGCTTGTGCACCTCGCCGAAGCCCGGAACGGCCGCGAGATTCGGCCGATGCACGTGCTCGCGAACCTCGCCCGGATAGCTACCCGCCGGTCCCATCCAGGCGATGCGGCGGCCCTTGAAGACGATCTCCTGGTCTTCGCTCCAGCTACGGCTGTGTACATCGAGCAGCCGCCCGACCCGCAAGGCGCGATCGGCGGGACGGCGACCAAGCGCCGTCAGCACCAGATCCTGCCGGATACGAATCTCGTCGGCCGCGTTGATAAGCAAATCGTCCAGGATCGCACTTGGAGATGCCATGATCGTTATCCCGCTCTACGCCCTTGTTCTTGCGCCTGCCGTCCGCTTGCGCGGCGACTGACCATTGTTGTTGTCGCAAGACTGTCGCGCGGCGAGCGCGTCCCGCCGGCGGACATCTTTCAGGAGAGTAGTCAGCGCCCAATCGATCGCATCGGCGATCTCGGCGCTGGACATGCCGAAATCCTCCCGCAGCGCGTTCCAGGCCAACACGTTATTGAGATAGGCCGCCAGCGCCTCAGCCTGACGGGCCTCCTTCGGCTTCAGATGCCGGGTCAAAGGCGCCATCGCCGTATGATGATGTTCGATCAGGCGCTGTCGGAAGCCGGCCCGCATGGCGCGGCCGACGCGCGTCAGAGCGATGGCGCGCGCGAGATGAGGATGACGATCGAAACTCCTGCACAGCTTGCGAAAGATACCAGGCAACTCGTCTGGCGACCTGAACGGAACGTAACCGAAGACGTTGTTCTCGATCCACTCGCCTGCGGCTGCGAGAAGTTCCGCACGTGTCTTGAAATGCCGGTAGATGGTGCGCTCCGCGACGTTGGCACGCTTGGCGATGGCCGCCATCGGAACATCGTCGGCGGCCCCATCCGCGAGCAACTCGACAAAGGCGGCAACGATACGCCCGCGCGTCAGCGCGGCGTACTCGTCGCGCAGCTCGGAGCTCTGTCGCTTAACTGTACTCATGTCATAACCATGACATCAGTCGACTTGGCGCAGCAAGGCCAGATTTTAGGCATCTACACCAGGAAAGTGTGCGCGCCAGCGTATAAAATGCTCAGAAGAGACACGCCGACAATACAAGCATCCAGCGGATCGCACGCCGTACAATGTCCGGCGCAAACTCAGCGCGCCGCCACTGCGATGGCGGATACCGCAACCGGTGATCAGCGGCGCGCCGATCGCGGCAGGTCCCGTGGCCGACATTTGCTCTTGATCGTCGCCCTGTGGTGCCGGTGTTCGTCGCGGCGTTCGCGATTTTTCTGTGAGAATCGGGTGAGGTCCAGCTGAGTTTCTTCTCCCGGCAAGCGTCCAGTCAGCCGAGCTTGGCATTTCAGATGGTGCTAAGATTATTTTCGTCAATACGGGGGACAAGATCCGATTCCTTTGTTGCGAATGGATCCCAACATATCAGCTCGGCAAATACGCCAACCTTGGTCTTCCCAACCGAGTTGGTTCAACTGCCCTGTATAATACAGTTTCTCCAGAGCTCATGGTCCAATACGATCACTTCGATAGCGGCACCAAGACCGCGGCGATTTTCTCAACGTACGATGATCGGGCCGCAAACGGTGTTGCAGTTCGTGGTTGATAAAGATGCTCTTCCAAGCGAATGGCCCAAGATGGTTCGTGAATTTTGGCTAGCTCATCGAATGATCCTGAGAAACCACGAGTCTTGGGACCAGTACACCGGCAAGGAATATGTTTGGACTGCCGTTTCCTTCAACTACACATTCCCGGGTTTGGATAGACCGCCATCACATTTTGGCTTCTCAGCAAGTTGCGGGTTTGGAAACTCCGACGCGTCACGTAACCTCTCAAAGCAAGCTAAGCTGGGATTGGCAGTGGAATTCTGAGCTCCGGCGGCTCAGCGCCTAAGCCAGCCTGCGATAATCGCAAGCCCTACAGACGTTGGGGAAGAAAGAGCATCTAGAGCGATATGCTTCGATTCCGAAGAGCCATGGCGGTTATCCTTAGAAATACCCCCGCGATCTGTCGCATGGTCGTCAATCCAAGTAGGGTCATGTCGTGCTTTCACGCGATCCGCGATGGAGATCGATGGTTGCCTCTCAAGCTGGCGCAGCGGGCTGCTCAAAATGTTCAAGAGTTCATGCGGGAAGCGATTCGATTGCCCCAATTGAAACACCGCTCGCCGCGGCTCGGCAATCACCCGTTCGGCCCACGACGCGGTGACATGCGCAAGAAGCGGAGCGCCGGCTAACGGGCCGGAAGGGGCGCGGCCCATTGCGAGGGCCCGCCGGCGGCGACAAAGGGCAACGTGGTGCCACTGAGGGCGTAGCAATCGTGTTTCGTTTTGCCGCAATTGGCTTCGGATCGAAGTCTGGTGTAGGCCGTTAATCCGGTGTTAACCTGTGGTTCCTTGTCGTAAACCCTGGGAAATTGCCCGATTCGATCTCACGGAGATGGACATGAACCGAAGTGAGATATTGCTGGCCGGCTTGGCCGCGGGCGGCGAGAACGTGACTTACACGCCTGTGCAGGTGCAGAAACTGTTCTTCCTGTTGGACCGGGAAGCGGCAGAGGCCTTGGGTGGTCCCTTCTTCACGTTTGTGCCGTACGATTATGGACCATTCGACCAGGCTGTGTACGCCGGATTGGACGACCTCGCGCGGCGCGATTTGGCCACCATTCAAAACACCGGACGGTACCGGTTGTATGGCCTGTCCCAAACCGGTCAGATGGAAGGGCGGCGCCTGCTCGCGACGATGCAGCCGCGCGCCAGGGAATACGTCGTCGACGTCGCCAACTGGATTCGTCAGCTGTCATTTCAGCAGCTGGTCGCATCGATCTACAACAGATACCCCGAGATGAAGGTCAACAGCGTCTTCCGCGGATGACTGTTGTTGTCGCATTTCATTGCTCAGATGGCGTCGTACTCGCCGCCGATAGTATGCTTACGCCGAACATGGGCGGCCTGAGCGTCGGTCATCACCACGGTCAAAAAATTTCGATTCTGCCCGGTCCTCAAATTTTTGCTCTAGCCGGCGACCTCGGACAAAATGCGCGGCTAAGAATTATTGCCGAGAACCATCACGCGATCATCGCCAAGTGCGGCCACGCGATCGAATATCCGTTGCAATTGACGCAGGCGATTATCCTGCAATTCACAGCCACCGGTATTAGCAACGCGATCGAGGCATTTCCGGTACTAGCTTTTGTTCATGGCGGTGAACATCAGTGCTGCTTGTTTGAGGGGCGGCTTCAACCTCGTCTATTGGACGAGCATCACTATTACGCTGCGCATGGCTCAGGCAAACTTTCAGCTGATCCGTTTTTGAGATTTATCACTGACGTGTTTTGCCCGAATGGGCGGCCGACAGTACGCGAAGGCGTCTTTTTGGCTGCCTGGACCGTGCAACATGTCATCGACGTAAATCCTGGCGGAGTTGCTGGACCGGTTCGTATCGCGACGCTCGAACGAGACGGTGCTGGCGTGCTGACGGCGCGCTCTCTGCCGACGGCCGAGATTGATGAACATCTTCAGGCGATCGAGAGCGCTGCCTCGGCTTTGCGGAAGTGGCGAGACGAAATTCAATCGGGACACGCCGCAGATGATGCACCGGAGCCGCCAACTCCGCCTGACCCTCCGCAACCGCCTCAGCCGAAGGTAGAGCTTCGCGTCCTCCAGGAAAAGGAAACGCCGCCGGATGAAGCAGGCGGTTGAGAGAATGCGCGAAGCCGCGGCGAGGGCCTGGCGCCGTGCGCGCCGCCTTCTCTAGATTTGCCGCCCGTGAGCAACCCCCACGCTCCCCCGACTCGAACCCCGACGGACGGCACAACAGGCATCGCGGTTCGAAATCGCTCCGGTGTGCCCCACTTGCCGTATTCTTTGCTTGTAGCAGTTGAACTCGTGAAGAGGGGGTGGCACGGACAGCGACGACTTTCCGGTGCCGATCCCGGATCCGGCGGCCACGGCTGAAATCGTCATCCAGCGGCCGATCGACGCCGGCTTCGAGGTCAAGGCCCGGGAGCGGGCCCAATCATGAAGCGCCGTCGCTGATTGGCGGTAGACAGATATCCAACTATCCGCTTCTTCAGGCGGGCGGCCTTTTTTGTCGACCAGCCGCGCGGCGCTGGACTCGCCCAGGCGCTGGCGCCGATCGGCCGGCACATGACAGCGGCGAGAAGCCGGGCGCATGGGCGACCCTTCCCAGACTCCGTAATGTGCCATCGTGGTGAAGATCATCAGAAGCTAAACGGCGCGCATAGGTGCGCGACGCTCAGAGACGCGGCGACAAACGTTCGCGTCTCAGAAATGAAAGTCCACGCCGGCGGTCACTGCGTGGATTTTATCCTTCAAGCTGAGCACCGTCACGACCGAGTTGTTCGTGGCGCTGGTCAGCGTCGCGCCGTGGTCACCGAAGTCGTAGTAGTTGTATTCGAGGTTCGCCGACCAGTTTGGGGCGAATGCCCAATCCACGCCCGTGCCGACCGTCCAGCCGGCCCGGTTTGTGGTCGCGCCGGGATCGACCGGGATCCCCGCAAGGTTCGTGAAAGCAATGTCGATCTTTTCGCAGGTCCAGGCGGCGCCGCCCCTGACGAAAACAAGCCAGCGGTCGGCGACGCTGTAGCCAAGCCGCGCAGTGGCTGACGCCAAGAAGTCATTGCTGAGGGTGAATTGCGACGGGATCGTTACCCCTAGAGCCGGGAATCTGACAATCCCGGCATGGGTATTCTTCAGGCTGGTCCAGGCTGCCCGACCTTCGACACCCGCGATCCAGCTGGGCGCGAACTGATAGTCGCAGCCGATCTGTCCGCCTCCCATAAAGCCGGTCGAACTGAAGCTGTTCGAGTTTCCAAGCAAGCCGGTCGTTTTGTCCTCGCTGACCACGCCACCCCGCACTGCTCTATAAGGCCACGCTCGCTGATTCATTTTTTAGCGGCCGGCCCGCACCCCCTCCAGAGCCCGCGACCAAACCCGCACCGGCGGGCTTCCTAGACTCGGCAAACGGCTATCTGGCCGCTTCGAAAATCCTCGAACAGTCGAATAAATAAAAAGCCCCGCCCTTTGATCTCCATCGGGCGGGGAAGCTTAAGCTTAGTACACACTGCACGGCGCAGGAATTTGCGTCGTAACGTGGGAGGATAGTCAAGCCAGGCGGCCTCGCAAGACGAAGAATCAGCCAAAGCGGCCCAGGACGCCGACGCGGCGACGCTGCATGCGGTTTGAATTTGACCGGAGGGCGACTGAAGTCCGACAAGCAATTGTTTGCAGTGATTTACGACGATGATTTGCAGTGGTTGCCGTTCCTCGTTCGTCAGGTGCTGCTTGTAGTGTTGGTCCCCGGCATTGCCTGCGGTTCGGCAATCACCCGTTCGGCCAGTCGTCGCCGGCGACCATGCGGCGAGGCGACCGAGCGCGACGCTCGCGAGGATCAGCGAGACGGCGTAGAGCGGCCAACGCGATCGCCTGGCGCAGCCGGAAGGAAATGGCTCTCGTCCTTCCCAGGCGCTTCCCTGAAAGCATTTGCTGGGAAGCAATCCGGCGTAACTCCCAAGCCGTTGGCTACGCGGTCAGGGCGAGCATGATGTTGCTTGGCGCTGCTGCGAGGGTTTGGAGAATATTGCATCCCTGTTTTCTCGCGGTTGAGACGACGGATCTAAGGCGTGCGAAGATTTGAGCGCCGTCGAGGGTTCGGAAGGACCCGGAGATTTTCATTTTGACCTTCATCATCCGGAGGTCCTGTTCGGCCAGATTGTTGGTGAAGGGCACGTCGAAATCGGTGAGGAAGCGCAGCGTTTCGGGTTTGAACGTTTTCAGCCTTTCGAGCAGGTTATGGCCGGGACGTTGCTTGGTGCGCCTACCCGGTTTGGCTTTCGTCTCCAGTTTGGGCAACCCGCGATGGAAAGCGAGGCCGAGCCGGACGGCCGCCCAATAACGGTCGACGAAGGCTGCGAGTTTATCCGGCGCGAGCGCCGCCGCGCTCGCCTCGCGCGCTTTGTTCACGGCGAGGTTGGCCTCGCGGAGCATGTCGCGCATGGCCTCGGCCCAGGGTTCTTTGTCGAACTCGATCAGGCTCTGGAGTTCGCGCAGGATATGGGCGTTGCAGAAGGCGTGGTCGACCGTGTCGAGCCGGCGATAAGGCAGGAAGTGGTCATGCACGACCACGCCCCCTTGCAAATCCTGAGGGATCGCGCCGCGCTTTTCACCGGCGCGATAGAAGGTGAAGGCCAGGCTCGACGTTGTGTGCAGCCATTGCAGCTTGCCGGCAATACGAAACCCCGTTTCGTCAAGATGGCGAACCTTCACTTTGGCCACGCGTTCGCCGATGCGCGCATAGACCGGCCGCAGGTCTTCTCCCTTCTTTCGAACCCAGGCCACGATGCTGGCCGGGCAGATCAGCGGCGCGCCGAAAAGATCGCTCAGAGCTTGCGCGGTCCGATCCTCGGGTATGAGTTGCTGGATATTGAGATAGATCGCCGCGGCCCTGATGCACTCGCCATATTGAGCGGGCGAGACCACTCCCACGGGAAACGCCGCCTTCGTCTCGCCGCGGCAATGCGCGCAGCGGTAGATCGAGGCCTGATGTTCCGTAACCACGAGCGGGCGCTCGGGAAGGTCGAACACTTGGCGCTTCTCGATCCCGATCGCCGACTTCGGTTCGAGCGGCGAACAGCAATGGCAGCAGGCGCTCGCCTCATGCCGAACCACATGATCGGGATCGGCGGCTTGCCGCAACGTGCCGCCCTGGTGGCCCTTTTGCCCGCCGCTCGCCTTGCCCGAGCGGCCTCGCAGGCTGCTCGCGATCCGAGGCTTCTTCTTCAACCCGTCGCTCGAAGGCGGCTTGGAACTGTTCGAACTGTCCTGTCCCAGCTGTCGACGAAGATCAGCGACTTCAGCCTGGAGTACCGCGATCTGGTGCTTCAGCGAAGCGATCAACTCATCGACTTCGGCGGGAAGATTCATCCCACCCTTGATTCAGATTCCCAGCCCCAAGTCTCCCAAGTTCCTCTCATCGAAAGAAAATTCGCCGAAACAGTGGTATTTCGGACTCACCCCACCTTGGGAGTTACAATCCGGCTCGGTATTCGAGCTAAGTCATTGATTTTGCCTGGTGCGCTCGGTGAGATTCGAACTGCCAGTGTAACGTTTTGCTATTCTTAGATTTTTTATTTTAATTTTCTCCGAGGGATAAGTAGAGGGACAGGAGGGATGCGCGCGGAGCGGTCAAATCTGGCCCTCAATCGGTGGGTTCTTGCCGACCACGTTACGTGTCGCGCAATGTCTTCCTGGCCAAGCCGAGGCGGGAGGAGCGCACCCGGGAACCACGTGTTCGATGATGGATTGGAGCGAGAGTTAAAGTTTTTCAATTAGTTAGAAGGCGGCGTGTGCACGATGCGTGCACCGAGATCAAAGAAAATCCAGCGAGAACTAAATCCAGCGAGAACTATTGTGAGCAGTGCTTAGCCGCGCTTCAGTCGGCCGACGTCTCAAGCGGCCGCGATCTCGTTCGGCAAGCCGCAAGTTTGGCGAAGTTGATTTTGCTGCGAACTCAATTCGCCAAATGAGCGGTTCTGGAACGGCCGCTTGTGGCGCAAAACGGCCGTTCATACGCTAATAGGGTCCGATGATCGATAAAGGCTAGGTCTATCAGCTTGGAACCGGGCTCAGGAAGGGACGCTCAGCTATTCACAGTAGGAAGCCGCGACGCCAATGCTTCGGTGGTGTGCGCGAATATAGGGCATTCGTCACGGCCACTTTCATCCGGTCCGAGTTGAACGCCGCCGTAGCGTTGGCGACCCGAATATCACGCGACACGGCAGTTCGGCGGATATAGGACGTGGGGGATTCGAACCATAGCAAGCGTAGCTATGCGGCGAACAGGGAATCGCCAGTCCGGCCATTCGCAAGATGTTGCGCTCCGCACAGCCAAGACCACGCAAAGAACCCAGCAATTCACGGGACTGCTGGGTTCTTCATTCTGTAAACGGCCTCACAAAATCGGCGGCGCCGTTCGCTCGTCTCAAATTACCCGGCTGGCCCTGCGCGCGCCGCTCGCGTGGTTGTCGCGATTAGCATCGATATAGGTCGCTGGCGCGGCCTCGTTGGCTTCCGCTTTCGGCCTCTTGCGCCCGATCTTGCGCACGACCGCATAAAACGCCGGCGTGAACAAGAGACCGAAGGCGGTCACACCCAGCATGCCCGCGAACACCGCCGTGCCCAGCGATTGACGCATTTCCGAACCTGCGCCCGTTGCGACGACAAGCGGAGCGACGCCGAAGATGAACGCCAGCGACGTCATCAGGATCGGCCGCAGCCGGGTGCGCGCCGCGGTGACGGCGGCTTCGCCCGGCGTGGCGCCGGTTTCCTCGGTTTGGCGCGCGAATTCCACGATCAGGATCGCGTTCTTGGCGGCTAGTCCAACCAGCACGACGAAGCCGATTTGCGCCAGCACGTCGATCGCCATGCCGCGCATCAGAAGCCCCGTCACCGAGGCGAGCAGGCACATCGGAACGATCATCACGACCGCAAGCGGCAGATTCCAGCTCTCATACTGCGCAGCGAGCACCAGGAACACGAACAGAGCGGCCGCACCGAATACCAGTAGCGACGAGGTTCCCGGCTGTTGCTGCTGAAAAGCAAGTTCGGTCCATTCGAAGCCGATGCCTGGCGGCAGCACTTCACGGGCCAACTCCTCCATCCTGTGGAGCGCGGTGCCGGTAGCAATGCCCGGCGCCGCGACGCCCATGACTTCAGCGGCGGGGAACAGATCGTAGCGGGGCACGCGATAGGGTGCGTTTTCGGATTTCAGCCGCGCCACCGTGCCGACCGGCACCATCTCGCCGGACGTGTTGCGCGCCTTCAGCCGCGCGATGTCCTGCGGATCCTGGCGGAAGCTGCCATCGGCCTGCGCGATCACCTCGTAGGTGCGGCCGAGATAGTTGAAGTCGTTGACATATTGCGAGCCGAGATAGACCTGCAGCGTGTTGAAGACGTCGGTGGGCGTCAGCCCGACTTTTTCGGCCTTCTCGCGGTCGATATCGGCGTAGACCGACGGCGAGCGCGTACCAAACAAAGTGAAGACGCCGGCGAAGCTCGGCTCCTTGTTGGCGGCTCCGACCAGCGCCTGCGCCGCTTTCGACAACGCCTCCGAGCCGAGGCCGGCGCGATCCTGCAGCATCATCTTGAAGCCGCCGGCATTGCCGATGCCTTGCACCGGCGGCGGCGGGATCGTCAGCACATAGGCTTCCTGGATGACCGAAAGGCGTTTGCGCAGGTCGGCCAGCACGCTGGTTGCGGTCAGGCCCTTGACCTGATGATTGTAAAGGGAAGGCAGACCGGAAAAGATCGTTCCGGCGTTGGAGGCGATGGTGAAGGTGGTCGCATCCAGCCCCGCGAACGGCGCGACATGCTCGACGCCGGGCGTAGACATGATGATCTCAACCGCCTTCTTGACCACCGCTTCGGTGCGGTCGAGCGTGGCGCCGGGCGGCAGCTGGACGACGGTGATGAGATAGCCCTGGTCCTGCTCCGGAATGAAGCCGGTGGGCGCACGGGCGAACTGGAAGCCGGCGAAGCCGATCAGCGCCACATAGACCAGGAGGACGACGCCGGTGATCTGCACCAGCCGCCGCGTCAGCCGTCCATAGCTCGTCGACAGCCACTCGAAGCCGAAATTGAAGCGGGCAAATCCCGCTTGCACCAGCTGGACGATCCACGAGCGCGGAGCCTTGTAGCCGGGCTCATGCGCCTTGAACAGGACTGCGCACAAAGCGGGGCTCAGGGTCAGCGAGACGAAGCACGAGATCAATGTCGAAACGGCGATCGTGACCGCGAACTGGCGGAAGAATTGCCCGGTAATGCCCGACAGGAAGGCCGAGGGCACGAACACCGCGCACAGCGTCAGCGCGATCGAGATCAGCGCGCCGCCGACCTCGTTCATGGTGACATGGGCGGCCTGGGCCGGGCTCATGCCGCGTTCGAGATTGCGCTCGACATTCTCCACCACGACGATGGCGTCGTCGACCACGATACCGACCGCCAGCACGAGGCCGAACAGCGACAGATTGTTGAGCGAGATTCCGATGACGTAGAGGAAGGTGAAGGTGCCGACCAGCGACACCGGGATCGCGATGACAGGAATGATCGCGGCGCGCCAACTCTGCAGGAACAGGAACACGACGCCAACCACCAACAGGATCGCGACGAAGATGGTCTTGATCACCTCGTTGACCGATTTGCCGACAAAGATGGTGGGATCATAGATCACCTTGTATTGAAGCCCGGGCGGAAAATCCTTGACCAGCGTTTCCATCGTGTCGAGCACTTCATGTTCGACGGCGAGCGAGTTCGCACCGGGCTGGGCAAAGATCAGGAGTGGCATGCCGGGCCCGCGGTCCATGAACGCGGTCGAGCCGTAATCGGAAGCGCCGATCTCGACGCGGCCGACATCCCGCAGACGCGTCACACGGCCTTCACTATCCGACTTCAGGACGATGGAGGCGAACTCTTCGGGTGTCGATAGCCTGCCAAGCGTCTGCACGTTGAGCTGATAGGCCTGCTTTGATGCGACCGGCGGCTGATTCAGCACGCCCGCCGAGACCTGCACGTTCTGGGCGCGCAGCGCGGCGAGCACCTCGCTCGCGTTCAGATTATGGGCGGCGACCTTGTCGGGATCGAGCCAGATCCGCATGGCGTATTCGCGGCTGCCGATGATCTGAACGTCGCCGACGCCGGGCAGGCGGGCCAGCACGTCCTTCACATGCAGCGTGGCGTAGTTCGAGATATAGAGCGTGTCGCGCGAGCTGTCGGGCGAATAGAGGTGCACCGCGAGCAGGATGTTGGGCGTCGATTTCCGCACCTGCACGCCGAGCCGCTGGACGTCGTCAGGTAACCGGGGCAGCGCGTCCTGCACGCGGTTCTGCGTCAGCATTTGCGCGACGTTGAGGTCGGTCCCGATCCGGAACGTGACAGTGATCGTGAGCTTGCCGTCGCCGGTGGATTGGCTGCTCATGTAGATCATGTTCTCGACGCCGTTGATCTGCTGCTCGAGCGGTGTCGCAACCGTGCGCGACACCGTCTCGGCGGATGCGCCGGGATAGGTCGTGGTGATCTGGACCGTGGGCGGCACGATCTCCGGATATTGCGAGATCGGCAGGATGAAGAGCGCTCCCAGCCCGATCAGAGTCAGGAAGACGGAGAGGACGGTCGCGAAGATCGGCCGGTCGATGAAGCTGTGCGTCATGGGAAGCCCCTCTTCGTTTCAGCCTTGGCCGTCGGTGGTGGCGTCATAGTGGATGGTGCCGTCCTGCGGCGTGACCTTGGTGCCGGGAATGGCGCGCACCAGGCCGTCGATGACGACGCGATCGCCTGGCTCGAGGCCCGACTGGATCACGCGCAATCCGCCGCGAAGTTCGCCGGTGGTCACGATCTTCGGTTTTACAGTCGCATCACGGCCGACGGTCATCACCAGACGCTGCGACTGGTCGAGCACGACGGCGGCGTCCGGCAGCAGATAGACCGGCGCAGGCGGCGCGATCGCAACCCGCAGCCGGGCGAACTGGCCCGGCGCCAGGAACAGGTCCGGATTGGGCACCGTGGCGCGCGCATGAATGGTGCCGCTGGAGCGATCGAGCGCATTGTCGATGAAGTCGAGCGTGCCTTCGCGGGAAAAATCGTTCTCGTCGCTGAGAGCGATGGCGACCTTGTCGGCGAGTGGACCGCCAACGCGGGCGCGCTCGCGCGAGAAGGTCAGGAAATCGGATTCGCTCAGGTCGAAATCGAGATAGAGGGGATCGAGCGAGACCAGCGTCGCCAGCAGCGTGGTCGGACTGGTCGCCGCGCGGCTTCCCGCGACCAGGCTTCCGAGCGAGACCTGACGCGCGCCGATGCGCCCCGTGAACGGCGCCCGCACGTGGCAATATTCGAGATCGAGCTCGGCATCCCGCACCCGCGCCTTGGCGTCTTGGACCGCGGCTTGCGACGCATCCTGGTCGTTGGTGCGCTGGTCGACGGTTTCCTGGGTTGCGAACTCGTTGTGGCGAAGCGATTGCGCCCGCGACAGCTGGGTGTTGGCTAGCACCACGCGGGCTGTCGCGGTCTGCAGCGCCGCCTGCGCCTGGGCCAGCCTGATTTCATAAGGCCTGGGATCGATGACGAAGAGAAGGTCGCCTGTGTGGACGATCTGGCCGTCCTTGAAATGGATTTCGGTCAGCGTTCCGCCGACCTGGGCCCGCAATTCGACCCGGTCGATGGCGGAAAACTGGCCGAGAAAGCCCGCCCTGATATCGACGGCGCGCTGCAAGGGCTGGCTGACCGTCACCGGCGGAGCAGGGGTCGGCGATGCCACGGCCTGGCCTGCCTTATGGGGCGCAAGGCCGAGCCAGGCGAAGAAGAGGCCAAGCGCCACTGCTGCGCCGATCGCGGCCGTTCTGAAGCCTCGCCGGCGCGGCCGCGCCGCCCCTTCTTGGAACGGTTCTCTAGCTAGTTTCGAATGATCGCTGATCTGATCCATGAGACTGTCCCTAGGTCCTTGCCATAAGTCCTTGCCACGCTGTCCGGAATTCGGTCACGGCGTTGCGCCCGCCGCGGACCGCGCGCGCCGGCCGCTCCAACATGTCGAGGGGGTGATGCCAGGTGGTTGCCAGGTGGTTGTCATTGCGAAACTGGAAAAGCTGCGCGCAGGGTTGATATCTGGAGGAGACCCTCCAATATGATGGGGGCGATATAGATGCGGGGAGGCGCCGTTCAAGGATTATTGGAGCGATGACACCAAAAATAATTACAAATATTCCAGGGAAGAAAATCGAGGAGGCCAAACGTGGCCGGGGACGGCCGGCGGTGTTCGACCGCGACGTCGCGCTGTGGGAAGCGATGAAGCTGTTCTGGGAGCGCGGCTATCAGGGCACGTCGTTCGACGACCTGATCGCCGCGATGGGGATCAGCGCGTCGAGTTTCTACAACTCGTTCGGCAGCAAGGAAGCG
This sequence comes from uncultured Alphaproteobacteria bacterium, assembly GCA_963822795.1. Taxonomy (GTDB): domain Bacteria; phylum Pseudomonadota; class Alphaproteobacteria; order Rhizobiales; family Xanthobacteraceae; genus Bradyrhizobium. The sequence goes on from CAWGJM010000038.1 coordinate 584,865, forward strand.
CTCTATTGCGAAGCCACGCGCTCCTATCTGGAGTGGTCGGGCCAATGGTTCTTCGCCATTCTCAATGACCCTTCGATCGATACCAAGACGGCCTTCGCGCGGCTGTTCGAGGCGATCGCGGAAGAGTTCACCCGCGGCGATCACCCGCTCGGCTGCATGATTTCGCTGGCGGGAACGCATTGCCCGCCGGGCATGAGCAGCATCCGCGACATGATGGCCGAGCATCGCGCCTTTTCGGAAAGCGCGATGGCGGCACGCATCCGAAAGGGTGTGGCGAATGGCGATGTGCCTGAAGACGCCGATTGCGACATGCTGGCTGCCTACTACAGCACCGTGGCGCGTGGGCTTGCGGTCCAGGCGCGCGACGGCGCCTCGCGCGAGAAGCTGGCCCAGATCGGTCGTCTCGCCATGAGCGCGTGGCCGGCAGGGAAGAGTGGACGATCAAAGCTCGACGGCAATGGTTTCTCGCACGGCGCCTGATGCGTTTGAGATCTGGGATGATGTCGAAGGCGTTTTTGTGCCGGGGCTCAATTCGCCGAATGCGTGGTTATGGAACGACCGCTAATGGCGCAAGGCGGCCGTTCATACGCAAACAGCATCCCGTGATTGTTCAGTTGGAATCCGGCTCGGGGAGGGGGGCGCTTAACCGTTCCGAGTGGGGAGCCGCGACATCAATGCTTCGGCGGCATCTGTGAACATCGCGAGCGTTCGACGCAGTTGTTTTCATCCCGTCCGAGCCGAACGCCGCCGTAGCGTCGGTGACCAATGTGACGTCACTCCGACCCCTTCGCGGCTGCGTCGCAGAATATCGCGCTATATCGCAGACTCGGCCGGATGTAGGACGTGGAGGGATTCGAACCATAGTAAGCATTGCTATGCGGCGAGCTAGGGAATCGCCTGTTCGACCAATCGCAAGAATCGGGTATTGCGTGTCCCCGCAACCAATTTCAAATACCCGACCTCAAGGCCGTTCTCGTTGAGCGGCCTTTTGGCTTTTGTCGCCAACGACAGAATGCCGGCCAGATGGCTGTACGGATCTGTGGACAGCGTTTACAGCCGTGATCAATGCGGCTTTTTCGCCTCGCGGAAACGCTCCCAGCGATCAACTGGCTCCAGACGGTCGGCTCCCTGGAATGGCAGCACCCACCCTGGATATTCAGGGGGAAGCACGCTGACTTCATCCAACTGCCTAAGCTCGTCTTGGGTGAGTATGAGTTCAGCCGCCGCGAGATTATCCTGAAGCTGGTCGAGGCGTTTCGCGCCAATGCTGACCGAGGTTACTACAGGCTTGGCCAAGAGCCATGCGATCGAGAGACGTGCAGGACTACAGCCATGTGCTTTCGCGATCGGAGCCATCACGTCGAGGATCTTCCAGGCCCGCTCTTTGTCCACGATCGGAAAGTCGTAGTGAGTGCGGCGCGAATCTGCGGGCTTCTGGTTCATCCGGCTGTACTTGCCGGACAGCAAGCCACCGGCAAGCGGACTCCATACGAGCAGGCCGACCTTTTCGGATTGCAGCAGGGGAACGATTTCCCGTTCGAGATCGCGGCCGGCGATCGAGTAATAGGCTTGAAGCGTGTCGAATTGGGCCAAGCTCCTGAACTCGCAGGTGCCAAGGGCTTTGGCGAGCTTCCATGCCTGCCAGTTGGAGCAGCCGATGTAGCGGACCTTTCCCTGCTGCATCAAGGTGTCGAGAGCGCGAAGCGTCTCTTCAACAGGGGTCACGGCATCGTTGCCATGAATCTGATACAGATCGATATGGTCGGTCTGCAAGCGGCGGAGACTGGCCTCTACAGCGTCCATAATGTTGCCGCGAGAAGCGCCGATTTCATTTGGCCCTGGGCCGACGCGGCTATAGACCTTCGTCGCGATCGCCACATCCTTCCGCGCGATGTTAAGGTTCTTCAGTCACCCTCCGTGTAATTGTCAGCCGTATCGAAGAAGTTGATCCCGTCGTCAATTGACGTCTTGACCAGTTCGTCGGCCCCGGCCTGGCCTACGGCGCTGATGGCCTTGAAAATTCCTCTGCCGTCCCCGAACGTCATGGTTCCGAAGCAGAGTTTCGAGACCAGGAGACCTGTATTGCCGAGCGTTGCGTATTCCATGGTGTTTCCTTTCCAGTGAGTCGATGTGAGCGAGTACGCGCTCATTAACGGACCAAAAAATCATCCAGCGACTGCATTCCAGAACGCGTCGAACTCTGCCTTTGTGTAGCGCTTTGCCTGTGCAGGCTCGCGCATGATGAAGTCCATCGTCGTATCGCCGATTCCGCGCCACCGTTGAGGCCGCGCCGCTCTCGCTGAGCGAGGCGCTTGACGCGCTCGAATTCCATGCGCGGCAGGCCGCGGGGTTGATCGCGGGCGATCCGGTGCGCCATGACACAAGGCATTCCGCTCATGCCGACCTGTCCGCAATCGAAGTACGAATCGCGGATCTGCTTGTACCGCTCGCGCAGCGGAGAATGTGAAGATGCAAAAAAAGCGTCGGTACGGTTCCCGACAATCGGAGTCATTTTTTCAAATTAGGCCACTGCGAAATTCAAATTAGGACACCGGGGTTAAATGCGGACAGTACCCACCATTGCACCACTACCTACCATCGCATAGGAACGGATCGGGAATCCCAGAACCCTTCCTGAATTTGTGGCGCGCGGCGGCCTAATGGGCCCCCATGATCAGCCCTTCGGCATTGGCTTGTGGGACGCACAAGTAAGGCCGCCTCAGTTGGCGGTCTCTTTCATTGGGTTAGCCGTAGCAGCCTGCCACATGATGGTGCGACGGCCATTTTTGTCCACCTCGATTCCCCTCATCGTTTGCTCGGTCTTGGCCTGCGCAAAGGCGGGCGCACGTCCGGTGGCCAGAATGGCAGCGAGGCCGCCGGTTCTCGCTGCGACGGCACCGGCTCCGGATAGCTTCAGAATTGTACGCCGTGTTGTGCGTGCCATGTTTCCTCCTGTTTATTGTCGTGCGACGGAATCGCGCGTGCTCGGTCGCGCTCTTGCGCGCACCGAGGCGTCCACACAGGGCTTCATGGCCGTAGCGTCCAGCCGAGTGCACCCGGATGCAACGCCGGTCGAGAATACGCCCATTCGGCCCAAACCGCATCCCCAATCCGGGCGGGGACGGCGTGCCACGTTCCCAACACTCGCGAGGCGCGCAGGTGCTCGATCCTAAACCTAAGTATCCTCGTCTCAAACGGATGGAGGGGTACCGATGAACGTCTGTGCAATGGTCCGGTCCGTCTCCCTGTGATTGGTTGGAGTTAGACGGCGTTATGCGGTTCGAGCTGTAATGGCGGAGGCGAAATGCTGAGCAAAGAATATTTGGACACGGCACCGACCATACTCCGGGCGGCCCAAACAATGACCGATCAACATGTTGCGGGTCAGCTTAAGGTGCTTGCTGAGGACTATGAGCAGCGAGCTACGAAGGCCGCGCACGCTGATGCGGCTGAGGCATTGGCTCGGTCGGCTGCTCGCGCTGAACGTGAGCGCAGGGTGGAGTAGCGGATAGCGAAACTTGCTCGGAGGTGTGGCATGAGGCGTCGTTGGTTTGCGCTGATCGGCTTTGCCGCCCTGCCTTTCCTCCTATCCTTGCCGGCGCCAGCGCGTGATCTGGGTCAATGGGAAAATTCCGACCCTAGCATCCGCGCTTGGTTTAAAGGACTAATGCGGCCTGACATGCCCACGTCGAGCTGTTGCGGCGAAGCTGACGGCTATTGGGCCGATGAAATCCATGTTCGCGATGGCAGGGTTTTCGCCACGATCACAGATGACCGGGACGATGGCCCGTTGAGGCGACCGCACGTTCCTGTCGGCACCGAAATCGAAGTGCCGCCGAACAAGATCAAGTGGGACCGCGGCAACCCGACCGGCCACAATATCATCTTCCTTGCCACATTCGAAAAATTCGTCTTCTGCTTCGTGCAGGGATCGGGAACTTAGAGCCCTGGGCAATTGCAAGTACCGACAGCAAGCAGTTTCGACCCGTTGTCGATCGGCCTGCCAGTATCGACTTACGTACGCGATCTTCGCAAAAACAATCATTGGGATCGGATTGACGCATATGGCACGCAACTTCGGCGGCAATCGCCTCCGCATCAGCAAAGAACAGCGCGAGGAAATCTTGCGCC
>CAWGJM010000039.1:0-325612 GCA_963822795.1 uncultured Alphaproteobacteria bacterium
AACGCCACCTCCCAGCGGACGTATGGATGCAGCGACTTGCCGGTTTCGAGCAGATGCGCGCCCTGCCCGGTGTCGACGACGATGATGCCTTCGGGATGATCGATCAGCCATGCATAGGTCGGTACCCAGTCGGTCCAGTCCGGATCGGTGAAGATCGCAAGCCGCCGCGACAGGCCGTGGCCGCGTCCCTCGACCTGCGCGGTCTTGATCCGGACGAAGCCGGTCTGAATGGCGCGAACTTTCATGGGCGGAACCCTCCGCGATCCAGCCAAGGAAAGCGCGCGAATGCGCCAATTTCGCGGTGCGCCTATTCCACCTTGATGTTGGCGGCCTTGATGATCGGCCACCATTTTCGCGATGTCGGCGCGCTGCAATGCCAGCAGCGCTTGCGGCGTCTGCTGGTCGCGCGGGGCGATCTCGAGCCCGAGCTCGATGAGGCGCTTCTGCACCGCCGGATCGGCGAGCGCGTCGACGACGGCGGCATTGAGCCGGCCGATCACCGCCTTCGGCGTGCCCTTCCGGGCGCCCACAAGCCCGTACCACAGCGACGTGCGGAAACCGGGCAGGCCGGCCTCCTCCGCGGTCGAAATCTCCGGCGCGGTCGCGGAGCCGCGCCCGCCGACGTCACGGCGAACGCCTTGATGCTGCCGGCGCGGACCAGGGCGCGGAAATTCGACGACGGCTCGATCATGAGATCGATCTGTTCCGGCGACGAGGTCCTGGGCGGCCGGCCCGTTGCCGCGATACGGCACGAAATGAAAGCGTGTGCCGGTCTCGCGCCCAAACGAGATGCCGGTGAGGTGCCCGACCGCGCCGACCCCGGCGATGCCGACAGAGGCAGTATCGGGATTGGCCTTTGAGCCAGGCGATCAGCTCCTTTCAAATCGGCCGCCGGCAAATTTTCTTGCGCCCGACGATCAGCAGCGGCTCGGAGGCAAGCTCCGGCGATCGGCTCGAAGCTCCGCCACCGAGATCGAACTGGAGCGGATAAAGCCCGCCGATCAGGGCGTGCGTCGTGGAGCGTGCCGATGCTCAGCGTGTAGCCGTCACCCGCCGCCCGGGCGGCACGCCGAACTCCGATGCTGCCCGCCGCGCCGGCCACGTTCTCGATGATGACGGGCTGGCCGAGGCTCGCGCGAAGCCGGCTCGGAGAGGAGGCGGGCCAGCGTGTCGGTGGCGCCGCCCGCCGGAAACGGCACGATCATCGTGATCGGCCGCGTCGGATAATCCTGCGCCACAGCCAAGCCACCCCATGCCAGGCCGATCAACGCGGCGATCAGGGCCGCCACTAGCTTGCGCATCTGTCTCCTCCGCAGACCGGCTTCTCATCTACGTATTCTTGATTTGCTCAATCTTGGCGCGTTTCGCGCCGCCGATCAAATATGGCCGATGGCCTCACGCCGGCGCTGCTCGGATTTCCTCCGCATAGCGCCGCATCGCGTGGGCTTCGTTCAAAATCCCTATCGGCGGCGCCATTCGTCGTCGCCTTCGACTACGACAAGCGATTGGCCTCCGCGAAATCAAACACGGCGATGGCTTCCTGGATGTTCATGACAGGATACAGCACGACGTCTCGATAGTGCAGGATGCCGGACAGACCCTTGCTCGGCTCGGTATCCGGCGCGTGCGCCTCGGCCACTAGCGCCAGCCCGGCGTAGCGGCCGGCAGCGTCGACCGGCGACAACCTGCGTCTTCGATCCCAGCGGAAATTTGCTGCGGAATTCTTCAATCGGCATGTCGATGTTCGCTGTTACCACGTCCGGCCGCATCAGGCTCCGTACTGTCAGATCGCGGATCGCAGCCGATGTCCGCAGCGCTGCGGATGGTTTCGCCACGCAGGTGCAGCCGCCAGGTCGCGAACGAGTAGCCGAACAATTCGCGTGTGATCTGGGTCGAGATGATGACGGCGACCAGAACGGCAGTGGTGAGCCAGAGATTGCCGGTGGATTCCAGCGCGATGAACGACATCGTCAGTGGCCCGCCGATCACCGATGCCGACAACGCGCTCATGCCGATGATCGCATAGACATTCGGATTAAGATTGAGGCCCGGCCAGATTACGTCAAAGCCGGCGGCAAATAGGTGACCGCCAAGCGCGCCCAGAAACAGGGCTGCGAAAAACAACCCGCCGCGAAAACCGCTGCCCAGCGACACTACGGACGCGATCGCTTTCAGGACGAACATGGTCGCGATGACGGTCAGCGGAATTGAAACAAATCCGGCGAAATGCAGCGCGCCATGTCCCGACGACATCACCTGCGGCGTCACAAGCGCGAGCAGGCCGACGAGAAGACCGCCCAGCGCCGGGCGCAGCGGCGGCCAGAGGCGGGTCTTCGCCAACAACGCCTCGCACAGCGCCACGCCGCGCATGATGGCGATGCCAACCAGCGCCGCCAGGATTTCGAGCAGCGATGCAATGGCGAGGTCGCGGCCAAGCACGTCGCCGACCGCACCGACGCCGACGCCGAACGACAATACCGTGAAGGCATGGGCGACGAAATAACCGGCGACCGCGGCGACGCCGACCGGCGTCAGGCTGGCCGGCGTGTAGCCGCCGATCACAAGCTCGAAGGCATAGAAGGCGCCGGCAAGCGGCGCCCCGAAGGCGCCGGCGATCGCGGCCGCGGCGCCGCAGCCGACCATGATGCGTTGGTCGACGCGGCGCAGATGAAAGGCGCGGCCCAGCGAGGCGGCGAGACCGCTCGCAAGCTGGGTATAGCCGGCCTCTAGCCCGACCGATGCGCCGACGCCGCTGGACCACACGGTCTGCAATGCCACGATGACACTGCCGCGAAATGACATCCGGCCGCCATGCAGGGCATTGGCCTCGATCGGATCGATCTCACGTGCCGGCCGCCATCGCGCCAACAGCAGGAACGCCAGCCCCAGCAGCAACCCGCCAGGCTCGGAACCAGAACGGCGCGCAGCGGATCGATCCTGTACTGGCTGGAAAGACGGTCCCCCCAATCGAGGTTGAACAGCACCACGTGCAACGCCTCCACCGCGTTGCTCATCGCCGCCACCACCAATCCGCCGATGGTGCCGACCAGCAGCGCCAGAACGACCAGGCTGGTCTCATGGGCGCGAACGAAGGCCCGCAGCCGACGCGGCGCTTCGAGATAACGCGACGAGGTGACCATTTGCGGCGTCCGTCGGCGGCTGGAAGGCAGCGGCCCGCCCGTTTTAGCCGCCTTTAAGCCACCCTTGCAATCGGGCGCGGGCCACCGGATGAGCCCCTCAGACGCTCTTCACAATCCCGTCACGCTGCCTGTAGTATGTCATCGCATGCTGCTTCGCAGCCTATATGGGGGCCAGGAGCGTTACTTGAACGCACATGTCTGCGCAAGGCGGTCGGCCGGTATTGGTGCTCAACGCCGACTACCGGCCGCTGAGCTACTACCCGCTGTCGCTGTGGCCCTGGCAGGAGACGATCAAGGCGGTGTTCCTCGGCCGCGTCGACGTGGTCTCGACCTACGACAAGCTGATCCACTCGCCGTCGTTCGAGATGCCGCTGCCGAGCGTCGTCTCGCTGAAGCAGTACGTCGCCCAGGACCGGCCGCCGGCCTTCACCCGGTTCAACGTGTTCCTGCGCGACGTCTTCACCTGCCAGTACTGCGGCTCGGGCGACGAGCTGACGTTCGACCACGTGACGCCTCGCTCGCGCGGCGGGCGCACCACCTGGGAGAACATCGTCACCGCCTGCGCGCCGCTGCAATCTGGGCAAGGGCAATTTGACACCGCATCAGGCGCGGATGTTTCCAAGGCAGCACCCGTTCGCGCCGACAGTGCACCAGCTCCACCGCAATGGCCGGCTATTCCGCCGAACTATCTCCACGATAGCTGGCTCGACGATTCAGACCGGACACCGAGCTCGATCCGTAAGCTCGGGCGGGCTTCCTTTTCCGGAATGACGCGCGACTTGACTTGACAATCGTCGCGTTTGGTGAAGTGCTCGCCGTTGGCAGAAAGCCGGCCTGCGCGACGATCACATTGCTGCGCGACGAACGCGCGGTGTGGCTGAAGGAAAACCGCGGCTTTCGGATCATGCCCAGGCCTGCGCGAGCTAGGGCGGATTGAAATGCCGCTTTGCGGGAATACGGCCTTGCCTTGCGGGAATAGGAACGAGTGCCACATAATCGGGATGTATTTGCCGAGCCAACCGCCGCGCCGGTTCGCGTTGGCTTGGCCGCGACACGAAGATTTTTTTTCTTCCCTGTCGGCGAAAGCTCGGATTTACTCACAATTCTCTAAACGCTTAAAGGCCAGGAGAACTCCATGACCGCTTTGACCGAATGGAGAGTGCCGCCGGCCAATCAGCCGCGTGCGAGCGACTACGGTTTCGATCTCGACCGTGCGCTCGCCTCCGTTGTCGGCCTGCACGCCATCATCCCCGCCGGACGCCTTCAGCGCCGAAACGCTGGGCACCGAGCGCGCCGGCAACGGCGTCGTGATCGACGACGGGCTGGTGCTCACCATCGGCTATCTCATCACCGAAGCGGAATCCGTGTGGCTTCATCTCGGCGACGGCCGCGTGGTGGAGGGACATGTGCTCGGCTTCGATGCCGTCACCGGCTTCGGCCTGGTACAGGCGCTCGGCCGGCTCGACATCGAGCCGCTGCCGCTCGGCTCGTCGGCGGAGACCCGGCTCGGCGACCGCGTCGTGGTCGGCGGCGCCGGGGGCCGGACGCGATCGGTCGCGAGCCAGATCGTCGCCAAGCAGGAATTCGCCGGCTACTGGGAGTATCTGCTCGACGAGGCCTTGTTCACCTATCCCGCCCATCCGAATTGGGGCGGCACCGGACTGATCAACGCGCGCGGCGAACTGATCGGCATCGGCTCGCTCCAGCTCGAGCGAGAACGCGACGGCAAGGCCGAACATGTCAACATGATCGTGCCGATCGATCTCTTGAGCCGATCCTCGACGACCTCCGCAAGTTCGGCCGCGTCAACAAGCCGGCGCGCCCGTGGCTCGAACTTTATTCGACCGAGATCGACAACCGCGTGGTGGTGATCGGGATCTCCGCCAACGGTCCGGCTGCTCGCGCCGAGCTCAAGACCGGCGACGTCATCCTCGCCGTGGACGGCGAAGGTCACGAGCCAGACAGCGTTCTACCAGAAAATGTGGGGGCTCGGCGCGGCCGGCGTCGACGTGCCTCTCACCGTGCATCATCAAGGCAGCGCACATCATGAAGGCGTCACCTTCGACGTCACGGTGACCTCGACCGACCGCTTCAAGCTTCTGAAGGCGCCGAGGCTGCACTACAATTCCAAGTGCACCGATTCCAAGAGAGGAAGCGGCAATGACCGAGGCCGTGGTCGATGACATCTTCGTGGCCGTGCTGCCGCCGTTGCTCAATGCGCTGGAAGCGCTTGGTTTCTTCGCCCGGCATTTGCATCCACCGGCCTTCGCCTCCGTAATGAACACGATCGGCGCGCCGGACCAGGCGTTGCAAGCGGCACGCGCTGCGATCGGGGAATGGCCGGGAGCAGTTTGCCGGCTTGCGCAGCCGGCTCGATCTGCGCCTGCAACGAAACACTCGCAGCCTTTGCCGGTATACGCGAGGTCGAGCGTGGCAATGGTGACCTGATCGCGGTCTTCCGCGCGCTGCGCCATGTGCCACGCGCGCAGGAAGCGCTGTATCCGCTGTCGACCCAGTTTCCGCCGGTGAGCAACTTCTTTCTCAACGCCGCCAATCGCGAGAATGAGGACTTGCTGTCGCGGCTGGAGGTGGGCGCGAGCGAGCACGCCGGCATCTTCCATGATCACAACGAGCCAGGCAGCCGCGGCGGCTTCTCGGTCTATGTGCCCGAATATTACACGCCCGATCGCGCCTGGCCTTTGGTGATGGCGCTGCATGGCGGCAGCGGCAATGGTAGCGGCTTTCTGTGGAGCTGGCTGCGCGATGCTCGCAGCGTTGGCGCCATCCTGGTCGCGCCGACCGCGACCGGTCCGACGTGGGCGTTGATGGGGGACGACAATCGACACGCCCAATTTCTTGGGCGCATCCTTATTTTAATTCGCATCGCGCTGGAACATCAATTCCAAGCGCATGCTGCTGACCGGCATGAGCGACGGCGGTACCTTGTGCTATGTCACCGGATTCGACGGCACCTCACCCTTCACGCATCTTGCCCCGATGTCAGCGACGTTCCATCCGCTGATGGCTGAGATCGCGGATGCCACACGATTGCGGGGACTGCCCGTTCTTCATCGCCCACGGCCGGCTCGACTGGATGTTTCCGGTGCAGACCACGCGGCAGACGCAAGACGCGCTGTCGGCGGCCGGCGCGACGTCAGGTATCGCGAGCTCGACGATCTCAGTCACTGCTATCCGCGCGAGATGAACGCGGCAATGCTGCAGTGGCTGAATGGGGAATGATCGGATTGTGCCGCGTTCCCGGCAAAGCCGCAAGGACCAGCGGAACCATCGCTGCCGGACCGCGTTGTCGGCCGTCGCCGGAGGACGGGAGATCTACCATGCAGGTTTTTTTAGGAATGATTTTGGGTGCACTGCTATTGGTCGCGGGCGTTATGTGTATGACTCCATGCAGACGTCGTCCGTCGCCAACGGCGAGGTCGCACAGACCGGTCGACCATCGTGAACTGGGATGTCGCGAAGCCGACTGGCACGCGCTGAAGGCTCGCGCCCGCGAGGACTGGAGTGAGGATTTCGTCGAGGTAACCGGCGTTTTATCGCCAACGAACTGAGCACCGTCGCGCCCCGCGGCGGCGCCTTTGTTGGAGGCTCATTGCTTCATCTTCGCCTTGCGGGCGTCCGCGATGACCTGCTCGAATTCGGCCATGCTCACGCGCCGGGTACGCGATATTTTCCGACGATAAAGGACGGGGTGCCACGGAAACCGAACGCCGCGGCTTGATCGTTGTTGCGCGTGAGGATCGCATCGATGTCGGTGGCGTGTGCGGTAAGATCGCGTTTGGGGCGATCGATGTCGACTCCGGCGCCGGCCAGCAGTTCGTTGATGCGCGGTTCGGTCAGTTTCGAGTTGACGCCCATCATGGCGTCATGGGCCTGGTGGTATTTGTCCTGGTATTTGGCAGGCCAGCGCGATCCGGGCCGCGATCACTGAGACGGGGCCGAGGATCGGCCAGTCTTTCATCACCAGCCGCACCTTGCCGTCGTCCTGGACGACCTGCCGCAGCTCAGGTTCGAGCTTGCGGCAATAGGGACAATTGTATTCTTGGACCATTCGATGATGGTGATGTCGCCGGCGAGATTGCCGGCGACGGGAACGTCAGGGTCGCGCAGCACCTGGGCTTCGGTCAGCACCTCGTCATCGTCGCCTTCCGCGAAGGCCGGAACGAGGCATGGCGGCGGCAGCGGCCATGACCGCACCGGAGCCGAACACGCCGAGCGCGCTACGCCGGCTCAATCCGGTCGATTTGGTCGGATTATTCATCTGTCGTTCTCGTTACGGCCCATTTGCCCTATCTACGCTCAAGATAGGGATAAGTTGCGTGCCAGCATATAGAGCGCCACGAGAATTATGACGGTAGCGAATACGATGTTGAGTGCGCCGCGCCGCTCCGACAGCTGCCGCGCCGAGCGCGTGCCGGCAATCCCCCGGCGATACCGCCGGCAATGAACAGCGCGGCCAACCCCCACGAAACCAGGCCTGAATACGCGTAGCTCGCGGCGGTCGTCAGGCCGAACGCGGTCACTGCGACCAGCGAAGACGAGACGGCGTTCATGATCGACATTCCCGTCGCCAGCATCAGCGCCGGCACGATCAGGAAGCCGCCGCCGATACCGAAGAAGCCGGACATCGTCCCGGTGGCAAGACCAAGGCCGATGATGGCGGGCAGGTTGGTCAAGCTCATCTTGACGTCAGGCAAACCGACCCGCGCTCGCGTCTTCAGCATCAGCATCGCGATCACGAGCATCACCAGCGCGAACAATGCCAGCAGCCTCTCACCGTCGAGCATCTTGCCGAGGATCGAACCGCAGAAGGCGCCGATGATCCCCGCCGCGGCGAACGTCAGCGCGCACGACCACACCACGGTGCCGCCGCGTGCGTGGTTGGACAAATTGACCGCGGCGTTCGCGGCAACCGCGATCGCGCTGGTCCCGATCGCGACATGGGGTTCGGGGACGCCGACCACATAGACCATCAGCGGCACCGCGAGGATCGAACCGCCGCCGCCGACGAGGCCGAGCGAAAATCCGACACCGCCCGATGCCAGTCCCAACAGGCTTTGCGTCGTGGAGACCATCAAGACGGAAGACTCCACTGCAAGTCGACACCGGCTTTTTTTGGCACGTTTTCTTCACGCGAACCGGCGCCGCGGCGCATGCGAGCGCGCACTACGGATCGCGAAGTCGGCCGGGAAGCTATTTGACGAAGGCTAGCTGGCCGGATGTTCGACATCCGGCCAGCCCGATTAGACAGGCGAGACTTTAGCCCTTCAGCTTCTTGTTGCATTCGCTGTAATAGCCGCCGCCCTTCTCGATCCACTTCAGGCCGCCGTTGCCGCCCGTGGCCTTGTTGGCATTGTACTGATCGACGCAGGTATGCATGCGCCCCTTGCCGGCGCTTTCCTTGGCGTATTTCGGGTCCACCGCCGACGGGAATACGGCGGGCCCGGAAGGTGCTGCCGGCGCCGCGGCGGGTGCTGCTTCCTTCTTCGCCTCTTTCGGCGCGGCGGGTGCGGCAGGGGCTGCAGCGGCGGGCGCCGCAGCAGGGGTTGCGTCCGCGCCGCATTGCGCTTTACGGAAATCATTCCACTTCTGGTCGCCGAGCGTGCCAGCGGCCTTGGCGGCCTTATATTTTGCGCTGCATTCCTGCGTGGACAGGGCCTGCGCCGGCGCGCTCACAACCAGCGCGGCAAAGCCCGTCACCGCGACTGCGCACAATAATTTTGCTTGAATGGACATCCTTGGTCTCCCTCAGGGACATATTTTGGGGGTGCCATCCTAGCGCAGCGCGCGCGCATGACAACGGAGCGCCACGACAGGCCCGCGAAAAATATCGTGGCCCCATCGGCGGGCGGAATAGCTTTATTCATCGGCGGTTCATCATCCCAAGCCGAGGTTGCGCCTCTTTTCAATCCCTTGAGGTGCATCCATGATGACGATCGCTTCCCGCACGGCCGCAGCCATAGCCTTTGCATCCCTGCTGCTCTTGAGCTCGGCCTATGCGCAGACGACCACGGCGCCCGCCGCGGCACCTGCTGCGACCGAAAAGAAAGCCGAAAAGCCCCGCACGGCGGCCTCGCTGGAATGCTCGAAGGAAGCCGACGCCAAGGGGCTGCATGGCAAGGAGCGCAAGAAATTCCGCGCCGATTGCAAAAAGGAAGCGGCCTCCAAGGCAAAGTGATCTTGCTTACCCTCCCCTGGAGGGGTCGAGACGAGCGAAGCTCGCTCTCTGGGTCGACGCAAATGATACGAGCGGCGAGGTCGGGTGACAGTCTCTCCTCTCGAACGGTGCCCGAGTGGAGAGATCACCCCATCCCGTCTCACATCTCGCGGAGCCTGTCATCGGTCGCGCGTTCGCGCGAACCGTTGGCTCAATGTGAGCCGACCATCCCGCTCCAGGGGAGGGTAAAACATCAATGACCGCGCGCATTGCTGCATCTGCGTTGGCGCAATTGTCCCGCGCTCACGGATTTGCCATAAGGTGCCGTGAATCAATTTCCCATAGCGACGGCGTTTGCATTTCCGAGCCGCGCCAAAATCTTTAGCGCGCTTGAAACGCTGGCGATCGGCACCGCCGGCGGCCTGCTGTTTGTTTGGGCAGGCCTTCCGGGCGGGCTGATTTCCGGCGCCATGGTCGCGGTCGGTATCGCGGCCCTGGCCGGACGGCGGCTCGCGGTGCCGCCGATCATGACACAAACCGTGCTGGTGCTGCTCGGAATTTCACTGGGCTCGCTGGCCTCGCGGCAGCTGATCCAGCATATCAGCGCCTATCCGCTGACCATCGGCCTGTTGGCGCTGGCGACATTCTGCTCGACCTTCGGCTCCAGCCTCTACCTGCAGCGCGTTCACGCCTGGGACCGGACGTCCGCGTTTCTCGCGGCAAGTCCCGGCGCGCTGTCGCAGATCAGTATCCTTGCGGCCGAACGCGGCGCCGATGTGCCGGCGATCGTGGTGGTACAGACCTTGCGCGTGATCATCCTGACCGCCGCGTTGCCGCTGATGCTGGCGCTGACCAGGATCGCGCCATCCTCCCCGCCGGTCGCCGCGGTGGCCACCGCCTCGCCGCGCGAACTGGTCGAGCTGATCGTAGCCGCCGTGGCGGTATCGCTGTTGCTGCGGCTGATGAAATTTCCGGCGAGCTGGATGTTCGGCGCGATGATTGCCTCCAGCGTGCTGCACGGCGCGGGACTGGTCGAAGGCGGGTTGCCGCCATGGATGCGCGGCGTCGCGCTGGTCGGGATCGGCGCATTGATCGGCGCGCGATTTGCGCGGATGAAGACCAAGACCCTGTTCGGCCACGTCCATGCCGGGCTCGGGTCATTCGCCATCGCCATCGCCATTTCCGCGATCTTCGTCGCCTTGATCGTGCTGACCACTCATGTAGGGATCGCCAACATCGTAGTCGCGTTCGCGCCGGGCGCGATGGATGCCATGCTGGCGCTGGCGTTGACCTTGCACATCGATCCGATCTTCGTCGGCGCGCATCATCTGTCGCGCTTCGTGTTCGTCACCATCGCGACGCCCGGCATCGTCCACCTGTTCGGACGGCCGCAGGAGGATGTGGATGATTAGGTCTTTGCTGTCCTAACGATGCCCCACGCCGCGATCGCGGCCATCAACAGCGAGATCAGCACATTGTAGCCGGCGAGCGACAGGCCGAGGAAGCGCCACTGCACCTCGTCGCAACGCACGACCTTGACGGTGTCGAGACGCTGCAAGAGATTGCCGGCGCTGCCGAAATTCCCGATCTGCCCGGTACAATCGGTCGGTCCCTGCCAAAGCCCCCATTCGACGCCGGCGTGATAGGTGCCGAGCCAGGTGTTGGCGAGCACCGCCAGCGCCAGCAATGCGAGGCCCGCCAGCAAGAGAGGACGCGGCGCGCCCTTCGCTGCTGCGAGCGCAACCAGCGCTGCGAACGGCACGGCGAAATAATAGGCGTAGCGCTGCTCGAGGCAGAGCGGACAAGGCAGGATTTCCAGCACCAGCTGGAAGAACCAGGCGCCCGCGAGCGTCGCTGCCGCGATCGCCATGATGGCGAGCGAGGCGGTCAGCGCCGGGGTGGCGTTGCGCGCGTAGGATGGATTTGCGGTGGCGTCCAGCGTCACGGTGGTTTTCCCTGTGGTGGAAGCGTCCTATCCCGCGCCAGCCATACTGTCGAGGTGACAAGCAATCACATACGCGCGGGTTGACCGGTACTTCCCGCCCGCTATATTCCGCCGGCTTCGAGGGGCCCGGCCGGGTTTTGGCCGAAGCTTTGCGAAGGCCCCTGTGGCGGAACTGGTAGACGCGCTCGACTCAAAATCGAGTTCCGCAAGGAGTGCTGGTTCGATTCCGGCCAGGGGCACCAGGCTGAAAACATAAGTAATAACAATATCTTACACTATTGGTTTGATTCCAGATTTTCAGGAAAATTTTCGCGGTGCGTTGAAAACACGCGTAAAAGTTCACCGCAGCCGTCCGGTTTGTTGGCATTTTTGTTGGTATCGGGAGAACAAACGTTCGCGGCGACTTTCGCTATTCCGAACAAAGGAATTGAGCAGATGGCCCGCAAGAACGATGGCGCGTGCACTAACCCCAAGCAGATCAGGCGGCCGCCCGGCCTTTCGAGCAATGGGCCGACGAGTGGCTTGCGAAGAAGAAGGTGGAGAAAGTCAAACGCGGCAGGATCGTCGCGGTGCGCTACCCCAAGACCATCGAGGTGCTCGAACTGCGCGTCGGCTACATCAAGGGTCGCTTCGGCCTGTCTCACCACGAAGAGATCAAGGACGCCAAGGCATGGGATGGCGATGTCGTCGAGTTCCAGCTCGCGCATCTTAATAACTCGACCGTGGAAGGGCTCTACAAGAAGCACGGGCCGCTTGCGCTGATCGGCTCGCGCACGAAACTGATGTAACACTGGGCTGATCGGGTCGACCGTTGGCTCGCTCCTAGCATTGAGTCATTCATCCGTCGATGCCCATGGCGGCCTGCCGCGGGGCCTCCGACCGCGTCGGGGCGGGAGTGGCAGGTTCGGGCGACATCCTCGCTATCGGCGTGAAACTCCATGGCGAGGCAGACCTCGGCGATGAGTTCGCTTACCTGCGCGCCAATCATGTGCAATGCGGTAACCGCCGACCCCGCTGCTGATCACGACGACATCATAATTGGCAGCTGCCCCAGATGGTGCCGGGGCAAGATCGCCTCAGTACTCGAACCATCCTGCAAGCTGCCGGTTCTTTTCTTCGGTAAAGGGCGAGTAGAGATGTTCGATCGCGACGTCGGGCGGGGAGATCAGCATCGACTTGGCGTGTGTAAGGGCATCGAAGCCATACTTGCCATAGTAGTGGCCCATCCCGGCGGATCCGGTACCACCGAACGGCATGGTCTCGACGAACAGATGAACGTTCACCAGATTCACGCCGCCTCCACCAAAGGACAGCTGGCCGATGAACCGGTCGATGGCTTTCTGATCGCGGCTGAAGATAAAGCCGGCGAGCGGACGTCCCGTTTTCGCCATCCGCGCCATCGCCTCATCGAATGACTTATAGGTCAGGATCGGCAGGATGGGTCCGAAGACCTCGTCCTCCATGATCTTGTCATCCCAGGTGACGGGATACAGAAGCGTTGGATCGAGATAGTGCGCATCGCGGTCTGACTTGGCGCCGGCGATCACCTTGGCGGGATCGATGAGCGAGGCCAGCCGGTCAACCGTGCGGGCGTTGATGATGCGCGAGTAGTCGGAGTTGGATCTCGGGTCATTGCCGAATAGCTCAACCAATGCCTTCTTGGCCTCGGCGGCGAAAGCGTCCGCCACGGACTCATGGACATAGGCATAGCCCGGCGAGGTGCACCATTGGCCGCCCCAGGCCATCGCACCCCAGACGATCTTCTTCGCCGCATCGGGAATGTTTGCGGTCTCGTCGACGATCGCCGGGTTCATCCCGCCGAGTTCGAGCAGAACCGGCGTGAGGTTTTTCGCTGCCGCCTGTGC
The DNA here is from genome assembly GCA_963822795.1 of uncultured Alphaproteobacteria bacterium. Lineage (GTDB taxonomy): Bacteria > Pseudomonadota > Alphaproteobacteria > Rhizobiales > Xanthobacteraceae > Bradyrhizobium. The sequence continues at coordinate 13,126 of CAWGJM010000039.1, forward strand.
AACGATCTTCCCGACAAAGGTGCTGCCGGTGAAGAAAATGAAGTCAAACGAGAGCTTCAGGAGCTCGGTGTTTTGCTCCTTGCCGCCGGCTACGACGGTCACGGCGCTTGGATCGAAATATTTCGGGACAAGGTCGAGTAGCACCTTCGTCGTTTCCGGGAGTGCTTCACTCAGCGTGAGAATACAGGTATTTCCGGCCGCGAGCGCCGCGAGCGCCGGGCGGATCAGCAGGAGCAAAGGTCCGTTGAACGGTCCGATGATAAGCGCCACGCCGTAAGGCTCGCGATAGATCATCCCCTTGTGGCCGGTTTTGGCCAGGAATTGTGGCACCGGTGCTTCGACCGGCTTCATCCACTTTTTCAGCTGGCTCTTCTGGACCTCGCTTTCGCCAGCCGATGCCGCCGTCTCGAAGATGTATTCCTGCGAGGCCGTCTTGAATTCCTTCGCCATCGCCTGCTGGAAGCGCGCCTCGTTCTCCCTGATCATGCGGGCCATGCGATCGAGTTGGTCGACGCGCCATTCGTAGCTGCGTGTGACCCCGGTGGCGAAGAGCGCCTTCTGCGCGTCGAATATTTTCTGAAATTGATTCATCGGAACCTCCGCCAGACGTCAGAATTGCCCACAGACTTTTTCTCAGCGACGCGACGCGGTACGCCGCATCTTCTCGACAGAACGTCTTCGCGTGCGCTCACAGAACGCTCGCCTTAATGGCGTTGATGGCGGTGTTGTCCCAATAACAATCCAGGCGCATGATTTTGCCCTCCGCGCTGTAGCGGATGATGTAGGCGTGGGCGATGCGGTCGGACTTGCCTTTCGTTACAAGGCCAGGGACATCCGCCGGCATGGCGCCGCCGAGCAACGCCTGTACGACGACGATGTTGCCTTCGCCCTGGATCATCTCAACTACCTCGACTCCGAAATCGGGCACTGCTCCCAGCAGGCCGCGCCAGATTTGTTCAAGGCCACCCCGGATCGGCATGTCGCTTTTCTTGCCGTAAGGAAGATACCGTCCTTGCGCGCCGTCAGCGCAAAGAGCCAGCATGCCGTCGACGTCATGACCGTCGTAGGCGGCGAAAAACTTTTCGGTGATCGCCTTCAGATCTAGGCTGCTGCTCATATGACCCCCTTGGGCTGCTGTTGATGGCGGTGAGGCCTACACCATGGTCAGGACCATCCGAAAACGGGCTTCGCCCGACATCATCCGCGCATAAGCTTCCGCCGCCCGTTCGAGCGGCATGGTCTCGACCATGGCGGCGACGTCGCTCATCGCACTGAATCTGAGCGTCGCGTCGCCCGCCCGCGGGGTGCCCGTCAGGGCGCCGTCGAGGCCAAGTTGCTTGAAGAGAAGCTCGAACGCCGACACCTCGATCGGCTCATCGGTCGCACCGAGCGAAATCACCACGCCACCGCGCCGCAGGCCGCCGAGGGCAGCGGCCACTGCCTTGCCGCCCGACGCCGTGGCCAGCACCACCTGTGCGCCGCCAAGCTTTTGCAGCTCTTTTGCGATGTCGGCTGCGGAGCTGTTCAAATAGTGATGCGCGCCCAGCTCTTTCGAAAGATTGGCGCGGTCGTCGCCGCGGTCGATCGCCACAACCTCGAAACCCATGTGACGCGCGTATTGCACGCCGAGATGACCAAGTCCCCCGACGCCGAACACCGCAACCAGGTCTCCTGCCCGCGCCGGCGCGTTTCTGAGCGCGCTAAAGGTCGTAAGGCCGGCGCATAGCAGGGGCGCCGCATCGACCGAGGAGAGGTCGTCCGGCACGGCAATCAAGCCACTCGCCTTGGCGATCATCATCTCGGCGTAGCCGCCATCGTGCTGCACACCGGTGTAGCCCTGGTTGGTGCAGTTCACGAGATCGCCGTCGCGGCAATAGTCGCAGTATCCGCAGTTGCCGCCGAGAAAGCCGACGCCGACCCGTTGGTCCAGCTTCCAGCCCTCAACGCCCTCTCCGATCGCGTCGATCCGTCCAACCGCTTCGTGGCCGGGCACCCTCGGCCACTCGATTGGCAGGACTCCCTCCACGGTCGCGGAGTCGGAATGGCAGACGCCGCATGCTTCGACGCGGATGCGAACGTGACCGGCTGATGGATCGAGCACTGGCTTTTCGGTCAGCTCCAGCTTTCCAGGACTGACCGCCTGCACTGCGCGATAGGTGGACATTTTTTTTCCCACTTCTCCCTCCGCTGCTCGCTGCTGTAATTGCTGTAATCAGAATTCTACCGAGCCGGCATTCCCCTGGGCCATGCCATTGGGCCACGTTTCCTGCCAAAATGTGAGTCGGTGCGGTTTGGGCATATCCCACTCCGCTTCTGACACTCCTGGTACTTCGTAAAGCTACGCGATCCGGCGTGCGCGCTCTTGTAAAAACGAAACATCCTTGGTCTGTTCGATTCTAATCGAGTAGGACCACGGCTGCTGTTCGCCTATTCAGGACTTCGGGGTAATTGCCTGCTGTCGCCGCCAAGCGCCTGGGGAGATACCACGCAGACGCGTATAGGCCTTCGTGAAGTGGCTTTGATCGGCAAAACCGCAGGCGCGTGCGATCTCAGCGAGCGAGAGCCTACGGTCGAGTAATAGTCCATGCGCCTCATCAACCCGATGTTGAAGTAGCCATTGGTGCGGCGACAGACCCGTCGAACGCCGGAACGCGCGAGCGAAATGCCCGGCCGATAGCGAGCATTCCGTCGCAAGCTGCGCAAGAGAAACATCTCTCTGAAGGTTTGCGCTCATAAACTCTTTTGCCCGCCGTTCCTGCCATGTGGCGAGACCGCCTCGCGAGGGCACGGCGACGCTTCTCATGCCTCCATACGCGTGGGCGATATGAGTGGCTAAAGCCAGGCTTATATAGTCGGCAAAGAGCCGGGAGACCTGCTCAGGGTTATCGAACGCCGGCAAAAGCAGTTGCGTGAGTTCCCCTACAACGTGGTCCATGACGCCCACGCCTGGAGTAAACTTCAGATCGGAAATCCTCGGGGCGTCAGCGTCGTCCGCGATCGCATCCAGAGTCTTCCGCTGCAGATAAAAGTTCACGGAGTTGAGAGGGTCGTGGAAATAGAACCGTGGGCCTTGGCGCATGTCGTGAAACACGACGCCGCCTGCATGGAGCGGGTCGGTCTTTATCGGCTTGCCGTCCAACCAAAGTTCGCGGGAATTCTTTCCGTGTATCTGTATGACGATCATATAGGCGTCGTCGCGAGGCGACGGGTTGGTCACGGCGTCAAAAGGCATGTCGAGTTCGCACCGCGTCGCCGCAAGGGAATTCTTTTGAATAGTCTTGATGCCTGGAGCGTGCTCATCGGACAGCCGCAATATGTGCTGCATTCGCCTGTTGAAGATATCTCGCTTTGCCATCACACTCTCCGGCGCCGCCCAAGTCGATCCTCACCACTCCTCAGGCCGGGAATTTATCGCCGAACATCGGGAGACCGCTGCGCGACTGTTCCCACATGGGCTCATCCTGGATGACGTCCCATTTTTGCTATATAGACCGCTAGTCCGCTTGAAGAAGACTTTGTAGGCTGGCTCCATGCTCGCGAGACATGGATGTTGTGATGGAGCTACCGGCGCTGCACTATGACGACGCAGTCGTGATGGCGTCGTCCGTCACGATCCGCTGCGGATCGGGCTGAACATGGAGTTGCCGCTAGCCGTTGCGGCCGCGGGCACTTCTTCCTGCATCACGTCCCAGTGCTCAACCAGCTTGCCATTCACCACGCGGAAAATATCGACGGCGATCATGGGTTTCGGTCCCCAGCCGACATAGCGGCCGTGCACCATCACCAGATTGCCCTCCGCCACGACCATGCCGGGCTCGTAGGAAAACTCCTTGCTCAAGCCGGCAATCAGGCCAGGAATGGCTGTCCGACCGCTGGGAATGACGGGATTATGCTGAATGTAGTCTGGGGCAAAATAGCGTTCTACCACGCTCGGATCCCGGTCGATGAAGGCGCCGGTCAAAGCGCGAAGGGCGATGTGTTTTGCGTTTTCCATTGGTCCGCTCCATCGCTCAATGTTGGAGACGGAATCTACAGGGCCCGCGACACCCCGGACCATGCCATCCGTCCCACGTTTCCTGCCAAATATGGGATTGGAGCCGGTCTCGCGGTCAGGCCGGGAATCGACCACCCTCCACTTTCAAGGACACACAACATCGTCCCGCCTTTATGCCCTTCAGCGCACCGATCGAAAGCGCTTCCTGTAAGAGGTCGGGCTCACGCCCAGGCGTCGCTGAAAGAGGCGACGAAGGATTTCGGCGCTGGTGAAGCCGCACCGCTTGGCGATGGTCTCGAGCTGATCCTCGCTGTCCTCAAGAGCACGGCGCGCTGCATCGAGGCGGGCGCCTTCTACAAAAACGCCGGGCGGCGCACCCGCCTCTCGCTCGAAGTTGCGGACGAAATTGCGTGGACTCATATGCACTCGTTCTGCAAGCGCTTCAACTGTAAGATCAGTATCGAGGTGGTCGAGAATCCAACGCTGCAGTTCGGCGATAGGCCCGTCGCCATCGAGCTGGGCTGCGAGATGAGCGCTGAACTGCGACTGGCCCCCGGGGCGCTTGAGGAACAGCACCAGCAGCCGGGCGGTTGCAAGTGCCACGTCGCGACCGAGATCGTCCTGCACCAGCGCCAGGGCGAGATCCATCCCAGCGGTCATGCCAGCGGTCGTGTAGAAGCGGCCGTCTCGCAGAAAGATCGGATCGGGATCGACCTTGATCGTCGGATAGCGCCGCGCCAACTCATCGCAGAAGGCCCAATGCGTCACGGCGCGGCAACCATCTAGCAAGCCGGCTTCCGCGAGCAGGAAAACGCCGGTGCAGATTCCGCCCACCCGGCGAATTCCTCCGGTAGACTGCCTGAGCCAGTCGACACAAGGCCGGGAGGCAGGGTTGTTGATCCCGGGCGAGCCCGCCACGATCAGGGTATCGAGCTCGAAAGGTGCTTCCGTCGCAATCGAGCGCGTCGCATTCAAGCTAACACCACAAGATCCGTCAATCGCTCCGACGTGCTCGGACCAGATTTCGACCTGGTACGGTTTAGCGCACCGTGGTGAGCGCTCGGCAAGAACGAGATTAGCGGCCGCAAAGACTTCGAGCGGCCCGACAGCATCGAGCAACGCGACACCCGGATAAGCGAGAATAGCCACGTGCCGTGATTCGAACTCGCTTGCGGGGGCGTGCCTGATGGATTGATGCAGCCTCTCCTTGGCGAAGCGCTTGCAGAGCTGCGCACCCAGCCCCCGATCCGGACCGACGCGCATGATTACGGCCTTATGCATTAGGTCCTCCCAATAGTGCCGACCCGAACCGTACGACGACGGGCCAGCCGGATGAAGTTGGATCGGGCACCGAGACTGCTCAAGCCGAGATGTGCGCCCGCTGCGCGAGTCCTTGGCCAAAAGAGATGTTCTCGCCGGGCATCTCGTAGATCAGGACGACGAGATCGTCCGGTCTCAGGCCGACTTTCTCCACGACGAGTCGGTTCAACGCGGCGAGCAGCGCGAGGCGCTTATCCTTCGGACGACCAGAGATAAAAGTCAGCTCGAGGAGGACGAGACGCTCGCTGTACGTGCAGCCGACGAAGGCGGGCGTGTGGACGAATTGTCCTTTCGGAAGAACGTGCGTGATGCGGAAGTAGTCCTCCGGCGGGACCGAGAGCACTTCCTCGAGTGCGGCCTGCACGGCCGTCCCGATCGTGGCAAGCTCGCTATCCCTAAACGCACCTTCGTGCACATGGATCTTGGCTACAGGCATATCAAAAACCTCCTTCGGTTGTGGGAATTTCCCAGAAATCGCCGACGAACCCGACTTTGCGGAAAATCTCGGCGGCTTCTCGCACGGTCCATTTTCGCCAGTCCGGATAGGCGTGGCGCGCGTACCACTCCCTTCCGAGATCCATGACCTGGACTATCGGCGCCACGGCCCCCATCGGAATGCCGTGGCGGTCGCACCAAGTCCGGACGTCCTCGGGACTGCGGAACGGCAGGACGGTCGCGCAGAAATGGTGGACGCAGTCCCAGGCGTTCCGCGGCGGCAACGCGAAATGGACCCACAGATCGGACTCGCGCACCCTGCCCTTCTCGACATGGATGTCTACGTCCTCGCCCTCGCCGCCGATCCGCGTGTGGATGGTGGCGTCGCCGCCGACGAGCGTGGCGACTCCGCAGGCGCACCACATGCAAGTGGCCCACCATCCCCGGTTACCGCTCTCGACCCATGTCGCGGTCGGAGAGACGGAGAACGGATGGATGACCCAAGGCTCGCAAACGTGCGTGTGCAGGACGACGCCGTGCGAGTCGGCGAGCTTCGCAGAGCGCACCGGACGCGTTCGACCGGAACGCCGAGCCGCTCGGCGACCTCGCCCGAGTTCGGAATGCGCCCGGTCGCCAGCAGCGGCTCCATGTACCGATAGTGGACCGCGGTCTCGATGTCGCCAGTCACGCTTCTTCCTCTCAGGCCGCAGCAGCAACAGAGGACGCCTTGATCGCCTTGAGCAGTTCGGCAGTCGTCAGGATTTCGTGCGCGTAGGTCGGGCCATCGATGTTCAGAGCGGCGTGATAGGCTTCGGGCGACCTGGCCGCGGTGGCGTCGCGTACGAGCGTGACGTGGAAGCCGAGTTCCATTCCGATGCGCGCCGTCGCCTCAATGCATGTGTTGGCGAGCAGGCCCACGCAGATGATCTTTTCCTTGCCGTAGCGCTTGAGCTGGTGCTCGAGATCGGTGTTCGGAAAGCCGCTCGACGCCCAGTGTTCAGTGACGACGATGTCGCCCTCCTGGGCCTGGAAATCATCGTGAAAGGTGCCGCCCCATGTGCCTTTCGCAAAAGCCTGACGCTCGCCGGCGCCGAGTTGATAGGGCGACGGATACTTCCAGTTCACGTAATCGCCCGGTTCCCAGCGGTGATGGGGCACGTGATAGATCTTGATGCCGGCCTCGCGGGCCGTGCGCACAATGGTGCGCAGGTTGTCGAGAAGATTGACCTCCTTCGCCATGTCCTTGACCCAGGGCCAGAGCTTGCCGCCTTGGCTCAGGAAATCGTTGTAGAAATCGATGCAGAGAAGCGCCGTGATCTTGGGGTCGTAGGTCGTGGTCATGATGTGTTCCTTCATCGAAAGGGCACGCCTGAGGCTTCCAAAAAAATAGATAATGAATATAATCTATTTTGGCCAGTCACGATTGTTTGCAAGGCAGCGGTTCCTTCAACCGCCGACGCCGGCATACCGTCACGAATCTCGATCGAGTTCGGAAAGGAATAACGAATATGGGTCGCTCATCGCACGAGCAGGCGCAGAAAAACCGGCAGAGGATCGTGGAGTGCGCCGCTCGCCTCTTCCGCGAGTTCGGCGTGGACAACGTCTCGGTAGCCGAGGTCATGAGCGCCGCGGACATGACGATAGGCGGCTTCTACAAGCATTTTGAATCTAAGGACGCCCTGGTTGAGGAGGTCTTCTCTCTTAGCTTCGAGCAATCCTCGGCTACTTGGCGCCAAGTTTCCGAACGCAAGTACGACGATCCAGGTCTTCGATCGGCCGCCATCGTCGACTACTATCTGAAGAAGAAAGGGGCCGATCAGGCTTGTCCGATGATCGCCTTCGCGCCCCACGTGACGTCCGAGGCCGCCGACGAGTCTTCACGCCAATCCTACAGGAACGGGACGGAAGCCCTGTACTCGCAGTTTCTCGATCACCTGGCGAAGTCCGGCACGGCGAACGGCGCGTCGTCCGATCAGGAAGCCAAGGTCCTGTTCGCGGCGATGATCGGGGCAAGACTCCTCGCCCAAGCGGTGGGGGACGCGGAATGGGTCCGTTCGCTGAAGAGCGCCGTAAAAGCTGAGGCCGCCCAAGGCGCGGCCTCGCTGGAAGTTGCGCCTGCACCTGCCAGAACCGTACGATAACGGCCGCCCGTCGCCGCCGTCGCCCCATGGCGATCATCGGGTCAGCGACGGTTTTTCGGCTACGGCTCCAGTGCCGACGAGACTGAGGTTAAGGCTTTGGAGCCGGGCAGCTTCTACACCGAGCCGGTCGATGCACCGCACTTCGCCTTGACCCAGGATGAGCCTGCGACCGTCTACATCACCGGATTTGGTCCCACCGACACGCACTACATCGACGCCGCTGCCGATCCCGACGTCCCTAACCCTTAAGCGCGATCGCGTCGTGCGGCCATATCGTCCTCTGTCCAACGCGTGCAGCAAGGCAAGCGCTTCAGGTCCTGTATCGCAACAAGTTATTGGTGGAACTATGCTGAAAGCTACCGGTGCGGAAGAAACGACATTCAAGAAGGCTGCCGGTAGCTACAAGCGCTCGAGAAGGCTTGTTTGGAGGCCGGCGGGTGAGCATGGCGTTCAATAGGGTGTTAAATCGCACAAAGTCATAGAGTAGCGTAGAAAATCGGAGCGGGTGAAGAGCCCCATCGGAGCGGGTCAGATGCTCCGCAACAAACAAGTACGACTGCAAAAACAAGGAGTTATCTGAAGCTGTTATTTTTTGTTGGACACAATGTTGGACGCGATGTTGGACGTTTTGCTGGACGTTCTAAACGAAAGGCGAATCGCGCTGCTAGCCCCAATTTCAATTCTTTCCTACGAGGATAGTCGATGTTTGTTGACTTGTTTCCAGTCCCACGCGAGGGGCGATAGCCATGTCACCGTCTTCAGCCATCCTGTGGGTATGGGCCATATGGGTTCTGTCATGGCTGATCGCGGCGTCCTGGTCCAACCGCACCGAGGCCAGGCCGCAGCTTCGCTCCGAACTCGTCTATCGCATCGTTACAGTTGTCGGTATGTTGCTTCTGTTTGCTGCTCGACGCCCTGTCGGTAATGAACCCGTGCTATGGGAGACACCGTTGGAAGTGAGGTGGTGTCTTGTCGGCCTCGCCGCAGTTGGTTTCGCATTCTGCTGGTGGGCGCGCATTCACCTCGGGCGGATGTGGTCGAGTTCAGTCACGCGCAAGACGGATCATCATATCATCAACACCGGCCCGTACAGCCTGGTTCGGCATCCCATTTACACCGGTATTATCGTCGCCGCTGCAGCGACGGCGGCGCTGGAAGTAAGGCCACTCGCGTTCGCCGGTTTGGTGCTGGTCATAATCGGATTCTGGATCAAGGCGCGACTGGAGGAACGGTTTCTCCGCAATGAATTGGGTGCAGAGGTCTATGACGCCTACGCCCGCCGAACCGGCATGCTGTTCCCGGGTCTGTAGGTGACTGCAACCGCTTAATTCAAGAATCCAGCGCATCGAACAGTCCCTTGATCGAGGAAAACGTAAAAGGCCGTGGAAGATGCTTGCCGGGAAAGCTGGTGGTGCGTCCCGAGCCGATTGGCTATCATCGCCTTGCTTCCGAAGCACGGGCGCAGCCATGAAGGACGATTGGCGTCGCGTTCTTGGGGCAAGGGAGCAGCAGGATTCCGGGCCAGTTGGCCTGGACAGCCCCTCGTGCTGGCGGAATGATTGAGGCATGAGCACACCAGAAGCAAAGATCACCGACATTCTTCGCAACGTGAGTTGCAAAAAGATCTGCCCGAAGAAAGCCAACTCTGTGGGGGGCTGCTTCTGGAGGAAATCGTAAAACTGGCCGCAATGACGGCTGGTTATATTTGGCAAAAACCGCAGGAGCCTCGTATGTCGCTCCCAGAACAAAGGCTGATCTCAGACAGCTTATGCAATTCGCATCTAAGGACCACACGGAACAATATGCGGCAATTTTCTGTACCGACATGCTTGGCGGCTCCCCTTTCGAGGGAGATTTAGCGTTGAAAGCAGTCAAAGCCTATACGCGTGCTTATGGCCTATTGCAGGGATCAACCAGTTGGGAGCTTCCTTCAGTTGAATCAGTTCTGTTGGCCGTCAAACAAGCCACTGTCGAAAGAAACTCTGGCATCGTTACGCGATGAAGCGGACCCCGCTTGAAGTGTCTCCCAAGATCGCCAACCGATTTATCAAAGATAACGTGCCTGCGGTCAGCTAGGTCGTCTCGCGAGGTGACGTGACTGGATAGGCCAGTCAGTTTTCTGACCACATCCTCGCCGCGAAAGCTCGCTCGTCCGGACCTATCACGTCGCCATGGATGGACGTGTCTTCAAGGAAGCGTGGCCAAGCCAGCGTCGCATAAGTTGCGGCGGTACAAGAGACGGAAACGCGTGAACGCCGAACCCATAGCGCAATTCGGCATAGCGGGCGTGCCGAGGAAATTCGCTGCGGGCATGACTTCCTTCACACGGCGCCAAGCCCCGCTCGGTCATTGCTTGCGGCTTCAACGATGCCATCGCAGAGAGCTTCGGCGATACAATTGTAGCTCCAGTCATTCTGGTGGAGCCAGTTGCCATCAAAATTGCTGATCATTTGGTCGAACGGGATACCTTCCACGACGTGCCAATGGCGTATGATTTCGAAGCGGCGAAAGAGAGCCAACCCAGAATCTGCTGCGATCCTTGCGATGATATCCAGCATCGCGCGGGTAGCCGGCGTCGGCTGCTGCTGTTGCTGGTCAAGCACAGCCGGCGCGTATTGCAAGTTCATCAGGATGATGTCCGCCGGCACTCCCAAATGATGATCAAGGCCCCGCAGAATGGCCGCCTTCACATCATCCAGATAGTAGTCGTTCCAGGCCGCGTTGGTGCCCACCTGCCAGATGACGAGCGACCGATTGTTGGCCGACACATCCTTTTTGAAGCGCGCGGCTTCGTCCGGCGCTTCCTGCGCGCCGACGCCGAGATTCAGCACGTTGATTTTGTTGCCCGGAAATCGGGCCGAAAGAGCCACGTTCAGCCAACTCGGATAGGATGCGTCCTTGCTCTTCGCGCCATCCCCCTCGGTCGAAGAGGATCCGATCGCAACGATCGTCACGCCATTCGACCGGCGTAATGCTTCGCCCGAGGCAGCGGACGCCCAAGCGTGCTCAATTCGCGTGGGGTATTGCAGGCATTTGGTGGAGACGTCATAGCTTGACCTCGGGAATAAAGTACAAGGGGGCGCATGAAACCACGCGCCGCAAAGCAGGCAATCTTACAGAATTCTTTTCTTTGCACCGGCCAGAGAACGAACGCCCTGACGAACCGCCGGGCGGCAGCGGGCATTTTCTTTTCGAGTGCAGCGCCCGACTCGAAGCCGAGCAAGCTCATGGGAGCCGGCTTCGGCAGACAGGTCCCGCGGAACGAGCTGACGCACTGCCCTGATTTGTGACAGTAGGTGCGTTGCTTGGTCGGCTGCAGAATGCTGACGCCGGCTAGGATCGGCAAGGCGCTCGCGGCCGCGATGCCTCATTGATCCCCCACTCCCGCACGTTAGTCCTATCAGGCGCCGGCCATATTTTGATGGCAGAGCAGCCTGACGAATTGCTGGCAGCGCTGCGGAGCTGAAGCCCCGCCGGGATCAATGCTTGTGAAACACCAGGGTGCGCAGTTCGATGCTCTCGCGTGGCGACGCGTCCGCCGGCGTCGTCGGGTCGATGAACGCGGTATGGGGCCCAAATCGTGTCCTGCCGTCGGTGGCGGAATCGTAGCATTTCAGGAGCAGCGCTTCGTCGGCGCTCATTTCCGGGAAGTAGAACCAGCGATGGTTGGGATTATATTTCACGGAATAGGTTTCACCACGCCGACCGGGATAGATCAGATCGGAGGCGACAAGATCATCGGGAGCAACGGTCCGGCCATCGCACATCGCCAACGGCGCATCGAGCAACGGCCCCCTTATCGGCCGCCACAGATTGACCACTTGCACCCGGCCCTTGAGGAGTTCTTCCGCTTCGTTGGGCAAGTGCTCACGCACCCGGTTCGGACCCGACGCGGCGGTTTGATCGACATGGACGCGTGTTGCAGGCTGCCGCGGACCCGCGCCGCGGATGTCGGACCCGCCTTCGACGCGTCTGCGGACGGTATGGTCAAAGATGAAGACGCGATCCGCCTTCAATGTCGCCCTGATGAACGCTTCCGCCGCGGGATAGTAGACGCTCCTCACTTCTTTCTCGTCATAGAAGTTCTTGACCGCGGTCGGGTAACGAACCAGCGCAAAGCCCTCACGATCCAGCGAAATATTTTCGGCGATCAGACGCGCATCGAAAATGGGAATCTGGCGTGGCTCCGGCAGGGCCGTGGTCTTCGGCTCGCCTGGCGGCGGATCAAAGGCGTAGGTTCGCGGTTTGCCCGGTGTTGGAGCGAGATAGTTAAGTTCGGCTGTCACGAAGGGAAGCGATTCGATTTTAGTTTCTTGTAGGCCCATGGCAAATCTCCAGTACGCTGGTCTCTCATTTAACTTGGGCGAGGTGCTTTTCCGGACAAGCGCATCGTTGAAAAAGACAATGTTGCCATGCCCGCGGACCGCAAATCGGAAAGAACGTTATCCAGGACGACACCTCCGCGGATGGTTGTTCTCGCCTCACAGTTGCTTGATCGTCCAAAGGTCAGGCGGCTGGTCAGAGCCTCATAGCCCGGCGCCTTGCGCGATTGCTACGGCGAACGAGCGGTCGGCGATGTCAGATGCATCCAACTTGCGGCTGATCAGGCCGGACCGGAAATAGAGGTCGATCGTTTTCTGCTCGTCTGCGACGACGCTATCGTCGATCAGGGCAAGCCGGATCTTCGCCCGTGCCAGCCAGTTCAACGATACCGAGGCCGGGATATTCATCAGTTTGCCCCAGGTCTCAGCGTAACCCTTAGCGTTGCCGAGCGACCATGCCCGCGCTGCGGCCAGGCGCCGGACAAAGTCCTGAAGCGCCTCGCGCTTGTCGCGAATGGCCTGCGGCGAGGCGACCTGAAAGCTGAGTCCCGCCGTCAGGCCTTCCGCGGTCATCACGCGGCGGGATCCGAAAAGCACTTCCTCCTGGCTGACATAGGGCTCCCAGGTGGACCAGGCGTCGACTGAGCCCTGGCTGTAAGCAATCTTTGCGTCCGACGGCGCGAGAAACACGATCTGGACGTCGTTTAACGTCCATCCCTTCGCTTCCAGCGCCGCGAGAATCAGTTGATGACCGATCGAGCCGCGGCCGGTTGCGATCTTTTTGCCACGCAGCTCCTCGAAACTCCTGATCGGAGATTGGTCGGGAACGAGAATGGCGAGCCCCTCTTGCGACTGCCGGATCGCGGCAATCGCCTTGACCGGGACGTTGGACGCAGCGGCAAAGGTGAAGGGCGCATCGCCGACCAGCCCGGTCTCGATCGCGCCCGCGCTTAGCGCTTCCAGCAGCGGCGCCGCGGCTGCAAACTCCTTCCATTCGATCCGGTAGGGAACATCCTTCAGAACGCCGGCCGCCTCCATCACGGCCCGTGCGTTTCCCTTCTGATCGCCAACCCGCAAGGTGGATTGCGCGAAGGCGTGGCCGGCGATGCCAAGCAGAAGTCCAGCCAGCAAAAGGCGCTTCATTCCGCGGCCACTCCCTTGTCGACCTGGCGCTCGGCGATCAGCTTGCGCGTCAGCGGAATGAGCTCGCGGCCATATTCGATGGCATCGATCAGCGGATCGAAGCCCCGGACCAGGAAATGGGTGATGCCGAGATCGTAATAGTCGCCGAACACTTCGGCGACCTGCTCGGGCGTTCCGACAAGCGCGGTGGTATTGCTATTGGCCCCGGTCAGCTTCGCGATCTCGGTCCAGAGCCGCTTGTCGACCCGGCTCCCCTGCTCCGCAATCGCCAGCAGGCGCCGCGCGCCGGCGGTCGCGCGACCGTCCGCCGGCTTGCGATAGCCGGTCTTGTCCTGCAGAGCGGTCGCGCGCTCGAGAATGGCCTGCGCCTTCGCCCAGGCATGCTCCTCAGTATCTGCGATGATCGGCCGTACCGAAAGGCTGAAACGCGGCGCGGGCCGACCATGCCTGGCCGCGGCAGCGCGGACACGTGCGGTCTGCTCACGCACCTGTGCGTAGGATTCGCCCCAGAGCGCGAACGTGTCGGCATGTTTTCCGGCAACTTCAATGGCGGCATCCGAGGCGCCGCCGAAATAGATCCGGATGCCCCCGGGTTGGTAGGGCTTCACCTGCGAGAAGCCATTCTCGACCTGGTAATATTTGCCCGAATAGGTGAACGGCTTCTCGCTGGCCCATTCCGCGCGCACCACATCCAGAAACTCGCTGGTCCTGGCATAGCGCTCGTCCTTGTCATCGATGGTGTTGCCGTCCTGCTTCAATTCCGTCGCGTTGCCGCCGGTGATGACGTGAAGGGCGACCCGACCGCGGGAGAATTGATCCAGCACCGCGAACTGCCGGGCGAGCAAGGTCGGTGCCGTGAAGCCGGGCCGCTGCGCGATCAGGACATTGAGCCGCTCGGTCACGCCAAGAACATGCTGGGCGACCTGCAGGCTGTCCGGTGTGGTCGAATGGAAGGCGAGCAGCGCGCGGTCGAAACCGGCGTTCTCATGCGCCTTCGCTACCGTCTCGATATGGATCGGATCCAGGATCGGACCGTTGCGAACGATGGTCTCGGAGGAATTGTTGTTGCTGATGAAGCCGATGAACTCGACGGACATGGTGTCTCCTCTGCTGTCGCTTGATGTCCCAAATCTCAAAGTCCAAGCGCCAGGCGGCCCAGGGCCACCCGCGTGGAATCGTCCTGCGGCGTATGCACCCGTCCGCACAGCACATCGCGATAGTGCCGCTCCAGCGCGTTGGTCCGGCTCAGCCCGTGATTGCTCGACAGCGACAGCGCCTCCTCGACCGCGGCGACCGCGTTATTCGTCACCGTGAGCTTGACGACATTCGATTCCGCCGCGCTGAGCACAACGCCGTCGTCGAAATCGGCGGCGAGGCTCTCGATGAGCCGCGCGTTCACGGTCAAACGTGCTTCGATCGCACCCAGGGTCTCCTGGGCCCGCGGCAGGCTCGCGAGCGGCGCGCCGAGATTGGCTGGGACACGGTTCCTGAGAAAAGCGATCAGCCAGTCGCGCGCCGCGTGTGCGACGCCGTCATAGATCGCCGCGACAAAGATGGCATGAACGGTTGCGTGCGTGACATCGGGCGTCCGCCAATCGTCCGGCTTGCGGACATCGATCTCATGGTCGAGCGGAAACACCACGTCCTCGAAGACGACATCGTGGCTACCGCTGGCGCGCAGTCCGAGATGATCCCAGGTCTCGACCATGCGCGTTCCCGGCAGGCCCGCTGGAACCAGGAACATCCCGACGCGCCTGTCCGCCTCGTCGGTTTTCGCCCATACCGCGTACCATTTCAGGATCGGCGCGCCCGTGGAATAGATCTTCCGCCCCGTCAGCCGCCAGCCGGTCTCGGTGCGCCGCGCGATCGTTGCCGGCAGCCCCCCGCGTGCCGGCGATCCCAATTCCGGCTCGACCCGGAGCGCGTTGATCAAGGCGATGCCATCGACCAATTCCTTGGCGAGCTTGCGGACAAGCCGGGCTGGCCAATGCGCGTTGCGCGCCATGACGAAGTGCTGGATGTAGTGCATCGACAGCACGAGCGCGGTCGACGGATCGGCCTTGCCGAAGATCCGGAGCACGCTCGCGACCGTAAGGGCGCCCGCGCCTGCACCACCGAGCGCCACGGGAATTGTGAGCGAGAGCAGCCCAGCTTCGGATAAGTCCTCGAAATTCTCGAACGGAAAACTCGCATCCCGGTCATGTACCGCCGCGCGTTCGGCAAATCGCCCAGCGAGCTGAGAGGCGCGTGCAATGATCTCGGCCTCGCTGGGTGGGACCGCCGGCCTGACTGCTGCGCTAGCGATTGATGTCACCATGTGGCATCCAATCCCAGCAGGCCCAGAATCTGCTTGCGTAGATCAGCGAGGTAAGGATCGCCGCGATGGCGCGGATAGGGCCGCTCAACCGCTATGCCGGCCTTGATGCGCGCCGGCCGATCGCTCAAAACGACGACACGATTGGCAAGAAATAGCGCTTCTTCCGCATCATGGGTCACGAGCAGAGTCGTAAACCCCTTGCGATGCCAGAGCGAAACGATCTCGGCCTGCATCGTGATCCGCGTCAGCGAATCGAGCTTGCCCAGCGGCTCATCGAGCACCAGCACTTTCGGATCGTTTACGAGCGCCCGCGCCAGCGCCACGCGCTGGGCCATGCCGCCGGACAATTGATGCGGATAGGCATTGCGGAACGCCGATAGCCCGACGAGATCGAGCGCGGCATCGACCCGCTGCCGCTGGCTCTTCAGGATGCCCTGCGCTTCGAGAGCGAGCGCGACATTGTCCCACACCGACCGCCAGGGAAACAGCGTCGGGTCCTGGAACACGACCACCCGCGAGGGATGAGGTCCCTTGACACGAATTTCGTCCTCGCGCACGACGCCCGACCGCGGCTTGTCGAGCCCAGCGATGAGACGCAGCAACGTAGACTTGCCACAGCCGGACGGCCCCAGCAGCGCAACGAATTCCCCGGGTTCGACGATGAGGCTGACATCGTCCAGGACCGGAAGCTCAGCCCCGTCGATGTCGAACGAATGGCTGACACGCTCGATATCGATTGCGGCACCGACCGCCGGATACGCGATGGCTTCTGCAACGGTCTGCGCTACCATTTGACGACGCCTTTCTGCCACGCAAGCAAACGGTCACGGACCTTGAAAAGAAGCGTGATCGCGCCCGAGCACAGCAGCGACATCACGATGAGCGCGGCATACATGTTGGCGTAGGCGGCCCAGCCTTGCGCCCATTGCAGGTACCAGCCGAGTCCCGCCTTCACGCCGATCATTTCCGCGACGACAAGCACGGCGAACGAGGAGCCCAGTCCCATGAAGAGGCCGACAAACACATGCGGCAGGGCGGCTGGAATCGCGACCTTCAGAACCAGGAACGATGGTTTGGCACCAAGGGTCCGCGCGACGTCGTAATAGGCATTGCTGACGCTGGCGACGCCGGACCAGGTCAACACCGTGACGGGAAAGCCCGTCGCCAATGCGATCAGGAAGGTGCTGGCGCTCCAGCTTGACGGGAACGTAAAGAAGGCAATCGGCAGCCAGGCCGTCGCAGGAAGCGGCCCGATGAAGCGCAGGATCGGGTGGACCCAGTAGCCGACACTTCGTGACCAGCCGATCGACACACCTGTCAGAAAGCCCAGCGCAGCCCCGATGACGTATCCGCCAAGCTGAAGCTTGACCGAAGCCAAGACGCCGTCGAGCAGCTTCGGCAGATCGTCGGTGTAGACCTCGATGATCGCCTGCGGAGGCGGAAAGAACGGCAATGGCAGCCAAGCAAATTTCGCGGTCGCGACCTCCCATAGCGTCAGAAACAGCCCGAGCACCAGGAGCCACGGCGCGCGCTGGCGCAGCGCCGTCCCCGACTTACCAAGATAGTCGGCGCTCAGCGTTCCAAAAAAGCCAAGCGCGGCGATGACAAACGCCACGATCCCGAGCGAGTGGGTTCTCGACCAGTCGCCAAGATCGTCCCACAGAAGGCATGACAGACCGAATGCGGCCCAGGCGATGGCGGCCGCGGTTCCGGGGCCGGAGATGCGCAACCAATCGATAAGACCCTCACCGCGCGACCTCGACTGGCCCGCCTTGGCGGCGATCCCGTCAGACTGCGAATATGTCGACATAGATGCGTTCCGCGAATTTGGCCGTGTCCGTGCTCGGCTTGAACACTGACACGGTCTTCAGATCGTCCGCATAGGCCTTGAGTTCTCGCTTGAGCACCTCACCGACGGGATGGTGATGATGGGTGTGATAGCGGACCATTCCCTCGAGATCCGCCAGCGACGCTGCCTTCGGCGCATAAGGCTGGAATGATTGCGCGGCCTTCTGCGGGTTCTGCGAGGTGAACATCGCGGCGTCGAAGAGCGCCTGAGTGACGGCGCGCGCCACTTGCGGCTCATCGCGCACAAGGCTGCCGCGAAGGCCCAGGATGCAGCAGGTCATGTCACGGTACTCGCCATCCAGATTGGACGCGATCTCCTTGTAGGCGCTGCCCTTCAGCCAGAGATAGGCGAGCGGATCGGATGACAGGAAGGCTTGAACTTCGCCCTTCTCGACGGCCACGTTGAGGAGATTGCCGGGATAAGCGCGCCAATCGACGTCCTTGTTCGGATCAATGCCAAGCTTGGCCAACCGGATCGAGAAGAAGTTCTTGTCCGGCCCGGCCAGATCGCCGACGGCGACGATCTTGCCCTTGAGATCGGCGAGCTTGTTCACGCCGGAGTCGGCCCGCGTCAGGACGCGCATGCAGCCACCATGCGTTCCGGCCGCGATCTTAACGTCGAACCCCTGCTCCAGCGGCTTCAGCCAGCGCAGCGCCATCCCAAGCCCCGCATCGCTCTTGCCGGTCGCGATGGCTTCGAGCAGTTGGTCCGTCGAGCCACTATAATTGAGGAGTTCGACATCGAGGTTCTGCTTCTGGAAGAAGCCATTGTCGATCGCGACCGGAACTGGAGCCAGGCAGACGGCGCCCGCATTCCAGCAGAGACGCAGCTTGCGGGGCGCACCGGTCAGCGCCGGCGCCTCGGACGCAGTCCTGCAGATCGGGAACTCGGAAAAGTCGATTGGCGGCGCGGCACGAAGCGACAACGCCTGCGCGCCCAAGGCTCCGAGCGGTCCGGCAAATGCGGCAGCCGCGCCGGCCTGCAACAAGCGCCGACGATTAACTGCCGGCAGACGATGATTTCCTTCTCCGCTCATAGACAACTCCCTCTGCGGCCATGGCTCCGCCGGTCACGCAACACGTGGCGTTGCGCGCCTCCGGGAAGCGCGTTGGCTGGATCAAGTGCTCGCGGCGTCTGGCCGCTGAAAAATCACCTGCAAATGATGCGGTGCCAACCTGGCATCGTCAATGAAATGGAATTTCGAATGTCGCGGGCTTGCAAACGATTATCTCCATGATCGCGGCACGCGACGATGAAAACGATTTCGATGTTGTGTCGTGAATATTCCACCGACGTGATCGACCGACATGCAGGCGATTTGACCGAATCGCGCTGGCGATAGCTCGCTTTCAGAGATGACGCCGAGAACGATGGGTTCGTTTCCTGACGAGCCTGCAATTCGGTCAGTCATTTCATTGACTGAGCGGTACGCAGTTTTAGACTCCACGCAATCGCGCGAGCGCTCGAATTGCCGGGTCCAGGAGTCTTGTATGACAGTTACGATCCACACGAAGCAACGATCTCGCTCCCATGTCCGAAGGCTCGCCGCGTTGCTTTGCGCCGCCGCAGTCTCGTTGGGCTCGGCGGTCGCAACCTTCGCTGCGGATGCGGTCGTTCTGCGTGTCGGCGATCAAAAGGGTGGCAATCGCTCGCTGCTCGAGATCTCAGGCCTTGCCGGTGACCTGCCCTACAAGATCGAATGGTCCGAGTTTCCTGCGGCGGCGCCGATCCTTGAAGCGTTGAATGCAGGAGCGCTCGACGTCGGCTACACCGGCGACCTCGCTTTCCTGTCGGTCTACGCCGCCGGCGCGCCGATCAAGGCGATCGGTGGCACCCGCTCCGACGCCAAGACGCAGGCGATTCTCGTGCGCAACGACTCGTCGATCAAGACGGCCGCCGATCTCAAGGGCAAACGCGTCGCCGGCACCCGCGGTGGCTGGGGCCAGTTCCTGATCGACGCGCTGGAGAAAACGGGTTTCTCCGTCAGCGATGCCACGTTCGTTCCGCTCGGCCCCGTCGACGCCAAGACCGCGCTGCTGGTCGGCTCGATCGACGGATGGGCGGTCTGGGAGCCCTATGTTTCCTATGCGACGATCAAGGACCATGCCCGCATCATCGCCAACGGTCAGGGCCTGACACCGACGATCACCTTCATCGTGGCCTCGGACGCCGCGATCGCGAGTAAGCGCGCGGCCGTACAAGGCCTTGTGCAGCGCCTCAACAAAGCCAGGCTCTGGTCTCTGGACCATATCGCTGACTATGCGAGGAGCACGGCCGAATTGACCAAACTCCCGGAAGACGTTCTGTTAGGCGCCTACAAAGCCCAGCACACGAGCCCGATCGCCATCGACGACGATGTTGTGAAGGAAGTCCAGGCCGCGTCTGATCGCGCCACACGCTACGGAATTATCGCCAAGCAGCTCGACGTCGGCAAGGCCGTCGACCGCAGCTTCACCGACGTCGTCAACTCCGATTAGTAAGCTTTATTCGCTACGCACGAGGGTCTTGTAAGCAGGGCATCGCTTGGCTCATGGCGCGGACAGAACGACAGATATTTGTGCTGGATGTTGCGAACGAGCCGGCTTTCGCGTTCGAGGCCGATAACACGAGGGCTGCCGAAGCGCTCGTTCAGGCGCCATGGTTCCTCTGGGCTCTTGAGGATTTCTGTGCGAAACGACGTAAGGCGTGGAGTGCGAACGCCGGTGTGTCCACCCGAGCGGCGACCGAAGCGGAAGCTACGCTATACAGGGAGCGCGCCGCAGAATTCGCCGAGGCAGCAGATCACGTCCTGGTGGCCCATCTCACCGGGGCCTAGACGATTTGAAACGCGCCAGGTCAGGGCACGACCGGCCCGGCCTGACATGCATGAGGCTCGACGGCTATTCCGCCGCGGCGCTCGGCAGCACCAACACGCCTCGGCCCGTCACTCCGCGCGATCAGCCCTCTCTCGTCAGATCCGACAGTTTGCTGTCCCCGCGTGGCGCTCGGCATTGAACAGCGCGCGCGCCGCGAGCTCCGCATCAGGCGCGGAGCCGAATTGGCGGCCTTCGAGACTGTCGAACATTCGCTCGGACGAGAAGAAACTGAAGCCGCGTTCGTCGCCTGTGACGATACCGGCTGTGCGGTTATTGACTTCGATGATGTAGGCTCGGGACATCGGTACTCATTCACCGAAATGCCGGCGCTCCTGTCTGACAATGATGCGGGGATTTAATCCGATCTGGTCAGCAACAAGCTCCGATCGCCGCAGCGAAGCAACGTCGGGCAACGCGCTTGCGCGTATTTCCGTTCATCTGCTTGTTCGCTCTCATGCGATCGACCTTCACAGCCATTGATGGCTCCAACTATCCGACGCTGTGCCAATTTGGTCAATGAAATGACCGTTCAATTTTGGCCGCGCAACACCCGCTTCGTTTTGTGGCACGCTGCCGAAAGAGAACGACGCGATTTTTGGCTCAGAATCGATCGCAACTGGCGCAGGTAAGCCCAACCATGAACGGGTCTTTCGCTTCGTTGCTCGAATGGCGGTGGAGCCGCACTTGTCTTCGGAACTTTTCACAACGAACCAGGCAATCAAGATCGAAATCGACGGCGCCGCGCTTTCTTCCGCCGCTGGAGAAGGTCGGCGCCGACGGCATGCCGTGAAGTGGCCAACGGCGCGTTGCCGCGCCTGATGCATCGCCGGCGACGGGTGCCGCCGGGACAGGGCATCGGCTTTTTCTGCCGAGGCGCCGCCCTGCATGTCGTACCAGTTTGCCCAGACCGTCGAAAGCAAAACCCCTGCCGGGGGATGCGTCCGACAGGGGTTCTTGCGGATGGATGGCCTGAGGCTAGCGGGTGTGCCGGGGTCTAGGTGTCACGCCAAGGACCCGCGCAGCTATCCAAGCGCGAGACTTGGGTTCTGGCAAGCTCAAGTAATGAGCAGAGCGGGGCATTCAGTATCGAAGAATGCCCGTTCAGAGGAAAACAGAAATGGACGTCGTTAGTGTCCACGCGCCGAAGCCGGGCGCCGCACCTTTAATCTACCCCAGGGCCCGGGCGCTCGGCTGCTACTAGATGTTCCCCTCTGGGGTGTCAAACCGGCGCGATGTGCTTCGAGGCACGCCATTTGCACGGAAGGAGCGAGCGAGGATGCTCCTTTCAGATGGTTGATGAAATAGCAACCGCTACTCAAATCGCTTTAGCGATCAAAGAACCGGCGGCCATGTCCATTGGGCCAGCGGCCGCGCGACCTTGAACTTTTCATCTTCGGGACGAAGTCCGGTTGGCGCTGCTGATTAAGTCCCGCTATGCAAGCCGGCGACATTGAATACCGCGAAGGAGTTTTGCAGATCGCGAGGGAGTTACAGAAGAAAATCCAATTGGCGCGGTGATGAGCTCTAGAAACTTGGGCGGGGCCGCCGCCTCGGATCAAAAAAGCAGCGACCCCTAATCGCGCGGGTGGCCGGTAGGCGCGGCGTCGGCCAATCCTGCACGACTTCGAAGACGATAGAATTTCGCGCTACATCGGCAACGAGACTCGCTTGTTAAGCTTTATGTCCGCGCTGCGGGTCAATTCTGGAACCGCATCGAGACGATCTCATCGATCGCGCCGGCCGATGGTTATTCGATAACGTCATATTCGAACGCTACGCCCTCGGGATCGTTTTCTGCGAGCCATTTTGCGGCGGCTTCCTCAGTGGCAACGACCTTGAGATGGTCGACGTCGCCGACTTCCTTGCTTGTGTTGACGTAGACCCAGACTGTTTTCATAGGTCCCTCTTCAGCTTCCGCTTTCCCCAGTGATGAGGCTTGCGGTCCGAATTGAACTCGCGAACCTGGTGGCGGTTCAAATTCTCGTATCATCCCAATGCGCGCCAACAAGCATATGCACCGTTTCAAGCGTTTCCACCCGTAATCCTACGGGCTGTTGCTGAGCGATATCCACAACTTTAGATCACGCCACCGAAAATTAGTTGAGGCCGATATTCTCACAATGATAGGTCTGGGTGGTGAGTTAGGGGGGCGCTATGGCAACCATTCATGCTGTGATGTTCGGGATCGCGCTGGCATTAACGCCGAGCTTAGTGACGCTAGCTTTTTTTCTTTATCGCGATTGGATCCTGACACGCGACGAATACCCGGAACGTCTCGAGCCTCACGACGACTGGTCGCTTCACTGCTGAACTTCACAGTCGCATTTGCCGTTGCTCGTGCATCGTCGCGGCCGCCGGCGGATATAGTTCATCCAACGTCCGCGCCGCCACCGCGCGAGCGCTTCAGCGCTCATTCCTCTTGTCGCAATACGTGAGCGCGAGAAAACCCGGCACCTTCACGGGAAGCTCGTTCGCAGCCAATTGTCGGCCTTCACGAGGCACGGCTTTTGTAAAGACGTATTCGGCTAACTCCCCGCTGTGATCAAGAAGCTGGTATGTGTCGTTCGGACTCTCTGAGTCAGGTTCCGAACCGACAATCACGTGCGATCTTGCCCGCACGAAATATGTCCATCCTTCTGGACAACTTCCCTGCGCGAAAGCCACGACCGCGTTTTTCGGCACGCCTCCTGCAATTTGTGGGAGACGCCACTCGATGTAGCCCCACAATACAAAGCCGATGAAACCGAGGACAGGTGTGACCGCTAGCAAAGCTCCCCTTGTGACATAGCCAAACACCTCGCTTCGAATAGCTTTAGCTAATTCGAAGTCCTTCGGATCCAGTTGTTGCCGCTCCGCAGTCTTTGCCCCCCCCATTTGTCGGATTTCGGTCGTCGTTCATCTCCTCCTCCAAATATACGATTAGTGGGCGCGCGTGCGGGCGCCGCCGCGCGGACATTCGACTGGGACTGGCAAAGCATCGGGACCGGCACCGGTCAGGGCACGTTCACGGCCGGCATTGGTCCGGTAGGCCGTGGCACGAAGTGAGGAAGCCCTCGCGCCAATGCTGAGAGCGCCAAGAAGGCAACAATTGCGATTGCAAGTCCGCCGCGCATTTTCGAAAAATATCATAGATTCGAAGCCCGAATTATGAAGCAGATCACCCGCTGATCAAATCGTCCGGGATCTTGAAAAACAACGCCCGGCGTTGCTCGACGAGGATTTCCAGGAAGACGTGCTGATCCCCAGAGACTGTCTCGGGACCCTCGACATAGTCGTGCTGCGCTGCACGAAATCTGTCCGTCGCCCGTAGAAGACGTCTTCAACCATTAAGGACTGCTAGGCCTCCGCGTCCCGCCGTGTTGTGGCGCCCACCGAAGGGCAAACTGAGAACGGACTCAACTTATGACTGGAGGGAAGTAGGGGAACAGGTCACCGACCAAAAGAAACCAAACGCCGCTGTCGGTGAATCTGGACAGTAGATCGCCGTTACTGAAGTCCGTGGATATTGCGCTTGGCATCGGGCGTCTTCGTCAGGCTTGGGCGGCAGCCCCGCATTGGAGGGGTGAAGCGCTCCGGCCAAAAGTCTTTAGTTGATTTTTGGTAGCCATATTAATCGCTTAAATTTGCCGCGTATTTACATTGTTGGGCGTTTTGTTGGACGTTTCATTGCACGCTTTCTTTGCCGCTCAACCGCCCACTCAAGATCCTGTCCGCGAGTTTAGCCAGCGCACCTGCGCATGTGAAGACTGCTAAGCGTCCACTTCAAATCAATACCCAATACAGGGCAAGCCTTCTCGTGCCGAAGACCATCCTTGTAGATGAAGTGTCTAGACGACTTGGTGTGCGCATCGATCCAGTAGAACAAGTCGATGCGGCGTGCCGCCTCCAATGGCTGTTTCCGCTTTTCCCAAGCTTTCTTGAAATCCTTCTTATCTAGCTCAACAGGCAAGAATAGCTTACACCCCTCCGGCAAGGGTACCCGAAATTGTCATGTGGAGATAGGCGACGTTTCTTAGCCGATCGTGGCCTACGAGAACGAGTATATTCGGCTTCTCACGATTGGGATTTACAGAATCGAACTGCGCTGCGGCTTTGCGGATATCGTAATGCGTTTACCAAGACCCTCACGCAATTTTGTGTATGAAAAGATATCCGATGCGGATTATTGTGCAATCCTGAAAAAATCGAGATCTTTTCTAACGGAAGACTAGGTACAAGCCACGAAGTCCGATGAAGCGCGTCGGCGTGTCTCAGCGATTCGGTCTCGCGGAAAAGAGTGCCTCTTCGCATGAATAGGCGCCATGTCGGCGACCATCTTCGCCATTGGCGGCAGCGCCGTCGTTTAACTCAGCTTGACTTGGCGTGCGAGGCGGGAATTTCCGCGCGCCATCTGAGTTTCGTCGAAACCGGCCGATCGAAGCCAAGCCGCGAGATGATCCTTCACCTCGCTGGAACAGCTTCAGATACCGATGCGCGAGCGAAACATGCTGCTAATCGCGGGTGGCTATGCGCCGATCTTTCCAGAGCGCGGCTTCAGCGATCCGGCGCTCTCGGCGGTGCGCGAGGCGATCGGCCTCTTGCTTGAGAGCCACAAGCCCTATCCTGCTTTCGCCCTGGATCGTCACTGGAATCTCGTAACCTCGAACCGCGCGCTGCCGATCCTCTATGAGGGCGTCTCGCCGGCCTTGGTAACGCCGCCGGTCAATGCAATGCGTCTCTCGCTCCATCCCGAAGGCCTTGCGCCGCGCATCCTCAATCTTTCCGAATGGCGAGCATATGCCTTTCGTCGGCTTCGTCGGGCAATCAATCTGACGGCCGACCCCGTGCTTGTCGAACTTTTGCGCGAAATCCAGTCCTTTCCGGAAGCGGCCTCTCCGGCAGAGCCTGCCGAGGACCAGGTGATCGTTCCCTTTCGCGTGCGGACCTCGGTCGGCGTTCTTTCGTTCTTCACGACGATCATGGTCTTTGGCACGCCGATCGACGTGAGCTTGAGCGAGCTTGCGCTTGAGTCGTTCCTGCCCGCCGACAAGGAGACCGCCGAAATCGTTGCGCGCTTACCTCCGACGTAATTGACCTCGCATAGCTTCTCCGGATCAATTCGGGCTGTCAACCGGAGGGCATCTCATGAATTGCCGAAACGTTCTGATCTCTGCTACCTCGGCCGCCGCATTCGTGTCTTCGGCCGCCGCCGAAGGGCCGGCAACAAGACCTGCTCGCGGGCCCTTCATCGAGACGGACGACGGAGTTCAGCTATTCCATCGCGATTGCGGTCATGGGCGTTCGATCCTTTTCGTCGCAGCTTGGGGATTAAACTCCCTCGCTTGGCAATACCAGATGGCGCCGCTCATGAGCGCCGGATTTCGTTGCATCGCCTTCGACCGCCGTAGCCACGGTCGCTCCTCGGATCCCGGGTTTGGGTACGACATAGACCGTCTTGCGGATGATCTCGGCTGTGTCATGAATGGGCTTCAACTCGAAAACGTCGTGCTGGTCGGCCATTCACTCGGCGCCGCGGAGATCGTGCGCTATGTGACGCGCCATGGCGCGGCGCGCGTGGGGGGTCTGGTCCTGATTGCGCCGACAACTCCGCTACTTGTCAAAACCTCGGACAATCCAGACGGGGTCGATCCTACTTTTTTGGAGGGCTTGCGGAAAAGGGCTACTCAGGATTTTCCCGGGACGGTTGCCTCCAATCTCAGGCCGTTTTTTGTCGCGGAGACCTCGCAGGCAATGTCCGATTGGGTGTTGAATATGATGGCGCAAACGCCGCTTTACACCCTGATCGCTTGCAATCGCGCGCTCTCGACTGAGGATTTCCGTAGCGAGCTGCCGAAAATCCGATTGTCGACACTCATTCTTCAGGGAGATGCCGATGTGTCCGCCCCCTTGCCGATCACCGGGCGCAAGACCGCAGCGCTCATGCCGAAAGCGGAGTTAAAGGTCTATGAAGGCGCGCCGCATGGTCTCATCTACACCCACATGAGTCGGGTGAACGCGGACATCGAAGCTTTCTCAAAGTTACCTTAGATTAGAAGGGTTCTTATAATTAGCTACTCGCAACCGCGCCAACAAGATAAAAACGCGCAACACCACCAAACGACGGCAAAGGAGGGCATGTTGGCAATCAACCATCGACCGCAATCGATCACTTGCGACAAGAGCCTCCTAGCAGCTTGAAAGCTGTATCCGCCGCCGTCAACTACGAGGGTCGGGAGCCCGATGCGGCGCTGGCGCCGCTAACGCCACAGCGCACGGCCAATATGTCGTTCTTCCCTACCCACGACTTACCAGCCGTTCGTCGCTACCACGTCGATATAGCAGCGCTGGCGGCAAAGCTTGATAAAGCGCAGGTAGAGTTTCCTGGTGATCATAGCGGCTGGCTCCTCCATCCGAAAAGCTTCGCGAGCACGGCTCAACGAAATCCTCGACTGAGCCTTGAAACGGTGCGATGGTAATAACGGTCCGTTCGCAGAGGCGCTGGCCAAGCGCGTTCTGTCATCGAACGTTCGACGTGCGCCGCTTACACCACCCGGAAGCTGTTCCCGGTGTCATAGGCAAGCAGCCGGCAGACCCCAGCATCTCCGGTCGAACCGATCGCCGCAACGATTGCGATCAGATCGTGCAATTCGGTCATGTCTGCACCAGCGACGCGCTCCAGTTCGACGACTCGGTCTGTCGCACGCTTTCCTTTGTGATGTCGTCGCCGAACCCGAGCCGCCAGGCGATGTCACGGCGCCGTTCATGTGATCCGCAAGCCGCCCGAGGCTGCCCGGCATCACATCTTCATAGCGGGGGAGCCTTTCGCCGGCGCGCAGCGCGGCCCGCCATTTGCGCTTCAGAACCGGGACATCATCGAACGATTCCGCATTGATTTTTCCGGTCTGCTTCTTGGCAACCATCACATTCCTCGCAGCGAGCACTTAAGCGCGGCGGTATCCAATGCTGGCCACCGCTTAATGGGTTGTAGAAAATGCGAGGGACGTCTGCGGGATGCGCGATGATGACAGTTTTAAGCCGCGCGATGGTTAGTGCGCGTTAGAAGCTATGACGACCCACCCCAGTCATTGCCGGACATAGCCGGCCGAAGGACGGCGTCGCTTCCGCTCGGCCATGTCCGGCAATCCTTCTTTTAAGAATAACTCTTGTGAAGAACGATGGATGCCCGGATCAAGTCCGGGCATGACGGTCTTGGTTCACCGCGCGATCACCTCGACCTCGCCGTCGACGCCGTTGACGACGTTAAAGGGCCGCTCGAAGACCTTGCCCTCGTTCTTGGCGATGGCGCGGTACTCGCCTTCGGACAGCACCACGCGCGGGAAGGCGCCGATCGATTCCTTGATGACGTCGCCGCCGGGGGTGATCACCGACCAGGCGGTGTTCGCCAGGGCCTCGCCGCCCTTGTCGCTGACGAGCTTCAGCGTGATGACGGCGGCGCGGTGGGTGACGACCACGTCCGTCAGCTTGCCGGCCTGAACGCGGATGTCGGAACGGACCACCGAATTGGCGTCGCCATAGTTGGAGATGATGTAGTAGGTGCCCTCCGGCAGTAGCACGACGTCGCCGGCGGCAACGCTCGGCACCAGCGAGGCGCGATCGCCGCCCTCGAACTGGCTGCCCTTGTAGATCACGAACGAAATCTGGTTCTGCGGGATCTTGCTGGTGCCGACGCGGCCCTCAATGCGCAAGCCGCCGGCCGGAAGCACGAAGGATTCGCGGTCGGTTTCGGCCTTCAGGCTGACGGCGCGCACCGCGCTGACGAGCCCCAGCACGACATGGACCACATAGTTGCCGGGCGGCAGCACGATGTTCGGCGTCGGGTTGTGATCCTCGCGGATCATCTTGAAGGTACCGGTCTCGTCCGGCCGGTCGGGGAAGATCCGCCACACCAGCCCGCCATTGATGGCCGGCAGATCCTTACCGTAGCGCGCGGCCAGCGACAGCACGGCCTGGCCGGGCGCGGCCGCGCCTGGAGGCGCAATCACCGGCGGCACTACCGCTGATATCGGAGGCTGCGTCAGCGGCGCGGGCAGGCTTGGAACCGATGCCGGCCCCCCCGACGGCGGCGCAAGGCTGACGGCTGCACCGGGATCGGGGACGGCCGCGGGCGGCACCGGCGGCGGATGATCGCTGAACATCTGCGCGCGCGCCGGGACGGCGATGACCAGGGCCACCAGCCCCGCAAGCACAAGCGCCGACCGTAGCCCACGGCTGCGCCGGAATCCGATGATGCCGTCACCCCCTGTCGTCATGAAACTGCTTTTCACCGAAAACGCGGCAAATTCAAGCCTTCGGGTCAAGCGGACGCCTTAATCCCCGGATCCTACGGGCTGCCTCGAACGTCTTGGTCCTCGGATCCTCAGGGGTACGCCTCGAACGTTGGTTGCACGGTCGCGATCCAGTCACAAATCCGGCCTACCCCATCCAGAATGCGGCATAAACCATGCTTCTGCTCCAATGTGGCGGGATCAATCCGTCGTGCATAGTCTTAAAGCTTGGGGGCGTCTTCTCCGCTGGTTGCGGAGCTGGCTCCGGGAGATCTGTGGTGCTGGAAATTTTGACGCGACGCGGCCAAAACGGTGCCGATGACGGCGAGAAGGTCGGCCTCGGCAGCATTCGGCGGCCGGTCATCGGGCTCGCGCTCGGCGGCGGCGCGGCGCGCGGCTTTGCCCATATCGGCATCGTGCGCACGCTGATGGCCCACGGCATCGTCCCCGATGTCGTGGTCGGCACCTCTATCGGGGCGGTGGTCGGCGGCGCCTACGCCGCCGGGCATCTCGACACTCTGGAAGCGTGGGCGCGCAGCCTGCAGCCGCGAAATATCCTGGGCTATCTCGACATCCGCCTCAACGGCTCCGGGCTGATCGGTGGCGAGAAGCTCGCCGCCCAGCTCGAGGCCTCGATCGGCCCGACCTTGATCGAGGGACTGCCGATCAAATTCGCTAGCGTCGCCACCGAAGTGCGCACCGGCCACGAAATCTGGCTGACCCATGGCCGCGTGGTCGATGCGATGCGCGCATCCTACGCGTTGCCCGGGATATTTTCGCCGGTCCTGGTCGGCGACCGCTGGCTGGTCGACGGCGCGCTGGTCAATCCGGTGCCGGTGTCGGCGGCGCGTG
Organism: uncultured Alphaproteobacteria bacterium; assembly: GCA_963822795.1. GTDB lineage: Bacteria > Pseudomonadota > Alphaproteobacteria > Rhizobiales > Xanthobacteraceae > Bradyrhizobium. The sequence continues at coordinate 42,618 of CAWGJM010000039.1, forward strand.
CGCTCGGAGCCGAAATCGTTATCGCCGCCAATCTGTCCAGCGACGTGTTCACGCACTCAACCACGATCTATTCGCATGGCACGGCGACCCAGGTGCCGGAGACCGTGATCCAGTCGCCACCGCCGCCGAGACGCGGCCTGGGCAAGTTCTTCTCGCCCGAACGCACCATGAAGCGCGAATTTTTCGGCAGTGGCGGACGGCCGGGCATCTCCTCCGTGATGGTCGACGCCTTCAACATCATGCAGGACCGCATCACCCGCGCGCGGCTTGCCGGCGATCCGCCTGACATGCTGATCACGCCGCGCGTCGGCCAGATCGGCTGGTTCGATTTCCACCGCGCCGCCGATCTGATCGACTTCGGCACCCGCGCCACCGAGCGGGCGCTCGATTCCATCAAGGAAGCGATCAACGTTGTTGCGCCGGGCGCCTGATCGCGGCCGGCTCCAGAAGCCGCCCTAAGCAGTCTTGATATACTGACGCAGCGCTTCCTGCTCGTTCTCGTATTCCTGCACGCGCCACTTGACGATGTCGCCGATCGAAATCAGGCCGACCACTCGCTCGCCTTCGACCACGGGCAAATGCCTGAACTTGCCGAGCGTCATGATCTCCATGATCGCGGCGACGGTGTCGTTCTGCCGGCAGCTTACGACCTTGCGCGTCATCACGCTCGAGACCGGCTCATCGAGCACGGCAGCGCCCCGCTCGGCCAGCACGCGCACGATATCGCGTTCCGAGAGGATGCCTTCGATGCGCCCGCGGCTCATGACCAGCACCGCGCCGATCTTGCGCTCGCCGAGAATCTTGACCGCGGCCGCGAGCGCAGCCTCCGGCTCGACGTTCAGGATATGATGGCCTTTGGTATCGAGAATTGCACGTACCGTCATTGTTGTCTCCCTGAAGCCGTTTTACGCCCTTGAACGGGAGCGTCGTTTGGTTCGTTAGAGTTTGCAATCAACAGTCTGGCGCCGGATTGGTTGCGGGCGCGTTCGGCATGCACTTGTCTTAAAAAGCACGCTTATCAAAGTACGCTTGCGGGCTTATGCCGGATTCTTGATAGATCTGATGATGAAGGAAATCGGCCTGCGCTGCAAGCTGAAGTCATCGCACTCTAGTACGACGCAGTTGCAGCATCGCTCGCTTCGCGCGGTATCGGGTCGAACAGCGAAAACAGCAACAGGCCGGCAAAGAATCCGCCGATATGCGCCTGCCAGGCGACGTTGGCGCCCTCCATGCCGATCGCGATCGACCCGACGCCGAAGATGATATTGACGCCAAACCAGATCGCGAGAAACGCCAGCACCTTCGGATTTCGCAACGCACGCGACAGCGACAGAGCCGGCACCCTGGCCGCGGCATCGGCGTCGCCGCGGCTGAAGGAGAGGAAGCTGCCCTTCACGAAGGCAAAGCGCATGGCGGCCGCCATCGTGCCGGACACGGAAGCCGACGCGCCTATCATCGGCGCCACCGCGTGCTCATGGGTAACGAGATGGGCCAAGGCGCCAGCCGCGGCCGTCACCGCCATGAACAGGAAAAACCGCATGGCGCCAAAGCGGCGCGCCAGCGCGCTGCCGAACGGCAACAGCCACAGCACGTTGAACCCGATATGGCTCAAGTTGGCGTGCAACAGCGAATAGGTGACGAAGGTCCAGATCTTGGCGCCGGCGCCGCCGGGAAAGGTCAGGTCGACGATCGTGGAATCGTAGCGCTTCGGAATGAAACCGAAGACGTCGACCGTCCAGTTTTCCAGCTCCGGCGGCAGCAGGACGCGCAAGTGGATGACCGCGATCAGCAGGATGTAGCCGATGAGCGGGCCCGGTAGCGTCAAGATCGGTTCGCGCGGGGGTTCCGGCGGCAACTCGGCGGGCAATTCCGGGGGGATTCTGGCGAAGATTCCAAGGGGTTTCGGACCTGACCAAGCGGCGATCGGTTCAGATAGGCGGCTTTGGCCGCCCTGTGCAAGTGCACAATTTGACATTCCCAACCCGGAGATTTGAGATCGGCGGCGCGCCAAAGAAGAGGGAGGGCTCTGAGAATTCCTGCCCTGCTCTGATTTGACCCATGAATTTTGGAAAACGATAGGCGCTGGCACCATCGAAATCGACGGAACGAAACAAGATTTGGAAAACGTCACGCCGCTAAGGGCTGGCGCTTCAATGGCGGCATGCCCGCCCTCACCCGCCGCCGGTCAAAAGACGCCAGCGAGGAATGCTGGCACGTCTATTACGGTGACGTGCGCGTCGGCACGATCGCGATCCGCTCTAGCAATCCTTTCGCCACCGATCCGTGGCAATGGCGCTGCGGCTTCTATCCCGGCTCTTTGCCCGGCGACTGCACGTCCGGCACCGCGGCCAGCTTCGGTGAGGCGCGCGACGCCTTCGAGTTGGCGTGGCGGGTCTTTCTCGCCAATCGAACAGAGGCGGACTTCGTCGAATACCGGAAACACCGCGCCTGGACAGCCTGGAAATACGCGATGTGGGATTCGGGATGCAAGCTGCCCACCCAATTCGCAAGCGGCCGGTCCACATGCTTCTGCGCGCAGTGATCGACATCAAGGGCTTGAGCCAGCACGTCCACCTGGCCCACATGGAAGCCGCATGAAGTTCGTCGAACCCAACCGCTTGACTGATCCAGACGCCGCCGCGCGAAAACTAGTGGAATTCGCGAACGCGATCGAGCCGGCCCGATATGGCAGAATCTATATCGAGCTAGTCAACGGCGCATTCCTCAAGGCCGGTGGCACGCCGGATCAGTACCGCGCCGGAATCGAAAGCGCGATTGCATCAGGCTGGCTCTGGCTGCATGAGTCCGGGACATACGTGAAGTTCAGCCCGGCCGGCGCTGAGCTGTTCGCCTGAGGCGCCCCGGATCAAGCCTCTGGAGTAGCGCGTTATGCGTGACACAGATTGGACGCCCTCGATTGTGCCAGGAATCTTGTTGGCGTTGACTTGCCAGGCCAACAAGGATCGTAGGACATCGCGTTGAATCGGAAGGGCTGAAAGCGCGAGGCCGGTGCTGCCGGCGTCGCGCGCTGACGTGATGGAACCGAAGCGATAAGTCCGAACAGCGCGACCAGCGCTAGCCGCGACATCGGCCCGGCTTCAATTCCGCTCGTCCAAGCAAGGACCCTGTTGAACCTTTTCATGGTCGCAAGATCCCCAACAATGTCCATTCCATAGCCGTTGGGGCAATACCATTCTTGTCGATGTACCTGCTGCCTTCCCGAATCCGAATACGAATAACATTCCGCGAGACACCTAAGCTGCTGCATGTTCGGCGGCTTATAAGTATAGACACGACTTATCAGTGTCTCGGCGAAGCTTGGTGTTTGACATGCTGTGGCAAGCAGCATCGCGATTACCGGCATAGTCGGTAGCTTCAGCCAAATTGAACGGGGTGAGGCTTGCTCGATGTCCGCCATGCCCCCGATAGCGACCGAGTTTTGCATGGCAGAGAAATTTCGCGATGTGCCACTCGGCGACGTCGCGGGTTTGGTCTGATATGAAAGAGGCCGCCAATTGAGGCGGCCTTACTTTTCTTTGGGACCGATACTACGGGCCGCCGTTATGAGAAAAGCCGCAATGACGACAAGCGATATTGTGACAGCTAAGCCCTTCGCCAAACCCTTCATCCCCTCCTTGGGAAAGAGGCCTAAGCCAAATGCGATTAGCGCGACTGCAACTGCTACGGCAATTCGGGAGACAATCGAGAGAGGAACAGCGCCGCCGCTGCGATCTGCAGATGCGCGAGGTTCCATCCAATATCCAAGAGTTCGTTCAGCGATATGAAGCTGCCTCGCCGCGTCAGCTTACGTTGCGGCTGCCAGAGCTAGTGCGGATCGCCCGCGGCATCGATCCCGGCGAGACCTAATCCCGCTAGTCACGCCTTCGTGTTATGTGGGATTTTGGTAAGGGAACCGATGCACTCACTGCAGCCGTTTCCCGGACGTCAAAGCATCACGGCACAGACTCGCAATTCCGGCAAAAATGCCTTTCTTCACAGCATGTTAAAGGCGTTTATTTTTGCATTCCGACCCGGGGAATCGAGGTTCCGGGGCGCCCCGAGTGGCTCCACGAAATCAAATACGATGGCTATCGCATCAGGGTGGAGCGGGAGCGCGATCGCGTGCGCCTGTTTTCCCGCAATGGCCATGACTGGACCGATCGCTATCCGTGGATAGTGGAGGCGGCGCTCAAGAACAGGATCAAGCAGTTCGTCATCGATGGTGAGGCAGTGGTGCTCGGCATCGACGGCATCCCCGATTTTATTGCGCTGCATTCGCGCAGGCACGATGAAGAGGCGCAGCTCTACGCCTTCGACATCATCGCGCTCGATGGCGAGGATCTGCGCCCCCTCCCCTTGGGCCTGCGCAAGACCAATCTGGCGCGGCTACTCTCCCGGCGCCCTGACGGCATCTTCATCGCGCCCTTCGAACAAGGCGAGATCGGGCCGGACCTGTTTCGGGCCGCCTGCAATATGGGTTTAGAGGGCCTGGTATCGAAGCGCCGCGATCGGCGGTATCGCGCTGGCCGGTCATCGGATTGGATCAAGGTCAAGAACCGAAAGCATCCAGCAATGGGGCGCGTGATGGATGCGTTCGCCCGAGCGCGCGAATCGGTGAAGTCGCCGCGGGCGATCCTTTGTTCTACGGTTCCAGAATTAACCCGCAGCGCGGACATAAAGGTTAACAAGCGAGTTTCGTTGCCGATGTAGCGCAAAATTCTATCGTCTTGAAAGTCGTGCAGGATTGACCTGTTCCCATGCGTACCCGCAGATCAGGGGGCGCCGGTTGTGCCGCGGTGGCCCCGCCTCATCCCTCCATAAATCCCCCGACCCTTTTCGTGCGGAAGCCTTTTCGTGCGGAAGCCATCGAACTCAACTAGGGGCGAGAGCGTCGGATGGGCCGTCATTTCAGTAGGGGGCGGGTGATGTCGGATGTTGAGAGCGCCGAGCGCATTGCCGCTGCAAGAAGCTTGGCCGCTTCCCTTGCTCAGTATGTCCGCGCCGACGACGTTTCCCTGTCGCGCGATCTTTTCTTGCGTCTTGTTTTGAACCGCATTGTCGACGATCTGAGCGCGCGCCTTCGCTTCCAACTGCGCGACAACAACAAGGAGCAGTTATGAGCAAGTTCGTCGAAGCCGATGAGCGTCACATGGCCTTGCCCGCGGCCTCAACTCACGCGGCCACAACCGGTCTGCAGGCGAACCCGCGATAGCCCCTGCATGAGTCTAGGAAGGCCGCTGGTCCGGGTTTGGCCGGCGGGCTCCGGAGTGCGACCGGGCTCGATTCCGGGCCAATAGTTCCGCTTGCCTGACCTGGTATCGCAATTTGTTCAGTTCGAATAACTGAAGTTCGAGATCGCGGGTGTTGCGGAAGAGGATTGAAAGACGCTGGTCGACGGCGGTCTTAGGCCGCTTTTGCCGCGCACTCATGAAAAACAACTCTCTGAAGGGTGCCCCTTGCGCTCCGGACGGTCGGCTGGAGGAGCAGACCGGAAGCCCCGAGTTGATTCCTGGGCCGCGGATTCGTTCCTAAGACGCGCGCCCAGCACCACTAATTTTTCAGTAAAAGAAAACCCCACCGCCCATGCGCCCGGCCGCGCGCCGTTGTCGTGTTGCCGCCCGATCGGCGCCATCACATGGGCGCCCGCCGCTGATTCCTGCGGCACATTCAGGACCTTTAGGGGAGGGTGAGCGTTAAGGCCGTAACACCGGGGGTAGGACCGCGAACCCGGAGTCGGGTTATGAGCAATATTCCGCTAGACCTTCAAAGAAAGTGCGAACAGCGGTGGGCCGCCAGATTCGCGAGGCCAGTTTCACCAGCGGCGCCTCAAAGCCAGCCTCAACAACAACAGCAGCTTTCCGCACCCGCCAAAGCCAAAAGAAAAACCCGCCGAGTTAAAGCGGCGGGCGTGAGATCTGCCCCAGCGGGGTGAGCGCGGGACCGAAGCCCCGCGCTGTTTTGGAAAGAATGAGCGCGATTGTGAACCCGTTCACATACGCTCGGTATGGCGCCTGCTAACCCCACCTCACTGGGGATTTCAGGGGCCCAGTAAAAGGCGCCGCCGCGACACGGAATTTCGAGCCCGACGGCGTAATTTTTCTGAGGCCTAGTTTGCCTTCCCCTGCCGGCCATAGCCTTTCACCATTACTAGAGGGGATATTGCGAAAATGATTACGCTCAAAATTGCTGCCCTTGTTCTCGGTGCCGGTGTGCTCTTCGAGCTGTTTTCAGGAGATTTTGCACGCGATTTCGCTCTCGCCGTCCTCGCTTGCTCTTCGTAGCGCGTAGGCCTCCTCGCAGCGTACACGCGATGTGACTGGCATACTTTGTTCTGATGCCCGAACTTATGCACCGGTTGCCGACAGGGGGCGCCGCAACAGACTGGCGACGAAGCACGAACGGGCCGCCCAGCATTGGCGCGAGCCGGCGCTCGCATAAATGACCGCGGGATGGTGCTTGGGACACCCCGCGGCCTAAAGCCGGATGATACCTAAAAAATAAGTGCTCAAATCGCGCCGGTGTTCCTTCTGTAGAACACCCCTGTCCAAAACTGGAGTCCGGGATTCTACGGTTCGAAAAGAGGAGCCGCCCGCGGATCGCTGCGCGTTTGGGCCGCAGGCTACCCAGCTCTATGGGGGAGTAGGCTCGCGACAGCCTAGCTATGTTGACTAGCCGCTGACCTCGCTAGGTCAGGCCCGGCGCGTGCTTATGGAACGCTCCGGGCCGTTTACCCCCAACGGCCCTCGCGCCCTTGTTCTCGTGTTCTAGTTTTGGCACCGCTTATCCACTTTTCCAAGCATTTGCACAGCAACGGATCAGCGATGAAGCGTGAACGAGACGCAGGGGCCATTAGTCCCGCGTCCGAGATTTAGGACTCAGAAACTCCGAGAATTCAGAACTCCGAGATTCTCGGGTGGAGTGGCCGCCTGCTTCCACGGGCAGGCGGTCCTGTTTCCTGTTATCGCCTGAGCCGCCTTGCATGCGCGGCCAGGCGCTGGCGGTTGCGCTTCCTATGCGATCGGCGCCGGCGCTTCATGTCCGACACCTTTCGGCCGGCTTGATCTCGAAGCGTCCTGGCGTCCGATCCATCATCAGAAAACGAGCGCCATCAAGATCGGCGGCTCACCCTTCAAAACGCTGGCTGAGGCCGAAGAAGCCTGCGAGGCCATGCTGAGCCGCCTGGTGAGATAGGCATTGCCGCACCCCTCCCGTCGACCTTGGGGCCTCGGCCCATCTAGTCCCAAAGGCTGCGGCTGACGGTATCGGCCACGCGTGTACGGCGACCGCTCCCTTGACGCTCCGCTATTTGAAGACAGTTTTCTGACGCTCGGCGATACCGTCACCCACGGCTTATGGCAGTGAAAAGCTTCCAGCCGCCGGTCCCGGCCGGCGGCTTTCCTCTTGGGCGCGCCTTGGGTTGCGGAAACATCCGCCGGCTGGTCGAGCTCGGCCTGAAGGCGCGAGATGAACGATTCTGCTCGGAACTTCGAAGTAGCGGATGTATTATTTGAAATACGAAGGCGTCCCGCGGAACGGGGAGGATTTTTGACATGCGCGGAATGTTGCCGCCGAGTGAAGCCCGGATGCGAATGTGCGTCATGAAGGTCCACGAGCGCGGGCGGTGGACATACCGGGACTGGATTAAATGGCACTTCCTGTGGAAGTTCTTTCCCTGGTACGCGCGCGAGATGCATTATCGTGGAAGTTTCTGCATCGGACCGAGTTGCATGCACTGGTTCTGGGAGGACGCCGAAAAGAAGGAGCGGGGTTATTGTTCGGTAGCGGTCTCTAGGACGCAGCACATGATGTGGGCGAAGGAATTGGAGCAGCGTGACATACAAGCTCCTCGACAGCCGGCTGCTCCGCCAGCGGCTGGAAACGTTTCTAAATTTCCCTCGCGGCGGCCTTGAGGTTTGTGGCGCGGTCTATCCGCTGGTTAGAGAATGTCTGAACAATCGAGCCAATCAAAAGGCGCTTGCCGATATGCGAATGCATTCCGCCCGAGGGCACCGTTGGGATGCGTTGCAGGGTCGGTGGATGGACGACTGACATCACCGCCGTCTGGTCGAGCTTGGGCTGAAGGTGAAAAATAGGTTGGATATAGTCAAGACACCATGGAATGGCTGCAGCTGCCGCACTGGCTCATGATAGCAGGCACATTGCTGGTGATTGCTGGCCTAATCGGGCTTGTGATCAGCCGCAGGCAACAGGCGAAGGTCCAGGACGATCCGGCCAACGAGCCAAGTCCCGAGCCGCGTCCCCAGCTGCCACCGCTGCCGGATCTTCTTGACTCCCGGCCACGAAAGAGTCGGCGGTGACGTTAATCGGAGAGAACGCCACCGGGTCCGCCGCCGAACGCTGATCGTTTTGATTGGCTTCACGATATGGCTGACATCGGAACAAGGCCGGCCACCAAGCTGCAAAGCACGCTGCCCCCACCGACATTTCCGCTATCCGCAAGTAGCCGCCGCGTTAAAAATCCATCCCCTTTCCGGGCGCCACGGAAGCGTTCCTCTTGCTCAAGGCAGGAAACATTGATCCTGCTACAGCGCCACGGGCGCGGCTTTCGCGCGGCGGACTGGGTATCGACTATCCGCCTTTGCCAACTCTGGAACTGGCGTCATCCAACCAGCGCCGCGTCGCTTCGTCAGTCCAGCCGGGAACGGCGAAAACGCGCCGGGGCGGTAGCGCTTTGGTTGGGGCGAACGGTATATTTTTTCTACGTCATGTTCCCCGGCATGAAGCAGCGAACTCCGCGCATCGCCCCGTTCACGTAATACGGCCAAACCATGGTCGGACCAGCGCGGTTAGGGCCGTTAACCACGGCGCTATCGGGAACGTCCACCCATTCACCTTCTAGCCGAACGCGATAGTGGCCATCCCTGGATTCCCAGTCTACGTCGTCGAGGCGCGTCGCATCTGAGCCGTCGCAACATGGCGACTTGCCCTTGCTTTGCAGGCTCATGAACCAATGATCTAGTTCCGGTCGACTGTGATCGTGAGCGATGGCCGGTCCGAAGATGGCAAGAGTGCACAAAGTAATAAATAGCCCTAAGGCCGAAACAGCTCGCATCGCGCATTTCCTTTCACCAGTACCTCGACCAGCTATCTGTCTGATTATGTGCAAAAGGGAGGCCACAGCCCCAACCCCTAGCGGCTTCACGATCGATCAAATCGGCGGAATCGTGGGGCATGCCCGTCCTCACGCCGCCGCGATCGTGAGGCCCTTCAAGAGGACCTGGCTGGTCTATTACGGCGACGTTCACGCCGGCACGATAGCCATGCGCTCGGGCAATCCAGCCGACACCGATCCGTGGGCCCTGGAGCTGTGGCTTCTATCCGGGCGGCCGCCGCTACCTTCGACTAGCCGCGCGCCGACTTCGAGGCCGCTTGGCGCGCGTTTCTATCGCACCGGACCGAGGCCGATTTTCAGGAATGGCGAGATCAGCGCGACCGGACGGCGGAGAAATATCGGCGCTTCGACCGCGGCGAGCGCATGCCGCATGATTGACGGGCTCGCGCCTGAGGCTGTTGAACCTTTTAGCGCTCGCCTAGACCTACAAGCATTATGCGGGTCTGCATGCCCGTACCCAAACTTTTAGCCGCTTGCGGCAAGTTGCTGGCGGCACCTTTGCTTTGAAATCCGATAAGTAATTTGCGAGGCGTGCTCGGCGGGCAAACCGGCTGGTCCCGCCATTTTTTTGATCCGATCCCGACCGGCGATGGCGGTGAACTCCGAACCTTGCGCGATGCCGGTGTCTACATCCTGGCACTGCCGCCTTGCGGTAGCGGAGCGCGAGCATTGGCAGGCCGCCATGGAATCTCTGATCTCTGCCGCCGAGAACACATCTACGGAGCCGCGCCCCTAAGAGCCTTTCCGCGCCCTTAAAAGGCTACGGCGGGTCTAATCCGGGAGAAATCCAGATAACTGCGCGAAAAATCCTTATAAATCAATAAGGGAGGGCTCTGAGAAAGCCCTCCCTTGTGCCGATCTTGTCGCACGAGGCGAGGTGGAAACTTCCCCACCCTTCCCGCGCGTCGACCAAGCTGTTTGACGCCACCTGTGTGCCCCGCCGGCACCTGGAGAACCCGGCGAGGGATAGAGCAAGCGGACAATAGCGAGGCCGGTCACGGGTGGAAACCAGATCGTTAATTTAACCTTAACGCCGCAAAGCCGGGCCAAAACGCCAGCAAACGCCTCGCTGGCATGGACGCTGCAGACCCCATCCGGCAGAACAGTTTTCGGGAATGCGCGTGCGCGAAAGCGGGACAGAAATGTCCCACCGATCTAGCGCGCGGGGGTGAGTTTGCGTCATGAAACATCCGTCGAGCCGCGAGTTCTTCGCCTATTGGGACCGCAAGCGCGCCGATGCGCGCGCGCCCGACCGCAGCGAGATCGAGCCTGGTGCGGTGCGGGAACTGCTCGGCGACATCTTCGTGTTGTCCTACGACGCTGCTGCCGGCTACCCCTTTCGCGTGGCTGGCACGCGCATCTGCGCCCTGTTTGGCCATGACGTGAGGGACAACAGTTTTTCCGCGCTGTTTACAAAGGACAGCCAAGGCGAGATCGAGGAAATCATCGCAGCCGTCACTGAAGAGACGCTGCCGGCGATAGCGGGCATCACCGCAACTGCGCAAAACGGCGCGATAGCGCATCTGGAACTGTTGCTGCTGCCGTTCAATACCCGCGCGCACACGCCGATCAGCTTGACCGGAGTGCTCGCGCCCTTCGAGGATAACCACGGCGCGCTCGGCGCGCTCGAGTTGACCTCGTGGCGCTATCTGCATCTGCCGCAAAAGCTCGTTCCGCGGACCTTGCGCAAGCTCGCGATCGCGCGCGGCTTCATGGTCTATGAGGGCCTTAGGTAAGGCGGCGCCAAAAATCACGTCGCGGCAGCAACGGCCATATCGGGACCCTCGCCTCGCAGCCGCACCCAGCTAAGTCCAAATGCGACGTTTACCGGTTTGCAGCGTCGCCGGCGGAGAGCACAAACGGGACGAAGTCGTAATCGCCCGTTCCCTGTGAGTCGCCAATCACCAGGAATTGCGCCAGCGTGCTGGCTGCATTTGTCACCAGATGCGGGCGTCCCGGCACCACGGAATAATAGTCGCCGGCTTTCAGGACCACATTTTCCTTCGGGTCCATCATGAACAGCTCAAGCGAGCCTGCGATAACATAAAACGAATCGCGCACCTTGGTATGGGTGTGCCACGGAACTTTCTGTGTCGGCGAAATATGCAGTTCCGTGATCTTGAAGCCCGGCCGCTCGCCATAGCGAACCCGCTTCTCGACTTCGTAGAGATGGCTGCCATCCTTCAATCCGCTCATCATTCAACTCCTCACTGTCCGAGCGCGCATTTCGGAAAACCAGTGCCCACTTTCCGGATCATGCTCCAACGCAGGCACCGGTAACAGCCGATTCTTGAGTCGAGAGCGAGCTTACTGAAGCGACGAAACCGTAAGTTTCACCGGATCCGGAAACCATGCTTAGATATCGCTTCCGGAGTTTTCGGAAGCGACCGGCTCACATCGGGGTTGAAGAGATCGTCCATGTCAAATCGTTGTTCGCCGTTTCGCCTGGTTCCGATCGTCTTGTTGTCCGGCATGACGCTTGCGGTGCGCGTTCCGGTCCGCGCCGAAGAGCGCCTGGCGCCACCGCTGCATGCAACGCATCCGATGGATGCGCTGACGGCGGACGAGATCACGGCTTCGGCTGAAATTCTTCGCGCTGCCGGCAAGCTTGGCGGGACCGTGCGCCTGGTTTCCCTGACGCTTGAAGAGAATCCCAAGGCTGAGGTGCGCGCCTGGACCAAGGGCAAGCCGTTCGGCCGTCGTGCGTTTGCGGTCCTGCTCGACGGCGGCCATCTTGCGGAGGCCCATATCGATCTCGATGCACGCACCCTCACCGCCTTAACTCCGGTCGAAAACCGCCAGGCCGCGGTGACCATCGATGAGTTCATCGCCGCGGGCAAGATCGCAAAGAGCGACGAGCGCTGGCGCGCGGCGATGGCCAAGCGCGGGATTAGCGAGTTCGACAATGTCGTGTGCTTTTCGCTCACGGTCGGCCCGTCGCTCGATCCGGCACTGGCAGGCCGGCGTCTGCTCAACGTATCCTGCGTCGACAAGTCCGGCGCGGGCAACAACTTGTGGGGCAAGCCGATCGATAACGTGATGGCGACGGTGGATGTGGCGGCCGGCAAGGTGCTCAGGGTCACCGATCTCGGTGTCGTTCCGCCGCCGCCAGAAACCCCGAGTCACGCCTGGGCTGATTCAGGGCGCGCCCGCGCTATTTCCAAGCCCGTCGAAATAGCGGCGCCGCAAGGTACCAACGTATCCGTCGTCGGCGGCGAGGTGCGCTGGGACAATTGGTCGTTCCACGTTCGGCTCGATCCGCGGCTCGGCGCGGTGCTGTCGCTGATCCGTTACGACGACCATGGCACGCCGCGCGATATCGCCTATCAGATTTCGGCCAGCGAGATGTTCGTGCCCTACATGGACCCGGCCAGGACCTGGTCGTTCCGCGGTTACATGGACATCGGCGAATACGGTTTTGGCGTATTGGCGACGCAATTGCGGCCGGGCCAGGATTGTCCTGAGAGCGCGACGTTTCTCGATCTGACGATCGCGGACACCAAAGGCGATCCGGTCGCGCTGAAGGGCGTGGTGTGCCTGTTCGAGCGTCCCTCCGGCGATCCGCTGTGGCGGCACGACGAGGCCATCAACGGCACCTTCGAAATGCGCGCCAATACCGAGCTCGTGGTCCGCATGGCGCCGGTGGTCGGCAACTACGACTATCTCGTCGATTATGTCTTCGATCGCGCCGGCGACATCGACGTGAAGCTCGGTGCTTACGGGATCGATGAGACCAAGGGCGTCGCATCCTCGACGCTTGCCGATCCGACGGCAGCAACCGACACCGCCTATGGCACGCTGATCGCGAAGCGTCTGCTGGCGGTCAATCACGATCACTACATGGCGTTCCGCCTCGACATGGATGTGGACGGCACCGACAACCGGCTGGTTGAGGACCGCATCATGCCGCGCCGAATCTCGGCGGACGGCCCGCGACGCAGCCTCTGGCAGGTCGAAAGCCACCCCATCGCGGTCGAGGGGCCGGTCACGACGCCGCTCGGCGCGGCGCAGTTCCGCATCGAGAGCGCAGCCAAGAGGAATGCGCAGGGTTATCCGACCGGCTACCAGCTTGAGCCGGGACATACCGACACCTCGATCCTCGCGCCCGACGACCCGATCCAGGTGCGGGCGGGGTTCACGGCCTATACGCTGTGGTCCAGCGCCTATGCGCCGGGCGAGCGCTTCGCCGCCGGCGCCTACCCGAACGAGAATCCGGAAGCCGACGGCTTGCCGAAATGGGTGGCTGCCCAACGTCCGATCGATGGTCGCGATCTCGTGCTCTGGTACACGGTCGGCTTCCGGCACGTGCCGCGGGCCGAAGACTGGCCGGCGATGCCGGGGCTCTGGCACGGTTTCCGGCTGCGGCCGTTCAATTTCTTTGACCGAAGTCCGGCACTCGACGTACCACCGGTCGATGCGGCGGCCAAATGAGGTTGCCGCTGACGACGCTGGCAATGGCGTTCGTATTGCTGTTCGCGGCGGACAAGCCGCGCGCTGGCAACGCTGACGAAAGCGCGGCTGGGAGAACCTCAAACGTGCCACCGGGCATGCTTCTCTATCTCGACCAAACGCGCTGGCAGCAGGCGGATCGGACGCAAAAGATCGCGCTCGCGACCGACTTCATGCGCATATTCTGCGGAGATCCCGCCATGCCGACGTCGGTTCTTGTCGCCTGTCTCGATGAAGCCAGAGATTCCGGATCGATGTTCGAGCGCGCGCTTTCGTGTGTCGCAACCCGGCCACTGCCATCGCAGGCTGGTCCATAGTTCAGGGCGACCTCTCGGTCAGTGGGCGGCGCCCGGGACGGAGGCTGCGGTGATCGAGATTGACGAATGCAGCTCGCGCGATGCAAGGTTGCCGGCAACCAGGATCAGCGTTGTCGCGAGCACCAGTCGCAGCGCGGTTTCCGGTACACGTTGGGCAAAATAGCTGCCGATCAAGATGCCCGGCAATGAGCCGACCAGCAGCACGCCCATCAGGTGCCAATCGATCTCGCCGGTGGCCCAATGTCCGATCCCGGCAACCAGCGTCAACGGCACTGCGTGCGCGATGTCGGAGCCGACGATCCGCGCCATCGGTAGCTGCGGGTAGAGCAAGAGAAGCGCAGTGACACCCACCGCGCCGGCCCCGACCGAAGAAATCGAGACCAGCACGCCAAGCGCCGCGCCGACCAGCACCGTCGCGCGGGCGGTGGTGCGTTCATTGAGCTCAAGCAAACGCCCACGATAGCGTTCCATGATTGCCTTGCGGAAGATCAGCGACGCCGCGGTGAGAAACAGCGCAAAACAGAGCACCAGGTTGACCAGGCTGCGCGAGGATTCGCCGTTGAGATCGAGCTGCCAAATAACAAACAGCGTCACGACGCTCGCCGGGATGCTGCCGCTGGCGAGCCGGATCACCGCCGGCCAATGGATGCTCTTGGCCCAACCATGCGAGACGCTGCCAACCGTCTTGGTGGCGGCGGCGTAGAGCAGATCGGTGCCCACCGCCGTCGACGGATGGATGCCGAACAACAGGATCAGCAATGGCGTCATCAGCGAGCCGCCGCCCACACCGGTCATGCCGACCAGAAGGCCGACGCCGAATCCCGAAACCACATAAAGAGGATCGATCATAAACTGCCGCTTCTCGGATTCCGTTCGCCGATGTCAGGCGATGCCACGTAGCGATTTCGACTTAAGCGACGCAACATCCGGATACCAAAACCGAGCCAAACAGCCGAGCCGGCGGGCGCCACAATTTGCCCCGGGGCCTGGCACTATTACGACCCCTCGGTTGACCAATGTCCGCGCAACAGCTCGGCGCAACTCGGTCTTACACGATCAACAAGGGCAGAAATTGGGTAGAATTCCCCTTAACCGCAACGGCCCCGACGAAAAAAGAAGGTTTCATGTCCGAATGGAGAATTAGTAGCCAATTTTGTCCAATCGAATGACGCCTGACGAAACCGACACGCTGCTTGATAACCTAGTATAATACGCACATGGAACAGGTCCTCGTGGTCAACAGCGACCTTGCGCTGCCGGCTGGCAAAATGGCGGCGCAGGTGGCTCATGCCTCGATTGCCGCCTTCCTGATCGCTGACAATGCGAACCGGCAGGAGTGGCTCGACGTGGGAATGCCAAAGATCGTCCTGGCCGGCGAAAACGAGGCGCAGATGCACCTATTGCTTCGCCAAGCACGCGAGGCGGGCGTGCCTGCGTATCTTGTGAGAGACGCCGGGAGAACCGTCATTCCCGAGGGGACTGTGACCTGTCTTGGATTAGGTCCTGCTCCCATGGAAGACATCGACGCATTGACCGGCGCCTTGGCGTTGTTGAAGTAGCCGGTGAGATGCGCATGCGGCCGCGACATGGCCGCGGTCGAAGAACGCGCAAACATCGCCCTTCCCGATTGATCCGCGCAGCAGGCGCGGGCGCATCAATTGCTAGATTTCAGCGCTGTTTCACAGGAAGTACAAAGACCTGGCCGGGATAGATACGATTTGGATCTCGGATTCGCGCTCGGTTCGCTCTGTAAACGACGGCATATCGCGTGCCAACGCCGTAGTTGAGACGGCTGATGCGCCATAGGCTGTCGCCGCGGGATACGATCGTAGTCGCAATCTTGGGCTCGACCGCGGCGGACGACGAACCCCTGTCTGGCACAGCAGTGGCGGCATTTGCATGCAGCGGCTGTGAAGCAGCAACGTCCTGTGGGAGCCGGCTTGCCACCGCCGCCCCAACAACATTGGACGGCACTTCGGCATGCGATTGAAGCGCGCCAGTGCTGGACGGCGCTTGGTCCAACGCGACCGCCACGCCGCGCTTGGATGTTGCCAGCGTGCCATCGGGCAATCTGGACCTCAACGTCAATTCGTAGTTCCCCGGAGGAAGTCTGGGAGGAACGATGACGAATTGTCCAGATTGATCCGCGACCGTTTGATCATGGCGTTCGCCGTTGCGCAGCAGTTCCACTATCGCGCCTGGCGCGGCCCTGCCGGCGATGACAGCATCGCCCGTTGGCTCGATGCGGGCAATGTCGAAGACGGGCACGGACTCACCGATGGCCGGCGAGACCGGCGATACAGCAAGTTCAGCGGCCAAGGCCTTTGCTTCAGTCTGCACCTTTGCGAGCGCGGCCGAGTCCTGGTCGCGATCGCTCGATGCAAGTGGCGAAACCACCGGCACGGCGAACCCGGCGGCTGTTTCAAGCGGCGGCGGCTCATGCCGTAGTTGCGTGATCCCGATCACAATTGCTGCGCCACATGCGGCAACAAGCGCAAGCGACGGAACAGCTATTCGGGCGATCGACGTAGCAGTCATACCAGCACCCTACCCCATTGATGGCGGTCAGGATTCGTGGGGCAACCCTGCGCTGATTTTTTCCGGTCATCAAGTCTGCCCAACCGCAAATTCAACGTCAGCCGTGCTGACGATCGGCGCTGCGTGCCAAGTGCGGCAGCAGAATGACAGCCGTATGTCATCAGTGGGTCGCCTGAACAAATGCCGCCACAGTGCGCAGTCTCCTAATTTGCT
Source organism: uncultured Alphaproteobacteria bacterium (assembly GCA_963822795.1). Lineage (GTDB taxonomy): Bacteria > Pseudomonadota > Alphaproteobacteria > Rhizobiales > Xanthobacteraceae > Bradyrhizobium. The sequence continues at coordinate 59,268 of CAWGJM010000039.1, forward strand.
TTTTGCGTGAATTGGTCATTGATCCAAAAATCTGCGCGACCGATCACCAACGATCAGGGAAATGCCTACTGCCATCAGGAGGTTATGGCCAACTGCACGTAGGCTGAGCGCCATCCCCGACCCGAAATTTCAGGAGTATCAGGGCCCCCTCGCCGTCGAAAACTCCAATCACCCAATAATGATCGTCAGGCCGCACCAAACTCCAAAAAGCTTGCGACGCAGGCTCATTACGCCGCCTCGGCTGAAATCAGAGATTCACTGCCGAACCCTTGAGCAGCCGCGCCAAGGTCGCAACGAAGCGGTCGGCATCGGCCTCGTCGTTATAGACGTGGGGTGAGATGCGCATGCGGCCAAGGCGCGCCGCGACGTAGACGTCTTCGCTCGCAAGCCCCTCAAAAAGCTCCGCCGGCATCCCTCCCTGAAGGCCAAGGTTCTTGAAGCTAACGCTCAGGATATGCGGCGCCCGCAACTTCCGCTCCGGTACGGCAAGGCCGATCCCGCGCAAGCCTTCCGCAATCCGTTCCGTCAGCATGACGAGACGTTGCACAACTGCTGCCGCACCCCATTCGGCCATCATCTCCATGCCGATCGCGGCCATCTCCATCGAAATGAAATGATCGCGCTCGCCCATGTCGAAGCGCCGAGCGTCGGAGACGTAGCGCACGTCTGTGAGATAAACCTCATTCTCGGCATGCACGTTGCGGCGGCCGAACGCGGTCTGCTCCAGCGGAACGCCGTCCTGATGGCGCTTGGCGACGTAGATGAAAGCCCTGCCGTAGGGTCCGAGCAGCCACTTGTAGGTCGGGAAGATCACAAAGTCCGGGTCGAGATGCTTAACGTCCATCGCGAGCACGCCGGCGCTTTGCGTCGCGTCGATGAGAAAGACGGCGCCCTGCCGCTTGAGCGCCGCCACCACCTTTTCGAGATCGATCAATCCGCCATCCGACCAATGCACCGACGAGATCGATGCAAGGCCGAGCGGCGGCGCGCCCGGCCGCTCGATGGCCGCGAGCACCGCCGATGTCCAGTCGCCGTCGTCCGGCTGGCGGATCGTCTCGACGGCAAAACCTTGCGCGTCGGCCCGCGTCCGCCATTCCAGCATCGGCGAGGAATGGTCGTTTTCCAGCACGATCACGCGGGCACCGTGGGCGATGGTCAGGAGCTTCCCCGCCGTCGCAACGCCGTAGCTGACCGAGGAGATCAGCGCCACATCGGCCGGCTCGGCATTGATCAATCGCGCGGCAGCCGCCCGCGCGCGCTCGTGCTGCTGGTTGGCGAAGGGAGCGTCGATTGTCCAGGGTCGGCCTTTACGCCCCACGGCGGCGCGGCCGGCTTCCAGGACTTGAAGCGGCAGCGGGCTGTAGGAGGCCGAGTTCAAATAGCAAATGTTGCGCGGCATCTCGAACAGGTCGCGCTGGGAGGCAAGCATGGGATTCTCTTGGTTGGGACATGCATCCTGGTCGATGCGCAACGTTTAACCCATGCAGCCACGTCAGCCAAATCTCCGCCAGGATATTCGCCAGGATATTCTTGCCGCCTTCAAACGCCCAAAGTACGCTTCAATTTTCACCTAACGTATCGCACCGGACGTGGCTGGCATGACACCAGACAATCTCAGCGGCAGTCGACCTCGCGCGATGCCGGAGATCATGCTGTGGCTGGCAACAGCCGGCATCCTGATCGCGGCGGTCGGATTTTCGTGGAATCCAACACCATTTGCGCAGACGCTGGCCGCAATCTTCACCGGATGCGCCTTGGCGCAGGCCACTCTTTCCTACGGTGCGGAGGCGAGCGCTGGCTCTGTTTATCATCTGCATTGTGATCACGTTCGCCATGGAAAACATCGGTGCTTCTACGGGTTTTCCATTCGGCTCGTACCATTTCGAGGTTGCCGCCGGCCTCCCCTCAGTCGGCCGCATCGCGATCATCGTCGGACCGCGATGGTTCCGCGCTGGATATTTTTCGTGGGTCGTTGCTTCCATTTTGCTCGACGGCGCCGATCGGCAACTCGAGCGCCCCTTTAATTTCGTCGCGCTGCCCATTGTCGCGGCGTTTCCAGGTGATGTTCGGGCCGAGCGATGCCCGGAGATCGTTGCGGTCAACTTCGATCACGCTTTTCGGATCGTTGACGTCTGCAAACGTCACACGGTCGGGCAAATCATTCGGGGCGATCTTGCGCGGGCCGCGCATGCGGCCAATTCGCGGCACGTCATCCATGAAATCTTGCGACGGAGCTTCGCCATATGGAGCTTCGCCATATAACGGCAACATCAGCCTTATATCCGGCCCCCTCTAGGCTCCAGCGAATCCCGTTGTCGGGTGAAGCCCACTGGTCAGCAACGCGATCAGCGGCCTCGCGCCGGGACCAAGGTCCAGATACCGGGCCTCGCCGCGGAGCTTGTGCATGGTGCCTGAATCGAGACGTCCCAAAACTCCACTTCACCGCACCCCGCGAGCGCCACGATGGCTACCGCCGCGAGGTGAGCCAAGCGCGTATCTTTCGTCAAGATTAAGTCCAGCCCCGTTTGACAACTTATACGCCGACCTCTCTTTCGGGTTCTTTACGAGCTTAATTCAAATCATATTGGTCATCGGCCTTGATGATCTATTGGATGATCGGTAGGGACCAATCGCTCAATCACTCCACCAGCTCCGGCCACGGCACAATAGTCGATTTCACCGTCTTCATCGCCATCGCGTCCGCAACCGCCTGGCCGATGCCCTGTTCCGAGAACGGATAGATCGTCTGCATCTCGAGCCAGGGATATTTATTGCGCGTGCGGTAGAGCATGTCGACGCCGAGCGGCAGGTCGTTGCCGGTAAAGCCCCAGGAGCCGAGCACGTTGAGGTCCTTGGTGCAGATGCGATGCCATGAGGTTTCGATCGAGCCGGCATCGGTGAACTGACCCATCTCGACATAGGTCCCGCCGTCGCGCAGCATCTCGATGCCTTCGGGTCCCGCGCTCGGATGGCCCGAGCAATCCATCACCAGGTCGGCGCCAAAACCGCCGACGATCTCGCGCACGCGGCTGATGCGCGCTTCCGGCGTCTTCAATTCTTCAATATCGACGGTCGCTTCCGCACCGAATTTGCGCGCGAGCTTCAACCGCGGCGCTTCCGGCGCGCCGACGCAGATCACCCTGCCCGCGCCCATCACCTGCGCCGCCGCCACCGCCAAAATTCCGATCGGGCCGGAGCCCTGGATCACCACGGTATCGCCCCAGGAAAATCCGCCCGCGCGCGTGGCGCGGTTGAAGGCGCGGATGCAGGAAGTGAGCGGCTCCGACAACGCCCCTAGCCGCAGCGACATGTCGTCGGGCAATTTGTAGATTTTCGTGCCCGGCAGCATGTCGAGATCGACATAGACATATTCGGCCCAGCCGCCCCACAGATGCGGCGCCTTGTCGAAGCCGAGATAGCGGCCGTAATAGACCGGCGTCAGGCACTTGTTGGCGCTCTCGGGATAATGGATGCAATAGTAGCAGCGGCCGCACGGCATCAACGGCGGGATCATCACCTTCGATCCCAACTTCAATGGCTTGCTCATGAAGTCTTCCGTGAACTCGGAGCCGACCTCGACCAGAACGCCGCCGATCTCGTGGCCGAGCGTGAACGGCCACGGCAACGGCTTCGGCCAGTGGCCTTTAAGGATATGCAGATCGGTGCCGCACACCCCGCACGCCCCGACCTTGATCAGCGCCGCCTTCTTCGGAACCCTTGGCCACGGCACGGTCCGGATCACCGGCTGCGCGCCCGGACCGTCATAGGTGCATACGCGGATCTGTTGCATGAGATTTCCTCCCCCTGGGCCTTTGTTTTTTCGCCGCCGTCCCCCAAACGCTATGCGAGACGCCGTCTGAAGCCAACGCCCCCGCTGGGGGCCTCGGGGCACCCGATACAATCCCGCTAACCGCTCGTTAACCCTGTCGGCCGTAGGGTCTTTTTCACACCGTAGGGCCGGTGGCGGGTGGCGAGATGGCGTTGGCTAATAAAAAATCGTTTCTTCCGGCCGCCGAAGAGCGCCGGCGCTTCCAGCGGGTCAGGGTGCACCTGCTCGGCCGCTATATGCTGCCAGACCGCCGCGAGTTTCCCTGCCAGATCGTCAATATGTCGCCCGGAGGGCTGGCGCTGCTGGCGCCCGGCATCGGCAATGTCGGCGACCGCGTGATCGCCTATCTCGACCATATCGGCCGGGTCGAGGGCAAGATCACCCGCATCATCGACAACGGCTTTGCCATGAGCATCGGCGCCACCGCGCGCAAGCGCGACAAGCTCGCCGCCCAACTGACCTGGCTCGCCAACCGCGATATCCTCAATTTGCCCGAGGATCGCCGCCACGACCGTATCGTGCCGCGCAACCCGATCGCGATGCTTACCCTCGAGGACGGCAGCAAGATGACCTGCCGGATCATCGACATGTCGCTGTCGGGCGCCGCCATTGCCGCGGAAAACCGGCCGCCGATGCGATCGCTGATCATGCTCGGCCGGGTTCAGTCCCGGGTGATACGAAATCTCGAAGAAGGCTTTGCCATCGAGTTCGTCCACCCGCAGGCCGGCGACACGCTCGAAGAGAGCGTTACCGCGCGGTAAACCGCGCGCCCCTCAATCGACGAATTTTCCGATGTCCACGAGGCGCCTTCGCGCCGCCGCGTGGGCCGCGGCTGCGCTGGCGCTGCGGCAGGCGCGGTTAACGTAACAGCCGTTTCGGCCCGGCAATGCAGCAACGGCGGCGTTTGAGACCTTAATCCGTAAAATTTGAATCAATTGCAGTTGTTTAAAATTTTAGTCGAATACAATTAAAGTATAGATCGAATACACGCTTACTTTTACTTGCATTCGCTTCAAATCTACTCGCTTGACTTAGCGGCAGCGCAAAACCTTTGTGTGAAACATGGTCCCAACAAGAAAACGGGGGCCACAAATGTTCGACTTCAGGGGACGGGAAAAAGGATTGGCGGTTGCCGCCATCCTGGTGGGGATCAGCGCGTCGGCGCAGGCCGGCGACGAACGACTGCTTTACGCAAGCCTTGGCGAGACCACGCGTGCCCCGATCGGCTGGGTCGAGTTTTGCGCGGACAATCCGGGCGAATGCAGGGGCGGTGCCTCGCAGGCGCGCGATATCGTGATGACGCAGACCGCGTGGCGGGACCTGCTCAAGGTCAACCGCTGGGTCAACGAGACCGTGAAGCCGATGACCGACATGGATCATTGGGGCGTGATCGAGAAATGGTCGCTGCCATCAGACGGCTACGGCGACTGTGAGGACTATGTGCTGTTGAAGCGCAAGATGCTGATCGATGCCGGCTGGCCGCGCGAGGCGCTGCTGATCACGGTGGTGCGCGACAAGAAGGGCGAAGGCCACGCGGTGCTGACGGTCAAGACCGACAAGGGCGAGTTCATTCTCGACAACCAGAACGAAAACGTCGTGGCCTGGACCGAGACCGGATACCGCTTCGTCAAGCGCCAGTCGCAGGGCGATCCCAACGTGTGGGTCTCGCTCGGCGACAGCCACCCGGCCATCTCGACCGCCAGCGCCCAGGATCGCTGAAGCTATCGCTGCAAGAATCGCTGAAGGACCAGACACGACATCCTTAGGAGTTACGCGACCCGGTCACATCCCCACCCCTCCCCGTCCCAGACCGGATCGCGCGCGGCCAGGCCTCCCCCAAGGCCTGGCCGCAACTTTTTGTCCACCACCGAAAGACGCGAAATACCCTAAATATCCACGGGGTTTAGCCAATCGCTTACAACGGCTCGCGACGTTCGAAGACGGAACGGGGCGGCAACACAACGTGGCAAGTCGGGGAAAATCCGGGGAATTTGTTCACATTCTGTGCACGGGTTTTCGGGGCGTGGAACGGTTGCCTCCGCCACCTGGATCCTCGGGCGATTGGGTGCCCACTGCACGAGTCTAGGAAGGCCGCTGATGCGGGTTTCGTCGGCGGGCTCGGAGTTTTGCGGGCGGGTTCGGATAAGCGCGGGGGTGGCCCGGCAATGAGCGGAGGCGGTCGGGTCTATTGCGCGGGTCAGGCTGGGGCTTCAATGGGCGATGCCCGCCTTCACGCGCCGACCGCAGAAAATAACCTTTGGCGAGATGCGCGATTCCGGCGTGCGCGGACTGATTGTCTACTGTCAAAAATTACCCCGTGCAGCCATTCGACCGCGATCAGCGCAGATCAATGGCCTGATCACGTCCGTCTCTGCAATATCGAACCGCTGTTCACCTGCAAGGCTTGCGGGAGGCGCGGCGGTGAGGTCCGGCCAGACTTCCATTGGAACAAGCCGCCCGTCCCGGCATGGGCTATCGTTGAAGTATTCCGTCCGCCTTTGATGACGGTCTCCTGAGGCCGCTGAACCTTTTAGGCATTCGCCCAGACCTATAGCGATGATGCGGGCCTGCATGCCCGTCCCCAAACTTTTTGGCCGTTGGCGGCAAGTTGCTGGCGGCCTTTTTTTGAATTCTGATGAGCATCTTGCGCGGGGTCAGCGGTGACCAAAAAGGCTGGTCCCGCCAATTTGACGATCCGATTCCAACCGGCGATGGCGGCGAACTTCGAAGTCTGCGCGACGCCGGCGTCTATGTTCTTGCATTGCCGCCGGCGGAAGCCGAGCGCCAGCATTGGCAAGTCGCGATGGAATTTCTGATCTCTGCCGCCGAAAAGGGCGGCATTCTTATGATGGCGCACATTGCCATGTTGAGGGCGCTAAACAACGGTGATCCTGATCCGGCATCAGCACCGCGCCGCAAGCGCACCAAGCGCTATCGGGTCATCCAATGAAAGCCGTCTGAGACAGGTGATATGATGCCAGCAAGATGATATCCGGTTTGACGCGCATACCGGACTCGTTCCGGACATGGTGCAATGTCCGGAACGTGCCAATATGCAAAATACTCGCAAGGAGCAGATGTTTTCCTCTGTTCCTCCGGCAGCAGACATTCGTCACTGTATCCTCGAAGGCGCACCGCTTCAATTTTAGAGGGCGAAGCTAAAACATCGCGTCCTGACGATACCGGCATGCGTCCGGGTCTCTGCGATGAACTCTGTCCCTTTTGGTCACGACGCCAAGGATGACGGCATGAGCACTCCGCCCTCAGCCGACACTCTGAAAATCCCTTGAGCGGACGCGCCACCTAGCAGCAGTTGATAACCGTGCCCGCTCATCCATTTGGCGCGCGACAAATGGCGTCCTCCGCTCCCAAGACCTCTTCGGATGATCTTGCAAATTGCCGTATAGAACCCAGTCCAGGCACACCCCGTGCTTCTTGCAAAACGCGACGATGTTGCGGGTGCGCATGGCCTTGGTAATTTCTGCCGGCGCAAGCTGGTGCGGGCACTGGCTGCCAGGAAGGTCTGCATGACGACCAGGGCGCGGGGCTTCGGTCCCGCGCTTGTCGGGCCGCCAGGTTTTGATCCCTGGCGGCCCGCGCCAACCACTTCCGCTCTGCCCTCGAAGGCAGAAGCAGTAGTTGGCTTAAGGGTAACCCCTTGCGACCGGAAAAAATTCCCCATCGCCTCGACCGCCCACACGATCATCGCGATACCGTCAGCCGACGTAGTCGGGATTTCGCAGATACCGTGGATGCCTACACCGAAAGGAAGCTAGCGACTAGTAAGGCCGCCCCGCTTCGTGCCGGGCGGTCTTACTCTTCGTCCTGACCCAACAGCTTGCCAGTCTTCCGATTGAGAAGGTGCACCCGGGTGCAGGCCGCGCAGGTGATCGCCTCATACTCGTTTTCAGGCGCGTCTTGATCGTCATCCAGCCAATGCTGGACCTTCATCGATGTTGCCGGGCAGGTGAAAAGCAAAGGAGCCATCGAACCATCTACGACAGCTCCATGACGTCAGACCATGACATAGCGCAAGTTTCCCGCGGCGACCGATTCATTTTCAGCGGCCGGGCCGCACTCCGGAGCCCGCCGGCTGGTCCCGCGCTCAAGTCCGCACCATCCGAAATAAAAGAGGCCACCAACTGCGGCGACCTTATTCCTCCCAAATGCGTTCACCGCAACTGCATTCGAATGATCGAGATACCGCTTGTCGGTCGGGGAAGTGTACGGCTCGGACTAATTTCATCACGCGGCCGCAGTTCCGGCATTTCCGGGTTGAGGCGTCTTCGGCCTCTCCGATCTTCTCTGCCATGTATAGTTCCATGGAAGATCCTTTGTCGGTTACCGTCTTCCCGCTCCCCTCCGGAATTGAAGCTCAAATCCGAGCAAGGTTGCGGCGACTTCGCGGCTGCGGGCCGTTGTCCACGAACGCGGGGAGCAGCACCAATTCCTGTTCAGAACTCCGGCCACACTCCGAGCTCGCCGACCCAACCCGCACCAGTGGCCTCCGCAGAGTTGTGCAATATCCGGGCCAATCGTCGCCCGCTATCCACGCGGGTCTACGCCCTGGCTACTCGATGCGCCGACGAAGTGCTCCGACGAACGCGACGCCGAGTCCGCTCGCGCCTCTTGACGAGTGGGCCCGCACCGCGCCGCGCCGCGCGCCTTAGATCTGCTGCTCGCCATTGCCACCCTCCGATTACCCGCCCCAACTTTATGTCGAGATTGGAACGAATCCGTGTAGCGTATGGCGGCAACAGGGTGGGTGCTTTTTTGAGAAGATGTCCGCCGCCGCGCGCAAGCGCGTCTCGAGATTTTTCAATTTGCCTTCGGCGCGACGGCGCTCGAGATGGCCGCCTTCGATCGTCGCGACGCCCGCGGAATTGTAGCCGCGATATTCCAGGCGCTTCAGCGAATTGACCAATTGCTCCGCAACGGGGCCGCGCCCCAAAATGCCGACAATGCCGCACATGCGGATCAATATCCCCAAATCGTCTTAGAAAGATCCTCAAAACCGCGGGATTCTCTTAACGAGAATCTGCACCCGGGGTACTCAATAATTATTGCGGATTGAAACAGCGTTAAGCCGAAACCTTAACGAAACAGACCGGCCCAACCACGGCATGGATGGGATTGCCACGCGTAACGAAGCACACCCTTGCCGGCATAGCTACGGGTGATTTCGGAGAACTCGCCTTCGAAGGTCGCGGCGGCGGACCAGCCATTGGTCCATTTCATCTCAGCCGATGCCGTGGTCTCTCCAGGCGAGGACCGGGTCAGTTGCCGCGCCCAAGACTATGCCGGCATCACGCCTTCGGCATCTTGCCCCGCGTCTTCATCTCGCGGATTCGCACCGCTCCCCCCTCGCGGTTGGTCTGCGGGCTGCGCTCGACGGCAAGCGCATTGTCGGGCACGTCTTTGGTGATCACCGAACCGGAGCCGATATAGGCGCCGTTGCCGATGTTGACCGGCGCCACCAGCGAGGAATTGGTGCCGATGAAGGCACCCGTACCGATCGTGGTCTTGTGCTTTGCGAAGCCGTCATAGTTGCAGGTGATGGTGCCGGCGCCGATGTTGGAACGGGCGCCGACATGGGTGTCGCCCGATGTAGGAGAGATGGTTGACCTTGACGCCGGCATCCAGAATTGCGGCCTTGGTCTCAACGAAGTTGCCGATTTTCGCTCCGTCGCCGAGCGAGGTCCCCGGTCGCAGCCGCGCAAAGGGGCCGACCAAAGCGTTCCTGCCGATCGACGACTGCACGATGTGCGAGAAGGAATGGATCACCGCGCCGTCCGCGATCGAGACGCCGGGCCCGATTACCACAAATGGCTCGATGGTGACGTCCTTGCCGAAGGTCGTGTCGGCGGCAAGATAGACCGTCTCCGGCGCGATCAGGGTCACGCCGGCGTCGAGCGCGGCCTTGCGCAGCCGCGCCTGCATCACGCTTTCCGCTTCCGCGAGTTGCGCCTTGTCGTTGATGCCGCGCACTTCATCTTCGCTGGTTTCGATCACGACGGCCTCCAAGCCCAAGTTTCTGACAATGCTGACGGCATCAACCAAATAATATTCGCCCTTGCTGTTGGCGTCACCGATCTGGTCGAGGATGTGAAGCGCCTTGCGGCCGTCGAACGCCATAACGCCGGCGTTGCACAGCGTGATCTTGCGCTCTTCGGGGGTTGCATCGGCGTGCTCGCGGATCGCGACCAACCGGTCGCCTTCCATCAAGAGCCTGCCATAGCCGGTCGGGTCGGCGGCGCGAAAACCGAGCACGGCCAGCGCCGCGCCGTCTCTCAATGGCGCGCGCAGACGCTCAAACGTCTCGGCCGAAATCAACGGCGTGTCGCCGAACGCGACCAACAGATCGTCGGCGCCGCGCGCGATCGCCTCCCGCGCCGCCAGCACCGCATGCGCCGTGCCGAGGCGGTCGCGCTGGACGAAGGTCGTGGCCTCCGGGCGTACCCGCCTCACCGCTTGCTCGAGCGCTTCGTGGCCTGCTCCGGCTGATAAGCCACCTCGGCGAGGCTCTTAAATCCAACTTAATCCAACGCCTGTGCGCGGCTCATTTGTACTAACGCGCTGCTTGCTCGACGCCGCCGTATTTTTCGGCTGCAGCTCTCATCGCCTTTGCCTGCTTTTTTTCGAATCTGCAACTTGACTCTCTATCCAGATGTCCGAGGTTGGCCAGCTGGCACCGGATCTACTGCGAAACACCGCGTAAACAATTGATTTTGTTTAGATAAAATCTTTTGCCCTCGCTTTTGTTGATTGGGGGCCATCATCATAACTATTTAACGGCGATGATGTGGAGGCTACGATGGATATTTGCGACCCGTGTGGGTTAACGACGAGTATCTGTGATCCGTGTGGCTGATTGACAGTTACGCCCAATCAAGGCGCTATTCAGTGTGCCCGGCGAGCATCTTGCCCGCCGGTTTTTATTTTCTCGTCAGCGTTTTGCAGCCCTCGCTTCGTGGCGGGTCAATCTGACCAGGAGCATTCCAGCCCTTGGCTGCGAAGCAGTATTGAAAGCTGGTTGACTTCGGCAGCATCAGGTTTTCACAGCGCACATTCGTCCCCGAGGCGTTTGCAATACATTTTTCCGCCGGTACGCCATCAATCAAGATGCTCTTTCTGAACTCGTTCGCGAGTGGTTGTAGCGTTACGTCGTCAGGCAGCAAAATCTGAAGCCTGAGAGCCCTGATAACCCGATCGGCAAATACTTCAATCGCGTCGGGTGCCTCTTGGTCGTCTTCCGAGAACTGCACCGAAAAAGAGGCTCGTCTGTTTCTGACGGGAATTGTGAAAGATAGTATTCGGACATCTTTGTTGTCTGACTTAATGACTAACTTATCTGGAGTTTCGTCCGGCTCTTTCCGATCGAGAGCGTCGTCCGATAAGATGGTTACGATCGGGTGACGATCCTCTCGTGCGCGGAACACGGCTGTGTCTCGGTCAAAATTGTATGTGTATTCGAACGCCACCTGATCAACATATCGCTTTGGGCCAGCGCGTCGTGTCGAGCTCGAATAGTTGTGTATTCTAACGACATCGACATAACAGGATCGGACGTAACATGACCACTCAGATTGGTAGAACTTATAACCAAAAAGAACTGACGCGAGGCTCATCAAAAGCAAGAGTCCTCGATGTGCGGACGCCCAGAGAATACCGTCGATATAGGCGCTTGGACCGCGCTGGGGTGGCTGCGGTCTATAGGGATTCGACTTCAGAATACCGATCCAGTTTTGGTTGCAAAACTCGTCGTTCAAGAAGCCGCTATGGCCGACATCATGGAATGAGTCTTTGACCGTGGGGTCTCCGGATCCGACAACACCTGACGCTCCGAAATCACGCGATATAAGTTCCGCTAACGCCGGAAAGGGATCGCGCGTGCCACAGAAATTGACGACTTGTCCGGTGATCTGCTCGAGATCCTATTTCAAGTAGCGCCACTGCGCGGTCCCTCTTGGAAAAACAGCTCCGCAAAGAATGACATTGTGGATTTGTAGATCCCTGTTCGCAGAGAGAGCTTTCAAGAGCAACCACGTGCCAAAGCTATGCGCAATGACGCTCACGCGATAACGCTTCTGAAGATCTCGGAGATCGTCCTCGACCAGTCCAAGGGGTTTGTGAGAAAAAATCCCTTTCATCAAAAACATAAACAGATCGAAGCGCATGTAATTGCGAGATCCGACGGCAAATCCTGTCTTAGATTCAATCAGGGCCGAAAGACGAGATTGCCAATAGGCATTGGTTCGGATTCCGTGAAGAGAATATACGAAGTCAGGCTTGCGATCGTTGGAGGTATGGTCGACCGCTTTTTCTTTTTCGGTGACGTCTTCACTCACGAGAGATTCCCCAGCCACGTAAGGAGATAGCAAGCGACCTCCTTTGTCGTTAGTAGCAGTCACCACCGGAGTTGGTGTAGACCGCCTTCTCGCCCTTCAGGCACTCCAACTTAACTTACTTCGATTCCGTTGACTTGCTCTCCGAGAAGACTTTAAGCGCCTCTTCGTCATAGATCCGCCCCTAGCGGGCCGCCGCTCGACATGCTCGCTGCTCAAGATGCCCCCCCGCTCGGGGAAATTGAATGCTGATATAGCACCTATAGCACAATTGTGGGCCGATGTTCGGCTATGCCCACGTCTGAAACGGTCGGGTAGGATCGAGGCGCGGACCGGGCTTCGAATGATGCCGACGTTTCCTCGATCCCCCCTATCAGTAGGGTCGAGGACTGATCCGCCGGTTTAGGTCGAAGTTTGGGTTATTGGGATAGAAGTCGGGCGCCCCGAAAGCCGACATGCGGGTCAGAAAAGCGCAGCTATCCGCGCCCCGTGACGAAGCCTTTCGTAGAAAAACAGACTCCGCCCGACGTTGTCGAGTGTCCGTCAGGCGGGGTTGTCCGGACTTGGTTCCGGTCGGATAACGGCTCCGAACATTCCGAGGATGACCGAGCGGCCGGGAAACCGATCTCCCGGCGCATGGAGGTCGCCCTGGCTCGCGAGCCCTAGGAAGCTCAGCGGTGAGTCCGCCGCGCGGCGCCCAGTGCTGACGAGGCCGGAGCGCCGCCAGCGAATCCACGGGCCCGTTTCTGAGTTGGCGCGGGTGCTTTGCGGGATAGCCAAGCTGCCCTGCTTGAAACCGTCTTTGGAAGGGAATTTGGACGGCTTAATTTTCAGCCGTCCTTTTACCTCCTCAAGAGTCCCTCTTTTTGGTCATGAAGCCAAGCGAAAGATCCGCATATTTTGCATGTCCTGTCGATCGGCGATGAATTTCGCTAGAGAATCGCTTTTTGCGGGCCCCAGGAGAAATTCCGGAAGTGACTGTCGTATTGCGCTACCACAACGGCAATCAATACCTACACCGCAAATCGGCCGATTACCGAAGCCGCGTGAAACGCAAAATTCGCGCTTATCATGCCTTCATCCAGGCCGCAGTCGTTGCCCAGGGACTGCTCCAGTATCTTGCCGTCATTGCACCCAAGCTTGTTTGGGACTCCTTCGGGTCCTGGCTGCGAACCATTCGTCCTGGCATCCCGCCATCAGAATTTGTCGTAGCAAACGCGCTCGATCGCAACAAATACCGACTGGTCGACCTAGGATGGCTGACGTCATTCAAGACGAACATCAACGACGTCGAATATCAGGTAACGGAGAAGGGCCGAGCAGCCCCTGGGGATAACCCTCATGATTAAGCTTCGTGCGCCGTTTGGTCGAGCTGGGGCTCAAGGCCAAGGGGAAATAGCAGTGAGATTGCGCGGGTGGATCCGTGCCATGAGACGTCGCCGCCGTCGCCTCGCGATGCGCGACCGGCTCCACCGCCGTCCGATCAGGGTCAAACTGAAGGCCAAGGGGGAATGACCAGCCAAGCCCTCACGGGCGGCTTTCGCGCGGATCCGCACGCCCTTCAAGAGGCTTAAGAAACTGCCGACCGATTGATTTTGGCCGACAGGAGCGGCGGTTCTAAACTTTCCCTTAAACTTCAATCAATACGACACACAAACGGACTCAAAACATCCGCCGAATGCCCCGCAAACCCGAATGACTGTCGCACCCGCTCTGCTCTGGCTTCTTCCGCTCATCGCTTGGCTGCTGCCGTGGCTGTTCATCGCCCCAAGGGTCGGCGTGCTCCTGGCAGGGGAGATGGACCTGCCTGACGATCCGACAAGATCGACTTCACGGCCCGACGAATTGGCGGAATCACGGACTATGCCCGCCCTCACCCGCCGCCGCGATGTCGAATCCCGCCAAGAACACTGGCTGATCTATTACGGCGACGTTCACGTCGGCACGATCGCGGTTCGATCGGGCATCCCGCATGACCAGCCGCAATGGGGCTGGCGCTGCGGGTTCTATCCGGGCTCCCTGCCCGGTGAGTGCACAACCGGCACGGCTGTCACCTTCGAGCAGGCACGCGCCGCCTTTGAAAGCGCTTGGCGCGTGTTCCTGTCGAACCGCACCGAGGCGGACTTTCAGGAATGGCGACGTCAGCGCGATTGGACGGCGGAGAAATATCGGCGCTTCGATCGCGCCGCCCCGTCGCCTTTCTCGCCCGCCGGGCGCGTGTTCCTACCCCAGCGGACTGATGAGCGTTGCGAGCATGCCGGACACGATCAAGACCCACAAGGCCAAGCCAATGTACCAAAAGAGAGCGTCGATCATGAGCCCTTCCTCCAGTGCAGCATCGGGATATCGACGTGGCCGTAAGTGCCCACCATGTCCAGACGATGTTCGGCTGTCGTCGGAAACGGTTCAAAATCGAGGCGGACAAAAAGTGGCTGGCACCATTTGACGACTGACAAGGGCTGGCAACGAACCTTCGACGATCCGATCCCGCTTCCCCGCGGCCGCGGGCTCGTCACGCTCAAGGATGCCGGGACCTACATCACCAAGCTACCTAAGGCCGAGTACGAAGCGCCGGAATGGCAAGCGGCGATGCAGGCCTTGATCCTGGTCGCGACGTCAGGTGGGCCGACGATGCTTGCGCGGATCGGCATCATGAGAGCATTGAACCGTCACGTCGAACGCGTGTTCGAACCATCGGGCAAAAAGCATCATTGGGGACGTCGCAAGCTGAAGAGGGACGAATGAAAAGCTGAGGTGTTTCCTTAACGTTTGACTGATACCGTGCGCGACTGACCAGACGAGGTCATTGTGCAAACAGTCGAAACAAGCAGTTCCGTTGAAGCCCGACACTGTCGCTACGCCCAATATACCGGACGGCCAGTAGAGCTGAGTTTGAACGGGTCAAAATTTTTCGGCATGGTCCGGTCCGTCCAGGAAGACCGATCCCGCAGCCCACAACGATGGATTATCACGATCGTGCCAACGGTGGAGAAGCCCCCTCTCGTTGGTTGGCGGTATAGGTCGCACTCCTAGATCTGGAATTCAAAGAAGGCGATGCTGGTCAACTGGATCGCGATAACTAAACAAGGAGAAAAATATGAACGACGCTGAAATCGGCTGGATTGCGGCAATCATCATTGGTGGCCTTGCTGGTTGGCTCGCTGAAATGTTCATGAAGAGCGGGACCGGCATCCTCACCAATATCGTGCTCGGTATCGTAGGTGCTGCAGTAGCCAATTTCCTGTTAGGAATCTTTGGCGTCGCGCTCGGTGGGTGGCTCGGCTACCTCATTGCTGGCTTCATCGGAGCCTGTATTCTGATTTTTGCGTGGCGCGCAATTAAGGGGCGCACCTGATCGGCGCCGCGGCGCGTAAGCTCGTGGAGATCGCGAACGCCATCGAAGTGGTCCAGGACGGCCACATTTACATCGAGCTGGTCAACGGTCGTTTCCTCAGCGAGGGCGGCACGCCTGACCAATTCCGTGCAGGCATCGCGCGCGGCGTCGAAGCCAATAACCTCCAGCAAAGCTGGAGGTTTGATTGGGAACCGCCAAAGGCGGTCTTAAGGGATGTTTGGACGATTGATTGGATTTTGGGCTGCTGAAATCTTCAGCTCAAACTGCTCCAATTGCCGATCGGCCAGTTCTTGCGAGATCGTGAAACACTTGGCCTTCCATTCGACTGTCCGATATCGAGCCGCTGTTAACTTGCCAGGCCTGCGGCCAAGAAGGGCGCGCTGATGTCCGCCCGAACATGGGGGATCGGATAATCGCGAATGCCTGATCGCCCGATGCCACCGGACGCCGCCACTCTCTAGTTTACATTCCGTGGCTCTGGAATACGTTCTGGCAACTCTTGCTCAGCTTCGTTCGATTTTGCTGCAAACATTGCTGAACCGCACTGTCGTCGCCCAACTGCTTCCGGCAAAATCGCTGTGCGTCTCGCGTGCACGCCTGTTGCTCCTGCGGGGTGCCCATATGGCCCTGAGCTAATGACGATGACGCCCCGATCAGTAACGCGATAGAGGCGAGCATTAGTTGGCGCATCGATGATCTCCATGAATTTGTGTCTAAACCCAATCTCAGGATAAAGCCGCGACCGTTGCGCGGTTCCTCCGGTTCCGGTTTGATTTCCTTGGAGCGAGGAAGATGTCAAAGCGTGCGGGCTGGGGCCGTGAATTTGACGACCCAATCGAGTTGCCCGACGGCGGCGAGCTCGTCACGCTCAAAGATGCCGGCAACTACATCACGAAGCTTCCGAAGGCCGAGCACGAGGCGCCGGAATGGCAGGCAGCGATGGAAGCTCTGATCCTCGTTGCGGAAAGAGGCGGTCCGACAATGCTCCCCCCGCATCGGCATGATGCGCGCCCTGAACGCAGGCGGGGCCGCCCGAGCCCGCGGTACCGCCGGTGCCGCGGAAGAAGGCGGGCAAGAAATATCGGGTCGTCAAATGAACCGCGGTAGCCCCCGCCCATTGCAAACGAGTCCAATCAAGTAGAACATCCGCTCGGCCAATGGGCGGGGGAAAGGGCCAATACCGGGGGGAAGCAATGAAGATCCTTGCTGCGACTCTTGCTTTGCTTGTTTCAACTGCCGCGAGCGCTCAAGAGTGCCAAATGTGCTCAACGGCCGACGCCTGCATAACAGCGTACGTCAAGGCGACGGCGGAGGCCCAAAAGGCCACTAAGGTGGCAATCCGTGATTGGCAGCAAAATCTGGACAAAAAGATTTCCGCAGAATTCTCCAGCAGGGGTACGACTGCATTACAAACCATCATGCTTTCGCAGGTTCGCTCGGAGCTTGATCGCCTTAAGGAGTGCTTGGTTAAAATTAAGTAGCTAAGCTCGGCGGCGCGATCGCGATTGGACGGATGATCGTCCGGAATGGCAAGCGGCGACGCAAGCCTTGATCCTGGTCGCGACGAAAGGCGGGCCGACGATGTTGGCGCGGATCGGCGTCATGCAAGCATTGAATCGTCACGTCGAGCTCGTGTTCGAACCGTCGGGCAAAAAGCATCATTGGGGAAAGCGGAAGCTTAAGCGGGATGAACAATGACCCTCCAACGGAGCGAGTTAACCCTAATAATTCCTTTCAATTGTCGATAAAATTTTATCGAGTAGGATGATGAGCAGTTGAGCGGCGTGACGAACCGCTTGATGAGAGGTCAGCGAAGATGGCGCAGCTTCACGGACCTCGTCGAAATTCAGCGATGGAACCGGTCTCCGAACCGGCAGTTGCGGAAATGAGCCGTCCGGTGCCCGCCCGGACGGCTCTTTCTTTTTCCAGAGCGTCCGTGGAGGGCCCGAGGATCAAGAAGGACCGCGTGGACCCGTCAGGTCAGGCCCCATCGCGGCAGTCGTGCGGCCGGATTGTAGCCCAGCAAGAAGACTATCATAGTTGGTAGGTGGTGCCGTTCGATGGATACGCTGTTCTACAGGAGGATCGGCGATGCAAGACATGCAGGCCTATTTGAGAAAGCTGCACCTGGACGCGGTGGATTGCGCGTTAATCAGTAAGCGTGCGACCGATCCGCAGAAGAAAGAGCTGTTCGACCGGCTCGCCGACCACCTCTAGCGATGCTGGCATCAGAGCTGGAACGTGCGATCGAGGCGAAAGGACCTTAGTGGATTATTTTGCTAGTCCACGCTAAGCCCCGCCCCAGACCTTGTGGCTTCACCTTGCCGCGAATTGGCGGCATCATGGCGCTATGCCCGCCCTCACCCGCCGCCGCAATCCTGATGCCAGACAAGAGAGCTGGCTGGTCTACTACGGTGACGTGCGCGTCGGCACGATCGCGATCCGCTCTGGCAACCCTTTCGCCACCGATCCGTGGCAATGGCGCTGCGGCTTCTATCCGGGCTCTGAGCCCGGCGACTGCACGTCCGGCACCGCGGCCAGCTTCGACCAGGCGCGCGGCGACTTCGAGGAAGCCTGGCGGGTCTTTCTCGCCAATCGCACAGACTTCGACGAATACCGGAAACACATCGCCTGGACAGCGTGGAAATACGCGATGTGGGATTCGGGATGCAAGCTGCCCACGCAACTAGCGAGCGGCCAGTCCATTTGCTTTTGCGGCGCTGTGATCGACATCAAGGGCATGAGCCAGCACGTCCATGTCGCCCACATGGAAGCCGCATGAAGTTCGTCGAGCCCAGCCCCCTTCAATGATCCCGACACTGCCGCGCGAAAGCTGGTGGAAATCGCGAACACGATCGAGCCGGCACAGGACAGCCGCAGCATGCGCAAGACCATAAGGTTCCGGATCGGAGGCGAAATCTCGCTGCGATGCGTGAATGACGCCAACATGTGGACCGCCGAGTAGGAACTCTGCGCGGGAGTCACGGCATGTTGTCCAATAAGCATAGCTGCTTCGACGTCGATTCGACGTGAGCAACTAGAGAGGAGGAAGGCAATATGGACACCTTGGTGGTGAAGATCTGGCCAATCAGCATCACCGGCTCCGATAAGATCGGAACCGGCGCTGCCGTCTTGGTCGTTCTGAATCGTTCTGGTTTGGATGTCGGTAGCCCGACCGCCATTCATCTTCTGAAGAAGCCCTCTACAAAAAGACCAGGAACGACTAAGTCCAACACCTAAGGCCTGTCACGGCACGGGGTGTCGCGACCCCCGCCGTGACAGCAGAAATACTAATCTTTCAAGTCGTAGGCGTCAAAAGCCAAGAACCAGGAAAGTGTTGATAAGGCAGCTGCATGAAGTTCGTCGAGCCCAACCGCTTCGCTGATCCCGACGCTGCTGCACGCAAGCTGGTGGAGATCGCGAACACGATCGAGCCGGCCCAGGATGGACGGATCTATATCGAGCTTGTCAACGCCGCTTTCCTAAAGGCCGGCGGCACGGCAGAGCAGTTCCGGGCCGGTATCCAGAGGGCGGTCGACAAGGGTTGGATGGTGCGACACGAATCCGGGACCTATCTGAAATTCACGGACGCGGGAGCGGCGCTGTTCGCCTAACCCTCACCGCAAACCCTAACGGAGATTCTCTATGCCGAAGGTCGACGATGTAGCTTGGATGAGCCAAAGACACGGCTTTTTGGTTCGCCAGGATGATGATCAGCCGATCGCCTCATTCGAGTTCACTAGCGAGGCCGCGGCGCAGGCCGCGCAAAAGCAGATGCAAGAGATCTTGGCGACCTGCGTTAAGGCGATGGGCTACGCCTGAGTCCCGAGAGCGCGCGATCGACAAAGGCTGGCTGACGCGGCACGAATCGGGGACCTACGTGAAGTTCACCCCGGCGGGCGCTGAGCTGTTCGCCTAAAGGACAGCCTCATAGCGATGCGGTGACGTCCGGTTTGACGCGCATTCCGGACTCAAGTCGGACATCGCGCCGTGTCGGAAATGTGCCATAGGCAGTCGTGCCGCCTCATTCGATTGCCGCGCCAGAAGCTGCTGTGGAATCTCGATGCCGAGCGACAACGCGCCAAACATCGCAAGCTTGCGGCCAGGTACCTTTCCCGCCTGACCCTTCGCGCCTCATAGTTCCGCACGTGGCTCGCAAAATCACCGTTGGACACATAGGGCCGAATGCCGGGCCGGCGTCGTTCACCCGGCCGTCTTCGCCCAGATCGCCCGTTCGGAGTCGACCATAAAATCGCGCGTTATCGGCACCGTATCACGCTGGGTCGACAGCAGCATTTGAAACACCATGTGAGAGCCATGCAGGAATTCGAGTTCGACGGCGGCGAGATAGAATTCCCACATCCGGCAGAACCGTTCGTCGTAGATCGCGGCCGCCCGGGCTCTATTTTTAGCGAAGCGTTCGCGCCAGTGTTTGACCGTGTAGCGATAATGCAGCCGCAGCACTTCTAAGTCGTTACACCACAGACCGCACCGCTCGGTGGCAGCGAAGGTCTCGGATAGTGCCGGCACATAGGCGCCAGGAAAGATGTATTTGCGGATGAAGGGGCCGGTGGTTCCGGGCTGCGACATCCGGCCGATGCAATGGATGAAGGCATATCCGTCAGGCGTCAGCAGCTCGCGGATCTTGAGGAAATACTCGTCAAAATGTCCGATGCCGACATGCTCCATCATGCCGACAGAAACCACCCGATCAAACTGGCCGGTGAGTTCGCGATAGTCCAATTCGCGAAACGCGACGCGATCGGAGACGCCAGCGGCCTGGGCATGAACGCGTGCTACCTTGATCTGCTCTGGCGAAACATTGACCGCGGTGACATGGGCGCCGGTTTCGCGCGCCAGATGAATGGCGAATCCTCCCCAGCCGGAGCCGATCTCGGCGACGGTTATGCCGGGCTTTAATTGCAGCTTGCTGGTGGCGTGGATCAGCTTGTTGCGCTGGGCCTGTTCGAGCGTGTCATGCTCGGGGTCTCGAAAATAAGCGCAGGAATATTGCATCTGATCGTCGAGGAACAGACGGTAAAGTTCGGTCGATATGTCGTAGTGGTGGCGGGCATGCGCAGCGGCAAGCCCGATCGGATTGGCCTGATGCCAGCGGCGGAGGCCGCGCCACACCCGCTGCATCAGCTTCTGTGAGCCGTACGAATAAAGCCCGGCCCGGTTGACCGAGAACAGCAGCAGAAAATCCTGGATTGCGGCACCGTCCTCCAGCGTCAGCGTGCCGTCCATATAGGCTTCGGCGGCGTATAGCTCCGGATTGATGAACAACTTGGTGTAGAGCTTGCGATCGTGGAGGTGGATGGAGACGTCTGGCCCGGGCAGGCGTTCGCCGAAGACATGGACCTTCCCCTCGGCATCGCGGACCCGTAGGGTTCCCTGGCTGATGAAGCGTCGAAACAGATTGGACAACAAACGCACGTGACGGTCCCCCGTGGTCGCTACAAGTCCTTCTGGCAACCTATCCCAAAGAGGTCACACAGCGCCCAACGAAATGGCGCTGAACGGTTTCACGGAATCAAACTTCGCACCATCTAGGTTGGGTCGCTCAAGACCTTTGATTGCGTCTCTCATCCTTGAACAGCGGAAATGGGGGTACTGCGGCGGCATGTCATTTAGGCTGCTAACAATGGAAGTCGCAAAGCGGATATTGCCATGTACTCCATAAAATCGCTCGCGCAGCACAAGCAGTCCTATCCTTCTCCCCTTGCCATCTTCTTGAGGGTGGCAATTTGTCGGAAGAAGTCTATTTTTGGCTGAGCAGGGCTTCCAAGCACTTTAGCGCCTGGAGCCAGATCCGAAATGACGCCCGCTTGCGCTCCGATCTCCGCACCTTGACCGATCCGCAGATGCCCGGCCATAGCCGCCTGCCCCCCGACGCGGACAAAATCCTCAAGCACGGTTGAACCCGAAATTCCGACCTGGGCGACAATGACACAACACCGGCCGAGGACCACGTTGTGGCCGATCTGCACTAAGTTATCGAGACGGGAGCCAGCGCCGATCACCGTATCTCGTGATGACCCTCGATCAATCGTCGTATTGGCACCAACCTCAACATCGTCTTCCAGAATTGCCCGACCGAACTGGGGGACCGATAGAAACCCCTCGCTGGTGGAGGCGAATCCAAACCCTTCTTGCCCGATCCGCGCGCCGGGATAGACGTAAACTCGTGCTCCCAAAATCGCGTAGCCCAAGCTCACATGTGCACCAATCCGACAGTCTCGCCCCACGATCACGCCATTTCCGATAACCGCGCAAGGACCGATCCGAGAGCCGGGTCCTATTCTTGCTCCGACCTCAATCACAGACAGCGGTCCGACCTCCGCCGACGGATCGACGAGAGCTCCCTCCGCAACGATTGCGGACGGGTGAATGCCGGGAAAAACTGGTGGGACGGGATAGAACAGTGCGGCGACACGCGCCCAAGCTGCGTATGGTTCTGTCGTTACGATTGCCAGCTCGTCCTAGCAGGCACGCGCGCTGCCATATCAGGATGCACAATCACAGCACCGGCTTAACGTCTGATCGAGTGCCGATGCATAGCGTCGGTTGTCGAGAAAGCTCACTTCGTTGGGGCCAGCTGTTTGCAGAGGCGCTACCCCTTCGAAGAGTAGATCGCGTTCCTCGGCAACCCCGTGTGCCGCTCCCGCAACAACCGAAAGTGGATATGGCCCACTTCGGCGGAAGAGAACTGTTGCGTTGTCCATGATTGCTTCGACCGTGCCCCTTAAGACCGCGCTGCAACTCAAGAACAAGGCAGTCCTCTGACCATCTTGATTTAGATCAAGTGTGGAGATGATCATCGGCAATGCCTGAAGAGCTTTTTGGCCGATGCACGTACTTGTCACGCAACCCTTCAGTCGCACACGCACGGCGGTGACTTTTCCCGCCTCTGGATGTCGAAGTGGGTCATTAGCGTCGGATTTGACATGTCAGCGACATGTCCGGTTAGATCGCGATCTCGGACATGCCGACGGCACGCAAGCAGTTCCGCGCCGGTATCCAGGGGGCGGTCGACAAAGGGTGGATGGTGCGGCACGAATCCGGGACATACGTGAAGTTCACCCCGGCCGGCGCTGAGCTGTTCGCCTAAAGGACAGCCCCATAGCGATGCGGTGACGTCCGGTTTGACGCCCATTCCGGGACTTCAAGTCGGACATTGGACCATGTCAGGAAAGTGCCAATAAACGAAATTGCACAGGTGGAGTTCCTCATCTCCTGGCGACTGCATTCATCGGTCGCCGCTCGGCAAGGTGACCTCGAAGATCGCCCCGTAAGGTTCGTTTGTTAATGCTACGAGCTTCCGCCATGGGATTCGATGATCACCCGACAAATGGTAAGCCCTACTCCGGTCCCGCTGGATTTTGTCGTAAAAAACGGTTCGAAGATACGGTCCTTGTCCTCACCCCCTAGTCCCGTACCAGAATCTTCCACGGTAACCACAACGTCGGAGGACTCCTGGACGACATTGGTGCGCACCTGCAAGTTGCGGGCACGATCGGTCACGGAGCTCATTGCTTCGATCGCGTTCGAAATTAAATTCAGAAATACTTGCTGCAATTGGCCTCGATCGCCCGACAGTTGGGGGACGCCGTTGCTTAGATCAGTTTTGACCGATATTCCATAGTGCGCGATCGAGATCGATCATTGTGAGCGTCTCTCGAACTAGCTCGTTTACGTCTAGCAAGATTTGCCCGTGGGCGCCCTTCTGGAACATGGACCGGATGCCGCCGATCACAGCGTTCGCACGGTGACTGTCGTCGACCACGCAACGCAACGCGGCACGCGCCTCGTCAAGGTCGGGCGTCGCCCCAGTCACACGAAGCAAAGCCGTTTCGCCATTGAGTGCGATTGATGCCAAAGGTTGCCTGATCTCGTGCGCGATTGAAGCGGCCATCGCGTCCATAGCAATCTGCCGTGCATGGCTTTCGTTGCGCTGCCTCACGATGGATCGTGCGAGGTTTGCATAAAGTATGAGCGTCTCGGAAAGCAGCACGAGCAAGACAACAAATGTTGCGGCGATACCAAAGCTGCGGCCAGCATACCAACCAAGTTCGAATCGAGCGCCGACAAAGAGGGTGGCGGTTGCGGTTTCAAGCAACCACGCGCAGCACACGACCATAAGCCATAGATCGAGCACAGAGCGCCGCTTAATCCACAACAGCGCCAGCGCGCCGCCAGCCAGCACCATGATCAAACCACTAAGTGAAGAAGCGAGACTTTGGTTCAAGTGAATGCCGTCAGGTAGGACTATTCTTGGCAGAAACCGTTCTCCCGCGATCGTAATCCAGGTCAGCCCGCACACCATCGCGGTAGCGACAGCTATACTCAGACCGACGGCTGCGGCCGGAGAGCGCCGAGATTCGCTTGGTTTGCGATCCGAATCTTTGAGGAGAACCGCGACAATCAGAATTAGTGGTGACCCTATGTGCCAGGAAGTATAAAGCCATGCCGTGGTCTGTAACCCGGGGCCGAGAAGACCGGTGGCGCGAATAATCCTGGAAATGTGAGCGCCCAAGGAATGACTATTAATGACGTAAACAAATACCCGCTGGCAAGCACCAACAGTGTTCTCCGGCGCTCGATGCTGTACTGAGAAAATAACAAACCCGCGGTAATGAGATCGTTGATGAGGGTTGTGATTGCATGAATTGGAATGAAGGCGTCAACGCGCGGGAGCTGAACATTCACGTACCTCAGCGTGACGACGAATAAGACGAGCATGATCACGACGATACCGCATGCCAATCGATTCTGCAGCTGGGATGGCGGCGGAGATGCCAGAAGTAGTGGCCGTTGATCGCGCGCTTCGTGCACCACCGCCGAAATATTCCTTGCGTGACTAATCCATGTAGCATGAGACGACGCTATGGTGAACAGGGACCTGGGGCCGGCCGCTCATCACAGGAAGCCGTATACGTCATGCCGTGCGCTGAAAACTCTATAGGGAGGCGGGCGGGTATCGCCGCTAATGAGCGCCATTTCCAGACACTCGATCAGGCTTTCGCCAATGAGTGGCTTGCTCGATCAGTACGCACCTTGTCAGATTGACCTTCGCCGGATGACCAGGGCCTCAGTATGCCGAACTGTCGAACTGTATGTCCGAGTTCGGGTCATCAGCGTCGGATTGACATGTCAGCGACATGTCCGGTTAGATCGCGATCTCGGACATTCCGGCGGCACGGGCGAGGAGTTCGGGCCGGCAGCCAGCGATCGGTCGACAAAGGGTGGATGGTGCGGCACGAATCCGGAACCGATGTGAAGTTCACCGGCCGGCGCCGAATTGTTTGCATGAGGCGTCCGGATCGAGCATCCGGAGTAGCGTTATGCGTGACACAGATTGGATGCCCTCGATTGTGCCAGGAGACGAGGATCGGGACGTCTGTTTAGTCGTGAACGATTTCGGCCGGCGCGGGCGCGCCTACTGCGAAACCGATGTCGAGGCCGCGGACCTCGAGACCGTCATCCAAGACCTACTCGATGGGCAGTATTCGAAGCCCGTCCGCGTCGTCAGCTTCAACACCGCTGAGGGATGGTCGCGGGATATTTCTGCCGATGTCGCAGAGGAGCTGCGCCGGCGCTGCGAGCTTCATGCACGCCAGATCCCGCCGAGCCTCGAGGGCTTTTTCGCGCAGCACGAATCCGAGCACCGCCAGCTGACGCTTCGCCTGGTCTAGGGCATATTTTGCAATCGCGCCGCGCTTCTGGCTTTGGACTTCCGTGTACTGTATCTCTTAAAATGGCGAGCTTGCGGCCGTTATTTCTTGACGGACTTGCGTCGCGCTCCCCTCATCGTTTGCTCTCCTGCAAGGCCCGCCTCGGTTGAGTCAATGCTCTTAGGTTGGTTCCTCGGGTTTAGGAACCTCCGCAATCGCGGCAGGTAGGATAGGAACAACGGAAAACGCTCGGCTCACCGGTCGCATGCCTTCACAGTAAAGGGTCACTCCAACCTGGATTGGTTGCGTCGAGTCCTTTCTCCGAACGCGTATTGGGCCGAGATTCATGCGACTACCGTTCGGGTGAATAACGCCCGTGGCGTAGTCGAAACCCACCACAGGTCTTCCAGCGTTGATGTGAGTGTTATTTTGCATTTGCGGAGCTACCGCGACGATTTCGGCATTCTGGAAATTCATTAAGAAGCCAGCGTGCCGTGCCACCGTTCGCCCTTGATTAAGGAGCAAGACAATTAAATCTTCGATTCCATCTTCTTTCCTTCCCTCGTCGACCGCTATTTCGAGGCTGGGTTTTTGACGGCGGCCGAACATATCTTCAAGATCGAAGTGCTCCATTTTATAGAAGCTGCCGCCGCTGCGCTTGTAATAGCGATCCTCACCGAGCTTGGCCATGTGGGGTGGAAATTCGCTCTCCGGGATCAGTGTGGCCGCAAAACCGATGTCGTCTGATGTCTCTATGGCCTTGTGTTTAACGCCGTCCACTAGCGGGGAAACCGCTTGGCCCGTGAACTCGTTTAGGCGGGATACAAGCATCCTAAGTTGCGTGATTTCAGATGGCGCTATGGCACAATCAATCCCTTCGTCATTGCGACGTGCGTCGATGCCCCAGACGATGATTCCTCCAGCGGAATTGGCGAAGCCGGAAAGCGCTTTTGCAAAGTTTCGTCGGTCATCGACGCTAGCAAAGCTCGGGCTCTTCACGGTTTTAAAGTCGAGTTGAAGGTGTTCTTCCTGCTTACGGTTTAGCTCAAGAGTGCCGAGTTCTCTTTCGTTTTTTTTGAGGCCTTTGCCTTTCGGAGATGGTCGGCGACCCATCGCTCTGTGAGGCTGTC
This sequence comes from uncultured Alphaproteobacteria bacterium, assembly GCA_963822795.1. Classification (GTDB taxonomy): domain Bacteria; phylum Pseudomonadota; class Alphaproteobacteria; order Rhizobiales; family Xanthobacteraceae; genus Bradyrhizobium. Next base: position 85,601 of record CAWGJM010000039.1, read on the forward strand.
AAGCTCATCTAGTTGCGCCTGGGAATAGTTTTCCGGATCGTAGCCCATATCAATCCAGTTAAGCACGAACTCCTCGACGTCGTCGCGGGGAAGGTCCGGGTACAGTTTCTGGATGCGCTGAATGGATTGCTCAAGATCGAGCTGTTCTGCGTCAGGCCAGATCAGTTGGCGTTGTTTGGCGTCGAGCTGCACGTCCTCCAGCAAATCCCAGAGCACATCGCGTACCTCGATGCATTGCTGGCCCTCACGCGAACCCATCCACTCAAAGAAGTCGTCGACGAATGGGTTATTCGCGAAGATGCTGTCTTGCGGTGGTTCCCGGCGTTGCTTGCCCATGAAGACCTCCAAGATCTAGGCCGTCGCGGCCCGTTTTGTGTTGGCGCGGCGGCGCCGTACTCGGGGATATCCATCCTGCCGTCAAGGCGGGTGGAAGCCTCCTCAATTCCCGCAACGCAGCTCGTCTCGTCGGATCCGGATCATGAGCCCATACGTGGTTAACGAATGGTGAATTTATGGTCTTTATTGGGTGACCCGACCCAACTTGAACCATGGACACGACCATGCCGGATCGGGGATTGCCACTATCGCTGTGGGGGATCTGGTGGAGTGCGATCCTGGCGCTGCGGCCGGCCTTCTCGCGTCTGCGCACCTTCATGTGGTTCGCCACCGCCGTGGCTGGCCTGACGGTGCGAGTGGATGTGCTGGGTGTCACCAGCATCGTACGCGCCCTGAATCTACGACCGCGCCTCTACACCAAGCTGCTCGATCACTTTCACAGCAGCGGCATCAAGCTTGATCGGCTTTCGGCCTTGTGGGCGCAGGCCGTGCTGGAGCTGTTTCCAAGCCCCGTGCGGATCAATGGCCGGCTGGTCCTGGTCGGGGATGGCATCAAAGCCCCCAAGCGCGGCAAGAAAATGCCAGCCGTGAAGCTCCTGCATCAGCAATCGGAATCAAACACCAAGCCCGAGTACATCATGGGGCATTCCATGCAGGCTGTCGGCTTGCTCGTGCATGCAGCCAACAGCGTCTTTTGCGTGCCACTCGCCGCGCGCATCCACGAAGGTCTGGTATGGTCCAACCGCGACAAGCGCACCTTGCTCGACAAGATGCTCGGCTTGCTCGATATCCTGGCCCTCAAGGCCCCCTTCTACTTTGTTGCCGATGCCTACTACGCCGCCGGCAAGATGGTGAGCGGCCTGCTCAAACAGGGCAACCATCTCGTGACCCGGGTCAAATCCAATGCGGTGGCCTACGCTCCCGCCCCAAGGAAGAAAGGCCGCAGGACAAGGGGGCGACCCAAGACCTATGGAAAGAAGACAAAGCTGAAGTCTTTGCTTGCGAATGTCAAATCAATGCAACAGGTTGCCAGTCCGGTTTATGGCGAGCGTAACGTCACTCTGCGCTATCGCGTCTGTGATCTGTTGTGGCGGCCGGCGGGACGGCTCGTACGTTTTGTGGTCGTCGTCCATCCCACCAGGGGATCTTGCATCCTGATGTGCACCGATACATCGCTGAGCGCCGTCGACATCGTCCGTCTCTATGGCCTCCGCTTCAAGATCGAGCACAGCTTCAAACAAGCCACGCGCCAGATCGGTTCATTCGCATACCATTTTTGGATGAAAGACATGGTCCCGTTGCGCTACCACAACGGCAATCAATACCTACATCGCAAATCGGCCGACTACCGAAGCCGTGTGAAACGCAAAATGCGCGCTTATCATGCCTTCATCCAGGCCGCGGTTGTTGCCCAGGGACTGCTCCAGTATCTTGCCGTCATTGCACCCAAGCTTGTTTGGGACTCCTTCCGGTCCTGGCTGCGAACCATTCGTCCTGGCATCCCGCCATCAGAATTTGTCGTAGCAAACGCGCTACGACAGTCACTTCCGGAATTTCTCCTGGGGCCCGCAAAAAGCGATTCTCTAGCGAAATTCATCGCCGATCGACAGGACATGCAAAATATGCGGATCTTTCGCTTGGCTTCATGACCAAAAAGAGGGAACTCTTGAGGGTTTAGGTATTCCTCAATTTTAGCTAAGCAGAGGTGTTCAAAAGTCTCGATAAGGTCCATGCCGTGATCTCACTCATTAGGGATTCTAAATAGACCGGCCACCGTCTTTTGATTTGCGTCAGGATCGCGGCGGCGGGTGACGGCGGGCATGCGCTATTTGACACAGCGGGGCAAATTCTCAATGCCTTGAGGGGCGGAACCGCGCCCCGCCAACTCGGGTCCGTAAGAGCCACAGGTGCTCTGGTGCGCGATGTCCGTGACCACTGTTCGGCGCATGGGTGCACTTGGGGCTCACAGGCGGTCTCGCGAGCGGCCGGAGCGCACTTTATACGGCGTGTCGGCAGGTCTGCGATTTGGTCGCTATCAGATGAAAAGCGGACGTAGCGCGGACATCTCGAAACCGTAGCGATTGACCCATCTGAGACATTGGCATCTCAAGACTTTCGCAGCGCAAAAGCGTAGTTCGTCCTTCGCCAAAACGTGATATCGTCCCTCTATTGCATGGACACGCGTCCCACGGGAGCATCACATGGCAGATTCGACGGCGAGATTCATCGCCAGGCTCTGCGGCACGGCGACCGGGTCGTCAAATCGCGGGGCGCGCGCAGCAGTCCGAACGAGTACGACGGATCGATTCTCTGCACGACTCAAACATGAAGGCGGCCAGAATCCATCGCTTTGGCGCACCGGACGTAGTTGTCGTTGAGGACGTGCCTCGTCCGGCCCCGGCGGCAGGAGAACTTCTGATCAGGGTCGCCGCTTCGGGAGTAGGACCATGGGACGCGCTCATTCGCGAGGGCAAAAGCAAAGTAAGTCCGCCCCCGCCGCTTACGCTCGGCTCCGACTTGTCAGGAGTGGTAGAAGAGGTAGGACCGGGCGTTAGTGAATTCAAGAAAGGCGATGAGATCTATGGTGTTACGAACCACCAGTTTTGCGGGGCAAACGCACAATACGCTGTCGCCCATGCCAACATGGTGGCGCTGAGGCCTTCGCGCTTAAGCCATGTGGAATCAGCGTCAGCTCCCGTGATTGCGGTCACCGCCTGGCAGATGCTCTTTGAGTATGGGAACGCGAAACCCAATCAGACTGTGATGATTTTAGGAGCCGCTGGAAATGTCGGTGCGTATGCGGTTCAGCTCGCGGTGAACGCAGGCCTGCAGGTAATTGGTGTCGTCGGCTCGACGGACATCGAGTACGTCAAAGCTCTTGGCAGCCAAACGGTCGTAAATTATCAAGCAGGCGAATCCGAGAATGCCGTGCGTCCTGTTGATCTGATACTTGACACAGTTGGAGGAGAAACGCGGGAACGCTCACACAGCATCTTGAAAACCGGTGGAGTTCTTGTTTCTGTCGTATCCACTGATCCTATGCTTGAGCGACCCGACGTGCGCTCGGTATTCTTCTACGCTGAGGTGACTACGGAACGGCTGAACGGCATTTCCAGATTGTTTTGCAGTGGACAGCTGAGCCCGCAAGTAGGCGCCCTTCTGCCGTTAAGCGATGTGCGCACCGCTCACGAGATGCTCGCCGGCGCACCACATAAGCGGGGAAAGATCGTTCTCGAAGTAAACGGCTGAAGGCCAGACTTGGGCTCATGTGGAACAATGTTCTAGCTCGCTCTGAAACGGTATCGAAACCAATTGTCAATTCGGGCGTATCGGGCCCCCAAAAAATGCGAGCTTGTGATCAGGCTCAAAACTGCAAAGGGGACGTGCGGCCGACGCTGCTCGCGCGCGCCGACGAGGTGATCGAACTGGACTGCTGTTCGCTGCATTTGCTCACGGCTGCTTCTGGCACCTTTGCGACGTGCCGACTTCTCCCGGAATGTCCGTTGATCGGGGTACACCGGATGTGAGTGGTTGACGGTCAAAACGGTGCTTTTGACCCGAAGGCGACCTTAAACTCGCAACCAGCGAGAGGCTGGTCGCAACTTAGCAGAGTCCTTGGTGAGGCCGGCGGTTAGGTCGCGGGACTTAGCACAAGCGGCACGCTCCCCATGATGCGCAGCAGGCACCGTCCCCCCAGCCACCGAACCCGATGTCGTCATCGAACCAGATGCCGACCCCGCAGCCGCCGCAACCGCAACCACGGAAGCCAAGGCAACCACGGCAACCACGGAAGCCACCGCAACCTCGGCATCCAACAAACCCGCCACCACCGCAACCACGGAAGCCGCCACACCCGCCGCCAACATGGGCGCACCCGCCGCACCCGCCGCCACCATGGCCGCACCCACAACCACCGCACCCGCCGCGCGCTAGCTGCATGCCGCTGCCAACGTTTTCCCTATCGAAGACATAGAACGTGGCGAGACTGACGTCGACCATTTCCTCTTCGTCAAGAACGAAGCGCTGATTGGGCGAGGTATTGTCAGATTGCGGGATACCGGCAGTGGGCATCGTGGATGCGGACGCACCACCCACCAGCGAAAAACTCAGTCCAGCGGCACCCAGCGCCTTCACGGCGGCGGCTTTGGTTGTGCGTTTCTGCTTCGAAGCTTGTTTGACCCGTGGCATGGGCGCATCCTCCGTAAGTTCTTGTGAAAACGCTCCGCAAGAGTGCGCTCGGCGAAACCGGCGTGCAAGGGTTACCTGTGCCATAAAATGGGAAACATCTCATCGAGTTCCAATCATCTTCATGAACGAGATCGAGACATAACCGCTTTTGGTTGAGCCATCTGCGCACATGCAGCAGCATGGACCTGTATGTCGTGTATTGGCACCTTTCGGACCTCCAGCGACGTCCGCTCTATGGTCGCTATCAGGGCAAAAGCGGATCTCCTACGGGCCTCGACGCTGACGCCTGCCGCTCCGGGCGTGCGGTGCCTGCCGTCCCGTCGCCTGTCCCTGTTGACGGTGACGATGGTCGACGCTGGCGTGGTCGTCGCCCTGAGCGCTGCCTGCCGACGTCGTGACGCTGGCGTGCTCGACGCGGTGATGACGCGATGATGCGATGCCGTCCCGCTATCGGTCGCCTGTCCGCGCGCCTCTCAGTCGGACTTGTCCTCGATCTCTCGTCTCAAGTCGTCCAAGCGCTTGCCTTCATACGTCCAAGCCCACGGACCAGACACTGTAGGCCAGTCGTCCCCGGGCGCGTTGTGTGCTTGAAGCGCCGCATCGGATAACGACGGTGGTCGAGATTAGTCATGGTTTCTTGGGAAATGTCGGTCCCATCAAATTGTCTGCTTCCGGTTTACCTGGCTGCAACAGCGCGTGGCGTACTTTTCGCCGAGGAGGCCATCATCACCATGGCCAAGAAGATACTGGTAGCTTTAGGCGCGCTCGGCGCAATCGCGCTCATTCCGCTCGCGCTCCTTGCGCAGCCCGGCGCGCGAAGTATTCTCGTTTCCGAGAATGATCCCGGCCTCAAGAAGCCGGACTACGGAACGAGCACGGGGCAGACCGCCACACCAACCGACGCTGGCGTCTTCGGCGAGACCTTCGGCGTCTACGAGCCCCGCCCGCCCGTCTTGGTGACGAGGGGCACGATGGTGGTGGCCAGATCGGAATTCGACTAGGTCGTGGAGCGCGTCGAGATCGGTCATGCTACCGCTCTCTCCGCCGCGCCGTTGACCTTTGGCGCACAGACGCGCCGACCGGCGAGAAGTTCGCCAATATCGTCCTCGGATCGAAGTCCGGCCTGCAAGGCAGCTTTTGCGAGCACGATGCAGTCATTCGATCGTGCTTCGCGAATTGCGTTGGCCGCACGCCGCAGCATGTCTTGCGGCTGATAGATCAACTCTAGGCGAAATCCCTGGCATAGCTGATCGAGCGTAAAGTGTTGCATTATTTGTCCAACACTGAGGCCGGGAAATCGACATGCGGTGTTCTATGGCCGTCATCCAACGGGTCGGTATTCTATGCCTCGCTGATCGGCGACGTTGACTGGCATGCCGAATGCCCTGCGGCACCTAGATCGTCTCGACGGAGGTCGGTTGTTGAGGGAAGAGCCGACATCGAACATTCGCGTCTTGAAGTCTCCTTTTGACCCAGAACCGACGTCGATTGTTCAGGCAAGGGGCATGAGTTTGGCTCTTTTCGAGGCACCAAATTGTGTCGCCGACCGCACATAATCGGTATAAAGTAAATCTATCTCCGGCAGCGATGGGCGCGCCCGAGACTGAGAGTTCGGTAAACTCCCGCCCCTACGAGGGTCTCCACCATGTTCAGAATCTTCAGAAAGCAGTTCCCCACGGTCCAGGATGCTTGGAAACTTGCACACGCTATTGTCGACACGATTCGAGAACCTCTCATTGTGCTCGATCAGGATCTTCGGGTCGTTGCTGCGAGCCGATCTTTCTACCTGACATTCAAAGTCAATGCCGACGACACTCAGGGCAAACTCCTGTATGACCTCGGAGACGGTCAATGGGATATTCCGAAGCTTCGTTTGTTGCTTGGAAAAATCCTTCCCGAGCAGGGAGCCATGGAAGACTACGAAGTCGAGCATGATTTTCCGAGCATCGGCCAGCGCACGATGCTCCTGAATGCCCGTAAAATCTTCTCTGAGAAGGGCTCACACTCCACAATCCTGCTTGGCATTGAAGACGTTACCCAAAAACGCACACTGGAAAAGGAAAAAGATGATTTGATGCGCCAGAAGGAGATGTTGCTGCAAGAGTTGGAACATCGTGTAGTCAACAGCTTGCAAATCATCGCCAGCATAATCATGCTGAAGGCAAGAGCAGTAGAGTCAGAAGAAACGCGCCGTCACCTAGAAGACGCTCACAAGCGGGTCATCTCGGTTGCCACCGTTCAGAAGCACCTCCACGGTTCTGCCGCCAACTCGATTATCGAAATGGGGCCGTATCTTGCGACGCTCTGCACGGCTCTGGCGCAATCGATGATTGGTGACAATCGGCAGATTTCGATCAAATTCAACGGTAAAGGCGGAAGTTGCAAAAGGCGCGATGCTGAGAGCATCGGTCTGATAGTCACCGAACTCGTCATCAATTCCCTCAAGCACGCGTTCGACGAAACGACAAAGGACGGCGAGATCAAGGTTTCCTACGACGTATCAGGTACCGATTGGCAGCTTGCGGTCTCTGACAACGGCTCCGGCAAACCTGACGGCGTGTTCGCTCAACCAAAGACCGGACTTGGTACCGGTGTCGTTAAAGCATTGTCAAAGCAGCTTGATGCTCAAGTGGTGACCGTGAGCGGAGCATTGGGGACAAACGTTTCGGTTACTCACGCCACGTTTGCAGCCGCGTAATATATGATACGAGGCGCGCTCGCGATCATCGGGGCTAAGGAGGCTGTTGTGGGGAACCCAGCCAAAAACGAGTTCGATCCCAGGGCTTTTCTCGCCAGGGTAGGGGCGGGCAAAACAATCTTGAAATTTGAGAAAAATCAGCACGTCTTCAGGCAAGGAGACGCGGCGGATGCGGTTTTTTACATTCAAAAAGGTAGTGTCAAGCTGACTGTCCTATCCAAGCAAGGCAAGGAAGCGGTCGTCGGGATTTTGGAACCGGGCCAGTTCTTCGGCGAGGGGTGCCTCAATGGCCATTCATTGCGTATCGCGACCACAACGGCGGTGGAAGAATGCGTGATCACCTCAATAACCAAAGAAGCGATGATTGCCACCCTTCATACCGAGCCGAAATTTTCCGAGCTGTTCATGGCGTATCTCTTGACACGGAACAGCCGAGTTGAGGAGGATTTGATCGACCAGCTTTTTAATTCCAGCGAGAAGCGTCTCGCGCGCCTTCTTCTTCTGCTCGCTCATTTCGGAACGGAAGGCACACCTCAGCCAATTTTAGTGAATATCAGCCAGGAAACATTGGCAGAGATGATTGGAACGACGCGATCCCGGGTGAGCTTCTTCATGAACAAATTCCGCAAACTTGGACTCATCAGCTACAATGGAAAGATAGAAGTTCACAATTCGCTGTTGAACGCCGTTTTGCGCGACAAGCCCGAGATAGAGCGGGATGATCCATCAAGCAAAGTCTAACCCATCGAAGAGCAGATTTTCTCAGAGCGCTTGCATCCGCGATTTCTGCTATTGGCACCAAACGGACATGCCGAAGTAGCATTGCGATGTCCGCTATCGGGGGATGAACCGACCTAGCTTATTAGACGCGGGCTGCCATCAAGGGCACCGGTCGCATGTTCGTCTAATGCGCCATCAATAACGGCAAGTCTGCGTGCTGCATGATGTGGCTGGTGGCGCCGCCGAAAATCATTTGCCGCAATCTGTTCCTTGTGAAGGCGCCCTTGACCAACAGATCGCAGCCTTCCGCCTTGGCCGCGGTAAGGACCGCTTCACCAGTGCTGCGGCCTGCTAGTTCAATGCTCATGGTCTCGGCGGCTATACCGTTATACTGCAATTGCTTGCGGACCCGATCGGCTGATGGACCCGGCACGTCCTGTCCCCCGATGACAGTCAACACTGTCACGCGTCCGGCAAGGTGCAGCAATGGCATGGCCAAGGCGTTGGCGCGGGCCTGCTCGGTACTGCCGTTCCAATGGATCATGATGTTGGTCGCGATCTGTTTCGGAGCGGTCGGTGGCGACAGCAGAACAGGCCGGCCGCTTTCGAATAGTGCCGACTCGATCGCGCGATTATATGGGGCAGCCGTATCAGCGTCCGGCCTGCTCATGACGATCACATCGAATGCGCGGCCATAGCTGCCGACAAGGTCTTCACCCGGCGGCACCTCGGCAAACCAGCCAAACGAAGGTCGGTCCGCGATCGTTCTGGCAGCAGCAATACCGTGCTCCTGCATGAAGATCTCGAAGAGCTTGCGCACTCCCGCCGTTTCTTCGCCGCGCCGCGCTCGATAGGTTTCAATGGAAAAGCTGCTGGCCAGCTCTGCCACTACAAACTCGGGAACGCCATACCACAGTGGGACACCCTCGACGTAGGCGCCGGTGCGCTGCGCGAGCAGCACCGCGGTCTCGAGTGTGGCTTTCATGGCCGGGATATTTTGGGTTGGTACCAAAATCGTCTTCATCGTCAGCTCCCCCTCGTTGCAAATGAACGATAGTCCAAGGCAGCCAAAACGGCACCGACAGGCTAAACCTTCGTGACAAGACCGCCAGGACATTCGGCCTAAAACTTCCGTCAAAGGTTGCTTGCGACCGTTGACAAGGTGATCGAACAAAGGGGAGTGACGTCGCCTATTGGCACCTTTGAGACAGGCCGACCGGCTCGCGCAATTCCTTTGTTCGAGCCAAGGGCCGTTCCTTCGTCCCGGCCCGCAGAACGTCGATCGCGTCGCGCGCAGGGAGCGGTCAAGGCCGGCCGTCGCGCTTGGCTTGCGGCTGGCTCCGGCGTTGCCAGGCGGCGCCTTGACCGCGCCGAGCACGGCGCGAGGATTTCCAGAAGGCAGCCGAAGCTTCTCGATCAGCAGGCCACGAACCGGCTCCGAATCGGGGCAAAGCGGACTCGACCCAAAAACGCCAACACTTCCGGAGACATACGCTTGCGGACCGAGGCGCCGCCTGCCATGGCAACGGCCTCGGAAGTTGGACGGGGGTGCGTGTCTCGGCACTCGCGAGCCTAGGTGCAGCAATCACCGCGCTGAACAAACGATCAGCGCCGCGCCCACAGCGCCGCAGTCCCGAGAGGCTACGCCGCCGGAGATGCGAGAGGTTTTCCCTTCTCCACAACGTACGTGATCAGAATGATGCACTTGGCGTCGGTAGGCTTACCACCTGCATGGGGTGTCTCGGGCGGTATCTGGAAGGCATCGCCTTTTTTGATCGCGCGGGTCGGCTGACCTTGTACGGGAAGTTCGAGGGCGCCTTCGATAACGTAAGCGGATTCGATCCCCGGATGCGTGTGTCGCGCAACGGTGGTTCCTTGTTCTATTGTCGCCTCGACAAGTAGCGTCACATAACCCGGGACCGGACCATCCATCTGCGACAAGATCTTTCGCGTGACCCCTGGCGTCGCCGCCGGCGGCGCACCTTCGGCCGCCGACACTTCTGTCGCAACAAAGTCCGTAATTCCGCAGATAGCGCACGACGCAACCGCCGCGAATCCTCGTCGAGTCAGCATGACAACCTCCCTGCGTGTTTCTGGATCATCTGCGCCGGCAATATTTCTGTGGCCAAGAGACAAGGCGCATTGTCATCGGCCTAGCGGCGGAGCTCCCGACCGTCACAGCGCTGACGATCTTTGACCGTCGCCTCGGTGATCACGGTATGAATCGCGTCCACATTCCACGCCGCACTCATGTCCGCCTCCCTGATGAGCGAAACTGACCTGGCGTGTGAACTCGAGCATACGCTTCGATGCAATCAGACACACCTGGAATCTCGGAATCGCGCGGCCGTCGAGATCGGCGGTAATACAACCCGATGGCGGTTGCGGTGCGAGCAGCTCGGCTCCCACAGCTCCCATGTCGGTCCTTGCCCGAGCACTCGTATGCTAAACTGAAGCAACGCGACGATAAATCATTAGTGCTGACCTTCCTTGATTGGGCGTCGGTTCCCTTGTCGGGACTGGATGTCCCCGACGGCAGACTGAGCTGGCCGGCGTTCAAAAAGCGCCAATGCACGAAGTCGCGGCAGTGTGGCACCCGGCAGTGCAGCGAGTGCTATGGGGATCGTATGTTGGTGTGTAGCGGAGACATCCCCCCAGCTTTTCGACGATTGGTTTGACCCGATTGAATTTGGAGTGCGCAGCCGGGTGCGCGATTTCATCGAGACGATGATGGAGGAGGAACTCGATGCTGTGCTTTCCCGACCCCGCTATGGGCGTATTGCGCCGGATGCGGGCAGCCAGCACGGCAGAGGGGGGAGTAACCGGCCATCGTCATGGCCACCGGTCGCGCTCGCTGCTTGGAACGTTTGGCCCGGTCGAGGTAGCCATGCCGCGCGCCCGATTGAACACCCCCAACGGCGGTACGACCGAATGGAAGAGCAAGGCACTGAAGGCCTATCAGCGCCGCACCATCGCGGCGGACGCGGTGATCGCCGCCACCTATCTGGCCGGCACCAACACGCGGCGGGTTCGCCGGGCGTTGACGGCCCTGTTTGGCGGCGCGGTGAGCAAGGACACGGTGAGCCGAACCTGGCGCAAGGTGAAGACCGACTGGGACGCCTGGAATACCCGCTCGCTGGCCGACGAGCCGATCGTAAGGCTGATCCTCGACGGTACGGTGGTTCGCGTTCGGCTCGACCGCAAAGCCACTTCGATTTCGCTGCTTGTCGTCCTGGGGGTGCGCGCCGACGGACAGAAAGTTCTGCTCACGATCAAGAACATGGGCGGTGAAAGCGCCGAGGCCTGGCGCAGTGTGCTTGACGATCTCACCAGGCGCGGTTTGCAGCGGCCGGAGTTTCTTATCGTCGATGGCGCGGCGGGGCTCGACAGCGCCATCGCCGCGGTGTGGGACGGCGTGCCGGTCCAACGCTGCACTGTTCACAAGCACAGGAATCTGCTCGCGCACGCGCCGGAACGTCTGCACGATGAAATCACCGCCGACTACAACGATATGATCTACGCGGAAACAAGCCAGCAGATCGAAGCGCGACGCAAGGCTTTCATTCGTAAATGGCGCGTCAAACACTGTGCCGTTGCCGACAGCCTCGAGGAAGCCGGCGCACGCCTGTTCAGCTTCACCCGCCTGCCTCCCGAACAATGGAAGAGCGCGCGCACCACCAATGCGATCGAGCGGCTGCACGAGGAGTTCAAGCGACGGATCAAGACGCAAACCGTGCTGCCTTCCGCTGAAACTGCTGCAATGTTGTTCTGGGCCTTGCTTGCCTCCGGCCAGATCAACATGCGCAAAGTCGATGGCTGGAAAACGCTCGCCGAAAAACCCATCGCTCAGCCAATTGACCTCGCCGCCTGACAAGCTATGTTTAAATTCTCGGAGCCTGCGCTACGCCAATTCCCACCACATTCCTGACGGCACCGCGCCGTGGCAGTTACTGCCCGCAGGGAATCTGCGGCAATCTTCTTATCTCGATACGCAAGACCAACGGCCCCAGCGTCGCTCGGCGGGGGAAGGCGACCTGGGGCCGTTTCAGCGGGCTGCGGGGCTGGGGGAGGATGCAAATTGCCCGCTCCCCATTCATCTGCGTTCGGGCGACCAGACCTCCAAGATGTAGCCGGCTTCACGATCAATCACATCGGCGGCATCATGTGCCCGCCCTCACCCGCCGACCACAGAAAATAACCTTCGGAGAAATGCGCTCCTCAGGCGTGCGCGGTATCCCGATTTATTGCGCGGATTTCCGTTGCAGCCACTCGATCAGGATCAGCGCGGATCGATGGTCTGATCACATCCGGCTCTCCGATCTGGAACCACGTTTGGTGTGCAAGGTCTGCGGCAAGCGCAGCGCTGACATGCGGCCGGATTTCCATTGGAACAAGCCGGTTATGCTACAAGTTTGGGAGCTCCGGGGGATATCAAAAAGGAGCTAACTATGACTAAAGGCCTTGTTGTCAGCCTTGCTGTCCTCGCTCTCTCTACTTCTGCTGCTTTGGCCGCGCATCGGACTCATCATCGCGACGCGACGAACGCATTTGCCGCTGTGCCTACGCCTCCGGTCGGCTGGATGGGCGGTGTGAGTAGCAGCGACCACACCATGTATCTCCGAAATCTACACGACTCCGGGTATAATCCGAAGAACGACTTCAACGCGGCCGGGAACGTCGCGGATCAATAGCGTCAGGTGTCGTCGTCCATCTTCGTCTTCGATAGGTCGTTTTTACGTTTGGCGACCCTAGGCGCTACTAAGCGTCGCCTCGCAAATGCGCGTCGATGGTTGGCATGGAGATGAAGAGAGGCCGCCAACTGAGGCGGCCTCGCTATTGCAATTCAAATTGGTAAATCGCAATTTGCATGGACTTAAGTGCATCGCGCTTGACGGTGCTCCGCGCATTTATCCGGACTGTTTCGGTCGCTGGCAAAACCCGTTCGGCTTGGCCAACCGAGACAACATTGTAACCTGCGGCTTTTAGCGCTTCTGGCAAGCGCGAGCTTGGCAGATAACAAACCGAATCATCGGATGGTTTTGCCGCGATGTTGTCCACCCGCCGGACCCGTCGCCTAGTTAAGCGCCTGTTCGCCATCAACCGATACTTCCCGGCCATGCGCGTCCGTGCGGCGAAGATTGAGCCTCTCGCCGCTAAACGACAGGAGAGATTTGCTCTGTCCGCCGTATCCCAAATCTTGCGCGTCGATTACGAATGTCTGCCCATTCAACCACGTTCCTTTGGCGGCCGGGATGTGACCCGGGTTGTAGCCAGAGATCGTTGGCGATCCTTTGCGATAGAGCCCATCAAGCCCGATCAGCACGTCATACGTGACTGAAGAATTGCTCGGATAATGCGAATATATTTCGAATTCAACATGCGGATGAGGGTCGGTTAGAAATAGTGTGAGTGACCTTAACCCGAGGTCGTTGTCAGGAAATTTGTAGGTCTTTCCCGAAATAACAGAAGAGATCTCCGATGTTGGGCCGACGGCCGTTGGTTTTTCGACCGTCACATCCTTGATCGTATTCGCAAGCGACTCGGCGGCGTTTGGGTTTGGCGGTAGCGCCAACTCGGACTTGACCGCTGCCGAAACACCATCGATCAGTTCGCCGAACCGAACAAACTTTCTGGCGGTGACCACCGCCACAATATCCAGATCGGGAAACACCGCTATCAACTGGCCATGCCAGCCAACTGCCATGTAAACGTGTCTTTCGGGGAATGCCCAAAAAAAGTTCGAGTAGCGCAGGTTGGGATCGAACGACGCATGCATATTCACTGTCGTGTGACTCAAAACATCCGCCCAGCCGGGTGGAAGAAGGCGCCTTCCCTCCCATTCACCGTGGTGCAGATACAAATAGCCGATCTTCGCCATGTCGCGCGGCAGCAAGGTCAGCGTCCATGCTCCCATGGTGAGACCTTGGGGATCGCGGTCCCAGTGCCAAGTAGCAATGCCTAACGGACCAAAAAGCTTTTCCCTCGCGTAGTCTTCGGCAAGCTTACCCGTAAGCTTGGTAATGATCGCGGAAAGCAGCTCCGGGTTGGCGTCACTGTAATTGAAAACCTCTCCCGGCGCGTGCGCCATGGGACGATCAAGAATGAATTGGGTCCGATTAGAACTTCGTTCCTGATCGATCAGAGATTGCTCCTTGCCGCCTTCAATTCCCTGATCCCAATCAAACCCAGAGGTCATGTCCAAAAGGTTTTGAATTGTGATGGCTTTCTTTCTGTCATCGACATTCGCAACGTGGCGATCGGCGAAAAAATCGAGCACGGGGCGATCGAGACGGTCGAGCGAGCCATCCTTATAGATCATCCCGAGAAGAGTGCTGAGAACCGCCTTTGTTGAAGAGTGTATCTCGTGCGGAATATCCGCCGTGTAAGGAGCGTAATAGGCGTCCAGGACAATTCGCCCATGACGCACGACGAGGAGACTGTCAAAGCTGTGGCTTCCCCCAAAGGCGACAAGCTTGGCGAGCGTCGACGAATCCATGCCTTGCTCTTCCGGCGTAGACGTCAGCCATTCTTTGGTCGGCCATGCTGATTTATCCAGCTCCTGCGCGTGCGCAGGCCCGAGGTAAACGGAAGTCAGCAGAGCGTATAGGCTCAACACCGCGCTCAAAACGAAACGTTTTTTGACTCGCATGCCCATGACTGTCTCCGATCTCGCAGAGACTATGCCGAAGGGCGGCGGCGCGTTCTAGCCGGATATTAGAAAACGGCTGGCCGATTTCTCAACGCGGCTCGCCGATTTCAAAATTCCTTCCTTCGCTCAGCAGAGCGCGACGGCGAAACTCGGTCGGCGTCAGGCTGGTGTCAGCCTTGAAGGCGCGGTTGAACGGGCCGAGCACTGGAAGCCGGCGCCCATAGCGATCGTTAAGACCGGCGCTTCTTTTTGGCTGGAATCGGTGAGAGAGGCCTTGGCCTCGTCGATCCGATAGCGGTTGAGAAAGGCGTTGAAATTGCGGTGGCCGAGACCTTCATTGATGATCTGGCGCAGCCGATATTCCGGCAGGCTCAAGCGCGGCGAGAGAGCCGATGGTCAGCCCCTCGCGACGATAGGCGCGCTCGACCGTCATCAGACGCTCCGGGGCCGCCTGCAGCTTGGCAACCCCGACGAGCTGCGCTGCGGCGGCCCGTACCCGCAGCGCCCGTTGGCGGCCTGGCGACATTTCTACTTTGCGCGCTGAGCTCCATTTCTGACTTGCACCGACACGACCCAAGTTGATTTACGACGAGCTATTTCAGCCCCCACTGTGCGATTTTCCATTTCTGTTCGACGGCCGCGACCAACATGGCCTTGGGGACTACTTCTCGCTCAACTGCTGAATACATGCTGGTGTACCGAAGCATCGACCACTCGCGACTACGCGGGCTTGCGCGATCGGCTTTTGGGAACGAAGCCCGGACATGTAGCGATCACCCCGACCGGCTGTTTCGGCGACATGGCGAAGTTTGCTCGGGTTGCCTTCAATCTGTACGAACAACGAGCCTGGCAGACTACGACCCAACCATGACATGCTCGGCGAGCGAGGTCCGACTGGCAGTCTCCGATGTCCGAGAAGCGATGATCTGGTTCGAATCCTGCAGTCTCGAGCAACAGAGGGCATTCCTGACAATGCTGCTCTTTAGGGCGCGATCCCCCTTGCCTCCCTTGCTCGATCCGAGCGGTCGCAGGGGCACAGAGGCCTGCACCGACCAGCTTTTGGCCGTTGTTCGAAGCCCCGCGAAACAAGTCAGTGGCGGCAGCAACCCGTTGAAGCGAAAGGCTTCAAAAAGCCCCCAAGGCCTGGCCGCAACTTTTTCGAGCTTGCCGGCTTCGGTTTTGACGGATTTCCTGCTAGAAGGTCTGCTTTCGAGCTCATTTTTCGCGCCGGCCGTGACCCCGCGCAACAGTTAGCCAGCGTTCGCGTCGTTTTGAGTGTTGAACCGATCCGCCAGACGCGGATCGGATCCCACAAACCCGCTTTCGTTTGGACATTGCCATCTCATGATCGAGTTCACACGCGACACCAAATTCAACAGCATCGCCCGCATCGGCACCCAACCGATCGCCCTTGCCGGTGCGACACTGATCGTCCTCCTGGCCGGCGCAGCTTCGATCGGGTTCTGGCGCGCCTATTCCGGCAGCGTGCCTGAACTTGATCGCGCCGTCGCCGTCCGTCAGTTGCAGGCGCGCGCGGCACAGGCCTCCGAACAGTTGGTCGAGAAGACCAAGGGACTGGAGGCCACCCAGCGGGAATCGATCGACCAGT
Source organism: uncultured Alphaproteobacteria bacterium (assembly GCA_963822795.1). GTDB lineage: Bacteria > Pseudomonadota > Alphaproteobacteria > Rhizobiales > Xanthobacteraceae > Bradyrhizobium. Next base: position 101,801 of record CAWGJM010000039.1, read on the forward strand.
TGCAGGTGATGCAGGATCAGCTCTCGACCGTCCGCCACCTGCTCGCCGCCCAGCAGACCCAAACCAGGCGGCTGTCCGAACAGGTCTCCGGCCTCACCGAGGCGATCGACGGTCTCAAGCAGTCGTTTGCCAGTGCACAGCCATCCGAGCCCTCCGGCCCGCCGACGGCGCGGCTGCGAGCCAGGGCCCACGCATTCGGGACGGGGCATCAGAAGCACGCCAATTCGCGCGGCTGAGCGGATCGCTGCGGCCGGCGGGTGACTTCTCGCCGCCCCCTATACGAGATCATGATCCGTCGGATCATCGCCCCGTCGATTTTTTTTGAGCATGATCTTTTCCAGAAAATCGGCTCCCACCCATCGGGCCGCGGCCCGAAGGCATGCTTTTGCGGATCATGCGCCAATTTTCCGGACCAATTGTGAACTGGATCACATTTCTGCGTCCGAATCCTGGTCATGATGCAGTACACCGGAAGGCGCGAGCCGATTTCAATTTCCGGGGCTGGCAAGGTCGTTAGCGGCATACTGCGCTGACGACCTTGTTCTTTGTGCCGCTCCGGCGTTCTTTATTCCCCTCCCGCCAACTTTTTTATTGGCCGGTCCTCGCAGGCTGGTGATTTGCCTTTCCCCACGGTTGCACGTGAATGCAGCGCCTAAGGCGCGACAGCTTCGGATCGAATAGCTGTCGCGCTTTAGCTCGTTGTTTGAGCATGATCTCGGCGCAGACGCATTGCGCGTTGTTGGCTAGGGAAAACCGGTACCCACCCGTCGGGTCGGGGCCCGGGCATGCTCTTCCGGATCATGCTGCAGCTGGAGGAACTGATGAGTGCCGAACCCGTACTGACATCCGACGTCATCGGATTGACCAAAGCCGCACCGTTTTCGCGCCGCGGCTTCATGACCGCGTCTGCCGCCGTCACCGCTGGCTACACCCTTGCCGCGGGGCCGGTGCGCGCCGACGTCATTAAGACCGACACCGCAGGCCTCGATGCGGGGGATGCCAAGATCAAGGTGGCCGACGGCGAAATGCCGGGCTATTTCTCGCGGCCGACCGGGGTGAACAACCCGCCGGTGGTGCTGGTGGCGATGGAGGTTTTCGGGCTGCACGAATACATCAAGGACGTGACGCGGCGCCTTGCCAAGCTCGGTGCGTTTGCGGTCGCCCCCGACTACTATTTCCGCAAGGGCGTCGATCTCACCAAGATCGCCGACATCCCGCAGTTGCTGCCGATCGTGAACGCCAAGCCGGACGCCGAGCTGCTCTCCGATCTCGACAGCACGGTTGCCTGGGCGAAATCGCAGGGCGGCGACACCTCCCGCCTCGGCGTCATCGGTTTCTGCCGCGGCGGACGCACGGTGTGGGAATATGCCGCCCACAGCGGTGACCTCAAGGCGGGCGTTGCCTTCTATGGCCCGCCGGTCGATCCGCCGAATCCGCTCTGGCCGAAGAGCCCGACCCAGCTCGCGCCGGAGATGAAGGCCCCGGTGCTCGGCCTCTATGGCGCGGAGGACACTGGCATTCCGGTCGCTACCGTCGAGGCGCTGAAAGCGGCGCTGGCGGCTAACAACAAGACCGCCGAGTTCAAGATTTATCCGGGCGCTCCGCACGGCTTCCATGCCGACTATCGCCCGAGCTACCGCAAGGAAGCCGCCCAGGATGGCTGGAACCAGATGCAGGCCTGGCTCAAGAAATACCACGTGCTGGGCTGAGCTGAAGGCTCGGAGATCGTGCTCAATAAATGACAAACCAAAGCGCGATAGCTTTTCGAAGCTAACGCGCTTTCGGATCGATCACTGGCAGACCTGCACGCTACGCAAGCGCCAGCCATGTCGCGTATGGACGCGGCGCCGCACCAGATAGCACTGCCCCTCATCGCCCTCTTCATAGCCGTAATCCGGATAGTAATCTCCGTAGTAGTAGGGTGCGTAGAAACCAAGTCCGACGCGTATCCCAAATCCCGGTCCGAAACCGCGGTGATGGAAATCATGGAAGCCCCCTCCATGGAAGGCGTATCCGCCGCCATGGAAGCCGCCCCCATGGAAACCTCCCATGCCACCCCCATGGAAGCCTCCGCCGCCAAAGCCGCCGCGCGCCGAGGCGATATCCGGGCTCAGCACGCAAAACGAGGCCAGCGCCAGCAAGGCTATTATCGTCTTACGAAACATCGCTCACTCCCCTGATGCGATCGCCGGTTGCTGCGATTGGCGCCTCCGGCGCGATAGCGTTGCAATATCGCAAGCCTGTAGTTGCACGCCTGCCGAAGCGTTTCCCTCACATCTCCGCGACCCGGAGCAGGCGTTAGCAACCGCGGCAAACGCTTTTTGCGAACGATCAACCGGTTTCCGGATATTCTGCGCCGGAACTATTCCTTTAAACCGCCATGAACATTTAAACGAGGCAGCATTTGCGCAAATTGATCGCCTTCGACGAGGACACGTTCGACAAGCTCAAGCAATTGGCGCGCGACAGGATGGGGACGTTCCAGGAGCTCGCGGACGAAGCCTTCGCCGATCTCTTGAAGAAGCACGGCATCCCGATCGACCTGAAAGATGCGCTGCGCAAGAGCGCATCTCTGGGCGAGGTGCCGACAAAGGGGAAAACGAGGTCGAGGAAGGCCAGATGAAGGCCTATCGTTGCTTCCTCTTCAATTCTTGCGCCTCGTACCTGGCTTTCAATTCCGGATCGTCAGTTCTACCGAGCACGGTGTCTTCGCCCTCGCCATCCAGGCCCGGCGCAGCCGGAATCTTCGCCGCAAACGCGTCTGGTGAGATTGCGCTTTTGATGAACGGCTTTAGGTAACCATCCAGATGCCTTTTATGGGGATCCTCAAGTTCCTTTGTGAGGGCGGTGAGATAATCGCTCTTGTTCGTTGCCACCCAATCAATGCTAAAGCCGGCGCGTTGTGCCAGCACGCAATGGAGCACCATGATGGTCCGGCTATTGCTGTCCAGAAATGGATGGCCGTGTGCAAAATTCCCGTGACCTCGCCGGGCTTCGCAGCCATCAACATCTTGTCCCGTCCGTGCTCCGGCCCATGATCGATCGCGCGCCGTATGTCCTGCGGGTAGGCGAATGAGATTTTCTCCCGGTCGTTTCCCTTGCTCACGACAAGATGCGGCGCGGTGGTCAAGCGGTCTTTTGTCCCGCCCACGGGTAAACCGCGTCAAACAGGATCTTATGCGTCCCCAGCACATCTCGTAGGAAGGCTGCTTTTGAGATGCGAGCCTAGTGAAGGCGGCATCAAGCCGGTCGTGAAGGATGCGTGCTCCGTCTGCCGGACAATTTTCGCAGTCGCCAAAGGGATCGAATGTCACGGCTTGGTTTCGCGGAGACAGCGCGCTTGCAGGCGACCCATCCGTGTGCGGTTGATGCGTCCGGCACGCTGCAGCCCGATCAGGAGTTGCTCGATAGGATCGAGTTCGACTACGTCCCCGCCAATCGCGCAATATGATGCGCCAGCCGGTCGTTATCGGTCACGCAATAGGTCACGTGATTGCGTTCCGCCAGATTCCGGATGACCGAGGCGGTGGCATTAACGGTCGCGGTCTGACGGCGAGCGGACACGGTTCTCCTCTTGTTCAATACAGCAATTCCCTGCCTGAAAATCCATCAAAACCTTGAAAACAACGGCATATCAGGGGCTTCTGCTTGGGGCTGGCCCCGGAGCGGGCCACTAGCCGTCACCTGCCTTACCGGCTGCGACCTCGGGACCGTTTTCGTCCGGCTTTCAACTGTTCGCGCGCGAAAGGCCTTTGTTTCGGACGACGGCTATGCGGCGCATGAATATCTCAGCCGATCTTCTTCATTCCCTTCGTAAAGCGCGGCCCGTTGGCGGCATAGAACCGCACCGTGCTTCCCATCTGCTCCATCTGCGCGGGCTCGAGCGTACGAATTACCCGCGCCGGCGCACCGATGATCAGGGAATGTTCGGGAAATATTTTCCCCTCAGTGATCACGGCGCCCGCGCCGACGATGCTGCCGCGGCCGATCCGCGCGCCGTTCATGACGATGGAGCCCATCCCGACCAGCGCGTCGTCCTCCAGCGTGCAGCCGTGCAGGATGACGTTGTGGCCGATCGTGCAGTTCCTGCCGATGGTGAGCGGAAAGCCCAGGTCGGTGTGGCAGGTCGCATTGTCCTGCACATTGGAAGCTTCGCCGATCTCGATCCACTCATTGTCGCCGCGCAGCACCGCGCCGAACCAGACGCTCGCCGCGTTCAGGAGCCGCACCTTGCCGATCACGGTCGCGGTTTCGGCAATGAAGTAATTGCCGTCGGCGGGAAGTTCGGGCGCCTGCCCGTCGAGCTCGTAGATCGCCATAGTTCAACGTCTCCCTGTCGCGGAGACCTTGGCACGGCATTGCGAGCGATTTCAAGCGAACCGGACGCCGGTTCACCGTAAGGAATCCGGGAGAGCGTCAAGCCAAGACGCCGGCCGCGCGCAGCGTCATCAGGAAGAACGTGCCGGACATCATGCTCCAGAAGCCGGCAAGCACGGTCGCCATCATGACGAACTCGAAACGCCGGCGCTCGAGGTGGACGCCGCGCAACGTGTTGCGCATGATGATGAAGGGCGCGGCGAAGACCAGGAACGGCACGGCGGCAAACCGGCGCGGCGCCAAGCCCTCCTGCAGCAGTCCGAAGCCTGCCGGGCGCGCCGCCAGCGCCTGATAGCCGCTCGTCAGCGCGCCGGCGAGCGCAAAACCGATGCAAAGGGAGAACAGGGAATTCAACGCATCGGGCGACATCGGGACTCTTCCACAGGCGGACTGACCGCGCGCCGCAAGCTTTGGCAAAATCGGTGGTCCAGCGCCACATCATCCTTAAAGAAAGGTTAACGCCGCCGCCTGGCTGCGTCGTCGCCCGTTCGCGCGCGCCGCATTTCGGCCTTTCGAATCCTGAAGGAATGTCCGCACCGCATGGCATATTCGCGTCTGATTCGACGCCTCTTTTGACACCTCGTTCATGACGATGTTTTCGACGGCAAGGTTCGGCGCGCGCGATTGGCCCATCCGCGGCCACATCATTCCGATCGTGCTAGCCAGCGCGATCGCGGCGGGCGCGATCGCGCTGGTCGCGTATTTGCTGTGGCCAACCTGGGGCACGAACAGCACGAGCGCTCCGGAACGGTTGCCGGTCAGCATCGGCGGCACCCTGTTCAACGTGCCGACCGAGGCGATCCGCATGAAAATCCAGCGGCACTCAGGGGAACAGGAGCGCATCGATCTCAATTTCAGCTTCCCCTCCCTCGCGGTGCCGGAAGCGCCGAAACATCTCAGCGCCGAAAGTGCTGACGATGCGATCCAGCTGATCGACCGGATTTTTCTGTCCATCGCGGCGCATCACGACGAGCAGGCGCCGGACATGCGTGTGCGCACCATCTATCCGCGCTACCTCGATCAGGCATCGAGCCCAAGTGCTTCGAGCCCAAGTACTTCGAGCCCAAGTACTTCGAGCCCAAATACATCGACCCTGGCTCAGGACGGATTGACGGTGCGCGCCTTTCGCGCGGGCACGCCCTATGGCGGGGAAGACCTGATCTCCGCCGCCACGCCCAACCTCACCGCCCGCTGCAGCCGCGATGCCGCGACCCCTGGCATGTGCCTGAGCGAGCGCCGCATCGGCGGTGCCGACCTGACCTTCCGCTTTCCCCGGAACTGGCTTGCGCAATGGCGCGACGTGGCCGAAGCGATGGACCGCCTGACGCTGCAGTTGCACGGCGGGAAGTGAGGCGATGCGCAAGCGGGGCATCGCGCGTTGTTCCGCGTAGCGTTCGGCGATCGCGCCGCCTCGCTGGCGCCTGATTGTCGTTGCGTCCTGCCGGCCCCGCCGCCGGTACCTTAGTCCTGCTCGACCAGATCGTCCTCGAGGATCGCCATCTGGAACTGGAACGAGCGGTCGTCGTCCTCGTCGTCGACAAACAAGACGCCGATGAATTCCTCGCCGATATAGACCTCGGCCGAATCGTCCTTCTTCGGCCGCGGCACCACGCGAATCCTGGGATTAGCGAACACGCGCTTGAGATAGGCGTCGAGCTTCCTGACTTCCTTAACGTCCACGGCGGTCTCCAATCGGATCAGGGGTTTCCTGGGTCTTTTAGGCCGAGACGACGCGGACGGCTAGCCGTATCTGAGCAAAAATCGGGCTGGACACCAGGGCATGATCAGGAAAATGAGCGCCCGTTTTCCGAAAAGATCATGCTTAAACAACGAACTAAAGCGCGATAGCGATTCCAGCTCAAGCGATCGCGCTTGAGGCGCGAAAAGTCAGATGCCGATGGCATTGAGCATCTGATCCATGGTGCGCGACGGCTCGGCGCAGCCGGCCTCGCCGACGATCTTGGCCGGAACGCCCGCGACCGTCACATTGTGCGGCACCGGCTTCACCACCACGGAGCCGGCCGCGATGCGGGCGCAATGGCCGACCTCAATATTGCCGAGAATTTTCGCGCCCGCCCCGATCAATACGCCGCGGCGAATCTTCGGGTGGCGGTCCTCGTTCTCCTTGCCGGTGCCGCCAAGGGTGACGCCGTGCAGGATCGAGACGTCGTCCTCGATGACGGCGGTCTCGCCGCAGACGAAACCGGTGGCGTGGTCGAGGAAGATACCGCGGCCGATCCGGGCCGCTGGATTGATGTCGGTCTGGAATACCGCCGACGAGCGGCTCTGCAGGTAATAGGCGAAATCCTTGCGGCCTTTCTGGTGCAGCCAGTGCGCCAGTCGATGGGTCTGGAGGGCATGAAAGCCCTTGAAGTAGAGCAAGGGGTCGATGAAGCGTGCGGTCGCGGGATCGCGGTCGTAGACCGCGACAAGATCGGCGCGGAAGGCGTTGCCGAGGTCAGGCTGATCGCGCAGCGCCTCGTCATAGGTCTGGCGAATGAGGTCGCCCGACAGCGCGGCATGGTCCAGGCGATCGGCCAGACGATGCACCACCGAATCTTCCAGGCAATCATGGTGCAGCACGGTCGAATAGATGAAGGTCGCAAGCTCCGGCTCGTGGCGGACGATGTCTTCGGCCTCGCCGCGGACGCGATCCCAGATCGGATCGAGCGCCGCCAGCCTGCCCTGCGGATTGACCTGGTGCATTGCCATAGTTTTTTCTCGGATTTTTCTGGGGTTTCTCTCGGGCTTCTTCAGCAATTCCGGTTCTTTTGCCGTGCCTTATAGCACGGCGATGGGACAGTGTCCTGACGACATGACGGCACAAGGTGAACCGCCGCTTTCCCGTTCCGGCGAATGCCGAAACACTGAAACGGCGCAATTTCCCCGCAGCCGGCAGCGGCCCCCAGAAGCACCCCGTTAAACGTGGTCAGCGCTTCCGGGAAATCAAGCCGGTCCGCTTCAAACTATTGGTGTATTTCGGCCGGCCCGCCATTGCCGGCATGGTGTCCCGAGAGCCTTTTCCGATCGGAACGGAGGCTCCAGCTTTTTGTTTTGACGCGTTTTCTTAACGCGAACCGGGGCCCACCCCGCTATCCAAGTCCGGGGCAGGCTTTCGCTGGAAAACGCTTGAGATGGAGGGAAGCAGCATCACCACGCAGACCTTGCGTGCGCGCGTAGGCGACCAGGGCCTTGCCTGGGTCGCGGTCGTTGTCATTCCACCGTTTCTGATCGCGCCGGCACTGTGGAACGGCTATCCGCTCTTGCAATGGGATACCGGCGGCTATCTGGCGCGCTGGTACGAAGGCTATGGTCCGCGCCCGCTCGACCGGGTTCGGGCCTCTATCTGCATTACGGCGAGGGTTCGAGCTTCTGGATCAATCTCGGCCTTTAGGCGCTGGCGACGCTCTGGGTCCTGCAACTGACGTTGCAGGTGCTGAGCATGGCCCAGCCCTTTCGGCTGCCGACGATCGGCCTATTGTTGATCCTGACCACGGCGCTGCCGTGGCTTGCGAGCATGTTCTTGAACCGACATTTTCGCAGGGCTCGCGGTGCTGTCGCTGTTCATCCTGGTGCTGCATGGCGAGAAGATTTCCACTCTCGAAACATCGTCGCTGTTCGTCTTTACCGCCTTCGCCGCGGCGACCCATAGCGCGACGCTCGGCGTGCTGTTGGGCCTGTGCTGCTGCGGCTTCATGGCGCGACCCTTGCTGGGCAAGCGGATCGCACTCACCGGGCTGTTGCAGGGCAGCCTGACGGTCGTGGCCGGCGCCGCCATGCTGGTTTCGGCGAACTTCGCCCTTTCGGGGCAATGCGCCTGGACGCCGGGCGGCTACGGGCGTCGCCTTCGACCGCATGCTGCAGGACGCCATTGTCGCGCAATATCTCAGGGATCACTGCCCACGGAGAAATTGAAGCTCTGCCCCTATCGCAACGAATTGCCGCCCACCGCCGACGACTTCCCGTGGGGCGACAGCATGTTTAACACGCTCGGCCGCTTTCAGGGCCTAAAACGACGAAATGGGCCACATCGCCGCGCGTTCGCTCGCCGACTATCCGCTCTGGCAGGCGGAGGCCGCGCTCGCCGCGACTGCGCATCAACTCGTCGATGTCGCGACCGGCGAAGGCACCATCGGCCGGCTTCCTCACACTTAAGGCATCATCGAGCGTTACATCCCCTCGCAGATCAAGCCGATGCACGCCGCACTTCAACAGCACTGGTACCTCAGTTTCGCCGCGGTCAACTGGCTGCACATTCCGGTCGCGCTGCGCTCGATGCTGCTGGTCGCTTCGATGGTCGGCCACTGCGATCTATCGCCGCCGGTTCGACGACCTGTCGATGCTGGCGGTGACCGTGTCGCTGGCGCTGTCAGGTAATGCCGTCATTTGCGGGGTGCTGTCCGGGCCGCACGTATGGCGCGCGCATCGTGTGGATCGCGACCTTCACGGTGCAGATCGCCGCGGCGCGATATCTCGGCGACGACGAGGAGGATCTTTACGACCAGGATCTTGGCCAAGAACTTAACCAAGAACTTAACCAAGCACTTAACCAAGATCTTGGCGCGTTACGCGCGCCGTGAGAGGAAATCAACGACGCCTGTCTTGTAGACCTTGTCGCCGACCGCGCGCATGTGGTCGCGGTTCGGGATGTCGAGCACTTCCGAGCCAGCAATGATCTTGCTGAGCGCGGCCGCCGAACCCGCAACCTCGTCGGTGGTGCCGACCGCGATCAGGGTCGGCACGGAGATACGAGCGGCTTCTTCCCTCTTCATCAGGCCGCGCGAGCCGCGCATGCAGGCGGCAAGCGCCAGGCGGTCGGAGCGGGTCTGCTCGGCAAAGGCGCGAAATGTCCGCCCGACCGGATCGGTGACGTCTTCCAGCGATGGTGCCTCCAGCGCTACCGCGACATTCTCCCCGGGGCCGCCACCCTCGATCATGACGATGCCGATGCCGCCGAGGATCGCCGAGCGCAGCCGCTCTGGCGCGTTCAGCCCGAGCCAGGCCGTCATCCGCGCGCCCAGCGAATAGCCCATGACGTCCGCGCGCGCGATCTTGAGATGATCCATCAGGGCTATGACGTCGCTCGACATGGCGGCAATGGAATACTGCGCCGGATCGTACAGTTTTGCGGATTCGCCGTGGCCGCGATTGTCGAGCGCGACCACGCGGCGGCCGTTTTTCTTCAATTCCGAGACCCAGGTGGGATACACCCAGTTCACGTTCTTGCTCGAGGCGAAGCCGTGCACCAAGAGGATCGGATCGCCCTCGCCTTCGTCGAGATAGGCGATTTCAACAGTGCCGTTGTGGAAGCTCGGCATTCGGTTGTTCCGTGGTTTCTTCGAAGAGGAATGGGAATTCGGGGGCCAACCTGAAGCTAGCCTCGAAGCTAGCCTTGAAGCTAGCCTTGGGCGGCGGTCACAGCCAGAGCGGCGTTCGCGGCCCTGCTCTGCCGGCCCAGCCGCCTCCGCTTGCCGTGGTCGAGCCACGCCTGGGTCGTTCGTTCGGTGGTGGCCTTGATCCAGCACACCAGGCTGAACAGCGCGAACAGCGCGCCGAACACCCACCACACGAGATCGAAGGCGCCGGCTGCCAGCAGCAAGGCGCTGCGGCCGAGCAATTTGAGGATCGCGCGGGTCTGGCCGCCCTTGGCTTCGGCGAGCCGCGCGGCACGGGCGACGTCCTTCGGACTTTCGGCGATCCGCAGCGTGTCGAGCGCGCCCTTTGTGCCGGCCTTTTCGGTGACCCGGCCGACATCCTTGGCAAGCCGCACCAGCCCGCCGGCCTTCTCGGCATGGAACGCGGCCCTGATCGCGCTCACCGCCTTGCCCGGCCGCGTCACTGAGGCGGAAGCGACCGCCTCCTCCAGGACCGGCGCATCGACCACGTCGCGCGCCGAACGGCCGGCCCATTCCGCGAGCCCTTCGCCGAGCCGCCCGGCCTTGCGGGCGTCTTTGACCAGCGTCAGCCCGGCACGCACCGGCGCTGCACCGCCTGCGGAGACATAGGTCACCGCCGTCACCGCAAGGCCCGCGGTCGCAAGCCCCAGTATCAGGCGGTCGGTATTCTCGCCCATCGCGAGATGCTTGCCCTCGCGCACGACATCGCGGATGTCGCCGAACACGAACAAATCGCCGGCGACCGTGCCCGAAAGGCTTGCGACATCGTCGGCGGTACCGGTGACGAGCCCGGTGGCGAAGCGCTTGGCGAAATGCGCAGAAGAATTTTCTTCCACAACCGCATCCGCCACGCGGGCCGACAGCTCGTCCGGAACCGGGATGTTCTTGCCGCGGGCCAACAACAGGAAGCTGTTGGCGAGGTCGGCGTCCTGGGATGCCAGCGCCGCTTCGATGTTCTGCGTGACGATCGTCTCGTTAATCTGCGCCTGGTTGTTCCGCACGGCAGAACCGAGCTGAAGATCGGACAATTCGGCGGGATCATCTTGTGCGGCGAGAACCGCACCGGCGCGATGCGCATGCGGCCATAGCGCGCCCAACATGGTCGCGCTGAGCGCCATGCACGCGAAGGCCGAACTGATCCGTCCTCGTTTCATCCGCAAAACCTGACGTTTTCGCGCGTCTTAAAACAAACGCGCCTAAAAATAAAATAGTGTGCCGCTTTTGAGACACAACAGCCCCGACGAAAGAAGGGCTTCTCTCCGACGGCAAGATTGTGTCGAATTTGCATAAGCAGATGAGGCGCTAGGAATCAACGCAAACCGCCGGTATGTTGCGCGGCATTCAACTTGCCGCGGCGCGTTGTGAGTCATGTTGATTGCGTCCGCTCCGTTGCCACCCAAGGTGAATATGATGGCCGATAATCTCGTCCCGCACTTCCACAACGATGCCGGAGTTCCCGTCATCGAGATCGGCTCGCAGGAATTCATGTGCGTGGGCGCCAATCCGCCGTTCGACCATCCCCATGTTTTTCTCGATCTCGGCAACGACAGCGAGATCATCTGCCCCTATTGCTCGACACTGTACCGGTTCGCCGCAGACCTCGGCGTCGGCGAGGCCCGCCCCCCCGAATGCGTGCTGAAGGACGTCGCCTGATCTTAGGGCGGTGGCCGCGTCACGCACCATCTTCGTCGCTGGTGCCGGGATCGGGGGATTGACGGCGGCGCTGGCGCTTGCGGCAAAAGGCTTTCGGGTCGTGGTGCTGGAAAAGGCCGATCGGCTCGTGGAGGTCGGCGCCGGCCTGCAACTTTCGCCCAATGCCAGCCGGATCCTGGTCGACCTCGGCTTAACAGAGCGGCTTGGCCGGCGCGCGGTGACGCCGGAGGCGATCAGCATCATGAGCGCGCGCGCCGGCGGCGAGATCAGCCGCCTGCCGCTCGGGGAAGCCGTGTCCTCTCGGGCCGGCGCGCCCTATTGGGTGGTGCATCGCGCCGACCTGCAGACGGCGCTGCAAGGCGCGGTCAACGACAATCCCGATATCGAGCTGCGGCTCGGCTGCCAGTTCGAGGACTTGACCGCCCACGCCAAGGGGCTGACGGTGGTTCAGCGCAGCGGCAACATGCGGCGGCAGGACCTGGCGATGGCGCTGATCGGCGCCGACGGCATCTGGTCCAGCGTGCGCCATCACCTGTTTCCGGAAACCCAGCCGCAATTCGCCGGGCTGATCGCCTGGCGCGGAACGCTCGATGCCAGGCAATTGCCGCGCGAATATACGGCGGCCCGGGTGCAGCTCTGGATGGGACCGCACGCGCATCTGGTCGCCTACCCGATTTCGGGCGCGCGGCAGATCAACATCGTAGCCGTCGTACCGGGAACCTGGAATAGGCCGGGCTGGAGCGCGGAAGGCAACGGGCTTGAGCTGAAGGAGGCGTTCGCCGCCTCGCGCTGGCCGAGCCCGGCGCGGATGATGATCAGCGCGGTTGATGACTGGCGCAAATGGGCGCTGTTCACCCTGCCCGAGGGCGGCGAATGGTCCGAGGGCGCTATCGCGCTGCTTGGCGATGCCGTGCACGGCATGCTGCCGTTTGCAGCCCAAGGCGCCGGGATGGCGATCGAGGATGCGACAGTGCTGGCACACGCCTTGAGCGAGGGTCCTCTCGAGACCGCCGCCGGCGTGGCGGCGGCACTGAAGCGCTACGCCAAGCTGCGCCGCGCACGCGTGGCGCGGGTGCGGCGCGCGGCGCAATCGCAAGGGCGCATCTACCACTTGACCGGACCGATGGCGCTCGCGCGCGATCTCGCCATCAAGGCGATCGGGCCGCAGCGCATGCTGGCGCGGCAGAACTGGATCTACGACTGGCGGCTGTGAAGCATGATCCGGAAAAGCATGCGCTCGGGCCACGACCCGATGGGTGGGTACCGGTTTTCCCTTGAGCATAACAAACGCGGAACGCGTTTGCGCGGAGATCATGCTCAAACAAAAATCTAGAGCCCTTTCCGTTCCAATTGAATCGGAACGGAGGCTCGAGATTTTTGTTTTGACGCGTTTTCTTTACGCGAACCGGGTCCCACTTCGCTGGAAAACGCTCTAGTACACCGCGCTGCCGGACGTCGACGGCGGCGCCGGCTTGGCGCTCGCCGACGGCCCGGAGGAATGCTTCGGCTTGGCCTTCGCATTCACTGACGGCGGCGGCGAAGCCGGCGGCGCGGCCGCGGCGGGTGCCGTCTCGTGGCACTTGTTGCGGCGCCAGGCTTCCTCGGCAAAGTGGGCCTGGCCGCGCACCGAGATAATTTCGTTGCGATAGGCAATTTCGCCCACCACGGGGCCTGCGGTGCCGGTCTGTGCCTTCGCCATCAGCCCCTCCAGTTCGGCAAGGCGGTTGGCGAGACCCTTGCGCTCGGGCTCGAGCTGCTTGCAATCGTAGAGATCGTATCTGGCGGGATCGGCAAAGGCGACCGAGACGCTATCGCCCATCTCGGCGCAGCCGGAGAGCCCTAATCCGAGCACGAGAGCGAGCAGTGTCATCGCCGCGGCTTGAAGCGGCAACGGCTGGAAAGAGGCTTGGAAAACGGATGCGCGGACGGTCATAACGCTCTGGTAACCGGACAAGATTGAGATTGGCTAAAGCAGGCGCTGATGTCCGCATTGAGGCTGCCTCTGGCGCCTTGGACGCGGGCGTGCGCCCTGGGCCGACAGGATACTAACTCTGGCTCCTCGGAAAATCCTCTAAGCATCTGATCTATTGAGCATAATTCCATTGATCGGAACCACAATGAGAGCCACGACAGGAACATGTTTTCCTAAGTGCGGGAAGCACTGCAGTCGCAGCGCAATAGTGTGCCGCTCCGATAGACCTACGCAAAGCCGAGTGAACATAGGCATTCCTATGCTACCTCAGCCAAGCCGCTACCTTCCTGCTTCTTCGAGGCTCGTTTCACGCGGTTCTTACGATCCGCGCCAGAGCGCGCCTCTCCACAGGCTGACACCGCAGAGCTTGCGGCGAAGACTTCCAAATTTACCGATGCGTTTTCATCACGATCAACCGACGCGCCGCAATCATCGCAAACGAAAGTGCGGGTTGCGAGCGAGAGCGTTTGTTTAACGCAATCGCAGCGAGAGCACGTTTTGGACGAGGCAAAGAACCTGTCCGCAACGACGACGCGAGCGCCGTAGAGCTTGGCTTTATATTCGAGCATGGAACGAAAAGCCCGAAAGCCTTCGTCCATAATCGACCGCGCCAAACAGCGGTTTCTTGACATCCCGTGCACATTCAAATCCTCAATCCCGATCACTTTGAACGTGCGGACAATGTTCATCGAAAGCTTATGCAGATAATCCTTGCGCACATTGCCGATAGTGGCGTGAAGCCGCGCAAGGCGAACCCGTGCCTTGCGGCGGTTCGCGGAACCTTTCTTCTTTCGCGCCAGAGCCTTATTGTAGCGGCGCAATCTCGCGATCTGCGCCTTGTGCGGCTTCGCGCCTTTGAATTTCGTTTCACTGTTCAGTGGGCGTGACAGGACGGCAAAATCCTTCACGCCGAGATCGACACCCACGGCAAGACAAGGCTGATTGAGCTTTTTCGGTTCCGGCGTTTCGACCAAAATCGAAGCGAACCACCTATCGCCTACACGCGCGATCGTCACATATTTGGCAATGCCCTCGAACCGTAAAGCCTCGCGCATCCGAACCCAGCCGACGACAGGCAATTTGACGCGCTTGCCGTCACAGCGGAAGGTGCCGACTTCGTTCGCCGCGCAAAAGCTATCGTGAACGCCCTTCTTTTTCGGCTTTGGGTAGTGAAATCGTTGTTGCGCCTTTGGCTTCTTGCAATCCCGGAAGAAGTTCGAAAAGCTGACGCCGAGGTTGATGATTGCCTCTTGCGCCGCGCATTTCGAGACTTCGAGCATCCACGGGAATTGCTCCCGCTTCAAGGCGTTCAGACGCTTGCGCAACATCATCTCTGACGGCTTGCCGCCTGCTTTGTATTCGCAACGCCATTCGGCCAACGCCCAATTATAGGCGAACCTCGCCACGCCAGAAGCCCGCGCGAAGTAGGCCGCTTGTTTGTTATTTGGCGCGAGAGCAATTCTGTGAGCGAGAAGCATTTAAGCCTCGAAATCCACAAACACCACAGCGGGTGGCGGCTTTATTGGTCTCCCCGTTTCCGCGTCCACTTGGTAGCATGATCGCGTTTCATCCGCCGTCATCCCTGTCACGCTTCCGTTTTTCTCCAATCGGCAAGATGATATTTTTTTAACTGGGAAGCCCGCTCGCCGCATCCTTTAAGTGCGTGAACTCACGTTTGATCATGAGGACCGCATTCCAGCCGCGCTCGTATAATTTTGTATAATTTGCGCATTGCAATAGCATCCATCCCTTAAAGCCTTGTGCATTGTTGCGTGCGAAAGTTTTAAGCGCCATCTGGCGTCACACACGTGAGATGAAGGTTTCCAGTGTGTCAGGAATATTTTATCGCCATTCTTCATCACCGTGCCGCCGCCGCTGCTTTGAGGCCGTCGATCAGATTCTTGTTTTTCTTCGAGCGTGCGCCATAGAGCCGCGCCGAAAAGACGGTAATAATGTCTAGCACGTCTTGCGCAAAACTCGTGTCTTCGCTTTGGTTTAGAATAACGATTTCAACGTTTTTAATTTCACAAATGGGCAAAAACAAGTTCCGCGCCGAACCGTAACAAACGGTCTTTATGGTTCAACACGATGCGCCCGACATAAATAATTCAGTTACTTGGCGTCTTTGCCGTAGACCTTGAGGATCTCCCGCCGCCGCTCGGCCGGCGAAAACCCCTTACGATCGAACTCCGCGAACCGCTTCTTCATTGCGGGAGTGAGCTTGATCCCCTCGACCGCGCAGATCTTCTCAAAGCGGTCACGACCAATAGTGGTCGTCGTGCGCTCAGCGGAGCTTTCCTTTTTCAGCATGCCTTCATAGTAAGACGGATGAGCAGTTGTGTCAGGTGTGGAAGGCCTAGGTTACAGTTCTAGACCGGCCACTTGACAAAGTATGTATTGAAAACCACTGTTCAGGAATGAACCTAGCGAGCTGCGCTCTGCGATTTAGCCACCCCTTGGGCCTTACCCGGCTCATGGGGCATGCGCGGCCGTTCTAAAAACCCAAGCGTCTGTTTCCTAAGCGAGTCGGTTGTCCAAGGGGCTTCTCCTTGTGCCGCGTTGCGGCTGAACCCAACTGATTGAAAGCTATTGTTATGAAACAGACTTACCTGACCACAGCGCAATTGCGCAAAGCCCTTAACCTGCGTGATTTATCGGATTCCGCCGACGGCCCGCATGCGATGCAAGCCATCATGCGAGCTATTTTGGACGCCTTGACCAACGCGTGGGGGTGCGAGGTGATCGTTCACCGGCAAAACCCCATCGTCAGGGTGGCGGAAAACTACGATGCCCTGCATTACCCGCCCGATGGCGCAAGCCGGGAAGCCCGCTATTCGCGTTATGTTTGCAAGGATACATTGCTTCGGACCCAGACGTCTTCCCTGGTGCCGGACTGCCTGCGCAGCCTGAGGCGTGGGGAGTCAGACGTATTGCTGGCCTTGCCTGGCCTCGTCTACCGACGTGACAGCGTGGATAAGATTCATTCCGCGGAGCCCCATCACCTGGACCTATGGCGCGTTACCACGAAGGTGGTGATGACGTCCGTACAGCTACGCGAAGCCGTGGGGGTAATCTTGGATGCGGCTATCCCTGGCGTCGAATGGAAGCTGGAACCGAGCCCGCACCCGTACACGCAAGAAGGCGTGGAAATCAACGCTCGCTGGAGCGATGGCTGGCTCGAAGTGGGCGAGTGCGGCCTCGCCCATCCGGAAATCATCGCCGAGAATCTTCAAGATAGCGTAGGCGTAACGGGATTGGCTCTCGGGATGGGACTGGACCGCTTGCTGATGGTACGAAAGGACATTCCGGATATCCGCCTCCTGCGTTCAAGCGATCCCCGCGTAATGGCGCAGATGCAAGACCTGGCGCCTTATAGGGAGGTTTCAGCGATGCCTAGGGTTGTGCGTGATTTGTCCATCGCCGTGGCTGCCGCCTCAAACAACGATGATATGGGCGACCGAGTGCGGGAAGCTCTGGGGGAAGAGGCGGACATCGTTGAGGAAGTAAGGATTCTGTCCGAGACGCCTTACGATGAGCTTCCACCATCGGCTATCAAGCGCATGGGCATTGCCGAGGGGCAAAAAAATGTCCTGCTACGGGTGACCTTGCATGCATTGGAAAAAACGCTGACCGATGAGGAGTGTAACGCGTATAGGGATGTCATCTACGCCGCAGTCCACCAAGGCGTGGCATGGGAGTGGACGGCTCGCTGAATGATCTGTTTAGAAAGAGCAGCCTAGATTGAGGCAACAGTTTTCGGCTTGCCTCCCTGCGGACGACGATAACGAAACTCCGACCCAGATGGGTGGTTGGTCGCGTTCTGCCGCGCGCCACAATTTAACGGGTTGTCTAGGCCCGCCCCTGCCATATACATTCGCACGGGCTCGAAATTGCTTCGAGCAAAGAAACCGATGAAAGATTGGCAACGGTGATTCAAGCAAGCTGAGACGCGCAGTACTGGCCGGGATGCTCGTGAACGCCGGCGTTCATGAGGTTCGGGTTATGTCGTTGATTCCTCCCTGCTTTGCACCGGATTTCCTCATCATGAAAGACCTCACTCAAGGCTCTCTTTCGAGTCATGTCCTAACCATGGCTGTCCCCATCTTCGCAGCATTCATCCTGCTGTTGGTCTGTGGACTCGTTGACCTCCACTTCGTCGGAGGCCTGGGCGAAGCCGCAATTGCGGGTGTCGGCGCAGCCGGGAATGCGGCTTTTATGGTCAATGCTGTTACACAAGTGCTGGTCGCTGGGACGTTGGCGACCATTTCACAGGCCGTTGGCCGCAGGAATCGCGCCGATGCGAACCTCGCATTCAACCAGTCACTGTTGCTCTCCGCCATCTGCGGAGCCTGCATGCTTGCCGCTGGTTACGCGCTTATTCCGGTGTACGTAAGGTCGATCGCAGCAGACGCTGCGACGGTCAAGGCGGGCGCGACCTACCTGAACTGGTTCTTGCCAGCCCTGGTCATCCAGTTGGCGATGTGGTCGATGTCATCCGCCCTGCGCGCGATTGGCGTTGTAAGGCCCACCATGTGGGTCCAGGCGCTAACAGTAGCGATAAACGTCATGCTTGCGCCCGTGCTGGTCCTGGGCTGGGGGACGGGCCATCCTTTGGGCGTGGCGGGCGCCGGCCTGGCCAGTTCGCTTGCGGTTGCCATCGGTGTTATCGTCCTGTGGGTCTATTTGCGGACGGCTGAAAACTATCTCGCGTTCGATCCGAATCGGTGGCGTCCGGACCTCGCCCAGTGGCGGCTTATCCTGGGCGTCGGCCTTCCGGCCGGTGGCGAGTTTGCCATCATGTTCATCTACATGGCCGCCATCTACTACGCGTTGGGAGACTTGGGCTCGGCCACGCAAGCGGGCTTTAGCATCGGCACCCGCGTGCTCGGCCTCATTCAGGTACCCGCGATGGCGATTGCGTTCACGGCCGCGCCGATCGTCGGCCAAAACGTTGGTGCGCGGAATCGCGAGCGCGTCACGGAGACGGTGAGAACAATCTTGGTCGGGACAACCCTGGTAATGCTGGTTGCCACGGCCATCGCGCAGTGGCAGCCCTGGTTCTTCTTGCGGGGCTTTACCCAGGATGAGCGTACAATTTCCGAGGGAGCTCTATTCCTGAGGACGGTTTCCTTAAACCTCGTTAGTCAGGGCATCATCTTCGTGTGCTCCAGCACGTTCCAGGGCCTCGGAAATACGCGGCCTCAGCTCGTAAGTTCAACGGTACGCTTGATAACCTATGTGATCCCCACCCTTTGGCTGTCGGCACAACCGGGTTTTCGGGCCGAGCAGATCTGGTGCCTATCGATCGCCACCACCACCCTGCAGGCCCTGCTCAGCCTATGGCTTTTGCAACGAGAGCTTAGGAAAGAAATGGCCAAAGCGTCGAAAGCCTCTTCTGGTCCAAGAATCCATTAGGGGATTCCGACTACGCTCTGAAGCCAGGCAACAGCTTCGGCATTGCGTCCCTCCGGACCACGATAACGAACCTCCGGCCAATGCGCACGGCGCGCGCGCTTGAGCCGGCTCCTCGCCTCCGCATCGTTTTCACGACCACTGCTCTGAAAGACCGAGCGAGCGCCCCTATTCTGTCGCAGGAAGGATGTACCAATCGGGCTTATCGGAGGACATATATCCGGACTTGGTTGCGGGGACTAGCGACCACCGAGACCGACATTCGCCGATGGTGGCCGTTTGACGAGTTCGCGCCCCTTGGGGGCGGCGAGGCACCTGGCGATAGATCGGCATTCAGCCGTGATACGCAAACAGCTCGATTGGGTCGTTGAAGCCGCGCACCGGGTATTCGCCGACGCGTTCGAGATCGAAATCGCTTTCGACGAAGTCGGCGAACGCGCGGGACAGCAGCACCGTTCTGCCCAATTGCTTGGTGAGGGTTTCGAGACGCGAAGCCATGTTGACCGCCGGACCGATGACGGTGAAGTCGAGCCGGGTGCGCGACCCGATATTGCCGTACATGACGTCTCCGACGTGGACGCCGATGCCGTAATTCAGTGGCGCACGACCGGTTTCGCTGTTCTTTTCGTTCAGGGCAACCATGGCCTGACGGGCCTCAGTCACGGCATGCAGCAGATTTGCGCAGGCCGATGGCTGGCTGAGCGGAAAAATGGCGAGCAGACCGTCGCCGATGAATTTCAGTATTTCCCCGCCATGTCGCGCAATTGGCTCCGACATCGCATCGAAATAGCCGTTCAGAAGATCAATCACGTCATCGCGCGGCCAGTTGTCGGAGATCCGGGTGAAATCACGCAGATCGCAGATCATGATGGCGGCGCGTACCGTCGTCCCGCTTCCGCGCCTGGTGGCGCCGGCCAGAATGAGTTCGCTGGCATGCGACCCGACATAGGTTTCGAGCAGCGTTCGCGCCAGCCGATTCTTGATACGGATTTCACTGACCAGCGCCAGAACCGGCAACAGTTTCAACAGGCCGGCGATATGCGCGTCGTCGAAACCTCCGGGCCGGTCGGTTGCAAAGGTCACGATATGCCGCTTGCCGAGCGTATGGTACAGCGGCCACGCCACATAGTCGGTCAGGCCTTTCGCCCGCATCTCGTCATAGACGGCGTGCTTGCGGCCCAGCGAGGGATCGCGTTCGAGATTCTCGCGCACCACGGTGGCACCGTCATGGATTTCGTTGGCGGGACTACCGATGTATTCGGATCGCTCCCTGACATCGTAGTCGACCCTCGCAATCTCGGCCTCGCGCATCCCGTCGGCCCACATGATCCGGGCGCCAAGCCATTGCGGATGGAGGGTCAGTACATGAAGCGACGCCCGCTTGACGGGAATGCCCGCTCGCTGGAGCCGGACACACAGCTCAGCGAAAATATTGTCAATGAAGCGCTCATCGCGCGTGTCGTTTGTCAGCCAGCGCACAACGTCGCTGTCAGAATGCGCGGTGATGGGATCGATGTTTGGCGGCGCGTTCATATCTTGCTCTCCTGAGCAGTGACCTGGATCGGCGGTACAGGATATGTCGTGTCCCCGCTCGACGGCGTCAACGGAGCCCGCCGCAATCTGCTTGCGCGCATCGGGTTGTCGGGGGGGGCGCCGCGTGTCCGGCGCGCGAGGAGGCAGCGAGCGTAATTACGCGAGATCAGGGCAAACCGCCGGCGGCACGCCGCTGCTCGAAAGCTTTGATGTGCGTGTAGGCGAGCAACAATGTGCGATGCGCAATGTGGGCTTCGCTCGCCTTATTGAGCATGAAGCCCAGGAACACCGCGTTCGACGTCACGCAGCATCGACGTCGCGTATCGTGAGTCCCGTTGGGAGAACGTCTCCTCCCACGACCTCATAAAGCCCTCGCTGGGCGCGTGACCGTTGGCGGCTGCGATGGCGGCACCACACCGGAGCTGGTCGAGGAAAAGCTCGCAGCCATTGGGAGTGCGGACAATCTGCCAACATTCGCCCGCATCAGACAGGTCATCGCAGCAGCAGTCGAAAGGTGAACCGGCTTTTCCCACATCCGCTGAACGATGTCGGTGACCGCGAAGGCTTCGACGCCCTTCGCAGCAGCGAACAAGGCAGCCAGCGTTCTCACGCGTTCAGTCATCGCCAGACTGCTCGCCAAAGGTGAGCGTCCGCCAATCGTTGAATTGGCGGATTGCGCCGTCCGACGTAAGTGTTGATTGAATCTTCGCAGTTCCGCCGAGCACGCGGTGCTGGCCGAACCTTTGGTTCAGGACGTCGATATGGGCGATACCGTTCAGGAAGGGCAATACGTAGCCGGTCGGTGCTACGGCCGGTGCGATCGCCGCGACGGCAGTATCGAGATCGTATGCCTTGCAGGTCAAAATGACCGCGTCATAGATCGGTGCCACATCCGAGGCGACCAAGGTCTCGACAGCTAACTGCGCGTCCCCGAACGGGCTCTCGATCTGCAGCCCTTGCTCGGAGAGATTTTTGCGCCGTCCTTCACGAACAAGAAACGTGACATCGGCACCACTCTCAACCAAGCGACCGCCGAAATAGCCGCCAATGCCCCCGGCGCCGAGCACCAGGATCTTGGGATTACTCACAACGGGTCCTCCTGTTCCCGGCCAATCGCCGCCTGAACCGGCTCATCGCGCCTTGCGCGCCTCCCCGAGGCGAGGATCGAACGCAAACTCGATCCGTACTGCGCTGGGCTCCCGCACGATGAAATGGATCTTAGGGCCGGCACCCGAGGGTTCCGGACCGAACTCGATGACGACGCCAGGCCAATTCGACACTCGCTTGTAGAGGGTATCGAGGCCGATTTGATCGACGACGGCGAGGGCCAAATGATGCAATCCGACGTTGGCGCGGCGATCGAACGGGATCGCTTTGCTGGACGATTCGACCTGCCACAGCGTCACAACGTCGTGTCCACCGGATACGAACACCGCGGGATAATCCGCCCGCTCGCCGACGATTCGCCATCCAAGACAATCACAAAAGAATTTTTGCGTGCTCACGAGGTCGCGAACACTTAGCCCAACGTGGTCGACACCGCACGTGCTGGTTTTTAGTTCATCTGCCATAGGCCCTCCCATAAGGTACCGGGCTCGACGCAAGCTGCCAGCCCTGCCCGTCGTTGAATTGGAATTGCAGAAAAGAGCGGCGGCCTGGCTGCCGCTCCTTCTGGTCAGTGACCGGCGCTTTGACCGCCGTCGACGTGAATGGTCTCTCCGGTGATGAAGGCGGCGCTCTCCAGAAACAGGATCGCGTCCACGATATCCCGGACTTCACCCATGTGTCCCACCGGATGCAGGCCGGCAAGGAACTCGTGAGTTTCGGGAGCATGCATTGGCGTCTTGATCACGCCGGGAGCGACGGCGTTGACCCGCACTCCCTTCTTTGCATACTCGATCGCCAGGGACTTCGTGGCGGCGCTTAATCCGCCTTTGGTCAGCGAGGCGAGGACCGACGGAACGTTGCTGTTGGCGTGATCGATGAGGCTCGTCGTGATCTGCACGATGTGACCGGACCCCTGCTTTAGCATCTCGGCCGCGACGCGTTTGGTGACCCGGAAGAAGCCTCCAAGATTGGTCGCAAGGATCGAAGCATAGTCCTCCTCGGTATACTCAACCAGCGGCTTTGCGATGAAGATTCCCGCGTTGTTGATCAGCGTGTCGATACGTCCAAAGCGTGCCAAGCCCTCCTGAACGATCCGGTCGGCTGTCTTCGGATCGGCCACGTCTCCCGCGATAGTCAGGACGTCCGAATCCTTGCTTGGTTTAATTGACCGGGAATTAGCAATCACTCGGTAGTTGCGGTCACGATACGCCTTCACCAGCGCCGCGCCGAAGCCCTGCGATGCACCGGTGATGACGGCGACTTTCTGCTCTGTTCCCATGGTGTTTCTCATTGATCAGCGGACGACCTGATTGCCATCCGCCAGACGGTCCACGTCTGATGCATCACAGCTAGTGCCATTTGCACGCATTCAAATGGCCGTTGGCCGGCAGCTTCTGTTCCCGAAATCGGAACAGTGCGCGGTCGTGCAACGTATGAGACGTGAATTGAAGTCAGTTCGTGAATTCTCGACGCGCTGAGCGTACGCTTGCCACGATGTGCGCATGCACCTCCGACACTCTGCGCGTATGATGGGTGTCCGGATGCGAAACCAGCCAGTAGTTTCGCACGAAGCGGATCTCTGGTAGCAACCGCTTAAGCTCCGGAAATCGTCGTGCGGCGTAGTCGTGCAATATTCCCACGCCGTGACCACCCCTCACCGCCTCGATCTGTGCCACCACGCTCCCGCACTCGTAGTGCCTGTTCATGAATTTTCCGAGCGCGGACGCGTAGTCGAGCGCTCGACTGTAGACGAAATCCTCGACATGCGTGACGAAGAGATGGCCGGCGAGATCGGCCTGTTTCCTGATTGGTCCCAAGCGCTTCAGATAACTTTCTGCGCCATAGACGCTGAGCGTGTAGTCGGTAAGCTTTTTGACAATGAGCCGGCCCTGCTTCGGACGGTCCAGCGTGATCACAATGTCGGCCTCCCGCCTCGACAGCGAAAATGTCCGCGGCAGGGGAACAAGTTGAATGAGCAAGTCGGGATGTCGCGCGGCAAGCGCTCCAAGCTGGCTGGCAAGAAAGTAGTTCCCCAGTCCATCGGGAGCGCCGACGCGAACAGTGCCTGAGATAGCCTCCGACGATCTGCCAAGGTGAGCGCCGACCTGAAGGAACTCCGATTCAGCCCGCTCCGCTGCGGCAACGAGGGCCTCGCCTGCGCTTGTCAGGACGCAGCCGGTCGTACGCCGTTCGACCAACTGGGTTTTCAATTCCTGCTCGAGGGCGGTGAGTTGCCGCGCGACGGTCGCATGATTCACGCCCAAACGCCGAGCGGCACCGAGAATCTGACCCGTGCGGGCGACCTCCAGGAATATGCGGATACGATCCCAATCCATCGACTTCAATTTCCGCACAACAAATCCGCGATAGTTCTCGTTGATGTGCAGACTTTAACATTTCATATCGGACTTGTGGAAACAAGGAGGTCGTCGTGGTCACGCAAGTCCAGCATTACATCAATGGCAAGCAAGTCTCTGGCCGCAATGGGCGGACGTCGTCTGTCTTCAATCCCGCGACCGGCGAGCAGACGGGGTTGGTGCCGATCGCGAACGCCGCGGATGTCGCGGATGCGGTTGCTGCGGCAACAAAGGCTGCGCCGGGATGGGCGGCGACGACCCCCTTGCGGCGAGCCAGGATACTCAACCGATTCCTCAGGATTCTCGAGGAACGTATCGACGAACTCGCGGAAGTCATCGTCGCCGAGCATGGAAAGGTCCACTCGGACGCCGTCGGCGAAATTCAGCGGGGCATGGAAGTCGTGGAATTCGCGACCGCCGCCCCGCAGCTGTTGAAGGGCGAGCTTACCGAGAACGTCGGCACTCGGGTCGATAGCTATTCCACGCGTCAGCCTCTCGGCGTGGTCGCCGGCATTACCCCCTTCAATTTCCCTGCGATGGTGCCGATGTGGATGTTTCCTGTCGCGCTCGCTTGTGGAAACGCCTTTATCTTGAAGCCCTCCGAACGAGATCCATCGGCGTCAGTGATCGTCGCGGAGTGGCTAAAGGAAGCAGGCCTTCCCGACGGCGTATTCGGAGTGGTCCATGGCGACAAGGAAACCGTCGACGCGCTGCTACATCATCGCGACATCTCGGCGATCAGTTTCGTGGGATCCACACCGATCGCACGGTACATCTACGAAACGTCTGCGACGACAGGAAAGCGCTGTCAGGCGCTGGGCGGTGCCAAGAACCACATGATCATCATGCCCGATGCCGACATGGACCAGGCCGTCGACGCTCTAATGGGCGCCGCTTTTGGTTCCGCCGGCGAACGTTGCATGGCGATTTCCGTCGCGGTCCCGGTGGGCGAAACGACCGCGAACAGGCTGATCTCCGCGTTGGCCCCGAAGATTCGCAGCCTCAAAATCGGACCTGGCACGGATCCAGAAGCGGAAATGGGCCCGCTCGTCACGAAGCAGCATTTGGACAAGGTCCGCGGCTACATCGACGCAGGCGTCGCGGAGGGTGCAAAATTGCTCGTCGACGGTCGTGGCTTCAACATGCAGGGCTACCAGGACGGCTACTTCATCGGCGGGTCGCTGTTTGATCATGTCACTGCGAACATGAAGATCTACAAGGAAGAGATTTTTGGGCCCGTCCTGTCTGTCGCCCGTGCTCCCGACTACGACACCGCCGCACGGATGATCAACGAGCACGAATTCGGCAACGGCACATCGATCTTCACGCGCGATGGCGACGCGGCTCGGGAATTCGCGCACCAAATCAAGATTGGTATGGTCGGAATCAACATTCCGATCCCCGTGCCGATGGCATTCCATTCTTTCGGTGGATGGAAAGCGTCGATCTTTGGAGACCACTACATGCACGGCCCCGAAGGCGTTCGCTTCTATACCCGGTTGAAAACGATCACGAGCCGCTGGCCAACCGGCATTCGGGCTGGTGCCGAATTCGTAATGCCTACCATGTCTTGATCGCAACGACTGGCCCGCTGCGCATCCCTCGGTTCGCACAAGGCAGATAAATCCGTCGGTTGTGAACAATCGACTTGCAGCTTTGGTCTCGCCTTGGCCTGGCGGACACAACAGGCGACATCGTTAGGTCACATGGAGAATGATGATGCCACTTTTGTGCTTCGATCTGATTCAAGGGCGTTCGGAAAAGCAGATCGATATGATATTGGATGCCACACACGAGGTCTTGGTCAAATCATTCAACGTGGCCGAGCGCGACCGCTATCAAATCGTCAGAGAGCATGCGCCATCCAGAATGATCATCGAGGATACGGGTCTCGGTATCGTGCGAACTCCGAACATGTTGGTCCTTCAAGTCACGACCCGCCCTCGCAGTCGGGTTATGAAGCAAGCGTTCTATAGATCGCTGGTGGAGAAGTTGGAGGCTGCATGCGGCATTGCACCAAGCGACGTTCTCGTCACTTTCGTGACGAACACGGACGAGGATTGGTCGTTTGGGTTCGGACGCGCTCAATTCGTCACCGGAGAGCTTTAGCCTGTCGATACTCAATGTTACGTTGGGCCAAGAGAAGCCTCCTGCGGAACCAATTACGATATGACAGCTTTGGGTTAGTTGGGCGGGCCGCCGAAAATGACGCGTCGCCGACCTGCCAACGGCGCCGGCCAAAGCGAACAATCGTCGACCGGGGATGCGGCAGTCGAAATCTAGATTGTTTCAAGCCGCTTTAGCTTGGCTTCGTCCCATGAAATCCCGCTGCCGACCCTCTCTGAAGTGAGAACCATTCCGTCGCGAATTATCAGAGGCTCCTGAACGATGGCATCTGCCCAGTCAACGTACTCAAGCCAATGGCCGGTGGGCGTTGCGCAAAGGAGATGGGCGCTGATTTCGGGCATTAGGTGCGAGGACATTTTGATGCCGTGGGCTGAAGCCACGCCGGCGGCGTGCAGCCAACCGGTTACGCCACCTATCCTGGCTACATCGGCCATCACGTAATCGCTCGCTTGCACGCCAATGGCGCGGAGCAAGCCTTCCGGACCGTTGAAGTTCTCGCCGATCTGGACTGGAACTCTCAGTTCGCGCGCTACTGCGGCGCACGCCTCATAATCCTCGTGAGCAATCGGCTCCTCGAGCCAATAGATTCCCTCCTTTTCCAGCTCCCTTCCGCGACGAATCGCCTCCGCGCTTGTCAGTGCCTGATTGTAATCCACCATGATCTCAACATCGTCGCGGATGCTGCTACGAACAGCATTCAAAGCGGCCAGGTCCTCGGAAAGAGACGGGTATCCCAGCCGGAGCTTGACGGCCCCAAGACCGCTCTCCAGTAGAGTTTTGGTTTCTTCCGCAAGGCGATCCGGGTCCATCAGCCCGAGGCCGCGGCTGTCATAAGCCAAAAGCGGCTTCGGGCGGGATCCGAGTAGCGAGGAAAGCGGAACGCCTTGCATCTGTGCCATCGTGTCCCACATCGCCATGTCCATCAGGGAGAGCGCCATCCGGACGGAGCCAGTCACCCCAAGCAGAGCAAACTGACGTGAAAGTGTCTGTGTCACGTCAAAAGGCGTGACACGCTTACCCTTCAACAGATCGATCGCTTCCGACAGATGCGATGATATGGCAACCGCACCTGAAGGCCGGTAGCAAAACGTATAGGCCCTGCCGGTTACACCGTCTTCGTTGAGCAAATCGACAAGCAGCAGCGGTACAGACTTAACGATCGCCGCACTCGTTCCCAGCGTAAACTTCAGCGGGACCACCATGCCACGGGTGGTCAACGAGCGAATTCGCTGCCCTCCTGCACTCAGGCCGTTGGTCATCTTGATCTTTCAACACTCTTCACGAAACCGGGCGGATCAGCCTGTCGAACACAAATCCAGAGATGCCGCTCGATAGCTCAATTCCATGCGCAGCCTATCGGGTTCAGGCCGTCTGTGCTACTGCTCAAGCTCGTGCCTTCTCCACAACCTACTTCGGCTCTTCGCCGTGAATTCTTCCGGAAATGCTCATGTTATCGGCCGGATGCTCAAATAGAAGAACATTGATGATCTTCGGATCGGACCCGATGGACTCGTGAGTGACTTTAACGATGTCACGGATCAGCTGCGTCTTGCGGGCCTTCGTAAGGCCGGTGGCGATATGACACTCAATATAAGGCATAGTTACCTCCGTTTCTTATTTCAACCGAGCGATCAGCTCTTTGTCGTTGGCGTTGCCTTCGACGAACTCAGGCAAATGTTGCCCGTGCTCCACGAAGTTGATGCCTCGTCCTTCCCTGATGACAAAGAAGATATTGTCGGCAGGTTCGCCAGTCGCTTCGCTGATGACGCGTAGCAGGCCGGCTGAAAGAGCGCGCTTCTGCTCGTCTGAGCGGCCGTACCGCATGTCGCAAGAAATCATTGACATCGGGACCCTCCTGAGTTGGCGTAAACGACTATTGAATTCCCGGATGGAATGCCGGATAGACAGCCTTGGGATCAACTTTCCCAAGGAGACCCATCAAATCAGCGATGGGCCGCTCGTCGATTTTCACGACTGCTTCGACGATGTTGTGGCGTAGTATGGCGTCCGCAAAGGGCTCGCTCAGCCAGTTGAACTTCTCGACCGCGCGCTCCCATGACAATGGATTACCGAGACCGCCTTCGTATCCGAGCTGCTCGCAATCGAAAATGCGGCCATCTTTGGTCCTGATGGCGATACGCGTGTTCAGCTCGTGCGGGTATTTTGCGGTGAAGGCATCGTCCGGACGAATCTCTACCCTGTTCAGCAGGGCCTGGGCATCGTCGGCCTGGACACGCGACTGCTCAAGCTGAGCCGGTCCGACCTCGTCGTCCAGAAGCGCTGCAGCAATCAGGTATTTTAGATTGTAATCGGCTTGTTCTTTCGTCTGCGGTCTATCCTTTGGGCCGAATACGCCTCCGCCCGCAATGTCGAATCCCGATTGGAAGATGTCGCAGCGGACAGCCTCGATGTCCTCGGCTGCCAAGCCATTGTCGCGCTTCAGCTTGAGCACGGCCTCCAGAACCGGCTGGCCGTGAATTAGCGAGCAGAACTTCTTCATGATCGTACTCTTGACGATCTCAAGAGAGTTGTTTGACCAGTCAACATCGATCTTTTGGTCGAACATCCGCAGCAAGCCGTTTGGACCCTCGAAAAGTCCGGACGGACCGGTAAAACCCCGCTTGGCGAGCGATGCGGAATAGACGGCCCGCATGCCGGTCATTCCGGGAGAAAAGCCCTTCCACTGCGATACCGGTTCGACGTGGACGCAGGTGAGGGAAATGTTGTCGACGGTTGCGATCGAGATCGCATGGGCGATCTGCTCGTCGGTCAGCCCGAACAGCTTTCCTGCTCCTGCGGCCGCAGAGATTGCAAGCTGAATGGCGTGGTTGAATCCCTTTGCCATCACAGGCACTACGGCGGTAAACCGGCACTGGATCTCATAGGCGACCGCAAGGGCAAGCATGAAATCCTCGCCAGACGCCTTTGCGTGCTCCGCGGCAGCCAAGATGGCGCCGAAATTGTCGCTGGGATGACACAGGCCGCCTGGCGACATGTAGCTGTCGAGCAGGTCGACATATCTGACCAACCCAGAGTTGAATAACGCCGCCTGATCCGGCGCCGTCTTGCCGCCGCCAATCAACGTGCACGATCCGCCGGACCGATACTCGGCAAACTGTTCGCGCAACGCTGCGAACGGCGCTCCCGGAAGCGCAGAGATCGCGCATCCCAAGCTATCCAGAATGTTTCGTTTGTAGAGCTTGCGCGCGTCGGGCTTCAGCGATGTCGAAACAGCTCGGTCGGCAAAGCCAGCAATCGCATTTACCGTCGAGGGGGATGTCGAATTTTTCATCAGCATGTGAGCGTCCTAGACCGAGTCCAATGCGATTGATCTGGTTTTTGTCGCGCGAAGGTGCCCCCATCAATTGCGATCATCAAACGAATAGATTCGAGAGGGCAATCTGCGCTGCAGATCGCTCGACTTAGCGTGGAAATCGCATGATTATGGCACCGACATCACGTGACGAAATCGAGCGAAGTGTAGTCACCCAAGAGCCGACGCCATCAATTCTGGCGATTGGGCAATCAATTATCGTTACCACTCGAGTAGGCTGCGTTCTGGATCCGCATACCAAGGCGTCCGCAGCGCCGAAAGCGTGTGGTTTGCGTCTACTGAAGAGGAAATCGGCAACGACCTCTTGTCTAGATTCGAACCTAGCGCGCGGCCTAACGCGCCCTGTATCAGACAGACCCCTACTTCTCTAATTCGCGAGGCCGCGCCCTGCTGAGCGAGCGGCACAGGAAACTGTTCGGAGGACTAACCCCCTTGCATCATGTACCGTCTGCGACGGGCAAGACTATTCGGCCGCTACACGCAATTCGGTGTCCGGTCGCACAATCTGAAGGAAGGCCGAGAGCGCACTGGACACGTAGGCGTCCGTGCGCCGAATGAACACAGTCTGCACTTCGGCAAACTCGGGCTCCAGTTCATGCACCGCGACCTGGCCGTCGCGCCACGCCGCAACGACTATACCCTTGGGCAACAGTGTGATCCCGACGCCCGCGGCCACACAGCCCAGAATTGCTTCGATCGAGCCGAATTCCAGGGGTTGTGCAACGAGTACTCCAGCCTTGCTCAACAGATTGTCCAGCCTTATTCGATATGAGCAACCAACGCGGAAGACGATGGTTTTCAGATCGGTTATCGAGGCAAGATCTTCAATGCCCCGAATTGAGCGAGGAGTTACCAAGACAAGCTCTTCGCGAAAGACGCTCTCCTGTTGCAGATCTGGATGGTCGACCGGCCCCGCAACAAACGCGCCCTCAAGTCTGCATTCAACAACGTCCTCGATGAGACTGCAGGTCGTTCCCGTCGTGACTACGGGACGGACCTTTGGGTAGGCTTTCGAAAAGCTTGCGAGTACTGACGGGAGCCGAAGCGCCGCAGTCGTTTCCAGGGTGCCGACTTCCAGCACACCGGCCGGAACGCCGTCATCCCTTGCAGCGGCCTTGGCGTCGCTAAGCAGCCTGGATATGCGTGCCGAAAAGGGGAGCATGCGGCGCCCAGCAGGAGTGACCTTCACGCCGCGTGCATGCCGCTGGAATAGGAGGACACCAAGCTCGAGCTCCAACGCTCTCACTCGCGCAGTGACGTTGGATTGCACAGTGTTCAGCTCAGCCGCCGCGCGATTCATGCTGCCGTGCCGGGCAACTGCCTCAAAGACTTTCAGATCGGTTGCGTCCATAACAAGCCCTATCTTCAAAAGTGAGGGGTTCGGCATTAACGCGCTTGAGCGAATGATTATCATGATCGAAGCTGCGCGTTTTACAAGACTGAATCCAAGTCTCTTCTGTTCAATTTCGAGCGGCGGGCAAGGGATGGGCTATGGCAAGGTATCTCCAGAAATAATACCGCTATCGCCAGGACAGATATCGGCGCGATGGTTCCGGCTGGCATGTGGGGTAACGAGACCCTGTTGCTGAAGATTCCCACATCCCGCCAAATAGAAGCTACGCTCGGATGAAGAGGGGGACCACCAGTCGTCGGGCCGAAAAATCCGCCTTCCGTACGACGTTCTAGCGACAATGAACTGATGGACGAAGATTGCAGAAGTCAGTCAACCTGGCCAACAGCCATCACGACGTCGTTAGTCTAAAAAGGAGGCGACGAAGTCGTCGCCGACGAAACCGGCATGAGGTTGATCCAAGGCTTCGAGGGTCGCCTCCCGGTCACATTTGCATCAAAGCCTAGGAGCTTCAGCGTTGTTCGACGTAGAGCATCGAGCACCGTCCCGCGTATTCGGTAGCTTCCTCGATCATGGTGCGTACCTGGCAAGCCTCTCCGCGGCCTCATCAACGACGCGGCGCACGACCTCGCCGGCATGGGGAAGATCGTGAATCATGCCGATGGACTCTCCCACCGTCACGTTCGCTATATCATAGTCACCCACGCGCGACGCCGCCTCAACCTTTGCCAATTCGTGAGCCCGTAGGGCCTTTAGCTTCTCTTCTTGGCCATGCCACTTTTCGATGAATTCATTCTTTAGAAGCCGCCCAGTGTATCCTTCCGGCCACGCCCTTTGCCTTACGATATCGTAGACGCTGGTTCGTATCGTCTCGTCGCCCGAAGCTGCCACCACCTTGGCCTTTGCGTTGGGATGGATAAGTGCCTCCTGTGTCGCCCAAAAACGGCTGCCCATCAGGACTCCCTCGGCGCCCAGCATGAGAGCTGCAGCAAGACCGCGCCCATCTGCGATACCGCCCGCAGCAACGACGATGACGTCAGGGGCATGTTTGCTCAGAGCGTCCACCACCGTCGGCACGAACGGCAACGTCGACCGGGCTGTTTGGCCGTGGCCGCCCGCTTCGGTGCCTTGAGCAACGACAACATCGGCCCCGACATCGGCGGCTCGTCGGGCTTGGTCGACGGTATGGACCTGGCAGATGAGAGGCACACGGGCCTGCTTGATGCGCGGCGCGAAAGGCGCAGGATCAGCAAAGGACAGCATGACTGCCCGCGGATGACGCTCGATTGCGAAGTCGAGCAAGTCCGGTTGTTGTGCGATAGACCAAGTGATGAAACCGCACCCTACGTCGTTGCGCATGATCTTCGCTGACTCTGCCTCGAACCAGGAACGATCGCCGTATCCGCCGCCAAGCAGGCCGAGACCCCCAGCAGCCGCAACCGCGGCGGACAAATCCGCGCCCGCGGCGGGCGTCATAGGTGCAAGGATGATTGGATGTTTTATGTCAAAGAACTTTGTCAACCGCGTACTGATCATCACAGTTCCCTCTCTGTTTTGCGGCCATTCGGCTCCCATTTTTCGTTACCAGATGGCCTACTCCGCGTGACGGCTAATATGATCCGCGCGCCTATGTCGCCCCGAACAACACCGCGGATAAGTGAGCCGCCGCGCTGCAAGTCCGCGGCAGCGCATCTCGGCGGCCGAAACTTCAAAGCAGCGTCGCCTCCAGCGTAATCTTGGTATTGAATAATTTCGACACGGGGCAGCCCACCTTGGCCATGCCTACCAGTTCAGCGAATTTTGCCTTGTCCGCGCCCGGTATCTTCGCCACTAGCGTCAGATGGACCGACGTGATGGCAAAGCCGTCGCCTTGCTTTTCAAGAGTAACTTCAGCCTTGGTCTCCATCTGCTCTGCGGTGAGCTCGGCGTCGCCGAGGATCCGCGACAACGCCATGGTGAAACAGGCAGCATGCGCGGCCCCGATCAGCTCTTCGGGGTTCGAGCCTGGCTTGCCCTCGAAGCGTGGCGAACCCATAGGAATAATCCGTTAGTGCGCCGCTCTTGGTCGAGATTGCGCCCTTGCCGTCCCCAATGCCGCCCTGCCATTTGACCGATCCGAATGTCGTCGTCATAGGTTGCTCCTTTTGGTCCAAGGGTCGCCTATCAGACGCGACTGCCTGTTCTTGCTATCGACATTCTCGCCGTCGACCCGGCCCCTCTTTTCGCTGAAAGCGGGCCAGTCGCATTTGATAAACACGCAATGCCAAACTGAAAAACGATTAGTTTAGATCACGCGTATCTCGAATACAGATTGTCCGGAGCAGGCCTCAATCGAGCCTCCTCGCGCGTACGCGGCGAAAACCGCCAACGGCTTATTTCCGCCGGGTCCTCAGAAGCCTACATTTCTTCCGCCGTCCACGTGCAGGATCTCCTACGCCTGCCATCCTGCCGGCGTGCATTGGGGTCCTGACAACCCCTGCGACGCGCCAATAACGACGATGATTTTCTTCCCTTCGGACATTCGGTGCCTCCGTCATTGGCTGTTTGGCAATTCGCCGGTCGCCGCGTTATCTCCGGCGAAGTGGCGTACTCCGACTCGTAACGTCGCCAATATCCGCTAGTCGGAAGACACCTTTTCGCGACGCGGTTGAATGCCGCGTTGTTGCCTTGCGGCGTCGCTTGCAAGGCGAGAAAAATGTGCCTTGAGGCGAGGCACGGCGAAATCCACGAATGCGCGGACCTTCGGAACGGCAAGCCGACCTTGTGGGGAAATGAGGTGCAGGGGCACCGCGGAGTGCTCGTCGTGCGCGAGAAGGATTTGCAGCGTGGCCTGCGAAAGTTGCTCAGCGATGTGATAAGAGAAAAGTCGGGTGATGCCGCGGCCTTCGACGGCTGAGGCAACGGCGCCACGAACGCTATTTACCACGAAGCGTGGCGAGAATTGAACCGAACGAGGGAGCGATGATCCCTTCACCGGCGGAAAGCTCCAGGAATTGATTCCGAAGTGAGTCATCGCAATGATCTTGTGTTTTGCAAGATCGGCGGGCTCTTCGATTTTCGGATGAGTGGACAAATAGCGAGGCGACGCCGCTACGACACGCCGAACCTCGCCTAGCCGGATCGCCACGTGTGTGGAATCCGTCAAATGGGCAATTCGCAACGCAATATCGATGCCCTCATCGATAAGGCTAACCGGCCTATCCAGCAGAAGCAATCTGACCGAAACGGTCGGACAAGCGTCCATGAAGGCGTCCAAAACCGAACGCAAGACGTCTTCACCTGCCGCAACTGGAGCCGTTATGGTCAACGTGCCGCGGGGAGCCGATCGCTCACCCGCCGCAACGAGGTCAGCTTCTTCGAGATCTGAAATGACGCGGCGGCATACGATTGCGTACCGTTCGCCCGCTTCGCTTAACTTGAACGAACGCGTCGTGCGATGAAGGAGCGTAACGCCCACATGAGTTTCAAGAAAAGCAAGCGCTCGGCTTATCGCAGCGGGAGATCGCCCCAACTTACGCCCCGCTTTCCTCAAGCCACCCTCGTCAAGGGCCGCGATGAAGACCTTCATGGCGTCGATTCGGTCCACTTCCCTACCGCTTGAAATTTGATCTCAAAACAACGTAGGTGATCGTCCGGAGCACGGCAATGGGTCGAAGGCATCATCGGTTTTGATAGGGGTATCTGCACCAATTGTTGCTCGTCCCTGCGGCTCTGGGCTCCTTAATTCCAAAGCGATGAAGGTCTCCATTCGAGATGCCATGTCTCCCTGACAACCTCCGCCGACAGCGGCATCAGGGCTTTGACGCCATCATCGGCGACGCCGTCACTGCGATCTACCAGGCGCGGTGAGCGAAGCGAAGCGAGCGCGACCGGCTTAGCCGGTCGCGCCTACATAGCTTCAGATCGGTGGGACCACGCCGTCCTTTTCTACCAGAAGCACATGCGCCTCAAAGACACCCCCCTTTGTCGGTGTCGTGAGCACGAATACCTTCTTGCCCGCCGTCAGGTCTGCTCGCGTTGCCGGAGCAAAGGTTACGACCGGGGCGTTTTCCGGTACTGTCACCACCTTAACTCCGCCCTTATAGGAGAGCTTGAGCTCTCGACCGTTGTTGGCTGTGACAATCGTGTCGACGTTCGCGTTCGTCATCGTACTGTTGGCACCAAAATCGTAAGGAAAGTGCCCCTCGTTTGTACCGCGTGCTCCTTCTGGAAAGACCAGCAGGGAAGCAGCAGTCATCTTTCCGTCACTGCCCGCAATTGCCGCTGCCCCTACATAGGACCCCGCTTTTACGTTAGCGAGACTGACCGCTTTGAGAGCCGACACTCCGAGATCCGGTTTCACTTCGATTGAGACGGTGTCGCCGCTACGACGATGCACCGTCAGGATATCACCCTGAAGCGATACGATATCGCCCCGAATACGCTCGGGCTTGACATCGGGCGTCTGCGCTAGGGCGGCGCCGGCAAACAGCAGGGTCACCAGCATCACGCCGGCTTGCTTACGAATTGACATCAGATTCTCCATTAAGGTCAGGTGGATTGAAGATGATTCGACTTACTGGGGCATCCGTCGAGCGATCGCCTGGCGCCCGATCGGGTGTCGGCGGTTAGCTGGCCTGCAACATGTTCTTCAGGCCCAGAACGTCGACCAACTCGATCGTCGGCGGACGCGACAACAACTCGGGGGCGGCCGCCATCAAGGCTTGGGCGATCGGTCCGGCCAGGTGTCGCTCGCGGTCGGCCTCGTCATGGAATGCGTCGAAGATGCCAAACGAGGACGGTGAAAGACGCAGCGCGAACCAGATCGGCGTGGTCAGCTCCTGGCGCACGAAGGCCAGGCCGGTCTCGAGAAATTTGACCACTTCGGCCTCTTTGCCAGGCTTATCTTCGAGACGGACAAACAAAGCAAGTTTGGGCATCATAAGATCTCCAGTTAACGGCGACGGGCTCGGTGCCTGACGACGCGAGGTTTTTAGATAGGACTCTCCGCAATCATCGAGGCATGATGGATCTCGGTCGTCTCATCCGCCGGAAACATGCATTCGATGCGAAGCTCCTGGGCAGCAACCGTTTGGGGGGGGCCGACGGTCGTGACCATTGAAAAATAGTTCAAGACTTGGCCGTCCTTCATGAAGCCAATTGGAATGACCGGCATGAAACTCAGGGCCACGGGATTTTTCCATTCGCTTTTAACGTCGGGATAGGCAAGCAACGCCGCTACGAGTGCCTTGGTTTTTCCATCGACCACGCGCCCGACGGATTCCCGATGAACCCGCTCGAACAAGCTCCTGGCGACGTCCTCCCAATTGGCGACCAACGGGCGCATTCCTTTTGGGTCGAACAAAAGATGCAGCATGTTTTGCGGACCCGCGCGCGCAGTCATATCGATGAAGCAATTGAAAAAACGTGACGCACATTCGTTCATCATGAGCACGTTCCAGTAGCGGTCCATCACCATTGCCGGAAAAGGCTCCTGCTGGCGCAGAATGGGCTTTAGGGCGTCGGTCACACTTTTCATTTCCATAGAGTCCCAGTCGCTCTCGGAATAGATCGGGGCATAGCTGCCCGCGAGCAGCAACGTGTTACGGTCCCGCAGGGGGATGTCGAGCGCCTGAGCGATGACCACCAAAGTCTGACGACTGGGGACGCTCCATCCGCTCTCGACGAAGCTGATCTGTTTTTGCGACACACCCGTGTCGAGAGACAGGTCGAACTGGCTTTTACCGCGCAGATCACGCCAATGGCGCAACAACACGCCAAGCCCATTCGCCGTTCTTGTCTTCAGATTTTCAAACTTCATAGGATTCGATCTTTTAGAATTGTGTCGAGCACATCTTTTCAGTTAAGGGCCCGCAGCTGTCGTCCTCCGGCATCGATCAAGCGCCGCAAACCCGCTTGATCCAGCCGCATGGACATCTCTCCTGCCGCGCCGGCTTTTCGTCCCTGGTGTTGCACACGATCATTTCTAATACGCCTGCACGGCTCTCCAGCTCAATTACATGCGATGTAATAACCGCAACCGCCGTGACCACGAGCTGGCCCGAGGGAGATCCATCCAAAGCGAGGCAGAGACGGGGAGGCTACTCAAATGACGAAGGAGAAATCTCTGCATTTGCGAAGTCCTTGCTCCATGCTTCGGGCCCTGTGTCGGCGTCTTTTGTCAGTACCCGGTTTTCTGGACGGGTTCTACGCGACTTGAAAGCAGCTCATCAATTATATGGAGTGTAATAACGCGCGCCCGGTGGGAGATAGAAGCGAGCACTGCACTGGCAGCGATCCCGCCAAAGACAGGTTCGTCAGCGCCCCTCGCCCCGGTCGTGAGAAGCTCCCGATGTGCTGTACGGATCAAGCATTTGACTATTCCGCGTATTGAGCGACGGAAGGTCGGGCAAGCCGCCAATCCTCCTCGGGTTCAACCTTGGCGATCGATACCAGCCAGCAGACAAACAGCGTGAGGGGCACCGTGAAGAGTGCCGGGGAGTCGTATGGAAAGATCGCGGGACCAAGACCCAGTACCTTTGACCAGATAGTTGGCCCCATTGCCGTCAAAACAACCGACGCGATGAGACCGAAGGTGCCGCCAACGACCGCACCACGCGTCGTCAAACCGTCCCAGTAAATTGCCAACAGCAGCAATGGAAAATTGGCGCTGGCTGCGATCGCTGTGGCAAGCGCAAGGAGGTAGGCGACATTCTGCCCCTCACACGCTAGTCCAAGCATGATCCCGAGCACTCCTAATGCCAACGCAGAGATGCGTGATATCCGCAGCCGCATGCGCTCTTCGAGCGGCCGACCGGACAGGCCGACAACGAGATCGTTAGCAGCCGAGGAAGCACCTGCTATGAGCAATCCGGAGACAACGGCCAGGATCGTCGCAAACGCAACCGCTGAGATGAAGCCTGCCAAGATGCTTCCACCGACGGCCCTCGCCAAGTGGATGGGAGCCAAATTGTTTCCGCCAAACAGCGCGCCGCTGGCGTTAGCATAGGTGGCATCGCCACGAAGGAGCGCGATACTGCCATATCCAATGACAAACAGCATCGCAAAGAACAGGCCAATGAGGCACGTCGCGTAGAAAACTGATACACGCGCTGCCCGCTCATCACTAACCGTAAAGAAGCGCATTAGGATATGAGGCAGCCCCGCAGTACCAAACAGGACTCCGACGCCGAGAGATAGGGTCGCAATCGCGTCCTGAGAGAAGCCACGGATATCCATGATCTTGTTACCGTTTGGATGATTGCTCGCCGCCGTCTTGAGAAGGTCGGACACATTGAACCCGAACCTGACCAGCACCAACGTCGCGATCATGGCGCTTCCGCCAATCATCAGAATAGCCTTGATGATCTGAACCCATGTGGCAGCGCGCATGCCGCCGAGGGTCGAAAACACGATGATAAGTAGCCCGACCATGATGACGGCCGGCCCGTAACCGATTCCGAACAGCAATGAAATGAGCTCTCCGGCGCCGACCATTTGTGCGACGAGGTAGAAGCTGACGATGACGATGGTGGAAGCACCCGCCAGGATGCGAATCGGCCGCTCTCTCAATTTATGAGTTAGCACGTCTGCGAACGAGTACTTCCCCAGGCGGCGGAGCGGTTCTGCAACAAGAAACAGAACGATAGGCCAGCTGGCCAGATAACTTGCTGCTAGGAACATTCCATCCAAGCCGGATGCATAGATTGCCCCCGACAGCCCAAGGAAGGCGCCGGCTGACATATAGTCGCCCGCAATAGCTAAGCCATTCTGACCTGCTGAGATCGAGCTTCCCGCTGTAAGATATTCCGACGAACTGGTTGCGCGCCGGGCCGCCCAAAAGCTGATGAGCAGCGTAAGCACCGCGAAGACCACGAAAAACACGATGGTAGAACACTCAGCCTGTCGAATTTGAGAATCGGGCTGCGCAGAGTACGCCGATCCGCAGGCACCGAAATTAGATACAGTTGCGAGAAGAAGCAGCGCGCGGATACGCATCTTT
Organism: uncultured Alphaproteobacteria bacterium; assembly: GCA_963822795.1. Classification (GTDB taxonomy): domain Bacteria; phylum Pseudomonadota; class Alphaproteobacteria; order Rhizobiales; family Xanthobacteraceae; genus Bradyrhizobium. The sequence continues at coordinate 140,401 of CAWGJM010000039.1, forward strand.
CAATCCCAATGCCGCACGAGCACGAACAAGCCGGTCAAAACCACGCTGAAGGCCATGCAGCTTGCCAACGCGATCATCGCTGGGCTGACGTCAGACGCAGCAACAGCGGTTTGCGTTGCGTTCCGCGCGCTGTGGATCAAAAAGGCCATCATCGCCAAGTATGAAACGATCATCGCGAGCACCAACCGGAATCGGAGGGCTCCCAATCTGTTGGCGGTAACGCGCAACGGAACAACTTCAGTGGTTTTGTGCAAACTCGCTCCCCTGCATTAGCTTGTCTGCATCGCGTTTTTTGCGATCGAGCCGGTTCACGCTAGACAGCGACCGGTGTCGCCAACAAACGCTTTTTCGAGATAGCCATATCTTTCCTGGAGATTGGCGGACTGCGTTCCCTGATTGCGCAGCGTGGCCACACCGGATCGATTCAGCGCCGCGGATTGACGGTGGAAGAGCGTGGCTCCTGGTCTTATCGTCGCGACAGATACGGCGTTCAGTTCAAATCGCTTCGCTTGGAGACACCAAATTCATAAGTTCGATTTTGTAAGTCGAACTGAAAGTCGGCATCTTGCCGGCAATCGCCAACGCCGTCTTTGCCGCGACCGGCAAGCGCCTGCGCAAGATGCCGGTCGATGCCAGCGCGCTGAAGCAGGCGTGAATACATCCTTCATAGAGGGTTTCCGCGATGATTCATGAGCTGCGGGTTTATCAGGCTGTTCCGGGCCAAATGGCAAAGCTGCAGGCTCGGTTTAGGGACCAGCTTCCTCCCATCTGGGAAACGCACGGTATCCATGCGATCGGCTTTTGGACGACCCTCGTCGGGGAATCCAGCAATCAGCTGACTTACATCCTCCAGTGGGAGTCGCTGGCCGCTCTCGAGACGAGGTGGACGGCGTTCCTGAACGACCCGGCTTGGCACAAGGTGCGCGACGAGGGCGAACGCGATGGACCGATTGTCGCAAGCATCAGCAATCAAATCCTGACGCCAACTGCCTTCTCGGCATTGAAATAGACCGGCGCTCCCGCAAGCCCGTTGGCTAACCTCGCAGGATTCATATGCGATCTGACTTGATCCCGGCTGCGGTCTTTCGATTACGAGCTTTCAGATCAACCCGGCAGGCACCGAAAGCTCCCCGAGCTGACTTGTAGTATGTACAGACAACCGCGACTAACGAGTATCAGCCATGTCTTCTCAAAGCGTGCGTTCATGATCGCGGAACCAGGATCTGCTGGGACGTCCTGGCGACGACGCGGTCCGCTGGAATCGAAGGGCTCATCTTTCTCGACATCCAGTGCGTCGTGAACCGTGAGCACGCATTTCCGCATTTGACTTTGTCAGCTACATTTCAAAATTCCCAATAAGTGGTTTGCGATCGCCTGACACAAGGCGCCGGCTTTGACCGGCTGACCGCAATGTCCGTCTTCGCGGACGAAGCAAGGAGATAGCGATGTTAAATCTAACCCGCCGTAACGCTCTGTTGACGGCAGCATGTGCAGGAACAGCGTTCGGCCTGCCCAAGCCCGTCTCGTTCATCGAGGCTGCGCTCGCGCAGAAGGGACCGGAAGCCGGCAAGGGCTTCCGGCCGTTCGAGTTTGGTCAACGATGGCGTTTGGGAGAAACCTCACGATCCTGCGTTTATCGAGAACGTGTCCGTTGAGGAAACCAAGGCCGCACTGACTGCCGCGGGGATCGCGTATGAATTCGTGCCCATTCCGTTCAACATAACCCTGCTCGAGTTCGGCGACGACACGGTTCTCTTCGATGCCGGCACGGGTGGTCAGTTTCAGCCTACGGCCGGAGCGATGATCGCCAATATGGCTGCAGCCGGCATCAAGCCGGCGCAGATCACGAGAGTGATCGTGTCGCATTTCCATCCGGACCATGTCTTTGGACTTATGAGCAAGGCCCCTGACAACACACCGGTCTTCCCCAACGCCGCGATTTGCGTGCCAAGCACCGAGTTTAAGTTCTGGATGGACCCGGGCATTTTCACCAAGTTCCCCGAAAGCCGGCAAGGCCTACCCAAGAGACTTCAAGCAATGTTTCCACTGCTGAAAGATAGGGTGAAACAGTACGATTGGGATACGGAGGTTATTCAGGGCATCCGCTCGATCGCGGCACCAGGCCATACGCCGGGCCATACTGTATTCGTTGTCGCGTCGGGCAAGGAGCAGTTGATGGTGCTGAGCGACACGACGAACATGCCCGCCCTATTCGCGAAGCACCCAAGCTGGCACGGCCAAATCGATGCTGACCCGGTGCTTGCCGAGGCGACGCGGCGCAGATTGTTCGACCGTGCCGTGTCCGACCAGGCTCTCGTTACCGGCTACCACTTCCCGTTTCCCGCCGTGGGTACGATCGTGCCGGACGGCGCAGGTTATACCTTGGTGCCTGCTGCATAATTAAGGACGACGTGTATGGAAGCGGCCATCGTCCGCCCACATCGGTGGCCGTTTTCGACGCACTATTTCGGTCAACCAAGATCGTGCCTCTCAACCATCATCGGCACAGACAGCCGACCGCTAAGCGCGCTGGCTCATCCCCCTCCGCCGCGGCTATACATCGACCTACCCGGTCAAGTCTTTCGCTGGAATCGAAGGAGTGCTCAGCCCCTCGGGCAACAACATCGCCTTCTGCGTGTTCAGAGAAAACGCCGAAAGCGAACACCGCAAGCCATCGGTCACTTGAACGCCAGCCAGGGGCTGTTCACCGGGATTGATATCCGAAACCAGTCTCTCGAATTTCTGCAAGCCAACTTCGGAAAAGCCGGCGAGTACTACCGGATTTCGAGATGGTCGCCACGTCCGGAATTTTGTTTGTCGTCAAGCACGAATTTTTGTCGAGCCGGTCAATCGCCTTACGAACTCGAATCGGTCGAGAAGTCTGGATAAGCGGTTGAAAGCATCCGGGGAATGCTGCTTTCCACCTTTAAACTCCCCTGCCATCCCGTTTGCCGATCACGCAGCGCCATGCCGCAAGGCGCTCTGCCGGATGCTGCTTCATCCACTCGGCGAGCTGCGGCGCGCCCATCAGGCAGGACTGCATCGAGACGTCAGCGAAGTTCGAGGTGGTGACGATCTGCTCGTGGCAATTTGCCGGAGAGGAGAGACTGCAGAGCACGGCGATGATCTTGATCACGACAGGGGAACCCCGTCGCTGCGATAGGCATTGGCGCCGCCGATCGAATGACTTACCGGTGCCTTGTCCTGCCGCTCGCTGACCGGATCAATCGGCGGGAAGATGCTGTCATATATCGCGCGCGCTTCCCGAATTAGACGGGCTCGCTCGCGCTCAGACTTTGGGATAAATCGAATAACCTCGCCCATATTCGCTCCAAACCTCTGTTAGACGCTGTTAAATGACACATATCATTCCATGGTTGATTTGGGACCTCAGCCCCAACTTTGAAGCTCTACAAGCGGTAACGAAGGGATAAAAAACTCGTGACTGGGCCGGGCGCCGGGCATCCAAACGTCCCCAGGCATTTCTTCCTGCGGTTCGATCTCCCCTACCCTCCGCTCGCGGAGGATTTCAGATCTCGCTGAAGCCCGAGCGATAAAAATCAGGTGAGAGATCTACAATTAGAGCAGTTTCTGACAAGCGCTCTCTACCGGCCCGCCTCCGAGCGTATGTCGGCCGACTGCTCGACCGCTCAAACACATGGTCTGCCTGGACCGATTAGGAGAACTTTCATGAAGAAGCGTTCGCTTCTGATCGCGGCAACGAGCTGCTTCATTGGCCTTGCGCCTGCAGCATACGCGCGCTCGGCCTACGACGGCTCCTGGGATCTGGTCTTCGTCACGCAACGAGGCGCCTGCAATTCCAGCTACAGCTTCACCGTCGATGTGACCAACGGAATCGTCACGCATCCCAATCTCGTGAGATTTCGAGGTTACGTTGCAAAATCCGGCGCGGTTCGCGCTTCGGTGACAGTCCAGGATAAATATGCCTCGGGTGCGGGCAAACTCTCCGCCACCGCCGGCCGCGGGACCTGGAGCGGTCACTCAGGCAGCGCGCAATGCTCGGGCTATTGGACGGCGCAACGTAATTGAAGAACGCTTAGGGATCGACAGCAGACGACTGGCTGCAGACATTCGGGCCTCCAATGCACACAGGTCTGACCCAACAGCTGTCCGCCTGAAACAACGCGCGTTGCGGCGGCCCCTAGAAGAGCGCGTCTTGATCATCGGCGGCGGATTTGCCGGCATTGCAGCCGCACGCCGGCTCAAGGTCGAAATCGTGAAGACCGGCTCGGATACTCTGAGTTCACGATGCTCTCAACGCCGGGTTCGGCGGCGCATGACTCCGTGAATTGAACGTGAACGCTAAGCGCCCCGCGAGCATCACGCAGAGACAAGCAAAATCGTCAAGGCAGGGTTGCGCGCGGGCAGCTTGGTCCCGAACTCCCCGGCACTAGGTGAGCGAGAACTTATTTCTCTGGAGGAAAAAGGCCTATCCGATGTCCGCTTTCGCCCTAAATCGGTCCGCGATGCGCCATAGCGGAAGTTTCTGGGCAATTCTCGCGTCGGCTTGGGTGGTAGGTCTTTTGCTGGCTGGCGCAGCTTACACGTTGGAGCCGCCTAAGCTTCCCTCCGATTCCGCTCCACCTATCACCTATTTGGCCGGCAACGAATTCGAGGTTGTCTCGTTCACCGAAGATGGAACGAATGCGGCGACCGCGCCGTCCGAGCCGCGGGCGCGCAATGATAAGCAAGCCGCTCAGTTGTTCGGTATGGAAACCGAGCCTGTCGCCGCGGGCGAGTTGCTGGAAAAGTGGCACCACGTCGAGGCCGTGATGGCTCAAGATTTCGCGGTGGTTGCACAATGCCATGCAAATGGGACCTGCCCTGTCGCTGCGCAAAGACTGATCAACATAAGCGCGGAGGGCGCCGGGCGAAGCGGCCGGGCACGTGTGGGCCTGATCAACAGAGCTGCGGAGCTCGCCATCAGCCCGGTCAGTGACGAGCTGCAATGGGGCGTTGCGGATCATTGGAGCGATCCCTTTGAAACGCTCCTATCCAATCGCGGTGACTGTGAGGACTATGCGATCCTCAAATATGCCGCGCTGCTGGAGGCTGGCATTCCCAAGGACGATGTGAAGATCGTTATCTTGAAAAACGTCTTCCCAAACGAAAATCACGCTGCGGTCGCAACTCGCGTCGATGGTCAGTGGCTGATCCTTGACAATCGTACGCTGACGCTGGTGCGCGACACAGATGTCACGCGCGCGATCCCAGAATTCGTGCTCGACCATCAAGGTGTCAAGCGATTCGACTGGGCGAGTCGGAATCGACGAACTGCCAACTGATTCATAGCACGGTCTCAAACTTAACTTGCGGCTCCGAGCGAAGGCGTTCCGTTACCGCTTATTTGGCGAATCTAGAAGCTGCGGGAATGCTGACGAAGTCGCTCGCGACATTTGGCATCCGCGCCGGCGGTAGGGAAGTGGCGCCTGCATCTGCCGTAACCGTACCACAACGCGCACGCGGCGCCGCATTCGCTCGATGAGCTCCGCAGTCCCGACGTCCCGCTGGTCCCGATAATCGCTTCAAAATTGTCGCCGAATCGGTAACGTTCGCTCGCCGCGTCCGCATGCCGCGGCAAAGCCGCCTTCGATACCCAGATTGATCAGGGATTGCTTCACACCTCAGACCGGCATCGACGCCTTCGGATTGACGAAGACCTCGTTATCCGAGCCGCTGAGTTGCCTGGACCGAGCTGAAAAATCAGTTCGAGTCGTGGGGTCCATCCAACGACAGGTAGCTTTCTAAGAAAGATCGGCTACCGATATTCCGTACGGGGGATCATCCATGTTGAAACCGTCTGCCAAAGGCCATCGCCAAATTTCCGCTGATAAGCGATAAAGTCGGCATCTTCGCCGCGCACGAGTTCATAGCGATGAGACTTGATTGAATGTTTGGTCTGTTTCATCACTGAAGTTCTCCTCAATAATCGAGTAACTGTTGAATTAGTCGCACGTCTTCGTTGATCAATAGAATGATTGTCGTCATATGTTCACGTAGTCGAGAGGCGACCGGACAGGAATGCCAAAACTAGACGTTCTGCGCGCTGACGTGTAAGGGCGAACCGCAACGAGCGGGCCACGAGGAGAAAACTGATGCCGAGTGTTGGCCGCTGATTGCGGTGGCAGTCCGGTGCAGGTGCAGCGGCGCTGCCTGCACGAGTTTCTCGCACGCCAACTACGGGATCGCCTGCTCGTGATTTCGAAATCAACGACGATCATCATGGCTCCGCGACACCACAATGGTGTCTTGCGGCACAGCCTGACCGACCGGCTTCGCGCCCGACTGGGCAAGGTTGAACAAGATCGAGATCAGGATGACCGGGAGCATGTCGCCGCGTGCAAAGGCAACGCTGGCCGCGATGAGAATGGCCTTCAGAGCGCCCAATGTTGTGAGAAGCTTTGGCATCGGACACCTCGCTTTATTTTTCGGACTGCGTCGCAACCGTGAAATGCGACTTGGCTCACGTGCCTCGCCGGTCCGTTGTAGTGTTAAGATAACCCCCGTGCATCGGCGCGATTAGCCCTCATTTCATTGAAAGACCTTTGCGTTCTTCGAGGAAATCGATGGACCTTCTCGGCGCGCTCGGAGTCCTGGTCCGCGTGGTGGAGACCGGCTCCTTTTCGGCCGTCGCTCGTGAGCGCGAGCTCAGCGGCGGTCGCCCGCCAGGTCTCGCAGCTGGAAGAACATTTCGGGGTCCGCCTCTTTCACCGCACGACGCGAAAGCTCAGCCTGACCGACGATGGCGGGATGCTGCTGGGTCGGGCCCGGCCCGTGCTGGAGGGCGTTGACGCGCTGGAGGTAGCGCTCGGCCGGCAGAGCGCCTCACCTGTCGGGCTTGTGCGGGTGGGTGTCACGGTGGCGGCCAGCCGCTTTCTCGCCCAGCGTCTGCCGACCTTGCTCGCCGATCATCCGGGGCTGAAGGTCGAACTCGTGGTGGGTGATCGGCTCGGCGACATGATCGAAGACCGGCTCGACCTTGCCATGCGCGTCGGCGAGATCACCGATCGCGCCGATGCGGGACCACCGTGCGCGTCGCCGCGGCAACGCCAAACTACATCAAGCGGCACGGCGACCCGTCCAGCCCCGCCGAACTAGCAGACCACATCTGCATTGTGCACGACGTCGGACCAGATTCGGACGTCTGGACCTTTGTTGCGCCGGTGGACGACTTCTTGAAATGTCAAACTTTTGCTGCCTCCCCGGCAGAGCCGGGGGACCTCCCCTGTTGGGTTAGCCTGCCGCAGACCGCGTTACGGCTACACCCGAGACGGCGCGCGATCTGCGCGGCGCTCTGCCCTTGAGGAGCGCTACCTCTTTCGCATCCCAACTCATGGGAGATAGTATACGCCGACTGCCAACTACAGGCTAGTCTCTAGTCTTCGTCCGGCTCGCGCACGACCGGCGGTTCGTCGGCGTGGTCCTCTTCGTCCCCGTCCTCTTCGTCGTCCTCTTCGTCTTCATCAGGATCTCGGGGCGGCACCGTGTTCCCCATGATCACGAAGGGACTCCAGTCGATCAACCTGGTGGAAAATTCCTCTGAGATGCGTTGCTTCATGTTGTTGCTCCTCGAGTGTGGACCCTAGGGGATTTTACCCCTTCTGCCGGTTTAGCGCCGCACTGGTTGCGGGAACGGACATTCGTTTCGAGTTGCATTAGCGATCCGGCAGCCCACACTCGGCCTGACGAAGCCGCTCTGGGTTGGCCGACGACCTCTGGTTGGCTTTCGTCATGTCAGCGGCAGCGCACATCCCAGAATTTGGTATTCAAGCCTCGTCGATCTCACGCCCCGAATCGATCCCTACTCCGTAGTAATCGGCTCGGCCCGCCGATCTGAATTTCAGAGTAAGCTCGCCTGCCCGCTGGAAGGCCTTCGTCGTGTCACTCGCCGTGAGCGCCACGGTAGTGGTTATGTCCGAAAGGCTTCCGCCAGCCGCGGCGGCAAGCACCGCTGAAATCATCGTGGGCTCATCCGGTGCTTCCGCTATGATCAGCCAATCGTAGGGTCCCAAAGTCAGATACCAACTGATCAGTCGAGCACCGGCGGCCGCGAACAACTCCGCGACCGCCTCGGAACGGTCCTCCGGTTTCGCAGACATCCCCTTGATGGCCACGGCAGTGTAACGACCTTGAGAAATGTAAATCGTCATGCTGGTCTCCTCTGCATTCGCTAGTGGCCCATTCTCCGAAGTAACGTCGTGTCGCGATCATGTCCGCATTAGAATCAATAATCGGCCGCTGCCGACCATGGGGCCAGGTCCTAAAAGTGCCAATTGCGGCCTGATGCAATGCAGCAGATTATCGCCCGCATTGCTGGCTTACCGCGGCTGTGCGAAGCCGTCGCGCCGTCTGCGCTGCGGCGGAGGACTCATGCAAATGCCAAACCGCGACCGCTTCACCGCAGGCCGGTTGACGGCCCGTTACTGTGAGGTAGTTGGTCAGGAGCCTTTCGTGGCGATTGCCGGGAGCCGCGACATTGGACGCGGCTCCCCGTCGTGGATGGTTAGATTTATTCGGCCGCAATCGGGTGCACGGCCCAACCCTGACCACGGTTCGAGAACGCGAAGCCCTCGTAGCCCTTTTCGGCGATCTCGGCGCACTTCCTGCGATATCCGCCGACGCCTTCCGGGCCGAGATAGGGCAGGAAACGGCGCGCCTTGCCGGCGATGTTGGCGCCCATGTACCAGGAGTTGGTGCCAGGCAGGAGCGTCCCGTTCACGATTTCAGAGACGTGCGTGCCCCATGCGTCTTGCGCTTCCGCCGTCGCCTCAATCGTCGTAAGCTTGTTTCTACGCATGTGGGCGATGCATTCGGTGATCCACTCGACGTGCTGCTCGATCGACACCGGCACGTTTGACAGCACCGAGGGGCTCTGCGGGCCGGTGATGGTGAACAGGTTCGGGTAACCAGCTATTGCCAGGCCGAGATAGGTCTGCGGTCCGTCCTCCCACTCCTGAGCCAGCATCCTGCCGCCGCGGCCTTTGATGCCGAGTTTCTTCAGCGAGCCGGTCAGCGCGTCGAAGCCGGTGGCGACCACGACAATGTCGAGCGGGTATTCCTTGCCGCCGGCGCGAATGCCATTCAGCGTGAATTCCTCGATCGGCCCGTCCGTGCTCGCATCCACCAGCAGCACATTCTTCTTGTTGAAGGTTTCGAAGTAGTTGGTGTCCAGCGGCTGGCGCTTGGTACCATATGGATAATTCTTGGGGGTGAGTTTTTCGGCGACCACCGGATCGTTGACGGTCGCGTGAATTTTTCTCTTGAGGTAGCCCGCGATGACGTCGTTTGCCTCCTTGGAGAAGAACATGTCCTGGTAGTTGGCCAGCCAGAACGGGAAGCCGCCCGCGTCCCACATCCTGTCGAACTCCCGCTCGCGTTCCTCCGGCGTGGTCTCGAGCACCGACTTCGGGATGAAATTGAGCTCAAAGCCGAAGAACGATTTTTTGATGCGCTGACGGATCGCCTCGTAGTCGGTCTTGCGCGCCTGGGTGACCTCTGGGTCGACCCGGCCGTTCCGCGCCGGCACGCAGAACGTCGGCGTGCGCTGGAACACGGTCAGGTGCTTGGCCTGTTGCGCGATCTCCGGAATGGCCTGCACGCCGGTCGCACCGGTGCCGATGACGCCGACCCGCTTGGCGGTGAAATCGACGCCGTCATGCGGCCATTGGCTGGTGTGGTAGCACTTGCCCTTGAAGGTTTCGAGGCCCTTGAACGGTGGCACGTTGGCGGCAGAAAGGGCTCCGACCGCGGCGATGACAAAGCGCGCCGTGACAACGTCGCCTTGCTCGGTGCGCACTGTCCAAACCTCGTTGGCGTCGTCGAAGACGGCCTCGACGACTCGTTTGCCGAATTGAATGTCGGGCTTGAGGTCGAAACGCTCGGCGCAATGCTCGAGATAGCGTAGAATCTCGTCCTGCTCGGGATAGCGCTCGGACCAGTTCCACTCCTGCGTCAGATTCTTGTCGAACGTATAGCAGTAGATGTAACTGTCGGAATCGCAACGTGCGCCGGGGTAGCGATTCCAGTACCAGGTGCCGCCGACGCCGTCGCCGGCCTCGAACACGGTGACGTCGAGGTCGAGCTTGTCGCGCAGCGAATGCAGCATGTACATGCCGGAAAAGCCGGCACCGATGATGACAGCATCGAAGCTGGTTTTCACTCTTGCTCTTGGCAAATTACCTTGCGCGTTCGTCATGATACACCTCCCGTAGTGAGCATTCGTTTGTCGGCAAAAAGGAGGCTCCCTGTGCCGTCGTTTCGATTCTCACGTTGCGCTGCCGCGCCGGCCTCGGCCGGTGCAGCATGATCATGGATTGCTCGCATCATTCGGACGCGGAGAGATGCCGCGGCGGATTGCGGCTGAATTGCGCGGCATACTTACGCCGCCGCGCGCGCCTCACCCGTCGCATAGGCAGCCGTCTCGAACTCCAGGTAGCCACCGAATGAAGTCGGGTCGCCGAACGGCAGGATCTGCGTCGCCCAATATCCTCCGAAGCCGTTCTTCCGGTCGATCCAGAAGAACAGGTTGGGGAGACCGGCCCAGCCGATCGCCCCGGCCGGCCTACCGGTCGGCGCATCCTCGTCGTTGACCATGAAGGTGTAAGACCAGGATTTCTTCAGGCCCGGGAAGAACTCGGCATCGTTCGACAGGGCCGGAATGACGCCGGGCAGCATCGTGACCTTCTGGTGCGCTTGCAGGCCGTTGCGTACCGCTGCCTCGACTGTCTCCTTCTTGAGCACCCGGCCATGCGGCCCAGTTCCATCATTCAGCCACATGCGGATAAATTTCATGTACTCGCCGATGGAGGCGTGGAGTCCGTGGCCGCCCATGTCGACTTCCGGATCGGGCGGCAATTGCATATCGGGAAGCGGGGTCAGCGACCCATCGGCCCCGCGCTGATGGATGACGGCGAGACGCGCCCGCATCGAAGGAGTCAGCGAGAAGGCGATGTCCTCCATCCCGAGCGGCGTGAATATCCGCTCCTTCATCACCTCGCCGAGGCGCTTGCCGCGGATGCTCTCGACGACCTGGCCGCACCAATCAACGTTGCTGCCATATTCCCATTTGTCGCCGGGATCGAACAGCAGCGGTGTCATTAGGGATGCCTTCGAGCAGGTGATCACGCTCGGCTGACCGCGCTCCTGCGCGAGGCGGAAATAGCTGGCGTTGAAGAAGTCGTAGCCGAGGCCGGCCGTATGCAGCATCAGCATCCGGATGGTGATGTCTCGCTTCGGCGCCCGCAGCTTCGGCGTCCCGTCGGCGTCAAATCCGTCGAGCACTTCGAGCTTGCCGATGTCGGGGACGTAAGTTTTGGCAGGGGCGTCCAGGTCAAGCTTGCCTTCCTCGACGCATTGCATAACCGCCGTGCCGGTGATCGCTTTCGTGGTTGAGTAGATGGCGAACACAGTGTCGGTCGTCATTGCCTGTCCGCCAAGAAGACGCTCGCCGGCGGCGCCTTCATAGATATTGGCCGAGCGGCTGGTGATCATCGCCACTACGCCGGGTACGCGGGGCTCGCCAGTCACGGTCCTTTGCAAGATCCCGTCACATGCGCCTCTCAAGTTGTTAGCCATTGACCTTCCTCCCATTTGAAGTTCGCCGGTTCTGATCCCGTCTCCTCGATAGGCTGCCGGTAGTCCGCGTGGAACGATGTCGACCGTTGTGACGTGTGGAAGTGGCGCTCCAGTCTGATTGTCCTAACGCCCGGCTCCGCGAACGGATGTCGCGCCGCAGCCGTAGCAGCAATATCGATTGGCGTGCTGATCATCATCTGACTCGAGGTCGTCGATTTCGACCGAGCGTCGCAAAGCTTATCCCGATTTCTTCTAGTCGGCCACGCATTTCCTTCGAAAGCATAAGGTCTCAATTTTGCCGATCTTGCTGCGGCACGTCAGCAATGCTGACGGTTGATCCATTCGCTGGGACGGATATTGGCATCTCGCGAAGGCGTTTCTGCTGATCGCCGTATCATCGCCTTCACGGAACGTTTGCATATCCGCGTGGGTCGAAGGCAGACCTGCACCGAATGATCGACGTCTGCTCTTCCCCCGAAGGCGGACATTCACCGACCCGATGGCAACCTCCGTTTTGCTGACGTGGAGCGTTACGTCATTCCCCTTCGTTTAACTTCAGGAGAGCATCCGCATTCCCGTGGCTGAACTTGCTTATGTCGGCCGGGGCGAGCGGAAGGCGGTCGAGGAAGGCACGGCCCTTCGCGTTCGAGGAATAGGGATAATCGACCGAAAACATGATGCGGTCGATGCCAAACGTTAGCAGCGCCGCAATGAATGGCGGCTCGCTAAACATACCGCTGGTCGTCAGCCAGACCTGGTCGAGGATGGTGCGGCTGATCGGCCGCTGCAGGTGCTCGATTTCGAGAGCAAACATGTCATCGGCACGTGCCAACATCATTGGCAGCATTTCGCCCATGTGCCCGATGATGAGCTTCAGTCGCGGATGCCGATCGAGTGCGCCGGAAAGCACCAGGCGTAATACGTGAATCGCTGTCTCCGAGTGCCAGCCCCATCCGGCGCTTTCGAACACGCGGCTGGCGCCCGGTCGAAGATCCGCAAAATAGGCCTGTCGAACGGCTTCGGGCGCAAGGTGAGGATGGACATAGATCGGTACGTCGAGCTCCACGGCCGCCGCCAGCAGACCATCATAGCTCGGGTGATCGAGGAAGCGGCCCTCGGTCGTGCCGTTGATGAGCGCACCGACAAAACCAAGGTCCCTAACCGCACGAACGAACTCGACAATCGCGGCATCAGGGCTCTGCATTGGCAGCACGGCGAACCCCGCAAAACGTTCGGGGTGACGGGCGATGGCTGCCGCCAAATGGTCGTTCATCGCCCGCGCAATCCCGATACCATCGGGGCCGGGCACGAGATCGGGGCCGGGACCGCTGTTGGAGAGCACCTGCACCGCGATCCCGGCCTCATCCATGGACTGTAGGCGCCGCTCGCCAATCTCGGGCAGGAGTTCGACGGCATTGGGGCCGCCAGCGGGCGGTTTTCTCGACCGAAAGCCGCGCCGGCTGATTGCGTCCGGATCAATGCGCTGGACGAGATCGGGGACCGTGAAATGCTCTTCGAGCGCGACAACACGCATGGCGGTAATCTCACGAACCAAGACGGGGCGCTTTCAACCAAAGCTCCATACGTTATCATCCGGTGCTTGATCGCCCAAGGCACTCCTTCGCCAGTGCGAGTAGATAATTAAAAAGCGCTAGCCCGATGACCGCTGTGCCCTCGGTAACAGACCTCAGTGATGACCGAATGAAGGTCGCCACGTGCCAACGCACGAAGTCGCTGCGCTCGAGCCCGCTGCGCGGGAGCAGGAGCCGAGAGCCCGGCAGCCCAGTTGAGCGAACAGCGCCAGCAGTGGGAGAGCCGCTGTCCTGAGAATGGAGGTGTTGTCAACCTCACTCAGGAAGGAGCTCCCCATGAGCGAGACTAACACTGTCAGCCCGCTGCGTCAGCGTATGATCGAAGATATGGCTGCGCGCAAACTCAGCCCGCACACGCAGCGCAGCCATATCCACAGTTGCAAGCGGTTCGCCGCTTCGCCCGATACGGCAACGCCCGACGACGTTCTGAGGCAACCCTTTCGGCATTAGCTTTGTCAGCCGCTGATCTTTCGGTCGCGGCTCTGTCCGCAACGAGCCTGTCCGCCGCTGCGCTATAAAACGAAGGATTAGCGCGAAGCGATGGCAGACGAGCGGCGACGCATTATCCGGAAGATGCATGACAGCGACGCCGCGCTCGGCTTCGGCCGGTGGCAGCGCAAGGAAATTGTGCCACCGGCCTTGAATGCGCACCTATGCGTCGGAGCGAACCCTTACATAGGATCCCGGCGCGTCTTCGATGACCGACAAGCCCTCGCCGGGCGTTCGGGCCGCGACTTGTCCACCTGAGAACGTCGTCAGCCATTCGTTCCAGTGAGGCCACCACGAACTCCGGCGCTGGGTCGCAGTTTTGAACCATTCGTCAGCTGTCGCAGGATTCGACGAATTCGTCCAGTGGCCGTATTTCGAACCGGGTGCACTAATCACTCCGGCCATGTGGCCAGACGCTGACAACACAAACTCAACCGGACCTCCGTAGAATTGTGTTGCCCGATAAGCCGATTTCCAGGGTGCGATATGATCTTCCTTTGTACCCAGAATAAAGGTCGGCGTCGTGATTTTCCGTAGATCGATTGGCGTGCCGTCGAGAGTGATGCCTCCAGGCTTGGCCAGATTGTTCTCTTGATACATGTTGCGCAGGTAGAACGAGTGCATGGCCGCAGGCATACGCGTCGCGTCTGAATTCCAGTACAAAAGATCAAATGGAACCGGCTCCTTGCCGAGCAGGTAGTTGCCGACGACGAACGACCAGATCAGATCGTTTGCGCGTAACATGTTGAACGAGGTTGCCATGTCCTGCGCATCAAGGTAGCCCTTCTCGTTCATGCGCGCTTCGAGCGCCGCGAGTTGCTCGGTGTCGATGAAGACCGACATGTCGCCAGACTCCACGAAATCGACGAGCGTGACGAAATAGGTCGCGCTCTTCACGCGATCGTCGCCTTTCGCTGCCAGATAAGCGAGCGTCGATGCGAGCAGCGTTCCGCCAAGACAATATCCGACGCAATTCATGGCACGCTCGCCAGTGGCTTTTTCGACTGCCGCCGTCGCCGCGATAGGGCCCTCAAGCATGTAGTGCTCGAAGCTCTTGTCTCGCAGGCGTGCGTCCGGATTTATCCAGGAGATGACGAAGACCGTGTGCCCCTGTTCGACACACCAGCGGATGAACGAATTCTTTGGCTGGAGATCGAGGACGTAGAATTTGTTAATCCACGGCGGAATGATCAACAGAGGCGCTTTACATACCTGCTCTGTCATCGGCGTGTACTGGATGAGTTGGATCAACTCGTTCTGGAAAACGACCTTGCCCGGCGTCGTCGCAATATTTTCGCCGAGCCGGAACGCATCCATATCCGTCATGGTAACGCTGAGGCGGCCCTTTCCGCGCTGCAGATCGTTGAGCAAATTCGTCAGGCCGCTGAGCAAGTTCTCGCCGCCGGTCTCGATCGTCTTCGATAACACTTCAGGGTTTGTCGCCATGAAATTCGACGGCGCCAATGCATCGACGAATTGCTTCGTATAGAATTCCACCTTTCTGGATGTGTCCTCATCAAGCCCCTTTACGCCGCGGACGGCGGAGAGGATTGCGCGAGCGGAAAGAAGATAACTGTCGCGGATGTAGCTAAATATAGGGTTTTCGGCCCATTCGGAGTATTTGAAGCGTTTGTCCGGTGCGCTGACCGGCGGTGGCTCGCCGCCAAGCAGATGTCGCAACGTCCGCGCCCACAGGCTGACGCTCTGTTCCCAAAACTCGGTCTGCGCGCGCACGACCGGCCGCGGATCGGCCATGAGCTTGGTTGTCAGCTCAAAGAAGGCTTGACCGATCTTGGCCGGATCGCCCATGCCGATATTGGCGACGTCTGGCCGGTCTAAGAGGAATCCCTGTACGGCAGCCTGGCTTTTGGTGGCCAGCGTCTGAAATCGTTCTGCCAGAACAACTGGATCCAAAGACGCAGCCATCTTGCTGTCGCTTGTCATGGCAGCCACTCCCTTTCTCGTTCCCCATATCCGGGCCGGCGATCTATCTGCCGCCTTCTCGCTGCGCCCTGCCAGTGCTGGCTCAGACAACTTAACCGCTCGGGCCCGTGCAGAAGAAGGACAAAATTCTCGGGCGTTGACACATTAAGCGGTATTAATGCCGCCCTTCGCGGGCCCTGTTCTCACAGCGCTCCTCGGCAGATGCGTCCAAATGTCTGTTCCAAAAGCGCTGTTTTGAACGTCGGCCGATCACTTCCGGTCTGCCCCGATCAACGGACATCAACCGACCTGCCCGGTTGGTCCGGTTCGTGCCACAAACGGAACTCATGCGCCGCAATATCGCCTTGTCGTCCTTCAAATCGAGTTCGCCGGGATGGATCGCTCATCGCTGCAGTCTTCTTCGGCCTTGCGCTTCGCGGCCCGGTCGTTTCGACGGCCTCCGCTCGACGTCGATGGTTGCTAAGAGCCGTTTAATCTCGCCGTAATCGCGGATCAGCCGCAGACTCGCACCCGGCGGACTCGCCAGCCATGGCCGTCCCAGAAACGCTGTGTCACCCATTCGCAACTGCCAAAATCGTCGTATGGCCCGGGACCTGCTCCGTAAGGGGCGGGCTCATAATAGCGGCCCGGAGCCGCGACGCCTGCGGCGACGCCACGCTGTGCGCTTGCAGGCGTCGCGGCGAGCGAACCGGCAATCGTTGCGACCGCGACAAAGGCAGCAAATGTCTTCTTCATTCTAGGCCCTCCTGTGCTTGCTTGGCGTGCGGCCAGCGACCGCCGCACCACCCCAAGACACCAAGAAATTCCCGCCGCTGCACGTCAATCCCCCGGCGGGCCATCGTATCAGATCAACTGAGTGCATTGATAGGGGCTGGCTTCGAGTTGCTTATTTGCAAAGTCCTGATGTCCGTTGTGGATCAATCGCGTCACTAGTTGAGTTCGAACACCATTCGCCGCGAGCCGTAAAACGGCCACTTCAGATGCAATTCGTCGATCCGCCGCATCAAGGCCAGATCGTCGGCGCCGGTGACCGGCCCGGGGCGATAGACGCCCGAACGCGCCAGATTCAGCAGCGCACATTGCCGGCGAACCGACAAACTCTCGCCTGGCCGCTCGACCATCGCCCTGCGCTCGGGGACACTCATCGCCCGGGCCTCCTGGCCAAGAAATCCCTTTCAACCGTCAACTGGCCAATCTTGGTATAAAGCTTCGCCGTCTCGCGCTCATGCTCCTCCTCGCCATCTCCCAATGCGCTTGCGCCGCGCGCGAAAAGGCTCGTCACGTTGTCGAGAACCTGCTTCTTCCAGCCATAGATCTGGTTCGGGTGAACCCGGTGCCGCTTCGCCAGCTCCGGCACCGTCGCTACCTCGCGCAGTGCCTCCAGGGCAACTTTGGCCTTGAATGCAGCATCAAATGTGATTTGGTCATATCCGTGCTCCATCGGTTGAGATAGAGCAGGACGCTTCACACCTTAACATTTGGTCCTATTTCCGGGGTCCACTTCAGCGATCCTGAGTTTGGATCACGCTTCCCGTGCTTGGCTTGCCCGTCCAATAAGCGGAACGACAAGGTACTTGGATTAATGAAGTGGACCCACGCGCACAGCATCAAAGTGCTAGAGAGGGCTGACGGAAAGGCCAAGGTCTACATTTTAGAGCGCGACGACGGTCTCTATGAGTATAGAGGCTTTGCGGAGTTTAACGAGGATGGCGAGACATACTGGGGACCAGCCGAAATGTCCGGGCTGCATGACAGTGCAGAACATGCCGAACTTGATGCCTTTCACGAGGTCCCCTGGCTCCGGCGATTCACGCGCGGGTCTTAGCAATGTCCGACATGGGTCAAAATGCGAAATACTCGGTACGAGCAGATGGTTCCGCTCTATCCCCAACAACGGACATCCTTCCCAGGCTGCTCCCGAGGTCTCCGTTGAAAATCCAACGCTGCGGGCGCGAGCTGGGCGGCTACCTTCCTAAACTGATAAGCTTTCGCCGCAAACCTTATCAGTCGGGCCTGCTGACTCCATTTTGGCTATTTGCCGATCGGGTCACGGGTTAACTGTTTGTGCAATTTAACGCGTGACCGGTCCCGTTTCGATGGGCGAACCATCCCATAACCGCTGATATCGGAATCGCGCATGCCTTAAGTCAAATGCGCCGCAAAATCGCCGCTTGCCCCGTCGGGCAAACGAACACGCCTTCAGCGCGTCCTTGCCCTTGCGCGGTCGGTGTTCGGTTCCTGTCCGAAGACCGTCTCCTCAACCAGACGCCAATACGCTTCGACAACCTTCGTGTCCTCGGATGACAGTCCGCTCGTAACTTGCATTTCAGGACCGAATTCCGAAAGCGCGGCGGTAAGGCTGACCATCATATAGTGGAAAAGAATAGGATCGACTGCGGGAAGGAGACCTCGTTTCTGAGCCTCAATGATCTGAGGCAGCAATCGCGCTAGAAGCGGAGCCAGGACCGTTTCCGCCACCCATTTCAGCCGCGGATTGTTCGTCAAGGCTTCCTGGCGCATGAACCGATGAAATTCAGGAAACGCGACGGTATACCGGAAAAGAGTCGCGTACTCCTGGCGCAGCCGCGCCAGCGGTGACAATTCAGATCCTTCGGGTGCCAAAATATCCCACTCGGTCCGTATCTGCGCGAAAGCATGCTCCACTGCGGCCCGCTAGAGAATGTCCTTGCTGCGATAATGATAGGTGATCAGCGGATGTTGCAGGCCGAGCCGATCGGCGATAGCGCGAATGCTCGCTCCTTCGAATCCTCGCACGGCAAATTCCGCGATCGCGGCATTGAGGATCGCGGCTCGGGTCTCGATCGAACGCTGTTGTTCGGCTCTCTTGCGCGGGCGCTCTCGGCGCCCAGTAGCCAGCCTCGTTTTCTTCGCCATTTGGCCTTCGACTAACATAGCTCCCAACCGAACGCCACGCGAAGTGTTGAATGGCCCTTCAGGAGTGCGCCGTCAACGTCGATAGCTCTAGGCGATCGATTACGTAGCTTTCGCGCTTCACGAATACCTCCCGTCGATAACGAAATCCTGGACAACCGTCAGCGCTCACCAAACTTTCGCGGCCGGCTCATTTTCCTTCGAAGATGAGCGTTGGCGGTTCAATGTCCTTGTTGAAGGCCTCTGCCGTACTCGCAAAGCCGCGCTGCGCATCGGCACCGTTGTAGAGTTCCATCGCGACGTCGAGCATTACAAGGTCCGCGGCTGCGACCCCTCCGCTCGACCACGCCTTGAGCAGCGTGCGCGTCGCTGCATACGACCTGGTCGGCCCTGTCGCGAGCTGTTTGGCCAATGCAGCCGCGGTCGCCGAAAGCTCGTTCTCGGGCACTACATGCGTCGCAATTCCGAGCGCGCCTGCTTCGCGTCCGGAAATCGGTTCACCAAGCATGGCAAATCGCGATGCGCGAGCGCGCCCGGCGCGCTCAGCGATCCGCTGCACGGCGCCCGCGATCGGCAGCATCGCGGTCGTGACTTCGACGCAGCGAAGGGTCGCATTGTCGGCCGCGACAAGAAAATCACACGCCAACGCCAACTCGAAACCGCCGCCGAAGGCGATCCCCTGCACCACAGCTACCGTGGGTATTTTCAGCATCTCGATTGCGCGATAGGAAACATTCACGTCCGCGACAAATGTTCTGAACCAGTTGACGTCCCTTCCCGGCCATTCCCGCACCTCGCCGCCGAAGCTGAAGTGCGGCCCCTCGGAGCGAACCACAAGCACGCGTATGTCGCTTTCGCTGGCCCGGTGCACAGCAGCTCGCAAGGCTTCGGCGAAGCGGAGGTCGAGCCGGTTGAAGGGGGGATTGGGAGAGTAAGCCGAAGGGATTGCACCTCCGGCTTCTCGCAGAACAGTGCTTGAAACTCTCGCTTCACACTGCTCCCATCAGGCAGACATGCCGGTAACACCGAGCTTCCAATGTACGAACAGTCTGCGTCTTTTGACCGCAATGACCTCAATCAATCGACCAGCCTGTATCTTCGCGCCCCGGTAGCGCTTGTACTTTCGCATGACCCACGCGACCAATGTGGCGTTGACGTAATGCCATATCGGTTGCAAAGCCGACGGGGTATAGGCTCCATAGTAGTTCAACCAGCCTAGAAGGATTGGATTGATCTCCTGAGCTATATCTGCCAGCTCTACATGTGTGCGTCTACGAAGTTGTAGCTCCCTGATCGTCTTCCGCATCGACTTGAGAGACAACGCACTGACCTGTGGTTTGAAGCTTGTGAAGACTTCTTTGGTTTTCTTGTTCTTCACAGTCTTTGGTCCAAAGCAATATCCGAGGAAGTCAAACATCGTGTTCGGATATTTACCTTTGCGTTTCGCATCTTTGCAGTAGACGATCTTGGTTTTCTCCGGATGCATTTCCAGATGGCATTCCGCAAAACGAGCTGCAAGCTTTGCCTTTACGGCTACGGCTTCAGCCTCTGTCCGGCAGTGCACCAATCCATCATCCGCATACCGGCACCAAGGGAGGTCTGGGTACTCTCGTGCCATCCATGCATCGAACGTGTAGTGCAGGAAAAGATTCGCCAACACCGGACTGATAACACCGCCTTGCGGAGTGCCCTTGGATCTTGCGACCCGCGTGCCATCCTCCATTTCCATCGGCGCTGTCAGCCATCTTTCGATGTAGAGCAGGCTCCATTTACACTTCACATGTTTGCGAACAGCGCGCAGTAACAGCGTGTGGTCGATGTTGTCGAAAAGGCCGCGGATGTCGAACTCGAGAACCCAGTCATACTGCCAGCAGCGCTTGCGCGTTACACCTATGGCATCTATGGCCGATTTATTCGGCCGATACCCATAGGAATCCGGCAGGAAGATAGGCTCGACTTCTCTTTCCACAATCTTCTTGACCACCATCTGCGCCACACGATCTGCCACTGTGGGCACCCCCAAAATGCGTTGTCCGCCAGTCTTTTTCGGAATGGGAACAGCGCGCACCGGAGGCGGAAAGTAGCTGCCCGAGCTCATCCGATTCCAGATCTTATAAAGATTCCGCATAAGATCTTTGTCGAACGTCTCGAGCGACTGCCCATCCACCCCTGGCCGCGCCCGCATTGGCTTTGACCGCTTTGTAGGCGTCGTACACTAACTTCTTGTCGATATTAAACGGCTTCGTCTTTGTTGCATCCATCGTTTCATCCTGTTTCCAGTTGCACGTTAGATGCAACACCTGACACGATCCCTTTGCTCCAGCTCCATTACAGAACCTTCAACGCTCGTACGGATCGTTCCGCCCCAGTGCTCCACATCGGTACTTTCGCCTCATGGCTGTGACCACTTGTGCTTTTCCCTTTGCATTAGAACGACTGGTTCCTGCAGTTCCGTTTGAAAGCCTGTGTCAAATTCATGCCCCCTCTACGCCGACCGCCGCCTGCTCAGTAACCAGATATCCAGCAGACTTATCTCAGAAGTACCGGTCGCCTCTGATTTTGACGGCATTGTTATATTTACGACGCGTGATCGGAAGGTTTGCTTGCGCTCATCTCTATGACACTCACCTGCACGGTTTAATCCGTACTTTTCCTCCAACGCTCACGACCATGACACTTAATCATCGCCGCTTGGAGCGGTTTGACACCCGCCTCTGAAAGCCGATGCCGGTGGGCCGACCACCATCTTTCAAACAGCTTCCCTATGTTGTTAGGTCATTACTCCTCCCTCCATAGTTTTCTACAGCACACGCCAGCACAATATTTCCGATGGCGCCGTCTCGTTCAAATCGGATCGTCGTCATTGTAACTCTTCCTCCTATGTGCCGACGTCAGGCCGGACTCTGAGCGGTGGGCTCAGGTATGATCGGCAGCAGCAGATGCGATGGCCGCTCTGCATCTCGATAGATCTTGTGGGTCACGGTCTTGCTGCTACAAACGTGGTATGGAATGTACTCGACGTTGGTCATCGCCCCGGTGCCGGTCGGAACGTCCATGGAGGTGATGTCGAGGCAGATCCGGTGACCCGTCTTGAATTGATTCGCTGTGGCGAGGATCTGTATCTGGTATTCGACCACTTCTCCCGGTTTCACGGGAGCGATTGCCTCCCGCGTCAGTTTGTGGAAGGGCTGCCAGGGCTTTGAACGCTTCTCGTCGAGCGCCCGATATGATGCCTTCAGCCAGCCTCGCGTCAGTTCGCGTTCGGGCAACGTCGACGGAACATCGCGCTCACCCTCGCGTGCGGTCCGAACAGAGACGTCGGGCCCGACGTCCTTGAGCACGATGATCCAGTTGGTGTCTTCCTGATCGATTGCCGCGTACAACGTCAGCGTGATCGGGCCGGCGACGGTGACGTCGTGCGGCAGGGGATCGGTCATGTAGCGCAGCCGCTCGACCTTTGTCGTCCGCGTCACCGGCATCTGCGTGAAGACATCGGGCTCGCGCGCCGCGGCGCCAAGCTCTGAGGCCGGTCGCGGCGGCTCGGTCGACAACGTCTCCCAATGGGAGAGATAGTATTTGGTCCACTGCGTCTCCGGCAGCGGCCAATTCGCTCCGGTCCGCCACTCGTTGGCACCCATGAGCCAGTAACGCACCGGCGGTTCGTCCATAATGCCGGTGTTCTGCCCCTTCAGCCAATGGTCATACCACCGGATGATTTCGTCGTGATATTGATGGAATGGCCGCTCCAGATGAGCCGGCCCGGTAAACAGCAGCTTCTTTGGCGCATCGACATTCTGAAAGTAGTGCTGCGCGCCCAGCCAATGGAGCTTGTAAGTGTAGGCGTAAGCTCCTGAGCCGGTATAGAATGGTATTTTTATTTTCTTGAAGGTCTCTTCCGCGCGCTCGACGGTGCCGTCGAACTCCCAGGGATGTGTCATCATGAGATACATGATGAAGGTGCGCTGCCCTTTTTGAGTGAGGATATTGTAAAGATTGATGTACTGCTTGTAGTCCGGATTGCGCATGGCAAGGCGCCAGAGCTCTTGCTCTGCAGCTGGAAGCTCACTGGGCTTGTCGCGGGACTCGTGAACCGTGCTGAAGACATCGAGCAAATACGGGAAGGCGTGCAAAACCCCGCCCGGATTGAAGTCGCGGAATCCGAACATGCCGCCATACGCACTGCACGCATCGTACGGAAAGATGGCTTTGAGCGCTGGATGTCCCTGGGCAGCTGCGCGCCATTGCTCACCGGCATAACCGGAGATGCCGACCATCCCGACCTTGCCGTTTGACCATGGCTGCTGCGTGATCCATTCGATCAGGTCGTAGTGGTCCGTGTCCTCGTGGCCGTAGTGTCCTTCCGATTTGGCAGAGCCCCTCGGCTGGGCGATCACATGGACATAACCGTTGGCGATGAAGCGTCGTGTGTCGCCCGCCTCGATGGGGCCGAACCAGAGCGGCGCGTGCGCCGGTTGCGGCGGTAAGATATCCGCGATGTCAGGACCCTGGATGTCCTTGTTGTGCAGCGCTGACGCGTACAGCACGGGGTATTTGCCTGGCGCATCCGGGCGGTAAACGTCGACGGCAAGCCGGGTGCCGTCCCTCATGGCGACGCTGATGTCCCTTTCCTCGATCATCGTTCCACCTCGGGTTTTCGCGACGCTTTCGGCTGACGCTTGACGATGTCGAGAAGGTGACGAACCAAGCTATCCCCCGCCCGATCGAAGGGAATATGTCATTTTACTTTACGATCGTAAAGTATAATTCTTGAACTCATCTGAACCGCCCATGGGACGGCGTGTCCTGCTGGTAGGACAATTGGCATTGGCAGCGCCTGACCGATGGCGGCATCGTGCGGCGCGGGAAGCCTACCGAGCCTTCCCTGGCCAGCCAGCCGCGCGGGACGTTCGAACTGTGGGGATAATTGGGAAGGCGATGAAGAACTCTCGTAGTCGGCGCCCGGTAGCATGAACGAAAGCACTTGCCGGGATCGCTGCCGTAGGAGGGAGAGCACCTTCACTAGCACCGAGCGAAGGATCGCTCCGCTCCATCAGAACGACTTCAACACTGGCGAGCTCAGGAAACGTAAGTATGGGATATCGCTTCTCGCGATAGGGACATCGGCGTCCGGCTAAGTTTTCGCCGACCGTCTCGCCTTCTTCCTGGTGACCGGCGGTTTCGGCACTTTGCCCGTTTCCACCGGAATTTGCTTCAGGCGCTCGATAAACCACCGGCCAGCGGGCCCGGGCGGCGACTTCGTTTGCCACACCACCGACATCGGTAGAATCAAGCCATCGGGCGGCACGTCTTCGATGGGGAGCACGACAAGGCGACCTTCTTCCAAGTCCTTGCGCACCGCATGCAACGGCATTCCGCCCCAGCCGAGGCCGTTGAGCAGAAAATGATGTTTGGCGAAAAGGTCAGCGAGCCGCCAGGTCGTAGACGACATGACGCCGAATTCGCGCCCCGAGGATAAGTCCGACCTGTCGGTGAGAACGATCTGGGTATGCTTTCCAAGAACTTCTTTGGCGATCTTGCCCTTGTAGGAAGCGAGTGGATGATCGTGGGCGGCAACCATGAAGAACGCGATGCCCGGCAACCGCTCGTTAGTCAGCGTGTCCGGAATGACCGGCAGTGAGCCGATGATACCAATGCTGCAACGGCCGTCGAGGATGGGCTGAATGGCTCCCCCCAGTGCCTCGACATAAATGCGGAGCGGCACGCCCGGATAGTGCTGGCGAAACTCCTTGGCCACTTGAGTAATCGCGTCGATCGGATAGAAGACGTCGATCACCACGGACAATTCCGGCTCCAGGCCAACCGACATGCCCTTCGCGCGGGCCTTCAGCAAGTCGACCCCGGTGATGATGCTGCGAGCATCGCCCAGAATGGCCAATCCCGCTGGGGTGAGTTTGGGATAGCGGCCAGAGCGGTCGAACAACTGCACGCCAATCTGTTCCTCAAGATTGCTGATTGTCTCACTCACAACAGACTGCGAGCGCAACAACTTGCGGGAGGCGGCAGAAAAGCTTCCTTCATCGACCGCGGCGATGAACGTGCGCAATTGATCGAGAGAGACGGCGTCGAGCATGGCAGCTACCTATCGACCAAACCGATGCTAAAACGCATGATGTACTGCCCAATTGGCGGTCATATCAACCATTGAGGTCGTGCTGTCGACGCGTGAGTACTTTCCAGCTTGCGAACTACCAAGGCCTCACCGTTTCAGGGCGGGGAAGAGGTACGATTCGTCAACGTAAGGTGTTCGTTTCGGATACAGCTCTCGCCTGCCCGACGACAACCCCTCGACAAGAAGCAGGCCTCCGGCTCCGGTCAGAGCGCCCATTGATCCTCTTGGTCGCTCAAATCGCTTTTGTTTAAGCGCCGAGCTATCTCCTCGCTCATCGCGGGATCGGCTGCTGCCGCGATAATGACGCCGTGCCGTGTGACGATCTCGCGGCCTCTTGCCTGGACCGGGAAGTGTTCTGATCGGAGCGGCAAGCGTCTATCGGACCTGTCCGGGCACTCCCGGAGCCCGGCTACGCGTCGAAAAAGCTGAATTCCACCTGATCCAAACATCGCTCTCCTCCATCGTGAGTCATCAACTTGGCTAATCTCTCCAATCCTCAGCGTCTTGCGCGTGCCAAGACACCCTGGTTGTGCAGCCGGCGGCCAATATCGGCGATGTTGCTCTCCCCAATGCGCAAGGAATCCGCGTTGGTATGCACGGAGTAGTGCCCGGTCACCAGGTCGTAAGGGTGCTTGACCGCAGAGCCTAGGATGAAGCCAGTATCGGAGAGCGCTTCAAACTCGATCGCCTGATCGCCCTCCTCGAACACGGCGACTTCGCCCATCGATAGCTGCTCCGGCGTTGTCACGATGCCTTGGTGCGATGCGATCCAAGCGACGTCGTGCCCCTTGGTCGGGTGAAAGGTCCAGCGCTCTCCGGCCTTGAGGCGCACATCGAGGTAGGTGATGCCACGAGGCGACTCGACTATGCTTTTCACACTGTCGTATTCGCCTGCGATAACTCTCGCGGGACCGGCAAAATGGAAGTCGGAAGCGCTAAGATATTGGCTTTGGGGTTCGGCAAGTTCGAGCTCGGGCGGCATAGCGACCCAGAGCTGAAAGCCCTTGATCCGCTCCTTGCCGAACATTCCGCCAGTATGCCAGACGCCACTACTGGCGCGCATCCACTCGACACCGCCGGTCTCGATGACGCCTTCGCGGCCGGTGGTCTCCTTGTAGAAGGCCTGCCCGGCTAGAATTAGGGTTAGAGTCGCAATTCCCGAGTGGGGATGAAAGCCGAATTCTGGTGCAGTGGCTGGATCGGCGTCGAAGTAGTCGAGAAAGACGAACGGCTTGATCCGTTCACCAACGTCGCCCGGACTTACCAGTCGGGTAACGCGCCCATGCGAGTGTCCACGCGTGCGCAGAGCAATCTTCCGGGAAATCTCTTCAGCGCGTATCGGACGCGTGAACACTGCATCGGTTTTCATTTTCGTTCTCCTAAAGGTTTGGCTATCTCTAAGTTTCGAAGCTCAGCCCTTGACCCGAAGCAAAGCAACGAGTTCATCGCGCCGCAGGTAGACAACCAGCGCGTTGAGCAATCCCAGGACGATCGCCGGCGCCGGACTGGTGTGCAGGACGAACACATGGGTTGCCACGGCACAGATCATGGTGAAACCGAGCCACAGGGCGCCGATCGAAGCCAGGCCGGGAAGGAGCAGAGCGATGGCGCCGGTCACTTCCACCACGCCGGTCGCGACGCGGAACCACTGACCGAGTCCGATGTGCTCGAACAAGTCAACCATATATGGAACGCCCGCCAGTTTGGCCGAGCCGGCGGCAAGGAAAGCAGCCGCGAGGATACCCTGCAACGTCCAGGCGCCGATGCGACGCGTAGGACGACCCGATTGGATAGAAGTTGCACTCATATTGGACTCCGTTGCGTGTGAGGTTGAAAGTGACGTGAAACTAGGATGCGAACTGTCATAGCAACAGTCGATTTATTCAGATGATATCCATCGGTTTCTCCGATATGTTGCCATTGCCGCATCATCCGGAGTGATGGATGTTTTCAGCACCGCCGTGCTCGAGAGATCCGTCGGAGGCTCAATGTCGCGAGGTGCTCACGCCTTCTCGGACGTGACCCGCCTTAAGTGGTCACGATGGTGTGTCGACCTCGAGTGAGTTCGATAGCGATGCCCGTGTATATCGGCGGTTTGAGAAATTCACCGCAACGACTTCATAGTCTTCGATCGCTTTGACGCGCAGGTGCAATTCATCCGGCACCGCGATGCCGCTGAGGGCGGGCAATTCCACCGTTGTCTCGGATCATTCCGACGGCTGGCAGGAAGGTGTATCCCTTCACCGTCCTCGAACTCGAAAACGGCCTCGTCGCCAGCGGTAGCGTCGCGACAAGCACAGCTGCGCCGATAGAAGGGTGTGACTGGTCAGGCACTCGCGGAAGGCGTAGTTTTACGTCGGCGTAGTTTTGTAGCGGACGGCTGCAGCCAATCTCGCTCGCGCATGATCGACCCCAATGAAGGGGTCGATCAGTTTGGCCATGCTACGCAGGCCATAGGCCCGGAAATGGCTGCATGATTTGCCCGCTGGACCGGAGCGATGACGGACATAGCCGGGCGCCTTACGCGGCGGTGGCCGCCTCAAGCGCGGGATAGTCGGTATAGCCCTGCGCGGCGCCGCCAAAGAAGCCCGCGCGATCCGCATTGTTCATCGGCGCACTGGTCTTCAACCGTGCGACGAAATCCGGGTTGGCAAGGACCATCTGGCCGTAGGCTTCCAGATCGGCCAACCCCAAAGCCACGTCAGCGCCGATCTGGTCGCGCGGACGCCCGGGCCGGTTTAGGATCAGCGATTGCTTCCACAGCGCGCGTATGCCGCCCACGAGCTGCTCGTCGCCGCTATGCACGATGTGCAGGTAAGCAAGACCCAGCTTGTCGAGTTCGCCGAGCAGATAGCGGTAGAGGGCCGGGCCTTCCGCGCCTTCGTCGATCCCCCACATGGTTGTGCCGGGCGAGAGGCGGATGGCCGTCCTGTCCGCGCCGATTTCCTCGGCAATCGCCGTGGCGACTTCGATGGCGAAATGGGCGCGGTTCGCGATGGAACCGCCATATTCATCAGTGCGCGTGTTGGCGTTTGGGGCGAAGAACTGTTGCAGGAGATAGGCGTTCGCGCCGTGAATCTCGACACCATCAGCGCCAGCCGCAATGGCGCAGCGCGCCGCATGGCGGAAGTCGGCGACGGTCTGGCGCACTTCCTCGATCGTCAGCGCGCGCGGAGTGGGAATGTCCTGCATCCCTGTCGCGGTGAACATCTGCGTCTCCGGCGCGATCGCGGAAGGTGCTACAGCTTGACGATGATGCGGCGTATTGTCGGGGTGCGACATACGCCCCGCGTGCATGATCTGGACGAAGATATGGCCGCCCCTGTCATGCACGGCCGCCGTCACCTTCTTCCACCCCGCGATATGCGCTGGGCTGTAGATACCCGGCGTCGCGAGGTAGCCCTGTCCGTCATCCGAGGGCTGAGTGCCTTCGGTGACGATCAGGCCGACACTGGCGCGTTGGGAATAATATTCGGCGGCCAGTTCTCCCGGCGTGCCGTCGAACTTCGCGCGGCTGCGGGTCATCGGGGCCATGACCAGACGGTTTGGCAGAGTGTAGCCTCCGACACGGACGGGCGTGAACGATTGGTTCACAGTGTTCTCCTCGACAGGGCTTGGTTGCTCATGAGGAAAAACTAAGGAATGCAGCGCATCAGCGGTAGCCAGTATATGCCTATGTTATCCATCGGTCTGACCGATATTATCTGTTGCTCGGACATACGGCGAGTATCGAGAAAGACTTAAACGCGTGACCAATTGCGTAGCGATCTGGAACATCGATTCATTTTACAAGAACGTCTACCAGTTCACTCATTGACATCACCAGACCTTCATTCCGCCATCGATGACGATATCGACGCCGGTCACGTACGAACCGTCATCGGAGGCCAGGAACAAAGCGACGTTCGCCACTTCTGACGGCCTAACAGCGTCTTACCGAGCATATAGCCGGCCCATTCTGGGTCCTTCAGCTGTTCGGGCGTCTGGTTTGTTGCAATCACTCCTGGCGAAATCGAATCTGCACGAATCCCAAGCGCAGGGCTCCGGCCGAGAAGCCACGATGTTGGACGACAGCCGCGAAGAACTGGAGATCATTCAAATCCCGCAGCATTATCCGTCGATCTTTTCCATCTCAAGAGTGCCGAGTTCTCTTTCGTTTTTTTGAGGCCTTTGCCCTTCGGAGATGGTCGGCGACCCATCGCTCTGTGAGGCTGTCAAGCTCATCGAGTTGCACCTGGGAATAGTTTTCCGGATCGTAGCCCATATCAATCCAGTTAAGCACGAACTCCTCGACCTCGTCGCGGGGAAGGTCCGGGTACAGTTTCTGGATGCGCTGAATAGATTGCTCAAGATCGAGCCGTTCTGCGTCAGGCCAGATCAGTTGGCGTTGCTTGGCGTCGAGCTGCACGTCCTCCAGCAAATCCCAGAGCACATCGCGTACCTCTATGCATTGCTGGCCCTCACGCGAACCCATCCACTCAAAGAATCCGTCGACGAATGGGTTATTCGCGAAGATGCTGTCTTGCGGTGGTTCCCGGCGTTGCTTGCCCATGAAGACCTCCAAGATCTGGGCCGTCGCGGCCCGTTTTGTGTTGGCGCGGCGGCGCCGTGTTCCCGGGATAGCCATCGTCGAGGCGCCGGAATATTCGTCGCCCGCCGATTCCCGCCGCAGCTCGTCTCGTCGTATCCGGATCATGAGCCCATACGTGGTTAACGAATCGTGAATCTATGGTCTTTATTGGGTGACCCGACCCAACTTGAACCATGGACACGACCATGCCGGATCGGGGATTGCCACTATCGCTGTGGGGGATCTGGTGGAGTGCGATCCTGGCGCTGCGCCCGGCCTTCTCGCGTCTGCGCACCTTCATGTGGTTCGTCACCGCCGTGGCTGGCCTGACGGTGCGAGTGGATGTGCTGGGCGTCACCAGCATCGTGCGCGCTCTGAATCTACGACCGCGCCTCTACACCAAGCTGCTCGATCACTTTCACAGCTGCGGCATCAAGCTTGATCGGCTTTCGGCGTTGTGGGCGCAGGCCGTGCTGGAGCTGTCTCCAAGCCCCGTGCGGATCAATGGCCGGCTGGTCCTGGTCGGGGATGGCATCAAAGCCCCCAAGCGCGGCAAGAAAATGCCCGCCGTCAAGCTCCTGCATCAGCAATCGAAATCAAACACCAAGCCCGAGTACATCCTGGGGCATTCCTCGACGTCCCGGCGGTCTACGCAGTGCGCATACGCATCGATAAGCTCGCGAATGGCAAGCCGATCGGCAGGTTCTCGAGGGGTGAGATCACCATGCGCAGATCGTTGAATGGGAAGTGTCATCGTCTTCTGCTTGGCTCCGCGCTCGCTGGCCGTCACTATGTGGACCGAGTTCGCGGGGTTTGGGCGCTTTCCTTCGCGGTCGGCCCGCGCGCCGCCAGCCGCGCGAACAGCTTTAGCGCGTTATCGGCAAGGACGGCGCGGCTTTCTTCGCTGTTCAGCTCCGCGCTTGTCTCGACTTCATGGCGGCAAGCGACGGCTATATCCCGACGAAGATACGGATAGTCGGAGCCGAAAAGCACCTGGCCCATGCCGACTACTGAACGAAGCATCCGCAGGACAGGTGGCCGCCACGACAACGCCGTGTCCCAATAAAGCCTGCGAAGCGTGTCCGCCGCGGTCCCGCGCTGTTGCGCACCCGGGATCACGTCCATCTCGTCGATGATTGAAAAACGTGCCGCTAAATAGGGAATCGTGCCGCCGGCGTGAGAAAAAATATATTTCACATTCGGGGTGCGCGCGAAGATATTCCCATAGTGTAGTTGAGCCACCGCCCGCGTCGTGTCGGCCGTGAAATCGATCAACGAATCCGGCAGTCCGAGGCTACGGGCGGCGGGGTCTGGGGACGACGTTGGGTGCACGAAGACGACAGCTCCGCGCCTTTCCAATTCATCGAACAGTGGACCGAATCGCGTATCACCGAGATAGATGCCGCGCGCATTGGAGAAGAGAACGACACCATCCAGCTTGAGAACGTCCAGGCCGTATTCCAGCGCGCGCAACGCGCCCTCGACATCGGGCAACGGCAGTGCCGCGAATCCGCCGAAGCGGTCGGGACGTTCCTGGATCAGTTCTGCCGACAGTTCGTTCACGCGGCGGGCAAGATCGCGGGCGGCGGAATCATCGCCCATATGGACGCCCGGCGTGCTGATGGATGTTATCGCAACGTCGATCCCGGCGTCATCCATGTAAGATAGCGTGGACGCCTTCGACCAAGGCGCGGGCAAGATGCCGCCGACGGGGCTGTGCGCGTCGTTCGTTGCGCGCCAGAAGACGTCGGGAAGAATGTGGTGGTGAACGTCGACAGTGAAGGACATGGTTATATTCCGTCACCATTTGGCGGCCTTGATCAGTTCGGCGGCGCGGCCGCCGATCATGAAGGCCGGAGCATTGGTCGGACCCGAAATGATTGACGGCATGACAGATGCGTCCGCCACGCGCAGGCCGCGCAGGCCGTGGACGCGAAGCTCGCTGTCCACTACGGCATCGGCGCCGGTGCCGATCTTCGCGGTACCCACCGCGTGACCGAAACTCGCTGTCGCAGTCCGCGCGAGGTCGATCAGGTCCTGTCGGCTGGTGGCTTTGGGGCCTGGTACGACCTCCGCTTCACGGACGCTGTCGAGTACAGCCTTGCTGCCCAGCTCGCGGGCCGCTTCGATCGCCCGCACAATGGCGGCGAGATCGCGGTCGGTACCCAGATGGTTGCCTTCGATGATGGGTGCATCGTGCCAATCCCCGCTGGCAAGCCGAACATGGCCACGGCTAGTTGGTTGAACGAGCGCCGGCGCGATCGTGAAGCCTTCATTCGGGGGCGCGCCGAAACGGGCAGCCGCGTCCGGCGTCGCGATCGGAAGCTGCTCCAGCACCAGGTTTATATCGGTCGAATGGCTGTCGACGCCGCTCGACAGGTAGAGTTCTGCCTCTACAGCGTTGCTGTCCGCGCGACGGTCCGGCATCTTCCCCTTGTATTGATAAACGACGCCGGACACTATGGCATGATCCTGAAGGTTCTGGCCGACGCCCCGCAAATTGGCGACCGGCTTGATGCCAAGTTTTCGCAGCTGCGTAGCGTCGCCGATACCGGACAGCATGAGAAGCCTTGCGCTGTGTATCGTGCCGGCCGATAGGACCACTTCGCGGGTTGCCCTGACATTCCTGGCGCCATCGGCGGTAACGATTTCCACGCCGCGCGCGCGATCACCGTCGAAGAGCACTTTTGTGACATTCGTATTTAGCAGAAGAGTAAGGTTCGGACGGTCGAGGTTTTGCCGCAAGAACGCGCGGGACGAGCTCACGCGGGTGCCATCAGCGGCGATATTCATGTTGATATAGCCGGCCCCAGCGCGCATCGGACCGTTCGCGTCGTCGATGACGGGAAAACCCATCTGACGTGCAGCCTCTATGAAGGCTGGGGCCGTCGGATACAGGGTCGGCGATGAGCTTAGCCTGCAACTGCTTCTAGTCCAATGTGCAGCGCGACTTTTCTGAACTGTCAAAGTTACTAAGGATCGATCGACATCTCCTCCGGGCACCCTGGGGCACCGTCTTTTCTACTTCGAGCGCGGCTGGGGAAAGAAGAATTTGGCCAGGCGAATTTCGACGCCGATGTTCTCCCTGAACCCGCCGGTCGCCTGGAAATCGTGAAACACGTCGCCGGCTATGGTAAAATCCTGAGCGAGCGGGACTTGAAATTGGAAATGGCCCCTCAAGAAGTCATCTCGACCAATCGACATATTGGGCTGAGGGATCTCGACCGGCAGTCCGGCAACGCTAAATCTGCCGTTTGTGCCTATCTGCTCGCCTCCCCACGACTTCTCTATGCCAATGGCGGCAAAAAGAAAAGTGCTCGGATTATAGCGCAGGAAGGCCTTGACATCGTACGAGGGGTGTTGCGTCAACGTATCGTATGTCAGGACTCCGGGGAGCGGGGCGCCAGGCGGATTGACCACCTCGAGAGGACTGTCGCCGTCGGTGTGGAACGATGCGTCGGCGATCAGATCGAAAAATAGTCCCTTCAGGCTTGGCGAAAACTTTCCAAGTCCCTCGGTCCAGCCGAACTGAGGGGTGTCGGTGAACTGCCGCGGCGTGGAGACATTGACCGGACTGCGGTTGTCAAAGTTGCGCCCGAACGGCAGCCACATAAAATTGGTGATGCCGACCCAGCGCTGGACCGTCGCGTCGGTGACGAGGAAATAGGTCAGGTGAACCACGGGGTCCGCGAGTCCTCCGGCAACGCCGTTGTTGGTGCCGGGGATGTTCACGTCCGTTAATGTCGCAAATGGCAGGTCCGCCTCGATCACAAGGGGATGGTTCGCGAACTCAGCAAAATAGGTCACCCGGGTAAACTCTATCCAAGTATTGGCGTGCGAGTCCGGCAGCGTGCGTCCGGTGGGGTCGACGAAAGCATCGGCATGAGCAAAGCTCGCGTATTGGAACGCAATGAAGGTCCCGATCGGAAGCGACCCGCCCTGGTAATCTCCCGCGTATGTTCTTGGGTTGTTGTCGGAGGCCGCGATTGCGGGTGTATTGCCTCCAATGACGCTGCCGAGCACCGCGGCCGCTCCAGTCAACACGACGCTCCATGAGGATTTCGCCGACATCTCCCCCTCCTCGCTGTTCGTACGGCCAAGGCCGGTCTGGTCCGGCCCCCACTACGTGAATTGCATCAACCTGAGATGGTATTCCTGCTGGAGACGAATGCTGTGATCGCTTGGCAACAGTACGAATAAATTGTCGTGAGTTGAAGAGCCGCGCGCATCACCCATACCAGGAGGTGCTCGCGGAAGATCGCGTCGGGCGCCACGGTCCTTTTCTCTCGATATGATTGCGAGGCTGGAAAGGCTACTGAATGCGGGCGTGGTGATCCAGAGGGGCAGATCTTCATCTGGAACTGCCAAATGCGCTCCGATTGGCGAGCGCGACGCGCGAGTCACACGGTTGCCATTCGATTCTGGCAATGCGTTGGCGTGCTGATCGGCCAGTGAGCCTGGCTCTGCCGCATGGCCGACGATACAAGCGAGCTTGACACCCAAGGGATCGCCCGGTCAGAGCGCCGCGACACCACGCAACAGCCCCAGCGCAAGGGGAACGGCGCGGAACCCGTCGCGATGGTGTCAGGCCATAGCTGACACGCGAAAGCGCAACATGACCGAAGCCAAAAATCTATTCTGACGCTGCGTTGCGTTTATAGATATCCTTGACCTTAGCAACATTGTCCGTAACTAAATGCAACTACCGGGCCAAGCGGCGCAACTCGTTTTTCTTGGATCGCATAGCGCAGCGCTGCTATAAGGATGCGCGCTGAAGCGCATGGAAAGCCGACCAGTGTTCGGCAAGATCGTCGTTGGTTTCTGATGCAACGTCTGCTGCTTCGCGCCAGAGCCCGACTTCGGGACGCGACCAAGCCGCTGGGCCAAGCCGTGGTGGGTGCGTTGACGATCGGAATACTGCATACCGCCCGCTATTTCGATCCGATCAAGACTGCCAATCTGTTCGGCCGGATCGCCCGCTCGATCGGGCCCATAATGCGGGAGCAAAAGATCGGTCGCGCCAATTTGACCGCCGCATTTCCGGAGAAATCACCTGCGGAGATCGAGGCCATTCTCGCAGGTGTCTGGGACAATCTCGGTCGCGTCGGCGCCGAATTCGCACATCTCGATCATATCTGGGAGCACGATCCCGCGCGCCCCGAGGACAGCCGGATCGAGATCGAGACGCGCTCCTACGAATTATTTACTCAGCTGCAGCTCGACGGCAAACCGGCGCTGATCTTTGCAAGCCATCTCGCCAACTGGGAACTTCCCGCGCTGGCTGCCGTCGAGCACGGGCTGGACGCCGCGATCCTGTATCGCCGGCCCAACATCGCGTCAGCCGACCGCATCATCCGGGATATGCGCGCCGTAAAAATGGGTACGCTGATTCCGGCTGGCCATAACGCACCCCTAAAACTTGCGGAGGCCCTGAAAAACGGTCAGCACGTCGGGATGCTGGTCGACCAGTATCTGACCAACGGCGTCGAGGTTACTTTCTTTGGCCGCAAGACCAGGGCCAATCCACTGCTGGCCCGGCTGCTGCGGCAGATCGAGTGCCCGATTCATGGCGTGCGCATCATCCGCCTGCCCGGACACCGCTTTCGTGCCGAACTGTCCGAAGAAGTGAAGCCGGTCCGCGACGCCGCCGGACAAATCGACATTCAGGGAACGATGCAGGCGGTCACGTCGGTGATCGAGGGATGGATCCGCGAATATCCCGATCAGTGGCTGTGGCTACACCGCCGCTGGCGGTAAACGCCCCAAAGCATGGCCCGGACGAACGAAGCGGTGTACGGAAACGAACGCAACGCCTGCCTTAACACCCACGCATGTCATCATCCGCGAAAGCGGATGATCCGTTAGTCCGCGACATCAGCGATCACTCACCGGCGTCTTTCAGGGTGACCAAGTCCAACCGCATCTTTGTGAGTTCACGGCCTAAACTTGCTCGTTGCTCCGGTTATCGTTGACCATGGCCCTTACCGGATGAGCACGAGCCGATGACCCCGTAGCCCTCACCGGAGGCATATCGTCCAGTTCGGCAATGCGCCGGTCAATCTCACTGATCACGTGCTTCGAGAATGGCCCGAGGTGCAGGTACAGCGCCATCAACATCACGATGTAGCGCAGTGCTCCTGGATTGGTGTTGGCGACCTCGATGAAGGTCTTCCAGAACGGTTCGCGAACCTCCGGCAGGGTCCGCATGATCCTGTATACGCTGTCGATGCCGCCAAGCCTCTTGCGCACGTCGCCATCCGGTAGGTCGCGGCGGCGGCCGGACCGGTCGAGCATGACTGCGAGCCGTGATAGCCGTCCTGCATATGCCGTTGGGCTGAACACGTGCCCGAGCACGGCCTTGTAATCCGCAAGGACGTCACGAAGCGGACGTTTTGTGTCGAAATTGCAGCCGAGCGTGCATTGGTCGCCCGCCTGCTCAACCCTCATGACGTCATGGCCTTCGTGCAGGCGGCCTTCCTCGGCCAGCCGCCGCGTCAGCTGTGTGCCAGGCAGCGCATAGAGTAATCCAACCATGCAGACTGGAATGTTCGCCTCCTCAATGAAGTTGATCATCGCCAGTCCCATCGAGGCCTTCTCGGTATCGAACCCGACGATGAAGCCGGCGGTGACGAACATGCCGTAGCCGTAAATCTTATGGATGGACTCGGCGATGTTGCGCCTGGTGTTCTGCTTCTTCTTCATCTGCACGAGCGTCTCTGGATCCGGGCTCTCAATGCCGACGAAAATCCCGAAGAAGTTCGCGTCCTTCATCGCCTGCAACAGTCCATCGTCGTCCGCGATATTGATCGAGGCTTCGGTAGAGAACTCGAACGGATAATCGCGCTCTTCCTGCCAGGCTTTGAGCCGCGGCAGTAGCGTGCGGAGGTTTTTCTTGTTGCCGATGAAATTGTCGTCGACGAAATCGACATGCCCGCGATAACCGTGATCGTAGAGTGCTTGCAGCTCGGCGATAATCTGATCGTTGGTCTTGGTGCGCGGCACGCGACCATATAGCTCGATAATATCGCAGAACTCGCACGTGAACGGGCAGCCACGCGAATATTGCACGCCAATGAAGAGATAATGATCGAACTTGATCAGATCGTAACGCGGCATCGGGCTTTGCGTGACGTCGATCTTGAATTTCTCGGCGATGAACACACCCTTGCGCTCACCGCTTTCCCAGGCGGCGATGAAGTGTGCCATGATTTGCTCGGCCTCGCCGATCACCTGGAAGTCTGCGTCCGTGTAAAGATGCGGGCTGGAGGAGACGTCAGGCCCACCGACACATACCGGCTTGCCGTGCAGGTGGGCGAGATCGATCAGGTGGATGAAATCAGGCTGCTGGTTAAGCATGCCGCCGATCATTACGAGATCGGCCCAGTCGAGGTCTGCGTTCGTCAAAGGCTCGGTGTTACGGTTGACGAGACGGATTTCCCAATGCTTCGGCAGCATGGCGGCGACCGTGATCAGGCCAAGTGGCGCCGCCGGATACTTCGCGCCGACCAGTTCGCAGGCTTCCGTATAGTTCCAGAAGGAGTTCGGAATGAACTTCGGATAGATCATCAGTACGCGGCAGGGGATCGTCATGTGATTCAGGCCCGGCGGTTGGGGAGGTCACCGTGTCACGGAGTTTGTCGGGACTCAAGGGTCCGGTCGCTACAGGGCGCAAAGAAGACATATTTCCGAAAATCAGAAAGGAGCCCCGGATCAGGGCGCATTTGAGTTCGCTAAGCCTCCGATAGCTGCGCGAGCGCGGACATCGCCGGAGGCCCGAGTCAGGCCATGAGCAGCTCACGCAACGCAACAAACGAGGTGCACGGACGCGCCCACGTATGGGACCAGCAGTGCAGCTATGCACTTGAGGCGCAGATGCTCGCCACGCCGAACCAGCAGATATAGCTGAGCGATGCTAATTGCCCGCCCGATGGTGACAACCGGTCGAGGCTCCGGTGTCGTGGGCTACTATTTCCCTGGTCCCTGTGTGAAATCGGCTGAGGGAAAATAGACGTCGACCGTCAGGCAAATGTCCGAGCCGTAGTACTTTTAGCCGCCGGACACATCATAGAAGTAGCCGCCATCCGCAAAAAGCGACACGAATTGTTGGGTGTCTTTGCAGGCTGCCTCAGCGAGATGGTACAGCCGGCGGATCAATTGCTCATTGCGGTCTTGCTCTGTCATATTGGCGCTCATCTTGGTATCCTACCGAAGTGCGCACCGGCCCAAACAAAGGAAAGACCGGAGCGGGAACAACAGCATTCGGGCATGGTTCTGTCTTTCCGACGCTTGCGGATGTTTCTGCCGCTCTTGCTCCCCAGGGCCGTCGAGTTGTGGAACCCGCCGCGAGTAAGCGCGCAATGCGGGGATTCTGTGCTCGATCTCATGAAGACTGAGCCAGCTCCCATCCACCGTTTGCCAGGGGCTAGGACCATCCTGTCGTGAGCGCCCGACGAGCTGGAGATAGAAACCCACCGACTTATCGCGCTAGCTTAGCTTAGCTAGAGCCGACGGTGCCGATATTCCTTAGGTGTCATGCCGGTTTCACGATGAAACGCTTGTGTAAAGCCGGCCTGCGGGGAGAAATGCGCATTGAGCGCCATCCTTGGTGAGGGCGAACTGTCGATCCCGCCTGCCGACCCCAGCTCGGCAAGAGATCGGTTCGGGTGCAAGTCTTCAGGCCGAAGGAGATTTCAACGCCCCAGCCAGCACGTCGCGGAGAGGCTTGGGCGGCCGGCCGCCAAGGCGCTCGACGTCGCCGGTCACAATGTCGAACGCACCCGCCGCGAAGCTTGCCTGGATGCTGACGACGGTGTTGACGGCCCCCGCCGGCAGACCCGCCTGCGTCAGTCCGGCGCGCAGTTGCTCTTCCGTGATGACACGGAACGCGAGCGGCCGGCCAGTGATTTCGGCGATGAGGACCGCGCGTTCCGCACCCGACAGGCGCTCGGGGCCGGTAGCGTTGTAGATCGCGCCTGCATGGCCGTCGCCGATCAGGATTCCGGCTGCGGCGGCTGCCACGTCACCGCGCGCAACGAAAGCAGCCCGGTTCTCGGCCAGCCCGGTCAGCACGCCCTGGCCCAGCGACGCCTGCGCTTGCGGCACAAAAGCTTCGGCATAGAAGTTCATACGCAGGATGGTCCAGGCCGGCGCGGTGGCGATAAGATGCTGCTCGCCCCGCCAGTAGGAGGCGCCGCGCCCCGGCTCCTCCTCCTGCCGCGTGCCCACGGCCGACATGAAGACGACGTGCTTGACGCCCGCCCTCACGGCCGCGTCGATGGCAGCAACGTTCTGCGCTCCGCGCTTTCCAGGTTCCGGATCGACGGTCGTGATGATGAGCAGGCGATCGAGACCCGCATAGGCCTCCGCAAGACTTTCCGGCCGGTTGTAGTCTCCGAGTTGTCCCTGAGCCGGTCCGGAGACGGTTTCGGGCGTGCGCGTGATAGCCACGACCTCGTGCCCGCCGGGACGCTGCAGTAGTTCCGAAACGACGGCTCTGCCCAAATGGCCGCTGGCGCCACTCACACCGATTTTCATGTCAACCTCCAATACTTCTCTAACGACCAAATTGTTCGTTAGGATAACAGGGCAAAGCAAGCACGCGGCGCGACTTGCGTCTTTTCCACACTTGCGTTTGTTTTGACCGCGTCTGCGGGCAAGCGCCGACGACGACGAGTATTGAGTTTCCGGCGACCTTCGCCGTGATCACAATTGGGAGCTTTACGAGCTCGCGTGCATCTGTAGCCTCTCGGTAAGGAAAGCACCGACGGCATCCAGCGCTTGTGCTGCCGCCTTTAACTTTCCGATGCTCCCGGCAAACCCGTGTGGCATCCCCATCCACACATCAAGCCGGGCATCGACGCTTGCGGTAACCGCACGCTCAGCAAAGCGGAGCGAGTCGTCCAACAGCACTTCGTCATCACCGACATGAATGCGGACGGGTGGCATCCCGGCAAGTTGACTGTGGAGTGGCGAAGCCAGTGGATGTTTCGCGTCGGCGCTTCCTAGATAGGAATGCACGAGTTCCGCGACCTGCGGGCGCGTGAAAAAGGGATCGGCATCCGCGCCCGTCTCATAGGCCGCGCCCGAAAGAGTAAGGTCGGTAACCGGCGACAACACGGCAATTCCGACAAGAGTTGCGTTGGTGGAGACGGCCTCGCCGGTGACGCGCGACGCGAGTCCCAGTGCGAGATTACCTCCGGCGGAATCTCCCGTAAGGGCAATCCGGCGAACTCCGCTCCCGCCAAGCCCCCGATAACATGCCAGCACATCGTCCGTGGCGGCCGGGAAGCGATGTTCGGGGGCAAGCCGATAGTCCGGGATAAACGCCCTCGCTCCCGCTCTCGCGGCAATATGCCCGACAAGATGGCGAAAGGCCCTGGCGGATCCAAAGTTGAACCAACCACCGTGCAGGTGGACGATCGCCTCGCCTGACCGCCAATCCGCAGGATGTACCCAAAGTCCACGTACGCCGCCGAGGGTGTCTGCCTCGAATGTCACGTCGTCGCGCGGCAAAACGCTCTCCATGAGAGCGTCGAACTCACCGCGCGCTTCGATTCCCCGTCGCGCGCCCTTGGTAGAACTGGTCATGGCGCGCATTGCGGCGGTGATCGCAGCGTCTTCAGGATCGAGCGGATGTATTACGACAAAACCCGTCGATGTGCGGTCTGAGGCCGATGCTGGCATAGCCAGTCCCTCTTTGAACTGGAGTGGGAACGTATCTGTCAGGCCGACCGTTCATGTCCAAAAGAACATCGACCATGACAACGTCTGCGTCTTCGATTGCCGTAATAGTGACGATGTCGACGTCTTTAATGGCGGCGCCATCACGGGCGTGAATTCTTACGCCGTTGACATCAACGGTTCCTGATGATGGCACTAGATAAGCAAGCCGCCGTTCGCGAAGCACATACTCAATAGACTCGCCAACCTTTGGCTTGGCGTTTAGCACGCGGGCGCAAGCGCGAATGGGCAGTGCATCGCGGTCGCTTTCAAAGCCACTCGCGATTGCCACGAAGCATCCGGAGCGCTCAGCCACGGGACACGGTTGAACCCCCCAGGCGGGCGAGCCACCCGACGAAGCAGGCGTGATCCACATCTGGAAAATTCGTGCTGACGCTTGCTCCAGGTTGTATTCGGCATGTCGGATGCCAGTGCCCGCGCTCACGACCTGAACGTTTCCCGCTTCGATTCTGCCTTCGTTGCCGAGACTATCTCTGTGAGTGACTGTACCTTCACGGACGTAGGTGATGATTTCGATATTGGCATGCGCCCGCGGTGCAAAGCCCGCATTTGGCGCAATGTCTTCGTCGTTCCAAACGCGCATGCAGCCCCAACCACTTCGCGATGGATCATCTCGCGCGCCGGTGGAAAAGTGACGCCGGGCTTTTAGCCAGCCGAGGTCCTCGCTTGGAAGCTCGTGGAAGGGCCTGCGTTCAATCATCGGCGCCATCAGTAGTTGACCACAAAAAAGGGAGCGGGTGTCGGCCGGCAGTCGCATCGAGAAGTGTGACGTAGTAGGCGATGTCCTGTGCGTGGCCGAGTGATGACTTGCTGAAGGACATCGCGGATGTCCCTAATCAGGGTCTGAACGCTGCCCCGAGATTCATGAGCACACCTAGCTAGCTGTCCCAGAAGAATGGGAACCGCGACGTAACAGTGGAATGAAGTGACCTTTCCATCTTCCAAATGGAAGACGTCGCAGCAAGGCGCGTGTATTTCTCTTCCTGTCGCGGGAATCGTTCCAGCCGGCATCGCCAGATCGCCTTTGTGCGTGCCATTCAACGATAGCTCCACGATGACGACGTTGTTATAAAAATAGAAGCTATCGAGTTTTCTGTGCATATCGGGAAAGGCGGCCGCATAGATGTCGACCGTCAGGCCAATGTCGGAGCCATAGTATTTTTTGCCGCCGGCTACATCATAGAAGTAGCCGCCGTCTGCAAAGAGCGACACGAATTTTGGCGTGTCTTTGGAGGCTGCCTCAGCGAGATGGTACAAGCGGCGGACCAGTTGCTCATTGCGGTCTTGTTCTGGCGTCTTGATGTTCATTTTACTGTCCTACCGAAGTGCTCGATGGCCTAATGAATGGGAAGGCACGGGGTGGCAACAACAGCATTGGGGCGTAGTTCTGTCTTTCCCATGCTTGCGGATGTTTTTACCGGTCTTGCTTGCTGGTGCCGTTAAGTTGTGAAAGTCGCCGCGAGCAAAGCGCGCGGCGCCGCTTGATCTTTTGAAGACCGAGCCAGCGGCCGTCCACCGTTTGCCAGGGGCTAGATGCCCATCCAGTCGCGGGCGCCCTCCAACGAGCTAGTGGTAGGAGCGCGCCGGCTTATCGCGCCAGCTAAAGTCGACGGCGCCGATATTCCTTGGGTGTCATGCCGGTCGCGCGATGAGACGCTCGTGTAAAGCTGGCCTGCGAGGAGAAATGCGCATTGAGCGCTATCTGCGCTAGCGCCAGCTTGCCCGCTGCCAATTCCGCCATAGCGTTCTCCAGCCGAATGCGGCTTATATAGCGGTGCGGCGAGATGCCCATGGCAAGTGTGAACTTACGCGCAAAATGAAATGGGCTATAACCAGCTATTCCAGCGAGATTTACAAGCGTGATGTCGTCCCCGATGTTTGCTGCGATATAGTCGAGAACGCGGCGGAGCCGAATATGATCGAGACTATGCGCGAAGGACTCGGTGGACGCGCATGCCCCGCTATCGCAATGCTTTTGAAGGAGTCTGGCCGCATGCGTCAGAGAGGCTGCTTCGACGTACACGAGGCTCGCGGCCGTCTCGACTGTAAGCTCGGAGAGGACTGAACGTCCAATCTGATCAATGACATCGTCGCTGATGCCGACAGCATGACGGATTGAATGGGCCGGCGCGAGCGGAAGATTGAAATCGTCTTTCAATCGATCAAACAGCGCTGTGGGCAGATACAGATGCATCGTTTGGGGGATTGGCGCAGTTATCACGATCTCCTTGCCAACCCCGGCTGGGCTCAACCAGATCGCACCAGTTTTCGGCATCGCCTCCTGGCAGAATCCCGCTCCAGTTCGCCTTACGAGACCGTCTTTGTTGCCGGCAACAACCAAGCAAATCTCCACATGCTGAGGAACGATCGCCGGCGCTTCACTGACCCCATGAGATCGGAGCTCTACGGATATTGTGGACCAGCCAAGCCCGGCGGATGAAGCCAGCAACGCTGATGTTGGAGGATACTTTCTTACTCCGTATGCTTGCAGTTCCATTGAACTCCCCTGGGCGCCTTCCCTCCATGGCGAACCTCTTTCCCGCCAGCTATCGCGTGGTGTAGCGACCCCGCCACCGTGGATTTTATGGACAGCTGATGAATTTAGAAATAGAAACTCTCGAAATCCGAGGTTTCGAAATTTATAATCATGGCCAGACTACCGGACCTTGAAGGGCTCGTCATCTTCGCGAAGGTTGCGGAGTGTCGCTCCTTCGCCGCCGCTGCGGCGGAGTTGCGGCTTTCGAAAGCGACCGTGTCAAAGGCGGTCAGCAGGATTGAGTCACGGCTCGGCGCGCGGCTGATTATCCGAACGGCCCGCCGCTTTGAGCTGACAGATGCCGGACGACGGCTGGTGGGTCGCGCTGCCCACATCCTTGCCGAGGGTGAGGCAGCCGAGGATGTTACTCAGGCCCAGGCTCGATCTCCACGGGGATTGGTGCGTCTAGCGGCTCCCATGTCCTTTGGCACGTTGCAAGTGGCTCCGCTGCTGCCGGACTTTCTTGCCGCCTTCCCCGAGATATCGATCGATCTGCATTTGAGTGACGCGATGACAGATGTGATCGGGGAAAGTTTCGACGCTGCGATCCGCATTGCCGTCCAACCTGGAGCCTCACTCGTCGTGCAGCGGTTGTGTGAAGTGCCGCGCTACCTGGTCGGCTCGCCCGCTTACTTAGACAAACATGGGAGACCCAAACACCCGCTCCACCTCACAGAGCATCGCTGCATTGGTTACAGCTACACCATGAACACCGAGGTCTGGCGCTTCACAAAGGGCAGCAAATCCGCCAGCGTGCGGCCCTCGGGTCCGCTTCGCGTGAACAATGGCGATGCAATGATGCCGGCACTGATCGCAGGCACCGGCCTCGGTATCTTACCGGAATTTTTCCTACGCGAGGCGATCGAGTCTAATCGGCTCGAGCGGTTACTGCCTGATTGGTCAATCCCATTGGGCGCTGTTTACTGGGTGACGCCGCCCGAGGGGCCGTTACCAAAGCGCGTCGAAGTCCTCGGCGACTATCTGATCGAGAAGCTAGCCCGAGCCGCGGTCGCGAAAAATCATGGGCGTGCCGCATCCCGTAAAGCGATGAATCGGTAGCTGGGTCCCCACCAACGAAGACGCTACCAAAAGATTCTGTGGGCGAATGCCTCGTCGCGGCAATCAAGAGTTCAATCGCCGCTGGTTTCGGTGTGACCGAATCCGAATGTTCCGGCACTATCCGCTGCCGGTCGATCCTACTTGAGTTGCACGACGCATTTTTGCAAACACGCGGTTCGTTGCCATAAATCGCGCCAAGATGGGCGCAATCAGCTCTGTTGGTTCAGCAACACCCTGCTCGGTTTCGCGGGCCACTACCTCTGCGTAAACGAGCAAATCGCGATGCACGCCTGCGGAAAGTTCAATAGTCAACTTCACCAGCCTTTCGTCAGTGATAGGACCGAGCTCAAGCTTCGCCATGTGCGGCCCCTACCCCTTTGGCTCACGGTTGAGGATCGCGCGCACCGGAAACCCCGACCGGGATTGCTCACTATGCAATCGAAGCCGGAATTTGGGAGAAGGTCGCCTGGAGGCGCTAACCGTAGATGCGTAAGCCAATACAAAGCGGCTTTTTAGAAGACGCCCGCCAAGTTTCTCGCCGAACCTGCCCGAACAAAGCGTGATTTGGAAAACGCATCCGGCGAGGCGCCGTCGGCACCCAACCGGACCCCCATTGCACCCTCG
This sequence comes from uncultured Alphaproteobacteria bacterium, assembly GCA_963822795.1. Classification (GTDB taxonomy): domain Bacteria; phylum Pseudomonadota; class Alphaproteobacteria; order Rhizobiales; family Xanthobacteraceae; genus Bradyrhizobium. The sequence goes on from CAWGJM010000039.1 coordinate 184,572, forward strand.
GAGCGTCGCTAATGCGCTGTTGCCGAGCCGTACCGACATAGTTCAAGCTATAAATGTCGCGCTGGGAGCGATGTGCGGGTTAGATGGAGTGGTGCAATGCCGTCACGCATCGAGGATTATGCGATCATCGGCGATTGCGAGACTGCGGCGCTCGTCGGAAGCCACGGCTCGATCGACTGGCTGTGCTGGCCGCGGTTTGATTCAGCGGCCTGCTTCGCCGCCCTGCTCGGAACAACGGACAACGGGCGGTGGTTGATCGCGCCGGCGGATCCGTCGGCCCACGCAAGCAGGCAGTATCGCGATGGTACGCTGGTTCTCGAGACCGACTTTGAAACCGCCGACGGGAAGGCAACGCTGATCGATTTCATGCCGCCGCGGCAGGGCTCGCCGACGCTGATACGGCTCGTCGTCGGGCGTCGCGGACGCGTCGAATTGCAAACCGAACTCGTCGTCCGGTTCGACTATGGCGCCAGCGTGCCGTGGGTCAGCCGGCTTGCCGACGGTGGTCTCTCGGCCGTGGCCGGACCCGAGATGCTGATTCTGGACACGCCGGTGGCGCTGCGCGGTGAAGACCTGCGCACGGTTGGCACGTTCTCCGTGGAGGCGGGTGAGACCATCCCGTTTGTGCTAATACATGGACCATCTCACCTTCCGAGATCTGCTGCGCCGGAAGCGGCCGACGCGGCGCTCGCACGAACCGAGGCGTTCTGGCGCACGTGGTCCGACCGTTGTCCGAGCGTCGGACCTTGGACCGATGCGGTGCGCCGCTCGCTCATCACGCTGAAAGCGCTGAGCTATCAGCCCACCGGCGGCATCGTCGCCGCGGCGACCACGTCTTTGCCGGAGCAGATCGGCGGCCCGCGCAACTGGGACTACCGCTATTGCTGGGTACGCGACGCGACGTTGACCCTGCTTGCGTTCATGAAGCTCGGCTACCATGAAGAGGCGAGGGCTTGGCGCGACTGGCTCTTGCGTGCCATCGCCGGATCGCCAGCCCAGGCTCAGATCATGTATGGCATCGCCGGCGAACGGCGCCTGCCCGAGTGGGAGGTGCCCTGGCTTCCGGGCTATGAGGGCTCGCGGCCGGTGCGCGTCGGCAATGCGGCCGCGGCGCAGTTTCAGCTCGACGTCTATGGCGAGGTTGCGGACGCGCTGTTTCAAGCCCGCCGCGACATGCCGGTGCTTGAACGGCATAACGCCATCCGCGTCGCGACCCTGGCGTATGTTGAAGCGGCCTGGCGCGACCCGGACGAGGGCATTTGGGAGGTCCGCGGCGGCCGGCGGCACTTCACCCACTCCAAGGTGATGGCGTGGGTCGCGTTCGACCGCGCGTCGACCATTGCGCGTGAGACCGGCAACGACGCTGACGCTGCGCGTTGGCGGCGCATCGCCGATGAGATTCATGCCGAAGTCTGCAGCAAGGCCTTCAATGCCGGCATCGGAAGCTTCGTCCAGTCCTACGGCTCGCATCAGCTCGATGCCAGCCTGCTGCAGATGCCGATCGTCGGCTTTCTGCCGGCGACCGACCCCCGCGTACGAGGCACGGTCTCGGCCATCGAGCGACGGCTGCTCCATGATGGTCTTGTCGTGCGGTACGACACGGAAGCTGGCGTCGATGGATTGCCAGCCGGCGAAGGAGCATTTCTCGCGTGCAGCTTTTGGCTCGCCGACAACTATGTGCTGCAAGGACGACGCGAGGACGCTTGCGCGCTGTTCGAGCGTTTGCTCGCGCTCTGCAACGATGTCGGGCTGCTCGCCGAGGAATACGATCCGCGCGCGAAGCGAATGCTGGGCAATTTTCCGCAGGCATTCAGCCACGTCGGGCTGATCAGTACGGCGCTTAACCTCAATCGTGTCGAAGAGTGGGCAAGCTTACCGGGCGCGTGAGTTGGGACAACGGGTCTTAAGGGTCTTCCGCGGCTTCTCGATCTCCTGATCGCCGCGGCGATCGTGGCCGGCATCGACAACCTCGCCCGTTGGCGCGACTGTACCGCGGAGGAAGGCCACTTCTGCCAGGACAAACTGGCGCTTACGGTGGCCACCCTCGATCCCAAGACCTTCATCGCGAAGCCGCCCTTCCACGGCAACCCCGGCCTGCTACAAGGCGCCTCGGTCGCCCTTGCGATCGACAACGCACTCTATGTCGGCACCGCCACCGGCGACCGCCTGCTGAAAATTCCGAGCGTTGAACTTTCAACCCCAAGAAAGGACGTGAATTGAGCTAGGCTTGGCTCAGCGGCCCCTTTCTTCACGAAGTGACTGGCATGCCGGCCACCAATTTCAGGGCGCCGAGTTTCGCGCGAATTGGCCGAGCACTCCCGAGCTGCCATCGTCAAATTCGCTGCTACACAAGTGCGCTATACAGACCCAAACGCGGGTCTGCAGAAAGCTTTATTTTGCTTGGTTTTTTGTCTCCGTCAGACACCCGGCGGAGACGGAGAACTTCTAAGTTCCCGGCCGAATTCCGACATTCCGTTCAAACCGAACGTCCGCTTTGCGCCGATACTGTTGCAAGAGTCAACTCTTCGATGTTTTCGTTGCTGCAAGGCCCTGTAGGATCGACACGGCAGCCGATGGTCGATTTAGTGAGGAACGATGTGGTCCCTCACGTCGCCGCGTGCAGAACGCACCAGCGGACCTGAAAAATTTCGTCGGTCAGTCAAAAAAGAATTTTTCAACACTATCCGCCACGAGCGGACGTCCGCGGTTGTGCCAAAAAACATTCCTGAGAGCCTCACGTTGAGAATGCTCTATCCGGCATTTTCACACGAACGGCAGGAAGATATCGGGCCGTTTGGGTAGAAGCCGCCGAAAATAGCGCCGGCCTTCATCCGAAACGGTATTGCTGCCGGCAAAGAAATCGTCCGGCATATGGCGTGTTTTGCCAGCCACACGCTCGAGTGGCACGATCAGAGGTTCGATGCGGTCGCCGTCATAGTGCAGCACCACGGAGCCACTGCCGGTCAAGGCGCTTTGCGCGGCAAATTCGCCTGCGGCGAAAGCCTCCTTGCGGTCAGTTTTGTCGATCACACCGATATATCCGCGTGGCAGATAGCCCAGCGTATCGACGCGCGCCCTTGCCTTGGGAAAACGCGATTTCAGCGCTTTTTGGATCTCGATGCCGAGATCGCCGCTCGTCAATTGCAGATTGCCATGGGCGTCGCGCTCGACCGCCTCGCCCGTCAGCGCCTCGGCGAGAGGCCGGCCGGCCTCGTCCTGCACTCCCTCGGACATCGAGACGATGCAGCGGCCTAGGCGCGCATAAATAGCATCGACCTCGTCGAGGAACTGGACAACCGAGAACGGCTTTTCCGGTGTGTAGATCAGATGCGGGGCATCGTCGGGCGATTGCTGCCAGCCCGCGGCGGCGGCGGCGAGGAAGCCGGCATGGCGGCCCATGACGATGGCCACATAGATGCCGGGCATAGCGCGAAAATCGAGATCTACGCTGACAAGGGCATTAGCGACGAAGGCGGCGGCCGAGATGAAGCCGGGGACGTGATCGTTCTCCATCAGGTCGTTATCGATGGTCTTAGGGGCATGCACGAAATGGCAGGGGCCACTTGACTGTTGCCGCAGCAGTTCGAGCGTTCCGGCGGTGTCATTGCCGCCAATATAGACGAAGGCGCGGGCGTCTAGCCGGTCCAGAGCCGCGAGGATATCAGCGCATGCGCCAGAATCTGGTTTGTCGCGGGTCGAGCCGAGAGCCGAATTGGGCGTGTTGCCGAGGCGGCGGAGTTGGGCCTCGGGGATGGTGGTTAGGTCGACGACGTTCCCCGCCGTGAGGCCTCGCACACCATAGCGCGCGCCCAGAATGGGCACGGACGGATCATGCCTGCGCGCGGCAAGGATGGCGCCACACAGGGTCTGGTTGATCACGGCGGTGGGGCCGCCGCCCTGGGCGATGACGATCGATGGCATGGATCCTCCATGACGTATGTCTTGCTATGCCGCCCGCGGACTGTGAGACACGATTGAAGCGAAGATTGGCCAAGCCTGCAGCGAAAGGAACTTTGGATCTACGCCTTCCTAACCATGCTAAAGGTCGCGCTTAGGAATGTCCGCCTTGCGCCAAGAGCGCGGTCGATCACGAGTTTCCATTAAGTCAGATCCAGATCACTTCGGGCTGTAATAAACAAGGTCGCGATAAAGCGACGCGGAGTTCGGGAAGGCGTGGACGTACCATCGAGGCTTTTGGACGGGAGCGGTCACGGGCGCCATTGCGATGGTAGCAGTAGGATTTCTACTGCAAGGAAAAGCTGCCAAAGAATAATTCGAAGCGTACAGGACCGAACCCTTCTTTCGTCGCAGCGGTGAAGACGGCGCCCCCGAGTAACCCTCGGCGTAGGGGCGCGCATCGCTGGAGTTTGTTCGCGTTGATCGCGGGCCCTTGGCGTCGGTCATTTTAAAAACGGCAAGCAGATTGCGACTCTGGCGATGGCCATTTGCTGGCCATTATTAAACCCAAGATTGTGTGCAACACAATTATCTTATCGACTAACAATCTGTTTCTACTAACGCCGCCAACTTCTCCAAGTGGCCGGGTTGCTAAACCGGTTGCCATAGATTTTTCGATTCGAAGTTCTCGTTCGCTGCCTAGTGCATTCCGCGTGATTTTAACACGTTCGATGCATTCTCTTATGATATTGCAGCATGATCGATAATAAGCATTCCCCCGGAATGGCACTTCACAGCCGAATGTTGGCTATTGACTTGCAGCATCTACGGTACGCCGTCGCGGCGAGAGATCAGGGGAGCTTACGACGAGCGGCCGAAGGCCTATCGGTTCAGCAATCGACCTTGAGCCGGTGCATTCGCCAGCTGGAGCATTCGATTGGCATGACTATCTTCGAACGATCGAGTGGCGGTGTCCGAGCAACGGACGCGGGGCGTGATTTTTTTCACCTAGCACGACCGATCTTGGAGCAAGTAGATTCACTCGTGACAAGGGCGCATCGGACAGGCCGCGGTGAAGCTGGCCGGCTCACGATCGGCTTTTACACATCACTGACGGCCGGCAATTTGCGCGCGACGCTAGTCGACTATGCGCGACGATTTCCGGAGCTCGAAGTCGGAATGATAGAAGGATCGCGCGCACGTCTTGTCAGTGCTCTGCGCAACGGCGCAGTCGACATCGCCATCGTGACCGGCGAAACGCACCTTCCGCACACCAAGTCAATGTGGCTTTGGAGTGAACGCATTCTGGTTGTGCTTCCGGATGGCCATCGGCTGGCCGCCAATGAGATCGTTCATTGGACCGACCTAAAGGGCGAAGCGCTTTTGTTGAGCCGACGGGATCCCGGACATAAGATTCATGACATGGTTGTCGCCAGACTTGCCTCGCCAGCTGACCGGCCAAAAATGGTGCGACATGATATAAGCCGCGAAAGCATCAAAAGCCTGGTCGGTGCCGGCTTTGGCATCGGCTTGACGATTGCGGCTTCTCTTGGTGCGAATTTCGCTGGTGTCATCCATAGAGGGTCCGAGATGGGACCGGTCCAGCCCGGGTTAGCCATTCAGCGCATTGGAAGCAGGACAACGAGAATCCCGCATTGGCGGGTTTCCTGAAGCTGCTGAGAGAGCGCTATCCCTGGCCTTCGACTTGCTTTTTGCGCCGAGCTTTTGCAAACGCGCGTTCCGTCGCCATGAATCGTACCAGCATCGGCGCGACCAATTTCAAGGGGTCAGCGATCGGCTGCCCGGTTTGGTGTGCAAGTGCCTTGGCGTAAGCAAGCAAATCGCGATGTACGGCCGCAGGCAGTTCGACGGTCAGTTTCACCGGCCTGTCATCGGCGATAGCACCGAGCTCGAGCTTTGCCACCGAACCTGTATCTAAGACGTCGTGGCCTTCCTCCTGCTGGCCGCCAGTCGCACCAGCTCGCCCGTGGTCTCTTGCGCAGCGCGAGCTCGGTCCATGCTCCCGATGGTCAGGGGCAATTGCGCGCACTTTTTTGCAACTCTAAAATGCGATTTTCGGTACAAGCCAACCCATCATTAACGTGATGGTAAAGGAAATCATTAAAAGTAAGTTTTTATAATTGAAGCAGATTTTCTGGAGGGCATCCCCATGGCGTTCGGTCTAAAGGGAAGCAGCCTCGCTTTTTTGCGACTTAACCTGGGGCCAAAGGCCGTCCTGAGTGCAGCTCTCCTGATAGCCGTAAACACGGCGCTCGTGGTGGGTGCGGGATACTGGTCGCTGACGCGCGACTTCGACGCCCGCGCCGAGCGCGATATCGACGTTAACCTCCGCACGCTCACGCTTGCGTTCGGCGAAACCTTCCCTGATGCGAAGATCGCAATTCGAGACGGCGTCGTTGAGCGTATTGAGATTCCGAAGATGCCGGAATTCAGCGATCACAAGATTGTCGATCGGGCAACCTCCTATGTCGGAGGCACGGCCACGCTGTTCGTTTACGATGATGCATCGCAGCAGTTTGTTCGCGAAACGACGAACGTGAAAAAAGAAAATGGCGACCGGGCAGTCGGCACGCAACTCGCGGCTGATCATCCCGCCCAAGCCGTACTCCGCCGCGGCCAAGCCTATAATGGCCCGGCGATGCTGTTCGGGCGTCGTTTCTACACTGCATATCAGCCGGTGTTCGGTACCGCCGGCAAGGTGATCGGCATCGTCTATGTTGGCATTCCCACAGCTCAGCTCGACAGCATGCTGTCACAGGCGCTATGGGCGATGGCCATTGCAGCGGCCATCGCCGCTTTGCTCGTGCTCGGGATGACGATGCTGATTGTCCGTCGCGTCACCAAGCCGCTAAGGTCCGTGACGGAATCGTTGACGGTTCTCGCCGAGGGAAGGACGGACGTCGAAGTTCAGCACGCCGATCGCCACGACGAAATCGGCGCGATCGCCCGGACCGTCGACGTTTTCAAGAACAACCGACTCGAGCGCCGCCAACTTGAGGCCGAGCGCGTTAGCAATGAAAAGCTCGCGATGGATCGTCGCAAAGCGGAGCTGAATCAATTTGTCGAGGATTTCCGCACCAAGATCGGCGGAATCATCGAGCGCGTGCTGAAATTCTTCGGGGCAGTTCGAAAAGGATGCACAGCAGCTTTCCGTGACCGCCCATTCAACGGCGGAGATGTCGGGTCAATCCGCCGGGGCCTCCCGGCAGGCCTCTGAGCATGTCCGCGGCGCCGCGGCCGCCTCAAACGAACTGTCGCAGTCGATCGTTGAAATCAGCCGCCGGGTTCAAGAGTCCAACGGTGTTACCGCCGATGCGGTCAGGCAGGCCGACGCAACCGATGAGCGGATGACAGAATTGTCAGCCGCCGGCGACAGGATCGGCCACGTGGTGAAGCTGATCACATCAATTGCGGAACAGACAAATCTGCTCGCGCTCAACGCGACCATCGAGGCCGCACGGGCCGGCGACGCAGGCCGTGGATTTGCGGTGGTCGCGCAAGAGGTCAAGACCCTGGCTGGCCAGACTGCGAAAGCGACCGAAGAGATCAGTGCGCACATTGTTAACATGCAGCGCGCGACGGGAGAGTCAGTCAACGCGATTAAGGCGATCGGCTTGACGATCGAGCGCATCAGCGGGATCACCACCTCGATTTCCTCCGCGGTCGAGCAGCAGGGCACTGCGACCCAAAGCATCGCGGAGGGCGTCCAGGCTGCCGCCAGCGGCACCCTCGATGTCGCTGACAATATCGAGCGCGTTGCGAAAAATGCCCGCGAAACAGGAACGACATCGGGTTTGATGCTGAAATCGGCACAGGAACTCTCGGATGTGAGCACTCACCTCAAGGACGAGGTCGAAAAGTTTCTGGATAGCGTTCGCGCGGCGTGATTGGCACGAACCTGACAAGATGCTTGTCGATTTTGGGCGGACTCTTCTCATCGTCACTTCACTTGTCACTTGCAGTTGCGGGTGACAGCGAATGGGTCGGCGCGTCTACAGAAGTAGGTTCGAGGGTAGAAAACGGGAATACTTCGACCCAACTGGCCCCTCTCTACGGCATCGTGTTTAGCGCGAGTTCATCGGCATCGATGAACCCACCGCGGGCAAGCGGAGGATCGACATCGCTAAGCGCCAACTCATGACGCGTCAGTGCTCCACGCGTCAGTGCGCCGGAACTTTTGACCGAACTTAGGCGCGCAAGCCCCTAGTTTCAACTATGGGCTGGTGAAGGGCATCAAGCGCCGGTCTTCGCGTGCTCTCCGTCAGCAGTTCCGGGTGCTGCGCACGCGCATTCCAACATTATGGACGAACAGTTATTTTGTGTCTTCGGTCGGCGGCGCTCCCCTCGCGCTCATCAAGCAATACATTGAAAATCAGAAGAGGGTCTGATGGAAAAGCCTCAAATGATTTCAATTGCCGGTCTTAAGGCGCGAGGATGGACACAAGCCCTCATCACGTTCCTTGGGGAACCGGATGTGGTAAGGCGCAATTCTCATTATGCGAAATCAGCGCCTATGCGCCTCTACGACACCGCAAGAGTAGCTTCCTTCGAGGTGTCGTCAGAGTTTCTTGCTGCAAAAGCGAAAGCTGCTCGGCGTCAGTGCGGAGCAAAGACTGCCGTGGAGACAAAGCGCGCGGCACTGATGCAGCAGGTTCTGGAAATGCACGTTTCTGTTGAAACGCGCCCGGAACATTGGGTGAGACGTGCGACGATTAAAGCGTATAACGAACGGCACTGGGATGGAGACGGGGCGGCGGAAGATGCACCCGCCGAGTTTCTCGAACGCATCACCGTAAACTTCATCCGGCATAATCTAACAGCGTGCGACAGGGCATTAGAGGAAGTCGCTGGTCGGGTTGGCATCGCCTCTGCGGTACAGAGCAAAGATTTACTCAGCCATAGGAGAGCCATAGGAGAGAGCTATCCGACTTTAGCAGATGAATGCAGTCGGCAATTGATGCGTAGAGGACTGTGATGCCGCGCGTTAAAACCCTGTCCTTCGTCGCCGAGTTCCCGCTTCAGACGACTGCGGCGGATGAGAAGACATTGGATACGCGGCTGAACGCGGCCCGGCACCTCTATAATGCCTGTTTGCAGGAGTGCCTTCGCCGCCTCGATCTGATGAAGCAGTCGAAGGCATGGCAAGCCGCACGCGCCGTGCCTGCGACAGTGGACAAGCGTCACAACAAAGCGCGCTCGCAAGCGTTCGGGGCCGAACTGGAGCGGTTCGGCTTCACCTCGCGCGAGATTGAAAAGCATGCGCTCTCCTGCCGCAATGCCTGCTGGATCGGCGATCACCTCGGCAGCCACGACACGCAAACCACGAGTTTGCGCGCGTTCCGGGCAGCCGAGCAGTATGCGTTTGGCAAGCGCGGCCGCCCACGGTTCAAATCGTTAAACCGGCTGAACAGCATCGAGGGCAAAGCGGACGCTGTGATCCGCTACCGCGCCGAGCCGGTTCCGGCCGTGCACTACAGCGGCCTTGTGCTGCCGCTTATGCTCGATCCAAAGGACAAACGCGATTGGCAAAGAGAAGCGCTCGCGGCCAGGACCAAGTATGTCCGCATTATCCGGCGCGAGATCAAGGGCCGCGTTCGCTGGTTTTGCCAGTTGGTGCAAGAGGGCTTGCCGCCCGCTACGCACACCACCAAGGACGGTACTGTCGGACTCGACATCGGGCCGTCCAGCATCGCGGCGGTATCAAGCGACGACGCTATTTTGGAGCAGTTATGCCCGAGCGTTGTCGAACCGTGGAACGACTGCCGGCGTATCCAGCGCGCGATGGACCGCTCGCGACGTGCAACCAACCTGGACAACTTCGATGCCAAAGGGCGCGCGATCAAGGGTAAGAGAAGGTGGAACAGGTCGCAGCGCTATCAGGCGCTTGCCGCTTCGAAACGCGAGCGCGATCGAGTATTGGCTGCCGAGCGCAAGCGATCGCATGGCGAGTTGGCGAACCGCATTCTCGGTCAAGGGACAACCATCAAAACAGAGGAGTTGAGCTACAAGTCATTTCAGAAGAACTACGGTCGCAGCGTGAAAGTGCGTGCGCCAGGAATGTTGATCTCGATGCTTCAGCGCAAGGCTGCAAGTGCTGGCGGTGGAGTGATTGAGATCAAAACCCGGCATACACGGTTGAGCCAGCTCGATCATACCACGGGCGAATACATCAAGAAGCCGCTCTCGCAGCGGGTTCATGTGTTCGGCGATGGCAGGACAGAGCCGGTTCAACGTGATCTCTACAGCGCGTTTCTTGCGACATGCTGCGATACGAATTTGCTCGACATTCCCCAAGTCAAGATCGCTTGGGCCAGTGCGGAACCGCTCCTGAGGACGGCGATGTCGAGTGTACTTCAACCTGCAAGCGGGAAGGGCTTTGCCCAACCCCACGTCCGTAATGGCGTTAGAGCGGGTCGCCGGATCAAGAGTGTTGGGCCGGCCGTCGAGGCCGGGGATGATGTAGCGCCTCTGCAAACAGAGACCGCGAGAGCCCCGGAAAGACTGCCTTCTGCCTCTCTCAGAACCCCCTGGCTTTAGCCATGGGGAGGTTCAGACCTCGATAACCGATATGTTACCACAAGTTTAGAATCATTCTAATATAAGTGCGCTGTGAATTGGACGGGGATCGACGCCAACCGCAAATAAGTCCTTAAAAAGACACGGCTTTTGCCGATTTGGTTAAGAGATCGCTAAAGCAACGCGCTTAATAAAACCACTATGGAGGGACACACGCCTCGAACGCAACCCGCTACGTGGGATCCCTATGACGGCGCGAGACGCAACGATGCGTGAGCCAATACTTTTGGGCGGCGATCATCCATTGCGGGACCAAGCGGAAGCCTTCATCCGGAGACTATACGCAGCCGAGTATGGCGCAGACATCAAGAAGTTTCCGTCCCGTATTATCGCGTCTCTCGATCACTTCAACCAGGTCGATTGTGCTGCAGGAATCCGATCAAAAGATGACGGTTTTTTCTCCGAGAGCTATCTGAACACACCCGTCGAGGAAGCGCTCGGTCGATTTGCCGAGCGCAAGGTATCTCGCGAGCAAATATTCGAAGTGACGACGCTCGCAAGCCAGGCGCACCGCACAACCCTGCATTTCATTGAAGCAATTGGAAAATTCGGTGAAGCAAATGGCTTCAACTGGTCATTCTTCACACTAACGCGCCGCCTTGCTTTGCTTGTCGGTCGCTTGGGACATCCGATGATCCATTTGGCTGACGCTGACCAGTGTCGCATAACCGACCATCATCTATGGGGAACGTATTACGCCTCTGAGCCAAAGGTATTTGCGATACAGAGCCCGAGAGTAGCGCCGGGCTCTCGAAATCCAAGCGAGAGGACAATGTATGCTCCGTCTCTTTGAGACGATGCAACTTCACGCGGTCGAAGCGCCGCAGAACGTTGCCGTCACCGATGGCCATGGATCGATCACCAGAAGCGACCTGTTGTCGAAGGTACAAGGACTTGCTTCCGAATTGGTCGAGCAACCCAAGACAATTGGAATACTGGCCCCGAACGGCGTCGAATGGGTGGTGGCTCAGTTGGCCTGCGCATTCGCAGGCAAGATCACCGTTCCGCTCCCTGCATTCTTCAGCCCAACTCAAATTGGACATGTGGTTCGAAACGCCTCGATCGGTTCGATCCTGACAACGAACGAGACGGCTTCGGTTGCGAGTGGAGCCGGCGTGCCGACGAGCTTGATTGATCACAGTTCGCCAAAGGGTTCTTTTCAGCCGCTGCCGGGCTTCGGGCAAATTATCTACACTTCCGGAAGCACAGGGCAGCCGAAGGGTGTGCGTCACGAGAGTGGGCAGATTTCCTGGTCGGCCACGGCGCTCGCTGCAGCCACGGGTGCCACCGCCAAAGACACCTATTTGTCAGTCTTACCGCTTCCCCTCTTGCTAGAGACGATTTGTTCAATCTTCATCCCGGCGATGCTTGGCGCCTACGTTCATTTCGACCCCGATTTCGCTGATCAAGTTGCTCGCGGCAGCGCCCGAGGTATCTCAGGAGTATTTGAGGCCAATCAACCCACCACAAGTGTCGTCGTGCCACAGCTGCTCAAACAATGGGTCGGCGAATTACGGTTGGGGGCCAAGCGCGCGCCGAGTTCATTGCGCTTTGTCGCCGTCGGAGGCGCCCCCGTGCCAACGCAGGTTGCCGATGCCGCTTGGGAATTAGGTATCCCTGTGCATGAGGGTTACGGTCTTTCCGAGTGCTGCTCGGTGGTTTCACTCAACCGGCCGGGTGAGCGTCGGCCCGACACCGTAGGCCGCCCGCTTGAGGGCCTTTGCGTTTCCTTGGACGAAGGCGAGATCGTCGTCGATGGTCCCTCGATCACGGACGGCTATCTTGGCCAGGAACGACCGAAGCGGCCGTGGCGGACCGGAGATTTGGGCGCTTTCGATGAGAACGGCTTTCTGCGCATTCAAGGCCGCAAGGACAGCCTCATCGTAACATCATACGGCAGGAACATCAGTCCCGAATGGATCGAGACGATGTTGCTTGCAGACCCGCGCATCGCTTTCTGCGCGGTCGTCGGACACGGAAAACCCTATCTCACAGCCGTGATTTTCCCGTCGTCAATCGGCGAGGATTGGTTCGCAAACATACCCGAATCCGATCTTCATCTTTTCGTCGCCAAGTGCTGCGCGCAGGCGCCGGACTACGCCGTTCCCCAGGCATGCATTGTTGTCTCGAGCCAGGAGGCAACAGACAATCAACTGCTCGCAAACGGAAGACCAGCGCGAAAGCAAGTCGAGAGCTTTGTCGAACGCAAGCTCGCTTTATCTACCAACGCCGATATCTAAAAGGAAAAGGTCATGAGCTTCTACGCGCGTTTGATTGCGGAAACCGCAAAAGAACAGGATGCATTTCTGGCGATACCCATTGTGCAGCACGCCATTCGCAACGGAGCTCCTCGTGCCCTCTACCTCGATTTTTTAGGACAGGCCTATCATCACGTGAAACATACGTTTCCGCTGCTGGCGCTCGCGGCGTCGCGGACCAAGGATGAGCGTTATCAAGACGCGCTCGTCGAGTACATGGAAGAAGAGCGCGGTCACGAGAAGTGGATTTTGGACGACATCCGCAATTTGGGTGGCGACCCGGAAGCGGTTCGAACCGAAATGCCGCGAATTCCGTGTCAGGTGATGGTCGGTTACGCCTACTACGCGATCGAACATGTAAGCCCATACGCCTTTCTCGGCAGCGTCCACGTTCTGGAGGGAATGTCCGTTCTCCTCGCTGACAAACTGGCCGACATGTTAAAAAAAACGCTCGGGCTGGAGACCGACGCCGGATTCACATATCTTCGTACGCACGGTTCGCTTGATGCCGACCACGTCGGCTTCTTCCGCAAGCTTGTCGATGGCTTTGATGATGCCAAGACCCAATCCGTCATCGTCGAGCACGCGAAGATCTTCTATCGCCTATACGGGGGTATTTTCCACGACTTGGGCTCCCGCGCGGAGCTAAGCAATGCTGCCTAAACGAAAGGTCGTCCTGATCACAGGCGCGGGATCCGGCATTGGCCGTGCTCTGAGCATCGAGGCCGCAAAGAGGGGCATGGCTCTTGTGCTCGCAGGGCGCAGGCAGGATGCTCTGGCGGAAACGGGAAAACTTCTCGGCGACGGCGTATCGTGCGTCGTCGTCTCCACCGACATTACCCGCAAGGACGACAGGGAGCGCCTTGTGAGCGCTATTTCCCGCGCGCACGGCGTTCTCGACATCCTTGTCAATAATGCGGGAGTTGTCGAGGGAGGGCCGCTGGAGGGTTGCAGCGATGAGGTCATCGCCAGGACCTTCGCAACAAATGTCGTGGCGCCGATGTCGCTCACGCGCGATCTCTTACCCCTGTTGCTGGCCGCCAAGCCGTCGCGCGTCGTGAATATCGGATCGATATTCGGGGACATCGGTTATCCCGGTTTTGCCTGTTACTCCGCAACGAAATTCGCGCTGAGAGGCTTCTCTATCGCGTTGCGCCGCGAACTTGAGGCCAAAGGGGTGGGAGTGACTTACGCCGCGCCACGCGCAACCAAGACAGACGCGGCGGCGGCTTTCGCAAAGCTTATCTCGGAAACCAAGATGAGCATGGACAGTCCCGACGTCGTCGCGCGAGCAATTTGGGACGCGGTTGTTGCCGGTCGGGATTCCGTTTACGCCCCCGCTCCAGAGCGAATTTACGTCCTTATCCAGCGGCTCTTCCCTAAAATCATAGACTGGTCTCTGGCGCGTCAGATCCATTGACGATCGGAATTGGATCGATCGTGGCCGATCGCAAAAACGACCGGCCCGGCAACAAGGCACTCACTCATGATACTCCCTTCGCGCAGAACAATCCTCTCCTGCATCTTACTGATGACAGCCGGTTTTCGCGTGCTTCCCGTCCAGGCGGCGGACGCTGTTGATGCTGAGGTCCATCGCCTGCAAACGACATGGGAGGCGATCAAGTTCGGTGTTCCCGAAGGAGACGAGCAAACCAAGCAAATGAATGCGCTTGGTGAAGACGCCGATGCAGTCGCCACAAAATTTCCCGACCGGCCCGAAGTGCTGATATGGGACGGCATCATCACCAGCGAGCGGGCCTCGATGGCCAGCGCGTTTTCCGCCCTCGGCCTTGCCAAACGCGCTCGCGACATCCTAGAGCAGGCCTACAAAATGGCTCCTGCCAAGCTCGATGCCGGCGCACCAACCAGCCTCGGCGTGCTTTACTACCGCGTCCCGGGTTTTCCGATCGGCTTTGGCGATAAGGAAAAAGCTCGTCAATTGCTGGAGCAGGCCATTAAACTTGCGCCGACTGGATTGGACGCTTGGTATTTCTATGGTGACTTCCTCTATGAGCAGAAGGAATACGCCAAATCCGCTGTAGCGTTTCGCCATGCGCTCAGCTTTCCGCCGCATCCTGATCGGCCAGCCTGGGATAAAAACCGTCGGCTGGTAATCCAGGAACGGCTTGAAAGCATTGCGGCAAAGCAGTGAGGGATCGTCCTCAAGACGGGTCGCGAGACGTTGGAGGCAACCCTCGCTCGCGTCATGTTTTTGATCGCCTATGGCATGCTCTCAGCGTCCAATTAAGGCATCCGTCTGGTGCCCTCGGGTCGCTTCTCGGATGGCTTATGGCATTCGGCAATGACAAGCCAAACAATTTATCCATCGATGCCTTGGGGTTAGCGCCGACCGATCAGGTTCTTGAGCTCGGCTTTGGGCCAGGTTGGGCTTTACGGACAATCGCAGCTCGCGTGCCCGGCGGCGGGGTGTTCGGAGTTGACCAATCCGATCGTATGCTTCGGCAGGCAACCTGCATGAATCAGGCAGCGATCGACGGGGGGCGGATGTCGCTTGTCAAAGGACCATTTAGCCCGCTTCCGTGGATCGACTCCACATTCGACAAGATTCTTCTGGCAAATGTCGCTTATTTTTTTGATGCGAGCGGGAGCGACATGGCCGAGGTTTATCGCGTTCTGAAACCAAGCGGTCGCGTTGCGATCTATGTTACGTCTCGCGAGACTATGTGCAAATGGCCATTTGCGAGCCCCGAAACGCATCGAACTTATAACCGAGAGGAGCTTTTCAATCTCTTGAGGGCGGCGGGGTTCCACCCGGCTTGCATAAACGTCAAACCCCTAGCACTTCCATTGGGAATCCGCGGGCTGCTGGCGACGGCTGATAAGGTCGCGCTTCGCGTCTGTCGGTGAGCCGCAGAGCCATTCACATTGGCACTGATACATCGCCGGCACCGCATGGCGGACCTCAAGCGCAACCAGTTGATCACGACGGCTGTCGGAAAACGGTTCCGCCGAGACCGAAAGCGCCCGAATGTGCTCGCGCGTTACGAGATCGAAGGCCGCGTCGAATTCGGCAGGCGTGCTGGCGCGCAGGATAAGGACCTGTTGGCCAAGTCCGTGTGCTGCGGCCTCAATTTGGTGAACCTCGTCGGCGGCACACGGAAAGCCGGGATTAACCAGAATGCCAATGGTTTGCGCATTTGGGACCAGATCGTGCAGCATCGCGAGTCGCTTGGCTTCAAGCGCCGTGGTGAAGATGTGCACGCCCGTGGCGTTTGCGCTGGGCCGATTGAAACTTTCGACAATCCCCAGCTTGTTCGGATCGGACCCGACCACGAAAACGATCGGGATTGTTGCTGTTGCTGACTTGGCGGCAAGTGCCGCCGGTTCCGGACCGGCGATGAGAACTGTCGCGCCAAGAAACGGCTCCTCGGCGAGCGCCGGCAGCCGGCCATTTGTAATTATCGTAATTCAGTCCCGCCTCGGCAAGAGCGGCGTACGCTTCGTCACGAACGTAAATCTGCCTCCAGCATGCGCAACGGAGCTTATGAATTTTGATGGGCGAGCTCGCGGAGCAGGCTCCGCGCGGCAAGAAGATCGACAGTCTCGAAGCCTTCGGTGAACCTGTTGTAAACCGCTTCCAGCAACTCGATGGCCTCCCTTTGGCGGCCCTGATTGGCCCTCAATCGGGCGAGATTCATCGCCGCCCGCAGCTCCCACGCGAGCGCGCCTTGCTTGCGCCCCAGCGCCGCCGATTGCAGAAAGAGAGTGGCTGCCGCGTTCGGATCGTCATCGCCCGATAGCGCCAGCAACCCCTTCACCCGCAGCACCTCGGCCGTACACCAATGCTCTTTGTTGGGATCCCTGCTTGCGAGCTGCGCCATCAGGGACACAGCATCAGCATGGCGATCCGCCGCGATTGCGGACTCACTGAGGTGAGCTAGGATGAGAGGAACGAATACCTCGTATCGCATTTCGGCCAATAGCCGCAGCCCTTCGGTCGCCAGCGACATCGCTGCATCGAACTGATTCCGCCTCGTCTGGCACAGGCCCAAAAAGCAATGACCAATCCCCACTTGGGGTTTTATCGAATGGGTTCTGGCGTGCTCGATCAGTTCGACAATGTCGTGCTCGACGGCGTCGATGTCGGTATCGGACAAGTACCTGTTGAAGCAGGCCCATGTCATCGCCACGCTGAGCGGCATTGCGAATTGAAGCGGCCGTGCCGCCTCAAGCACGCGCAACCCCAACAACTCGGCCTGCTCCGGAAATCCTTGCATCCACAGCGTATTTGCGAGATTGCCGAGCGTATCAACGCGGCGGTCGTAGCCGATAGCGTTGACCTGCGCGAGCCGCGCCTTTTCCGTGTCGACATCGAGCGAGCGCTCAAGATGCGTTCGCGCCTCTGCAAGCCTGCCGAGATGATGCAGAGAGTGGCCCAGCATCCATTCCGCCAGGGCGGTCGGACCTGGATCAGACAGCTTCCTCACATCGTCGGCACAACGTTGGGCAATTTCGAACGCCTCATCATAGTGGGTACGGATATTCCCTCCCCAGGACGCTAAGTAGCGCAGCAGCAATTGCCCCTGCGTTTCACGAACGGTTTCAGCGAGCGTCCTGGTCCAGGCGACCATCGCCTCCACCGAAAAGCTTGTCGTGAACAACTGAGAGCTCGCAAGCGCCAGACGGATCACGGTCTGCTGATCTGTCGCCTTGCCATCCTCGCGGTCTGGAGCAACCGCGGCGGCCTTGGTCGTCCAGTCACGGCATTCGGCAAACAAGGCTTTGCTCAGCCAGATCGGGCTCGCATAGCTCGTCAGGTCGACGCCGATGGCTAGATCGCCGTCGGGTCCAAATGCCCAATGCAGCGCGGCACGGATGTCGTCGAGATGTGCGACCAAGGCGCGCTGCTCATGTGTCGGCAAATCCGCCGCATTCGCCGTCTTCAACAATGCGCAATAATATTCGGCGTGCGCGCGCCGGAATTGGTCGCGTTCTCCGGTATCGGCCAATTTCAGCGCGGCATAGGTCCGCGTCGTGTCAAGCAGTCGATAGCGCGCGATCGAGCCCGTGGTGTCGGCAGAGGCAAGCGATTTCATCAGGAGTCCGCCGACCGCGTCGAACACCTCTTCCGCCGCGACCCCCGGACCTCCGGCGACTTGCTGCGCGGCTTCGTGCGTGAACCCTGCGACGAATACGGACAGGCGCCGTAGAACCGTGCGCTCGACCTCCGACAGCAGGTTGTAGCTCCAGTCGAGCGTCGCGCGCAGTGTTTGATGACGAGGCGGAGCAGTCCGGCGTCCGGGCCAGCGCAAAGCAAATTCACTATCGAGCAGTCTTGCTACCTCTTGCAGACCATAGGCTTCGACACGCCCCGCCGCCAATTCGATGGCAAGCGCGTTGCCGCCGAGCTTGCGACAGATATTGCCGGCGATCCTGATGTCCTGATCCGCCTGATTGATCGGGCCGCCGCTCGTCGTCGCGCGCTGGACGAAGAGCTTTACGGCCGGGAAGCCGAGCAACTCGGCGGCCGTCAAACTAGAGCCATTAGGCGGGGTTTCGAGGGAAGGCAGCCGGTAGACGTTTTCGCCGCGAACGCGCAGGATTTCCCGGCTGGTCACCAGCAGATGAAGCTGCGGTAGCTCGGCGAAAAGCCTCTCCGACAGGGCCGCAGCCTCCGAAATAAGATGTTCGGAGCCGTCGAGGATGAGCAGGACGGGCTTGCCGCGCAAATGGCCGGCCAATCCCGGAATCGGGTCGCCGGACTGAACCGGCAGGCCGAACGCTGAGACGACGGCTGGTGCCAGCAGGCGCGGATCGGTGACCGGGCTCAGCTCCACAAAGCAGACGGCGCCAAAAAATTCCGGCAGCAATGTATGCGCGACGGAAAGTGCTACCGTCGTCTTGCCCAATCCGCCCGGTCCGACGATGGTCACGAACCGCTCGGTTGTCAGCTTGTGACAGATTTCGCTAACGATCTCGTCGCGCCCCACCATTTGCGCGAGCAGCGGTGGCAGAGGGTAGTGAGCTTCAGGAAAGTCATCGGCAGTCGGCAAACCCACCGCATCCCGCGACGTCGGCGCAACGAAGCGATAACCGCGGCCCGGCACATTCGCGAGATAGCGCTTGCCGCCTTCGCCGGTCTCGAGGACCTTGCGCAATGCCGTCATATGGACCCGAAGGGTCACCTCTTCGACGAAAAGCCCGGGCCAAACCTTGGCGACCAGCTCTCTTTGGCCGACCACTTCACCCGCATGCTCGACCAGAACGAGCAGGATATCGAGCGCACGGCTGCCAAGCTTGACCGTCTCATCGGCCTTCTTGAGAACGCGCTCTGAGGAAAACAGCCGAAACGGCCCGAAGGAGACGACCTCCTGGGTGCGAGGGCCCCTGGTTGGAATAGCCGTCTGCAAAGCAAATTCTTCTGCGAATTCAAATGAGCGCCGCTGGTCCATTGATGTAAGCCACCGGGCTTCGAACCGTCAAGCTGACTCTGGTCGGCCATATTCGGCGCCGATAAGCGATTGAACTTTAGGGTATTTGGCCCGGTACCCGAGATACGGTGCAAATGCACGCGCCGCGCGCACATCGCGCCGCATTTCGCACAAACCGCGCCCAGCCCTTCCAAGGCGGACGGCAGTTTCCCGCGCAAACATGATCGCGCCGGTATGCGAGCGCCGTCGATCGTCCATGCACTTCCTCATCGGATGGATGACCGGGCAGAACGCAGCATCGAGTTTCTGCTGTGCAAGTGTCCTCTTGCTGGCGATGTTCCGTTCGAAAACCAAGGGGAGCGGCTACGCCGCCTTGATCAAGTCCGCCGCCCTCTCGGCAATCATGATGGTCGGCGCATTGGTGTTGCCGCCGACCAGCGTCGGCATGACCGAGGCGTCGACGATCCGAAGTCCCTGCAGTCCGCGCACGCGCAGCTTCGGGTCCACCACGGCCGTGTCATCGACACCCATCTTGCAGGTGCCCACAGGGTGATAGATCGTATCGGCCTTGTTGCGGATGTGGTTCATCAGCGCCTCATCGGAGGTGATCCCAGCGGCGAAGAGATCCTTGTCGCGGTATTTCGCCAATGCCGGCGCCTGCACGATCCGCCGCACGAGCTTGACCCCCTTCAGCATGATCTCGGCGTCGCGCTCGTCGGACAGAAAGCGCGGATCAATGCGCGGCGGCGCCAGGGGATCGCTGCTGGTCAAACCGACCTCGCCGCGCGAATAGGGCCTCAGTTGGCAGACGCGGCAGGAGAAGCCATAGCCAAAATGCACCTTGCGCATATGGTCATCGAGTTTGGCGATGATGAAATGCAACTGAAGATCGGGTCGATCGAGGCCGGGATCTGATTTCAGAAAGGCTCCGCCTTCCGAACCGGGCGAGGAGAAAAGGCCGGTTCCGTCCCTGCGCCATTGAAACATGCTGCGAACCAGCTTGACCACGCCGCCCGGGCTGAGACCGAACAGGTCGGTATCTTTCGATGAATAGCATGTGATGCAATCGAGATGATCCTGCAGGTTCTTGCCGACCCCCTTGAGCTGGTGCACGACGCTAATTCCGTGCCGCCTGA
The DNA here is from genome assembly GCA_963822795.1 of uncultured Alphaproteobacteria bacterium. Lineage (GTDB taxonomy): Bacteria > Pseudomonadota > Alphaproteobacteria > Rhizobiales > Xanthobacteraceae > Bradyrhizobium. The sequence goes on from CAWGJM010000039.1 coordinate 204,852, forward strand.
GTTCATCCGCGGGACCGACACCGGAGAGCAGCAGAAGCTGTGGCGAGCCGAATGTCCCGCCGCAAAGGATCACCTCGCGCGAGGCCTCGGCGGCCTTATCGCGCCCGTCGCGGCGGTAGCGCAGGCCGGTCGCGCGCTTGCCGTCGAACACGATCCCGGTTACCGGCGCGTTCGTAATGACCGTGAGGTTCGGACGGTTCATCACGGGATCCAGATAGGCGGCTGCCGTCGAGCAGCGTTCGCCGTTCCTGTCGTCGCCCCAGAACTGGGTGACCTGATAAAGCCCAGCGCCCTCCTGTTCCGGTCCATTGAAATCGTTATTGCGACGGATCTGGTTTTCCGCGCAGGCTTCGACAAAAGCTGACGCGATCGGCCGCGGGCTGCGCTGGTTGGCGACGCGCAGCGGGCCGTCACCGCCATGAAAATCATCGGCGCCGCGCTCGTTACCTTCCGCGCGCTTGAAGTAAGGCAGGACCTCCTTCCACGACCAGCCCTCGCATCCAAGCGCTGCCCAGTCGTCATAGTCGGTGTGATGGCCGCGGATATAGATCATGCCGTTGATCGCACTCGATCCGCCCAGCGCCTTGCCGCGCGGCTGGTAGCCTCGGCGTCCGTTGAGCCCAGGCTGCGGCACTGTCTCGAAGGCCCAGTTGTTGATTTTCGGCTTACCCGGCAGCATTGCCGCCACGCCGATCGGCGCCCTGACGACAACACCTCTACCCTCGCCGCCGGCCTCGATCAGGCAGACGGTGATCTTGGGATCTTCCGAAAGGCGAGCCGCGAGCGTCGCGCCGGCGGAGCCGCCGCCTGCGAGGACATAATCGTATGCCATGCGAGTCCCTTGAAGCTCCAGGACCTATGAAGCGACGGGAATGTTAGAATCGGACCACCAGTAGCCCTCGGGCGGACAGCGCGCAATGTCCGAGTGGGGCCAAACCCAGAAGAACTCAGATTGAGCATAGCTCTTGCGGTTTGCCCCCGACAACGGACATTGCCCGACTCCTGCGATGTTCGGCACCCTGGCTATTCGAGAATATCTAGTCGTTCGCGACATCGGAAAACTTTCGCCCACGAGGCATAGCGCAAAATTGCAGACGGTGGCGCGTTCTCGGGCTTAGCGTGTGGTAGGCTCCGGCGTCATAGCGCTACGGCGAAGCAATATTGCTCATCTTCGTCGACCGTGGCGCGCCATTTCGGTACAGAACTGGGCACGCCAAAACCCGCCGTTTTTGAGCTTGAAGCGGCGACGAGCGTGCGCAGCAGTTCGCTTTCCGCTCCCAATGATGCGAAGTTCTTGCGCGTCGACTCGACGCGCTGGGCGAGTGCGCGAAGGTAATCGCGAGCCGCTCTCGGCACGCCAATGTGGCCGGCGCGCTCCTGGTCACGCAGCCAATGGCTCACCCGGGTCTGCATCTCCTTCTCGGACGGCCACACGGTAGCGTCGTCGCGGACGGCGATCGGCCCGTCGAGGCCGAGCAGAACATCATCCGGGCATTCAGCAGGATCAGCGACCGTCCGGACAAGGCGTGAACAGGTTTTGTAACCGAAATGGAAAACGCAAGGGTTCGATTGGAAAACATTTGCCGGCCTGGGACGAAAACGCTATGGAAATCAATAGGGCGGACGTGGCGGAACTGGTAGACGCAAGGGACTTAAAATCTCCCGGCGCCACTGAGATTGCTCATCTTTCCGATCTAACGCGGGCAGGCAATCCCCACGAAGCGGGTGGAGACCCGGCCTTCTTGTCTAACACGCCGCCTCTTCGCGCTGGCGGGCTGGATAGCGCGCCGTGGAGACGGCAGCTTCCGCGCCGATCCTGGATCCTGCTGTGCGTCTGCCCTCGCCTCTTGTCTTCTGATAGCTGGTTATCGTGTCGGCGGCGGTCTGGGTCACGATGAAGAATGGATTCGCTCGGTCGCTCGGCGGTACCGAAATCACTGGATGACTGTTGCTGGCCATCGGCGCCGCTTCCGATTTGGTCCCCATAGCTGTGCCGTCAGTCTCGGGGATGGCGGGCGAGGTAGCGAGCGCGGATTTGATGGGTTCAGGTCGCGAGCACACAGCACCCGATTCTTGCGATTGATCGAAGGGGGCATTCCTCGATTGGCCAGCATAGTTTGACCGTTGCCCTCCGAAGGCAAAGGTCACACGTCCAAATCGTGTCGGGCGCGCTTTGTTCCTTATTTTACAACCAGATATGCGCGCCCGAACCAAAAACTCCGGTTTGTCTCATTCGAACGAGTAAGCAAGCCGCGATTTATCGAAAATGGCTCGGACGATCGTCGGTGACGGGCCACGCGAGAGGATTTCGAAAGCAACCGCTCGGCGCCAGCTGAACAATGCTTCGGCGGGTTGGCCGCACCAGAAACGCGTCGCCCAGCTTCGTCACGCATCGCCATGCCTCAGGAGCTGACAGACTGCATTACAATTTCCATCCACGTAAGGACTTTGCTCTTCAATCGCGGATTCGACGAGATCGCCCAAGAAGGCGCGTCATAGGGATCCTTCCGCCAGCGTAGCTCATGTCCTTGCTATGACTTGACCGCGCCGGCCGTCATGCCGTCGATGAAGCGGCGCTGCAGGAATACGAAGACCAGCACAACAGGCAACACGATCATCACCGCTGCGGCCAGCATTTGGCCCCAGTCGGTAGAATACTGTCCGGTTAGGTTGTAGAATTTCACAATCGCCGTGATGGTGCTGTCGTCCTGCAGAAATGTTACAGCAATCACGAATTCATTCCATGCATTCAGCCCTACGATGATTGCGACGGTTAACAAGCCCGGCCGCATCATCGGGAGAATCACATGGAAGAACATCTGCCACGGCGTTGCGCCGTCGACCTTGGCCGCTTCTTCGAGCGCGAATGGGATCGAAATGACATAGGTCCGCAGCAAGAAGATCGCGAACGGCGAGAAGATCGCGGTGTAGATCAGCGCGACGGCAGGAATAGAGTTCACCAGGCCGAGCTTGGCGAAGATGAAGTATAGAGGATATAAATAAAGCTGCGCGGGCACCGTAATCGAGGCCATGAAATAGAACGTCAGGATACGCCATCCTCTGCCTCGTTGACGCGCCAGCACATATGCGCAGGGAGCCGCCGTGAGGCAGACCATCAGGATGGTAATGCTCGCCACTTCGGCGCTATGGAGAAGGCTCGGGCCGAGGGCCGCGCTTTTCCACGCCGAGGTGAAATTCTCCACATGAAAGCGCGTCGGCGGAGCAAGCGGGTTGGTTGAGATCTCTACTGTCGTCTTCAGCGCGTTCATGACCGCGAGCGCGATAGGCAACAGAGAGGCAAACGATGCGACCCCGATCAGCGTGAGGCTAAATATCCTGTTCCATCGGTCAGCGGTCATGTGGCGTTGGCGCTGTCGCGGATCTGAAGCCAGAGATAGGCAGCTGTCGCGCACAGGCCAAAAAGACTCATGACGCTGGCGGCGGCGGCCGCCTGTCCGACGTCGCTTTCGAAGAAAGCGTGTCGGTAGGCCAGCGTCGCGAGAACTTCGCTGCCGTATGCGGGCCCGCCCTGGGTGACAATGTAGATGAATTCGAACACCTGGAACGAATAGATTACGGTCAGGATCAGCATCAGCGTAAGCGTTGAACGAATTCCGGGCACTAAAACATAACGCAACAGAGCAAAGAAACCGGCGCCGTCGAGCCGCGCCGCTTCGATCTGGTCGATGCTGATCTGTCGCATCGCTGCGAGGAAGACGACCGCCAGAAAGCCCCACCAATGCCAAATATCGACGGCAGCGACGGCGTAGAGCGAACGATCGGGATCGGCGAGCGGGTCGGAGATCGAGAATCCACGTTCGTTCAGCCAGGCTACCAGACCGGTCGCCGGGCTGAAGATCATGCCCTGGAAGATGCGCCCAGAGACGGCAACGGCGAGAATTCGCGGCAGAAAGATGATGGGCTGAACGACGGCGCGAGAAAGCGGCGGCGACATCAATAGGGCCGCGGCCATCAGCAGTGCGATGCTGACCGGAACCGTCAGAAAGATGGCCGTCCAGATGAAATTATTTGTCAGCGCCGACCAGAAGACAGGATCGCCGAACATGTGCTGGAAGTTGGCCAGCCCCGCCCACACCGGAAGGCCGACTCCGTCCCAGGCATAGAATGCCATCATCAGCGTCAGCACGGCGGGAATCAGAATGATGCAGACGTTGATCATTAGCGCAGGAAGCGCGAATAACCACATCGCGTGCTCAGGCCGTGCGGGGAGGAAGCGGCGGCACCTTGCCTTCCTTAAATTCCTGGCTGAACACCGTCTGAATGTGGTTGAGATAATCATCGGCCGAGATCCGGTTAAGCCAAACCTGTTCGATGCCTTCCGTCACATAGCTATTGGTTGCGTTCGGCCAGAACGTCCAGGTGGTGAAGCCGTATTGTCCCTTGCTGAATGCTTCGTGCAGCCCGGCGATCGTCTTCTCGAACAGCGGGTAGCCGATCCCCTGCAGTAGGTCGGGCGGGAGATCCTTCACCGGCAGTGCCCACTTGCCTGGCCAGTCGCGATTGATATTCTGATAGAAACTCCGCGACAGCATGAATTCGAACACGGCTGCAGCGCCTTCGGCATTCTGCGAAGTCTTGGCGATCGAGAGCGTTGCACCGCATGCCAGATGCGCCAGCGGCGACGTCACCGCCGGACTGAGACCCGGAATGAGGACGACATCCATTGCCGTATCCGGATTCGACATACCGTAGGATTTGGTTCCAAAGGACCATGTTCCGTTAAAGGCCATGGCCGCCTTGCCGCTGACGACTTGCAGAAAACTTTGTTCGTTCGTCAGCGAAAAATAGTTTTTGCCGAAATATCCTTTTCCGTACCACGCTTTCGAAAGCTCAACGGCCTCGGCGAACGGCGCCGCGGTCCACGGCATGTCGCCCGAGAGCGCCTTGCGAACGTTGTCTGGCCCGGCGACGTTGTTGAAGAACACGGTCATCAGCCACTCATTGACGCCCTTCCAATCGGCATTGCCGGCGCCAAACGGTATGATTCCTTTTGCCAGGGCGGCGTCGGCGATTTGTTCGAACTCGGCGCGGTTGGTCGGCAGCTTCCAGCCGTTCTGCTTGAAGACATCTTTATTGTAGAACAAGTGCATCGACTCGTAGTCGCGGGGCAGCGCGTAAAGCTTGCCGTCGTAAACGCCAGTATTGAGCAACGCCGGCAGGAACCGCTCCTTCCATTTGAACTTGGCGGCGAGTTCGTCGAGTGGAAGCACCTGACCGGCCTTGGCGATGGCGGTCAGATACGCAGGACCTGAGGTCTGCACGATGTCGGGACCGTTGCCTGCGACCAGGGCGACCTTCAAGACGTTATTGATCGCTGCGCCCTTCACCTCCAGTTGCAGCCGGTATTTGTCCTGTGATGTGTTGAATGCATCAACAAGATCATTCCGCAACGCGGCTTGCCCGTCCGAGTTGGCCTGCGCAAACCAGAACGTCACCACCTTGCGTCCGTCCTGCGCCATGGCAGGCCCTCGCGGTAAAACGGCTGCGAGAGTTGCGGCGGGAATGGTGGCAACGACCTGGCGTCGGGACCATGGCATAGCGGCTTCCTCCCAAAGACGGACAGTTGGTGGATGGGGTTGATTTTCTTTAGTGATACGTATAACTAAGGGTAATTATGGCGTCAACAAGGAAATCCCGAGAAGCCAGGCGCGACAAACGTGTAGCCGCTCGCCCGACGCAAAAGGATATCGCGATAGCCGCCGGCGTTTCGCAGGCGGCCGTCTCAATGGTGCTCAACAAGACGGAAACGCCATCCCTCCCTAAGGCAACGCGCGACCGCATTCTCAAACTGGCTGGTGAACTCGGCTACCAGCCCAACCATCCGGCCCGCGTGCTGCGCAGCGCGCGACCAATGGCGCTTGCATGTGTCATCCCCGATATCACCAATCCGTTTTATCCGGGTCTTGTTCGCGGCCTGCAATCCATCGCTGCTTCCGCCGGTTATGATGTGCTCATCTTTGACACGGACGGTCGGGCCGGAGGCGAAGAGCGGGCAACCCACTGGCTTCTCCAAGGACGCGCAGACGGCGTGGTGGGAACGTTCTTTCATCTGCGAGCCCCGCAACTGGCCGCGCTGGCGCGCAAGGGGATCCCGATCGTGCGCCTCGAAAGCCAGCATAAGCCGAGAGGACCGTTGCCAATCGACAGCGTGTATATCGACAACGCGGAAGCTTCGGTGGCGATGACGCGACATCTGATCGAGCGTGGCCACCAGCGCATCACGATGATCCTGGCGGAGGTCGGACCGAGCGCTCGTCGCGCGTTCGGCTACGCTTCCGCGATGCGTGCGGCCGGCCTCGTCCCGAAATTCGTTACGGATAGCCGCTATTCCGAGCAATCCGGTGCCCGCGCCATGGGTCAGATCCTTTCGCAGTCGCCCGATCGCGCGACGGCGGTCTTCTGCGCCAATGACATGCTAGCGGTGGGAGCAATGGTGGCCGCGCGTACCGCCGGCCTGTCCGTTCCAGACGATATCGCCATTGCCGGATTCGACGATATTCCGGCGGCAAAACTGCTCGGCCTGACGACAGTTCGACAGCCCGAATTCGATCTGGGGGCATTGGCTGCCCACACGCTCCTTGGGCGGCTGCAGCCGGGTGGCCTTGAGTTGCCGGGCAAGAGCCTCGAGCTGAAGTACGAAATCCTGAAACGCTCGTCGGCCTAATCGGCGAGCGAAGGGAGCGATGTGTGCCTGAAATTCCTCACGACTATGCCGAGCGGGTCTATGCCGGTGTGCTCGGCAAGATCATTGGCGTCTATCTTGGCCGTCCCTTTGAGGGCTGGCCCTATGAACGCATCATGCGGGAATTAGGTCCGATCAATTTTTACGTCAATGAACGCCGTGACGTCGCACTACGCTCGCATCATCTCGTCGTCACCGACGATGACATTTCCGGTACCTTTGCGTTCCCGCGAGCGCTGGCCGATTACGGCTTTCCGAGACATTTGTCTTCGGAGCAGATCGGCAACACTTGGCTCAATTACATCGTGGAGGACCGCTCGGTCCTATGGTGGGGCGGGATCGGAAATTCCACCGAACATACGGCCTATTTGCGCTTGAAGTCCGGCGTTACGGCTCCGCTGAGCGGTTCGATCGAATTAAACGGCAAGACCGTCGCCGAGCAGATTGGTGCACAGATCTTCATCGATGGGTGGGCTATGGTCAGTCCGGGGGCTCCCGATCAGGCCGCCTACCTGGCCGAGCAGGCGGCTCGCGTCAGCCACGACGGGGAAGCGGTCCACGCGGCGAAACTGCTGGCAGCCATGGAGGCGCAAGCGTTCGTCGAGTCCGACGTGCAGAAACTCTTGGATGTCGGGCTCGGCTTCGTTCCCGGGGATGCGCTGATTCGGCGTGTCATCGAAGACGTGCGTGCGTGGCATGCCGTCGACAACAGCCAGGACTGGCAACGGACGCGAGCCCTAATTGCGGAGCGATACGGCTATGACAAGTTTCCTGGCAACTGCCACGTTATTCCCAACCACGCATTGATCATCCTCGCCACGCTGTACGGTGGGAACAGCTTTCAGGACACGATGCGAATCGTCAACACGGCGGGCTGGGACACCGACTGCAACGCGGGAAACGCCGGATGCCTGTTCGGGATCCGGACCGGGCTTGCGGGCATCGACGCCGGCCCCGACTTTCGCACGCCGATTGCCGACCGTATCTACATCTCGACGGCCGACGGCGGAGGATCGATAACTGATGCCGTCATCGAGGCGCAGTCTTTGATAGCAACAGGCCATATTCTCGCCGGCTCGTCGCGAAACGTATCCGCCAAGAACGGCGCACGCTTCAACTTCAATTTTCCCGGAAGCCTGCAGGGATTTGCCACCAAGACCGATGCGCAAGTCGAGATCGGGAACGTGCCGGGCCACAGTCGGGACGGCGAGCGCAGCCTGGCCGTCAACTTCCGACGCCTGTCGCCGGGCCGCGTTGCGCGTATTGCCACGCCGACGTTCTTCGACATGGACGTCTTCACCATGCCGATCTACCAGCTTCTCGCATGCCCGACGCTATATTCGGGGCAGGTCGTCGAGTGCCGACTGGAAGCTGATAGCCATGGCAAGCACGTGGCGGTCCGACTTTACGCAAGCGTATACGACGAACGCGACGAACTTGAGCAGATCTACGGCGATAGGCACGAACTATTGCCCGGCGGCGTAGCCGTGCTGACGTGGCGCGTGCCGGATACCGATGGGTACCCCATCTTTGAGGTCGGTTTGGAAATCGAGACGCGAGAACGCTCCGGCGTCGATGGCGTCATTTACCTCGACTATCTGACATGGAGCGGGGCGCCAAGAACCGTGCTGCGGCGGCCAGATGACAATCTGAGTACCATGTGGAAGCACGCATGGGTCAACAACGTCAGTCACTTTCAGACACGTTGGGAGGGATTGCGCGTCAGCAACGGCGCGGGGATGGGATTCATCGCACAGGGTTCTCGCGACTGGAAAGACTATCGCGTGAGCTCGGAAATCACGCCGCTGCTCGCGGAGGCCTGGGGCCTCGCGGCGCGGATTCAAGGCCGGGAGCGCTACTATGCAGTGATGTTCGACAAGACCCATGGTGGCTGCGCCAAGCTCATCAAGCGCGTTCATGACGAGACCGTTCTCGCGAGTGACCGGTTTTCCTGGCAGTTGGACCAGAGGTACATCGTGGATTTGCAGGTCGAGGGCAACGAGATTCAAGCCTTCGTCGATGGCCACAAAATTCTCGAGTTTACGGATGCGCAGCCGCTTCCACTGACCGGGGGCGGCGTGGGGCTTGTCGTCGACACCGGCTCGATTTCCACCCGGGCTGTCCACGTCATGTCGCTTTGAGGAGCAGATATGCACACCAACGCAGCTACTCGACTTGAAAGTCATGCTTTCGCCTGCCTTGCCTACGGCGTCATCGGCGATGCTATGGGTACTCCGACTGAGAATCTCGAACCGGCACAAATTGAAGAAACGTTCGGCTGGGTCGAGTCGTTCGGGGGTGACGGAACCGACGATACCATCATGCGGGACCTGCTTGCCGCCGCGCTGATTCGAACCGACGGCTTTGCTGATGCGGATAGCTGGGCCGAGCAATGGCGCGAGCATCAAGACGCCATCTTCGGCAACAAGGTCGGCCGCTTCTTTCAGTCTGTTCTTCATGCCGCGGCCAAGCTTCGCCATGGCTACTTGCCGCGCTCGATCGCCGAGGGAACGATGCCGAGTTCGAGCTCGGCAATGGCGATCGCGCCAGTGGGAATTGTAAATGCGGGCAATCCACGTGCCGCCGCCGCGCAGGCGATGGAGATTGCGAGCCTGCTCCATGTCACGAATCTCGCATTCTGCCAGGACGGTGCCGCAGCCGTCGCCGCTGCCATTGCCGAAGCCCTGGTTGCCGGGTCGACCGTAGATGCCGTCCTGAAGGCATCGACCGGCTACATCAAGCCTTGGAGCGGCAAAGAAATGCTCTCGTTGATATCAGGGGCACAGGAGCTTGCGCGCGCAGCTGTTGACTACAAGACCTTTCGCGAGCGCTATCATCGGAAGTTTCGCCAGGCAATCGCTTGCGACAGCCGTGAGACCGTGCCGGCCGCGCTTGCAATTGTCTGGCTGGCCAAGGGAGATCCCGGGCAAGCCGCCATCTTTGGCGCCAATTTCGGCCGCGACGCCGATACCATTGCCTGCATGGCGGCAGGCATCTGCGGGGCGCTCAACGGTGTCTCGCCGTCAAACGCGGCGCTGGTCGAAAGGCTGCCGGAAGACTGCCGGAAAGCGCAAGCAGAGCTTGCTTCACGGCTGGCGGCGGTCACGCGGACAAAGATGGACAGCGAGATACGGGCGCTAAAGCGTTGCCCATAGGTCGACAGGGTTTTCGCTGGCTCCCGCATAGGCGACGCCACAGGTGTTATATGCTGCGCAAATACGTCATTTTGCGCACGACACTTGCATTGTGGCGGAAACCTTGCACGAACATTGCAGCTATTGCCCTGATAATTGTTTACAAGCCGCGCAATGACCGGTCATGAGTGGGGGAAGAATGGTCGGCAGCGCCAAGGTCGACGTCGCGGCCGTCATCGACGACAGCGAAATTAGCCGCTTTCAATATGCAATTTTTGCTATTTCAGTCCTCATCGTCATGTGTGACGGCTTCGACACGCAGGCGGCCGCGTATGTTGCGCCAAGCATCGTCGCGGAATGGAAACTCTCTCCAGGTCAGTTCGGCCCTGTGTTTGCAGCGGTGCTGGTCGGCGCCTTTCTGTTCGGATATGCCGCCGACAGGTTGGGCCGCAAACGAACCTTGATCGTCACGATTGTGTGGTTCGGCGTCTTCAATATTGGCTCGGCTTCCGCCACCTCCATCGAGCAGTCTACCCTGCTTCGCTTTCTCTGCGGGATCGGGCTCGGCGGCGCCATTCCAAACGTCATGGCACTGGTTTCTGAATATGCGCCGGCGCGCAAGCGCGCCACTCTCGTCGCCATCGCATGGTCCGGGTTCGGACTTGGCGCGGTCCTTGGCGGTATCATCAGCGTTCCTCTGATCCGGCACCTTGGTTGGCCAGCCGTGTTTGTTGCCGGCGGAATCCTTAATGGAGATCTTGGAGCTCGTCCAACAACGCAACCAGGCGCGCACGTTCGATCCCCAAAGCGCCAGATAAAGAGATTTGGCTGATCCCGGGATTGGCGGAAACCATTTCCAGTATCGAGTACCTGACGACGTCAAGCCGCAAGTGGGTAAGCATCGCGTCTGTCCGCTGATTTGCAAGCATGGTTTCAAGGTTGACGGAGACGATTGCGTCAAGATCGTCTGCGACTCGGGCATGGAGATTGGCGACGACAACACTTGCGAACGGGTCGTCACCAAGAAACCCATCGCGGCCCGTGAGCGTGGCCGCGACCCCGTTAATTCGCGCCGGGCGGGATCATCAGGCAGCAAATGCTTCTCGTTCAATGGCAGATCATACTGCCAATAGCATTAGTTTCAAAGCGTAGACAGTGTAGCGAAAGAAAGGACTGCGGGATGCAACGATTGAAGCCAGTTCTTTTGTTGCTCTGTTTGCTGATGGCAACCAGCCGCTGCGTTGCGGACAATTCAACGCACGTGCAGATCCAGTATGATACTATTTCCAATGGACGGTCCAGCCATTGGGATATTCAATTGATCTTGTCGGGCAGCGGTACGGTCCGAGAAGTGGTAAGCGGATCGAACAGTTCCATCCAGCGTAGTTTCAATTCTGGCGGAGTACTCGGCAATTCGAGATGGTGTGTGCGCTCAAAAAACCAGATTGAGCGCGTTATAGATAATCCCACGCATTATCAATTGTTTCTCGTAACAGTAAATGGCAGATCGTGCCGCGCGATAATTTCACTTCGAATGAAGCCCGGACAGAAAACCTACACAGTAATTGGCGTTGCTGACGGATATGTACAGTCAGACAGGCCGCGTTATGAAAACGTACGCTGCGCAATCGAATGACGAGGGCCCGATTAGCTGCCCCGTCGCTTTCCGGCGGTAAGCCAGAAGAGCTGAATTGTGTTCGGGCTGATCGGAATTTTTGTGAGCGGGAGGAACATCGAGGAATTCTTTTTCAGACGTTTGCCTGAGCTTGGGGACGACCATGCAGCGACGCGATTTCATCGGCACTCTTGCCGGCGGGACAATCGCCGCATCGCTACCGACCCGGCTGCTGGCAGCGTCAATTTCGGATTTATTTAGCGACTCGATCTCGCCGCGCCGGCAGCCGCGCTACCGCAATGTCCGTTGCTCGATCACCTGACATCTAATCAACAACCGAGGCCCGGGATGTCATCCCTTTGTCGGTGGTGAATGCCGCGACTTCCGGTTATGTGCAGGTTTACGGACGCCGGCATGAGGAGGCTATCCACGCGCTGCGGCGGCCGGCGTCCGAAAAGCGCCAATGCACGAAGTCGCGGGAGTGTGGCACCCGGCAGTGCAGCGAGTGCTATGGGGATCGTATGTTGGTGGCGATCTCGATGGTGGACGCGGCGCGAGCAGAATGCTTCCACAACTTCCGCGTTTTGGCATGAACGTTGGACAAGTGGATTTTTAATGTTTTTGGCTCGTGTAATTTCAAATGGTTGCGCGTGGCAGAAACAGCACATCCCACAACCATTGCGCGATTGATCGGTCGATCGGTGTTCGGTGGCATGGTGCGGATCAATTTCTTGCGAGTAGAAATATCCACGGCACATTCAAGCAAACTTGGTTTGCGCTATTCGTCAAGACAACTTTGTCATTGCGTTATGGCGGGGTCGATGTGACTCGCCGCATCAGGGTGCCGGCCTGCCGGATGATCCTAGCTGTTCTTGATCATGCGTTGCACGCCGACAATACATGAGCTGATCGTGTTGACCTTGCCACCTCGCCATCGCTGTCCTCTCACCTGGCTACCGGCCTCTCGGCTCTTGCTCCCGCGCAGCGGGCTGGAGCGCAGCGACTTCGTGCATTGGCACCAAACGGACCACCAGCGATGTCCGCAATTCGGTCGCTAACGGGGGTAAACCGGACATCGTGCGGACTGCCCATTTCGGTAGCGATTGACCCATTTGAGACATCGGCCGATCGCAGCCGACGTCCATTGGCACGAGGTTTATTTCACAACCAGATGCTTCGTGGGCGCTATGGCGGCAGGCGCGGACGGGGAAATGGTGAACGTCAGCCAGGTATTCCATCCCGACGGACGGTTGGCTGCACCGAATTCGCCGTATCCCCTCAGACTAAGGGAGCCCTGCATGTCTCCGACCGGGAAGCTGTACCCGATTTGCGGACCGACACCGAAAACGCATGACCTGAAGCCACCGAGGATCGGGTTCTGGCCGGAATCGTCGGTGATTTGCTGGTAGGCGTATCCGGCAATGCCGACGAAAAGCTGCTTGGTGAGGTAGTGCGATGCGCCCCAGTCGAAGTGGAAATCGATGCCGCTCCGGTACTGGGTGTCGGGATTCCTGAAATTGTAGGTAAGGCCGGCGACGCCCGAGATTTCGTTTCCTGCCGCCGGGTCGAAATAGGTATAGGCGCCTCCAATGTCGATCGCGCCGTGCCCGAGCCCGATATTGGGAATCCGCGTCGGATCATAGTCGCCGACGGGAACATTGCCTGTGACGTAAGCCATGTAATTGTTGACGCCATGGTTCCATAGCAGTTCCGCGAATGGCGCGAGGTCGCCGTAGGAGGTAAGCGAGCCTTCGAGCATTCCGGTGCGCGTCACCACAATCGGTCCGGCTATCGCTGTCAGTGTTCCGGCGATACTGGCGGCGGCTCTGCCGTACTGGCCGGACATGCCTACGACCAACTGACCGCCAAGCACCGCCGTCGCGAAAGTATACGATGGCGCGAGGGCGACCAGATCGGCCCGCCCGCTCAAACTCAGATTCAAATTAACGTTGACGTTCGCGGGGATTCTGCCGGCCAGGATCTCTCTGGCCGCAGCAGCGCTCCCCGCTGCGGCGACGCTGGAATGGTAATCGATGACACTGAGCGCCCAGCCTGGTGTCTGCTGCACGGCGGCGAGACTCGCAAACTGACCCGGAAACCAGAATGAGCTACCGCCCTGGTCGGCATGCGAAACTTCAGAGCAAAGCACGAGAGCAGCAACCGCTGCCGCATAGTTGATGACGCGGCTTCCTGGTTTGTTTGATCCCATTGCAAACCTCTGGGCGGTATTTGCAACCAGTGGCGGCTACCAAAAAGCGGTCTGCGAACCGCGAGGCATTAAGTTATGACCGCATTCAATACTAGGACACAGCCGCCCCCAAAACCCGTGACAGAATGGTAACAGCTGGGAATATTTGTATTAAGGCTGTGGCGCAGTGCGGCTCGTCCCTCAAATAGTCCCCAGCTTCTGCCCGGGACCACAGACGGCGGGTCTTGCCCTAGGTCGCCAAGGATCGGTCTCAGAGTTGCGAGTTGATCGGTAGCAGCTTCAGCAGATTGGCGACGAATCGCCGTCGAAAGCCGGTTTCAGGTTCGTCCTGGTAGCGCACCCTTTTGCCGTCCCTCACCGTCTCCCAGACGATCTCGCCGTTCGGGTCGAGGAGGACGCGGTAGCTGTTGGCGGGCACGACGCCAGTCGCCATGTAGGCCGTCAGCTTTTTGGCAAGCTCCGGGCTCTCGATATAGAGTCCGGCTTCGGTGTTGATCACGGCAGAGCGCGGGTCGAGGTTGAAGCTGCCGATGAACACGGCTTCGCCGTCGAAGGCCATCGCTTTGGTGTGCAAGGCGGCTGGCGACCGCCCGGAAAGGAGCGACCAGCCCGGCCGGAAGGCGTCGGTATCCGGGCGCAGCTCGTATAGCTCCATGCCGTTCTTGAGCAGCCGCCTTCGCGTCTTGGCATAGCCTGAATGCGCCGGCAGCATGTCGTTTGAAGCGAGTGAGTTAGTCAGCACGCGCACTCGGACGTTGCGCTCGTGCAGCGCTTTGACGGTTGCCTGCGCCCCGGCGGGTAGGACGAAGTACGGCAATTCGACGAGCAGCTCCTCTTTCAGCTTGGCGATACGCTCGCGAATGAATTCGATGACGTCATCGCTCTCCTTGCCGGGGGCGATGCTTTCCGGGTCGTCGGCGACAATTTGGCCGGGTGCCCATACGAGATTGTCGCGAAGCTCAGCGCTCTGAGCCACCAACTCGTCCAGGTCTTGATCGATAGGATAAGGGTAGTCAGCCGCGGCGATCGCCTCATGCAAACGAACCAGGATGCCATCGAGATCGGCTGCGCCATGGGCGCGATCGACGATGGCCGCGATCGGCACGGTCGAGGGGCTGTTCCAGTATTGGTCGAATACTCCCGACAGATCGCGGACGACAGGCCCAGCCACCAACACATCCAAATCGCGATAATTGGCGATGGTGTTCACGCCATAATAGATGTCACCGATATTGCGGCCACCGACAATTGCAGCCGCATTGTCAGCAACCATCAACTTGTTGTGCATGCGGCGATTGACCCGGCCGAAATCGAAAATGAAGTCGAGAATTGACCAGCGCCGGTTGGTGAGCGGGTTGAACAGACGGATCTCAACATTGGGGTGAGCATCGAGGCAAGCTTTGATGGAATCGCTGGCCTTATAGTAGGGATCGTCGACGAGGAGCCGCACCCTGACCCCGCGATCGGCAGCCTTCATCACGTGGTCGACGACGATCCGGCCGGTCGTATCGCCGTCCCAGACGTAGTACTGCATGTCGAGGCTTCGCTCGGCCAAGTCGGCCAGCGCCAGACGGACGATGAAGGCCTCGCGCCCGTGGCTCAACAGGCTGAAGCCGGACAGGCCCGGATGCTCATCGGCCGCCGGACCGAAGAATTGGCCTAGCCTGGTCGCCGCGAAGCCCTCGAACGCCGTCGAAACCGTGCGCGGATAGTCAGGCCGCGTGCCGGTGGCGCGACCGGTGATAACCTGGGCAAGCCAAATCAAGGCCGGCAACGGCAAGCCGTCAAAAGCGCACTCGCGACCTAGTTTAGGAATATTCGAGCCTCCACATCATTGGTCGTTGTCCTCGCAAGCGAGGGAAGAATGTTCTTGCAGATAGTCGCCTGTCCGGAAGTGGCGTACGCCTGCAAAGCGCCACCGATCCGTTCAAGCCTGTCCAGCCACCGAGATCCTGCCACGCCGGGCCGCCGCCTCAAGTGCGCGATGGTCACGCTCGGTCCGCTCAAGATAGGTCAACGAAAATTTTCCGATGGCATCCGGGAGCACATCTCCAGTGCCACAATAACCTGAAATCATCGCCGCGTCGCCCGACTTCGCATGAGCAAGGGCGAGCGCCCAGCCGCATAGACCACAATACTTCGAGAGGCCGCCAAGTGCCTCGCGATCGCCTTCGTTCAAATTCAGGCCGCCTTTCATGTCGGCGAGTTGTCGGACATAGTAGTGCCTACTGCCGTTAACTGGATTGACCGGCCCCCAGCCAAGGAAGATGTCCGGCGAGCCCTGGATCATTCGCTGACCGATCACGACGCGCCGCCCCTGTTGCTTGATCGATCTTTTGCTGCTGAGATAGCGCGCCAGTACGGATTCACGCGCTTCCTTGATTTGGAGGAACAGAGGACTATCGGCTCCCTGCTCCTCAAGCAACACAACCCAGCAACTGGTGCCGACGCTGCCTACACCAACAACTTTGCGTGCGACATCGACGATCCGGTAGTGCGACAGCAGACGCCTGCGGTCCTCTGGCAGGGATGCGAGATAGGATCGCAACATAGTCTCCAGGGCTTCTGTGATCGGTGTGCCGTCCGGGAGATGCTTCGCGCGAACGATCAGGGGCACATCCTCTACGATCCGATGCTCACCGTTGACCTCTTCTGTTAGCCGATCGAGCGCCCGAATATGGCCTCGGGGGCGGGCCTTGGCGAAAGTGGCCTGGGCAAGCTTTCTCAGGCGCCGCGGGGCCGCGGCGAGGATCGCTTTCTCGTCGATCAAGTCGTACCACACGTCCAAAAATCCCATCTCGGCATAGCCGCGAATCCTCCTGACATAGGCTTCGAGCACCGCGCGCGCCGCCTGCTCGGCATCAAACCGGTCGCCGCCGAGAAAGAGTGCAGCAACCGCAGCGCTCGCGGCCAGCCGCTTGAGGTCCCACTCCCACGGCCCGGGAAGAACCTCATCAAAATCGTTGATTGCGAAAATGAGGTTGCGCTCCGCCGACGCGAACATCCCGAAATTCATCAGATGCATATCGCCGCAGGCCATCACCTCGAGACCAGTGCGCGGGGAATTTGCGAGATCTCCCGCCATGATTGCGGCACTTCCTCGCAAAAAAGCGAACGGCGAAGTCAGCATACGCGCCATCCGCACCGGCACGAGTTCTTTAATGCGGGTAGCATTCTGCCTCTCAAGGACCGAAACCGGATCGGGTCGTCCGCGCCCGGTCCGGAATTCCGCATGGGATGAGCTCGGTACATTGCGACGAAGCGCCTTCCCGTTCGCCATCCGCTCAGCGCACGACAAACGGATGGCGTTGAAATTGCCGAGCTTCGCAAGCTCGGCCCGGCTCGCACTTAGTCGAAAGAAATCGTCGAGGCGCGGCATGTGCGTGGACCCTGCACTGTTCCCTCGGTGTCGCTGGCCAACGTCGCGCGACAACTGCAGCCGGCTATGCGTTATCTCAATTCAACTTCAAACACGTTTGCGGATCGCCGATCTTCGAGGCAGCGTCACAATCGACGCCAGGGGACGCCGCATTGTAGTCGTCAATGGCTCATGGCAGGCGCTTAGTTACGTCGCCGCCTTCGATTTGCTAATTACACTCATGTCAAAGCACCTGGATACTTTGAACGGTGTTTGACCTGTGTGCACATAGTCCCAGAGTCGGACGTTGATTTAAGTCAACGCTGCGACCGCTCGGTAGCGACGATCAGGTGATCGAATGTGTGACGGTATGTCGCTATGTGACCCAGGGTTGGCATCTCTGATCAAGGCGAAGTTCCCTTGGATTGTCGGCGCGATAGGCCGAGGCCTTGCCGATCCTCCTGGCGCGCAGTTTCCTGATCATCCGCAGTGAGAATTGAGTGATCGACAGTCAAATCGAGTTGCTTGAGATATCGCTGCACCGCGCCGATCCGCGTGTCGTCCGTCACCGAATTAGCCAACCCGACGAGTGCCGACCTCAGGCGCCGCACCACTTGCACCGAATCGGCACCGTAGTGGCGAATCTCATCGAATGCCAACACCAGATAATCCTTCCATGTAGGCATCGGGAAAATGAGACGCAAAACGCCATCCGCATCGTGGGCATAGCCGGCGTCCAAATCGTGCCCTCCCAGCCGGCGCAACAAATCCTCGATCTGGTCGATAGCCTGGACTGCCGTAGTCGGATCGTTGATCGCCGGCGACAGCGCCTTGATGGCGATGTCAACCAGCAGCCGAATGGGATATTTCGGGTCCTGCTCGGACGTCCGTTCAAACCCAGAGTGGATGGTCCGCATGAGGTCGCTCTCGGGCAGCGCAGTTTTAGCCCCATGAATCTGCAACAGCAGTGCATTTACGACAAGGGTATCGCCGACCCCGCATACCATCACGATGACAGCCCCCGCCTGGTGTGCCTGACGAACCAAGTCGTCGATATCGAATTTAGCAATCGTGCGCGGCGCGCCGAAATACCTCAACGTTTGGACAACCGGACCCAATTCAGAAACATTGCACGTCTCTTTTCCGCGCTTCGATTGATTTTTCACCTTCTCATCGAGGTGCTGAAACGTCTCGCGTATGACCTCGCGGCCCTTGTCGCCGATGACGTGAAGCACGTAAGTGATCTGAAGGTCTATCAAGCTCTTCATCAATGCGGAAAACAGCAGCATGCTGAGCAAAAGCAATCCAGCCACCGCAACGCCGGAGATCATCGGCACGATCCCGGACCCATTGCGATCGACATAGAGCAGAACGGAAAGAGAATACGTGGACGTAGCGATGAACACACCCAGCGAATGAAACAGCCTCGGGTCGCGAGCCAAAAGGAGAACGAGCCTCGGTGAGTATGCAATCGCGCTGAACTGCACCATGACCAAGCCGACGGTAAACACGATGCCAGTGAGCGCGATCATGCCGGAAGCAACAGCCGCAAGGAATGCCTGAGCCGAGGCAACGGAAATGCCGGAATTGTATGGAAAGTATGCCTGTTCAAGTCGTGGTAGCGTAATCCCACCGAGGAAGCTCGCAGCAGCGTATATCATCGGAATCAACCAGAGAGACATCTGGACTTCCCCCTTCAGTTTGCCTGCGGTTGGACCGATTTCGTTCCGCAGCCCCTCAGGAGCATAACGCGGCATACAGAACGTTTCGAGCCCACCCATGTCTGCTTGTGGCACCAACCCGACATGCCGGGGCAGTCTGACGATGTCCGTTGATCGGGGTAAACCGGAAGGGGCCGGCCCACGGTCAAAGTGACGCGATTGACCCAAAGCGGTCCTCCTGCAGAATCTCCTTGTTTGGCTGAGATCCAATGGAGGTTTGCCGGCGATCAGCTCATGCCGTCGGAATAGAGTTTGAGAAACCCGGCAGTCGCTTCGGCCGCTCTGCGCTCGATCTCGGCGCGGGTCGGAATGCTGGCAGCACCGAGCAGGCGGCTAACCAGAAGATCGCCCCACAGCAACGCAAAGAACTGCTCCATCATTCGCGGCGGATCACCTGCGCCAAAAACGCCCGCGGCCTGCGCCCGAACCAGCAGCTCCTCGAGCGCGTGGCGGTTGACGAAGCGGTTCGCACTGAGCGCGGCAGCAACATCGGGAGACTGCTCGGCCTCCGCAATCGCAAGCCGATACATCGATGTGGCGGCCGGTTCGCACACTTCGCGGATGACGGTTGCGCCGAACACTCTAAGCGTGGTCGCCAGCATCTCCCGGCTCGTCGGCGCGGGCAAATCCGGCGGCAGCCGCATGCGTGCGGCACGGCTCGTGATGCAGGCGAACAGCACCGCTTGCTTGCTGGGAAAGGCCGCATAAAGGTCGCGCTTGGAAATTTTGGCGCGGGTTGCAATCTCCAGCATGCTGGTGCCGGCGTAGCCTTTCGCCATGAAAGTTCCGAACGCTGCGCCAATGATGCGGTCACACAGCGGGTCGTCGGGCGCTAAGCCAGCACCGGCCGCCGATCGCTTTTTCGTGTTCGGCAAAGAATCTCCTTGCATTGGTACGACATCGTACCGTACATGGTACGTTGTCGTACCACAAGAGCCACTATGCGTGTGGCGATTTAACCTGCGCCAGCGGCCAGGAGGGAGAGGCGTCATGATCGTTGATGAGCAGAAGCTTGAACGGAAGCCGGCGGCCGACCTCGGTCGGCGGGATGTTCTTGCGCTGGCGGGCGCAGCGGCCGCGGTCGGGCTGGCCGCTGGCCCGGCGCTTGCCCAAATCGCAACCGGCCGCCGCGGCCACAGCAGCCACTCAGCCGCAGACAAAGCCGACGGTGGTGCTCGACCGTCCGGTAAAAGGTGTGCTCCTGATCGGTATCGATCGGATCGACGCGCAGAATCGCATCGATATCCCGACCTTCTCAGCGATCGGCCAAGCCTACTATCAGTTCGAGCACGATGACGATCTGAAAGTCGCCGTGCTCCACGGCAAGGGGCCGGATTTCTCACAGGGCCTCGACCAGGCATCGTGGGGAGCTGCTCTTCGCAACGGACCGTTCCAGACACCGCAAAATTTCATCGATCCGGTTGCGACCGCGGGTCCTGAGCGCTCCAAGCCACTCGTCGTCGCTGTGCAAGGGCATGTGACGCGCGTGGCGCACGAACTGTTCCTCGCCGCGGATCTGCGCATCGCGGCGCAGGACGCGATCTTCAACCAAGGCGAAGTGACCGCGGCATCGTTTCCCGGAGCGGGGCTACCGTGCGCTTCGTCCGCGAGGCCGGCTGGGGCAACGCGATGCGCTACATGCTGACCGGTGAGGACTGGCAGGAGGCGCATCGGGAGCCGAGACACGAGGACAGGCGATCGTCGACCTCTCCACGATGATTGGCGCCATGACTTTGGCTCGAATCGTAGCGGACAGCCCGTTGTCCGAGGAAATCCTCAATCGCGCGAAAGATCACTTACACCGATAACGCGCTCTTCTCGCTGGTGGTCTCCATGAACGTCTTACGCTTTTCTCCCCGACGCGCGACGCCCAGGCCGCAGTGACCCAGGCACCCAACATAGTCCGCCCTGAAGTCGACATCGCGTTCAACCAATTGCTGGATGCTCCGCTCGTAAAGCAAGCCTTTCAAGCGCTTGAGGCCGACCACGCGCGGGCAGTCCAAGACATGAGAGATCTCACTGAGATTGAGGCACCCCCATTTGGTGACAGGAAGAAGGCTGAAGGATTTCTTGCCCTCCTGAGAGCAATCGGATTGGCGAACGCCCAGATCGACCCCGAAGGAAACGTCGTGGCGGACTCCCCAGAAATTCAGCTAATAAGTGAACATTCATGACGATCTCCTCAGTACTTACACGCCATGTCGGCCTAGAAATTCGGCGGCCAAAGAAAGAAACTCCTCAGCTCCCTCGAAGTATGCCAGGTGCCCCGCACGGATCTGTCGGCAAGTTGAACCGAGAATTCTTGCTGCCAATTCCGAGGTCTGCGTGACGATCTGATCGTGAGCACAGTTGATTACAAGCGTGGGGCTCGTAACGCTGCTGGCTTGGCTGCGTATATCGACAGCCAGATCGAGCGCGACCTGGCGTGCAATCCCCTCCCAATTGGCAAGGGGCATGCACGCTTTGATCATGTCTTCGATCGCCGAAGTACCTAACATCGAAACGAACGCCGGCGTGAGTCCGGAGAGCAAGAGTAGCCTGAGAAACGCGTCGCGGTCGGTCCGGAGCAGGTCGAGCCATAGCTCGAATTGAAGCTTGAGCCGCGGCTCGGCGCCCCACGAAAAGCCGGCGACCACAATCAACGACCGCACCAGATCCGGCGAAATGGCTGCAAGCTCGATTGCTATCGCCGCTCCGAGCGAATGCCCGACCAGATCGAACCGGTCCACACCGGCCGCGGCGGCCACTTCCCTCACCTGGCGCGCAAGCATCCGCAAGCAAAGTGCACTGCCATCGTCCGTCGCGTCTCCGGAGCCTGAGTAGTCAAGACTGATCACGGTCCGCTGTTTACCGGGCTCGGCGATCACCGGCCCCCAATGCACATCCAGGGCGGCTGTGCCATTTACCAGCACAACCGCGGGACCCTGCCCATGTAATCGATATGCGACGCGAGCGCCGTCGACGTTCACCACGCTTGTTCTTGCCACTAGTTCACCCTTGCTAACTATTATCTCATCGACGGCGCTCTGATCTTTTTGAATGATGATCGTCATTTAACTAGAACGTGATGCGTATGATGTTTAGTGTCAAGTCAAGGCATTGTGAGGCAGAAGCGCGGCTTAAAGGAGCAACGCCGGCGCTGGCGGTTCGTCTCCGCCGCGATCGGTTCAATGCGCCAGGCCATACGCTCCGCGCGAGGAGTTCGGCGGTGGCTTCGCTCCTGGCCCCGTTAGCTGCGAACAGCGATTGAGTGCTGCCGCGATTTCTGCGGCAACTATGGGCCAATGCACGACGTCGGCGATGCCGGCAAACATCAGACTATCAGCACAGATTTCTTCCGTCGATTTCGTCGCCAGCACGATCGGCAGATGAGGCGCGGCCTCGTGCAGCGCAGCCGCCGATTCGAGCGACGACTTGGCTGACCCGAGATGGCCAACGACCAGCACATCGAACCGCTCTGGTGCGGCGCGGCACGCGGCCAACGCTGCGTCGGCGCCCATGAATCCGACCGGCTCATAGCCGAGCGCCGCCAAAATCTCCTCATCCCTCAGCAATCGTGCGTCATCATGGGCGACCATCAGCACCGTTTCGCCACATCCCAGTGGACCCACCGGCTCATCCACCTCTAGCACCGGCGTGGCCGTCGCCAGGCAGGGCAACCAAACCTCGAAACGACTGCCCTCGCTCGTGCTCTCGACGTTCATCGCTCCGCCATGGTCACGTACGATTTCATGTACCGTTGCCAGTCCGAGGCCGCTCCCGGTCGGACGTGTCGTGAAGAAAGGCTCGAAGATCCGAGCCAGAGTCAGCTTGTCCATGCCACGGCCGGTATCCCCCACCGCTATGCGCACATATCGGCCCGGTTGAAGCTCTCCATGGGTGAGCAAGTGCCCGCCGGCGACTTCGTGCACCTCTGTCTCGACCTCGATGCGTCCGGAATTTTCCATCGCCTGCGCTGCGTTGTTGCAGAGATTGAGGATCACCTGCTGCAATTGCGCCGGCTCGCCAGACACGATGGCAGTCACCGGCGGTTCTTCGATCACGAGATCGATCCCGCGCGGCAGGGACACATTGAGCAGCGACGCCGCCTCGGCAACCACAGCCCGGGCACTCAAAGGCCTGCGACGCGCGTCGCGGTGGCGTCCGAAGTTAAGAATCTGATCGACGAGATCGCGCGCCCGCTCTGCTCCGCGGCGGATCGCATCGAGATTGCGAAGCGGCCGGGCGTCCGGACCGAGATGCTCTTCAATCACTTCCGAATGGCCGAGAATCCCGCCCAGGATATTGTTGAAGTTATGGGCGATGCCGCTGGTGAGCGTACCTACCGTTTCCATGCGCTGGGCCTGCTGCAAGCGCGTCACCAGCCGTGCACGTTCTTTTTCCATGGTGTGCCGTTCGACAGCATAGACGATGGTATCGAGAGCCATGCGCATGAGACTGAATTCGTCGCGGTCGGTAATAAGGCAAGGCCGGCCCATCGTATCGAAACCGAGCATAGTACAGGTACCGTCCTTATCGACATTCGTCACGCAAGCCCATCCGCCAATGCCAAGGGCCACGCACGCGTCTTTGTTTTCTCCCGGAGGCATCCGGCTGACCCGCGGAGCATGGACAATTCCATCGGCGGCGGGGCCGAACCGGGCCGCGAGCACAGGCGCACGTTCCGGCCAGCCCGGCGAAAAGCTCATTCCCGCCCTACACCAGACGTGCTGCCGCGGCGCTGGGCCAGACAACACAAAATAGGCGCGGTCGATACCGGTGCAGTTCACCATATCGGCGAGGGCTCTTACGATCTCGGCATCGATATTCTGCGACCGCGCGTTGATGAAGCGCATTGAGATGCCCGCGAGCATGTGCTCGAATGCAGCGTGGCGCTGAAGTGCGTTGGTTCGCGCCCGCAGCCTCAGGCCAAGATAGACCAGGAAGGCGACCAGAAGCAGCGATGTGCCATAGAGCAGGCGGCGGTACTGTCGTGCCGTCGCCCTCGATACGCCCTGCCGCATCAAGACCATCGCGCGGAGAGTGTCCTGGTCCCGCTTTCGCGGCAAAGCGCGCATCGCCGTCAACGTGTTATCGACTGCGGGCAGAAGGCCATGAAGCAGGCGCCCGTGCGCCAGCAGTGCTTCCACGGATTCACTATCGCCAGATGAGCGCGACCGGTTTCCCAGTTCATCCAACCGGTCTTGAACCTCGCGCGCAGCCGCCGATGAGGTATCGAGCGTCAGTTGAAGCATCGCGGCGGCCGCGGCGCTGATCGCCGGACCGAGGTCGGATGAGGCCGGACGGACGCTGAACCGTCCGAAAAAAGAGAGCGAATTATGCAACAGGGCATTCTCACTCTTGAATTGTTCGACCAACTCTTCTTGCCGGTCGACGGACGTCACAAGCTGATCGAGGACCGCCGTCGTCGCGCTATCGATGGCGGCAGTCTCGCGTAATCGAGCGAGAGAATTGTGCAGTGCGTTGATCTCCCGGACCAGTGGATCGTAGTTGCGCAATGTACCGGCGCGGGCGGTGAAGACATCGCGATAGAGCGCGTTCTCCAGCACTGAGAAACGATCGAGCTCCCCGAGCGCGAGATCGAACAGTTCCGCTTCTGGATCGATGGCGCGCAGCGACAGAAAGGTGAGCAGCAGAACCAGAAGGGATACGATCACCGCGGCCGATATAACTCTCATTGCGACGCTCCAACGACAGCCTTGCCGCGATAAGTCCCTGTCAGCGTCTTCAAGAACGCAACAAGGGAATCGACCTGTTGATCCGACAGCGTTCGATCGAGCTGCGCCGCCGCCATCTTGCGCACCGCCTCCTCGAGGGTTGCCGCGCTGCCGTCATGAAAATAGGGCGGCGTCGTCGCGACGTTGCGCAGGCTCGGTACTCGCACAATCTCGGGTTTCCCCGGTACGAGCGGACGGAAGACTCCCTGCCGCTCGAACAGATTGCCTCCGATATTGACACCCTGATGGCAAGAGCTGCAACCAAGCGATTTGAACAATTGATAGCCGCCCAATTCCTGAGGCGAGAGCGCCGACGCCTCACCGCCGAGCCAGCGGTCGAACCGGCTTCCCGGCGTAAGCAACGATCTCTCAAAGGTCACCAGGGCGTCCAGGAAGCTGGTGCGATCCGGCGCACGCCCATAGGCCGCGCGGAATTGTTGCACCATCTGCGGATCGGCGTTCAGTTTGCGAAGGACTTCGTCAACGCTCGTCCTCAAGTTCACCGGATTTTCCAACGACGACTCGGTCTGCGCCCCGAGGTCCCGAAAATTACCCTCCCAATTCAGCCGAAAACTGAGTGCGGTATTGAAGACAGTCAAAGTGTCGAAAGGAGGTTTCGACCCGTCATGGGCCACGGTTTGGCCGCCACCGGCACCATTGGTTCGCAAGTCATGACAGGACGAGCACGCGAGCTTCCCGTCTGCGGACAGGCGATGATCACCGAACAGACGCTCTCCAAGCGCCAGCTTCCGCGGGTCGGCCTCGGGCGGCGGCGGAATCGGTGTTATCGGTTCCTGATCGGCCAACGGCTTCGCGCCCGAAGGCTCGGAATCGGGAGCTTGCGCAGCCGCTCCGCTCGCCAGCATTAGTAGCAGCGCCAGGCAGATCCACAGCGGCCGCCAGCGCGCGCGCGAAGCGGCCGGCGCCACCAGCCCGCGCGCAGACGTAATTTCCAAATGGTGCCGCCGACACGAGGCCGGCGGCCACAGTCGTGTCATTCGCAACGATCTCCATGGCCCGCAGGGTGCTCAATCTCGCAGCGAGAAAATTCGATGTCTCTCAGCGCTCGATCATCGAAAGCCCGAAGCTCGGCAATCGCCAAGCGGCCCTCCCGCCCGCGGCGGATTCTCGATCGAAATCTCGCAAGAAACGACGTGACAAACGCGCGCCAACCGGAAGCGGCGCATGGCGCCTCCGACCGCTCAAGGTGTTCGGTCCTAACAAGAGCGGCTGAGCTGGATTGAGTCTGACGTGATACCAAGAACGGCCTGCGTCCTCTGATTTCATCGTTTGCAGTTGAGGATATTTCACTCAGACTGGATGTCCGGCCCTGAAGCTGATTCGGATTTCCGTGCTCGGATTGCGTGCCGCGCACCGGATCGCGTTGATCCAAGGGTTCACCCATGCCCACAAGGCCCGGATACATCGCCTCTCCGTACGCTGCGCAGCTTGCGAGAACCTGCGCAAATGTCCAGGACACGACCGCGAGCAGGAAGTTCGGAAATGCGATTTCAGCGCACGCCGCAAAGCCTGCGACAGTCCTCACTGCCAGCTGCGACGCTGCCGCGAGGGTTGAGCGCCGCCGGGCATCATCCTCGGACGACGCCGGGAGCGCGCTGATCTCCGTCGTCAGGTGGATCGAATCTCGGCTCGCCTTATTCCTCCGCCTGGCAAGCGCGAATGGCGATCGGCCGCCAGGGAATTGCTTCTCGAATTGCATTGACCTCTCCCGAAAACAATTGGCTCGGGAGAGACTGCCTTGCGTGTGTTGCCGCAATATTCCAGCGCCGGAGATTAAGGCTACGGTTGTAACGCGGCGCGCCGCTTTTCTGGTTCCCGAAACGGGTAATTCTCCGCATCGCGAACGTCGCCCGGCTTTCACTTGCCGGCGTGTTCGACAGGCCATCATCAGAGTGCTTCGACGGGCAGCGCAAATACGTACCCAACGCCGCGTTCGGTCAAGATGACGCGCGGCGCGTTTGCATCGGTCTCCAGCTTGCGCCGCAGGCGCAGTACCTGAACGTCGATGCTGCGATCGAAGACATCTTCGTGGATGCGGGTCGCTTGCAGAAGGTGCTCGCGAGAGAGCGGTCGCTGCGGAGCATCGAGAAACGCTGTCAGAAGCGCGTATTCGCCCTTGGTCAGTGCAACCGGGATTCCGTTGGAATCAGTGAGGCGCCGGATGCGCCGGTCAAGCTGCCAGCCGCCAAATCGGCAGCGCCCTTTGTCCTGGTCGCGCTGGACGGCTGCCTGGCCGGCTTCCCGCCCGCGCAGCACCGCCCGGATCCGCGCTAGAAGTTCTCTCAAACCGAAGGGCTTGATGACGTAGTCGTCGGCGCCCAATTCCAGCCCGACAACCCGGTCGCCCGTAGTGATGATCACGGGAACATCGGAGCGTGACCTGATCTCGCGGAGCAGATCGAGCCCATCCTGCTGGCCGAGCCGCAGATCGAGGATCACCAGGTTCGGCTCTTCGCGGACAAGCAAGCCGGCTACTTCATCTCGTCCGGAGGCCGAGATCGCCCGGATGTTTGTGTTCCCTAAGGTAGTCTATTACCAGGTGCAGCATGACGTGGTCATCTTCGACAACAAGGCATGTCGCCTGGCTGCGCCCGGTACTAACCCTTTGGGCTGAGCTGAGGCCAGTAGCCATAGTGCGGCTAGACTCGACGTGGGTCAGCATGTGATCAGGCCTCCGCATAGCTGCTGCGGCCCGCGGCAGAAGCACAAAAAATGACACAGATGGATCTCGTCGTTTGCCATGGCGATACCTTACTCAAAGAATAAATTCGGCGATCTACGGCCAGGCAGTCGCGTAACGGAACGGAGGATCAGCGGAGCTCCGCCATCGAGCAGGGCCGGCCGGCGTCACGCCGCGCTGCGGTCGACGCTAATACGATCTTGATAGCAATCTAGACGATGAATGGATTGTAAGAATTGGCCAAGCTTGGCACCGCATCCGCGCCCCGGAAATTCCACTGCCGTGCCACGCCGAAGAATTCGGCCGGCGTTCCGCCCACGATCGTGCCGAAATCATGGATCAAGTGCGCCTGGTCAGTAAAGCCGCAGGCGTATGCGACCTCCGCCCAGCCAAGGCCGCTCTTCCGCGCAGCGATGACCTTTTCGATCCGCGCCAGTCGCGCATATTGTTTAGGGCTGGTCCCGAATGTTGCGCGGAACCCGCGCGTCAGGTGGCGCTCGCTGATGTCCAATAGCGAGGCGAGCTTTCGCATGCGCAGGCCCGGATTGCGGCGCAGCGACGAGGAAGCGCGGGAAAAAACCAACTCCTCGCGATCCTCACGGAGATTCTGAAGAAGAAAGCTTTCGACGTGTGCGATCCGTTCGCTGCTGCTGCCGGACTCCATCACCCTTTCCTCCAGCAGGGCGATATCGTGATCCCTGAAAATGTTGCGCAGTCCGATCTTGACGTTGATGAGCTCATGCATGGACGCCCGCGCCAACCTGGCGGCGCCCTCGGGCTTGAGCCGTACGGTGATAACACCAAGCGGACCGCGAGGACGGACCGCAAAGGTCCCGCTCTGGGTCTGGGTCAACACATGGCCGTAGTTCTTGTGATCATAGCTGTCGGCGCCGAGCTGCCATCTGCAATGCGTCAGCGTACGGTATTGAACGACGAAATACGGCGCGGTGCTCGGCGGTATCTTGATCGTAAGGCCCGTCGCCGCATCGCCGTCCGGAATGTCCCAATCCCAGATCGCCTCGACGAGGTCGGCGACAGCGGCGGATGGCCGGATGCTCCTCGAAAAGCCCTCGGGAACGATGTGTTCGCCGCCGCAATTGGGTGGCTGCAACTCCCGTTGCGAAAGACCGATAGGTTGTGCCGATACCACGAGAGAAGCTCCATGCTGCGGCAAGAGCCGAAAAAAGCCTAAGCCAAACGCGACGCCTCATCCGGCGTTAGGCGCATTTGGAGGTAAGCGCTGCGATAGGCATTGGCGCCGCTGACCGAATGGCTTACCGGTACCTTGTCCTGCTGCTCGCTGACCGGATCAGCCGGCGGGAAGATGCTGTCATATATCGCGCGGGCTTCTCGAATTAGGCGGATGAGTTCGCGCTCGGACCTTGCGGTAAATCGAATAACCTTGCCCATATTCGCTCCAAACTCTAGCTAGAAAACGAGTCCGCTACCAGATGACGAACATCATCCCACGCTTGATTTGGGACCTCAGGGCCAACTTTGAAGCTCTGCAGGCGGTAACGAAGGAATAAAAAACTCGTGACTGGGCCGAGCACCGGGCATCCCAACGTCCCCAGGCATTTCTTCCCGCGTTTCGGTCTCCTCCGCGCCCCGACGCACATCAGTGCGCTTAACTAACCGCTCCATCGAGCCGACAGGTTCCGGCGGGGTGTGTCACTGGAAACTGCGGTCACGTGGAAGGTTCCCGCATGTCCGTGTTGGGTCATTCGCGTCGTTTCCGCGATGTCGGCTGCGAGTCCGCTTTACCCCTCGATAGCAAGCAGGCGCAGACCTTGAACAGGCCATCAACGAGCAAACCGCGCCTATTAACCCCCTGCCGATGCTTTCTTGAGCGACTCGATGAGCGATTGCGCGGAGAAGGGCTTAGTTAGAAACGCGATGCATCCAGAGCCCACCGCAGCATTACGAACGGCAGGGTCCTCGTTCCCGGTCATGTAAATAACCGGCACGGAAATCCCATCCGCCTTGAGACGATGCCTTAACTCGATGCCCGATCCGTCGTTCAGGTTGATGTCGAAAATGACGCAGACCGCACTTTCAAAATCGGTGGTTCTTAAAAGCCTTTGCAGATGAAAATAGGATCGTTTCGTAGTCGTGCTGTCGCAGTAGTCGCTTCACCCCATTCAGCATCGCGGCGTCATCATCGACGACAAGAACGAGGTCCCGATTTGGCGAGAACGACATCCTTGACCCGCCGGCGTCATCAACCTTACACGCGAGAGCTTGTCGCCAAGGCCGTACGAGCCTCGCACAAACGGTCGATACGGATCGACTGTCTTTCCGTGCGCGACAGTTGCGCGCTCGGGGAAACAAGATTGCGATGGATCAAGAACTAAAAACGTCTAGTCGTTGCGCCTGCCTCTGTACCGTGTCGCGGGTCTTCGGCGCCGGCGGTACACCAAAAAGTGCTACGCGGAACCTTGGGCAACACCCATTCGAACGGCAGATACCGAGCAAGGCGCGCATTGCCGGGAATGGGGCCCGGGATTTGGCGCACTTGGATCGGCCTCCAGCCTGCGTCGCAACCGAAGGACCTGAACATCGATGCTTCGATCGAAGATGTCCTCGTGAACTCGGGTAGCTTGCAGCAACTGTTCACGCGTGAGGGGTCGCTGAGGTGCGTCAAGAAAGGCGAGCAACAGCGCATATTCGCCCTTACTCAACGACACTTGAGCACCGTTGGGATCCACTAGTTTTCGTTCGCGACGTTCAAGCTGCCACCCGCCGAATCTGTACCCGCCTCGTTCGGGATCGCGAGTTCGCGCGACGCGTCCCATTTCCTGCCGCCGAAATACGGCTCGGACGCGCGCGAGTAATTCCCTCAGACCAAAGGGTTTGACAATGCAATCGTCCGCACCGATTTCGAGACCGACGACGCGATCAGTTTCGTCGAGGCGGTGACCCGTCATGATAATCGGAACATCCGAATGCGCCCGGATTTCTCTTAGAACATCCAGTCCATCGTCCTGACCCAGCCGCACCTCGAGAAGGATCAAACAAGGGTTCATGACCGCCAGGTGCCAACTCAGTCCCGCTCGGTTCGACACCGCGCTCACAGGAATACTGTGTTCTTCGAAGTAGCGGGCCACCATTTCGTGCATCGCCGGATCGCCATCAACGATAACGACGTGGCGGGTTTTGGCGATCTTCGGTCCTAAATTGAAATCAGGCATGCTACTCATGTTTTCCATGACAATGGTCGTCGAGAGCCGTCACGAATTGAATGTCGGTCATAATATTTCTCAAGGGAGCATGCTGTGCGTGTGCGCATATCAGCACAACCTCGTAGCCTTCGTCGGGATCGTCGTCGCTCATTCTAGCAAACCCTGGCCATCTATTTGTAGCATCGACGGCAGCGCCCGCAGCGCCACTATTTTATATTCATCAACCGCTTGCGCGAGTCCGCCAGCGCGCGGGAGAAAACCTTGATGTCGTCGAGCGCGCGCGTCAGCACCAGCGCGCCCTGAATTTCCAGCACCGCTTGTTCCGCCTTCTGGCGGGCGGCGGTCCTGTCATCGCCGAGCCGCCGCAACGCGGCTGCGAGCGCATCGATCCAGCCGGCGAAATAGGTTTTCACCTTGTCGTCGAACAGATCGCGCGCCAAGCTCGGTGCGCACGCGCTGGCGGATCGCCATTGCAATTTCGGCCGGCGTCCCGAAGAGATGGGTGCAGCCCGCAACGTCGGCAAAAGCCTCGTCGATGGAAATGCGCTCGACGAGCGATGTGAAATCGCCGATCACGTTGATGGCGGCGTCGCCCAACCGTTGATAGTCCTTGAAATGGCCGCTTACAAAAATGAGCTGCGGACATAGCTCGCGCGCTCGCCGTCCCATCATGCCGCCATGGACCCCGAACGCCTTGCCTTGGTAAGAAGCAGCAAGCACAACCCCGCTACCGACGGCGATGGGTTTGCCGCGCAACGAAGGATCGAGGAACTGCTCAACCGAGGCATAAAAAGCATCCAGGTCCGCGTGAGGATGGTGGCTGTCGTTGCCATCCCGACCGTTCACCTATGACGTTTGACCATCGGACGACACCTCGATTGACATCAGTGGTGTTCACACTACGGCGTTGCATAGTCCCAAACATCAGGCGGCAGCTTATCCTTGAGCGATGCATACATGGCGTCGCGGAACAGTTTCACCGCCGG
Source organism: uncultured Alphaproteobacteria bacterium (assembly GCA_963822795.1). Lineage (GTDB taxonomy): Bacteria > Pseudomonadota > Alphaproteobacteria > Rhizobiales > Xanthobacteraceae > Bradyrhizobium. The sequence continues at coordinate 236,178 of CAWGJM010000039.1, forward strand.
ATACGGTCGAAGGGCAATCGTGCGCTCCTCTATCAGCCCCTGCTCGTTGTCCACGATGACCTCCAAGCTCTCGATCTTGTGGCCGTCCATGGTCCCCTCCCATCGCAAGAAGGTGGTACGCCGATCGAGCTTGAACTCGGCCGTATAGGCACCGGAACCACGCGTCGAGCTCGACTGAGCGAATATCGCCGCGATGACTTCACGCCCCTCGATCGGCCGTACCAGGATCGGGCTCTTGAATACGATGTTTTCGGCAAGGAGCGCGCTCACCTGGGCGGGTGTAGCGTTACCAGATTCCCGTAGTTTGCGTAAGGGATGCATTGTGATTCCTCCTTTTGTGTGAAGGCGAGAAGGGCGTCGCCGACGCACCGACGTGCGGTTGATAGCCGTAGACGCACGCGATGACAAAAAAGGACGTGCCGTTGATGCGGCGGATTCTGACGGTCTGCGTGACCGTTGTTGCCACCGTAAAGCGATTCTACACAGCCGCCTCGCGGGCAACAAGACGGTTCGACGAACAGACGGTTCGACGCAAAGCCTCATTTCGGTTTCAGCAAGAATGCCTGAACGCCGTAGCGAAATGCTTCATCGTCGGCCTACATGGGCGCTGCACGGAAATCATGTGTTTCCCGTCACTCGCAAAGCCGCTTAGCGGGCATTATTGCAGAGTATAGGCGTGGCATATCGAGCCAGAGCGCGATCCAGAGCGCCAGCATGGCCGCCGCAAACGTTCTCACTGCAAAGACGAGGGCAGCATGCCGAACCCAGAATGGTGCAGGGTAGTTCATGGCGGCCTCCTGGCATCCGGCTCAACCGCTATGTTCTACCGTCAAGAAACCAGACGAAGCTTTTATGCGCCAAAAGTCTTGCACGGAACCAACTTGAGCGATGTCGGGATCGGACCCGTGATCGGCCTGGAGGTAGGTATCACCGTTCAAGGCATAGCCAATAACCTCCAGCGGAGCTGGAGGTTTGATGGGGAACCGCCAGAGGCGGTTTTAAGGGATTTTGGGACGATTGATTGGATTCTGGGAGGCTGAAATCTTCAGCTCCAACTGATCCAGTTGCTGGTCGGCGATTTCCTGGTTTCTGATGTAGGCGCGGATCGTTTCTTCGTCACGGCTGACGGTCGTGACGAAGTAACCGCGGGCCCAGAACTTGTGGCCAAGAAAATTCCGCATCTTGCGTTCGACATTCTGCGCGATCCATATCGAACTTTTCCCTTTCATATACCCGATGATCTGCGCCACCGAATACTTCGGAGGGATCGATATCAACATATGGACGTGATCCGGCATCAGGTGGCCTTCTTCGATCCGGCACTCCTTCCGTCGCGCCAGATCGTGAAACACCTGCCCCAATTGCCGTTTTATCTTCCCGAATAGCACCTTCTTGCGGTACTTCGGCGTGAACACGACGTGGTACTTGCACTCCCAGGTCGTGTGATTAAGATGATTGTACTCTGCTTCCATCATGGTCTCCTTGAGGGTTCTTGGCGGTTCCCCAAGGAGACTCCATGACTTCATTCCTGCAGCTGTAAAACTTCCTGTTTTCGCCCCGCCATAGGCGGGGGCTTAGCAGTTTGGGTTAGGTACAAGGGTGGGCACGCTGACCTCCCGGCTCTTGTGGCGAACGAGGCGTGCATCATAGTGGGTGTAGCACGGCCATTGCTCCGCCGTGGCATCGGCAAGCAACTGGCTGACCCGCGGCTCGCACAGCGAAGATCATCAGAGCCGTGTTCAAGCCGGTGAGGAGACCACTGAGCCGATCGCGCGCCGAGGAGCTGTTGCGGATCGCGCAAGCAAGGGCTGCGCGTTCGGTCTCGTGAAGGTAGTGAGATGCAAGCGTGTCGAGCATCACGCGGCGGCTAGAGAAATACCGATAGACGTTGGCGGCCGAGAAGCCGCAGGCGTCGGCGATATCTGCCACGGTGACTTTGCGATGGCCGCCAATTCTTAAAAGCCGTTCGGTCTCGATGAGGATGCGCGCGGCATTTTCCCGAGGGGAGCCCTGCACGGTACCGTACAGCCGTGGGCTCACACCCGGCTTGTCGGCGGCTTCCACTGACGACGATCGAACTCGCCGAGGACTTGAGTGGGCGGCGAAATGATGCGCGGTCGCCAACTCCACCCCTGTGTGGCGGATGAGGGGCCCGACCGGGTCGGTCGCGGGTGGGACCGGGCATGTTGCCGAGACAAGGGGCCGACTTGACATCGCGGACCACCAGTATCCCGGCGTGACCGTCGAGATCGTCAAGCGGTTATTGGTGGACATGATCTAACTCCGGTTCTTGTTCATCTGCTGTCGCATCGCAACAACTGTGAGAGCGTTCTGAATACGAGGGGCCTCGTCGTCGACGACTGGGTTTTGGGGTCGGCTTGAACGGCCATGCCTCAACGTCTCCGGAGCAGGGTTCTCTCGCATTCTTTTATATGACGCTGGTCATGTACATGGGCGCGTCACTCTATTCGCGTTCCTCAGCCTTATCTTTGCGCCAGCCCAGGAATGTCAGTGCCCAGCCCACTGTTACAACCAGATCAATCACAAGCAACGCAGGGTCGCCGTACTGGGTGTAAAGCACGAACAACGCCGCAATAATGAAGCCGCGCACAAACAGAGCCACCGGATAAGCGCGAGACGCGTTATTGATGATCATCCCGGACGCGACCATTCCTAGCGAAAAGAGAAGTACCCCGAACATACGAAGGCCGAGGTCATCGTAGGCATGGTTGGTGAACAACAAGCTCATCGTCATCTGCGGAACGAACATCAGCGCCACGCCAACCGGAAGCGTGTAGCCGACGAGGTAATACAAACTGAGCCGGGTCCTCGGTAATTCATGGCGTTTGGCGGACGTGTCGTCCCCAATGGTGGTGGATATTGCATTCATGGCCTTTCTCCTTTGGCTTGATCACGCGGGGGTGCCCGCTGGCAGGAGAGATGGAGAGGAAAGTCCGCCCCGCCACCTCATGAATTTTGCAAGCAATCCTTCCGAAGTCTGAAGCGCCCCCGACGCTTTGGAGTCAGATCGACGCATCGTGGTAGCCAAGGTCCTGCCCACTCAAGCGAGATAGCCGGAAACGCCGTCCCACAGTAACTTCAATGCCGTCACGACCAGCAAGCCGTAGCAGACCCGATAAATCTGACGCTGGTCCAGCGCGCCGTGAAACCGCCAACCCAGCCATACGCCGGCGGGAATGGCGAGCAGGCAAATCGCCATCAATGTCCAGACATCGGCGGTGGGTTTCACCAGCAGCAGCCACGGCACCGCCTTGGTCGCGTTGCCGACGGTGAAGAACAGACTGGTTGTTCCCGCGTAGATTTCCTTGCTGAGGCCGAGCGGCAGCAGATACATCGCAAGCGGCGGTCCGCCCGAATGCGCCACCATGGTGGTGATCCCCGATGCGAGGCCAGCGGTGATTGCCTTCGGCGTCGAACGCGGACGGATCATCGCCTCCGCGCCTGCAACAAGCCACAGGCCGACAAAGATCAGGGTAGTCGCCGCCATCACAATCGAAATGGCGCGATGATCGAGGAAGCGGAACAAGAGATAGCCGAAGCCGATGCCGGTCACGAGCCCCGGCAGGAGCCGCGCAAGGTCCGGCTTCGACCACGTCGAGGGCTTCCAGTACAGCAGTGCGAACAGATCCATCGCGATGAACAAGGGCGCGAGCAGACCGCCGGCGGAGACCGGGTCCATCACGAACGACAGTAGCGGAATGCCGACAATGGAGAATCCGCCACCGAACGCTCCCTTCATGAAGCAGATCAGGAATACGCCGGCAAAGGCGATCAGGATCGTGGAAACCGTCAGTTCCATGGGGGCCATCATCACATCCTCGCTTGGTCGGGAAGAGTGATGAAACCGCGGACCGCCGCTTCGATCTCAGAACGCGCGATGCCAATGTCCCGCAGTGCGCGGTCGTCGAGCCCGCGAATGGCTGCAATGGCGGTGCGACGAACGAAATGACGCGCGATTCCATCCCAACAGGCGCTGAAAATCTGAGCGAATGCGTTCGCCCGCTTCGCGACCTCAGGCCAAACGATTGTTGCAAGGGTTGCGGACATGCTGGTCTCCAATGGTTGCTCCGGGCAATGCGAGGCCGTCGGCGCAAGCGCTTGTCGCGCCGGCCGCGGGGGCTCACCGACCGCAGAAATCTTCGTATTTCCCGGTACAATCTGGTTGATGTCGCCAGATTGCCCCGATATAAATCTCGGTTCAATCAAAACATTGACCTCGGTGCAATATATGTCGAAGTCCGAATATCTGAAGCTGGCCGACGCCATCGCCGCCGAGATAGCTGATGGCACCCTCAAGCCGGGCGACCGCCTGCCTCCCCAACGCAATTTTGCCTACGAGCGCAAAATCGCCGTCTCGACGGCGGGCCGCGTCTACGCCGAGCTATTGCGCCGCGGGCTCGTCGTCGGCGAAGTTGGGAGAGGCACCTTCATCTCGGGCGATGCCAGGCGCGGCGTTGCGGCGCCAAGTGAGCCGCGCGGCATCCGGATCGACTTCGAATTCAATTACCCGATGCTTCCCGATCAGACCGCGCTCATCGCAAAAAGCCTAGATGGCCTGGAGAAACCTGCGGCCCTCGATGCCGCATTGAGACAGGGGACCAGCGTCGGAATACCGGCGGTCCGAAGCGTTGCAGCCGCGTACCTGTCGCAGGGCGCATGGTCCCCGGCCCCTGAACAACTCGTGTTCACCGGCAACGGACGGCAGAGCATTGCCGCAGCACTGGCCGCAGTCGTTCCTACGGGCGGCCGCTGCGGCGTGGAGGCTTTGACCTACCCCTTCATCAAGGGCATCGCCGCCCGGCTAGGCATTTCCCTGGTGCCGCTGGCGATGGACGAAGGCGGCGTACGACCTGAACTCGGTGCAAAAGGCGCACCGCGAGGCCCATCTCTCGGCCATCTACATTCAGCCGGCGATCCAGAATCCGTTGGGTATGACAATGACCTCGGCGCGCCGGGCCGATCTCCTGCGTGTTGTCGAAAAGCTCAACCTTCCGATTATCGAGGACAATGTCTACGGCTTCCTCGACAATGAGCCGCCGCTTGCCGCGCTCGGGCCGGACTCCTGCATTGTCATTGACAGCCTCTCCAAGAAGGTCGCGCCGGGCCTGACTCTGGGCTTCATCGTGCCACCGCAGCGGCTGCGTGAAAGCGTGATGACCTCCGTGCGTTCGGGCGGATGGACCGCATCAGGATTTGCGTTCGCGGCCGCGCAGCGGATGATGGGCGACGGCACTGTTGCCGAGCTTGCAAGACTGAAGCGCCTCGATGCGAGCGCGCGTCAGAAGCTGGCTGTCGATCGCCTTTCGGGCTTCGAAATCCAGACCAACGGAAAATGCTATCATCTGTGGTTGACGCTGCCCGCGCACTGGCGCTCGCAGACTTTTGTCGCTGCCGCAGCCAGGCGAGATATTGCGTTGACGCCCTCGACGACTTTCGCCGTCACGCCAGGCCATGCGCCGAACGCCATCAGGCTGGCGCTGGCGGCTCCGACCATGGATCAGCTCGATTCCGGCCTGCGCACATTGGCCGCGATGCTGAATGCCAGGGAGGACGATTTCGATTCGACGGAATGAGCGTCGCCGTCGCAATGCTCGTTCTGTATCCGGGGCTGTTGGGTACGGCCGAATGACCGATGTAAAGTCCTGGCTTCTATCGAACCTCGGCGCGGTGAATGCCCGCACTAGAACGCTTGTTCGTGCGCCGTTTCAGCCTGACCGAAACCTTGGCCTGGGCTTTCCACAATTTGGAAGGGCTCCTTCCGATTTGCGCGCCTGTTGACGCATGGTTCCCGTCCCATCTCCCGACCGAGACGCCGCCAGAGCGCGGCAAATTAAACCAGGAGGCGAACATGGGCGAAGTTGTCCGATTTGTTTCGAAGGCCGAGCGCGAGCGACTCCGCCTGATTCGAGAAGCCCGCGCGATGTACGATAGCGTTTTCCCGTCATCTCCATCGATCAACGCGCAGCGCGACAACACGACAATAGCTCAGATGGTCAACGGACCCGATGTTCGGCACGGAGAGAACAGCCTGCCGTGATCAACAACATCGCTATCTCTGCAACCGCTGCACGTTCTGTCGCAGCCCAAAGGGAGACTACCATGTCAATCCGCAACATGCTTATCGCAACCGCACTCGCTTTTGCTTCGGTGACGACCGCCCATGCTGATGGCCTGCGTCCGATTGAGGCCAAGAGCATCGACCTTGGCGAGGTATCGGGCGTCGCCTACTACGCGGCACAGCATGATGGGTTTCATGTCGTCACGACTCTAGCGGAAGGCAACGCGGGAACGCCGATCCGTGTCGTGTCTGTTCTTGCGTCCGGCCAGCGCGTGGTTCTCTCGACACCGCAGGCGGGTGCGCTCGAAATCAGCCGGCAAGGCGACAGCGTGTTCGTCCGCAAGGCGAACGCGGTCTCGAACTGAATTTCGAGGTCAACCGGCGTCTTCGTTAGAAGGCATGGATTAAAGGAGCAACGCGCATGTCCACGATTCACCTCCATCGGACGACCACCGCAACGCCTGAGCAGTACATTGCCGGCCTCACCGACTTCGGACCCGGACGCTCGAAGCTTTTTGGCAACAGCGCCGACAGGTACCTCAAGGTGCATCATAAAGGGCCCTCGCAGGCCGACGTCACGGAAGGCTCGAACGGCATCTGGGAACGCCTGCACTACGACTGGTCCAGCCCCGACCGCGTTGTACTCACGACGACCGACTCCAATGTGTGGGGAGGCGCATCAGGCCACACGTACACTTTTACGCGCCGTCCCGACGGCGCTACCGACATTGACGTCGCTGTCGTGCGCGACGGCAAGAATTTCAAGGGACGGCTACTCGGCTTCGTATTGGGCTCCATTGGTCGGGGCGTTTTGGAGAGCGCGTTTGAAAAATCGGTAAAGGCAATCGAGGCCCGAAACGATTCTTCGGTCAAGCCCGTTCAGCCTGGCGATCAGGCGTCTTTAGCTCCGCGAGGACCCGCTTTAGCCGTGGCGCCGCGAAATCGAGAAAGGCGCGCATCTTGATCGGCAGAAACCGATCGGCTGTGTACACCAGGTTGACCGGCAATGCGGGCGGTTGGAACTCGTCCAACAGAGTTATCAAAGATCCGCATTTCAGAGCCGCGTGGAAGTGGTGCGCCAGGGCGACCGTAATTCCGATGCCCGCACACGCCGCGTCACACGCAGCCTCTGCGTTACTAACAACGAGTCGGGGATGCATTGGCACTGCGACGGGCGTTTTGTCGACCACGAATGTCCAAACGTCGGGCGACGCAATAGCCGGATAGCTGATGCAGTCGTGGCCAGCTAGATCGTCTGGCGTGCGCGGTGTTCCGCGAGCCGCGAGGTAAGCAGGACTGGCGCACACCACGGGCAGTGTCGTCCCCACCCTCACCGCAATCAAGCTGCTGTCCGGCAAGGTGCCGATGCGCAACCCTACGTCGACCTGCTCCTGAAAAAGGCTCAGCACTCGGTCGGTCAGGATCAAGCTAGTTTTGATATCAGGGTAGGTCTTGAGAAAGTCCGCAAGGATGGGGATGAGGTGAGTACGCCCAAGGCTAATCGGAGCCGTCACCGTCAGCTCGCCAGTCGGCGCGGTATATTCGCCAGACGCGATACGCTCGGCCTCGGTTACGTCCACGAGGATGCGTTTGCAGGCAGCCAGATAGGAGCTGCCTGCATCAGTGAGCACTAGCTGACGGCTCGACCGATTGAAGAGCTTGATACGCAAATGCAACTCAAGCTCTGAAACCTTGCGGCTGACCGTCGTGAGCGGCGTCTTCATTTGACGCGCCGCGGCCGAAAGGCTGCCAGCCTCCACCACAGCCAGAAAGGTCGACATGGCTTCCAGCCGATCCATAAACCCTCTTCCAAAGTCCGGAAGGAAATGTCTCAACTTTGCCACGTCGCCGCAAATTTCGGAAGACCATTTCGGACTATGTAAGCCGTTGAATTTGATCGGCAAATGGGCGTGATGGAGTTATGGGCTGCGGGAGTGCCCTCTGGGAAACTGGATGAGCGTTGCGACCTCTCGGTCCTGCGGATCTTCACTTGCAGCAAGCCCAGCCATGACGCCGACACGGTCAACCTCAGTACGGTTTTGGCTCAACTTGCGCTTGCCTTCAAACCGCACGACCGGGATCCGCACCCCAACGATGCCTCGCAATTGCGCGGCGATGTAATCGGCGGGCGCGTCAGCGAACACCCCATGGATTGGCCCGCGGCCCCTCATGCTTATTGGTCAGTCGCGTCACCACTTCTAGCAGACGCTCGGACTCCTGGAAAAACTCGACTGGGCCATAGGCATGCACGGCGACGTAATTCCAGGTGGGTACGACTTTTCCGGTCTCCCGCTTCGTTGCGTACTACGATGGTGTGACATAGGCCTCCGGCCCCATGAAGATCGCCAAACCTTCTCCGATCGGCAGCAGACGCCATTGGGGATTGGCTCTCGCGATGTGGCCATACAGGACCCCGTGCTCACCTTCGTTTTCGTCGAGAAAAAGCGGTAGTGGCGTCGCAACCGGGCCGTCAGCGGGTTGCCGTAACCAGATTGCCGAGACGCGCGGCATGAATGGTCGCACGGATGCTTTCAAAATCTTCGTCGTTAAATGCGGGCGGCACGTACATCGCGTTTCTCCGTCACGTCTCCGGAGAGAGCCCAGAGCCGGCACACAGTGATGAGGCAGTATGAAGCTATCCAGATCGAGAGACAACGGTTGCCTTTCTAGGCTTCGGCCCCATCGGCAAGCGCATTGCACTCATTACCGGCGCATCGAGTGGTAGCGCCGGATGCGAACTGGCCGGATTGGTACGCCGAATACATGGCGGCCGAGTAGTCCGGTCGCGAGCTGCCGAAATAGGCCACGTCACAAACCGACATCAAAAGAAATAATTCGCGTACAAATGGCCGTGCCGTTCAGCCAATCAATCGAATGACAATCATCATGTTATCACTTCGTCGCGAGCGAACATCGACGGCAGCGCCGTGATCTAGGCCGACCTGGCTGAGGTCGTCGACGGCCGGCGACTATTCCCCCTGCCGCGCGCTTTCAAGCAGCGTCTTGCAGGCCTCGAGACAAGCTGCGGCGATCGCGCGGCCGAGGGGACTCTGCTTCTTGTTCAGCAGCCGATGCATCACCACGCCGTGCAGCATCATCATGATCGGGTAGGCGATGTGCGCGGCCCTGCTTTCATCGACACCGGCACGCACGAGATGGGTGGTGTACCGTTCGATCTCTATCCTCTGCGCATCCGCATTGACGCGTTCCATCCAGCCGCGCCCGTAGAGCAATTCGTAATCGCGGGGGTAACTGGTGCCGAACTCGATATGTCGCGCGCAGGCGTCCTGGAAGTCGCGCGATTTTTGCAGGTAGGCCGAGAAGCGCTGAAAGGCGAGCGCGCGCAACGCCGTCAGCAGCGCCTCCCGGTCGGCGTAGTAGCTATAGACCGTCGGCGTCGTGGTGGCTGCTTCCGCCGCCACGCCGCGGATCGTCACGGCTTCCTCGCCGCCCGACTGCCACAGGGCGTCGGCGGCCTTCAAGATCCTGTGAGGCAGCTCCGGATCGGCGGTTCGCGGCATCGGCCCTCTTGCTTTTACGGTGTATAAGTTATACGTCGTCTAAATAATAACCCCGTTCCCCAGAGCAAGCAAATGACCCTTTCCCCGAAACTGATCGGACCCGCGATCTCCATGATCACCGGCCTGATCACCTCGACCAGCATGTCGTTCGTCGGTCTCGCCATGAACTATGGCTTCCAGCCCGATTTCGCCGTGCGCTGGCTGAAGGCCGCGGCAACCAGCTATGTCGTGATCGTCCCGATGCTGGTGATCGTCATCCCGCGCATCCAGCGCTTCGTCATGCGGCAGGCCGGATTGCCGGCGCGCTGAGGTCAGGTCGCCGCCAAAAGAAAACCCCGGCGCAGGCCGGGACCACCAGTTCCCCTTTTAAGTGCAACCCGAGGTCAGCGATATGACGACGAAACACAAACACGATAGCCCCATTCTCGTGACTGGAGCAGCCGGCGCTGTGGGTGGCATCGGCCGCAACCTCACCGAATTCCTGCTCGCAAGGGGGCACAAGGTGCGCGCCTTGGTCCGGCGCGAGGACAAGCGCGCCGAAGCCCTACGGCGGCTCGGCGCAGAGGTCGTACAGGGCGATCTGACGGACCTCGCCTCCATGCACCGCGCCATCGAAGGTTGCAAGCGCATCTACTTCGGAATGTCTGTCTCGGCGGCATACCTGGAAGCCACGATCAACACCGCCGCGGTGGCGCGCCACCACGGTGTCGAGGCTTTCGTGAACATGTCGCAGATGACGGTCACGCAGATGAGCATCCGCGAGACCACCAACAGCCCGCAGCACAAGCTGCACTGGCTGGCGGAGCAGGCACTGTCCTGGTCGGGACTGCCGATCGTTACGATACGGCCGACAGTCTTCCTCGAGGGCTTCTTTCTTACGCTCGCCGCCCCCGGTGTGCGGGCCTCTGACGCGTTGGCGCTGCCGATGGGGAACGGCAAGACGTCACCGATCTCGGCGGTCGACGTGGCGCGTGCGGTAGCGGCGATCCTCGACAACCCCGCGCCGCATATCGGACAAATCTACGATTTGACGGGGCCGGAATGCGCCGATCTGAAGCACTATGCGCGCGTTTTTTCCGAGGCGCTCGGCAGGCCCATCCGATATCGCGACGTCCCACTCCCGGCGTGGAGCGAAGGCCTTCGAAAGGCGGGGTTTCCTGAGCACGTCGTAAGCCATCTCTCGGCCATGACCGAGTTGAACAGGCAGGGGCGTTATGACCGCATGACGGACGCCATGTACAAGCTCACCGGCGAGGCACCGACGAACATGCGCGACTTCGTAAAGCTCCATGCCGCCGAGTTCAAGCGGGGTGGACCGGCCTGAGTAATCCGGTTCCCAGGGAAGCGTCATCGGACGGATAAGAACTACACTCTATCGAGCAAGTCAGCCCCTTCCATGACAGGATCACTGAGATGAACTTTCCTGAATTGTGGATTGCGGGCCTATCTGCAGCCGTGCTTGTGGTATCCGGCACTTATCTGTGGCGCGAAGGCATTCCGTCCAGCGTCATGAAACCAGCCGCGAATACTCCACCTGTCCGACCCGTGCGCGATCACGACGCCAACTTAGCCAATTCTTCGCTCAACAAGCCCGGATAGGGTTTTCGGTACACACAGGTTCGCGTCTTTGCCCGAGACACTGCAGCAGTACTTGACCAGCCTTGGGAAGCGGTGAATTTCGGCTCTGAGGCTTTCCGATTGCGGGACGCTCTTGCTCAATTCGACGCTGCCGTGGGCGCTGCACAGAGCGCGCAAGAGCGTCGGATGGCAGCCGGGGCTGGTTTCTCTCTCTTACCGGTCCCGCCTGTCGGCTCATCTCAGTGACAACGGCACGCTGCGCCCACTGTGACAGCCGCGACTAGACACCATGCAAGAGCTGACGCTCATCGGACGTATGCCAGTCAGCCTTTCGACATCATTGCTGAACCGACCGTACCGGTTGTCCTGATGTAACTCCGCCATGGTTGCTACGTGCGCAACGACAGGCGGCGGAATCCTGACCCTGTTCGTGCAAGGAACACCGATCGCTGAAATCGAATTGTTGTTCGGTGCGCTCATCACAAAGCTGGTGAGGCCGAAGTGAAATGGGCTCGCCGGCGCAGGCTCAAGGCTTACTTCGAGCGTTGACGACCAGCCTTTGTCGGCGCGGGCTTCCACAACCGGGTGAACTCACGCGTAGCACGATCATATGTCGCGAAGTCATTCACCGCATTGGCCACCACCAATGCGCCCGTGATCGTTGCCAGCAATTGCGAGGCCTCATCCGACGAGAGGCCCTCCTGCACGAGCTTCTCATGACACATCTTGAAGAACTTCTTTACTTCCGCTGATACTTCCAACGGCAGATCCATGGTTGACGCACCGAGCACGGCGCATGGACACATGCGATCCTCTGAGTGCAGGGTCCCTCGGAACGCTTTCACCCAAACCTTCACTGGGTTTGGCTCCTTCTGGAGCTCCCGTTCGATCAAATCCGCCGTCTGTGCGTTATAGCGCTGGATGACGGCAGCCGCGAGATTCTCCTTGGTCGGGAAATGATAGTGGACGCTAGAACTCTTGACGCCCACGTCGGCTGCAATCTCTCGAAAACTGAAACCGCTGAATCCGCCCTTCCGCATTCGCCGCTCGGCGGCGTCCATGATGGCGGCGGCGACGTCACTCATTGAGTCTGCTCCCGTGGCTACCTCTCGATAGGTAGGGCTTAAAGAGACCAAAAACAATGCCCGTCAGTCTATCTATCGATAGGGCACTATGCTAATCAAGGCAGCGAACGTCTGTCGTAAACCTGATCTTCGGGCCCTTGGCCGGGCTTCGGCCCGTCGACCGCGGCAGGAAGACATCCCCTCCCCCGGGCACGAACCTCAGGCAAGCTGGGTGATCAAGATGTTCTCGGTGATCTTCGAAGTCCATCCCAAGAAAGAGCAATTCGAGCTTTACCTCGCTCTTGCGAAAGACTTGAAGCCGATCCTGCAGGGCATCGACGGGTTCGTCGACAACGAGCGCTTCGAAAGCGCGCGTCGGCCGGGGTGGATCCTGTCGCATTCCACATGGCGGGACGAAAAGTCCGTTGTGAGATGGCGCACCGTCGCCAAGCACCACGAGACTCAACAGCGCGGCCGCGACGACGTCTTTCAAGATTATCATTTGCGGGTTGGCGAAGTCGTGTCGGATACGGCGCCTCCCGATGGCGTACCTTTGGCTGAACAGCGTTTGGACGAGACGGAGGTCGGCGCCGGGAAGTTTGCGACGCTCACCGAGATTTTGCCGGCGTCGACTAGAGCAGGATCGCTGGCTCCGTCGGGGCTCGCTGACCGCTTGTCGCTCGATCGAACACACTCGGCCCTGATCGACCATGATGTTTTCTCAAGCATCTACAGCGCGGGAAAACTTGCATTGTTGGCGACTTGGCGCGATCGCAGTTCCGCTGAGCAGTTTGAACCGCAACTGCTCACCGAGCCTGACACGGTTCGTCATCGCGTCGTACGTATCGTGCGTGACTATGGCATGTTCGACCGGCGTGAGAGCCCGCAATATTATCCTGACATTCCACCTGGCCCGACGACGCACCGATAGGCTCCGTCGTTCGAAAACAAAGCCTGCGCCTACCCGCGGCAAGTCTGAGGAACCCAGGCATTCGAGGGCCCAAACCATGAATCGGCCGTTCCGCGCTCGCGACTGCACCCTGTCCGCTTGGTGAAGCGCCATCGAGGGAAGTCGTTCAGCAGTCCGTTCGCCGCCCGTCACGACGTTGTTCCTCTCTATCGATAGATCAGGCTTGACGCATCCAGTTTCCAGAGCTAGCTCTCCGTAAGTTAATCAATCTACCGATAGGTAGAGTAACCCAAGGAGAGTTGCCATGCGCTTTCAGGACAAGGTCGCGATCGTCACAGGAGGCAGTTCAGGTATCGGCAAGGAAGTGGCGACCCGATTTGTCGCGGAAGGTGGATCTGTCGTCATCATCGGACGCGATGCCGCTAAAGCTGAGGCCGTAGCTAAGCAAATCGACGCGACTGGAAAGCGCGCTATCGCCCATGTGGGCGACATTTCCCGGCCGGCGACAGGAAAAGCAGCGGTAAAGACCGCGCTCGATCGCTTTGGCCGTCTGGACGTCCTGTTTAACAACGCCGGCATCTTCGGGCCTAAGCCATTCCTCGATGTCACCGAAGATGAATACGATCGTTTCCTGAGCGTCATCCTCAAGGGCAAATTCTTCATCGCACAGGCGGCCGCGAAAGCCATGAAGGCTGCGGGCCGCGGCGGCGCGATCGTGCAGACCGGCTCCATGTGGGGCCTGCAGGCGATCGGTGCCACGCCGTCATCGGCCTATTCGGCGGCCAATGGTGGCGTCCATGCGCTGGTCAAGAACCTCGCGATCGAGCTCGCCCCCGACAAGATCCGCGTGAATGCGATCGCGCCCGGCGTGATCGAGACCCCGGTCTTCAGCACGTTCCTGACGCCGGAGCAGGTGAAGACCGTCCTGCCGACCTTCAATGCGATGCATCCTCTTGGCCGCAACGGTCAGCCCGCAGACGCTGCCGAGGCGCTTCTGTTCCTTGCCTCGGATCAGGCGAGCTTCATCACCGGGGTCATCCTTCCGGTCGACGGCGGCATCATGGCCGGCAGGCAGTGATCGCGCCTGACCAGGTCGACAGCCGGCATCACTGATCCGTCCCGCGCCTGACCGCGCGGGGCCAACTTCCCCTTCACGGCCCTCCCTTCCCTTCCCGGCGCAGTTCTATCACGAACGGAGAATCTCAGTGGGTACGGACGTTCAAAAGACACTCTTCACGCCCGTTCAAATCGGGCCAATCACACTGAAGCACCGTGTCGTCATGCCGCCGATGAGCCGGCTACGGGCGCAGCCAGGGACGGGCATTCCGAGCGACTTGCAGCTCGAATATTATACGCAGCGTGCGTCTCACGGCGGGCTGATCATCACGGAAGCAACAGCGATCGCGGCGTCCGCGCGAGGCTACTATCATGCGCCGGGTCTCTACGCCGACGAGCAGGTGGCGGGCTGGAAACGCATCACGGATGCAGTTCACGCCAAGGACGCATACTTCTTCACCCAGCTTTGGCATGCCGGCCGCACGACACACGTCTCGATCACAGGATCCCAGCCGATCACGGCGTCTGTCGATCCGACTTACTGGGCTGATCCGGGCATCGTCGTCGACACGCCTGACGGGTTTCGCCAAACGTCGCCGCATCGCGCGCTGGAGACGGCGGAAATCGCCGGTGTTCTCGAACAGTACAGCGCGGCCGCTGAGAACGCGAAGAAGGCGGGTTTCGACGGTGTCGAGCTGATGGCGGCTAACGGCTACCTTATGGATCAGTTTCTACAGGACAACACCAACAAGCGGACCGACCAATACGGCGGTACGGTCCAGAATCGAATGCGTCTGCTGGTCGAAGTCGTCCAGACGTTGGCCGAGGTCTGGGGCGCAGATCGGGTCGGGATTCGCTCGCGCCAAGCGGGACGTTCAACGGCATGGGCGACAGCAATCCCCGTGCGCTGTTCCGCTCGGTGGCAGAGCGGCTCGACGGTTTCGGGCTCGCGTATCTTCACCTCATCGAACCGCGGGTGAAGGGCGGTGAGACCATCGCCGAAGCGCAGGCGCCGGTCGCAGCCCAGGAATTGAGCAAGATCTTCAAGGGGCCAGTCGTCGCGGCCGGCGGATTCAATCCCGAGACGGCAGAGGCAAGCTTCGCCAACGGCGATGCCAGCTTGATCGCTTTCGGTCGTCACTTCATCGCGAATCCCGTCATCGAGGCCCGACGAGCGGACAGCCAGATGGACCTGGCGCGCGTGCGCGGCAAGGAAGACGGCTGCCTGCCCCGCAGAATTGCCTCCTCCGACGAGAACGATATCGCGGCCTTCGCATAGCGTCGCTTCGATCGTCGTCGCCCAGTACGACACGCTGGCTGCTTCGAAGCGGTCGAGATTTTCGATCTCGGGCCGCCGGTAACGCGCGCCTGACGCAATCACAACCGTTCGACCATAAATCGAGACGCCATTTTCGAGTGCGATGCGGTGCAACGGTGGCTGCGCGCAATCAAGTTCGACGACCGAGATCGGCATCGCAAATTGAGCGCCGAATTTCTGAGCCTGAAGAAATGCGCGCGCCGTAAGCGCCTGGCCGGTGATGCCGGTCGGAAATCCCAGATAGTTCTCTATCCTCGAGGATGCGCCGGCTTGGCCACCAAACGAGCGGCTATCGACAACCAGAACGGAGAGCCCCTCCGATGCCGCATACACGGCAACGGCGAGACCTGCCGGGCCGGCGCCAACGACGATCACGTCGTACGTCGTTCCAGACTTGATATCGGGAACGATTCCCAGCCCTACTCCCGCCTCAGCATCGCTGGGCCGTCGCAGCACCGTCCCATTCGGACAGATCAGGATCGGCAAATCGGCTGCCTGGACGCCGAGGCGCTCCACAAGGGCTTTACCTTCAGTACCACCTGCATCGATCAGCGAGTGCGGATAGCTGTTCCGGGTAAGCAGTCCCCGAAGGCGAACCGTCGCTGGCGATCCCGCTTCTCCAAGGATAACCGAACCAACGCTGTCCCCCTCCAGCAGCGCGGCGCGCCGCAGGATGAAGGCTCGCATCATCAGCTCGCCGATATCTGCGCTGCTGATGAGCAGAGCTCGAAGATGAGGGAGATCGAACGGATAGGCTGTGCAGCCATCCGGTCCCGCGCAGACCATGGCCAAGGAGGCATGCCCGGCGAGGTCACTTACTTCTCCGCTGAACTGACCCGGTCCGCCGGTGGCAAATATCCCTTCCCGGCCCAGACCATCGCGTCGGCTCGCAACGATACTCCCCTCGACGACCAGCCACACGGCCATGTCCCGATCGCCGACATCGAGAAGCTTTTCGTCCGGTGCAAAACGCCGCTCAGGACCGCTCGCAAAACGAAGAGCGAATTGTATCTGAGCCGCAGTCAGCGTCGGAACGATTTGGGCCAGTCGGTCTTCCAGCAGCATACGAAGTGCCTCGCTGATGGGGATTTCGGCCCGTGTGACGCGGAATCTCACGGGTCAGATTGGTCAGCCGGCCCAATGGCCTCGCAGCAGCTGATTGAACGCGTCCGCCCGCTCTTCCGGAAAGAAAAGCCGCGCTCCGGGCAGCTCGACGGGCGGTCTCGCTCCTGGGATCGCTTCGGCCAGCCAGTGCGCCCATTTCACCGGAAAGTAGACGTCGTCCGTGGCCCAGACGATCAGTGTCGGAGCCTTGAGCTGCCGCAATCGGGGCTCGATGGCCAAAGTGTGCTTATTGTCGAATGCGCCGACGAAACGCTCCAGATCGTGGGTACGCTGCGCATTGCGCAGGTGTGGCCGCAGGTAGATTTCAATATCTTCGTCCCTGACGGCTTCGGCGTGCTCGTAGGCTGGGCCAAGCGCACCTGGCGAGCGGTAGATCGATTTGTCGCCGAGCATAGCGTTGAGGGTTTTGCTCAGCCCGCCGGCAGCAACCATTTCCACGAACGGTTTGAACGCTTCAGGCGGCCAGTTGTCATGGGTATCGCAATTGGTGAGCGTCAGGGTCCGGACGCGATCCGGATTGAGCGCGGCGAAGATCTGGCAAATTCCTCCGCCACTGTCGTTTCCGACCAGATCGACCTGATCTATGTGCAGCGCGTCGAGCACGTCCTTCAGCATCTTCGCGTTGGCGGTCACAGACACGTCCTGAGCGGCTGCGATTTCCGTGTCGCCGTGCGCAAGCAGGTCGACCGCGATGCACCGCCGAAAATCTGAAAGCGCGCCTAGCTGATAGCGCCACATGTGCTTGTTCAGCAGCACGCCGTGGACGAAGAGAGCGACCGGTCCCGATCCCACTTCCACGTAGCCTATTCGGCCTGACGGCGTGTCGACGTGGCGAACGGCCGGCGTATCCTGTTCGTTGCTCATGAGGGCCCACTCTGCTCTATCGATAGGTAGAGCACGGGAATAACGCTGGAAATCTCTGCCGTCAAAGTCTATCTATCAGTAGAGATAGGAAATGCGATGAACGAAACGGCAGAGCGCCTGATGGACCTGGCCGAGGCTCGCATCCGCCAGGCGGGCTACCGGGGCTTCAGCTTCCGCGATCTTGCAGCCGAGATCGGCATCAAGAGCGCCAGTGTCCACCACCATTTCCCGACCAAGGCGGGAATGGCCGCTGCGGTCGCGCGCCGATACGGGGATCGCTTCTTCGAAATGGTCGCGCGGCGGGATGATGAGAGCGGCGACGACGTGATTGCGATCTATCGATCCACGTTTCGCAGCGCGATCGAGCGGGACGGCCGGATGTGTCTGAACGGCATGCTTGGCGCGGAAGCAGGCGGCTTGCCACCAGAGGTCGTAGCGGAAATCGAGATGTTCTTCCGACGCTGCATCGAAGACCTTTCGAGCAGAATTGGCGGAGCGGATGCTGTGGCTCGGGCGTTCCATGTGATGGCGGCGTTGGAAGGAGGCCTGATTCTTGCGCGTGCCTATGGCGACATCTCTGCGTTCGATCAGGCGACGGTGGGGCTTACCGGGCCCAGGTTCGCAGTCGCCTGATGACCGCGCGAAAGCGCGCTGTCATGATTCCGGCTTGGGGCTGAAGCGACCGCACCATCGCCGCGCACGCTTTGTCTGATCACTTCGCCGATCTGACAGCCGCAATCGCGGAACGCTAATCGCTCGAGGAGGTTCGGCCAGGGCGAAACGTACGCAAGGTCACGGAGTAGCGCAGAACGTCCATCGGTGCGATGCTGTGCTGCCAGTTGTCCCGCACCGGGCCATGGAGCAAATACACCGATCGTGGTTCGACATGCGCGGACCGGCGCTCCCAGCCCTCCCCCACCCTCCGACGCAGCCGCAATGTGCAAGGCGCGAGAAACGACACTGCGACGATATCTTCATACGACGGTCGGTCGCGGTGCCAGCCAATTCCAGCGCCCGGCGCATACTCCGTCACCATGAGTTGTTCAAACGCGTCGGCCGGCACGCCACTGATCTGGCTTGCAACGTCGGTGAGCGGCAGAAGGTAATCGGGAATGCTCGCATCGGCGCGTGGCTCCTGGCCTGCGAACACATACCTGTGCCCAAAGGTGTATATGCGGCGATTGCCCTGATGCCCGTGAAATTCGAAGGGCTTCAGAGGCAGTTTTTCGAATCGCTGGACGAGGCTCTTTTCGTCGGCGGTCGATATGACATCCGGGATATAGCGGAAACCGGCAGGTAGCTCAGGCTCCCCGAACAGGTCGCCCATACCGCTAATAGGATTGCTGGTGTACTTCTTCGCTGAAGCGCGTTTCACGGGCATCGAACCTGGTGAACGGGCGGCCCGCCCCCGAGCAACCATGCCACCAACCGGTGCCGAGCGGGTCCGGGCAAGAAAAGAATGCCTGTCTCGTCAGGCTTGGACAAAATTCATTGGCCCAAGGAAGTCCATCTTGCCGACGTCGACGCCGCCGTTGCGGAGGACCGCGTACGTCATCGCAATGTGGAAGTAGACGTTCGGAATCGTTATCTGAAGCAGATAATCTTCGCCGCCGATGACCTTCCCGGGAACCCACGAAAGGCTGACTTTGCGGTCTTGTGCGCCTTCGTATTGTGCCTTGCCTACGCTTTCGGCGAAATCGACAGTTTTCCGAACGCGAGCGCGCAGCTCTTCGAGGGTTTGCTCATTGTCTTCGTGCTTTGGAGGCGTCTGCCCGGAAAGCCAGGCGGCGGCGGCTTTGACATAGTCGCAAGCGCTCTGCACCTGGTAGATCAAGGGCTTCATGTCGGGCGCGAGACGGCCGTTCAACAGCACACGGACGTCAAACTGCTTGGTAGTTGCAAATTGCTCGGCCTTGTCGAGCAAGACCTCTACAGTCTTCAAGGACTGGACACATTGCGAAACGACTTGATAATACACGGGACCTTCCTTCGCTAGATTTTACGCCAGTGAGCGTGCTGGCATCGTCGTAGACAGGATGCTCATACGTTGAGTTGATTCTCCCAATCCGCTGGGACGCGCCCCTTTGGTCCAGGCGAAGGCTGGTCGAGGGGCCGAGATCGCGGCAGCGCCAGCCTGGGGCCGTAGAACGGCTTTCCGGTTCCATAGTTCCAGAACCAGTCCTCACCAGGCTCAAAGCTTGTTACGATGAAGTGGCCAGTCTCGCGAAAATGCGCAGCGGCGTGCTGGTTTGGCGACGTATCGCAACAGCCGATGTGGCCGCATTTGGCGCAACGCCGCAGATGGAACCACCATTGGCCAGCAGCAAGACACTCGACACATCCCGTTCCACTTGGAATGGCGTGAGGGTCAATGCCTTCCGATACGTCGCTCATTGCCGTTCCGCGTCCGTTCGATCCAGCGGGCGAATGCCCACCGTGTTGTGTTACCGGCGACTTGTCATGCCGTCGCAGAGGGGACCGTTGCGCGTTCAAACACGCCATAGAAAGCGTCCTGGTCCGTGTTCGCGAGACGAAGATGAACACATCTGGACAAACGGCGCCGCGGAAGTTGGCGTATCCTTCGCGGCGCAGGTTTAGTTACAATCCTTGCAAGGGCGTCGCGGGATTGGCCGTCCTCGAGACGTCGCGGTCAGACTACGAAAGGAGCTTGCTCGCCCTCTTCTGGAGGGCCTCCATCGTCTCTATGTACGGAATCGGCCCGTAGCTCACGCGGGCAACACCCAGTTTCGCAAGCTTGTCATTGGACGGGACGCCTTCCATGACCATGACGTTGACCGGCAGCGTCGCTTCCTCAGCAATCCGACGGATCTGGTCGGCCTCGGTCAGCCCGGGAATGAAGAAGCCGGACGCGCCGGCCGACGCGTATGCTTTCGCTCGTTCCAGGGCTTCGCCGACATCGCCGCCGTTACCTAAGAACACATCGGTTCGCGCGTTGATGAAGAGAGGAACGCCCATGTGTTCGGCAGCGTGGCGGATCGCCGCAATTCGCTTCGCCTGCCGATCAACGTCGTAGAGCCCTTTCCCCTTGACCACGCGGTCCTCGAAATTGATCCCGATGATTCCCAGATCGAGCAGCTTGGAGATGTTTGAGGCTAGTTTGCGATCATCGTCGCTGTAGCCGCCTTCGAAGTCGACGGTCACAGGCACGTCAACTGCCGTCACGATCCGCTCGACGATCTGCTCGGCAAGAGGAAGCGGAAGGTCCTCACCGTCCTCATACCCCTGCGCAGTGGCGACAGACCAACTGCTCGTCGCGATCGCATCCGCACCGGCATCGACGATCGTTTTCGCACTGCCTGCATCCCACGCGTTGTAAAGTATCACTGGCGTCCCTTTGACATGAAGGGCGGCAAATTGTTTAGCTTTCTTGGTCTGGCTCACTGTCATCCTCCGTTCAATAGATTGCACGATGGTGAAATCGCAGACAGACTTGGAGTAGAAGTCTTGCTTGCGTACGCCGCCGGCGACCGTGACCCGCCGCGCAGCACTGAGCGGCGGGCTACGATCAACTGCCACGCGCCACTGCGCAGCAGTAACTATCTATCGATAGATCGCGATACGACTCCTGTTCAGCTCTGTCAAGCCCTATCTATCGATAGAACATGCCACCGAGGCGTCGGCGCAGTCGGCGAATCGAAGTTAGAGTACATAGGTGGGTAACGAGTGCGACCGAAGGCGCGGGGCCTGTCACGGTCGGCATGGATATTGGGTATATCAAGGCAATCCCGACCCACGCCGCGGCAGTGCACGAAATCATGGCGTCCGTCGGACCATTGGATCTCGTTCGAGTTGCTCTCGCCCCAGAGGTCTTGCTGCCAAGGGCGATGAACGAGACGGACATCCCACGCAAGACGAATTGGTGCGGATTATCGCTGCTTTCGAAGGTATTGTCGCCTCGACCGAAATTGCCGCGAGCTTCTCGGGTTAAGGCGTCCGGTTACTGCGCGGCGGCAACGCGCCCTGTGTAGGTCGCAGTCAGGAGATCGACGCCCTTGTCGGCGACCGCCATGACGGTGGCGTTCGTGTTGGCGCTGATGATCCTGGGCATAATGGAGGCGTCCATGACCCGAAGGCCATCTATCCCCTTGACCCGCAAGTCGGGCGTGACCACGGTCGTGGGGTCTTCCGCCCTGCCCATTCGGCAGGTGCCGACCGGGTGAAAGTTGCTCTGCGTCGTCGCTTTCATGTATTCGACGAGCTCCGCGTCGTCCGTTATTGCCTGTCCCGGCGACAGCTCTTCTTCCACGATGTCAATGAACGGTGCTGTTGCGACGATCGTCCGGAGATATTTCAGCGCTTTCAGTAGCCGCCGTGTGTCTTCCGGATCGCTCATCCAATTCGGATCGACCTCAGCGTCATCCTGTGGAAGCGCCGACTTCAAGCGAACGGACCCGTAGGAAAGCGGACGAACCAGATTGGCCAGAAGCGTAACCGCGTTGCGCGGACTGACCGTCAGTGTTGGCCACATCAAACCAATGCAATAGATTTGTATGTCGGGCGGCCCGGCGGGATCGTCCAAATTGACGAACGCCATCGTCTCGGATCCCGTTGAGGCGATAGGGCCGGTGCCAAAGGCGTAATACTGA
This sequence comes from uncultured Alphaproteobacteria bacterium, assembly GCA_963822795.1. Classification (GTDB taxonomy): domain Bacteria; phylum Pseudomonadota; class Alphaproteobacteria; order Rhizobiales; family Xanthobacteraceae; genus Bradyrhizobium. The sequence continues at coordinate 258,300 of CAWGJM010000039.1, forward strand.
ATGACATTTCGGATCAGCTTCATCCCTGCGTCTTCGCCGAAATAACCAAACGGGCCTTTCGTCGACAGCGACAGAAAGACCTCGTTATGATCTTGCAGGTTCTGGCCGACGCCCGGCAGATCGGCGATGACCGGGATGTCGAATTGGGCCAGGTGATCGGCGGGTCCGATCCCTGAGAGCATCAGAAGCTTGGGCGTGGCAAACGCCCCGGCCGTCAAGACGACCTCATGCTTCGCCTTCGCCTGATGGACTTTCCCATCTTTGACATATTCGACCCCGATAGCCCGGTGACCGTCGAACAGCAGCCGATTGGCCCTCGCCTCGGTGACCAGGGTCAAGCGCTCGTCCCCGATGACCGGTTTCAGGAACGAGTCCGCCGAGCTGCGCCGTTTCCCTTTAAAGGTCGTCGACTGTTCGTACCCCACTCCATGCAACTCACCGCCGGTAAAATCGTCGGTAAAAGGGACGTTCAATTTCTGAAGCGTCCGGACGAAGATGTTGGCGGCCTCCGAGATGTAGGCGGGGTCGGACACCTTAAGAGGCCCGTCTCCGCTGTGCGCGGCGTTCTCTAGCCTGACGTTCCCTTCCTGCTTGCGGAAGTAGGGGACCAGGTCGTCCCAACCCCAGCCCGCATTCCCGGATAGCGTGTTCCATCGGTCATAGTCGTCCTTGGAGCCGCGAGCGTAGGTCATGGCGTTGACCGAGCTTCCACCGCCGACGACGTTCCCTTGCATGATGTCGACGGCTCGCCCCTCAAGCGCTGGCTGGGGCGTCGAGGTGTAGCGCTTGATGTAAGGCGATTTGCCAAACACGATTTTGACGGCTCCGGCGGGCATGTGGATCAGCATGTTGTCGTCGAGCGGCCCGGCCTCCAAAAGCAGCACCGTCGCCCCATGGTCTTTGACCAGGCGGCTGGCCACGACGCAGCCGGCGCTGCCCGCACCCACTACGATGTAGTCGAAGGTATCGGGTACTGAGGTCATTTGGCTTGTTCCTGGTCGATCTCTCAGCCGATTTAATGTCAGGCGCGAGGGACAGCTGAAATAGGGCGGGATTTGGCGTTGGCGTGAACCGATAGGACGGTTGCAGTTCACGCCAAATCGCAGATATGGACCTCAGGTCTTGGCTGAAATCACGCGCAAGTAACAATATTCCTTCAGGCCTTCGGCGCCATACTGCACGCCAAAGCCCGAGTCCTTGTTACCGCCGAACGGCACGTTCGGATTTACGACCAAGTGCTGGTTGATCCAAACGGTCCCGGCCTCCATCCGATGAGCGACCGCGTCCAGCTCGGCCGGGTCGCGGCCCCAAACCGATCCCCCAAGCCCGTAGTCTGTGGAATTGGCGATCTCGATCGCCTCGTCGATGGTGCCGTACTTGATCAGCGACCTCAGAGGACCGAAGTTTTCGAGCTTCACGTAGTCGGCGTGGGGGGACGGGTTGTCGAGGATCGTGACTGGAAAGAAGTTGCCTTTCCCTTCGATCTCATCGCCGCGGTAAAGAACGGCGACGCCATCTTTTTGAATGGCCGCCCAGGTCGCCTGCAGCCGCAGAAGTTGCGCCCGATTTTGGATGGGCCCGATCGTGGTGGCGGGATCGAATCCATCGCCCAGGACTTGCTCGGCGGCAAATTTCGAGAGCGCCGCGGCCACTTCGTCGTAGCGGCTTTCATGCACCAACAGCCGCTTGATCGTGATGCAACCCTGACCGTTTACCAAGAACATCCCCCAGAAAATGGGCGCGATCGCCGCATCAACGTCGACGTCCGGCAGCACAATCCCGGCGTCATTGCCGCCCAACTCGAGGGTCAGGTGCTTCAGCGTCTGGGAGGCGGACTCGAAAACCCGCCGGCCGTTCTGAGTTGAGCCCGTGAACGAGATCTTGTCGGCTTCGGGGTGGGACGTCATCCAGGGGCCGACATTGTCGCCTCCAGTCACCACGTTCAGGATGCCGGCGGGAAGAATGTCCCGCACCAGTTCCGCGACGCGCAACACGGTCAGCGGTGTGTAGAAAGACGGCTTCAGGACGACTGTGTTGCCCGCGATCAGGGCGGGAACGACCTTGTCGTACGACAGAAGTAACGGGAGATTCCACGGACTGATGGCCGCGACGACGCCGAGGGGCGCATAGTGCCGGGTGACCCGGCCAACGCCCGGTTGGGTGGTTTCCACGTCGGGAAGGCTTTGCGCGAGAACGCCCGGCGCGAAGTCATCCAAAACAGCCGCGACTTCCCACAAGGCCAGGCTTCTCGGGCGCCCCCCCTCGGCCATGAGGAGGGTGACGAGCTCTTCACGATGCGCTTTGACATTCTCGCACGCCTTCTCGAGGTTCGATCGTCGCGCCTCCCAGGTCAGTTTGCTCCACGAGGAAAAGGCTCGGCGGGCGGCCGCGAACGCTGCATCCATTCCGTCGCGCTCAATGTCGGGCACTTTGGCGAGCAGCTCGCCGGTGGCGGGATCAAGAACGTCCAGGGTGTTGCGAGCACCGACACTCTTTCCGTCGATCAGGTTTGTAAAAATGCCGCGGACGCCGGCGGCGGCGAGAGCACTCTCGCGAAGCGCTGACACGGCGTCAGCCGGAACGGATTGCTCGACCATGAGCGTGTTTCCTTCAAATAAAAGCCAGGACTCCGCAAACTCTAGAAGTCGCGATCGAGGTCGGGGAAGAACTCGGTAAGCAAATTGCCGATGTACTGTGTGAGGTTCGGGAGGCTTCGGGCGTAGTCGGTCAGCCTGGGATGCATCTCGCGGAGCTGATAGACCAGGATGGTCATTCCGAAGACGACCGCGTCAAAAGACGTCGGCCGGTCGGTCCCGAGAAGATACCGATTTTCGCCCAGAATTTCGGCGACGGCCGCGAGGTCCTTGGACGCCTTGTCCACGATTTCGTCGGGCGTATAACGCGCGATGCCCTGCTTGTAGGTGCGGTCTTCCATGTCGTCCCGCAGCCCCTGAAGGCCGGGGCCCATTCCGCCGAAGGCATGCTCGAAGAACCAGTCCGAACCTTCTTGATCATAGAACTCGTAGATCAGCGCGATCCAATAGAGGTGGTCCTCCAGCGTACGCTGGACGAGGTGGCCGACAGCGCGCTGATGATCGCTCAAACCGGCGTCGGGATCTGGAAAGGCGGTCTTCAGAAAGCCGATGACCAGGTCGGAATCGGCGACTTTCACGCCATCGACCGTGATGAAAGGCACCTTTCCACGCGGCGCATTGCCAACGCCCTGCTCGGCGACGGGTTCGAAGGGGATTCCTTGGAAACGAAGATGAGCTGTCAGCTTCGCAGAAAAAGGCGACAGCGTCGGGACCCTGCGCGCGACGTCGGGATCGAAAATGCCGAAGCGGTGCAGAGCCATGACAGTCGACGGTCCAAAATGGACCTTATCGTACGGGTTCACATAGACGGGGATCTTCTTCATCACGGGCGTCCTTCATCTCAATTCACGCTCACAGCCGTGAGCAGACCAGACCGAAGGCAGCGGCTGCGCCCGTCGTTTCTGGTGCACGTGGGATATCGGGCATTGTCGAGACGATGATAATCGGATGAACGTCGACAGGACTTTTCGGGATTTGCGAGCAATGTCGTTAAAGCGGCACCGGAAAGGTCAGTCCGCGACCAGATTCTTCGCCAGGAAATCGATGAACGTTCGCACACGCTGACTGGAGACGCTGCCTGCGGTGACAGCGTACAGATTGGCGTTGGAAGTCACGAACGTGTCGAGAGCGGTGACAAGTGCGCCAGAGGCAAGCTCCTTGCGGATATCCAAAGCGTTTCGCATGATGACGCCGTGGCCGTCGAGCGCCCATTGGCGAAGAACGCCGCCATCGTTGGCAACGCGATTGCCCGCAACACGAACCGTAACCGGTCGTCCCTCAACGGTGAAAGACCACGAAGAAAAGGTCGATCCAGGGCGCGGGTGGACGAGGCAATTGTGCGCGGCCAGGTCATCTGGGTGATTGGGTGCAGCATGGTTTGCCCAATAGGATGGCGCGGCGCACACCACGCGGCGCCCTCGAAGCATCAGTCGAGCCTTGAGAGCCGAATCCGCCAAGGGGCCATTGCGGAGCGCTAGGTCAATGTCCTGCTCCACGAGATCGACGACACCATCGGACAAGTGCAGCGCAATTTGTACGGCGGGGTGTAAGTCGAGGAAGCGATCGATCAGCGGCGCTACTTCGGTCCGGCCAAAATGTTGCGTGGCCGTCATCCGGATTGGGCCGCGCAAGGGCCCATCCTGAACCCCGGCGATGGATGCGTCCCAGTCTGCCAAGAGCTTTCTAGCATCGGCGAGAAAACGTCGCCCTTCGAACGTGAAGCTCAATCTGCGGGTCGATCGCGTGATCAGACTAACACGCGCCTGCTCTTCCAACTGCTGAAGCGCGACCGTCACCGTTGAGGTCGAAACAGACACTTGGCGGGCGGCGGCTGAAAAGCTGCCGGTCTCAGCTATAGCTACGTACAGGCGGAGGGCTTCTAGGGTGTCCATTTCTCGCAAATCCCGAAAGGTCCAATCGAGAATAGCCTAATTATCGACGAGACAAATACAACCGATATTGGCTTCAACAAGCAGGAGAAGCCCATGTCCACCTCATCGACGATAGCCGACAGCAGTGCCCCCTCTGCCAACCACACGATCATCCGTGTTGGCCTGATCGGCGTCGGAAACTGGGCTTTGAACGGCCCCGTTCGCGTGCTCAGCCTTATGCCGCAATATGAAATGGCGGCTGTCTACAGCCAGCGTCGCGACGCCGCGCAGTCTGCTGCGGACACCTTCGGTATCAGGCATGTCGTCGGATCGATCGATGAATTGGTTCGCCATCCAGACGTCGACATCGTCCTCGTGCTCACGACAGGTCCGCAGCACGAGGAAGCGGTACGCGCAGCGATCGCTGCGGGGAAGACCGTGTACTGCGAGTGGCCCTTGACGCCGGACTCGAAGACCTCGGCTGAACTGGTCGACCTTGCGGCAAAAGCTGGTGTGCAAACCATTCTCGGCACCCAACGCCGGTTCGCGCCAGGGCTGCGCTATCTGAAGGATCTTCTCGGCGATGGCTACGTCGGTCGTGTGCGCTCGGTCAGGATGCATGTGACGGTGAGCAGTTTCGGCAAAAATCGCAGCAAGGCGCTTCGTTGGAGCGCCTTCCCCGAAAATTTCATGGGCGTTACCTCAATTTTCGGCGCGCACTTGATGGACCCGCTCTTCTCGATCGTAGGCCGTCCGACTGAGATCTCGGCCGTTTCTGTCAACCAGTGGCCGGAAATCACAATCGTCGAAACGGGCGAGGAGATCAGCACGAAGGTTCCGGATCAATTGCTGCTGCAAGGCATCCTCGCAAGCGGAGCCGTGTTCGCCGTTCATATCGAGGGCGGGAAGCATCATGGCACCGGCGTTCAGATCGATATCACGGGTGATGATGGTGACTTGCAGATCACCAACACCTCGGCGTTCGGGGACGTGGGCGAAGAATATAATCTATTCGGTGCCCGCGTAGCGGACACCAAGATGGCGCCACTCGCAGTGCCCGCATCGTACAACTGGTTGCCACCCTCTGATCTTCCTAGCGGCGTGCTGGAGCTCGCCGATCTCTTCGAGGTTCATGCCCGCGATCTCGCAAGCGGCTCGCGAACCGTGCCCAGCTTCGAGGACGCCCTCTTCATGCAGCGGCTGCTTGAACAGGCAGCGGTCTCGTCAGCCAGCGGACATCGCATCAAGCTTTAGACGCTGCCGCGGCCGATCCTCCACCAACTGCCAAGTAACATTCGCGCGCTCTGCGAGCAGCCGAACGACGATCACTGGCACTTTGAAGGCGAAATGTCATGCCAACCACCGCGAGAGTCGCCCGTATTCACCAATATGGTCCTCCCGAAGTCCTGAGGTTCGAGGACATCGTCGTGGGTGAGCCGGGCGACGATGAAGCATTGATCCGCAACACCGTCATAGGTCTCAACTTCGTCGACGTTTATTATCGTAGAGGTTCTCTTCCGGTCCCTGCCTTTCCAGCGATCATCGGCGACGAGGCCGCCGGGGTAGTCGAAGCCGTTGGCAAAAACGTCAAGAACGTCAGCGTGGGTGACCGCGTCGTCTATGGCGATATCGCATTTGGCGCCTACGCTACGGCCCGCTTGCATCCTGCAGACCGGCTTGTCCGCATTCCGGCAGGTGTTTCTGACGACCAGGCAGCTAGTGCCTTTCTAAAGGGGCTCACCGCTCGCTATCTGCTCAAAGAGGTGCTCGAGCTCCGACCCGGTGACACCGTTCTGTATCATGCAGCAGCGGGCGGTGTAGGCCAGATTTTCGTTCAATGGGCGAAAGCACTTGGCCTAAAGGTGATCGGCACAGTGTCCAGCGACGCTAAGGCGAAGCTTGCACGTCATGCCGGCTGCGACCACGTCATCAATTATTCCTCCGAAGACTTCGTCGCCGAAGCGCTCGCGTTCACCGCAGGCAATGGCGTGGCAGCTGTTTTCGACTCCGTCGGGGCGGACACGTTCCGTGGGTCGCTGGCAGTTCTCAGGCCGCGCGGAACGCTTGTGCAATTCGGGAAGGCGTCTGGGTTCCCGGAACCGGTGGACCCATTCGAGTTGGCACCACGCGCGCTTTATCTGACGTGGCCCATTCTCCCTCACTATACGTCCACTGCAGAAGATCTGGCGATCGCCGCAGCCGACCTATTCGACGCAATCGCGACGGGAATTCTCAAGGTCGATCCGAGCAATCTTTATCCGTTTAGCCAGCTAATCGAAGCTCACCATGATCTCGAAGAGCGCCGAACCACCGGCGCGGCAGTGCTGCGTGTGACGGCCGCCGATCTCCCTTGATCAAATTTCATGTGCTGCAACGTCCGAAGACGCCCGCGGCCCCGATCCACGAAACAATGCTCAACTAAAGGAATATTGCGATGAATACTTCTGTGATTGAAGCGATCGAGCGCCAGAAAACCACCAACCTTTACGATGCGTCGAAAAGCATTCCCGACGATGAAATTCGTGAGCTGGTGCGCCTGGCGACATTCTCCCCGACCGCGTTCCACCTGCAGAATTGGCGCTTTATAGCGGTGCGGTCGCCGGAAGCCAAAGCAAGGCTGCGGGCGGTTGCGGCTGATCAGCCCAAGGTTACCGAAGCTGCCGTCACTTTCATCATGGTCGGTGAACTGGCCGTGGCTGACGTGATGGCTGATCGACTGGCGGGCTCGGTTGCGGCAGGTTTCATGCCTGTCGAGATGGTGCCGGGCTGGGAGGCCGCAGCAAAATCGCTTTACTTCGAGAAGCCTCAGACCCAGCGCGATGAGGCAATTCGATCGGCGACCTTTGGCGCAAGCGGACTGATTCACGCCGCGCAGGCGATGGGTCTGGGCACTACGCCGATGATCGGGTTTGATCCGGTCGGCGTGTCACGTGAGTTTAGTCTCAGCGATAATGAGGTCCCGGCACTCCTCGTTGCCGTCGGCTATCCGACGGAGGCGAATTGGCCGCAGAAGCCGCGTCGGCCGATTTCGGACGTGCTCGCGTTCGCGTAACTCTTCTAACCAGCGCCGGTCGCGTTTCACACCAGCCTCGTCGAACTCTCGGGAGATCGGTTGTGTGGTGAATCCGCCCAGTCATCCGCCCACCAGAACCGGTTGGTCCGGCCTAAACGCTGGCGTTATCTAACCCGACCTTGAGGAATGTCCCATGACCCAACGTTTGAACTACACCACCATTGCTCCGGTCGGCATAAAGGCCCTTGGCGGCGTTTACGCCTATATCGCGCAATCGAATTTGCCCGCTCAGCTCGTCAATCAGGTCTATCTGCGCGTCTCGCAGATCAACGGCTGTGCCTATTGCATCGACATGCATTCTCGCGACCTGCTTAAGGGCGGCTTGGCCGTCGAAAAGCTGGTGCTCGTCCCTGCGTGGCGCGAGGCAGGCTCTCTGTTCGACTCACGCGAACGTGCGGCTCTGGCTTGGGCTGAAACAGTCACGCGCGTCGCCGACACCGCCATACCGGATGGCGAATTCGAGTTTGCGTTGGCGGCGTTCTCTGAAAAGGAACTGGCCGACCTGACGATCGCGATCGGGCTGATGAATGCCTATAACCGGCTGGCCATCGGATTCCGCAACCCACCCAAGGCAGCTACTTGAATGTGAGCGAAGCACGCCGACGGGCCGCCCATCCGGCGACCGAGGCTGGTTTCGCACGGAGCTTCAGCTCAGGCCACTCTCGATATGCTGTCCGGTCACCCACCAACAGCGTAGCTCCGGCCTTATCTCGACCCCTCTCTGAAGGAAGCGACACTATGACCACGATTTCTGCGAAAAGCGATGTAATGACCCTGATCAACATGTTCACGGTTGAACCGGCAAACCAGCGACGGCTCGTTGAACTTCTAACCGAAGCCACGGAGGTTTCAGTGCGTCGGGCGCCGGGCTTTGTTTCTGCCAGCCTCCATCGCAGGACTGACGGGACGAAGGTCACGATGTATGCACAATGGCGGAGCATCGATGATTATCAGGCGATGCGTCAGGATTCTGCCCCGCTTCCGTTTCTTCAGGAGGCGCTCACGATCGCCAAGTTTGAACCCGGCGTCTACGAAGTCGACCGGTCGTTCTCTCGCTGAACATGACCTTCATGTACGCGGGATTCTCCGCTGGCGCCGCGCTTGGCTCAGTCGTGCTGGCTCACGGATCGGTCGCGAACCTTGGCTGGGTTGGCGCGTCCTTTGAAATCGTCGCGTTTCTTCTCGCATTCGGCACAAACCGATCGCGCGTCACGCAACCCATCGTTGTTCAGTCCTAGAAACATCTGATGCGCGCTCGCGCCGCGGCTTGCCGTTGATGCTGCGCTCGATCTCGAACAGGACATCGATGCGCCGCACGGCCTCGCTGGCAATCGGGGCCTCTCCCGATTTCGCCAAGTCAAAGAACTTTCTGCGGCCGTGGCTCCAGCAGGCCGCGGATCCGAAAAGAGATCGAGGCCTATTTTGATAAAGACGGGTGACCTACCCGGCGACCCGCAAGCCAACCATTGACAACGGGCCTACGGGCGCGTTTCCTAAGACGGACTGCAAGTACCAATCTCGATGAAAAGGTCGTCCGGTTTAGTGGGATCTTGAGCCTCGCCTGACGGTAATTGGCGCGCGTATTGTTCGGGATGCTCGCGGCGAAACTGCTCCCAAAAACCTTGAGAAACATAACCACCGTGAGAGATGATTTCGAACCGACGGCTGTCGCTGTCGAACTCCGCGTCGATGACAATGGTGCGGCAGAAAAACATCGTCGCTAAGAACGCGTCGTCCCTATCCTCAACACAAGACACGAGCGGCATCGGCGAGGCGCTTCTGTCATCCCAAAAAAACGCCCAGTTGGCCCTTGGATTGCCCTTCAGGAGCGAGGAGTACCGACCTTTCTTTTCGTCTCGATCATCGGGCGTTAGTCGGCGCAACACGTATTTTCGCGGACCAAACTCTTGCGGCCTCCAGGCGTTCGTTTGCTTGTCATAGTGCAGCCCCGCGGCGTGCTCGACAGTACAAAGATATTGATTTGGATCGGCGCGCGCGGGGACGGTCACCAAACCGATCACCAGTGTCGATGCAATGGATAATTTTGACACGGTCATTCGGTCGGGCCGTTGAGTTGAGGGAACATCCATCATTTCTTCGCCTTCAGCCCGATCTCGACGAGACGGCGGATTGCCTCCGAGCGTGTTGGCGCATCGTCTTGCCGCGCGGCCCATGCGTCGAGCGCAGTCATAAATTCGTCCGATAGGCGAAACGTGCGCACTGGATCACGGCCGGTTGCTGGACGGCCTGCGCCGGCGCGTTTGCCACCGTGAGTTTTAGTTATTGCCTTTTTCATATTTTGGCATTACCACATTCAAGCTTGAACAACAAGCGCAGCCCCGGAGCGTTGGAGCGCTCCGAGACTGCTAACCCGAGCCACGAAGGATGGATTCATGACCCCGGCTGACAGCGTGCATAGCACGCCACCCCTAAACACGTCTGCACCACGCACACCGCAGGAACGCGCGAACGAACTTCTGCAACGTTGGCGCCTGGCGCGCGCCGCCGGCATCCCCTGCCGACCGTAGGCTCGACCGGGAGGACCGGCGATGAGCGCCCCCAGAAAACTGACGCCGCGCGAAGTGCTCATCGACCTGCTTGGGGGCGCCGATTTTGACCACGAAATCCTCGACCCGGTGGCTGCTGCCGACCTGATTCTAGAGCGGCTTGCTGACGCAGGATTCGCGATCGTGCCGGCGCCGTGGCCCGGGCTGCACAGTCTTTGAACTTCACAGCGCGCCGGCGATCATGCTGGCGCCAATAAGGGGGATCTTGGGAAATGGATATCGACGAAGAAGTAGCCGAACAACTCTGCTTGGAGCGCATTGTGCTACCGCCCGAGAGCGCGCGGGGATGTGGCTCATGCGTCTTCTCCAGCTTGATAAAGACGAGCGGGTGGTGGATCAGGGGGCAAACGGGGACGTTCGATCCACCACCGCCCCGGCCCTTCTCCTACAGGCTGACCGCGCAAGGTGAGGATCCCGCCGAGGAGACATACAGTACGCGTGGCCGTTCCTGCTCCGCCCCGGACGATTGCCTTGCCGCGCAGCTTTAGCCACCGGACGACCGATAGACTTAACGTTTTCCATAGCTGTTTCTAAACCAACCCGCGGTTGCAGGCTCGAGTTCTGCCGGCGCGCTCCGAAATGGTGACCACTCTGATCGCGCAGATAATCCGATTTGCCCGCCCTAATATCCAAATCTACGACGCGCGCGTAGTCGACCTGTACCAATGGGTCTGCGCGCAGTATCTCGTTGGTGTGAAGCGTGCAGAAACAAAGGCAAAGCGCAGTTAAGCTCGGCTCTCGACCGAATTTCAGAAAGGATTATGCAGGTTTTCCAAACCCTGTCCCGCCCAGAAGCAATCCGGGGGTCAACCATCGGAATACGAAATATTTCAATAGGATATGGCGGAGAGAGTGGGACTCCCTCCCCCGATGCCGCGATTACGCGAAAACCGCCGAAAAATAAGGATTCCAATAAAGGCCGGTCGAGTTTTGTGACCACCGCCGTGTACCACCCGGCCGGCCGGTTCGGGCGTCAATGTCGGGCGATTTCGGGGCGATTGGGTTTTGCTCCCGTCGACGATAGCGGCGCCGGTTCGCGCCGAAACATCCGGCCGACCGGCGACGCGACCTCTTGCGCATCAGTCGCGCGATAGGGACAGACCCGCGAGAAGCGGAGCGTACGCGGAAAGCCTGCGGGATACGAACTCGGTGAAGAGCCGCACGCGCTTCGTCTTGCGCGTCTCACCCTGTGTGAGGAGCCAAACCGTTCCGTACATGTGCAGGTCGGTGCCCGGCACCCTCACCAGCAGGGGGTCGGCATCGCCGACGAAGCACGGCAGTGTCGTCATCCCGAGCCCTTGCCGTACGGCAGCGATCTGCGCCCCGGCGTCCGTGGTCCTGAATGGGACCTCCGTGGTGCGAACCTCGCCCTCGCTGGCCCAATCCGGAATTCCATGAATGCTTATGACGATCCACCGGATGGGATCAGGCGCGCCCGCACGCCATGCGGCTAGTCGATCGGAGGACATGTAGACGCCGCCGAACAGCTCCGGTCCGTTCAGGCCGTGAAGATTGAGCGGCAGGGTTTTGCGGTCGTAGACGACGCGGACTGCGACGTCGGCCTCTCGGTTGGTCAGATTTACCAGCTCGCCGGACGACACGATGTCCATCTCGATGTCGGGATGCAGACGCGCGAAATCGGCAAAATCCGGCATGAGCAGATGTGTCGCGAGGGGGCGGCGCCAGCGTCACCCGCAGAAGCCCGCGCACGCTCTGGGCGCGCCCGAAGACGCGCGACTCCAGCTGGAGCGACGACGCTTCCATCTGACCCGCGAACCCGAGGACCTCCTCGCCCGCAGCCGTCAGACGGTAACCCGAAGGCAGCTTTTCGAACATGTGGACCCCGAGGCGTTCCTCGAGCTGGGCGATGCGTCGCAGCACGGTCGCGTGGTTCACACCGAGGCGCTCGGCGGCAGCCCGCACCGAGCCTCCGCGCGCGACGGCAAGAAAGTAGCGAACGTCGTCCCAGTCGATCATGGTGCAATCCCGCACCGCGCGGTGCGCCTTCCAAAGCCGATCTGACACATTGAACAGCAGTACAGGCGGTCTTCATAGCCTCTGTCGGCGAGCGCGGCCCAATTCCGAACGGTGGACACCTATCGTGGCGGCTGGCGTCAGTCGTCCAGCCGGATCGATTTCGCACCACCGATGTGCGCGTTTCCGCACTCAACGCCTGACGCCGGCAGACCCATGTCGAGGTTCTCGGGGGCAGATGCTGACCCGACACCACGAAAGGAGAAGTCATGGGAAAGCTTGAAGGCAAGGTGGCAGTCATCACGGGTGGCGCTACCGGCATCGGCCGCGCGGCAGCAAAGCGCTTCATCGAGGAGGGCGCCTTCGTCTTCATCTTCGGCCGCCGGCAGGAAGCGCTCGACGCCGCTGTGGCCGACCTCGGGCCCAACGCCCGCGCGGTCAAGGGCTCGGTCTCCGATCTGGCCGACCTCGACCGACTCTACGCGGCGGTGAAGACCGAGCGCGGAACCCTCGACATCGTCTTCGCCAATGCGGGGGCGGGAAGCCAGCTTGCGCTCGGCAAGATCACCGCCGAGCACATTGACGAAACGTTCGACACCAACGTGAAGGGTACCATCTTCACGGTTCAGAAGGCGCTGCCGCTAATGGGCCAGGGCGGTTCGATCATCCTGACCGGATCGAGCGCCGGCACCACGGGCGCCCCGGCAATGAGCGCCTACAGCGCCAGCAAGGCGGCCGTGCGCAACCTCGCGCGGACCTGGGCGGAGGACCTGAAGGGCACCGGCATCCGGGTAAACGTTCTGTCGCCCGGGGCGACGGCGACCGAACTCGCGAAGGAAGCGCTAGTCTAGGCGAGGAAGGCCAGAAGGTCTTCGCCTCGATGACTCCGCTCCAGCGCATGGCCGATCCGGCGGAGATCGGGGCCGTGGCTGCATTTCTCGCGTCGTCGGACAGCAGCTTCATGACCGCCAGCGAAGTCGCCGTCGACGGCGGCCTTGCGCAGCTCTAACGCGCCGAGCTCGGTAATCTGAAGGAGAAGTATATGAGCTACGCAATTATCGGCTTCGGCAAGATCGGCCAGGCTCTCGCGAAGGCGTTTGCCCGCAGCGGCATAGAAGTGTCCGTTGCAGCCACTCGCGATCCTGAAAGCTTCGCATCCGTCGCGGCCGCGATCGGACCCGAGATCATCCCGAAGAAACTGGCGGAAGCGCTCAAGGCGGACGTCGTCTTTTTGGCTGTCCGCTTCGAGTCGCACCGGGACGTCGCGAAGGCGCTGCCCACCTGGCAGGGGAAGATCATCGTCGATGTGACCAATGCCTACGGCGTCTCCCCCGACGAACTGGGAGGACAGCCTTCCTCCAAGGTCGTCGCGCAGGCCTTCGCCGGGGGAAGACAGGTCAAGGGCTTCAACCATCTGGCCGCCGCCGTCCTCGGCCAAGACCCCGCCGTACATGGCGGCAGGAGAGTCGTGTTCCTGGCGAGCGACGATGATGCCGCCGAAGGGGAGATTGGGACGCTCGCGCGAAATCTCGGGTTTTCGCCGATCAAACTTGGCGGGCTTTCGGAAGGCGGAATGCTCGTGCAGGCGCGCGGAAACAGCTGGGGTCGGCTGATCTTCAAGGACCTGATCAAGTTCGACGACGAGTTGTGATCGCATAGCTCGATGATCGCACCTGACATTCAAAGACTTTGATGAGGTATCCATGACTGCCGCATTATCCGACCACTCGCTCGATCAGATCTTCCGTTCCGCTCGCACCTTCAACGGCTGGGCCGCTCGTCCCGTGGAGGACTCTACGGTGCGCGAGATCTACGATCTCATGAAATGGGGGCCGACGTCCGCGAACAGCAGCCCCGCACGTTTCGTCTGACTGCGTAGCGCCGACGGAAAGGAGACGCTCGCCGGGCTGGCCGCGGAGCAGAACAAGCCGAAAATTCTGGCGGCTCCCGTCACGGTCATCATCGGCCACGATCTGGACTTCGCCGGCAAGCTGCCGAAACTCATGCCTCACAATACCGAGGCCATGCAGAAATACTTCGCGGCACCGGGCGTAGCCGAGGTGACGGCGATGCGGAACGGGACGCTGCAGGGGGCCTACCTCATCGTCGCTGCACGGGCGTTGGGACTGGATTGCGGCCCCATGTCCGGCTTCGACAACGCCGGCGTGGACAAGGCGTTCTTCTCGGGCACGCGGATCCGTTCGAACTTCATCTGCGGCATCGGGCACGGCGATCCGGCTTCCGTTTTTCCGCGCAATCCTCGCCTGAGTTTCGAGGAAGCCGGTCGCTGGGCGTAGACGGCCGGTCCGCGGCGAGAACGGCACCGTTCGGCGTGGTGCGACGCCGGGTGCGGGTCTCCGCGCTCGCAGCCGACAGCCACGCGGCTAGACGATAGCTCCGAAGAATCAGACAGAGCGCAATCGACTGAAGAAAGGATTCAGAATGCTTGGCAATGAAGAAATCATCAGAGAACTCTACGCCGCCGGAGAGGGGCAAGGAACGGATACCGAGAAGTTCGTCTCCATGTTCTCCGACGAAGGATACATGTGGGATATGGCTTCCGGCACGAAATTCCGCGGGCACGCAATTGGTGACTCGATCGCCCGCCTGGCAAGTGCATTCCCCGACGTCCACCGCGAGTTGCTTAGCGTCTACGTCTCGGGAAACGTCGTCGTCGTCGAAACCGCAATTCGCGGAACGCACAAAGGCGAGCTGCCCCTCGCTTCCGGTACTCTAGCTCCCACGGGCAAGGTGATAGACGTCCCGTCTTGCGACGTCTTTCGCCTCGAGGGCGGGAAGATCGTATCCTTCCATTGCTACAACGAGGCTTCCGTAATGCAGCGGCAACTAGGCGTCGGTCCCGGCTGATTTGCCGTCGCCTAGTCAAGCGTTGTGAGAAAATGGAGATGCGTTGATGAGCGTCGAACAGAATGTTCAGATCGTTAAGGACTTCTTTGCAGCTATGGGCCGCGGCGATAAGCAACGTCTGCTGGCGCTGACTGCCAAGGACATCGAGTGGATCGTTCCGGGCGAGAACTGGCCGCTGGCCGGCACGCACCGCGGGCACGCAGGATTGGCGGAGTTGCTTCGGAAGGCTTCCGACACAATTGAACTTTCTTACCCAGCGCCCCCCGAATTCGTGGCGCAGGGAGACCGGGTTCTGGTCGTCGGTCTCGCTAGGGGGAAAGTCAAAGCCACGAATAGGACGTTCGAGGACCATTGGGTCTTCGCCATAACAATTCGAAACGACAAACTGACGAACATCCGGGAATACATCGACACGCAAGCTCTGGCGCGAGCCTCCAAGATGGACGCGAGCCCAAGGCCCTGAAGGTAGGGCGCCGCTAACGCTCATGCGTACGCGGACGCGGAGCCCGGATGAACTAGAACAAGAGCGGAGGGCGCAGCTCGCGGCCATTGCCGCCTATGCCGAGGCAAACACTCTAACCATTGTCCGTACCTACGCCGACGAAGGCCGCAACGGCCTTCGTGCCGCAGAGCTAGAGCGGTTGGAAGGTCAGATTCGTTGACGTCTTAATTGAGTCCCATGGCGACAAAACTTCGGTACTATGCGGCTTTCCCGTTAGGGGGCATCTCATGTTGGACACTGCGACCACCGCGCTTTTGCGCGCAATCCTCGACGAAGTGTGCGAGAGCGTTTCGGCGCGCGAGACCGGAGCACGCACGTCGCATCTAAAATCCTGGAAGCGGCCACCCGCGGAGAGGTCTCGCCCGAAGGCCTCAGGCAAGTCGGTCGCGAAGCCCTTTCCGGGGCGACGACCATGTGGTGCTGAAGGCAAGACGCGGCGGTGAATTTTCAGGTCACGGTGTTGAAGGTCCTGGTGTCCTACCCGGGTGGATTCGCCGTGATGGACGACATTAAGCGTGACATGGCGATCTTGGCGACCAGCGGCCGGGAGTGGAGCGACCGGACCAAGCGGCTGGCTGCGCGCGTACCTGACCTCGAATCTTTTCCCAAGGACTGGTCGATCGCGAAAGCGGTGGCTGGAAGATCACGGAAAAAGGTCGGACAGTGCTCGAATTAATGGAGGCGCGCACCAGCGTCGACCAGCCGATCGAGACGGCTCCCTCCGTGACGGTCGATGCACCCATACCATCGCTGCCGCCGCTCGCGGAGCGGGCGAAGCGAAGGCGGGAACGGCGCGAGCGTCGTCGCGAAGGACGCGAGCGAGCTAGATCGACCGCGTCCTGAAGACGCAAGCCGTCAAAAAGCCGTGAAATCCAGGCCGTAGAGCATGGCCGCGACGAGCGAGAGCAGCAGTCCCAGGCCGCAGAAGATCGCGATGGTCTTGAATTGCAACCACCAAGGCCTTGCGGTCGAAATGGTAGCGCCGCGATTTCGTGAGGATGAAGATGGTCTCGGTGGTGGTCCACGGCCGGTCCCGCACGAACTTTGGTGCGGCGACACCCCGACCGAGCCACGCGGATATTCTAAAGGCGGGATCAATCTCTCGAGCAGACGCGCCGCCGCCTCCTGCGCCTCAACGTCCCGTCCGAGATGGGCTCTCAATGGCCCATCTGGACGGGGCCGCCGAGTTTGACCTTGCGCAGGGCCAGCGCGAGCGGCACGGCGGACAGCATCCTGTCCACACGCCCGCGCCTTCGTCCCGCCTTGCTCGGGCTGATGGCGTCACACCGCGCTTCTGCGCGCGATGAGAGGACTCAACGAGTAACGCCGCGTCGGAGTCGCGCTTGTGCGGGCCGGGCTCGATCGAACCCGCGATGGATGCGACAGTCGCATCCCGCCGCGACGCATCGATGCCGTCGCCAAGCCGAACCTTCAGCCCGACAAGCGTCGCCACACGGTCGCTGTTCCGGCTGTTGCTGCGGCTCTGTGGCCGTGCATCGGTGAGCAAGCGCCGCCTGCATCAGCCACTTGTCGGCCTGCGCCCACGTGGGCCTTGCCTCGCGAGGCATAGCCATTGGCTCGCTACCAGCTAACAATAGGGTCTAAGGGTTAAGTCCATGCAGGTGCATATGCACTAAGGTATTCAGCACAGGTATTGGCTATGGCTCACAGGCGTGTATGCAGACACGGTGCCGCCGACACCGATACGCTTGAGCTGGCATTTGCGGCTTCAGGCTCACCGCGCCAAGGTCGCGCACAAACAACGACTGCTCAGCGACAATGGATCGAGCTACATCTCGAGCGACCTCGCCGAATGGCTGAAGGTCCGCGGCTTGCCCCATGTTCGCGGTGCTCCGTGCCATCCCCTTGCGCGCCGATGCTTCCGCGCCTTCGCGCCTCGCACAGTGCGGCACATGGCGCTTCCTGTCGAGGGGCTTGCGGAAAGCGCCATCCTCTCGCGCTTGCTTGAGAACCCGTCCGAATGCTAGCTTAGCTATGCTAGCGTTCATCTTGCCAAATCTTCGTTTCAGGCGATGAAGCGCCGCTACGGCGGGCGGGGGGAATCGGCATGTGGAGAATTGCTGTTCTCGTCGCGGCGATGCAGGCGCTCATCGCGCCAGCCGCGGCGGCCGCGACAAGCCTCGGTTGGCCGGAGATGATCGAACAGCTGGCTGAGGCGCGCTCGAAAGCCGAGACCTGCGCCGAAACGTTGAGATCTAGTACCGACAATGCGGCGATCAAGAGCGGCGGGCTCACCTATGGGTTGGCGAAATCCGCAGCCCACGGGGCTATCGCCGCGCTGACGGTCGCGCTGGTTCAGGGCGGCAAACCGGAAACGCTGCCGACGGTCCTGGCGAACGTCAAGAAGGCCGGCGCGGGGCTGCAGGAAGTCTGCGACGCTGCGCTGAAGACGGTTTCCACTTCTGGAGGGACCAAGGGCGTCGTTGAAGACATTTTGAAAGCGCCGGTCGAACCCATCATCAACGCCATTTCCGCTGGCGTCAGCGCGCTCTGGGCGCGGAAAGTCGAGACCGACAAGCTTGAATTGGATACGATCAAGACCCAACTGGAGGCTGCCGAATGGCCCGATTTTGGAGGCGTTGCGCCGGCGAAATAGCCGCCGCGCTGGCTCTGCTCGCAGTTCTACTTGTGGCGTCCGCCGCCGCGCAGGACCTCCATGACCGGCCGATTCTCGTCGTCGATCCAGGGATGCACACTTCCTCCATCTGGTCGCTGGCGGTGGATCATGAGGGGCGGTTCGCGATCACCGGCGGCGCCGATCGTACAGTGAGGATTTGGTCTGTCGCGGACCGCAAGCTGTTGAGGACGATATGGATCCCTACCGGGCCCAATCCGGTTGGAAATATCGCCGCGGTGGCGATCAGCCCTGACGGATCGACCATCGCGGCCGGGGGTCGGACCGAGAGCCTCTCCGGCCCCACGGCGATCTATTTGTTCGATCGTGAAAGCGGCGACATGATCCGACGCATTCACGACGGCTTGCCAAGCGCCGTCACGGCTCTCGCCTTCTCTCACGACGGGCGCTACCTCGCCGCCACTCTGGTGGGCGGCCTCCGAGTCTTCGACCGCGACAAGCAATGGGGCGAAGCTTTTCGAGACGACTACGACGGCGTCAGCTTAGGCGTTGCATTCGCGCCTGACGGCCGACTCGCAACGACGTCCCAGGACTCAGCCGGGACAATTCGGCTCTACGACTCGAAGTTTCGCCTCTTCGACAAGCCGGTTAAAGCACCGAGCGGAAATCTTCCTCACATCATAGCTTTCAGTCCGGACGGCCAGCTTCTCGCGGTCGGCTACGACGATATCGCGGCCGTCGACGTTCTGAACGGAACATCCCTCACTCGCGCCCCTGGGCCAGGCGACACTAATCTGGATTCCGGGCCTGCCGGACTCGCGGTGGTGGCCTGGTCCCGCGACGGGCGCACCTTGTTCGCGGCCGGCAATCCCATCGCCGACGGACGATTTGTCGTATTGGCTT
Source organism: uncultured Alphaproteobacteria bacterium (assembly GCA_963822795.1). GTDB lineage: Bacteria > Pseudomonadota > Alphaproteobacteria > Rhizobiales > Xanthobacteraceae > Bradyrhizobium. The sequence continues at coordinate 277,248 of CAWGJM010000039.1, forward strand.
GGGATCAGGCCGGACGGGGCAGAGAACGGCGGCTGACCTCTTGCGGGCCAAACCTCATTGCGGACATACCGCTCGATACGGGAATTGCGGCCTTGCCTGATGGCAGTATTCTTGTCGCATCGTTCTCGCCGTGCCTCAAACTGATGACCGCCGAGGGACAGAACATTTGGACAGTGCCTTCGCCACTCCCCTATTTTGCCGGTCGGCCCGACACAGTAAAAGTCTCCGAGGACGCGAAGATCATCGACTTCGGCTTTGGCGATGCAGTAAAAATCAAACTAAGATTCGATGTGCGGTCCCTTCGATTGAGCGGCAGCGCACCAAATGACGATCAGACGCTCCCGCCAAACCGAATGGGATTGGCGGTAGAAGGTTGGCGCGCTGCTCGCGATCCCCCCACGCTGGCGGGTAAACCACTTCCAACCGAACACTATGGACTTTCTCGAAGTCTCGCGATCGCCCCAGACAGCAAACGATTTTATCTCGGTTTGTCCGGCGCCCTTGCCGCGTTCGACGATGCGGGCGCGCTCAAATGGCTACGATGGACGCGAGAAGAAGTCTGGGCGGTCAACGCCAGCAGGGATGGTCGGATCGTCGTCGCGGCCCACGGTGATGGTACGATCCGCTGGCGTCGCGCCGACGACGGGACCGAACTGCTCGCGTTGCAAGTGCTCCCAAACAAAAAAGATTGGGTGCTGTGGACGCCGGAAGGTTTCTATGCGGCGACCGACGGGGCGAACGATGTGCTGAAATGGGTGGTCAATCACGGACCGGACGAGGCCGCGAAGACGTACTCCGTCTCCTCAATACCGGAGCTGCACCGGCCGGACGCCCTGAAGCTCGTTCTGAATCAGCTCGAAACCGCCCGCGCGCTCGGCATCGCCGATATCGCGGCGGCCCGCGTAAGCGTTCAGAACGCCACCGGGAGCCTGAAGCCGCCCGGCGCAGTGCTGCATGTGCTGGCGATCGGCATCGACCATTTCGGCGACAAGGCTGGTACTCTGCACCTCGACTACGCGGCCGACGACGCGCGCGAAGTGGCGAGCACGCTTCTGAACCAGAAGAGCACGCCCGACAAGGCGACCCTATACGTCGACGTCAAGCCCGTCCTCCTGCGCGATCAGAAGGCAGGCCGGAAGGCCATCCTAGATGCGATAGACGATATGGCGAGGACGATGCAGGCCGGGCCGGTTCAGGACGTTGCGGTCATCCTGATTTCGACCCACGGCGCATTGATCAAGGATGATGGTTTCTACCTTGTGCCCTATGGATTTGACGTCGCGACGCAAAGAGCGATGCAAATAACCGGGGTTTCACTAACCGAATTCGCCAATGCGGTGACGGCGGTCGCGGAGAAGGGAAAGGTCCTGCTGCTTCTTGACGCTTGCCACTCCGGTGCGGTCGGGCTCGGCGTCTCGGCGACGAATCTCGACGCCGTGCTGCGCAATCTGGTCACGAGAGACACTGTCACAGTTCTGACGTCCTCGACCAAGGACGAGCTTTCGATGGAGAGCGCCGCTTGGAATCACGGGGCGTTCACGCAAGCCTTTCTCGACGCGCTCGCTGGCCGCGCTCGCGCTGACGATGAGGGCAGGATTTCAATGCCCGAACTGGCCAAGGCCATGGACAGAGACTTGGATGCGCTGACGAAGGGCAAACAGCACCTTGGCCCGCACGTGAATTTCTTGAGCGACGTCTTCGTCGTCAATCGCTAGCGCGTCGCTCCTTGAACATTTTCTTAACAAAAACAGAAAGACGTAGCCAACTGACCAGATGAACGTCAAGCTCAGACCATGCCTTGCGTGCTGAGCGGCGGCAAGCGCAGCGAGATGGTCATCGAGAGCAAGGGTGACAGGCACGCCCTTGCCCTTGCCTGGCAATCCGGCAGGCGGAAGTGTTGGCCGCCAAGCGTATGATTGAGCGCGCGAACGCTTCGATCTGTATCCGAGCCTGCTCCTCGGTGACAGCGGCTACGGTTCGGCCGAGATTCCCGGCTGGCTGCTCTACGAGCATTGGATCGAACCGCACGTTACAGTGTTCGACAAGTCGGCTCGCACAGACGGGACCTTCTCGCGCGAGGACTTCACCTATGACCACGCCGGTGACGTCTACCGCTGCCCCGGCGGCAAGGTCCTCACAACCAGCAATTCCGCCGCTGTCAGGTGATAAGATGGGGTAATCGGCCGGCCCAGCTTGTGGATAGCTGAAGATTTTAGGTGCTGCGCTTCAGGCTGATGGTGAAACGAGGTCCGTGGTGACGGCCTCAAGCGTCAGAAGGAGAAGCGCAGCATGGACCGTCATCAGCCAAAATCCCGATGCGAGGGGTCCGCCCGGCTTCCTGCGACCGAGCAACTGAAAACATCTCAGGTGATCATGATCTTGCCAAGGTCGATATGGTGGACCGCCTGATCCCGTAAGGTCAAAAAACTGAAACGGCAGAGAACACGGTCACTTATCCACGGGCCGGATTGCGGTTCTGCAGACAGTCCGGCACATTCTTGCGATCCACAGCGCTGAGGTCCGCTCCGGCGTTGCATCATTCGGAAACAGACCTGCTGTCTACGGCGTATGGCCAAAAAAATAAATCTATAAGAAAGTCGGGTAATTATCTCATCCCAGCGTAGCCTCACCGCGTGTCGTCCGCTAGGTTTTGTGGGACGATCCATGGCGCCGATTGTGGGTCCGCGAGCGAGAGGGGGAAGTTATGGAGTGGGCACGTATCCTAGCCTACATCACCGGGACCGTGGACCAAGAGCTGCTGCTACGGAATGAGTATTTGGTTGCTGAAAACCGAATCCTGAAGTCCCAGTTGAAAGGGCGCTTGAAGCTCTCGGACGTCGAACGTACAAAGCTCGGCGAGATTGGACATCGACTGGGCACGAAAGGCCCTCGGCGAAGTGGCGGCTACCGCCCTGCCCGACACTGTCCTAGCATGGTACCGAAGGCTCATAGCTCGCAAGTTCGATGGATCACAGGCACGTCGAGCCCCGGGGCGGCCACGAATTGACGGAGAAGTTGAGCAATTGATTGTTCGCATGGCCGACGAGAACCGGTCCTGGGGTTATGATCGGATTGTTGGGGCGCTAGCCAATCTGGGGCATGAGATCTCGGATCAAACGGTCGGCAATGTTCTGCGCCGTCACGGCCTGCCGTCCGCACCGGCGCGCAAGCACACGACGACCTGGGCGGCATTCATTCGGGTTCACCTGGCGGTTCTGGCAGGCACCGACTTTTTCACAGTGGAGGTCCTCACGCTGCGCGGACCGGTGACCTACTACGTGCTGTTCTTTATCCATCTCGAGAGCCGCAAGGTGGAAATCGCTGGGATCACCATCCACCCGAACGAGCAATGGATGCAGCAAATGGCTCGGAACGTGACTATGGAGGGATGCGGCACCCTTCGAGACTGTCGCTATCTCCTGCATGACCGCGACACGAAGTACACCATATCCTTCCGAGCGATCATCGAGTCAGGCCGGGTCAAGACGCTCCCGCTGCCTGCGCGAAGTCCGAACTTGAACGCCTATGCCGAACGCTGGGTGAGATCGGTCAAGGAGGAGTGTTTGTCGAAGATCATTGTCTTTGGTGAGCGCTCCCTGCGGCGAGCGCTGAGTGAGTATGTGGCGCATTACCAGGCCGAGCGGAATCATCAAGGGAAGTCCAACGTCCTGTTATTCCGTCGGGTCACGCAAACGCGTCACGAGGAGCCGGTACAATGTCGCGAGAGGCTGGGTGGGCTCCTAAACTATTACCATCAAGAGGCGGCGTGAGCAGCTGGAAGAGTCCCGGATCAACATTTGGCAATGGCCGGTGGGCCGATGCTTCTCATCAGTCCGCAAAGCTAGGCTTCGTGATCAAATGGGCTGACCAATGACACCGATCAAATCCAGGCCGCTGATCGATCAGGAGATCGAGGAACTTGACGCGTTTCTGCTTTCCGACGACGGCCTCGAAAACGCGGCATGTCAGTCGGCCGGATCATGCTCGGCAACGGGGCACCGCACGTCACCTCGAATGCGATCGCGCCTTCGCTCATCGCCACCGACATGATCAAGGACGCGCAAAGCCAAGCGGCGGATCATCTCCCACTCGGCCGCCATCCACGTAGGATGTCTTCATGAGGACCAAGGTTTACCTCGGCAAAGTCTGAATAGCGAGCCAACGGTGAGCCTCCGACCTGCGATTGCGAGCGGAAACGAGCTTAAAGAGGTAGATTAGCGCCGCCAGCGAATTCTGCGGCCCGTTTCTGAGTCGGCGCGGGGCTAGTCGTCGAGAACGAATTCGGAGCTCCAAGCTGACGGAGAAAACTACGGTAGTCTGTGCGCACCCACTCCTCGACGAGCCGTCCCTGATCGTCAAACCGGAAAATGTTCAGCAGGTCCCAAACAACGGGTTGTCCATTCGGATGCAGAGGGCCTGCTGGTGAGTGTGTGAACTCCCGTACAAATTTGCCTTCGATCCACGTCTGGCAGGCAATGTAATTTCCCTCGGCGACGACGATGCCGCGCCGAATTGACCGATCATCGAATGCCGCGCGAATTGCCTTGAAATAGTTGGTGAGGCCAGCGTAATCCGCCTCGAAACCGTCAGGCCCATGAAAGCGATACTGGAACGTATCGAAGTACGAGTCGGTCTCGGCCTGATCTTCACCCGAAACCTCCAATTCGCCCGCTCTCTTTAAACGGGCTACGAGTTGGTCACGTGTCATCACGGGATGGCGCGGACTTGCGGCGGATGTCATTGAAGCCTCATCACTCACATTTCTCTCGTCAGAATGAGCGGCATCCGGTCGGGCATTGAGAAGCCCGATAGCTGCCGTAGCGGCGAGCATCACTTGCCGACGGCTGAAACCAGATCCGAAGGTTGCGGTGGTAACGAGCTTGTTCTTGGTCATGTGCGCCCGACTGGTGATTGTCTCGCGCCAAAACCTAGACCCTGTCCATTCATGTAACTATGGGTTATTATTCGCATTCACTGTTGAAAATAGCCCAGCAATGGTCACCCCGACGCTCAACGACTTGAAGGCCTTCGCGGCCGTGGCTGCCCACCGGAATTTCAGGAAGGCGGCGGACGAACTCGGCCTTTCTCCATCGTCACTCAGCCACGTCGTGCGCACGCTCGAGCGCAATCTCGACGTACGCCTTCTCAACCGGACGACGCGCAGCGTGGCGCCAACGGAAATCGGTGAGCGCCTGCTGTTCCGTCTCGGTCCGATCTTGCGGGACCTTCAAACGACCTTCGACGAGGTTGCCTCTCTAGGAGCCCTCCCTAGCGGGACATTGCGCATTAATGCGAACGAGGGCGCCGCCCGCCTGCTTCTGCGAAGAGCCGTGCCGACGTTCCTCGGCCGCTACCCCGGCATATCACTCGGTCTCGTCACCGAGGGCCGGTTGGTGGACATCGTGGCCGAAGGGTTCGATGCTGGCGTCCGGCTCGGCGAGGCGCTGGCCCAGGACATGATAGCCGTTCGCTTCGGCGGCGATGTTCGCTTCCTGGCCGTCGCGTCGCCGGCCTATCTCTCCAGCCGCAAGGCTCCTCGGGTACCTGAGGATCTCAAGAACCACATCTGTATTCGCAACCGGCTACCGAGTGGAAAGCTCTATCGATGGGAATTCGAGAAGCGAGGACGCGAAGTAGCAGTCGATGTTCCCGGCTCACTGACGTTGGACCATATCGAATTGATGACTGAAGCCGCGATAGCTGGACTTGGAATCGCCTACGTACCCGAACGCTCCGCCAGGCCATATCTGGACGACGGACGCCTCGTCACGGTGCTCGAGGATTGGTGCCCTTCGATTCCCGGGTTGTTCCTCTATTACCCGGGTCGGCGTCATGTGCCCTCGGCCCTGAGAGCGTTCATTGAAGTTCTGCGCGAAGTGCTGCCTTGATTAATGAATGGCAGCCCTTACCGAGAATGGAATGTCCCCAGCAATGTCGGGAAGGGGTCAAGAGGGGCGGTCGCGACCCGTTCGCCAGATGTCCGCTTGTCCCCTCACAGCGGCGGAATAGCAGACATCCCTCAACCCCCGCTTCGGGCCATTACACAAAGTCGCTGCGCTCCAGCCCGCTGCGCGGGAGCAAGAGCCCAGAGGCCGGTAGCCGATGGAGAGGACAACGATAGCGGGGTTGCAACTCGCGTATTGTCGGCGTTCAACGCATGATCAAGAACAGCAGGAATTTGCGACCAGCACCCTCTCACATGGCGAACCACATCGATCGGGCCTACAACGCAGTGACAAAAATTGGCTCGACGAATTAGCGCAAACCAATTTGCTTGAATGTGCCGTAGGTAATTCTGCTCGCCAGAAATTGATTCACACTATGCCACTGAATACGGATCGACCGATTAATCGCGCAACAGTTGTCGGATGCGCTATTTCTGCCACGCCCAACTATTTGAAATTTCACGGGCCAACAAAATCAATTGCCACGCGCCGGCAGAGCCAATCGAATTTCAGTTTCAGGCGATCGCTGCGGTGACGCGGTAGACTTTTCACTCTCCACAAGGCGGCGACGCAATGGGCGCCGACCCCGAAAGAGCGGGAGTAACGGCCCCGCATCGCCCGAACCCTTGCGAGCGTCTGGACAATGTCGCGGCCGCCGAGTTACTCTTCGCCGATGGACAACACCCAATTCAACGTGCGCAGCATCCTCGCCGGCGAGGCGCCGAAGGATGCACCGGTGACTGTCAGGGGCTGGGTGCGCACCCGACGCGACTCCAAGGCGGGTATCTCGTTCGTCCACCTTTCGGACGGCTCGGCGTTCCACCCGGTGCAGGTGGTCGCACCCAACACGCTGCCCAACTATGCCGACGAGGTGCTCAGGATCACCTCCGGCTGCGCCGTCGAGGCGACTGGCCTGATCGTGCCGTCGCCTGCCAAGGGGCAGCCGTTCGAGATGCAGGCGAATGCGATCAAGGTGATCGGCTGGGTCGACAACCCGGATACCTACCCGATCCAGCCGAAGCCGCACACCATGGAGTTCCTGCGCGAGGTCGCGCACCTCCGCCCGCGCACCAACGTGATCGGCGCAGCGACGCGTGTGCGCCACACGCTCGCGCAGGCGATCCACCGCTTCTTCGACGAGAACGGCTTCTTCTGGGTCAACACGCCGATCATCACCTCGTCCGACGCCGAGGGGGCGGGCGCGCTGTTTCGCGTGTCGACCCTCGACCTCGCCAACCTGCCGCGCACGCCGCAGGGCAAGATCGACTTCGCCCAGGATTTCTTCGGCCGCGAGACGTTCCTCACCGTGTCCGGCCAGCTCAATGTCGAAGCCTACTGCCTCGCGCTCACCAAAGTCTACACGTTCGGGCCGACCTTCCGCGCCGAGAACTCCAACACCAGCCGCCATCTCGCCGAGTTCTGGATGATCGAGCCGGAGATCGCGTTCGCCGATCTCTCCGACGATGCGACGCTGGCCGAGCGGCTCCTGAAGTACACCTTCGAGGCGCTGCTCAAGGAGCGGCACGAGGATCTCGCCTTCTTCGACGAGCGGGTCGAGAAGGGTCTGGTGGCGAAGCTCGAAGGCATCGTCGCGTCCGATTTCGTGCGCATGGATTACGGCGAAGCGATCAAGGTGCTCGAAGGCGCCAAGGAGAAGTTCGAGTTTCCGGTGCGCTGGGGCGTCGACCTGCAGTCGGAGCACGAGCGCTATCTCACCGAGAAGTACGCCAAGAAGCCCGTGGTCGTAATGCACTACCCGAAGGACATCAAGGCGTTCTATATGCGGGTGAACGACGACGCAAAGACCGTCGCCGCCATGGACGTGCTGGCGCCCGGCATCGGCGAGATCATCGGCGGCAGCCAGCGCGAGGAGCGGCTCGACATGCTCGATGCACGGATGACGCAACTCGGAATCGACCGGGAGCACTACGGCTGGTACCGCGACCTGCGCCGCTACGGCACGGTACCGCACGCCGGCTTCGGCCTCGGCTTCGAGCGCACGCTCGCCTACGTCACCGGGCTTTCCAACGTGCGCGACGCGATCCCATTCCCGCGCACTCCGGGGCATGCGAAGTATTGAGGTGTCGCGCGACCGCCTGCGCGGCCCGCTTTCATCGTTGCGGCAGATGAACAAGCGTTGCGTAGCAATGCGGGTTTCCGAGTGTGACCGCTCCCAACACAATCCGGCTCGGCCTCGACATCGGCGGGACGTTCACCGACGTGGCGCTCGAGGCGGGAGGCCGGCGCGTCACGGCAAAAACGCTGACCACGTCCGGCGCGCCCGATGCGAATTCGACGGAAAGCACCGATGTGAGGGTCAGAAGGGCCACACCAAACTGGTTGTCGGCTGTGGGTCAAAGGCGGCGGTCGGGGCCCGTTCGCCAGATGTCGGCTTCTTCCCCGACAGCGGCGGAATAGCCGACATCCCTCAACCGCCGTTTGGGGCCAACAGCCGACTTCCGCAGGATGCAAACTCCAGCGCGGCTTCCCAGAGTGGGGCCAACAGACGACCGCCCGACGCTTGTAACTGTCCGATCGTTTTACGCGACGGCTTACCCACCGAGCTTTGAACGCGCGACGACATCGATCTGCGGCGGTGCGTCTATGACGTTTACCAGCCAATCTTTGGCAATAGCTGTCTTGCAGCACTCAGCTCATGCAGCCGCCGGACGGACGCGGATCTTTTGAATCCCTTGACAATGCGTCAGATGACGCTAGCCATTTCTATTTCCTTTTGCCCTCAGCGAAGGTCGGTTGCCATCCCGCACCCTTTTGGCTTGGTGCTGCGGCAATGACTTTGATCTTCTTCTCTTTGGGTTTCTTGGCCTCCCGATTGCTCCTTTGTTGGCCCTTGGCCATGTCGATCTCCTTTGCACCCATCAGTTCAACACAACGACCTCGATGGGCTGACTGACGCTAAACGTCTTGCCCGTAACAGTGCAGCCCCTGGACGTCAAACGACCCATGGCATAGTCTTCGATTGGCAACAGTGGCCGCATCCGCTGGGATCCTTCAAGGGAGGACTGATGTATGGGCCAAGCATCATCTACAATCGATTTCGCAACAGCTCTTCGCGATCCCACAGCAATTTTTTCGGAACCTAATGATATTGTCGCACATCCCCAGCTGTCGCGGGAGATGAAGCTTGCACTGCTGCGGCAGTGGGAACAGACTGCACGCAGCCTGTCGGTTGCCGAGTTTGAAGGGATGGGTGGCGGTGAGGAGAACAAGCTCGGACGCGTAGAACTAGCGATCGCCGTGGTTGAAAAGCAGCCCTGAGCAGGCGGACGCGGCATCAACTCATTTTCGCCATCGCGTTCGCACGCTCCGTGGATCCTGTGGGTGGCGAATTGGCAACTTTGGCATAAATCGCCGCTGTGGTGCAGTCTTGCGTAGATTGGGAGAGTAAGCCGAAGGGATTGCACCTCCGGCTTCTCGCAGAACAGTGCTTGAAACTCTCGCTTCACACTGCTCCCATCAGGCAGACATGCCGGTAACACCGAGCTTCCAACGTACGAACAGTCTGCATCTTTTGACCGCAATGACCTCAATCAATCGACCAGCCTGTATCTTCGCGCCCCGGTAGCGCTTGTACTTTCGCATGACCCACGCGACCAATGTGGCGTTGACGTAATGCCATATCGGTTGCAAAGCCGACGGGGTATAGGCTCCATAGTAGTTCAACCAGCCTAGAAGGATTGGATTGATCTCCTGAGCTATATCTGCCAGCTCTACATGTGTGCGTCTACGAAGTTGTAGCTCCCTGATCGTCTTCCGCATCGACTTGAGAGACAACGCACTGACCTGTGGTTTGAAGCTTGTGAAAACTTCTTTGGTTTTCTTGTTCTTCACAGTCTTTGGTCCAAAGCAATATCCGAGGAAGTCAAACATCGTGTTCGGATATTTACCTTTGCGTTTCGCATCTTTGCAGTAGACGATCTTGGTTTTCTCCGGATGCATTTCCAGATGGCATTCCGCAAAACGAGCTGCAAGCTTTGCCTTTACGGCTACGGCTTCAGCCTCTGTCCGGCAGTGCACCAATCCATCATCCGCATACCGGCACCAAGGGAGGTCTGGGTACTCTCGTGCCATCCATGCATCGAACGTGTAGTGCAGGAAAAGATTCGCCAACACCGGACTGATAACACCGCCTTGCGGAGTGCCCTTGGATCTTGCGACCCGCGTGCCATCCTCCATTTCCATCGGCGCTGTCAGCCATCTTTCGATGTAGAGCAGGCTCCATTTACACTTCACATGTTTGCGAACAGCGCGCAGTAACAGCGTGTGGTCGATGTTGTCGAAAAGGCCGCGGATGTCGAACTCGAGAACCCAGTCATACTGCCAGCAGCGCTTGCGCGTTACACCTATGGCATCTATGGCCGATTTATTCGGCCGATACCCATAGGAATCCGGCAGGAAGATAGGCTCGACTTCTCTTTCCACAATCTTCTTGACCACCATCTGCGCCACACGATCTGCCACTGTGGGCACCCCCAAAATGCGTTGTCCGCCAGTCTTTTTCGGAATGGGAACAGCGCGCACCGGAGGCGGAAAGTAGCTGCCCGAGCTCATCCGATTCCAGATCTTATAAAGATTCCGCATAAGATCTTTGTCGAACGTCTCGAGCGACTGCCCATCCACCCCGGCCGCGCCCGCATTGGCTTTGACCGCTTTGTAGGCGTCGTACACTAACTTCTTGTCGATATTAAACGGCTTCGTCTTTGTTGCATCCATCGTTTCATCCTGTTTCCAGTTGCACGTTAGATGCAACACCTGACACGATCCCTTTGCTCCAGCTCCATTACAGAACCTTCAACGCTCGTACGGTTCGTTCCGCCCCAGTGCTCCACATCGGTACTTTCGCCTCATGGCTGTGACCACTTGTGCTTTTCCCTTTGCATTAGAACGACTGGTTCCTGCAGTTCCGTTTGAAAGCCTGTGTCAAATTCATGCCCCCTCTACGCCGACCGCCGCCTGCTCAGTAACCAGATATCCAGCAGACTTATCTCAGAAGTACCGGTCGCCTCTGATTTTGACGGCATTGTTATATTTACGACGCGTGATCGGAAGGTTTGCTTGCGCTCATCTCTATGACACTCACCTGCACGGTTTAATCCGTACTTTTCCTCCAACGCTCACGACCATGACACTTAATCATCGCCGCTTGGAGCGGTTTGACACCCGCCTCTGAAAGCCGATGCCGGTGGGCCGACCACCATCTTTCAAACAGCTTCCCTATGTTGTTAGGTCATTACTCCTCCCTCCATAGTTTTCTACAGCACACGCCGGCATGATAATTTCAACTCATGCGCGATCTGCTCCTCCTGGCGATCCATCTGCTCGTGACCCTCGCGAAATTCCTCGGCCCGGGCGGCACGCGCCAGGTCGCAGCTGAATCGCTCTTGCTCAAACATCAACTCCTGATCAGCAATCGCTCCCGACAGCGTGCGCCGAATCTCACCATGCTCGATCGCCTTGTGCTCGGGCTGACTACCCTCTTTGTGAGCCCACATCGCATTCCGAAGCTATCCGCGATTCTCAAGCCGGCCACGCTATTCAAATTCCACAAGGCGCTGGTCCATCGAAAATACCGTCTGCTGTTCTCCCCTTCCCGCCGGAAACGAAAGCCCGGACCGAAAGGCCCTTCCACACAACTCATCGCGGCCATCGTCGAGATGAAGCGCCGCAATCCAAAGTTCGGTTGTGTCCGCATCGCCCAGCAGATCAATTACGCTTTTGGTATCAAAATTGACAAAGATGTCGTGCGTCGCGTGCTTGCCGCACACTGTCGACCCGAGCCGGGTGCCGATGGTCCGTCATGGCTAACTCTCATCGCTCACGCCAAGGACAGCGTCTGGTCGGTCGATTTGTTCCGCGTTGAATCGATCCTCCTGCGGAGCCATTGGGTGATGCTGGTCAGTCTTCACTCGTCGAATCATTGGGTTCGGCATCGCTCCCACGTCCATTGATGGCATGTCGGTGTGCCGCATGTTCAATTGCGCCACTGCTGGGCAACCGAAACCGAAATACCTCAGTACGGATCACGATCCGCTCTTTCGGTTTCACCGCTGGCTCGCAAACTTGCGCGTGCTGGAGATCGAGGAAATTAAATCGGTTCCGTCCGCTCCGGTTTCACATCCGTTCGTCGAGCGTCTCATCGGAACAATCCGGCGGGAGTACTTTGATCGGGTATTTTTTTTGGAACGCCGTGGACTTGGCGCGCAAGCTGCACGATTATAAAATGTATTACAACTCGCATCGAGTCCATCGTTCGCTCGGCGGCTCGACCCCCGCGCTACGCGCCGGCGTATCCTCAGCTGTTCCAGCCTCGCTTGACCGTCACGCGTGGCGGCCACATTGCCGCGGTCTGTTTCAGACTCCGATCGTCGCCTGACTTCTTTTTCGCCACCCACAGGTAGTCTAGCGAGTTCTAACATACACACCTCAACGGCCGCTTTGCGCACACGAGCGGACGTCTGCGGTTGTGTCAAAAAGCACCGGCGGCTTGGCTAGCGCCCAGTGGAGTTTCGTAAATCAACTTGGTACACGCAGCGATGGTCGCATCAGCGTCGCCACGCGAGCCGATATCGGTCGATTTTTCGGCGCCTGCACTGAAAACGCCAGCCCCAGCTTGACTGAAAAAAAGACCGTCAGGATCGCGAAGACGGTGGTCGCTCGGGTACAAGTGCTAAGGTACCGAGGTTCCGCACTGCGGTCTCATCGGTCAATTTCAGCATCCGATGCATTCGAGCAATTGCGGAGCGGGTGCCGCGGAACGTAACGAGCCCTCGCGCGAGAGCATCATCGAGACGGCAATATCCGGTCCAGACCTTCGTAAAGGCGCCTAGGTCGGCCTCGATCGTAACATCGAGAGTCTGCCCGGGATCCTTCAGGCACACCTCGATCTCGTCTTGCCGGATCAGCAGCCACCAATGCCGCGGATTGCTGCGGCCCTTGGGGATGCCCCTGAAATCGAAGCGCAGAACAAATTCCTGTGCCGTAATATCCTCGCGATCAATGTGTTGGCGAATTCCCGATATCAGCAGTTTCGAATCGAGATCGTCGGGACCGATCAACCCCTGGCCCCATTTGAGTCCCCATTCCGCCATCATCTCGATCATCGGCCGAAACGCCTCTCCGGCTTCCGTCAACGTATAGATATGGCCCCGGCCCTTTTCCTTCGCATCGGGATGAACGACGCCGGCGATTGCCAACTCTTTCAGGCGTTGCGACAGCACGGTTCTGGAGATCAGCGGAATGGTCGTGAGGAAATCACCAAAGGACCGGGGACCATAATAAAGCTCGCGGATGATCAGCGGCGACCATCGATCGCCGAATATCTCGGCGGTCTTTGCGACGGGGCAAAACTGACCGTATCTGATCATGATCTCGATGACATCTCGGATGGGCCTCAGGCAATAGGTCTGTTTTCCATAACGGAAACCAAAACCCGGTTTTCGATGTGGACACGAAACCTCGCTCTTTCAAGCGGGAGGCGCACGTTCCAGTCGATCTGCGGAGGCCCCTCGAGAAGCCAAGTACGGAATACAAACTTGATATCCTTACCCCTGCGGTGTTTCTAATTGTCGACCGGGCAGCGCTCGCCTGGAGAGACGAAAGGATAATCATCAATGGCAAACATCGTTCTGGTTCACGGCGCCTGGCATGGCGGCTGGTGCTACCGTCTCACGGCGGCTGCGCTGCGCAAGATGGGGCATGAGGTCTTCACCCCGACCCATACCGGCATCGGCGAACGCGCTCATCACGCGAGTGAGGACATCACCCTCGAAACCCACATTCGCGACGTCGCCGGCTGCATCGAGGCCGAGGAAATCAGCGACATCATTCTCGTCGGCCATTCCTACGGCGGCATGGTGATCACGGGAGTGGCCGACCGGATGGCCGACCGCATCAAAGCGCTTGTCTATCTCGATGCGTTCGTACCTGAAGACGGCGAGTCCTTGATGGCGCTGCTGAATAAGGCGGTCGAACCGCTGGTGGCTGCACAATTCATCGGTGGCTTTCGCGGCGCAGCCTTGGAAAAGAACAGCGGGATGACGTATCCGCTCACGGCGGAAATGCTCCACGTCTCGCCGGCAAATCGCGAATGGGTGGACCGGCGCTGCGTCCCGCAAGCGCTTGCCACCTTCGAGATGCCGATCTTGCTATCGGGTAAGATCGAGAACGTGAAGCACCGTCTCTACATCTTGGCCGACGGGTGGGACCCCAGTCCGTTTCGATATTTCGCGAAGAAGTATGACAGGGCACCGGGGTGGGACGTCATCAAGCTGCCCGGCGGGCACGATGTCATGGTGGACTTGCCGAACGAACTGGCCGCAGTCCTCGCCAAAATGACGTAACGAACAAGGCAAATGCTAGAGGAGAGCAAGATGGCGACAAACGTCAAACAAATGTTGGAAGCTGCGAACGCCGCTGTTCCAATAATCACGCAAGATCAAGCCGCCGACATGATAGCGAAGGGCAATACCCTTGTCCTTGATGTCCGCGACCCAGCTGAGGTCACCGCAGGCGGCAGGATCGCTGGAGCCGTCAATGTGCCGCGCGGCATGCTCGAATTCCGCGCCGACCCGGAATGTCAGCATCACGACAAGAATTTCGAAAAAGGAAAATCCGTAATCCTCTATTGCGTCTCCGGCGGGCGAGCAGCCCTCGCCGGCAAGCTGCTCAAAGATATGGGTTACGACAAGGTCTACAATCTCGGTGGCTTCAAGGACTGGACCGGCGCGGTCGACAAGACTTGACTTGAAAGGCACGGGTGCCGAAGGAGACGCATGAGCAGGCGTCCAGTCGCCACCGGTCCGCGACCATTCTATCCGCGAACCCCAGGTCGATGGCTTTTTTCGACGCACGCAGTTGCAGCGTGCAATTTGTAGTCTTCGATCCGAGCACCGGACGCTGCGCGCCTGTTGATCCGGTGCTCGACTATGACGAAAAATCTGTACCGACGGCCGCGCCTTCGGTTGACGCCCTGCTTGCCTTCGCGTGCGAGAGCGAAACCTCTGGGTTGGTTCCGCGCATACGCCGGTTGCCCTGAGCAAAAGCGAAGGCAAAAGTAAAAGTTCACTCCTCAAGGAAAAGAAAATCGATGAATGATCCCCACAAGTTCGGTACGGAGTTTGGATCTGATAATGCACCCGAACACGGTGCAGCGATTGTCAGTCACCATGACAGCATCAAATGGTTTGAGGCAATCCCCGGAGAACAATTGTGTATTCGGGTTCACGGAACACAGGTGAATTGCCGCTATGCAATTATGGAAAATATCGCGGCGCCAGGCACAGCAACACCTATGCATTTCCATGCGGAAGTTGAAATTTTTCACATCCTCGAAGGGATGGTGACCTTCAGCATCGACGGCGACGTCTTCAATGCCTCCGTCGGCTCAGTTGTGGTTATTCCAGCAGGCGCACATCACGCGTGGAGGAATCGTTCGAACTCTCCGATCCGCATGTCGACCTTCTTTTCACCAGGTGGAGTAGAAGAGCTTTACCCCAAGCTTGTCGGCTTTTCTCTGGAAGAGCTATCTACTGTAGTCGAACCATTCGGATCAGGCATTGTTGGGCCGCCCATCGATGAGTAACGTCTCCGCAGCGGACGTTTAAATTGAAAGGAAGAAAGACCGTGACATTGCAACTCGGCGACACCGCCCCTGATTTCAAAGCCGACACAACAGAAGGCCGTATCCATTTTCACAAGTGGATGGACAATTCTTGGGCCGTGTTGTTCTCACACCCCAAGAATTTCACCCCGGTGTGCACCACCGAGCTTGGCTATATGGCGAGGCTCAAGCCTGAGTTCGACAGGCGCAACGTCAAAATCATCGGGCTTTCCGTCGACCCGGTCGAGCAGCATGCGAAATGGGCGAACGACATCGAGGAGACGCAAGGCTACGCGCCGAACTACCCGATGATCGGCGACCCGGACCTCAGCGTTTCGAAAGCGTGGGGCATGCTCCCCGCCGCGGCTGACGGGGACGCCTCGAAGCGCACCGCTTCTGACAATCAAACCGTCCGCAATGTCTTCGTCGTCGCGCCCGACAAGAAGATCAAGCTCATTCTCGTCTATCCAATGACCACCGGCCGCAACTTCGACGAGGTGCTGCGCGTGGTCGACTCGCTCCAGCTCACCGCGAAGCACAAAGTGGCCACGCCGGTGAACTGGAAGCAGGGCGAGGATGTAATCATCGCTGGCTCGGTCACCGACGCCGCAGCTCACGAAGCCTATCCAGAAGGTTGGAAGGCCCCGCGCCCATACCTTCGCATAGTGCCGCAACCGCGCGGCTAAGCCGCATTGTGCGGATATCTGGCGGAGCGGGTCTACCGCCATGCGCCGGCGCGGCGCTCTCTTTCCGGAGAAGCGTCCGCGCTTTGGCCTGGAGATTGAAACAATGAGTGAGACAGCTTCCGCCAGGTCGGCCGCGCTCTATCCCTCGGCGGCGTCCGTCCCGCGCGCGCGTGTCGGCCTCGAGCCCGAGGTTACCGGCTTCTACGACAAAGCGACGGGAAGCGTGCAATACGTCGTCGCGGACCCGATGATGCAGCGCTGCGCGATCATCGATCCGGTGCTCGACTTTGATCCAACTTCAGGCGCTGTGCGAACGACTTCCGCCGATCGATTGTTGCAGCATATCGAAGCACAGGGACTCACCCTGGAATGGATTCTCGATACGCATCCGCATGCGGACCATCTTTCAGCTGCCCGCTATCTCAAGGATATGACCGGGGCGCCCACCGCCATTGGCGAGCGGGTGGCGGAGGTCCAGAAAATCTGGAAAAAACTCTACAATCTGCCGGAGACCTTCCCGACCGATGGGTCGCAATGGGATCATTTGTTTGCAGATAGAGAAGCATTCGCGGTCGGCGCATTCGAGGCGCGGGCGCTGCTGTCCCCTGGCCACACGTTGTGGTCCATGACCTACGTCATGGGCGACGCGGCCTTTGTGCACGATACTGTGTTCATGCCGGATTCGGGTACGGCGCGCGCCGATTTTCCCGGAGGCGACGCGCGGCAGCTCTGGCGGAGCATTCAACGGATTCTGCAACTGCCGGACGACACGCGCCTGTTTGTCGGCCATGACTACCGTCCAAACGGCCGAGAAGCGCGCTGGGAAAGCACCGTTGCTGAGCAGAAGGCGCACAATTCCCATCTGAAGGATCATGACGAGAGCACATTCGTCAAGTTTCGCAACGAGCGGGATCGGAGCCTTCCCCTACCCAGTCTAATGTTGCTGGCGCTGCAAGTGAATATCGCGGCAGGTCGTTTGCCGAGTCCGGAAAGTGATGGGAGCCGTTACCTGAAAATCCCGCTCAATGCTTTCCCTCCGGCGCCTCGTCGAAGCTGTGGGCCTTAAGTCAATCGACGCTGGCTGAGACCGGGCGGCATCGTCACCGCGCCGACGCGGCGGCAGACCTACGCTAAGGACCCAACAGCAGCCGCGCCTAAGCGATCCCCGGTATTTCCGGCATCGGCGAGAGGCCTTCAAGAACCGGCGCGAGAGCGGTGCGGGGCCCCCGAGAGGAGACATCGGCAAGCTACCCGCTAAGGGCCGCTTTGCGCCAACAACAGCGATTGAACAAGATGTATCGAGTTTCCAGATGCAACGTTATTGACAGAACAGTCCATATTAGCTAATCACGGCCATGGCAAGGCCAAGGGAATTTGACCGCGATGCAGCCGTGCAACGGGCGATGTCCGTTTTCTGGCGAAAGGGCTATGCTGCAACTTCTACGGACGATCTGCTGCGTGCCATGAATATCGGCCGGCAGAGCATGTACGACACGTTTGGCGACAAACACCGCCTTTATCTGGAAGCGCTTGAGAGATATCAGCGAGAGAGCGTTGCCGAGAACATCAGGCGACTGCGATCGACCGCTTCGCCGCTGGCCGGCGTTGAAGCGCTTGTTATCGGCATCATTGCTTCAGATAAATCCATGCGCGAGAGGGGCTGCATGGGTGTCGGCTCCATCTGCGAATTCGGAAACACCGACACCGACCTGGCAGCACTGCGCGCCAAGAGCGGTGGCGCGCAGCACAAGGCTCTGATCGAGCAACTACGGCACGCGCAAGCGGCAAACGAAATCGGGGCGAATGTCGATATCGAGCGTGCCGCGCGCTTCGTGGAAACAACGATGTTCGGGCTCCAGGTCGCAGCAAAGGCCGGAGCTTCTCTTCAATCTCTGCGCGACACGGCCGCCTTTGCGATCGCAAGTTTGAGGCATCGGTAGTCGCCCAGCGGCGCGGGCATCGGCCTGAACACTTCTGGACTCATTAGTCAATAACGGAGAGAGCATAAGTACAACGAACCTACACTAATCGATAAGGTCGCCCTTGTTGTTGGGGGCTCTCGGGGCATTGGCGCCGCGATCGTGAGACGACTTGCTGCGGACGGCGCGTCAGTCGCGCTGACCTACGCCAACTCGGCGGAGAAGGCGGCTGAAACCGCCCGCGCGGCGGAAGCGCATGGCCAGCCCGTGATCGCGATCAAAGCCGACAGTGCCGATCCAAAAGCCGTCGTGGATGCGGTGGCACAGACGATCGCACGCTTTGGCCATCTGGACATTCTGGTCGTCAATGCCGGGATCTTAATACGCGGCACGGTGGACAAGTATGATCTTGCCGACTTCGATCGTATGATGGCGACGAATGTGCGTGGCGTCTTCGTCGCGATCCAGGCATCGTCCCCCCACCTCAGAGAGGGCGGACGGATTATCACCATCGGCAGCAATACAGCCATTCGAACTGCATTCCCGGGAGGAAGTGTTTACTCAATGACGAAGGGCGCGGTTGCCTCGCTGGTGCGCGGCATCGCTATCGACCTCGCGCCGCGCGGGATTACTGTCAATAACGTCCAGCCCGGGCCCACCGAGACAGACATGACAGCTGCTCACGCCGAGATGGTGAAGCCACTTGTGCCCCTCGGACGCTTGGGCAAGCCTGAAGAGATTGCGGGACTGGTGGCCTATCTCGCAAGCCCCGAGGCCGGATTCATTACGGGCTCCAGCCAGACGATAGACGGTGGTTATGTCGCATGACTCACCTTGTCTAGTCGGGCGTTTCCATCGTCTAGGTACCGACGATCTCAGCGACGCTTTGATTCGATGGATAAATAGCTACGTTGAGTTACACGCGTGATCGGGCGCCGACGGCCGCTTTGCGCGGCGGGTTCAACTGATCGCTGCAACACATTCTGCGAACTTCTCAGCTGGGGTCTGATAGAGCAAGGTCTTTCGCGGCCTTTCGTTTAGTTGCCTTGCTATCGCGCTGAGCTTGGTCTGGCTATGTAGGGACAGATCGGTGCCACGCGGGAGATATTGGCGCAGCAATCTGTTGGTATTTTCGTTTGACCCACGCTGCCAGGGAGAGCGAGGGTCACAAAAGTAGACCTTGACCTCGGTGGCCAACGTTAGGCGCTGATGATCGGCAAGCTCTTTGCCTCTGTCCCAGGTCAGCGACCGGTAAAGCTCGCTGGGCAATCGCAGCGATTGCTTGATCAGCGCCGAGACAACGCTTTCGGTGTCCTTGTTCGCAACCTTGACCAGCATCACGTAGCGCGAATGGCGCTCAACAAGCGTTGCAACATAGCTATTCCCTGACCCGCCGATCAGGTCGCCCTCCCAATGGCCTGGGACCGCACGATCTTCAACAGATGCTGGTCGTTCGCTGATAGATACGGCGTTCTTGATCTGACCGAGGCCGTTCCGTTTCAGGCTGGCATGCCTAGAGCGGCGGATCGTGCGTTTCGCTCTCAGGTGCTCAAGCAGCTCCTTTTTCAGCACACCCCGCGCTTGAATGAACAGGCTCCGATAGATCGTCTCGTGTGACACCTGCTTTCGAGGCTCCCTCGGATATGTGCGCTTGAGCCAGCCGGCAATTTGCTCCGGTGACCATTGCCGCCGCAGCCAGGTCCATACTGTGCGCCTCAGGAACGGACGGCAAGCCAGTTTGCAAAGCTTGGGACGCCGCGCACGATCCCAGGCGGCCTGATCCGACCGCGCTGCCCGATAACAATCAGATCCCCCATTGCGATGGACTTCGCGACTGATGGTTGATGCAGATCGTCCCAAGTGGGTCGCTATCGACCGCAACGAGCGGCGCATGCTGAGCCATCGAGAAATCTCCTCTCGTTCAGAAAGACTGAGTGTCTGCTTGGAACGGCGTCGATCCGGAGGGCGAATTCCGCCCGTTGGCGAGATCACCGAGAAAACAGAAGAGGACTCCCGGTCAAATCGGCGCCCGATCGCGCTCATCGGTTCCCCAGCCTGCCAGCGATCCAGATCTCAGACCGTTGGGCTGCCGAGTAATAAATGCGACGTCGCTGTTTCATATCCACACTCCATCCTTGATAAAAGATTAGAGTGTTGCGACGACCAGTTGAACCCGCCGCCACAAGCAGCCATTCCATAACCGTTCATTCGGCGAATCTCAAAAAAACCAGCCGATCGCTGACGATCAATCAATGCTCCGGCGGCTCTTTCCTGCGTGGCCAATATCGACAGCTTCTGCCGGATCGCCGAAGCACCCCGACACTCGATGGCTATTATGTTGGAAAAAGAGGTTTTATTTTCTGACAAACCCGGCCCGAGCCGGTGAATGTGAAGCCCGACCGCCCGCTCGCTCGACAAGCGCATCATAAGCCGGGACAAAGGCGTCGATCCACCCCAGTCATCCCGAAGAGATAATTGCGCTCGCGCAAGAGCGGCACTGGTCTCTGATATGCCCGTGAACATTAACGGCGGGTACCGATTTCAACGAGCCTCCGTAGGTTCCAATCGCGGTCCAGACGGGGTGTGCGAGAACGACTTCGTTCATTGCGTGAGTCCTCCGGCGTTTCAGAACCGTGAGATCGGCGGCTGTGGCGCTCTACCCGACACACGCCCTTCGGCGTCACGACGGCCTCGGAAAATGCGTTTTCAAGCCGCTCGCGACCAGCCCGGTCGAAGTGTGCTCCGCGTACGCGGAGGAAAGCGACACGGCGCTCGTTGACGCTCGGAGGTCATTTTAGCCACGATTCCGGTCATTGGTCGCCTGGTTGGCCGAATCCCGTTGCCGGTAGGAGCATCACGCAGAAGAGGCAGATCAGAGCGCCGACGGTTGCGGCGAGGAAGCCGTCGATATACGCGAGAACAGACGCCTGCTTCGCGACCGCTGACCCGAGCAAATTGGTTGCTTGCGCTGTGGCCGTTGCCAAATCCGAGGTGTGAGCGCCGACGGCATTCCGATAGGCCGCCAATCGATCGGCCGTTAACCTCCCAAGGCTGTCGACGTGGAGACCGATTAGGTTGGAGTGAATCTGCTCCCGGTGGCGCACGAAGGTTTCCATGAATGCTGCGCCGATCTCGCCGCCAAACAATCGGCTGGTCTGCAGAAGCGTTCCAATGGTGAGCGCATCGACGGGATTCATCGACCGAACCACAAGGGCCAGCAACGAGGTCAGGGCAAACGACTGACCGAGGGCCTGGAGAACTTGGGATTGAAGGAAGTCGTCCGTCGCCCACGCGCTCGTCAGTTGCGAGCCCATCAAGGAGGCAACGCCAACCAAGCAAGCGCCCGCAGCCAACACCCAACGCGGATCGACTCGTGAAAGAAGATAGCCGAGCGGCAAAACGATCGCGAATTGGGGCAATGCGATCCAAAGCAGGACCGCGCCAACCTGCAGCTCGCGGAAATTCTGCACGGTCTGGAGGTAGCTTGGGATGATGTAGCTCGTGGACAAGATGATGAAGCGGTATCCCGCGATCAAGAGCATCAGCAAGATGAGATGGTGCCGAAAAAGAAGCCGCAAATTGAGAAACGGCGTGCCGGCTGCCCATAACTCCCGTACCAGAAGGACTGTCGTCACAAAGGCGCCTGAGGCGAGCAGCCCACTGACGAGCCCGTTGTTCGTCCAGTCGAGACGATTGCCCTGGTCGAGCCCAGCGTATAGCAGGCCAAACCCAAGGCCAGCGTAAGCCATGCCTGGCCAGTCGAGATGCTCAAGCATCTCAGTCTTGATGTCTCCGCGCGGTATTCCGTACCACACGCATGCGAACATCACTGGCAGCACTCCACAATACTGCCAATTGATCCATCGCCACGACAGATTGTCAGAGTACCAACCTTCCAACGACGCCGACACGTTCTGCGAGAGCTCTAAATTCATCGCGGTGATCGCGATCCCGTAAATGATCAACCGCGCCGGCAAACTTCGCGCGATGAAACCCATGGAGAGCGGGATGAACGTCCCGGAGCCCACGCCGGCGAGGAATTGCATCCCTAAGAACGGGGTTAGATTCGGGGACATCGGCGCCAGAAGGCTAGAGGTAAAAAAGACCACGATGCCAATGAGAAGGACCCTGCGAACCCCCAAGATGCCGCCGAGGTAGGGACAACACACGCCAACGAGCATTTGTCCGACGCCGAAACTTGTCGTCATCCAAGCTCCCTCGTCGAAGCCGACACGGAGCCCGCCTCTCAAGTCGGCCAACCCGAGGGTGGTGACCCGGGTGCCCAAGGTCGACATGATGGCTCCCAAAAGCACGCCTACGATTCCGACGTAGGGGCGCCACGAGTCGATGCTCAAGCGCTGACTTTCAGAGCGCATCGCGTGCAGGGCGCGCCCAATGGCGCAGATTGGAGGGGTATGAGAGGTCATGGCACGGCCCGGTCCGAGGCGCCGCTCGCCCGCGCTTCGGTGTTGATGGTTGCCACCACTGACATTCCCGGTCTGACGAGGCTGCCGAGCGCCGGGTTTTTTTCGAGTATGATTTTGACGGGGACACGCTGGACAACCTTCGTGAAGTTGCCCGTGGCGTTGTCCGGCGGCAACAAGGCGAAGATGCTGCCTGTGCCGGGCGACCACGTCTCTACACGTCCTTCTAAGGTTACATCTGGAAAGGCGTCAACGGTCACCCGCACAGCTTGGCCAACGCGCACGTTGGTCATCTGCGTTTCCTTGAAGTTTCCGATGACCCACACGTTTGGGAGTGGGACGACCGTGATTAACTGCGTCCCGACATTGACGAACTGGCCGGGCCGAACCTGGCGCTGGCCGATCATGCCATCAGCCGGGGAAACAATCCTCGTGTAGTCGAGGTTGTTCGTTGCAAGGACGACCTGGGCTTCCGCCGCTTCGACCTGAGCCTGGATTTGTTTCTCTTGAATGTCCAAGCCAGCAAGAGCCGCCTTCTGCTGGTCGAGTTGGGCCTCGTTGAGCGATTTCTGCGCGATTGTCCGTCTAGCGTCGGCGTCGGCCCGCTCGAAAGCCTGCCGGGTCCCAGCGATACCACCCTCCAGGAGATTGCGCTGGCGCTTCGATTCGAGGCCATAACGCACCACGTCCGCTTCGGTCGCCTCAATGTTCGCGCTCGCCTCCCGGATAAGCGCACGCTGCACGTCTTTCTGGTTGACGACGTTGGCGAGCCCCGCTCTTGCCGCCTCGAGGTTGGCCTTTGCGAGGGCGAGCTGCGCGCGATAATCGGATGGATCGATTTCCGCGATGAGATCACCCTTTTGGGCCGCCTGGTAATCGTTGACGGCAACATTGGTGATGTAACCCGATACGTGTGCCGCAAGCGGCGTGACGTCGCCGACGACAAATGCATCGTCGGTTGCGACGAAACTAGCCGCCCCGGTCCAGCGGTTCCAATTGGCGGAGGTGAACCAGACGAACCAAACGGCCGCCACAAGAAAAAGGATGCGAAAAAGGGGAGGCAGCCAAGGCGCTAGTGTGCCTTTGCGAGAAACCTTGCGCACCCGCCCCTCTTGCACCACCTCCGCCATGCGACACCCCAAAACGTAATAGGACCTCGCCGACGCCATTGGGGTGGGCGGTTGCGCCGCGGCGGTGGGGACGGATTCTCGCTGAGTCCGCTGGTTCCGCCGTCGACCGGACAGACTATCGCTGCGGCCCCAATAGCTCCCAGACAATGCTGTCATCGGTTCCACGCCCCGTCCAAGGACGTAGATGCCGCCATATCGGACGACGTCGCGCCGCCAGTACCGGCGCGACGTAATGGGTGTTGTGGACGATCCTTCGCATGCGAACCTCCAGCAGCTAAGCACCGGACGTCAGATCACCCCCGGTGCGCTTCGACAAAATTCGAAAGACGTCGACGCCACGTGCGGCAGAGACGTGCGCGCCGCGGGACCCACAAATAACCTCCGTTCGGCGGCGCCTTCCATGTCATTGTTGCCTCCATTTCGGCCATGTACCCTCAAGCTGAACGAAATAACGGCAACTGGGGGCGCGCATCGGCGCGAGCGAGCGCAATGCGGTCCAGACCGCAGTGAACCTGGTCCGGCAAACAGCCCGCCCGTTATACTGCGCGCGGCCGCCTGAAGCGCGTAGCCGGGCCCGACATTGCTTCGAAAGCACGTCCCGAAAGGAGGCAACTATGTCCTCACCCAACGATCGCTATCGCAAGTAGGGTCACGCCGCGTCTTTTCGTCCTTGCGGATCGGCGGAGGCATCGAACTTGCGTGCGGCTTTGATCACGGATTACGGCAGCGACAATTCGGTAGTGGGTTGTGGGCAGATTGCTGATCCTACTCCCGGCGCGGACGAGGCACTGATCGAGGTGCGGTCGCGGAGGGACGTCACACCGAGATGCGCCTCCGTCAACTGCGTCGGATGCTCGGCCGCTACATCGGCATAGATTGAGTCCACCGGGCCAAAGATGTCCATTACCGCCGAGCAATTCTACAGTGCGATGGGCAAGATTCGGGGCGACCTACCGCGCAAGGTCAGGCGTTTCATGGCGACTGTCGCCGCACTGGGCGTCAAGGCAGATTTCCAAGGCGCTCTTAATCTAAGATGGGAGCGGCCCGCGGGCCCGCCGATCAATCTCGGCGTGATCCAGCGCAACGGACAAATCTGGACCGAGACCGTGAATGCTCATGCCCCACCGGACATCGCCCATCGCTATATCCAGGAACTGGCAGCGGCCTTCAGCATGCAGGTCGAGAAGGAAGCCTTCAAAGGCGCCTGGCAGGTGCGCGACAACAATCATGCGCCCCGCATCGAGGATGTTGCCGATAAGCTCGACTTGTGGATTACAGCCATCGAGCACTTCATTGCCAATATGAAGAAGATGGCGAAGTAGCCCGTTGCCGGTCGAAGCCGTCTGGCGAATAACGACCTCTCCGCGTTCCTGCATCCTTCTCCCAATCTACTTGCTACAGGTCCGCGATCTGGTGACCGAGGTCGAGCTCGAACTGGCCTGCAGTCCCTAGGCCGCGTTCACGGGATTTGGTCATCTTTTGGAGCGCTGCCGGAGACCTCAAGAGCCCGCCGAAGGTCGCTTGCGTCGATTGAAGCTCCACCTGGTGGGGCAAGCCGCTTTGATTGAGGATCGCCTTGGTGGCATTCAGCGCCTGGCTATCGAATGACAGAATGCGGCGCACGAAATTGGCGACGAAGCCATCGAGCTCCGGGTCCGGGATGGCGCGATTGATCCAGCCATATCTCTCAGCTGTCTCGGCATCGAAATCATCCCCGCCAAGCGCGACCTCGATTGCCCTCGATCGCCCGACCAGAAGGGGCAGGCGTGCGAGGGCGCCCCCGCCCGCAATTAGGCCGAATCCAACCTCCGGCTGACCAAAGACGGCTTTCTCGCGACTAGCGAAGCGCAGGTCGCAGGCCAACGCGAACTCGCTTCCGCCGCCGCGCGCCCGGCCACGGATGACTGCTATGCTGAGGACACTACTTTGGGCGAGCCGGGTCGCCGCCTCGATCCAACGCGGCTTGCCGAAGCGGCTGGTCGATTCCCCCACGCCATAGTGGGCGAGGAAGTAGTCCGGATTCGCGCTCTCGAAGGTCACGACCTTGAGGGACGGCTCGGCCTCGACTGCTTCGACGAGGTCGAAGATCTCGTCGTACATCTGATCGTCGACCGTGTTGATCGGCGGATGATTGAGCGTCACACGCCAAAAGCCCGGCACCTGTCTGTCGGTGGTGATCCTTGTCGTCACGTTGCCCATTTTGTGTCCTTTCACGTTGTCCTTGGCAGGCCTGGCCCGCCACACGTTTGCAGATCCAGGGGGCGCCTCATCGGCGAGGCGCCGCTCCCGACCATGGGTGAACCGGTTGATCCGTCATCAAGGAACGATGACGAGTTTCCCGCGCGCATGCCCCCCGGCGAGCACCTCGTACGCTGACGCGAGTTGATCGAGCCTGTAGGTCTTGCTCACCGTGGCACGGATGGCTCCGCTGTCGGCAACTTGTGCTATTTCCGCCAACTGCGCGCCGTCGGGCCGCGTGAGGGGGCCGTGGAAACTTGCTTTGCGGGCGCTGGCACGTTCGACGAAAGGTCGGACACCTGCCGCAGCCTGCTCTGCGATTGGCGCCTGAAGACCGACCTCGCGAAAAGACTGGGCGTCCGCAACGCGGACCAGACCGACATAACGGCCGCCCTCACGCAAGGCGTCGATCCCGCGCTCAACCAGCGGTCCGCAAACGCCATCATAGACGACATCGAAAGGTCCGGCGTCCTCGAACTTTTCACGTGTATAGTCGATCGTACGGTCGGCCCCGAGCTTCGCCATGAAATCCTGGCTACCGGGACCTCCGGTCGCGACGACGAAGGCGCCCATGTGCTTCGCGAGTTGGATTGCGAACGCGCCGACACCCCCGCCTCCGGCCTGTATCAGCACGCGCTCGCCCGACTTGAGTTGCGCCCTCTCTATGAACGCTTGCCAGGTCGTCAGTGCGACCGTCGGAAAACTCGCGGCTTCTTCAAAGGAAAGAGATCGAGGTTTGCGGGCCAGGAGACCAACGGGAACAACGGCACGCTCGGCATAAGCACCAAGCCGGCGGTTGGGTAGCCGAGCGTAAACCTCATCGCCCGCCTTGAACGCGGAGCCCGTGGGTGCCGAGGTGACCACACCCGCAATGTCGTAGCCCATGACCTGCGGGAAACTGAAGGGAAGCGTAGCCTTGAAGTGCCCTTCCCTCATCGAGATTTCGACCGGGTTGGTCCCCGCCGCCCGCACCTCGATCAGTGCCTCATCCGCGCCGGGAGTGGGATCGGCAATCTCCCCAGACCCCACTACCGAATTGTCGCCGTAACCCGTGATGAAAGCCGCGCGCATGCTCGATTCCTTCGCCGATCCGCCAGGACCTATTGATCTCAATATTGAACCTCTAGCATCGCCACCGCGCTCGATCCTCGTGGCCGCAATTGCCGGGATCGCGGCAATGGGACATTCCGCGACACCTCGCCGTTTGCGAAAAGACGCGGCGCCACCGTACTTGCGATAGCGATCGTGGGGTGAGGACATAGAAGCCTCCTTTCGGGACGTGCTTTCAAAGCAAAGTCGGACCCGGCTACGCACTTCAGGCGGCCACGCACGGCATAGTCAGGCGGGCCATTTGCCGGACCAGGTTCACTGCGGTCTGGCCCGCATTGCGCTCGCTCGCGCCGAAGCGCGCTCCCGGTTGCCGCTATTTCGTTCGGCTTGAGGCTACATGGCCGAAATGGAGGCAACAATGACATGGAAGGCGCCGCCGCGCGGACGTTATCTGTTGGGCCCGAGACACGCACGTCTTCACGTGAGGCCGACGTCTTTCGAATTTTGTCGAAGCGCGCCCGTGTAATCTGACGCCTGGCGTCGCTTGGCTGTTGGAGGTTCGCATGAGAAGGATTGTCCACCACGCGCTCGGACAGCCGTCAGAATTGCTTCGGGTTGAAGAAGGCTCGTCCGAGCCACTCGGGGCAAACCAGGTTCGGGTTCGCGTTTCCTACGCGCCGATCCATCCCGGCGATTTGCTGGGTGTCATGGGGTCGCCCGCGTTCGGCACGCCGCCGTCGATAGGGCCAGGCGGGCGGGTCCCAGGATTTGAAGGCGCCGGTGTCGTCAGCGAAGTCGGGGCGCGCGTCGATACAAGCCGAGGATTAAGGCAAGGACTCAGGGTCGCGTTCTTTCCTGCGCCTGGCTCGTGGCGTGACGAAGTGGTCGTTCCGGTTGGGTCCGTGACGCCGTTACCGGACACGATTCCGGACGAAATCGGCGCGCAACTCCTGATCAACACTGCCACGGCGCTCACCGCGATCAGAACGGCGCATGAATCGGCGCCCCCAGACTCGCGCGCTGGCGTTGTCGTGCTGCTGACCGCCGCGGGATCTGCTGTCGGGCGGCTTCTAGGCAAGCTCCTGACC
Organism: uncultured Alphaproteobacteria bacterium; assembly: GCA_963822795.1. Lineage (GTDB taxonomy): Bacteria > Pseudomonadota > Alphaproteobacteria > Rhizobiales > Xanthobacteraceae > Bradyrhizobium. The sequence continues at coordinate 305,347 of CAWGJM010000039.1, forward strand.
GACCGAGGCGTGAAAGTCATCCGGCTGGTGCGAAGCCAAGTGAGCGCGGAGAAACTGGCCGGGCTCCTGCCCAGCTCGCCCATCTTTGCGACGGACGCGAGCGGCTGGAAGGAGCGCACAAGAGCCGCCGCCGGGGGAGCGAAGATTTACGTCGCGATCGACAGCGTCGGCGGCGCCCTGCTCGGCGACGTCGCCGATCTCTTGGCTGAAGGGACCGGGACGGTCGTCAATTTTGGCTCACTTGGTGGCGAGGCGAGCGACATCCGGCTGTTTGCGCCCCGCGCCCTGACGCTCAAGGGCGTGTTCCTCGGGCAGTGGATGCAGCAGCCGGCCGATATGCGCCAAGCTGATATTGTCCTCGCGCAACAGCTCGCGCTCGAGCCCCAGTCACTGTTCGAGGTTGCAGCGAGCTACCCGCCATCGCGGATCGGCGACGCAGTCGCGCATATGGGCCGGTCAGGCCGGAATGGCGTGGTTCTCTTCGACTTCACCAGCGAGCGGGGAGCGGCATCATGAGGTTCGGAACGATCGGTGCCGGCCCCGTCGCGCTTGGATTCGCGCGAGGAGCCTTGAGGGCTGGTCATCAAGTGGTGTTGAGCAACAGGCACGGCGCGGACTCCCTTGCCGACGTAGTCGCCGAACTCGGCAACGGTGCATCGGCCGCCACGGCCGCGGAGGCAGCGAGCCTTGACTATGTCCTGTTCGCTGTCCCCTGGCCGAATGTCGAGGACGCACTTCGAGGCCTGCCGGCGTGGAACGGACGGGTCCTCATCGATGCGACGAATCCGTTCAGCGCGTACAGCCCCAAACTCGTATTGGCGGACCTTGGCGACAAGGGCGCGAGCGAGGTGGTTGCGGCGTTGGCACCCGGCGCCCGAGTTGTGAAGGCGTTCAATTCGATCGTCATTGAACGCTTCGACCAAGGGCCCGCAAAGGGCGGTGGCCGCCGCGTCATCTTCGTGTCCGGGGATTACGCGGAGCCTGTCGAATTCGTGAAGAATCTGATCGCCAGCTTCGGCTTCGCGCCTATTCATCTTGGTGGCCTCGTGGTCGGCGGCCGCTTGCAGCAGGCGGGCGGTCCACTCGCCGGGCGCGACCTTGTCGACTTTGGCTACCACTGAGTGAGGGGAGGCAAGCCCATGACCATCATCACGCCTTACCGCATCTCCGTCACCGACGCCGTGCTCGCCGACCTAAAGGCGAGACGTCGCAACACTAGCTTAGCTAGTTGGCGGAAAGCCGAGTGCCTACTCGATAGCTAGGCTCGGATTGATCAGGAATTTCTCGCCCGTCGCTCGACGGCTATAGGCTGCGATGACGCCGGGATCGAGTGCCTCAAGCAGAGAGATGGTGCGGGTGTAGTGGCTGGCGAAGGTCGTCCTAATTTCACTGGCAACCCGCGCTTTCAACCGCGCCTCGACCTCCGGACCCACCTTGGCCAAGAAGTGAAAGAGCAGCCAGCCGCCGATACCCCACGCCATGCCGGAGCCACGCGTTAGCTCAATCGGTCCAGGATCGAGGGTGCCATAGATGTAGACCTGCTCGTGAACGGAAGAACCGTACATGTTGTACGTCTCTGCGGACCCGGCGGCGACGGCCTCCATAGCATTAAGGATCTGGCCAGCGAGCTTGCCTCCGCCGATGGCGTCAAAAGCGAGGGTTGCGCCCGTCGCCTTGAGAGCCGAGACCAAATCGTCTCTGAAGCTTGCCTGAGCCGAGTTGACGATATGCTTTGCCCCAAGGCCCTTCAAAATTCGGACCTGCTCTTCGCTGCGGACGATGTTCACCAGTGGAATCCCATCCACCTGGCAGAGTCGGTTTAGTATTTGGCCGAGGTTCGACGCTGCTGCCGTATGCACCAGGCCCTTGTGTCCCTCCCTTCTCGCGGTCTCCAGCATACCAAGCGCGGTTAGTGGATTGACAAAGGCCGAGGCTGCTTCTTCGGTCTTGATTCCGGCGGGCAAAACCAGGCAGTCGGCGGCCCTGGCTTTCCGGAGTTGTCCGTACATCCCGCCGACGAAGATCGATACGGTCTTCCCAAGCAGAGCCTGGGCTTCGGGCGATGGGCCAGCGTTTGTCACGACGCCTGCTCCTTCCAGACCGACCGGCATCGACTTCCCGATCCGGGCGGAGAGCGCGCGCATCACCGCGGCTGCGATCGGCGCCGCGACGACCGTCTGCCTGCCTTTTCCCGATGCCTTCGCTGAACTTACGTCGCCGCCGGCGAGCAAGAGCCCAAGGTCGGAGGGATTGATCGGCGTGGCCTCGACGCGAACGATCACCTCGTCGTTCTTCGGCGGCGACACGGTCACCTGAGCGAGCGATAGTTCGAGTGATCCGTCCTGCTTCACCAGCGAACGTAACCCCAGACTTGTTTGATCGACCAATGCCGTATTCCCTAGTTGTTACGATCGGCGCATATCAGGCGTCTCTTTCTGGCCAAGACGCTAAGCGCAATCTTCGTGGATGATGAGGACGAGATCGCGATGGGTCCCGTACGTTTCTCACTTCGAGCTACCGTCCGCATTGAACCGTGCGAGATAGGTCCATAGGCTCGCGATTTCGGCCTGATCTTTCATACCCGCGAAAGCCATTTTGTTGCCGGGAACTTTCGTTTTCGGGTTTTGCATGAAGGCGGCGAAGCTTGCTTGATCCCAGGCGAAGCCAGAGTTTTTCAACGCGGGCGAATACTGGTATCCCGCGACTGCTCCGGCTTTGCGGCCAGCCAACCCATTGAGCTCAGGGCCCAACTTGTTCTTGGCCCCCGTACCGACGGCGTGACAAGCTTGGCATTTCCCAAACACGGCTTTGTCTGCCGCACTGTCCTGCGCTGGCGCAGCGTCAGATGCTGCGAGGAGCGCGGCCGTAAGAATGACGTAGAAAGCTGCACCTTTCATGCCTCATCTCCCATTGCTTAAGTCACTCGGGCCAGCGGTCTCGACCTTTCAAACGAAAGTGACTCCATTTACGCCAAAGGGCGTGGTCCGAATGCGCTTGCCGGTTGCGGAGACGATCGCATTGCCCAGAGCCGAACACATCGGCATTGTGCCGACCTCGCCGAAGCTCCCGGGCTCGTCGCCAACAGAGATGATCTCGACGGTGATATCGGGAGCCTGGTCGATCCGCAGAAGCTGATAGGAGTTGAAGTTCATCTGCTCGGGCGCCCCACCCGAGAGCGTGATACGCTCGCTGATCGCGTTGCTCAGCCCGAAAATCATTCCCGCTTCGACTGCTCGCTCAGCGAGCATCGGGTTGATGGCGAGACCAGAGTCGCAGACCCCGACCAGCCGCTCCACCTTCAAGGCGTCGGCTGTTCCAGAGACCTCTACAATCACGGCGAGCCGACAGCGGTAGAAGTCTGACTGCCAAAACGCCACGCCCTGCTGATGGCCCGCGGCAACTTTGCCCCAGCCGGCGATTGCCGCGGCTCGATCGAGTACGGCGGTGCTTCGTGCATCGTTCGCCAGCAGCTTGCGGCGGTAGGCCAACGGATCTGTTCCCGCCTCGCGTGCCGCGTCGTCAATCATCGACTCCAGCATGAAGCCATTGTGTGTATCGTTGTTGCCGCGAAAGGCGCCGATCCGGACGGGGAGTGGAACGTTGACGTAGGTTCCCGCCTCATTTGGAATCCCGTAAGAACTGCCCACCAGGCTGAAGGTCGGCAGATCCACTGGCTTCTTCTTGGCGTAGAACCAGGGAAAGAGTCGCTGCCACAATCCATCGCAAGCGATTTTCGCTTCGTAAGCGATGGGCATCCCGTCAGCGCCGAGCCCCAAGCGTGCGCGGCCCAAAAATGCCGTACGGTGCTGATCGATCCTCAGGTCTTCTTGGCGCGTCCAAATGACTTTCACAGCCCGTCCGGTCGCCTTCGCCAGCAGTACCGCTTCGGTCGTGTGCTCCATGCCGGAGCGCCGGCCGAAGTCCCCGCCTTGGTATTCATTGTGAACGACAATGGATGCCGGGTCGACGCCGAGCGCGCGCGCCGCGTGGCCGGCGTCCAGGCTCGGAGACTTCGTGGAAAGCCACAACTCCACTGGTTCGCCGACCCGGGCCGTGCATGACACGGGCTCCATGCAAGCGTGCGACATGAACGGCATCGAGAACTCTGCCTCGAGAATCTTCGCGGCGGACTTCATGGCGGCGGGGACGTCTCCGTGACTTCCAATCGTCGGAACGCCGGGCTGCTCCAATCCCCGCCTGAGCGCGGCCTCCACGGTTGCTGAAGAGGCTTCGCTATTCGGATGGCTAGCATAGGTCTCGCGGACCTCGGCTAACGCTTTTGCGGCCTGCCAATACTGGTCGGCGACGACGGCCACGCCCTGAGGCACCGCCGTGACCAGCCTGACTCCCGGCATCGATTTGGCCTTGGCGTCATCGATCTGCGCGACCGTCGACCCGTATGCTGGCCCGTGTCTGACGGCGGCATACAACATGCCCGGCGCCTCGAGATCCAATCCGAAACGGGCGCTTCCGTTCACCTTCGCGGGGACATCCAACCGGTCCAACCGTTGACCAATCAGTCGGAGTTCGCTGCGCGGACGCAGTCGAGGCTTCATAGGAACCTGCTCCTTCGCCGCGTCGGCGGCGAGTTGTCCGAAGGTGAAATGGCGAGCGGTGGGCGAATGGATGACTTTGGAATCGGCGACGGAAAACTCGTCAGCTCTCGCGTTCAAGTGCCTGGCAGCAGCCGCAACAAGCATTTCGCGCGTCGCCGCCGCCGCGTGACGCATTGCGTCGTAGAACCCAGGGATCGAGGAGCTGCCCGCGGTCAGCACAAGCCCTTCATAGAGCATGGGATTGATGTATTCGGCGCGGCGCTCGGTGGTGAACCGATAGCGCATACGCGGCCAGGCGGCGCCCAGCTCCGAGGCGATGACTTGCGTCATCCCAGTCGAGTTTCCTTGGCCGCCCTCAGTTTGGGCGATGATCGCCGTAACGATGTCGTCCTCGCCGATCGCGAGAAAAGCGTTGAATTGACCCGGGCTCGCCGGCGGGTCCCCCGCGCGGGCGCCGCTGACAGGGAGTTGGAAGGCGAGAAGAAAGGCCGTTGTCCCGACCCCCTCGAGGAAAGTGCGCCGACTCGGCGAAGTAGGAGATTTGGACTCTGTGCTGACCTGTTCGACGTTCATGGCCGAACGCTCATTGATGTTCGAGAACATTCGAGGCGTCTGCAATCGCCGCGCGGATTCGCGGATAAGTTCCGCATCGGCAAAGATTACCGCTCATGGCTGAGTTGATATCGTCACGCGAGGGCTTCGGATTGGACTCGAGCAGTGCGACCGCTGACATGATCTGCCCCGACTGGCAGTAACCGCACTGGGGCACGTTGTTCGTAATCCACGCTGACTTGACCGCTTCGGCGACGCGTCCCGCTATTGCTTCGATCGTGGTGACTTTGCCTTCTCCGACATCGGCAAGAGATGTTTGGCATGAACGGATCGGCTGCCCGTCCAAGTGCACCGTGCATGCGCCACAGAGAGCCTGCCCACAGCCGAACTTTGTCCCCTTCAGACCGAGAAGGTCGCGGACCGCCCACAGGAGAGGCATGGTTGGGTCGACTTCCTCCAAAACCCGACCCTGTCCGTTGACTGTGAGCTTCATGGCGCAGCCCTCGTTGTTTCGGTCGACGAGACGCCGACGCGCAGCGCGGCGAGCCACGTGAGACATTCTCAAGGCGTCCCGCCGTTCGGCCACACAATGCAGCCGCATCCTTGGCGACCTGCTTGCCGTATTCCCGTTGTTCGCTGCGGCAGCCTAGCGTCATGCCGAGATGTGGGTGAGGACGTTGTTGCCTCTTTTTCGGACGTAGCACGCCGGCCCCCCCGCATGCCGGATGTCCAACGGTCGCGCCCCGACCCAAAATGAGGCAATTTCGACATTTCACCGCGGCAGTGTCCGACCTACCGTCCCGGCGTTTCGAAACCACCACGAGGGAGAAAAGGTTTCTATGCTCGCCGGTGCCCGCAATCCCGAGAATGGCTGTTAAATGCCAACGATCGCCGCCCGCGCTCACCAAGCGTTCCCCGTTCTGGATCAAGACCAGATTGTGAGCGCGCGGAGGTTCGCGGCCGCGGAAGAACGCCGATTTGAGCCGGCCGAAGCTATCTATCGTACGGGCGACAAAAACGTCCCCGCTTGGCTCATCCTGGAAGGGAATATCGAACTGTCGAGGCACGACGGGCTCCGCTCCGTTGCACCGGTTACCAGTCTCGGTTCGGGCCAGTTCACCGGTGAAGCGGGCCAGTTATCGGGGCGCCCCGCGCTCGCAGGCGCGAACGCTGGACCAGATGGTTGTGTGGCGCTGCCCTTCGATGCAGCGCATCTTCGTGCGCTGGTCGTGGGGTCAGCCGAGATCGGCGAGGTCGTGATGCGGGCGCTCATCCTGCGGCGCGTCGCGCTAATCGAGGACGGTGGATCAGGTACTGTCCTGATCGGCGCCCCGGGCTCCCCCGACACGCTTCATATCCAGAGCTTCCTGCGGAGATCTGGTTTTCCGCACTTGGTGTTGGACTCTGCGGCCGACGAAGAGGGAAAGGCGCTTGTTCTGCGGCTCGCCGTTTCCGCGAGCGAGCTTCCGCTTGTAGTTTGTCCGGACGGGACAATCCTGCGGCACCCAACGGTCACTGAGCTGGCTAGCTGTCTGGGGTTGGTGCCTGATATCGCGCCGGACTCCGAGTTTGATGTCGCGATTGTCGGCGCAGGTCCGGCCGGTCTAGCCGCCGCCGTCTATGCGGCATCCGAGGGCCTCTCAGTCCTCGTGCTCAATTCAGATTCCTTTGGGGGGCAGGCCGGCGCGTCTGCGCGAATCGAGAATTATTTCGGATTCCCGACCGGCATCTCGGGGCTCGCGCTCACGGCGAGAGGCTTCAGTCAGGCCCAGAAATTTGGTGCGACAATCGCAATCCCAATGGCAGTAGAACGCTTGGACTGCGATCAATCGTCCGAACGCATGGTGCATGTGCTGACTCTCGCAAAGCGAATTGAGGTCCGAGCAAGGACCGTGATCATCGCCAGCGGCGCTCGCTACCGTCGACCTGATCTAGACACGCTCAAAGATTTCGAAGGAAACGGCGTGTCTTACTGGGCTTCCCCGATCGAGGCGCAAGCATGCGCCGGCGAGGAAGTGGCCCTTGTCGGCGGGGGAAACTCGGCGGGCCAAGCCGTCGTGTTTCTCGCACCGAGCGTGAAAAAGCTTCATCTCGTCGCCAGACGAGATTTGACCGAAACGATGTCCGCTTATCTCGTGGAGCGAATCGCCTCCTTATCGAATGTCGAACTTCATGTTGGGTGTGAACTCGCCGGGTTACAAAGGGAGCCGGGCGGCATGCTCAGCGCGACGTTCAGGAACAGGAACGGCAGAGCGTACCTCGAACCTGGGCTGCGCCAAGTCTTTCTTTTTATCGGCGCCGATCCCAACACTGCTTGGCTGGGCGGCTGCGTCGATGTCGATGAACGAGGGTTCGTGGGCACCGGCAAACAATTCCACCAAGACCTCGACATAGGGCGAATGCCATTCGAGCTTGAGACAAGTCGGCCCGGAGTTTTCGCGATCGGCGACGTCCGAGCGGGATCCACGAAGCGCGTGGCGGCCGCAGTGGGCGAAGGAGCCGCGGTCGTCGCCCAAATCCACCAGGCGCTCGCCTACGCGCGCTGATACCAACCAAGACCAATGGACGCCCGGTGGCACCGCCCACCCACCCGCGCGATGCGCCTGTCGGCAAATACGACATTTCAGACTCCGGTGCTGAGGCGCAGGTCTGTGCTCTGCGACCTAGTACCCAGAATCGCAGAAGCGCGACACATGGCATCGGCCGACGAACCGTCAGAATAGGCTCCGAGCCGCAGGTTCGGCGTGACTCGCGGTCCACTGATAGCGGGTTCTAGATGGCCTTCGAGCCTTCGTGCGCCTGGCTGGACGACGAAGCGACCAGTCAGGTGGCCAACGTGTCATTTCGCAGAATTTCCGGGTATCGGAAGCAATCGACCGCGTGGTCATTGACCATGCCGGTCGCTTGCATGTGGGCATAAACCACCGTGGAACCAACAAACGAAAATCCCCGCACCTTGAGATCCTTGCTGAACGCGTCTGATACCGGCGTGGTCGCGGGAATGTCGCCGACGTTTTTCCACCGGTTTTGTTTTGGGTGGCCACCGATAAACTGCCAAGCATAGGCCCAAAATGTTCCGAACTCTTCTTGAACCTTGAGAAACGCTCGCGCGTTGCTAATGGCAGATTCAATTTTCATTCGGTTTCGAATGATGTCCGGGTTTTGAAGCAGTTTGGCGACGCGCTTGTCCGAATATCTCGCTACCTTCTCCGGATCAAAATCGCTAAATGCTCGGCGATACCCTTCGCGCTTGTTGAGGATTACAAGCCAGTTGAGGCCGGTTTGGGCACCCTCAAGAACAAGAAACTCAAAATGTTTGCGATCATCGCGTGCCGGGACGCCCCACTCATGGTCGTGATAACGTATCACCAAGGGCTTGCCGGGGACGGCCCAGGCGCATCGCGTTCGCGCGTCGTTTGTGCTTGCAGGCCCCAAGACGCTCGCGCTCCTGTGTTGCTAAACCTCAAAGGAGCGATTCGGCGACGTGATCTTCTTGGAATCGTAGGAGCGCATTCGCGCCAGGCCAGCGTCGGAGACACACAATTTCAAAAACAGGTTTCGCTCGAGCGCCAATCCTTGCGCTAGCGGAGTGTCCATGGCGCCGCGCACCAGCCGTTTGACGTAAGCGAGCGATTCAGCTGGAAAAGAAACGAGGCGGTGAGCAATCTCCATCGCCTGATCAAGGGCCTTTCCGTCTATGGTGAGATGAACCAGGCCTTTGCGTTCAGCTTCACGCGGGGACAGCGCAACGCCCATCAAGATGTGCATCAGCGCGGCTGACGTTCCGATCGTGCGGGGCAATCTCTGAGTGCCGCCGGCGCCTGGAAGCAATCCGAGGTTCACCTCCGGCAAGCCCAAAAGGTAGTCGCCATCCTCCGCAACGCGCAGATCGCAGGCGAGAGTGAACTCAAAGGCGCCGGCGATCGCGGTGCCCGAGATGGCGGCAATGACGGGCTTTGGCATGGTCTCGCACAGAGCCATCGCCTTATCGAAGAATCCACCATTGTAGGTTGCGTTATCCGGCCATTCGCGGCCGGAGGCACGAAGGTCTTCTGCGATCCGGATGAGAGAAGGGATGTCAAAGTGGCGGTTGAAATAGCCAGGCGCACCACCAGTCACGATTACCACGCGAACGCGATGATCCCCTGCGAACGTCTCAAGCGCCCCGGTGAGGGCGTCCCCCATTTCGGCATCGAAATACAAGCGCTTGGGACTGCCCAAGGTCACAACAGCGATCCCGTCAACAATCTTAGTATCGAGAATCTCGGCGTTCATCTTGATCTCCTGAATTTGATCAGGGCTGGGTTACTGCGGGAATTTATGGCGCGCATGGGCCGGAGACCCGGCATCTCAAAGGGTGTCCAGCACCTCCGGCCATCGCTTTTCGAACTCTGTGTTGGTTTGAAGCCCGCGCTTTAGCAACTCTCCGACCTTCGTCTGGGTCTCTGGCCAGCTCAGCGCTGTCCCGAAGGAGTTGAAGGCGTCCAGGAAACGGTCGGCGGGCGGCAACGAAATCTCATTGACCAGACGTTTCGCCGCCGCGATGGATCGCTTATCGAAAGAGCTGATCCGCCGCGCGAGTGTGTCAACGAATGCATCGAGCTCGGCGTCGGGCAGCGCGCGGTTGACATATCCGTATCGCTCGGCTGTTTCACCGTCGAAGTCGCTCGCGCCCAGAATAATCTCAAGCGCGCGACCCCTTCCCACTAAGTGTGGAAGTCGTTCAGTCCCGCCACCACCAGGATGGAGTCCTACCCCGACCTCGGGCTGACCAAGCCGAGTGTTTTCTCTCGAAGCGAAGCGCATGTCGCAGGCGAGAACAAACTCGCTGCACGCCCCTCTGACGCAACCTCGGATTTTCGCGATCATCGCAACCGGCGATTTGGAGATCCGGACGAAGGTATCGAACAGGATGGGCAGTCCCGTGGGGCCGACCGCGCTCATGACGTTGCCGAGCTTGCCCGTCAAATCGAAGTGCGAAAGAAAGAAGTCGGCATTTGCGCTTTCGAAAACGACCGCGCGCAGCGCCGAGTTGGCTTCGATCTGCCCGAGCAGATCCTGGAGCGCGTGAAACATCGTCCCGTCAAGCACGTTGAACGGCGGGTAGTCGAAAACAACTCGCCAATACGCCGGCGTCTCCCGATGGATGCGCAGTGAATTCGTGGTGCTCATTGTCGCGCGTTTCCTCTGCTGCGGATCGTCGGTGAAATTGGTTTCAGAGAAGCCGCCAATGGGACCGCGGCGCGCCCGAGCCGGCCCGCCGCGCGCAGCGTACGCGGGGGCTGGTTCATCACGCCATGTCGTTGTTGCCACCTTTTCGGCCACCGGGCGCATCTCGCTATTGGAGCGGCTCGAGTTGCGATCAAAATCACTAGTCGTCGCGGCCATCATGGCGAACCCCGTTCGCACCCAAGATGGCCGAATAAGCGGCAATTCCGACATATGCCGTGTTGTCGAAAGCAAGTAGCCTCCACGACCAAACAAATCCCAGGCGCGACAATCGAGCTTTCGGGCGAGAGGGCGATATGGTGAAATCATCAGACGTAGTTCTAGTGCATGGCGCTTGGGCGGATGGGTCCAGCTGGGCGAAGGTGATCCCGCTTCTTACCGCTAAAGGTCACTCTGTCACCGCGGTGCAGCTTCCATTGACGTCACTCGGCGAAGACGTGGCCACAGTTAAGCGGGCGATCGCGCTTTCGTCGGGTCGAATCATTCTGGTGGGCCATTCCTACGGCGGTGCTGTGATTACTGAGGCTGGAAGCGACCCGAAGGTCGAGGCTCTTGTTTACATCGCCGCCTTCGCCCCAGACGCGGGCGAGTCGGCGGGCTCGTTGGGCGCTAGCGTCGAGCCTGCGCCTTTGGGAGCGGAAGTCCGCCCCGATGCGGAGGGGTATCTAAAGCTCACTCAATCGGGGGTGAGCAACGCCTTCGCCCAGGATCTAAGTGACACGGAAAAGCTTGTCCTCTACTCCGCCCAGTCGCCAACAGCAGGCGCCGCCTTGGGCGGTACAATCTCGTCGCCGGCATGGCGGGGCAAGACGTGTCGCTTCCTCGTCGCGTCCAACGATCGCGCTATCCAGCCAGCCTTGCAGCGGACCATGGCCAAGCGCCTCAACGCGGCGGTTGTTGAGGTTGCTTCCTCCCATGTCGCGATGTTGTCGCATCCGCAAGATGTGGCGTCGCTGATAGCTGGATAAGACGGGAAGCCCATTCGAGCTGATACGTCAAACTCTGGCTGCAACAGTTTCGCCATGCCCATGATCAATATTTACGGGCGGGGCCGCCTTCCCGGTTCAGGCAACCCGGACAAGCGTTTTCCCAAAGTTGTGTCCCTCGAGCAGGCCGATGAATGCCTGTGGGGCCGCTTCCAAGCCCTCGACAACATGCTCCCGATAGCGAATGCGTCCGGAGTGGACCAACGGCGTTATCTCAGAGAGGAAGGCTGGATAGAGTGCTGGTGCGAACTCTGTGTTGATGAATCCCCTGATCAGTAGGCTTCGCCGAAGGATCGCCAACATCGTCTCCGCGACAGAATTCGGCTCGGCGGGTGCCTCCCCGTTGTAATGTGCGATCAAGCCACAGACGGGAACGCGGGCGTAGCGGTTCAGGAGCGGCAAAACCGGGCTCCAGATCGATCCGCCAACGTTCTCGAAGTAGACATCGATCCCGTCGGGGCATGCAGCCGCGAGCGCCTTTGAGAGGCCGCGGCCCTTGTGGTCAACGACGGCGTCGAATCGAAGCTCGTCGCGCACGTACGCGCACTTTGCCGCCCCTCCCGCGATGCCGACGGCCCGAGCGCCCGCCAATCGGGCCAGTTGGCCGACTACGGATCCAACTGCGCCTGCCGCGGACGAGACGACCACTGTTTCTCCTGGTTTGGGTTGCCCGATGGCCTGAAGGCCTGCGTAGGCAGCGAACCCGGGCATTCCCAAGACACCCAGTGAGGTCTCAGGGGGGTTAAGCCCGGTGTCCACCCTTTGCAGGTCTCGCACCGCGACCGCCGCGTGTGTGCGCCAGCCGATCCGCCCCTGGACAAGCTCTCCTCGGCTAAAGGATGGATGCCGCGAACTGACGACCTCGGCGACGACCTCCCCCTCCATAACACCGCCGACGTTGACTGGCGGGGCATAGGACTCGGCGTCGTTCATGCGTCCGCGCATGTAGGGATCCAGCGAAAGGAACTTCGTCGCCACGAGGACCTGCCCCTCAAGCAGCTCGGGCATCGGACCGGTTTCCAGACGAAAATCATCTGGCCGGGGCAAGCCCTTCGGCCGCGCCGCCAATACCACCTGTCTGTAGGGATCCATCGCAAGCTCCCGGAGCACGCCCGCTGGACAACGGGAAGGTTCAAACACTCCACGGCAATGTCGCTGGTCACTTGTATATGGCACCACCGGTTCCACAAAAGGTCGGAAATGCCGCAATTCAAGACATGGCGGTCAGACGTGGCCGCCCTCATGCGCGAACCGTTTTAGCCGCTCGGTGGCGTCCCGAATGGAGGCAAATATGTCCTGCGGCGGCACCCGGATTCGAGTAAGGTTCCTCCGTTGACTTGAACGTCGGGGCGATTGCCCCCAATGTCCTGACAACCACCCGAAGCCACCTCGTTTGCCGACTGGGAGGCCACTATTCTGCGACTCGGGCTCCTCTTGCCGACAGGCTTCAGCGTGATGAGCTTCGCGCCGATTTCGGCATTTGAAGCAGCCAATCTCGTTGCCGGCGAGCGCTTCTATGATCTCCGAATTCTGTCGGAGACGGGTGAGCCACTCACAAACTCGCTCGGCTGGACGATGAATACCGAACCGCTGGGCGAAAGCAGTTTTGACACGCTCATGGTGGGCTCGGCGCCGGATTTGGTGCCGCCTTCGCCACGCACGATTGGCTATTTGCGCGAGGCCGTATCAACGACAAGGCGTATCACCTCAGTCTGCATTGCAGCGTTCACGCTGGCGGAAGCGGGAATTCTGGACGGCCGGCGCGCGACCACGCACTGGTTGCGTGCCGAGGAACTTGGCAGGCGATTCCCCAAGATCACCGTCGAAATGGATCGGATATTCATTGCCGACGGACCCGTGTGGACGTCGGCTGGGATGACGGCTGGCATTGATCTCGCGCTTGGTCTCATTGAACGCGACTTAGGCCAGCAGGCAGCGCAACGCACCGCGAGGGTGCTTGTCGTCCATCATCGCCGCGCCGGCGGTCAATCGCAGCATTCCGCAATGCTGCAGCTCGATGCCAAATCCGATCGCGTTCAAATTGCGCTGGCCTTTGCAAAGCAGAACCTTCGCGAACCGCTGACGGTCGAGCTGTTGGCCGACGCTGCCCGGCTAAGCCCTCGACAATTTAGCCGAGTGTTCCGGGCAGAGACCGGCCTTTCACCGGCAAAGGCAATTGAAAACCTGCGCCTCGAGGCCGCCAGGTTCATGCTCGAGCAAGGCCGGCTGCCAATCGAGGAAATTGCTCGCGAGACGGGATTCGGCGATCGTGAGCGAATGCGGCGCAGTTTCCTTCGTACCTTCGGTGCCACGCCCCAAACCCTTCGCAACGCGGCCCACCCGCTGGCGACGATCTAGCCGGTTGCGATTGCCGTGACCGGCAGATCTCGGGACGTCTCCGAGACGCTTGCGATGTGTCGTTCGGTTAATGGTGTGGCAGATGCAGCTCGCGAAAAACGTCATCGACGTCGGACTTTCGACGAACAAGCTGGAGCCGATGTTGCGGTTCTGGCAGCACGATGTCGGCCTTCGCTTCGATCATGTCCTGCCGGTTCGCCGCGGCCAGAAACAATACAGGCACGACGCGCTGGGCTCGGTGATAAAACTCAATCATCACATCGAACCGCTGCCGGCCGCAGCGCCCAGCGGCTATCGCGAGTTGATCATTGCGAGAGCGAGCGTCGGGACACCATGCGCCATGGTCGATCCCGATGGCAATCGCATGCGTCTCGTGCCGACGGGACATGATGGTATCACCCAACTCGCCGTCACGATAGGAGTCCGGAGTATCAGTGAACACCGCAGGTTCTATGGTGGCATCCTCGGCTTCACCGAACAGGCGGCCTTTCGCTTGGGAGACAGCCTGCTTCTTCTGGAGGAGGACCATGCCGCAACCGTCGCCCCAGCTCGTCAGGCACTCGGCTGGCGCTATATCACCCTGCAGATCGTCGATATCGACACCATCCATAATGATCTGCGAAACAAGGGCGTGCGCGAAGGTTTTGCGCCGGTAACACTTGGAAACGTGGCCCGGATATCAATGATCCTCGATCCGGACGGCAATTGGATCGAGCTATCCCGACGAGCCTCGATCGCCGGCAGTCTGACTTGAATAGCGCACCCAGCGACTAAGTGTTAGCTGCTAGTCGCCCCCGTCATTGAAAATGACGGCAACTTCTGAATCTCTGTCGCCGCAAGCCAGCGATGGAGGTGATTCGTGGCCGGGAAAGAGATCGCCGTCAAGAAGTACGTGTGCGGTTGACCGCGGAGGAACGTGGCCAACTCGATGAGTTGATCAGCAAAGGTAAGCGTTCTGCGCAGCTGCTGACGAAGGCGCGCATTCTCTTGAAGGCGGACGTGTCGGATGCGGGCGAAGGTTGGAGCGACAGCCGGATTGCCGCGGCGCGGGACACCAGCATCGCCAATATCGAGCGGACCAGGCGCCAGCTGGTCGAGGAAGGGTTCGAGGCAGTGTTGACCCGTAAATACAATCCCAATTCCGCCCGTCCACGCATTTTCGACGGCGCGGCGGAAGCAAAGCTGATCGCACTGACACTCTCTCCGGCCCCGGAGGGTTTCGCCCGTTGGAGCCTGCGCCTGCTCGAGGAGAAGGTCGTCGAACTGCACATTGTCGAGCGCGCCAGCGACAACACGATCGGGCGAACGCTAAAAAAAACATTCCTGGCCGAGTTGAAGGTGCAGCGCGCCGACGGCGTGATAGCGGTACGCGACGACGGATCGCTCTGGCCGAGCGAAAAGGAGATGCAGACGCGCGTGAGCCATTGGCTGCGCGACCAGGAGCGCGCCAGCCACATCGGCGCCGGCACCACGCTGCACGGCCTGCGCGTCTCCTATGCCGCTTGGTGGAAGCGAAACGGTGCATCTGATAGCGAGGTCGCGGCCCTGATCGGCGACGTTTCGGACAAGATGGGCAAGCACTACACCCGCCACGTCGAGGCGGAGATCAGCATCATTCGTGCCTTCGATCGGCTTAAGGACAAGCAGTGAGCCGGGACAGGCCGAGAACAGAACATTTCGTGATTTGTCAAACACGAGGCCGTTTCTGTCAAACACTTGCCCCGAAACGACGAAAAGTCTAAGGGAATCAAAGCGCGGACGTGGCGGAACTGGTAGACGCAAGGGACTTAAAATCCCTCGATGGCAACGTCGTGTGGGTTCGAGTCCCACCGCCCGCACCAATTTTCACCGTAGCGGATTCATTTAAGAGCCTGATAATCCACATGAAATACAAATAATCCTCTCTCATCGCCCTAATTTTCCCACTTTTTGTGATACAAATTGGGATACAAAATGAGATACAGGGCGGAGAGAGTGGAATGCTCCGGAAGTCCGGACAAAACCGGTTTTTGGTCCCGCGCAATGGGATTTTGTACTACTGGCGACGCGTCCCCAAGATGCTTGTCATGATCGATAGTCGCGCTCCGTTCGTGCGCCATTCCCTCAGAACGGACGATCTGGCCAAGGCCCGATCGCAGCGCGACATCCTCGAAAAAGCCGATAACGAAATTTGGGCTGCGATGCTGCTGGACGGCACGGAGTCGACTGGGGCGCTAGAGGCATACAAGGCAGCTAAGCTTCTCTCCGAAGCGCTCGGCTTCAGCTATCGATCCGCCGACGAGCTGTCGCGCCAGCCGGTCGAAGACATCGTGCAGCGCGTGACGGCCATCATGGACACGCGCACGCCGATCGTCGTCGAGACCGCCGTTCTGGGCGGCGAAGAAGTGCCGAAGGTCAAGGTGAGCGAGGCATTCAAAATCTATTGCGACGAGATCGTCGCCGACGAGATTTCTGGCAAGAGCCCGGCGCAGCGCAAGCAGTGGGAAAAGGTGAAACGCCGGGCCATCAATTCGTTCATCGCCGTAGTTGAGGACAAAGCCATGACCGACATCACCCGCGACGATGGCCGGGCGTTCCACAAGCATTGGCTGAGCAAAGTCGCACCGAAGGGCGGCGGCCCGCGCAAATCCGCGTCGATGGGAAATCGCATGATCGGCAACATGCGCGTGCTCTATGACGCGTATTTCACCCATGTCGATGAGCCGGATCGCCAAAATCCGTTCAACCGGTTGTCGTTTGCCGACAAATTCAAGAAGACCCGGCCACCGTTTCCGTTGGAGTGGGTGACGACGCAGGTGCTGCGGCCTGGCGCGTTGGCCGGGCTGAATGACGAGGGTCGTGCGGTCGTGCTGACAATCATCGAAACCGGCGCGCGCCCGAGCGAGATCTGTAATCTGACGGAGCAGGTCATTAAGCTCGGCGCATCTGTACCGCACATTTTGATCGAACCCCGGCTCGACCCCGACGATCCGAGAGAGATCAAGACCATCACCTCCGTGCGAGCCGTGCCATTGGTGGGACTGGCGCTGGCTGCCATGACGAAGTTTCCGAAGGGCTTTCCGCGTTACAAGGAGAAGGAATCGAGCATGTCCAGCGCGCTTAACAAGTTCTTCCGGGAGAACGCGCTGTTTCCTACTCCCAAACACAAGATCTATTCATTCCGCCATACGTTCGAGGACCGGCTGAAAGAGGCTGGCATCGACGAAGAATTGCGGCGAATTCTGATGGGACATGCCATCGACCGCCCGAAATACGGCTCTGGCGGATCACTGGAGTGGCGTCAGGCCGAATTGCGGAAAATTGAACTGCCCTTCGACCCGTCTATCGTTTGACGCGAGCTCGGATACGCGCGACGCGGTCCTCTTTGTCCTTGAGCGCCTTCAACTCCGCTTCGAGACGATCGTAGATAGGAAGGTACACCGCGCCCTTGTCGCCGGCTTGGTCTATCGCCAGCGCCACGCGATCGAGGCACTTCTCCAGGACGTCAACCGTGATGCAGACAGGAGCGGCGCATGAGCGCCCAGCTGCCCAGTGGAGGCGGGTCATGCGGCCTCAGCTTGCGACGATTTCGCTTAGCTTAGCTAATGCAACACGAACAACGATAGGAAGGCGCCGATCATCATGATCGCGCAATTGGCTACTACGGCGTGCAAATAGGAATATTCAGGAAGCTAGGAGCATTCGACTGTTAATCGAATGGTCGCTGGTTCGAATCCAGCCCGGGGAGCCAACCAAATCAAGCACTTATCAATCAGATTGCCTGAGCGACTTCGCTATGGGGCCACATACGGGGCCACAAGAAAAATCTCGCGGTCTTACAGTTTTAGTTGAGCGAAGGTGCCATAATCCGGCGAATGGTTCATGTGTGTTGATCGGTCTTCCCGTGCGATTGAAAGCTCGTCCGCTCGGGCAAACTCATCGGTTGGATCAGAAATCCGGTTGGTTCGCGTAATGAACCTTACGCGAAGTGCTCTTGCAGGAGTAGGACCGGCTGTGTGCAAAACCCACTTGAATTTGCACGCCGTCCAACTGAATTTGCGCCTTCCCTAAAGCCTTGATTGTCGATGGGAAAGGCCCGTTCGAAGCTCCCAAAACCATGGATTTTCGATCGCATTTCCAGCCTGGAGTGCGCGAAATGGCCGGGGCCGTCTCGCCAGATTTTGGCACTGGCTTTTGGGAGATTGCCCTTGGGCCCGGAGCTCAAGCGGACCACGCGGCATTTGGAAAGACGAAATTGAAATTTGGCACAGAGGGATGTTCGAACGTGCATCGTAGACGAGTTGGTTTGCCCGAGCCGGCCACGGGCGGTACTCCGAAAGGATCGTAGTGGCCGCCGCGTTGGGAAGCTAACTCTTCAAGATCGCTATCACACCGCATCTCGCGGTCAGTTACCGCGTGATGCGGACGCCCGCGAGCTCCATCGCCGCGACCCCTGCTCCGCATCTTTTCTCCTACCGTCGCGCCGCCTGATACGCCTCTCGGAAATTGAGTTTGTTCTCGGCTATTGTGAGTCTCGGCCGGTCGCCGGCGGCGGTGGCATGAGGGTTGCCTTTTCCGGCTCGGTGGTGTGTGGACTGGACTGGCGCCATTGGGAAGCTAACTCTTCCAAATCGCTCAAATCGCTATCGCACGGCATCTCGCGGTCAGTTACCGCGCGGTCCCCTCCGGCGCGAAGCTTCAGTGGCTGTGTGGGCCTACAGCAGGAAAGAAAGCGCCGCCTCGCAGCGGTCCTCGACCTTGAGCGTCAGAAGATCGTCGGCACGGGTCCGGCCGAGATTGACGGCCGCGATCGGCATGCCACGATGCGCTGCCATCTGGGCGAACCGAAAGCCGGAATAGACCATCAGCGACGAGCCAACCGACGCCGGAGGGGATCGTTGACAGCGTCAGGGGTACCAGAGAGAGCGACGAATGCGGACGACTGTCCGCTGCTTCGCGCGAACGGTTTCCCGGCTACAATGGCGCGCAGACGCTCGATGGGCTCGACTACATTCTTGACGGTCTCGAAAACGCCCTTCGCCGACGGCTATACGGACGAGCAATGGCAGTCCATCGCGGAACATCTGGGCGAGAACGTGCAGAACGGCCTAACGTAAGGACCGGCAAGCGCCCCATCTAGAATCCGACCACAGCCAGGCCAATGGAGAGCTATGCCTCCCACCGCTCCTGGACGATGGCGCAGATCAGATAAAAAACACCAAGCCCGAAATCGCCGTGAGGAAAGCGGCACATGCGGCGACTCAGATTTCGACTTCATCGGAAGGACCTTCCCGGAACTCCGGATCTCGTTTTCCCCTCTGGGAAACCGCGGTGTTCGTCCACGGCTGCTTCTGGCATAGGCACGACTGCGGGCGCGCGACGGTGCCGGCGACGAACGTCCGCTACTGGGCCGCCAAGTTCGACCGCAACGTGCGAAGGGACGCGCGCAACGCGGCCGAGCTTCGGAAGCTAGGATGGCGATGCGTCCGCATCTGGGAGTGCGAGACCAAGGACGCCAAGAAGCTCGCCGGCGTTCTCCGGCGCAAGGTCGCCGCCAAGACGCCGCGAGGCGACTTCACCGCTCGATTAGGCGGCGGCCGCCGGTCCGCCGCCCGGGCGCCCCAGCGCGTCGTCCTCGGGACAAGTCGCCGCGAACTTCAGGGCGTTCAGAGGCCGTCGTTCCAGATCGAAGGTATCCACGAAGAACAAAGTATTGCCGTCGGGCTCGACGCCGAACTCCCGGACAGACGCGGCATCCAGTCTCCACAGGGGATGGACAACCGCATGGCGTCATTCGAGGCGGCCGTCGACCGAGCGCTCCTCAAGGCATGGCAGGCGGCCGCCCGTCCCGGCCCGGCCGTATCTCAACGTCCTGGGCCGCATCGACGCTGCCGCCTGAGCGAGATCATGCGCCTTTGCGGGCCAACCCCTCAGCTCCGGATGGGTATCGAAGTCGCCGTCGAGGCCGCGCGGTACGCGGGGGTCGATCATTCCGCGCAGATACGCGAGCGCAAGTCGCCAATCCAGAAGCGGATGATAGCGCCTGTTCTGATATTGCTGGATGCACATGTAGCATGAAGTCGAGCATTGCGCTTCGTGCTCGGCGTCCATGAAGTCCACGAGAGGCCATTCGTCGCGCGCCGTCAGAACTTCGTCGATGAGACGGGCGATGTCGGGGCGCCCGTCGGCGCGGGGTTGGCAAAGCCGACGGCAAAGTCCCGAGCCGTTGATCAGCGTGTCGGCGATCTGCAGCATCGGCCGGCCGCGCCGCAGACGCGGCTCGAGCGCCTCGAACTCATCGGGCGCCACGTCCAGTTCGAGAGCGGCCTTCTGCACCAGCAGATGCGTGGCGCTGATGGCGGCGGCCCGGGCGGCGATGTGCCGCGGTCGCCGCTTGCGCGACGAGATCGATGTTCAGCCGGTCGTTGAACCGGATGGCCTCCACGAACACGGCTTCGGTCGCCTTCCGCGCGAGCGACCGAACCTCATCGCGACAGGGGCCGTCGCCGTCCACCTCGGATTGCCGGCAATTCTCTCGATGCCCGGATCAACAGCCTGCTCGGGCAATGTAACGTTCTTCTGCCATCCCAGCACGTCGTTGTCGGT